>NZ_FXZD01000045.1 GCF_900169145.1 Brevibacterium antiquum CNRZ 918 | reverse complement strand
AAGGGGTATCCATCTTGATGCCGATGGACGGGGCCGGTCTGCCGGGTAGGGTCGGGTGACGTAAGGGCCCCCGCGCTGCGTCAACAGCCGGGGGCATGGACTACACCGTCAAGGGGTGTATGTCGTGGCCGATTCTACCGGCGCGCGCAGTGGCGACGATCTCGAACCCGGACTGGACTACCCGCGCGACCTCGCCGAGCTCCGGGCGTGGTTCCCCACGGACGCAGAGTGCCTGGACTACCTGGACTGGCTCCGCTGGCCAGACGGGTTCTGCTGTCCGCACTGCGCCTCGACGTCGGCCGGACGCGACACGGTGGGCCGGCATCGTTGCCGGGGCTGCTGGCGCAGAGTGTCGGTCACCTCGGGCACGATCTTCGACAAGACCCGTATCCCGCTGTCGGTGTGGTTCGAGGTGGTCTGGCTGGTGACGTCCTCGAAGACGGGCGTTCCGGCCGCGCACCTGCACCGGGTGCTGCCAATCAGCTCGTACCAGAGCGCGTGGGCGATGCTGGCCCGACTCCGCCAGGTCATGACCAGTGACCAGAGCGCTCTGCTGTCGGGCAGGGTCGAGGTCGACGAGACGTTCATCGGCGGGCCCCGCCCCGGCGTGCGGGGACGAGGAGCGCTGGGGAAGACCCTGGTCGCCGGGGCCATCGAGATCACCGACCACGGGTGGGGCAGAGCTCGGATGGGCGTGATCGAGGACGCGACCACGGCGTCGCTGAAGGCCTTCGCAGCGAAGACCATAGCGACGGACTCGGTCGTGGTCACCGACGGGCTCAGGTCCTACCCGCCAGCCCTTCACGGCTATGAGCACGAGGCGATCAACGTCGCCTCCTCGGGAAGGCCAGCGCACGAGTCACTGCCGGCGGTTCACCGACTGTTCGCACTGGCCAAACGAACCCTGGAGGGCACCTACCAGGGTGCAGGCACGGGCAAGCACCTGCCCGAGTACCTCGATGAGTTCGTCTTCCGCTTCAACCGGCGCAACTCACGCCACCGCGGCCTGGTGTTCCTACGCCTCCTGGAACGTGCCGTGGACGCGTCCCCAGTGACCTACCGCGATCTCGTCCGCGACTCCCAGCCGAAGAAGACTCGTCCGCAGGGGCGAAGAGGACCTCGCTCGAGGCCCAGTAGCCTCGACCAGGCAACCTCTCCCAGGCCCTGGCGCCGAACTCCCTGACCACCAGCCCGCACCGATCCACCTATCGGCACCAAGATGGATACCCCTT
>NZ_FXZD01000044.1 GCF_900169145.1 Brevibacterium antiquum CNRZ 918 | reverse complement strand
CTTAGATTCAAATCGTCAAGGCAACACCTCTGGTTTTCGGGTGGTGAGGTCGTGCTGGGCCTCGAGCGGTGTTCGGAAGCTCAAACACTTTCGGGGTCGGGTGTTGAGCTCATGAGCAATGACGTCGAGAGCTGATTGGTCGTAGGCCCCGAGGTCGGTCTTCTTCGGCAGGAATTGTCGCGTCAGCCCGTTGGTGTTTTCGTTCGTTCCTCGTTGCCAGGGGCTGCGCGGGTCGGCGAAGAACACCTCGACACCCGTGCTTTGGCTGATGGCCTCGTGCTCGGCCAGCTCCATCCCTCGATCCCACGTCAGTGTCCTGACTCGTCTTCGGACCTGATTGTGATGGTTGAGGCGGTTGATGAGCTGGTCTTTGACGCAGGCAGCGTCGCGACCGCGCGTGGCGACGAGATCGAGAACGCGGGTGGCTCGGTCGACAAGGGTCGCCACCTGGGTGGTGTTCGGCCCCAGGATGAGATCGCCTTCCCAGTGGCCGATTTCGCTGCGGTCTTTCGCTGCCTCGGGGCGGTCGTCGATGGAACGCGCATTCTTGATCTGAGACCGCCACTGCCCGCGCGTGGTGTAATGCTTGCCGTGGCGTATCGGTCGGTGACGGCGCAGATTGTGGTGGATATTGTGCGGCAGGGCTTTCCGTCCTGAGTTGAGGTAGACGCCGCGATAGATGGCTTCGGCGCTGATGTGCATTCGCCGATTCTCGGGGTAGTCACGGTCAAGGCGTCCGGCGATTTGTTCGGGCGACCACCAGTGCTTCAGCCGCTTGGACACGTAGTTACACAGGGCTGGATTCTTCTGTAATTTCAACCGCTGGGGTCGGCCTCTTCGCCGTTGCGCGCGGTCATTGGCATCAACGGCTCGGTAGGAATTCACCCCCTTGTTCCGGGTGATTTCGCGGCTGATGGTCGATGGAGCCCGGTCCAAAGCCAATGCGATCCTCCGAATGGAGGTGCCGGCTGCGATGCCGCGGGAGATTTCCTCGCGTTCGGCCAGCGTCAATGATGCCGTTCCCGGACGAGGGGTGGGGTAGTAGATTCCGCCGCGGGGTTTCAGGATGGAGAATACTGATCCCGGCGGTACTTTGACGCTGCGTGAAATGTGGCTGAAAGAGTGACCGTCCTTCCACAGCTCCCAGACTCTTCGGCGTTCTTCTTCGGGTAGGCCTGGTCGTCCAATCTTGGCCATGTTCGCCTCCTGGCTGACGGGGTGTTGCACTCACGGTTTGAGTCTAAG
>NZ_FXZD01000006.1 GCF_900169145.1 Brevibacterium antiquum CNRZ 918 | reverse complement strand
GACGTCATTGCTCATGAGCTCAACACCCGACCCCGAAAGTGTTTGAGCTTCCGAACACCGCTCGAGGCCCAGCACGACCTCACCACCCGAAAACCAGAGGTGTTGCCTTGACGATTTGAATCTAAGGCTGCTTTTCCCAGGAACTCGTTGTCCTGTTTCAGATCGAAGTTCTCCCGCCTCAACCGTGCCAGTTCAGCCCGTTCGTCCTCGTTCAACGGGCCCGTGGATTCCCCGTCGACGCGACGTCGGTCTTTCTCAGCTTTGACCCAGGTGCCCAGGGTCTGTTCACCGACTCCGATTTCCTTCGCCACCGCGGCGATGGACCTGCCGGTGTCGATGACGAGATTCGCGGCCTCGATCCGGTATTGCGGGGTATAAGAGCGACGCTGTCGCTTCTGATCTGACATATTGAACATCCTTCCAGCAGGACTGCGAATCCCGCTAACTTGGGTGTCCACTATTCGAGGGTAGCCTCACGCGCTGGGGACCGGCAGGCAAATTCCGCGCTTTATCACATCGTGATGGTGCGGCTGCGTTACAACCAGGAGACCCGCGACTACGTGGCGCGACGAACTGCTGAAGGCAAGACCAAGATGGAAATCATCCGCTGCCTGAAGCGTTACCTCGTCCGCCAGCTCTACCCCCTCATCGTCGAGACTCTTCACCCCAGAAAAGAGGTGGCCGCCGCTTGACGAAACACTATAGGAGTGTCGTAAACGAGAGTGTAGGTCAGTGATCTTCAAACACGGCGAGTCGCTGCCCGGATAGACGTCGAGGCCTTCCAATGATGGCAGTTCCTACACAATCCACACGGAAGACCTCGACGTGGCCAAGCCTACTTTCTCGAACCCGGACCTCACGACATTTTGCCGACTCAACGACCTCGACCTGACCTGCACAGTTTTAGTGTCCCGGCCCGGGACCAAAGTTTTCGACATTGCTGATGAGCTCGGCGGCTTGCGGCGGGACATCGGGCGGGAACACGAGCTCGTGCCCATCGATCTCGCCGACGAACTCTCGTAGCGGCCGCAGCGTGGTGATGACCTTCTTCAACGACAACCCTGTGGCCTCTTGCATGAACCGCGCGAGAGCCAACGCCGTGAACACGACCGTCAAGTGCGCCTCAATCGCATCCCGTGTGCGATGGAAGATCGGACAGGCCCGAAGGTCAGTCTTCGACATCCGAAAAGACTGCTCGACATGCCATAGATCATGATAGGAACCCACGACCTCCCGCGCCGTCATGACCTTGGCCTCGATGTTAGTGACGTACCCCTTCCACCCGGCCAGACCCACCGCCTTGTCGTAACTGGACTCGTCGAAGACCTTCGTCGACCCCTTCGTCTTCACGAACCGTGCGGCCTTCGGCTTCGACTCCCCATCAATGATCCGCATCGCCCGATTGCGCTGCAGATTCAGTGTCTCTCTGTCCCGCACGGCGCGTTTGCGTCGGTATTGCCACACTGCCCGCCACGCCTTCGGATGCTTAACCGATGACCACACGGGCTCAGCACGAGTCAGCGTCCGGTTCTTATCCAACCCGACTGTGGTCCTTGGGGTCAGCGTATCGACGAGCTGCCCATCATCAGTGTTTGTCCCGTTCCAGGTGAAGAACGTCGCCAGATCGTTCGGTGCCTTCGTCTGCCGCGAACCCACGATGAACCGCAGCCCGGCATCATCGAGTTCTGTGAGGTTCGCGGTTGAGAGCATTCCGGCATCAGCAACGATGACCATATCGCTGACCCCGTGGCGGTCTTGGAAACCCTTGACGATCGGTATCATCGTGAACGTCTCTGCTTTGTTGCCTTCGAAGCACCCGATCTCTAACGGAAACCCGGTCCGATCGACGAGGAGGCCAACAACAATCTGTGGGTCGACGCGGCGTTCTTTCGAATACCCGACCTTACGCAGACTGTCCTCCTTCTCTGCTTCGAAGTACAGGGTGGTGACATCGTAGAGAATCAATGAGATCCCTGTCGTGGCGACTGAGTAGTCGAAACATTTGCCGGCGATCAGGGATCGGTAGTCGTTATCGATGACGCGTTTGAGGCAGGCAGAGAACGTGTTGCGGTGTTTCGTTTCAGCACCGAGCTCGTCAAGGACCCGGATGCTGTCGGATTTCGATGTAGGTTCGACGAGTCTGGCGAGGACGAGCTGGAAGAACGCATTGTCATCGATGACATCGAATCCGAGTCGGTCGTAGGCGGTGCGGATGGTGTCGATGAGCAAACGCGATGCTGATCCCTTCACCCGCCGACGCGATGTTGTCGAGACGTTGCTGCCGGTGTCGAGGTCGAGTGCCAGTTGACCGGTCGATTCGTTGATTTTCTCGCGGCCGGCTTCTTCAAGTGCTGCGAGTTGGGCTGGGGTGTGGGCGGAGCCGAGGTGGTCGATGACGGTGAGTTTGCCGTGGCGTTTCGTCACGATCTGGACCGCGGTTGCCCCGGATGCGGTCGGGACTTTTCTCAATCGCAGGCTCATGTACCTATTCTACGGACCCATTTAGTGTCCCGAACCAGGAGGCGACGGCGAGGTCACCAGCATAAACGCCAGTCGAACCCGGAAAATCGTCCCCGACTGTGCAAGTCAGGTGTTGGCCGATGCAGGTCAGGTCGAGGTCGTTGAGTCGGCAAAATGTCGTGAGGTCCGGGTTCGAGAAAGTAGGCTTGGCCACGTCGAGGTCTTCCGTGTGGATTGTGTAGGAACTTGAATATCCGTCTTGTTGGGGGCCGTCAATCGTGAGCTCGGGGGCCAGTTGCTTGGTCGCGTGATCGTGGGCGTCGGGACCATCTATGGCGTGTGCGGGGGCCACGAACTATAAGCTCCTTTCACCGCGTGTATTGGGCACGCGGCGAAAGGAGATTATCAATGGTACGCAAGATCAGGGCCAAGCTGGTGTTACAGCTTCGAGCCGAGGGGCTCTCGGGCAGAGCGATCGCTGGCTCCCAGGCAATGTCACGCAAATCGGTCACGCAGGTCCTCGAGGCCGCCGACGCTGCGGGACTCGGGTGGGATGATGTCAAGGACCGTGCTGACAGTGAAGTGTATGGCCTCCTGTTTCCGGGCCGCGGGGACCATCACAGCGTGTTCGCCCAACCTGACTGGAAGGCAATCCATAAGGAAATGGCCCGGGTCGGGGTGACGCTGAAGCTCCTCCATGGCGAGTACGCCGATGAGTGCGCTGCGGCTGGTGATCCGGCGATGAGTTATGACCGGTTCTGCCGCACCTATCAGCGCCACGTCCTCGTCACCGGTGCAGCTTCTCGTGTGGGACACAAAGCCGCCCAGACCATCGAGGTCGACTGGTCCGGTCCGACAATGCAACTGCACACGGGGGCAGACAAGCCGAAGACGGTCTATCTGTTCGTCGCGTGTCTGCCCTTCAGCAGGTACGCATTCGTGCACCCGAGCCTGGACATGAGTCAGGACTCGTGGCTCCGGGCGCATGTGGCGATGTTCACCGCTTTCGGCGGTTCAACACCGCGGATCGTGCCCGACAATCTCAAGACCGGAGTCATCACTCATCCTCGCGACGGTGAAATCGTGCTCAACGACGCCTATCGGGAAATGGCTGCCCACTATTCGGCTGCTGTTCTACCGGGCAGAATCAGGGCACCAAAAGACAAGGCGAGTGTTGAGAATACTGTTGGACATGTCGCCACATGGGTGATCGCAGGGCTACGTGACCGGCGGTTCACATCGCTGCCGACGTTGACGGCCGCGATCGAGGAGAGAGTCTGCGCTTATAATGCTGAACCTTTCCAGAAGCGGCCCGGATCCAGGCTCAGTGTCTTCACCACGGAGGAGGAACCGCTGTTGACACCGCTGCCGCAGGTGGCCTACGAGATCAGTCAGTGGATCTATGGGCGGCGTGTGGCCAGGAACGGGCATGTGAGCTGGGCGCGCAACTATTACTCGGTGCCGTTTGAGCACATCGGATCCAAAGTCGATCTGCGCATCACCGACCGCAGCCTCGAAGTCTACCGCGGGGACCAGCGAGTCACGACTCACCTGCTGCTGCCAGAGACTGCGGTCAATGAGTATCGCACGAATGATGCTGACCTTCCTGCTGGGGACAGATACCAGCAGTGGGACGCGGCCCGGATACGCCAATGGGCCGAGAGGATCGGGGCGTCGACGCTGGTCGTCATCAATCGCATCTTCGAGTCCGTAGCCATCGACGAGCAAGGGGTCAACCCGGCGTTGGCGGTGTTGAGACTCTCTCGCCGCTACTCTGCCGACCGGGTCGAAGCCGCTTGCCGGATTACGCTGGCGGGGCCGGTGCGGTCGCCACGGTATGCGCATGTGCAACCGCTCCTTGCCACCGGTCAGGACCAGACCAGACCCGCCCGGACCGAACCTGTCGAGCACGGCGGCTACGTCCGCGGTGCCTCCTACTATGCAGGAGGGACTCGGTGACTTCGATCGATACAGAGACCAAGCGCAAACTGCGCGAAATGGGCGCGATGGCCCTGCTGGAGGCACTCGAGGCCCAAGACGAGGATCTGACCATGGGAATGAGCTTCGACGAACGGTTGCGACTGGTCGTCGATGAAGCCCATTCGGTATTCAATCACGCCAAAATCGAGGGACTCATCCGCAGGGCCGGGTTGCGCTACCCGGCAGCCGACCTGCGTCAACTCGATAGGGTCGATGAACGCGGCCTGGATCGGAACGTGATCGCCCAGCTGGGGACCTGCAGTTTCATCGAGCGGGGCCAGAACGTCGTGTTCCAAGGGTTCACCGGTTCCGGGAAATCGTACCTGGGGTGCGCCTTGGCCAAACGGGCCTGCCAGCACCGGATCCGTGCGCACTATATTCGCATGCCTGATCTTGAAGAAGCTTGGGCGCAGGCGTTGGACAAACCGATGGGCACGACGAAGTTCTTGAAGAAGTACGCCGCGTTCAGCGTTCTCGTGATAGACGAATGGTTGCTCGATCATCCGGATGAGTCGATGCGCAGCATGCTGTTGGAACTGCTCGAACGCCGCTACGACTGTGCGTCGACGGTGTTCTGCACCCAGTATGCGAAGAAGGACTGGCATCAACGACTCGGATCCGGAGTCCACGCGGATGCGATCATGGACCGGATCGTGCACAACACGGTCTGGGTCGAGACCGGCAGTCACAACATGAGAGAACATGCTGCTTTGAACCCGTGACGATGAGCTGATGGGCGGCCAGTGGCCCCGAGGTCCACGGCTGCTGGCCCCCACAGGCAATATCGGTGGTCCCCAACCGCACGATCGGGTGGTCCCCAAAGCTTCAAATACTCAGGAACTTCCATCATCGGAAGGCCTCGACGTCTATCCGGGCAGCGACTCGCCGTGTTTGAAGATCACTGACCTACACTCTCGTTTACGAAGAGCCCAGAAACGACTCGACCCTGCCCGGACGAAAGTGAAGGCCGAACCAGTCTGGGACGCGGAGTCGTTTCCGGATGCGTGGCGGGCTGTGTGGCAGTACCGGCGCAAGCGTGCAATGCGCGACGAGCAGACTCTGAATCTGCAGCGCAACCGAGCTATCAGCATCATCGAGGGAGACTCACAACCGAAGTCGGCACGGCTCGTGAAGACGAAAGGGGCCCAGAATGTCTTCGATGAGAGGGCTTATGACCGGGCGATGAAGCTGTCCGGATTCAAAGGTTACGTGACCAATATTCCGGCCGCCATCATGTCGGCCCGCGAGGTCATCGGCAACTATCACGACTTATGGCACGTCGAGCAGTCGTTTCGGATGTCGAAGACTGATCTGGATGCCAGGCCGATGTTCCACCGGACCAGGGACGCGATCGAGGCACACCTAACGGTCGTATTCACCGCGTTGGGTGTTGCGAGGTTCATGCAAGACGCGACAGGGGCTTCGTTGAAGAAGATCATCACGACGCTACGTCCGTTGCGAGAGTTCACGGGCGTTATTGGCGATCAGGAGATCACGTTCGCTCCGGATATTCCGTCGGCGGCGCGGGAACTCCTCGATGCGCTACCAACTAGCCGGTGACACTGATTGGCCCAGGGTAACTAAACCTGTGCAACTCAGGTCAGACGCTACACACGCTGCCGGCAGACAAAAATCGTTGCATAGTTAGCAGTAGTTAAGGATGCCCCCAGATCGCCTGAATCACGCGCGAACTAGAGTTCCCCTCTTCGAGGCGCATAAATTTCTGCCGAAACGCTGACACATCACTCGCCATCTGAGAATCACCTGAAGCCACCGATCGCAATGCGTCTACAACTTGTTGTTCCTCAAAACATAGTGGCCCAGGAGCTATATTCTCGAGTGGAACATAGGTGCGAGGTGCCACTTTCTCGTAGTCGTCCATATCCGGAACATGATAGAGAATTGGGCGCTCGAGCAAAGAATAGTCAAACATAGCTGAAGAAAAGTCAGTGATCAAAACATCCGCCACCATCATCAGATCTTCAACATTTGGATATTTTGATACATCGCGAACGAAGCCCCGTAGATCCCTTGAAACTCTGGTGCCACGCCGATAATAATGCTGTCGCGACAACATGAACCATTCTTCTTGAAGCTGTTCCGACAGTACTCGATAATCGAGAGACGAATATTTCGCAGATCGTTCACCTTTTCCTCTGTAAGTCGGCATATAGAGAACGATCTTACGATTAAATGGCAAATCCATTTCATGTTTCAGTCTGTCTCGGTCATCGTCTGTCATACCAAGGAGCAGATCGTTGCGAGGGGAGCCAGAACGGATCAACTTCGCAGCAGTATTGGTGGCTCGAACCAACGTGTTCTCAAAATATTGACCTTGAGACACCAAAAAATCCCACCTAGCCAAATCGGACCCATACTGTGCCTTTTTAGCATCGTCCAGCTTCATGACCTTCGGCGCATCGAAAAACAATCTCTTGAGAGGAACACCGTGCCACGTCTGCAGATAGATGGTATCTCGATGCTTTTGGACTCGCGGATCCAACCCGAAATTATCAACCCAATAGCCAGCACCCGAAGCTATACGATGATAGGCGACGGAATCATATTTGACCGGGGTTACGTAGGGTGGAAATTCCTCCAACGTGCGCTCGTACCTATACGACCAATATTGACGAAACTCAGGATGCTCAACATGAAGCTGATCCGACAGGGCCTTGGGACTGTCGGAGTACTGCCGCCCTCGATACGCCTCAAACAAGATCGTACTGGCCTTAACTCGGCGCCGTACGGAAATTGCACCTGCGGCCTTCTTCGCGACACTAGACACCTTTTTACCAACTCGGCTCCGCTCGACGCCCTCGAACGGTCGGGCAATTAATGCCCCTATAGCTCGCGCTTGACGCTTTGCCTTTGCATATCGCCAAGCTAGCCCGTTTGCCAACCGACCGGACTGTTCTACACGGAGTGAATAGTTTCCTCGATCTGTAGCAAATGAAGTAATTTGATTTCCGGTCAACATTTTCGATGCCGGAAGTTCCAGAACAGAAGCCCGCGTGGCCCCGGACGATTGCGGGACCCTAAACGATTTTACGCTGGACTTCTTGCGCGCATCAATCCATAAGTCCCAATTTTCATGAAACTTCATGTCATACGAAAATATCTCTTCAACATTCACAGAATCGCACACATGCATTTCGGTGCCCGAAATCACTTCCCACCTAACTGGGAACGACAGTTCGGACTGGCCACGTCGCCTTCGGAGCACCAAAGAAACCGACTCTATTCCAGACTCCAATGACCGACCCTTATCGCCGACCAAGACATCAATATTGATGCAAGTTGAATTCAGCTCTACTGATCGTGATTCCACCGAGAATTTCCGGTATTTGAACGGCACTAGATGAATGCCAAGAGAGGTGACGTCAAACCACTCTCGGCCCAGTCCGCTTCGAGCTATCTGCTCTTTGTCCAGCCAATATTTCCGACCACCATCCGACCACAGATCTACTGGCAACGGCCCGCGACCAAGGCGAAACTTATGGGCGGCAACCGCAGATTCGACGTCCCCAATCTTAAGAAGTCCTACAATGACTTTCAGAATAGGGTGAATATCAATATCTTTGTCCAGAGCAATCGCGGACAGGTATTCTCGAGAGAGCGCACCGAACTGCTCGCGATACTCACCCTGCTGCTCCTCTAGATTATTGAGGTAAATATTCAGATCGTGTCTGATGAATTTCTCAGATTTGTAGGACGATAGCGCTGGCGACTCGGCTAACCGCAGGTATTCATCGATTCGCCGGTTCACCGAAATTCGATCTTCGAAATTCTTTATGGTATCGCGAGAATTTGTGATCGATTTCTTTTTGGCATTTGGTCTTGAATACCACCTGTACACCGTCTCGGGAAGTACCTGTATTCCATCCGACTGATGATAAACCTTCAGCGTAAACAGCTGGTCTTCATAAAGGATGTCTTCGGGGAATCTGATTTTTCGATCGTTGAGAAACGACCTACGATACAATTTACCGGCAGATATCGTGTCCGAGATATATTCTGGGGCATCTTCAATACGGCTGAGCGTGCGTTCTTCGCGGTATAAACGACTGTGCCAATAGGTAATCTTCTTCGGAGTACTTGGGTTTACTCGGGAAACTTTTCCAAGTACGACGTCAACTGAACGCAGCTCCGCGAAGGACAGCATATAGCGACATGCATCAGGCTCCAATTCGTCATCGCTGCCCATGACTGTAATCCAGTCGCCCCGGGCATCGTCGATCCCAGCATTGAGCGGTCGCCCGGGCTCACCGACGTTATCCGGCAATTGAACTAGACGAATCCTGCTATCACGCTCGATATACTTCTGGACCACCGCGGCTGTTCCATCTGTGGAGCCGTGGTCCACCACGACAATCTCGATCTCTCGTAACGTCTGCCTCATGGCAGACTCGATAGCGACATTAATTCGATCTTCGTCGTTGAATACGATAATCACGACTGTAACCGTGGGCAGGTTCAAAGCTTGCGTCCTCTAGTTATGTGTTGGCTGATTTGCTTTTGCGGTTCTGGAGACTTCGTCCGCTACTTTCACGACTTCCAGCCCCTCAAGCACAGTTGCCAAATTGTTCGAAAGCCCCAGAGTTGCATCTCTAAATGCCTCAAGCTCAGCTAGTAGCGGTTCCTTTTTGTTGATCGCGTACCGAGTAACATCACCTTGCGCCACTCCTCTGAATTGATTCAAATCGTCCCAACCCCCGTCAAAATCTCCGTTCCTATAGTGCGTGAGATCTGCAGTTAAGGTATCTGCCACAAAAGCACCACCCTCACCCGTGACAACTGTCTGGCGCTGTTTGAAAGGCGACAACCAATCGATTCTATGGTCTATGACAGTGCCATCGGCGAGCACGCCCGTGATTGACACTAAATCCTCATGAGTTCGTCCACTTCGATAAGCCGTTTGCGCATACAGCTCTCTATATGTAGAACCGGTAATCCATTGAACTAGGTCTATATCGTGCGAAGCTAGGTCAAATATGACGCCGACGTCCGCAATTCTGGCGGGAAACGGACCCACTCTTGTGGTGGAAATGTGAATAACCTCGCCGAGGGCCCTTCCATCAAGTCGCTTCCGAAGCTCACGTACGGATGGGTTAAACCGTTCTATATGACCTACACCAGCAAATACATCTCTCGCGGCGAAAATGTCTACGATCCGCTCAGCATCATCAATGCTGCCGGCTAGTGGCTTTTCTATCAACGTCGAAATGTCTTTCGAGGCTAGCTCCAAAGCGACCTCGACGTGAAATTTCGTCGGCACCGCGACAACACACATGTCGATCTCTTCTTCAGCCAGCAGTTCATCGACTGTTCTGTACAGGGGTATCCCCGCTGGTCCAGCCTCCACTGGCAGTAGAGGATCTACTACTCCAACAAATTCGACATCACTCAGTAGCGAGAGGACCCGAGCGTGGTTCCTGCCCATGGCACCCATACCGATCAGGCCGGCTCTTAGTTCTCTAGTCATACCAATGCTCTCTTTAGACTTGCCTACCCGGAGGAGACGTTAGTGTGCAGTAGCGGCGGCCGCATCCTTTACCGCAACTACAATCTTTTCGATGTCGCCTTTCGACAAGTTGGGGTGCACAGGTATTGACAGCGCTTCTTTGGCAACCGCTTCTGTGTTGGGGAGATTTGTATCAACATCGAATGACGGCAGCCGGTGAATCGGAACAGGGTAGTACACACCCGATCCAACTCCACTTTCGAATAGGTGCTGCTGAAATTCTTCGCGATTTGGAACTTTGATCGTGTACTGGTGATAGACATGACTGGACCCCTCCAACACCTTTGGTGTGGTAACGACGCCCTCTATACCTTTAGTGAGATCTCTTGCATTGTTCTGGCGAAGCTCAGTCAAAGCGGCTAGACGTTCGAGCTGTACCCTTCCGATCGATGCGTGCAGATCGGTCATGCGTGCATTGAAGCCCACAACTTCGTTCTTGTACCTCTCCTCCATGCCTTGATTCCGAAGTAGCCGTGCGTACCTAGCAAGCTCAGGATCGTTGGTGGAGATCATGCCTCCCTCACCGGAAGTCATGTTCTTAGTTGGATAGAAAGAAAAAGCACCAAAGCGACCTATGCCGCCGACTTGTTGCCCATTAGAAGTTGCCATATGAGCTTGCGCAGCATCTTCAAAGACTTGCAGTTTTGAATCCTCAGCAACCTTCATCAACGTCGGCATATCAGCGGCTTGCCCGTAAAGATGAACCACCATGACAGCTTTCGTACGTGGTGTGATCTTTCGCTCGACGTCTATAGGGTCTATACAGAAGGTGTCTGGATCAATATCAGCAAATATGGGTGTCGCACCAGTTAGAGCAACGCTATTGGCCGTGGCAGCGAAGGAAAAGCTCGGCAGGATTACCTCGTCTCCAACGCCTATCCCTGACGCGAGCAGCCCGAGATGAAGAGCAGATGTTCCTGAGTTGACTGCCACACATTCCGAGGTACCTGAAACCACGGAAAATTCTTCTTCGAAAGCTTTGACTTCGGGGCCCTGTGCAAGCATCCCAGACTGGAGAACTCTGCTGACAGCTAGCTGTTCTTCTTCGCCTACTGTCGGACTGGCTACGTTAATCATTTGTTGCATCCTTCTTCTTCGAGATCACCGTCAATTTCGCTAAATATTTCTCCAGTGTCGGGGCACCTAAAACTCGAATCGGAAATTCGTTGGAGTCTGCGACCTGTCTTTCCTACCCAACCCTTGAAAGCTGCCGGGACTCCAGCCACCATCGCAAAATTTGGTACGTCCCTTGTAACCACTGCGCCAGCCGCGACCAGCGCCCACCGTCCGACTTCGACTGGTGCTACACAGACCGCCCGCGCTCCAATCGAAGCGCCTTGCCTGACGGTTACACCTACTGCATCCCAGTCAGATGCTGCCTTGACCTGACCCGATGGAGTGATCGCGCGAGGATGGGCGTCATTGGTAAAGACAACTGCAGGACCAATAAACACGCCACTCTCAACAAACGCGGGTTCATAAATCAAGCAATTGTTCTGAATCTTTACACGGTCCGCAACCTGTACGCCGGCCCCAATATATACGTTCCGTCCAATTGTGCAGTCTTTGCCGACAACCGCGCCTTCGCGGACTTGACTCAAGTTCCAGACAACGGTGCCAGCCAACAACCTGGCTCTTTCATCGACCACCGCGTCATCCGCTACCCGCGCCGGACTCTTAGTCACATTGTCTTCCACTTATTTCCCATCATCATAGTTCGGAATTGAATTTGCAGTAGAGGTCATTGTTCGCTGTTGCCCAGTTGCGGCGCCTGTCGGGCTGGAGAGCAAGCTTCGAATAGGGCCTGTAAAGGTCGAATGGGACAAACCGATCGGTCACACAATTGGAGGCCTCCCATGCCGAGACATACGTAGGAGTCCACGGCCGGATAGCTTCTTGTGGTTTTCATTCTCACCCCATGGATCGAGTCTCCACCCATCGCGCCATCCGCGGAACCACGGCTTCAGCTGTTGAGGCTTGTTCGCCCACTTCATGCATTGCATCAGTGTCCATGAACCGACGTAGGCCCAGTTGAACGGCCATGGCAGATTGCGTCGAGCAAGCCAGACTCGATTTCGGGCGTTCATGTAGAAGTATTCTTCATGGCGGCGTGGATCCATGACCGGGTGGGCGACGGCGATATCACCCATGTACCAAACCGTGTAGCCGGCGTCCCAGATGCGCCACGCCAGCTCAATGCCTTCATGCGCATACCAGAATGGGGCCGGCCACCCACCGCACTCGTCAAAGGCCTTCCGCTGGAGACAGACGGCCCCCTCCCAGACAGAGAATACATTTGAGGAATGGTCCGCTTCGCCCTTCTTCAGGCGAGGAATCCAGCGTTTCGGTGCGGCTGGCCCGTCAGGCTCTTCTACCCGGGGCTGCACCAGGCCGATCTTCGGTTTGGTGCGCATCAGCTGAGCCATGCGCATGAGGGTCGTATCGTCCGGCAACCACGCGTCATCGTCAAGGAAGAACAGGAACTCACCTTTGACGTGCGGAACGCCGGCGTTCCTTCCCGCAGGAATACCCAAGTTCTCGGGTAGCCCAAGCTTCTTCACTCCGGCGGGGATCCCCGTCGGTTCCCATCCATTGCCGACACAGACGATGTCGAGATCGACACCCTTTTGAGCCAACAACGACTCGAACCCACGGTTGAGATCGTCCAGCCTCCTCCCCTGCGACAGCACGACCACTCCGAACGAGTACTTACGACTCGTTTTCAAACGTTGCGACAAGATGCGTGACGTATCGCTCATGACAGCCGCTTCGACGCCATGATCGACAGGAAGTGCCCGACGACTGACAGGAAACAGAGCGGAACCAGGATCATGATGAGCCACCGTTCACCAAACAGCGGGGCAGCACCGATAGGCACCGCCATCGCGGTCACGATACTCGAAACAAGGGCAAGCAATGACATCTCCACCGAATGGAAGATCCGATGGAATGGCAGGAATCGAGCCATGCGCTTGAGCGAAGCGACGACGCCAGGGTTGAGAGCAGTAGCTGCTTGCGAGTCAGCGAGTTTGTCCAACCCGTTGAAGGCCCTGGACACGTGGACCATGTCGTTGAGCGCTTTGTTCAGCAGAACGAATGATGACAGAACGGCTCCGCCTAACAGGTATGGATACATTGCAGCAGGATCAGCACGAAGGTTGGATAGTTCTCCGACAGCTCGTGCTCCGAGGACGAAAGCCACAAGTCCTTCGGTCGTGTAGTGACCGACCTTATCGAGAAAAACACCCTTGGCTCCGCTGGTACCGCGCCACCGGGCAACCTCTCCATCGCAGCAGTCGATATACATCTGCACCTGAGAGAAGAACACTGCCAGCACAGCTCCCCAGATTCCAGGGAGCAGAAGGCTCGCGGCGATGCACCATCCCGCGAGGATCATCAGTCCGGTCACACCGTTGGCACTGATCCGGGTCCGGACGAGGAGCATGGTGAAGTAGATCGAAATGTGACGCAGATACAGCTGCGCCGTCCAATGCTCTGCGTTCTTGCGGCTTCGAACTTCGATCGGCTGTGCCTTCGCCCTGAGCTCAGACAGGGTCGGGTGCGACGACGGTTGTTCCGATTGCACACTCGATCCTCTCTCTGTGGTTTAGCTCGCCTGGTACGTTACTTTCGCCGATTTTACCTTCAGTTCATCTGCCGTACCAATGACGGCAACATGGCTGCAGATCAAGTTAAGACTCAGCAGAACACAAAACCCTCATTTAGCGTTCTTCCATGTCTGCACACTGAGGTTCCCATGGATAGTGGGATATATCTTCATATTGGGCTCGACGATGTCACCGCCACCGATGCTGTGAGCCACCCTCAGTCTTTCGACCCGGCCACCGTTCCAATGCTGATACCACGCATCGAAGGTCACATTCGAATCCACGCTCAGGATCGATGCCGTCGGCACCGACGCCACCGATCCGTCTCCTACCATGCACGCAATTGAGAATCGCTTGTCCCGAGAGGCCAGGACCAGGCGGTCTCCTCGTCTGTCCTTGCTGGTCTCCCCTTTGACTGAGAGAGTGAAATTCAGGCAAGAATCGGCATGTTCTACTCTGCCGACGGTGACTTTCTCGAGATCGTGGTCAGCGGCGTCACGGCGAATGCTCTCTACGTCAGCGAACAGCTGCATCCATTTACGAGTGATGTTTTCGTCGTTGAAGGTCAGTGCTTTGCTTCGCGCTGCCGTTCGGAGTTTCGCAATTTCGGCAGGATCCATACGGATCAGCCGTTCGATTGCCGAGGTGACACCCTCCACACTGTCAGTCAGGAAACCGTTCACTTCGTGATCGATCACTTCGGATGGACCATACCGAATGTCATACGCAATAGGTATGCAACCATGCGACATGGCTTCAATCAGCACCAGCCCGAAGCCCTCGTACGAGCTGGTCAACAGGATGAAGGAATACCTCTCGAGGCCTTCGGCGGCATCACTGGAAAATCCCTTGAAACGAACCCGGTCCGTCAACCGTGCGTCAGCTGAGACTTGACTTTCCAATTCGGCCCGAAGCTCCCCATCCCCGTAGATGTCAAGGGTGACTTCTTCTTCCACTGCTCCGATTGCCTTAATGGCGTGATCGATCTGCTTCTGGCCGGCTAAGCGTGCCACAACTGCACCGGAATCGATGTTGCGAAAGCCGCTGTCATCAGCGACTTCAGCTTCGACCGCCGTGCAGTTCGGGATGACGAACAGACCTGGTGAATTGCCAAACGCCTGTATGAAGTCGTCTCTCTGGCGATGGGTGAGAAAGACAAGGAAGTCGAATTTCGTCCAGTTCGACAAGATCCCGACCCTTGAAGCCGTGAAGCGGCCGAACACCGAAGACGACCTCGGCTCGATGTGGGTATTGTGCAGCACCTGTCCGACCTTGACCTTCGGTCGTTCGAAATGGTGAAGAAAACTGCCGACAAATTTGGATTCACTGATGATCACTGACGAATGACGGTCCGTGACGACGTCCAACCAGGAAAAATACAGATCTCGAGCTCGGCTGAACTCCCCCACATACTTGCCCCGACGGCCCACGAGAATGAGACGCCGCTTTCCACCATCTCTATCGTCAGTCAGGAAAATCGAACCGTCTTCGCGAAAGTGGTCGATGCGCAGAACAGACTTGTCTGCGTCAAAGTACTCAACAAACCGCGGTGTCACTCGCTTGGAGTCTGCGTTGACACCGGCGGGGATGCCCGCGCCCGCCGACGATGCGCCGAGAGCTCTCAACTGGCGGTCAGAATACTGAGCAAATTCCTGCCATAGATTTCGAATTCGTACACCGTCGACCAGTTCCTGCGAGTCTCTGAGTCTGGTCTCGACCTCAGCCAAATCCATTTTGTAGTCGAGAGTGAGAATATCGATGGGAAGATTCTGCAATTGTGTGAAATTGCGCGCGCGACGCAACATCACACTGGTCATCCCTCCGAACTCACTCGGGATGGCCCAGGTCAGCTCGAATACGCGAAGAGATTCGGATTCGCGGTCACTTGGCGTCTGTGCACGCTTACCGAAGATACGACCAAGATTCATTGTGTCCTTTCAAACTCGAGAATCAGCGACGCCCTAGTCGAACTGGTCTCGAGAATTGCTCATTTCATCACGCAATTTTACCCACATGGCAAGCAACGCTGTTGCTTTCTGCAGACACGGAGTGTTGCTGAAGCCTTATCCGTCGCTTGCTCAATGTCGGCTGGTCCAGCGCTCAGTCACCAGAATTCAGCAGATCGCAAGCATCACATCTAATGAGATCAGGAGTTTCCGAGTTCGGACTTGATCCGAGTCGTCGAGATCTCTGGGGTGCGAGCAAGGTACACGACCTCGACCTTGTCCTTGAGGAAGTCGAATTCGCCTTCCCAGTCATCGCCCATGACGAAGGTGTCGATGTGGTACTTATCGACGTCCGTCATCTTCTGCTCCCAGTTGTCTTCGGGGATGACGAGGTCGACGTAGCGGATGGCTTCGAGCATGTGCTTGCGCTCTTCGAAGCTGAAGTAGGACTTCTTGCCCTTGCCCGCATTGAACTCGTCACTTGAGAGGGCAACGACCAAGTAGTCGCCCTGTTCCTTGCAACGCTGCAGCAAACGGATATGCCCATAATGGAGCAGATCGAACGTGCCATATGTGATGACTCGGCGCATCGAAGTAACCATCCAAACGATCAAGGCCCCCATTCCGGGGGCCGAAAACAACTCACAGTTCAGCCCGAGTTTACCATTTTGTAACTCAGAGAATCGGGATTGCGACGCGGGTCACGCGGACCGACGCGATCGCATGGCTGCCTCACGTGATCCGATGACGGATTCGGCGGCCCCGACGAATCGTGAAAGCTGCGTCCCCCATTCGGTGGCACCCAGATAGTCAAAGCTCATCTGCTTGAGCTCGACCTCGCGATCAGCGGTGTCTGCCGTGCGCAGCAGCTCAGCGATCCCGGCCTCGGCACCTGGCTCCAGGAGTGGACACCGGTCCAGCAGTCCGCCCGCAAGCACCTCGGCGGCGGGATTGTGCGGAGCGATCATCACCAACGGCTGACGCGTGGCCAACCAGTCGAAGGCGACCGACGACATTTCGGCGAGCGCCAGATCCGCTGCCTCGAACTGCCACGTCACGTCTGGGGTTTGGTCAAGGAAGCCGCGCGGATGGTCCCGGATGATGTCCTGGACGGCATCGAGTTCCCGTTCGAAAGCACTCTTTAAGATGCCGGTGCGGGGATGCGGGCGAAAGATCACTCGATAGCCCGCGTCCAGCATCGTCGTCACGAGGGTCCTGCCGTTGTCGGCGAGCGTGCCATAGGCCATTGCTGGGGAGTCGCCTTCCCAGGTCGGCGCGTAGAACACTGTCTTGCCTGCGGGGGCATCACTGTCGAAGTCGCGCCAGACCTGGGGAACCTCTCGGGGGCGATCCAGCTGCGGCCGACCTACATCGATCATCCGGTCCTCATCCAGTCCGAAGAGAGTCTGCTCGATCCGGTTCTGTGCGGCTCGGCCAGCGGTGAACACATAGTCATAGGCCTTGAGCTGGTTCGAGATCATGGAGATCTTCTCGCTCTCACCATGGCTGAGGTGGACGTGCGCCGGCTTGGGAAATCGCAGCGCCTGGAAGTTTCCCGTTGACTGATTGACATAGAAGACGACCCTGAGGCTCGGCGCAGACATGAACGCATCGAGTCCCTTCGTCAGGCGAGAGAAGCGCACCGGCAGAGTCGTTCGTGAGCGCAGATGTTTGGCAACGTGCGCGCTGCGCACGATGATGCCGAAGGGCTGGTGAGAATATCCGGCGTCGCGCAGCTGCTGTGCGAGCTGCTCGAAGGGCCATACCCATTGCTCGAGCTGGTAGGCCGAGTCCACCTCGGCAGAGAAGTACGCCGCAGCGACGAAGTCGTCGGTCGGCTGCGGCGAGTAGTCAGCTGGAAGTCGCGCCTCTTCGATGCGACCGCCGAACACGTTCGATCCGACCCGAAAGGCAGATCGAGCTAGGTGAAAGCTCTTTTGCGCACGCTGAGTGACCTTGTCGGGCAGATTGATCATTGAACTATTATGCATGGCGGCGGATGCCCCGACCTGGAGTGCCTTCTCAGACTCGGGTGATGAATACCGTCCCGCGGCTGCGGACTTGCCTGATCGATTCGCTCGGCGGGGTCGACTACCTTAGGGAGGAGCCGACTGAAGGAGCAATAACGATGGCACAGATGCGCAGACACAAGTCCGAACCGTTCTCCCGCCGCAAGCGGGCGGGCAACGGGACTGCCGCAGTGCCCGAAACTCCGATGCTGCTGACCCGTCAGATCGTCGACAGCGAGCCTCTCGGACTGTCGGTGGCGCACTCCTTCGCCGAGGCACTGGCTCACCATTCCTCGGAGCACTCGGAACCCGTTCCCGAGTCTCCGGCCTCTGGATCGTTCACCCAGATCGTCATTCCCAACTCCACACCCGAACTCCTCGCCGAGGTCGCCTCGACGTGGGATCTCCACCCCGTCCTCGTCGAGGATCTCTTCCACGCGAACCAGCGTCCGAAGGTCGAACGCTACGACGACGTGCTCTTCGTCGTCCTCAAATCCGCCGTCTACATCGACTCGGCTGAGGAAGTTGAGTTCAAGGAATTCCACCTGCTCATGAAGGGCGACGTCCTCGTCATCGTCTGCCAGGATGACCGGTTCATCGACGGCACGCCGATCCCCGACCGCCGCGAGGACATGGACGCCTACTTCACCAACGAGAAGCGCCTGTGGTCATCCGACAGGGAACTGCTCGCGCTGGGTCCCGAGGCCCTCGTCTACCGGCTCCTCGATACCGCCGTCGACACCTACTTCCCCGTCCTTGACGGTCTGCAGGATGACAAGGACGGGATCGAACGACAGGTCTTCAGCGGCGACACCGCAGCAGCCGAGCGCATCTATCTGCTCAGCCAAGAGGTCATCGACGTCCTCCACACCACGACTCACCTCAACCGTCTCACCCAGAGGTTGGGCAACGGCGCGACGAAGTACGCGATCCCCGGCGAACTCCAGGCCTACCTCGATGACGTCACCGACCACCTCACCCGCGTCCTTGCCGAGTCCGCCGAGCTGCGCGAAGCCCTGTCCCAGATCCTCAACGTCAACTCCACGCTGGTGGCCCAACGCCAGAACGAGGACATGAAGAAGATCTCGGGCTGGGCGGCAATCCTCTTCGCCCCCACACTGATCGGGGCGATCTACGGCATGAACTTCGATGTCATGCCCGAGCTGCACTGGACCTTCGGCTACCCCATGGCACTCGGCCTCATGCTGGGCCTGGGCATCATCCTCTACACCGTGTTCAAGAAGAAGAAATGGATGTGAATTCAGCAATGAAACTATAGATGTGACCTAACCGTAACCAAATCCTCTCGACCCTCTCACTACACTGAAAGTACCCATCTTTCTTTTAGCGGAGCGTCAATGTCCCTATCCCCGAATCCCCGCCCGGCCGCCAACCTCGATCGAGCATGCAATCCAGTCGAAAACAAGTCAGACCGTCCCACCCTTGACCCTGTCGATCAAGCTCAGTCGCCGACCGCCGCTCGCAGACACAGTGAACTGTCACCAGCTGGATGAAGACATACCCACTTGCGCATCGCCCGAATATCATGTTGCACCTCAGTCTCGCCTCATTGCTTTCGCTGACCAGTCTCACCGGCTGCATTTCCGGCTCGTACCCAGATAGCGCCGATGCTGGAACAGTCAGCACACCAAGTCGCGTCTCCGACCTGACCTACCCGATTACAATCTCCCACCGAGGCGGCGCCGACGTCTACCCGGAAGAGTCCATGGAAGGATTCACCGCCTCGGCGAAGGACGGATTCCTCCCCGAGATGGACATCCAATTCCTCTCCGACGGCACCCCCGTCCTCATCCACGACGACACCGCCGACCGGACCCTCAACGGAGCCAGCGGAAAGATCCGCGACCTCACCCTCGACGAGTGGGACTCCGCAACGATCAAGAACCCCACCGGCGGACCCGAAGCAGAAACGGTCACCCTCGACGAACTGCTCGACGAGCTCGGCGGCGACGTCGTCATGGTGCCCGAGATCAAACCCGGAGCCACCTCGGCGGAAGTGAATCAAGTCCTCGACGAATTCGACGAACGCGGACTTACCGACTCACTCATCGTCCAATCCTTCGACTTCGAAGCAGCAAAGACCATCGCCGCACGCGGCTACTCCTCGCTCTACCTCACGGAAGCAACACTGCCGAAGGAGTCGACCAATGAGATCACCGATGCCGGCATCGAATGGGTGGGACCGAGCTTCAAACTGCCGAACCAGGATCTGCGCACCCTCATCAATGCAGGTCTCAAAGTCGTGCCCTACACAATGCCCACGGCAGGGGATGGACACCGTCTCCCCCACGGCGTCGCCGGTTTCTTCACCAACGATGCCTGGACGACCTGACCACATCGAAGCGGGACCTGTCGGATCAAGAGCTCAGTCGGCCGTGACCTGATTCCGAGCAGCTGACATCATTCGTCTGCTCTCATTCTGCTGTTCACTTTCGGTCCTCCGGGAGCTTACTCGGCGACCGTAGCGTCGCGGTCGTGACTTCTACCAATTCAAAAATGTTCCGTCCACGTCCCGCTTCGATCGTCTCGGCTGCAGCACTCTCAATAGCTGTCATCGCCGGTACTGCAGCCGCACCGGCGACTGCTTCCCTCGGACCGATTTCTGCCGGTCCGGCTCACCCCTCCCCTGCCGCTCCGGATCGTGTGTCGGACCTGACGTACCCGACGACGATCTCCCACCGAGGTGGCGCCGCGGTCTACCCGGAGGAATCCATGGAAGGATTCACCGCCTCGGTGAAGGACGGGTTCCTGCCCGAGATGGACATTCAGTTCCTCGAAGACGGCACCCCCGTCCTCATCCACGACGACACAGCCGATCGGACGCTCAACGGGGTCAGCGGACCGATCCGCGACCTCAGCCTCGAGGAGTGGAATTCAGCGACGATCAAGAGCCCCACCGGCGGGAAAGAGGCGGCCACGGTCACTCTCGACGAGGCGCTCGACGAACTCGGCGGGGAGGTCGTCATGGTGCCCGAGATCAAGCCCGGGGCCACCTCGGCGGAGGTTGATCAGGTCCTCGACGAATTCGACGAACGCGACCTTTCGGACTCGCTCATCGTCCAGTCCTTCGACTTCGAGGCAGCGAAGACGATCGCGAAGCGCGGGTACACCTCCCTCTACCTCATGGGCGCGACTCTGCCGAAGCAGTCGTTCGACGAGATCTCCGACGCGGGCATCGAATGGGTCGGCCCCAGCAAGAATCTGCCGACTCGGGACCTGCGCAAGCTCGACAAGGCAGGCTTCCACGTGGCCCCCTACACCCTCAAGACGTCGAAGGACGGGCACCGCCTGCCCGGCTGGATCGACGGCTACTTCACGGATGACGCCTGGACGAAATAGCGGGCAACGTCCTCGGCACCCAAGCAGAGCGATTCGCTCCGCTTGGGTGCCGAGATTTAGTCGGGACCATAATCTAGTCGTGAACGCCGTGCCTGCGGACGAAATCTGAGTCCCTATTGATGCCCAGCGGTGGTGAGTCGAATAGAATCGGTTCGTCACAAATTTCTCTCCTGAGGAATTGCAGTGACCGTCCAACGCAGCGATGCCGTACAAGCGACCGTGACGGGCCTCAACAAGGAAGTGGATTCCTCGTCATGCCGCGCGGCGTCCTCGGCAATGAAGTGACGTTCTTGGCGTGTTCGCAGAAGAACATCGCCGTCGCGCACATTCAAGCAGATGACAATCACGGTCATATGCACACGCGAAGGGCCCGCATCGCATGCGTCAATCTCCGACCACAGTTAAGGAGCACAATCTATGAACACTCCCGTTAAAGTCGCCGTCACCGGTGCTGCCGGTCAGATCGGCTACAGTCTCCTCTTCCGCATTGCCAGCGGCGCGCTCTTCGGCCCCGACACTCCAGTTCAACTGCGCTTGTTGGAAATCACACCAGCACTGACCGCCCTCGAGGGCGTGGTCATGGAACTCGAGGACTGTGCCTTCCCCACTCTCAACTCAGTCGAAATCGGCGATTCGGCCGAGCACATCTTCGACGGAGTCAACCTCGCCCTACTCGTCGGCGCTCGACCCCGGTCTGAGGGCATGGAGCGCAGCGACCTCCTCGAAGCCAATGGTGCGATCTTCACCGCCCAAGGCAAGGCGCTCAATAAAGTCGCCGCCGACGATGTGCGTATCGGAGTCACCGGGAATCCGGCCAACACCAATGCGCTGATCGCAATGAGCAATGCGCCCGATGTCCCCGCCGAACGTTTCAGCGCGCTGACCCGCTTAGACCACAATCGCGCCCTCGCACAGTTGGCAAAAAAGGCCGCAGTATCGGTCGCCGATATATCCAGGATGACGATCTGGGGCAATCACTCAGCCACGCAGTATCCCGACATCTACCACGCAGAAATCGGCGGAAGGAATGCCGCCGAGGTCATCGGCGACCAGTCCTGGGTCGAAAACGATCTCATCCCCACGGTTTCCGGGCGCGGTGCCGCAATCATCGAAGCGCGGGGGTCCTCCTCAGCGGCGTCCGCTGCCGCGGCGACAATCGACGCCGCCCATGACTGGCTGCACGGCACCCCCGAAGGCGACTGGGCCTCGATGGCTGTGGTCTCCGATGGCTCCTATGGGGTGCCCGAGGGACTGATCTGCTCCTATCCCGTGACGACGTCAGACGGGAACTGGGAGATCGTGCAGGGACTGGAGATCAACGACTTCAGCCGCAGGATGATCGACGCCACCACGGCTGAGCTCGCCGAGGAGCGTGAGGCCGTGACTGGTCTCGGCCTGATCTGAGATCGCGTCCCCGGGGTGCTGATATTCTCGAAAGTCTGATGCCCCGTTGACCGAAGGTACCCATGAGCGCCGAGAATGTCCTGCCGCCTGCGGCTGACCCGAGTGTTGAGTACATGGGCGCGCTCATTCGCAGGCTGCGGGAATCGGCCGGGATGACCTTGACTGACCTCAGCCGCGTGGCTGGGGTCAGTCAGGGCCTGCTGAGTCAGATCGAACGTGGGCGCGGCAATCCCGCTTATCTCACGCTGCTCAAGATCGCCAAGGCCTTTGATGTGCCAGTCGGACGCTTCTTCGACTCGGGCGAGGAACCTGCCGACAATCGCGTGGTCCGCGCCGATGGCCGCCGGCAGCTGCAGGTCACCGATCGTGGACTCGTCTATGAGCTGCTGACTCCGACGATGAACGGCGCACTGCTGGTGCTCAAGGTGCGGATCCCGTCGGGGTACTCCAACGAGTCAGTGCCCTTCACCCACCATCGCGCCGAGGAATGCCTGTTCGTCCTCGAGGGCACCTGCTATTTCCAGATCGGCGACGACGGGTACACGCTCGCAGCCGGTGACAGCATCACCTACTGGGGAGACCAACCGCACTGGTTCCGTGTCCTCGGTGACGCCGAGGTGGTCCTCATCGCCACGATGACTCCCCCGGTATTCTGAGGCCAGGCTTCAGTCGTTCTTCTTCGTCTGCCTGCTGCTTTCGCGTTCGAGAGCGTCAATGAGTTCGTTCTTGCTCATCTTCGAACGTCCCGGGATCTTCAGCCGAGTCGCCTGCTGGTACAGGTGGTCCTTCGTCGCATTCGCGTCCACCCCACCAGCGGTTGGGCGGTCAGTGTTCTTTCCGCCCTTGGCCTGCGCGTCGGATGGTCCAGATGTTGATTTCGGCTCCCACTTGTCGCCGACCTTCTCGTGGGTGTGCTTCAGCGCGTCGTAGGCCACCCGGTGAGCGCGCTCTTCGTCGTCGTATTCCTCCATTGCGGAGTCATAGGCTTTGGCGAAGGTGCGCTGAGCCTTGGCATCGGAGTGTCGCAAGGTCGCCGGGAGCTCTGACTTCTTCGGTACTCCGGCACTGCTGAGTTTCGGCATGGTGACCACATCTCCTCACATTCGTGGAGTTCACGGTTACCCCGACGGTAACGCAGATCACCATCGAGTGTCAGGAACCGTGCCGCACATCATCGGCGTCGATATCGCCGCGCCCCACTATCGCGGGTGTGCTGAGACCGACTGAAATGACTCCGGGGCCAGTGACTCTTGTCCGCCGTTGAGCAGGGGCGTACGTTTGACGCACGACGACACCGCTGCACACGAATACCGGCGCACCAGCGCAGGGTCTGACACCGAACTCGGCTCATTGCAGCACCACGCTGACGCAGAAGGGATCCGCCATGGATGAGGAGACGTTTGACGACCTGATGGTGTCCACGGATGCCGCTCTGATCGTAGTGACCACCACTGCAGAGAACGAACGTGCAGGTTGCTTGGTGGGATTCCACTCGCAGTCGAGCATGTCTCCTCAGCAGTACGGTTTCTGGCTGTCGAAGGCCAACCACACCTATCAGGTGAGTCTGCGGGCCACCCATTTCGCGATTCACTTCCTCACTGCCTCAGATCTCGCCATGGCGCAGCGCTTCGGTGCCCGATCTGGTGAGGACACTGACAAGTTCCGCGGTCTCGATACCCACTCCACCGAGCAGGGGGTGCCATTGCTCAGTGCTCTGCCCAATCGGATAGTCGTCGAGCGCATCGCCATGCTCGACGACGGAGGGGACCACGCGAGCATCACCGCGCGGGTGATCTCGAGTGAGACCACAGGACCCTTCGCGCCCCTGCGGCTGTCCCACATCGGCGACCTCTCTGCAGGCCGCGACAATGACTCACGAGCGATCGATCCTAAGTCAGGCGGTTGACCAGGTCGCTGCGGGAGTGGGGCCAGTCTTCAGCCAGGATGGCCCGAGCAGTGTCCAGACCGCCGTCCAGATTCACCAGGAGCACGCCTTGCACCCGGTCCTCGTCGTTCAGGTAGTAGACCACGCCCTCCGTCTGCGGTTTCTGCCAGTCCTCGATCGTCTGCAGGTCTGAACTCAGCGTCCCCACCGCCTGATAGCCGAAGTCGAAGACGTTGGTGTAGAAATACGGTGTGTGCGTGTAGGTCTCGTCGCTTCCTGCCATGATCCGTCCGGCTGTGTTGCCCATCTGGGTCGCATTGTCCACGTGCTCGACGCGTTGGCGGCCGAGGATCCGGTCAGGGTAATGGGCAACATCACCGGCTGCATAGATGTCAGAGTGAGAGGTCTGCAAGGACTCGTCGACCGTGATTCCATCATCGGTGGCGATTCCTGCCTTCTCTGCCAGATCGGTTGACGGATCGATTCCCAGGCCCACAACGACAGCATCGAACTCGTGAGTGCCCTCGCCGTAGTCCAGTGCAACATGCCGGCCCTCGTCACGGCCACCGGACACCTTGGTGCCGGGGACCAGAGTCACTCCCTGGCCGCGATAGAGCTGGTGAAAATGATCGGCGAGATCGGGCGGGAAGACGGAACCGCACAGAGTCTCATCGTCGAACAGAAGCGTCGTGTTCGTCTTGTTCTGCACCAATGCCGCTGCCAGCTCAGTGCCGATGAACCCGCCTCCGATCACGGCAACATTGAGATTCCTTCCGGTGAACTCACGCAGGCGACGATAATCATCGAACCTGCGGAAATAGACGACACGCTCGCCTTCCGCAAGGTCAATCTGCTTCGGTTGCCCACCGGTGACGAAGAGCAGCTTCTCGAACCTGTACTCTCCGTCCGAGGCCGTCACTGTCTTTGCCTTAGGGTCAACGCTGGTCGCTTCAGTGCCCAAATGGAGCTGAGCCCAGGTGTCGGCAACGGTCGCCAGGTAGTTGTCGTCCTGTCCGAAGCTCGGGTCTGTCCACAGCTTCTTACTCAGGGCAGGTCGTGTGTATGGTTCATCGACATCGTTGCTGATGATCGCGATGGAACCGTCAGCATCGAGCTCCCGTATGCCACGGGCAGCTGCGTCAGCGGCCATTCCTCCGCCGAGGATCAGATAGCGAAAATCCTGCATGATTCAGACTCCTTCTCATATCGTCTACCGCGTGCCCGTGGTCACAACATTCAGATTGTGGCGACTGATCCGGCATCGACGCGATAGTTGGAACCGTTGACGAAGCTGGCGGCGTCGGAGCACAGGAACGCGATGACATGAGCCACCTCTTCCGGTCTGCCCCTCCGGCCAAGCTCCATGAAGGGCCGTTCTTCGCGCAGGAACGACGCAATCGCCTCATCGAAGGACACTCCCAACGATTGGGCACGTTTACTCATCATTTCGTCGGTCATCGGGGTCTCGATGAATGCCGGCGACACTGTGTTCACGAGCAGCCCCTCAGAGGCGTAGGTGCGGGAGAGACCCTTGGCCAGGGAGAGAAGTCCTGCTTTGGCAGCGCAGTACGGCAGCTCGTCGTCATAGGGTTGGACCGCGTCCTCGGAGGAGACGAATACGATCCGCCCCCAGCCGCCGCGCCTCAGGCCCGGGAGGAAAGCCCGCGTGACACGCACGGGCCCCATCAGGTCGACATCGATTGTATGGTCCCATCCCTCTTGGCTGATCTCGTGGAACAGACCACCTTCACCATGGACCCCGGCAACATTGATGAGGATGTCGAGGTCGCCGACTTCATCCTCCACTTTCTGCGCAAGTCTCTCGACGGCTGCAGGATCAGTGACATCGGCGGCAATGGCGTGTGGGCGGTTTTCGGAACCCGGCAGCTGTTGGACTGCGTGATGGAGTTTGTCCGGTTCACGGTCAGTCATGACGACTGTGGCACCTTCAGCCAACAGCAGTTGTGCCGTGGCGAATCCGATGCCTGAATCGGCGCCGGTGACCAGTGCTTTGCGTCCGCGAATGTTGAGATCCATAGTGTCTCCTTTCAGAGCGTTGGCGTCCTGTTCGCCTCAAAGGTGGCCTCAGCTGAACAGACCGACGGCGTAGGCGACGAAGACCACGATGATGACGGCCAGTATTGCGCCGAGTCCGACGACCACCCACTTCGTCCGCGGAGGTCTCCTATCGGGTGCGTGTGGCGGTGATGCCGTGGCCGAGTTGGATTCCGGTGGCGTGGCGCCGGGTTGGACACTGCCTCCCCCATCAAGATCGGGATCACCTGAGGGGTCCGGATCAAGGTTGGGGTTGCCAGTGGTGTGCTTCGATGAGTCTGGGATTCCGTCGTTTCTCGAATTCATTCGTATTCACATCCTCCGCTGTCGCTTCGCCGGCCGGGGCCGACAACGGTGTTGGCCGAGAACGGTCTGTCACGGCGTGGGCTGGCCCCCATTGACGTTGAGGGTCTCACCCAGGACGTAACTCGACTCCGCCGAGGTGAGGAACACATAAGCTGGCGCGAGTTCCGTCGGCTGACCGGCTCGCCCCAAGGGAGTGTTCTTCCCGAAATGGGGCAGTGCTTCCTTCGGCTGACCGTCAGAGACCTGGAGCGGTGTCCAGATCGGGCCGGGTGCGACCGCGTTGACCCGGATGCCGCGTGGAGCCAGCTGAGTGGCCAGTCCTTTGGTGAAGTTGTTGATCGCAGCTTTAGTCGACGCATAGTCCAGCAGGTGGGTCGACGGAGAATACGCTTGAACGGACGTTGAGTTCACAATCGTTGCGCCGGCGGGCAGATAACCCACTGCTGTCTTCGTCACGCGGAACATGGCGCGAATGTTGGTCTCGAAGGTATTGCCCCACTGCTCATCGGAGAGATCTTCGATCTCTTCGACCGCGATCTGGCGCCCCGCGTTATTCACCAAGGCGTCGAGTCCGCCCAGCCCGTCTGCCGCATCATGGACGACCTGCTGGCAGTAGTCGGGGTCGGCGAGGTTGCCAGGCAGTGGCACCGCTGTGCCGCCGGTCTCGCGGATGACGTCACAGACGTGGCGTGCGTCGTCCTCCTCAGCAGGAAGGTACGACAGGGCGACATCTGCTCCTTCGCGAGCGAACGCGATAGCGACTGCCGAGCCGATGCCGGAATCGGCACCGGTGATCAGCGCCTTGCGCCCCTTGAGCCGACCAGTGCCGCGATAGCTCTGTTCGCCGCGGTCAGTGCCTGGAATCAGTTCGACTTCCAGGCCCGGCTCAGGCTGGTCCTGTTTGGGTGGAGAGATGTCCGGAAATCGTTTCACCGGATCCTGGAAAGTCAGTTGGTCGCTCATGAGCTGTGGCTCCTTTCAACTGGTGGTCGATTCGCTTCGGCTGGCCAGGGTCTGTTGAGAGATAAGCCGCCTGTTGAGAGATGAGCTGGTCAGTAATGCGCTGGCGGGTCGCTCGCGGGAAAAGACTCGTCTTCCCATTCATCAACCAACTCATCATCGTGTTCTTTAGTGGAGTGATCTGTTCCGGGCGTTTCAGCAACATCGTGCGGCGCTTCATCGGGAACAGTGTTGAGGGTCTCCTCCATGCTCTCGGCATCTCGATCATTCGTCATCGTCGCCTCTTTTCACTGATGCCGCATCCGCGATCATCAGACTCATTGCGATCTTGGTCAGCACGGTGCTCTCTGAAGCTTCCGTACTGTCCCGGTGCCGTCACATTAACAGTCTCCTCGGAGTCTCGTAACCCCCGTTGTGACCGACGTGGCCTGCGGGAGAACATGCTCGGCCCCTCCTGGCTCAGGCGGTGACCTCCTCCGGGTCGATGTCCTCGCGGAGTCCGCGCCATACGGGATGACGCAGACGACCAGCCTCGGTGATACCTCCGTATCGGACCTCACCGACGAGGCTGGGCCGCACCCAGTTCGCATCACGTGACTCGGCGGCAGGAACATCCAGGGAAGGTGTCTTCCGGCTCAGGCGATCGAGCTGTGCCCGCAGAGCCTGCAGCTGGTGGTCGTCGAAGCCGGTGCCCACACGACCCAGATAGACCAGACCGTCCTTTTCGTGGGCCGCCAGCAGCAGCGAAGAGAAGGTCTCGGAACGCTCCCCTTTGCCGGTGCGCCACCCGACGATGATCACGTCGCGAGTGGAGGTGTGTTTGAGTTTGGCCCAGGTGTGGGTTCGTCTGCCCGGCAGATAGGTGCTGTCGGTCTGCTTCGCCATGACTCCTTCGAGCTGGAGTTCACGACTGGCCTCCATCGCCTTGTCGACGGTTCCTTCGAAGGCCGCCGGCACATGGATGTGCTCACCCTCGGTGACCATGTCGAAGAGACGTTCACGTCGTCCGAGATACGGAGTCTTCAGTAGTGAAGCGCCATCAACGTTCAACACATCGAAGACCATCAGATACACCGGTGTGCGCTCACGTTCACGTTCAATGTCGCTCTCACGAGTCAGCCCCATCCTGCGTTGCAGCCGCCCGAAGTCGGGACGACTGCCGGGGCCCAGCGCAACGATCTCTGCGTCAAGGATGCAATCAGCGTCCACGCAGTCGGCGAGCTCGATGAGTTCGGGGTAGGCCTTCGTCATATCGTGACCATTGCGGCTGGTCAACGCGATCGACCCGGACGAATCATCGGTGCCGGCGCGCACGGAGGCGAGCGCACGGATGCCGTCCCACTTCATTTCGAATGCCCAGTCCTCGGCCTGTCGGCGAACGGAGGGAAGGCTTCCGATACTGGCCAGCATCGGTGCCATGTCAGTGGGCTGCGCATCAGTGGAACCGGTGCGCTCGGGGCCTGTGGATCCGTTTCGCTTGGAATCGGTGTGCTCAGTCGAAGCTTTGCCCCGCCTCGGCGAGTTCGTGGATGAGTTCGTGGATGAGTTCGTGGCTGAGTCCTTAGTCAGGTGGATCATCCAGTTCTTCTCGGGTTCCTTGTTCGGCCCGTGCTCGCCGGTATTGAACAGTGCGAATCGTCGTTCTCCCCCTAGCCCGCCGTCTTCGGCCCCATGGAGGACAGCGATGATCTCGCGACCCTCCTTCCACTTCTCGAGTTCGTAGGTCCCGGAGTCCCAGATCGTGACCTCGCCCGCACCGTACTGTCCCTTCTCGATCGTGCCTTCGAAGCTTCCGTATTCGAGCGGGTGGTCCTCGGTCTGGATGGCCAGATGATTGTGCTTCGGATCGGTGGGCGGTCCTTTCGGCAGTGCCCACGAGACCAGCACGCCGTCGTGTTCGAGTCGGAAGTCCCAGTGCAGTGTGCTGGCGTGATGTTCCTGGATGACGAAGGAGAGCTCGTCCCCGCTGGTGCCGTGGCTGTCGGGCACCGGTTCGCTGGTGTGCTTCGGGTCACGTTTGGACCGGTAGATGTCCAGGCGGTCGCGCGGCGCCTTCGATGAACTCGACGTTCCTTTCGTCGAAGCGGGTGCGTCTCCCGCCGAGGTGGGGGCCGGATTTGCTGAATCGCCGGCAGTCTGCGCCAACGGTTCGAGCAGATCGCCGTGGTCGTCGATCCGCTCAAGGACCTCCTCGAAGCGCAGCTGCTCGACAGCGGGCGGGTCGTCGAGTTCGTCCCAGGTCCGCGGTGTCGCGACTGTGGGGGTGAACCGGCCGCGCAGAGAATAGGGGGCCACTGTCGTCTTCGCCGCTGAGTTCTGGGACCAGTCGATGAGCACCTTGTTCTCTCGCAGCGTCTTCTTCATGGCTGAGACGACGAGGTCTTTGTGATCGGATTCGAGGCTGCGTGCCAACTCGTGGGCAACGTCGGAGATCTGTTGGCTTGAGGCCGATCCATCGAGCGGCGCATAGAGATGGATCCCCTTGGAGCCGCTGGTCACCGGGTAGGCGTCGAGTCCCATCCCGGTCAGCAGCTCCCTGACCAGCTGTGCGACCTCGATGCAGTCGGCCAGTTCGCGTCCTGGCCCGGGGTCGAGGTCGAAGACCATGCGGTCAGGATGCCGTGTCGTCGACTCGATGGTGCCGGGGTCAGATGCCCCCTTCGAGACCTGCCATTGCGGGATGTGGATCTCGAGTGAGGCCATCTGCGCAAGGTAGGTCAATGTCGCGCGGTCCTGGACCAGCGGGTACCTTTTGGATCCGGTGGAATGACGGATGGAACGGGAAGTGATCCACGATGGTGCGGAGTCCGGGAGGTTCTTCTCAAAGAACACGTCTCCTGGTTTCTGCGGTGTGCCGACACCGTCGACCCAACGTTTGCGGGTGGCAATGCGGTCATGGGCGTGCCGGATCAGGTGCTCGTGAATGCGAGCGTAGTAGTCGAGTACCTCGCCCTTGGTTGTGCCTGTCTCCGGATAGAAGACCTTGTCGAGATTGGTCAGCGTCAACCGATGCCCGTCGACGGTGACTTTCTGTTCCTGGCGTGGCATAGACACCTCCTGTGGTCTGTACGCTACCCGCTGACAGCAGAGTGCACGAGGGGGCACGGACGAGAGCGAGGCCAGGACCACCTCGGCGCTGGAGCCCTTCCAGGTCGGACGGGCCAGCAGGGCCAGTCGACGGGGGTAGCCAAGGTGCTGAGACTGAGTTTCAATGGAGGTATGAGAGCCATTTGGACCGGATCGATTGCGTTTGGTCTCGTCAACGTGCCGGTGAAGCTGTACTCGGCCACCGAGAACCACGATGTCAATATGCACCAGGTGCATGAGAAGGACGGCGGACGCATCCGCAATCAACACCGTTGTCAGGAGTGCGGGAAAGTCGTTGAGTTCGACGACATGGTCAAGGCCTACGACGACGGCGACAACCGCGTGATTCTCACGAAAGACGATTTCGAGGCCCTGCCCGCCGATGAGAATGACGACCTTGACGTCCTCCAGTTCGTGCCCAACGATCAGATCGACCCGATCATGTTGGAGAAGTCGTACTTCTTGGAGCCGACATCGAAGACACCGAAGGCCTACCTGCTGCTGCGCCAGACCCTTGAGGACACCGACCGCACGGCAATCGTGAAGATCACTCTGCGCACCCGCACACGACTGGCGATCCTGCGAGTCAGCGGAAAGGTGCTCATGATCCAGACGCTGCGGTGGGCCGATGAGATCAGGGACGTGGACTTCAAAGGTGTGAGCTCCCGTGCAAAGATCTCCGACAAGGAACTGGAGATGTCGGCCAAGCTCGTCGAATCCTACTCGGAGGACTTCACCCCTGAGGAATTCACCGACGACTACCAGCAAGAGTTGGCTAAGCTAATCGATGCGAAGATCGAATCAGGCGAGACCCTCGACGTGGCGAAAGCCTTCGGCGACGAAGAAGACGAGGAAGACGAGGAAGAGCCAAGCGGTGATGTCATAGACCTGATGGAAGCACTGCAGAAGTCGGTTGATCGCTCACGGTCGTCGAAGAAGAAGGCCGCGAAGAAGACTGGCAAGAAGGCCACGTCGAAGAAGACGAACACTGGATGACCCCCTCACCAGAACATGAAAGAATCATGCCTCAGCCGTGTGGCTTTGACTCACCGGCTTCCTGCTTCGCCGAGTTCATTCCGGCAACTAGATCAATCTGCAGCGGGTTGACCTCAGCAGAGGCAATGAGGAGCCGACCGAGGGCCTCTGCTGCCTGAACGGCGATGGCACGCCGGAGCCGCAAAGCATCGTCTCGGCACCAGATTCGGCCAGGCTAGGAGGCCGGACTGCCCTCGATCTTCGAGAGTGCTCGCTTCCGGCTGAACCGCTTCTCGCTCTTGTCGATCAGATGGGTGCCGACGAGGTCGCCGGTGATATTGAGCCCCGTCGCCCCCATTCCCAATATCACGTCGACGCCGGCAACCAAGGCCACAGTTTCCATCGGCAACCCAGCTTGCTTCAGCAGGATCGTCAATCCGATGAGTCCGGCGCCGGGAACTCCCGCTGTGCCGATTGAGACAAATGTGGCGGTGAGGACAATGACGCCAAGTTCAAGCATGGACATGTCGCGTCCAACGATATTGGCCGCCAGCACCACCGAAGCTCCCAGGCGGATGACTGCACCATCCATGTTGATGGTCGCTCCCAGTGGGACCACGAAACTCGCGACCTCGTCCAGGATGCCTGCACTCTTCGTCGCCTTCAGCGATACCGGGATAGTGCCCGAACTGCTCTGAGTGGTGAAGGCAGTGACCATTGGCTCACGGGCGGTGCGGAAGAAACCGCCGATCGGAACTCGATAGATGAGCAGCAAGGGAATGTAGATCAGGAGAATCTGTGCAGCCAGGCCTGCATAGATGACCCCGGTCAGTTTTCCCAGCGCGGCAAGTGCATCAAAACCTTGGTTGCCGATATCGCTTGCAACGAGAGCAAAGACACCGACCGGCGCGTACTGGAGTATTCCGCCGAGGATGCGGAAGGTCATTTCCTTGCCGCCCAGCACGATTTTGTACAGCAGAGTTCCGAAGCCCGAGATCGTCGAATCGGAGGAGCGGCGCATCCCCGCCAACGTGAGGCCAACGACCATTGACACGAAGATCAGCGCGAGAATATTGCCGTCGGCCAAGGCCTGGAAGATGTTCTCAGGAAATATTCCGACGAGCTGGTCGATGAACGACGGCGGGTCGGGCGTCTCGCCACCGCTCTCGGGGCTTTGCAGTCCAGTCCCAGGGTTCACCAGGAGCGCGAGAGCCAAGCTGATGACGACGGCGGCAATGGTGGTCACCAGATAGAAGACGAAGGTTTTGGAGGCGACCCTGACAAGCCTTCCCGACTGTGTGCTGTTGACCGCGTCGATCAGCGTCAACATGATGATGGGGATGACGACCAGCTGCAGGAGGTTCAGCAGGATGTCACCAATTGGTGAGAGCACTTGCGCCTGCTGCCCGAACAGCAGCGCAACGATCAGCCCAAGGACGAAGCCGATCGTCATCTTCACAAAGAGTGATGTATCCCGGTAACGGTGCCAGATGCGCTTGAGGATCTGTGACATATTCTAAAGCTCCGTACTCGGAGTTCCAGCACCGAGGTGTCGCACAGCTTCGCAGCAGAATCGTGAAACGCTCGGCACCGAAAGGGACGTCGGTGCCGCTTCTGCAGTCACGCCCATTCGATGCTCCTTCGAAGATGAGTGCTCACCTCGCAGCTGGAGATGGTGGCATTGCGGCCCGCACTGATACTGGTCGGCGCTCACTCTAACGCACATGTATCGGACTCCTGTTCCGTCTCAACGGTCTCCTGCTTCGCTGAGTCGCTTGCCTCAGCCAGATAACCCTGCGGCGAATCGGCCTCTGCCAGGGCCGTGAGAAACCGGATGACGGTCTCTCGTTCGACACCGTCAAGTGCGGCGGCGGCATCGAACCTGCGGGAGTGCTGGCGACCGATCGTCTCACGGGCAACGCGGGCTGTCGCCGCTGTCACCTCGAGACATATTGTGCGCCGGTCGCTGGGGTGCGCCACGCGGACCAGGTGGCCGTTGACTTCGAGGCGTCGGACCAGCTTCGTCGTGGAGGCACTGGAGATCCCGACCTCGCGGGCAATGTCCTTCGGTGTGACGACACGACCCCTTTGCTGGGCGCGGATGAGCATCCTAATCGTGCGCATGTCACTTTCATTGAGCCGCATGTAGCGGCGGGAGACCTCGGAGAGTGCACGGTCCGCCTCACGCCATCGACGCAAAGACTCCATGACCTTCTGACACTGATCGATCTCAGCCTGCGACAGATGAGAACGCTCAGAGAATTCCGAATCGTTCACAACATGCTCGATATCTGAATCAGATGCGATTCCTGTCTTGATGGTCGCCACAAAAAACAGCATAGCGTTGCTATGCTGGGTTTAACGCTCGCCTGGCTAACGAAAGTGAGTTCCAACAGTGGAAATGGTTGTTCTCGTCGACCACCTCGGAGATCCCATCGGTGTCCAGAGCAAGGCAGACGTCCATGGTCAGTCCACCCCTCGGCACCTGGCTTTCTCTTGCCATGTCGTCGACGAGCGCGGTCGCCTCCTGGTCACCCGGCGTGCGCTTACGAAGAAGACGTGGCCGGGAGTCTGGACGAACTCATTCTGCGGCCATCCCGGACCCGGTGAGAGCCTCGAAGACGCGGTCCGTCGTCGCGCCGGCTTCGAACTCGGACTGACTGTCGATGACATCACCTGCGCGATTGCCGACTTCGGCTACGTTGCCCGTGATGCTACGGGAATCCAGGAGAACGAGCACTGTCCTGTCTTCATCGCCCGAGCCGTATCGGACTTGACGCCGAACCCCGCCGAGGTGGCCCAGACTCAGTGGACGAGCGCCTCAGAGCTGCGGTCAGCGATCGACGCGGCCCCCTGGGCATTCAGCCCCTGGCTGGTCGAGCACTTCCCCCAGCTGGCGCCGCACCTCGCCGGCCACATCGTCGAAGCAGGAGACGATGACTGACTCGGCCAACCCCATCGATGACATCGCCTTCTCATTCGAGGACAGGCTCACCCAGGTCCTGGCGGACGGGCAGAGGCGCTCTCGCGCCTTCTCCTCACAATACGCCCAGCTCTGGGAGTCACTGGCGCACATGACCACGGGCGGAAAGTTGATCCGCCCGCGACTGCTCATCGAAGCACACCGCGCGCTGGGCGGCACCGACGAGCGGGCAGCCGTTGACGCGGCCTGCGCCATGCAGATGCTCCACATCGCCCTGGTCATCCACGATGATGTGATCGACAACGACACCATCCGTCGCGGCGAGGCCAACATCTCCGGAGAGTTCGCCTCCGAGGCCCTGGCCCGCGGGGCTGTGGCCAGTGAGGCCGATGCCTGGGGAGACACAACATCGATTCTCGCCGGTGACCTCATGCTCACTCTCGCCCACTCCCTCCTCGCCCGACTCGATGTCGACGAGACCAAACGCCGAGCCGTCCTCGACATCTTCGACGACACGGTGTTCGAAAGCGCCGCTGGCGAACACGCAGACGTGTGGCTGAGCATGCATCTCGAAGAAGCGAGATCACATGATGTTCTGGCCATGATCGACCAGAAGACCGCCGTTTATTCGTTTCAGGCACCACTGCTCATCGCCGCCGTTCTGGCCGGAGCCGACAGGAGCCTCATCGACGAACTGGCCGCCATCTCCAGGCAGATCGGTGTGATCTACCAGCTGCGCGACGACGTCCTCGGCCTCTTCGGTGACGAACGAAAGACGGGAAAGTCCAATCTCAGCGACCTCCGTGAAGGCAAGGAGACTCTTCTGGTTACGTTTGCTCGCTCCGATCCGGCCTGGGCCGAGGTCCGCTCCCTCTTCGGAGACGCGATGTTGAGCATTGCCGACGGTAATCGGCTGCGCAGTGTCATCGAGGAATCAGGCGCACTCATGCTCGTGGAGTCGATGATCACACAACGCATTGAGAACCTGCACCGACTCATTCGCGAGGCTGCTCTGCCGACAGCATTGAGCAATCACCTCACCCAGCTCACCGCCGAGTGCAACTCCCGAAGTGCATGAAGCCATTGTCCAAGCGCAGAGCAATCAGAGATGACGAGAACACCGGACCACCTGTCGACTATGACGGACAGATGTGGAGAATCCGCTCCTTTGATGCGGCCAGGGCAGTGTTGCGCGCACGCGATCAGACCACCCAAGCCGGATTCACCGCCGAGAAGATTCCACGAGGCTACTTTCGCCATCACCCGATCCTGATCTCTGACGGTGAAGATCACGATGCCCAGCGCCGAGAAGTCGCTCGGTTCTTCGCCCCTTCGGTGGTCGCGGAAAAGTATGGAGATTTCATCAACGACCGCGCTCAAGCGGTCGTTGACAACGCGGTCATGGACGGCAGATGCCGCCTTGACGAGGTGGCACTGCACTATTCGGTCGACGTCACAGCCACGGTGGTGGGTCTGACCGAATCCTCCATCGAGGGCATGGCCAAACGTCTGGTCGGGTTCTTCAGACAGCCCCCTGTCGACCTTGCCGCCCCGGCGATGGGACGCACGCGCCGACAATGGATGCAGGCGGCGATCAACGGCCTCATTCCCATCGTCTCCTTCTACTGTGCAGATGTGCGGCCGGCGATTCGGTCCCGCCGCAGACGAGAACGCAATGACGTCCTGTCCCATCTGCTGACCGCCGGTTACGGCACCGCCGACATCCTCGTCGAATGCGTCACCTATGGCACAGCGGGCATGGTCACCACCCGCGAATTCATCACCATGGCATGTTGGCATCTGCTGACGAACGCCGAGTTGGGTCGCGAATACGTCGAGGCCGCACTGCCGGCCAGGCTGGAGATACTCGAGGAGATCATCCGACTCGACCCGGTCGTCGGCCATCTCTACCGTCGGGCCCAGGCCGATATCGACATCTTGGACAACAGCGGCTCGTTCACCATCTCCGAGGGTGATTTGATCGACGTCTGCGTCCGGCAGACCAATACCGACCCTCAGGTGATGGGGCCGGACCCGGAGACGATCTGCCCCGGTCGCGGCCTGAACCGAGCAACGCCTGCGGCGGGAATGAGCTTCAGCGACGGAGCACACAAATGCCCCGGCCAGGCATTGGCTCTCTACGAGACCGATGCCCTGGTGCACAAGCTCCTCGCCCATCGACCTCGCATCCTCAAAGAGCCCACCATCAGTTGGGACAACGTCATCGAAGGCTACCGGCTGCGCGGCCTGGACCTGAGCCTGATGGCCCCATCACGGCCAGCGAGCGTCAGCAGGCCAAATCCCCCACCCACCAGATCACGGCTGCAGACTGCCGATTCGCACCCATCGATGAGAATGACGATATGAGCTCCTTCGAATACCTCCTGCTGATGGGCGCGTGCCTGCTGATCACGCTTCCCCTCGAACTGCTGTTCTCCGCCCGGATCTATCGTCGCCCCAAGCTCCTCCTCGGATCTCTCATCCCAGTCGTCATCGTCTTCTCACTCTGGGACATCGTCGCCATCGGCCGGGACCACTGGACATACAATCCGCAGTTCGTCACCGGCATCCACTTCGGCAACCTGCCTCTGGAGGAGCTCGTCTTCTTCGTCGTCATCCCGGTCTGTGCCCTGCTCAGCTACGAGGCAGTGGGCACCGTGCTCAGGTTCTTTGCCAAAAAGAGCAGAAAGGCCACAGCAGACGATGCCTGAGTACACAATCATGACGATCCTCGGAATGATCGTCGTCATCGGTCTCGAGGTGTTCGTCTTCCGCAGCGGCATCTTCCGACGGACGCAGTACTGGGCCGCGCTGGCCATCTGTCTGGCCTTCCAGTGCCTGGTCGATGGGTGGCTGACCAAACTCAGTGACCCCATCGTCAGGTACAACCCGTCGCAGTTCCTGAACCTGCGTTTCCCCTGGGACATCCCGATCGAAGACTTCGGATTCGGGTTCGCCATGATCACATCTGTGCTCATGCTGTGGCAGTGGCAACTCAACCGATCGCGCAAGGACACCCAATGACACAGAGACACCGGCCCAGAGATCGCTTCGCCGAGAGAATCCAGGGCCCGCAGGGACGGCCGCGACTGCTGCGACCCAAACGGGTCACCATCATCGGCGCCGGCATCGCCGGACTGGCTGCAGCCGCGATCCTGGCCGAACACGGCGCCGAGGTCACGGTCATCGAGAAGAACGACTACCTCGGCGGCCGCGTGGGTGCCTGGCCGGTCGACGACGAACGGACCATGAGCCGAGGATTCCACGCCTTCTTCCGGCAGTACTACAACCTGCGCGACCTGCTCAGCCGCGCAGATCCCGAACGTGAATGCCTGCGGCCCGTCGACGACTACCCGCTCATCCATCGCCGAGGCTCGATGGACACATTCGCCTCAATCCCCCGCACCCCGCCGTTCAATCTCCTCGGGTTCGTCTGGCAGAGCCCCACCTTCCCAATCAGAGGACTCCGTGACGTCGATATCGCTGCCGCAGTCGAACTCATCGACGTCGAGTTCCCCGCAACGTACAGCTACTATGACGGCGAATCTGCCGCCGACTTCCTCGACCGGTTGCGCTTTCCCGACGAAGCCCGCCATCTGGCGCTCGAAGTCTTCGCCCGCTCCTTCTTCGCCGACCCGACAGAGTTCTCTGCGGGTGAGCTCGTGGCCATGTTCCACACCTACTTCACCGGTTCAGCGGAAGGGCTGCTCTTCGACGTCCCTGTCGATGACTACGACACAGCTCTCTGGGCACCGTTGGGTGACTACCTCAGGTCACTGGGAGTCACGATCGAGACGGGAACGACCGTGACCTCGATCGAACTCGCCGAGTCCGGATGGACGACCACGACCGGGGAAGCGAACCTGGAAAGTGATGCCGTCGTGCTCGCAGTCGATCCCGCCGCGGCCCGTGATCTGCTCAGCGCAAGCCATGACTCGCTCGTGGACAGCGCGCCTGCGGCCCAACGGTGGATGGAGACGATCGGCTCACAGACCAACGCTCCTGCGTTCGCAGTGCTGCGACTGTGGCTCGGCGCGCCCGTGGCCGACCACCGACCGGCCTTCCTGGGGACAAGCGGGTACGACCTCCTCGACAACGTGTCCGTGCTTGAACGCTTCGAGGCCGGAGCCACAGCGTGGTCCGAATCCCACCACGGCTCGGTCCTCGAACTCCACGCTTATGCCCTCGAAGGCGAATCACACGACACCGAGCGTGGGAGGACGGACATCGTTGCGCGGCTGCTGACGGATCTGCATCACGTCTACCCCGAGACCGCAGCCCTGACCATCGTGGACCAGGAGCTGCTCATCGAAGCAGACTGCGGGCTCACTGACACCCGCCCGTGGGAGGACAGGCCCGAGCCGTCCACCCCGATCCCCGGGCTGGTGGTCGCCGGAGACTATGTGCGCTGCAACATCCCGGTGGCCTTGATGGAACGCGCAGCCACGACCGGCTATCTGGCGGCCAACCACCTGCTCTCGACCTGGAGGGTCGAGGGGACAGACCTGTGGTCACCACCGACTCGAGGCCTGCTTCGGCGTGGAGTGCTCGGACGCATCAGGAGTCGTCGATGACCAAGTCCCATCGAAGGCCATCACTGCGAATCATCGAGAGGAACTCATGAAAGCTCCGTGGAAACGCTATCTCCTTCCGGCCGCCATGTGCGCTGCAGCAGCAGGAATCGGGGCATTCGGGACGAAAGTCGACTCCGACTGGTACAAAAATGTCGCCAAACCGGCGTGGCAGCCCCCGGGCTGGGTCTTCGGACCCGCATGGTCAACCCTGTACACGTTGACGGCAGTCGCCTCCGGGCGGGTGCTCACGCGCCTGCCCAACAGCCGGGACCGCCGCGCCTACCTGGGTGAGTTGGGCGCGAACATGGCGGTCAATGTCGCATGGAGTTGGCTGTTCTTCTCCGCCCGTCGCCCGGACGCATCGCTGGTCGACTCCCTGGTCCTAGAGGCCTCGACGCTGAGACTGCTGAGGAAGGCGGCTGCCGTCGACAAGACTTCAACACTCCTACTCACCCCCTACGCGGCGTGGGTGGGGTTCGCGACTGCCCTGAATGGAGAGATCCTCAGACTCAATCCCGATGAGATGCCTCGATCTCTGAGTTGCACCCGGGCAGCAGGTCGCTGATGAGCACAAGCCGTGAGGACCTCACTCTGGTGTGGTTTCGTGACGACCTGCGCGTGGCCGACCATGAGGCCCTCACCGCGGCGCGTGCCGATGGCCGTGTCATCGCCGTCTGGATCCGTGAGACCCGCGACGAGGAGGGTCTGGGGCCCAGGCCCTTGGGCGGGGCATGTCGGTGGTGGGCACACGAATCGCTGACCGTGCTCCACGAGGAGCTCTCCGACCTCGGCATTCCTCTGCTCTTCGCTGCAGGCCGGGCGGAAGCGATCATTGTGCAACTGGCCAGCAGCCTCGGCGTCACCGCTGTTCGCTGGACGCGCCGCTACGCATCCGCTTCCCGTGCTCTCGACGGCCAGATCAAGACCGTGCTCAGCGATCAGGGGTTCGCGGTCCATTCCCACACCGGGTCCCTCCTCGTCGAACCGTGGACGGCTGCCCCTCAGAGCAGTGACCACTACAAGGTCTTCACCCCGTTCTGGAAGGCCGTGGCCGGACGCGATGTCGGTGACGTGCTGCCGAAGCCGCATGGGCAATCACCGCTGAGCCAGACACTGCTCAGCAGAGCACGTGAGTGCCCGGCGGTGGTGGAACTCGACGGGCTGGGGCTCCTCGACGGCACAGAGACGGGAGCGGGTGAAGCCGCCGCAGCCTCAGGCCCCCGGTGGTGGCAGGACACCATCGCCGGCCACTGGTCGCCGGGCCTGCGCGCCGCCGCAGACCAGCTCGATGACCTGTCTGCGAGCATCGACGGCTACACCACCAGCAAGGATGTCCCCTCTGATGCGGCGAGCACCTCACGGCTCTCGCCCAGGCTACGGCACGGAGAACTGTCCCCGCGACAGCTGCTCCAGGCCGCCCGGACGACCAGTTCGCTCACCCAGGACGACCGCGCGGCATGGATCCGTCAGCTCTACTGGCGAGAGTTCTCCTGGCACCTGACCTACCACTATCCCCAGATCGATTCTGCGCCGATCAGACCCGAGTTCCAGAACTTTCCCTACGAAGATGATGACGAGGCTCTCGCCCACTGGAGATCAGGGACCACCGGCTATCCGCTCATCGATGCGGGAATGGCACAGCTGTGGCAGACCGGGTGGATGCACAACCGGATCCGCATGGTCACGGCAAGCTTCCTGACCAAGAACCTCCTCCAGCACTGGTGGCACGGAGAGCAGTGGTTCTGGGACACCCTCGTCGACGCCGATGAAGCCAACAACCCGGTCTCATGGCAGTGGGTCGCCGGAAGCGGTGCCGATGCCGCGCCGTATTTCCGAGTCTTCAACCCGGAGCGACAACGCGAACGCTTCGACCCCGACGACGCCTACATCGACGACTGGCTCCCCTACACTTCGGAGGCAGCTCCGCCTCCCCTCGTCGATCTCAGGCAATCACGGCAGGCCGCCCTGAGCGCCTACGACCACATGAAGAACAGGTCCACAACCCGCGACAACTCCGGCGGGTCCTGACATGGTGGACCACACGACACAGGATCCCCGGCTCACAGACGACGAAGACAGGATGGCAGGTCGAGCATGAGAGTACTACTGGCAGGATGCGGAGATCTCGGAACCCGTTTGGGCCTGAATCTGGTGCGCAAGGGCCATGAGGTCATCGGACTGCGGCGACACACTGAATCACTTCCCGCCTCGTTCGCTCCCTTCGCAGTCGATCTCACCAGTCCCGGCACGGCCAAAATCGATGACATCGATGCAGTGGTGATCACTCTCACCCCCGATGAGTACACCGATGACGGTTATGAACAGACGTATCTGCGCGGGGTTCAGGGCCTGATCGGTGTCCTGGAATCCACGCCTGAGCGTGTGATCCTCCTGTCCTCGACTCGAGTCCTCGGGAGTTCATCGCCGGGAGCTATCGCGAATGAAGACTCTCAGCCTCACCCTGACTCGAGTCCTGCCCGGACTCTCTGGGAGACCGAGAATCTCATCAGGAACACTTTCGCGTCCGCGTCGATCATTCGGGCAGCAGGCATCTACGGGCGGGAGAATTCTCGACTCATCGATGGGGTCCGTTCGGGTCGGCCCGTGAACTACCGACGGTGGACCAACCGCATCCATCATGCTGATCTGGTCCGGGCGCTCGAGGCTCTTCTCTTCAGCTCTGATGCTCCACGGCTGATGCACGCCGTGGACTCGTGCCCCGTGCAGCTGGGGGAGGTCGTCGAATTTCTGGCATCCGAGCTGAACGTCTCGCCTCCGCCAGACCTCCCTGCGGAACCTGCAGAGAGAAAGAGACTCGACAACACCCGATTCCACGAGTTCCTCGGGTCCTTGGAATTTCCGACGTACCGAGAGGGATATTCTCATCAGCTGCGCACCGGAGCATAAGCCGGTCACCGACCGACAGTAGGTCTTTACCCCTGTGTGTCGGCGACGGGCAGCGGTCCCGGACTCGAATCCCCACGAATGTGTTTGAGGACGAGCTCAGCGCTGATCAGACACATCGGCACACCCACCCCTGGCGCCGTCGTCGCACCTGCGTAGTAGAGTCCATCCACCTTCTTGGAGGCATTCTGCTGCCGGAACATTGCGCTCTGGCGCAACGTGTGAGCTGGCCCGAGCATCCCTCCCAGCCACGAATTGTAGTTGCTGGAGAAATCCGTCGGCCCCAATGTCCGGCGAAAACTGATCCGATCTCTCAGATCGGGGATGTCGGCCCATTCAGCGATCTGGTCGATGGCCCGGTCGGCTGCACGCTCGATTCGCGGATCTCCCCGCCCGTCGTCTCCCCCCGCCCCGAGTCCTGCATCTGCTGGCACCGGGATGAGGATGAAGAGATTCTCGCAGTCGAAGGGTGCCACGTTCGGATCGGTGTGACTGGGTTTGCACACATATGCCGACGCCGGAGAGGAGATCTTCTGCTGCGGCCCGAAGATGTCGTCGAAGTTCGTCGACCAGTCCTCGGTGAAGAACAGTGAGTGGTGGGGAAGCTGTGGGACTTCGCCTTCGACTCCGAGAAAGACCAGAACGGCGCCTGGCCCGCTTGTCACCTTCTGCCACCAGCTCTCAGGGTAGCTGCGATCACCCTCGTCCAAGAGCTGTGTCTCTGTGTGGTGGAGGTCAGCGGCGGAGACGACGATGTCACAATCGTGCTCGTGTTCGCGACCGTCTTGATCCTCCCATGCGATGCCGTTGGCAGACCGTCGGCGGCCACTTTCCGACACGGTGGATATGTGTGTGACGGTGGAATCGGTGTGCACTCGCACCCCTGATTCCTCGACAAGTCGGGTCAGAGCATCGACGATGGTTCTGAACCCTCCCATCGGGTACAGCACTCCGTCGCTGAGGTCGAGGGCACTCATCAAGTGATAGAGGGCCGGCGCCTTCCTCGGGTCGGTGCCAAGGAAGATGGCCGGGTACTGGAGGATCTGCCGCAGCACCGGATGGTGGAACGATCGAGAGGCGTGGCGTTCCAGAGAGGTGGTCAACAGCCGAGCCAGCGCGGGGAGCGCGGTGAGCAGCTCTGCCCTGAGAATCGATTTCGGGGAGGTGAAGGGGTTGTACAGGAAGTAGTCGATCGCTAAGTCTTTGGTGGCCTTGGCCGAGTCCAGATATTTGGCCAAAGTGGCCCCGCTGCCGCGTTCGATTCGCTCGAAGGTGTCGAGGACCTCGGCAGTGCCGTGAGGAATCGTGACCGACTGCTCCCGCCGAGCCTGCGAAGCGGGACTGAACACGGTGTAGGCAGGATCGAGTGTGCGCAGGTCGAGCTCGTTGGCCGCCGTCGTACCGAGAAGGTTGAAGAAGTGTTCGTAGACCTCCGGCATCAGATACCACGATGGCCCTGTGTCGAATCGATAGCCGTCTTCTTCGATCGAACCGATCCGCCCGCCCAGAGTTGAGTTCTGTTCAAAGAGATCGACGCTGTAGCCCTCACGTGCCAACAATGCTGCCGTGGCCAGTCCTGCCGCACCTCCACCGATGACGCCGATGCGCTCAGTCATGCCCTGTTCTCCTTTGCCGTGGCCAGCAGCGCTTTCGCCGTGAGTTGAGCTTTGAGGGCGTTGGGGATGCGCACACGCTCCCGATAGAGACGATCGACGGGGATGTCTGCGATCTTGTCGTTGAGGGCGGTGAAGAGCGCCGCAGCACTTCTCACCGCGGCTCTGGCATCTTTTGGCAGCAGTGCAATCGTGTCGTCGGCGTTGGTCAGCTGCTGGCGAATCGTTGTCACCCATGCGCTTTTCTCGGTCTGGGTGAGTCGGGTTTCAGCGGTGAGGTAGCTGCGGCCAAGTCGCAGACTGTCGTCGGCAAGGTCGCGGAGGAAGTTGATGTTCTGGAATGCGGCTCCAAGCTGACGGGCACCGTATTCGAGCTTCTCGGTCTGGGCCGGCGTTCGGGATTGACCACACAGGAAGACCTTGAGGCACATGAGACCGACAACCTCGGCGGAGCCGTAGACGTAGGCCCGGTGTTCGTCCTGATCGAACCCGCGGACCGGGGCGAAAGGCTCACTGGGTGTTTCCAGATCCGCTCTCATCGAGGCGAAGAACGGTTCGATGAGATCGACGGTGATTCCCGTCGCGTTCGCAGTCTGAGCGAAGGCGTGGATGATGAGGTTGTCGCTGACGCCATGTCTGAGTCCAGCGCGACTCGCGGCGACGAAGTTCTCCAGCATCTCATGCTGCTCGCTCGAGTCGAGGCCCGCATCGGAGGCAAGACCGTCAACGATCTCATCGGCGATTCGGACGAGAGCATAGATGTTGCGGATGTGATGACGGTGAGCAGGTCCGAGCAGCCGGGTAGCCAGTCCGAACGATGTCGAATAGTTCGAGATGACGGCTTTGGCTGCCTGTTGCGCCGTACGGCTGAAGACGTCGTAGGTAGGTGAGCTGCTCACCGCGCAGCACCTCCGACCGTCACGGGTCCTGCCATGGCGGCGTTGAGGCGAATGTGGGCACTGCGAGTCGAGACATCATTGACACCACTGGCACTGCAGCGTCTGTGTGTGAAGAACATAACTGCTAGCTTAGCTAACGAAACAGCTTGCGACCTTGATTGGTCAGGGCTTTTCTGCCGCGCGAGCGATGTTCTTCGCCATGGCTGGAAAGATGAACCGGTGGAAGGGCGAGACAAATGCCCAGTACAGCTGGCCGCGGATGCCCTTGGGGATGAAGATCGCCCTTTGCCTCAAGTCGCTGCCACGGCCGGCCTTGCTGGTGGTGAATTCGAGCCATGCCCTTCCAGATACCCGCATTTCTGCTCTCAGCAGCAGCCGATGCCCCGGTTCAAGCTCTTCGACTCGCCACCAGTCAACTGGGTCGCCGACTCGAAGACGGTCCGGTAGTCGCCGTCCACGGTTGAGGCCGGCACCGCCGACGATCTTGTCCCACACACCTCGCACCCGCCACGCCAACGGCCACGAGTACCAGCCATGCTGCCCACCAATGCCTTCGACGACCGGCCAGAGCTGCTCGGGAGTCAGGTCAGGAAAGCGCAGAGTACGGTCATCGGTGTAAACGCGTTCTCCTGCCCATTCGGGATCATTGGGCAAGGGCTTCGCCGCCTGATCGAGTCCGCCGGCCACGGCAGCCCAATTCGTGTCGACAGCACCCTCGGCTTCGCGCTGGAGGGCCAGGCGCACGGACTGTTCGTAGCCGAGCAGACCATCTGGGGGCGGGGGAATGACCTCGTCGATATCGCTGTCCTTGGTCACAGCGTTCTCCTGCAGCGACTGGACGAGCGGCAGTGTCAACGTGAATGGCAGCGGGGTGACGAGACCGACCCAGATGCCCGACAATGTCGGAGCCGGCAATGGCAGGACGAGGACATGACGGGGCTTGAGGCCAGCGATTGCACCGAACCTCTTCATGATGTCGGCATATTTGTGGACATCGTGTGATCCGATGTCGAAGGCGCGGTTGACGTCTTCATCGAGGTCGACGGCCTTGAGAAGGTAGTAGAGGACATCACGCACGGCCAGGGGTTCGACACGGTTGTTGACCCAATTCGGTGCAGGCATCAGCCTCAGCGTCATGGCGAGGTGACGTACCATTTCAAAGGAAGCCGATCCCGACCCGATGATGATGCCCGCTTGAAACGCGATGGTCGGCACTGGCGAGTCGAGGAGAATACGCCCGACCTGAGCCCGAGAACGCATGTGCATGGACAGGTCCGCCTTATCGGGATGGAGCCCGCCGAGGTAGACGATGCGTCGAACCCCGGCAGCCTCGGCCACCTCGGCGACCCGATGGGCTGTCGCCGCCTCCTTCTTCTCGAAGTCGTGCCCCGAGCCCATCGAGTGAACGAGATGATGGATGACCTCGACTTCGGCGGCGGCTTCGGCGAGGCCGTGCCCATCGTCGAGATCGACGCGATGGACATCGACCTGATCCACCCACGGCACCTGCTCGAGCTTCTGTGGTGACCTCACTGCAACACGAACTCGGTGACCGGCCTGGAGCAGTCGAGGGACGAGCCGTCCCCCGATGTAGCCGGTGGCCCCGAGCACGAGCACAGTTCGAGGATGTGGGGAAGGAACGATGGTTTCGGGATGAGGTTGTGCCATGCGCAAATCCTTAGGAGTCATCATGCTGGGAACTTCAGTGATGCAAGACTAGCCCACTGCGGCAATAGGGGCTTGAACTCGAATCTCCCTCGACTGAGGTCGACAGAGTGTCCGGCGAGACGAGCGTCCAGCGAGACAATCAGACGCGGATGCATCACCACGGGTTCGCCAGCTGCCATTTCTCGAACCAGTATCCGTCACCTTGATAATGAGACTTGGAGGGTTTGCATCCTTTGAGAGCCGAATGCTCCCCCAGCCAGGTGCGCACCAGACCGGGAACGTCCTCCATTCGGTTCCGCCAGTCGTCGAGGGCAAGTAGGAGCACCGCGCCGTCGTCTGCCGTGAGCCGACATGAGTAGCTCGGCAGCCCATCGGTGTTCTGCGAATGCGTATAGCTGATCTGATCGCAGCCTGTCGTGAGGTAGAAGCGAATGAACTCACCGCAGACATCTGAGCACAGCGACTTGAAGTCCTGATAGCGGGAGAGCCATTCCGGTCGGCTGTATTCGGTCATACGTTCTATTATGCGCCTGTGGCGAGGTGATTGTGAATCTGATCGTGGATTGCTCGCTGCCGGTCATGCGAATCTTCTCGCCGCCTTCGCGATGTTCCGCGCCATATGGGGAAAGATCTTCCTGCGCAACGGCGTAACAGCTGCCCAGTAGATTCGGCTTCGCACCCCTGACGGGTTGAACATGGCTCGCTGCCGAAACGAGCAACCCGTTGCTTGGTCCGTCATCGTGAATTCAAGCCAGATATCCCCCGCGTGTTCAATTTCTGCACGCAGCAGCACCCGAGACGTCGGTTCCATCTCCACAATCGTCCAACAGGCGATGGGGTCGCCTTCCCTCACACCAGTGAGAAAGCGAGGACCACGGCTGGGACCGGCACTCCCGAAGATACGGTCCTGCAGTCTTCTCAGCTTTGATGACGGTGGCTGTGAATTCCACCGGTGCTCGCCACTGATGCTGGCAACGATCGTCCACAACTGCTGGGCACGAAGATCGGGAAAGACAAAGGTGCGGTCATCTTCGATCAGCTGACTCCCCGCCCAGTGCGGATCAATGGGCAGAAAATCAGCGGCTTCGCTCAGTTCATCGGCGTCAGCGTCCCGGTTCGCACCGGCTGCTCCTTCCGCCTCCGCTGCCCGGAAGAGCGCCAGTTCGACTGCTTGTTCGTAGGTGAGGAGACCGGCAGCAGGAGGGGGAATGAGGGAGTCAATGGCGTGTTCGTCGGCAACCGCGTCTTCCTGCAAAGACTGCACAAGCGGCAGCGTGAGCGTGAAGGGCAGAGGAGTGACCAGCCCCACCCACAGCCCCGACAGAGTGGGTGCAGGAATCGGCAGATTGAACACGTGCCGTGGCTTGAGACCCGCGATTCGGCTGAAGGATCTCATCACCTCTGCGTAGGTCAGAACGTCACCTGATCCGATATCAAAGGACCTATTCACCCGACCAGGGACTTCAACAGCTGACACCAGGTAGTAGAGGACATCACGGATCGCCAGAGGCTCAACCCGATTCGATACCCAGTTCGGTGCAGGTATCCAACGCAATTCTGTTGCCAAATGTCGAATCATCTCGAATGATGCCGATCCCGCCCCTATGATGATCCCGGCTTGGAACACGATCGCGTCGACGGGAGCCTCGATGAATATCTGCCCAACATGCGCTCGTGAGCGCATATGCGCTGAGAGTTCACCAGAGTCAGGGTGAAGTCCCCCGAGATAGATGATCCGATTGACGTGAGCGAATTCTGCAGCGGAAGCGACACGAGAGGCGGAGCGCGTTTCACGAGACTCGAAGACGATTCCAGAATTCATCGAATGAACCAAGTAGAAGACGACGTCGACACCTGACATCGCTTCGACCAGACCATCACCATCGTCGAGATCGACCGTGAAGATCGTCACGTCGGTCGACCACGGCATCTCGGCGAGCTTCTCGGGCGAGCGCACGGCAACACTGACTGCATGACCGGCCCGCAGGAGCCTTGGGACCAAGCGCCCACCAACATACCCGGTTGCGCCCAGAACCAGAACCCGGCGTGGGCGCTTCGTTGCCTGGCTCATACTGAGAGTATAGGCCTCTGCCTCCAATGATCCCGCCCGAGGGCGCAGCTGGCCGGTGGCCGAGGTGATCGGCTGACATCGACAGCGGCCGTCGGCAGGTCCCGACGGTACTGCACCATGACATACTTGCCTTCATGCACCGTGGCACTCTGAAACGTCGAACGGCGATGTGGCCGGCAGAGATTCTCGACCGCTTCGCCGATGAACAGATGTGGCGTGAAGACGGAGCGACCGTATCGATCCACTCGGGCCGCGCCGAGGGGCTCAATCTGAGCGCATCGATGCCTCTGTCCGGCAACCAAGTGCCGCCTGCAGCGCAGAGGTTTCTAGGGGCTGATCCCAGAATCATCCAGCACATCAGATCCGCCCCTGTTGCAGAGACCGCTGCGGCTGCGGATATGAATATCGACGCAGAGATCCCCGGCGTTCCTCTCGACGTCCACGTAGAGATCACCCTGCTGCGTCAGGACGATGACTTCACTGACATTCACGCGGTGATCGAGACCGCCTGTTCGCTGCCGTTCGTGGGCAGAGCGATCGAGTCCGGGGCACACCCTCATATCGAGGATATGATCGCCGCGAGCCTCGACAGACTTGCTGACCCCTAGCCTCGCCCGCATATCGGTACCCCGCCCAGCAGTGCCCTAGGCCAGGCCGGCGGCCTCTTGCTCACTGAACCCGCGCACATCAGCAGCCTCGGTGACCACCTCGACGACGCGTTGAGCCCGTGGAAGACTGTACGGCCGCCGGCCTGGCAGAGATCCTCCGAAGCCGCGGAGAGAAGTTGAAGCAGACCGACGAGTTCATCTTTGTGGCCCAAAGTCTTGTGATGCCCCGCTGAGACTCCTATTGTTTAAAGTATATAACTGTTCACCTGGTGAACTTTATGTTGAGTGAAATAAAGCTTGGGAGGCTCGCATGGAGGAATTGGAGACGGCCATTTCTGCCGACGGCCTCGTTCGAAGCTTTGGCTCCAATACTGCCGTTGACGGGGTGAGTCTGTCGGTGGCCCGCGGCGAAGTCTACGGATTCCTCGGACCCAACGGGGCTGGGAAGACGACCCTGACGCGTGTGCTGTGCACTCTCATCACTCCTTCCGCGGGTCAGGCTCAGGTGGCCGGATACGATGTCGCCAGAGAACCGGACAAGGTTCGGCTACGCATCGGCGTCGCATTGCAGGACGCGGCCCTGGACGACAGACAGAGCGGGACCGAAATGCTCGCTTTGCAGGGCCGGTTCTACGGCCTGTCTGCAGTCGCTACCCGAACCAGAGTCGCCGAATTGACGGATCTGATTGATATCGGTGATGCATTGGGGCAGCGGATCGGCACCTATTCCGGCGGGATGAAACGTCGCCTCGACCTTGCTCTGGCTCTGGTTCATGATCCGGAAGTGCTGTTTTTGGACGAACCTACGACCGGCCTTGATCCAGTCAGCCGAGCACGGGTGTGGCAGGAGGTGCGTCGCCTGAATGTCGAGTTAGGTATGACAGTCTTTCTCACCACCCAGTATTTGGAGGAAGCCGACGAACTGGCTGAGCGAATCGGCATCATCAACAAGGGGAGGCTGGTGGCCGAAGGCACACCCTCCGAACTCAAGCGCACCATCGGCACCGATGTCATCATCGTGAGACTCGGCAGTGCAGTCAACGACGCACAGACGGCATTAGAGAAGCTTGAGCATGTCCAGCGCATCGATATCAGTGGAACTACTCTGACCCTCAGCGTCACCGACGGACCCGGTTCGATCAGCCCCGTCGCAGTGACCTTGGCCAGTGTCCCGAACGCAGATGTCCGAGAGCTGACACTGCGCCAGCCCTCACTCGATGATGTGTTCCTTTCAGTCACCGGTGAACACATCCGCAGATCAGATAACAGCAACATCGGCCCCGGAAGCACAGTCGGCCAAACGGAGACGAGAACCACATGACAACCACGCCCAGCACGATGAACCGTGCCGATGCCGAGGCGCACCGCGCGGGATTCGTCCGTGACTTGTTCTCCGTGGCTACTCGAGCTCTGCGGTCGATCCCGCGCGGGCCGGCTGAGGTCATTCCCGCATTGATCATCCCGGTCTTCTTCTTCGCGGTGAACATCGGTGCATTGGAACCTCTGGCGGAGGCCAGTGGAGTGGAGGACTTCCGGGCTTTCCAACTGCCGGTAGCCATCATCTTTGCCGTCACGGGTGTTTCTCGAGCCAGCGGACTTGTCACCGATATCAGCAGCGGTTACTTCGATCGGCTACTGCTGACTCCGATGCGCAGGTCGGCACTCCTCCTGGGGCTGATGGTCGCTGATCTGGTGCTGGTCATGGCGCTCTGCGTGCCTGTACTGATATTGGGGTTCGCAGTTGGCGTCGACTTCACCACCGGCATCGCCGGTGCCATCGTCTTCATCGTCATTGCCGGTCTCTGGGGAATTGCCTTCACCGGATTCCCCTATGCGATTGCGCTGCGAACCGGGAGCCCTGGGGCAGTGAACTCCTCGTTCTTACTCTTCTTCCCCTTCGCCTTTCTGACCACCGCATTCTTGCCGCAGGAAGCACTTTCCGGCTGGTTGTCCGTCGTCGCCGACTACAACCCCATCACCTACCTGCTCAGCACCCTTCGTTCACTGCTCAGCGACGGCTGGATATGGGCCGACATCTGGCCCGGCCTGGTGGCCATCGTGGGGGTCGGCACGGTGAGTTTCACTCTCGCCTTCTCCGCCCTACGCGGCCGTGTCTCCCGAGCGTGATGGTCCGCCCATGACCCGAGGTGCCACCTGAGGATTAGTCGCATGGGGCTTCGCCGTTGAATTCAACTCTCAGAGTTCACGTCTCACCATTCACTCGGTGTCTCTCAATCCCATTGACTAGACTGGGTACAGGCGATCCACGACGAGCCCACACGGCCCGACGATAAAACAAGCAAAAGACAACAGCGAGGTGTGCGTGTCGAGCATCGAGAAGTCGGCGGTCTACGACGTCGACTCGAGTGACCCACAGCAGAAGCTCATCGACCGATCGAACATGTCACCTGAAGCTGTTGCTCAAATCGGCGAGCTCATGTCCGCTTTCGGACAGTTGCGCGAAGCCGAAGAAGCCATGTCAGAGGCCTCGCAACGGTACATGAAACTCAATGCCACAGACATGAAGGCCATCCACTACCTCATCATCTGCAAGCACCGAGATGCCATCGGCACACCTGGAGGCATCGCCGAGCATCTGGGCATTTCAGCCTCTGCGACTACAAAACTACTCGATCGGCTGGAGTACAGTCAGCACCTCACCCGAGCACCCCACCCAAGTGACCGGCGAGCTCAAGCGATCAGCATCACGCCTGGGACCTATACTGCGGCGATGGAAACTGTTGGACGCCAACAGTCCAGACGCTTTCATGCCGCAGCCCGGTTGACATCCGCCGAACGCGAAGTGGTCATCCGTTTCCTGCGTGAGACCAGAAATGACATCACCTCCTCTGCATCAGACTGAATCGCACCATCGGCGATGAAGGGGAGGATCGACCTTCACCGACATTCCACTTCCATCGCAGGTGCCTGATCTATCGTGCTTTTGCTCAGTGTTTGCTGGGCTTGGCCAGGCGAGACGGCCACCATAGACGATCCCCGATCCACAGCGACAGGGCCGGTACCAGCAGCGTCCGCACGATCAAGGCGTCGAGGAGGACACCCAGGGAGACGATGATCGACAGCTGGAGGAGGAACTGGATGGGAAGGACGAGGAGGGCCATGAAGGTCGCGGCGAGCACGATTCCTGCACTTGTGATCACTCCCCCAGTCACCGACAGCCCCCGAAGAGTGCCCTCTCTGGTTCCGTGCGTGATGGTTTCCTCGCGAACCCGAGTCATCAAGAAGATGTTGTAGTCGATTCCGAGCGCCACGAGGAAGACGAAGGCATAGAGCGGTACCGAAGGATCTGATTGCGGCTGTCCGATAAGTTCGAAGATGACAGCGCTGACTCCCAAAGCCGTGCCGAAGCTGACAACCGTCGTCGCCAACAACACCACCGGGGCGACCAAGGACCTCAGTAAGAGGGCGAGCATGATGGTGATGACCACAAGAACGATGGGGATGATCACCACTCTGTCTCGTGACGACGTATTGTTCGTATCGAGATCAACAGCCGTACTGCCACCGACCAGTGCCTGGGTAGAGGACAAATTGTCCCGCAGATCCTCGACGGTGCCTTCTGCTTCGAGTGAGTCGGCAGGAGCGGAAAGCGTCAGGGAGAACATGATCTCGCCGCTGATTTCCGTCGGTTCTGCGGCAGGGGGCCCCGACCGTGAACTCGTACTCGCCTGGCCATTGTCGTCAATAGGCGTCGTGCCAGACGAGGAGTCCTGGGCGACCAGAGCGAGGTTGTCGATACCGCCTGTCGACGAAATTGCCTCAGCGACTTCTTGACGTTCGTCACTGGGTGCAAGCACATAGGCGGGATTACCCGAGCCGCCAGAGAAGTGACGATCGATGACCGCCTGGCCGTCGCGCGCCTGACTGTCACCGAGAACAAACTCGCTCTGAGGGACCCCATTGGCATCGAGGAATGCCAAGCCCGCGCACCCGATGACGAGGACCACGGTGACCCCAGTGACAACTCGACGGGGCCCCTTGGCGACCAAACGACCCACCCTTGGCCAGAGCCCCGTGGCATCCGGGCCGGTGAGCACCGGGTGTTCAGTACCGTATTTGGGTCCCCGCGGCCAGAACGCCAATCGCCCGAAGGCGGCCAGCAACGCCGGGAGGAACGTCAACGTGGCGAGCATGGCACAAGCAATGCCCACGGCCGCAACCGGCCCCAATGCAGAGTTGGATCCAAGGTCGGACAGGAGAAGGCACAAGAGCCCCACAATGACGGTTCCGCCCGAGGCCAGAATGGGTTCGAGCACACCGCGCACCGCCTTCCAGGCGGCGAGGAAAGGGGTCGAGCTTTCCCGCAGCTCTTCTCGATAGCGGGCGATATAAAGCAGCGAATAGTCGGTAGCGGCACCGATGACCAGGATGAAGAGGATGCCTTGCACCTGCCCATTGAGTGTCACGATCCCTTCACGAGCCAAGGCGACATTGATGAGCACCGCTGCGCAAAGAGCCGTGAGTGAGCTGATGAGCACAAGAATCGGCAACAGGGGTGATCGGTAGACGATGACGAGGATGACGAAGACGACGCCGAGAGCGACGAGGAGCAGGATTCCGTCGATCCCACCGAAGGCCTCCTGCAGATCGGCCGTGAAACCTGCGGGACCACTGACCCAGAAATCGAGGTCAGAGAGCTCCTGCCCGGCTTCTTTCTCTAACTGGGTGACAACATCGCCGATCTCGGCGTCGGAGGGAATCGAAACGATGAGTTCCGCTGCCGCCTTGTCCTCTGAAGGGATGACCGGCGAGGCCTGCGCACCAGGGATGACCTCGGTCGATCGATCAGCAAGACGATCGAGTCCTTCCCGGTCGGCGTCGGTGAGTCCCCCTGAGCGTTCGGCGACGATGATCGCGGGGATTGCGTCTGATCCGTTGAACTTCGCGATTTCATTCTGAACCTTCGTCGATTCTGCGCTCGAGGGCAGGAAAGACGATCGATCGTCGTTCGCGACTTCGTCAATCGATCCGAAGCTCATCCCACCAAACCCGAAAACCGCCAACCAGACGAGGATGAGCGCGGCAGGGACAAGGATGCGCACGACCCGGCTGGGATGATGCGCAGACTGGAGGGTTTCTTTCATCTGGCTAGTATTTCACCTAGTGAACTTAAATGCCAAGGGCTTGTGGTCATAGAGAAATCACTCGGCAGCGGCAACAGGTCGGAGCTGTAGGCCAATGGGGCGGCCTCTGCCACCGAGGAACCGCTGGTCGCCTCAACCGTCACCTTCGGCTCACGGATCGACGGTTCGCGAATCGAACTCATCTGAGCCCAAGAAGGCATCTGGTAAGCCCAGAAGGTCGAGCCCGACAACCCGACGTTTCAGATCGGCCTGTACGTCGACAGCCGAGGACCACTCGATGTCAAGAACAAGCGTGCAAGAGCCCATGCCGCCCCTCCCATGCAGCAGCACTCAACTGCGTCGACCGGCTGCCTGTCACCTCACTGAGGCTGTCAGTGGTTCTCACCGGGTGACGACCGAATCGGTGGCGACTCCGGCGACTGCGATCACGCCTCGCTGAAAATGCCTGTCGTGCCCAGTCAGGCGAACGCGGCCACAGCGTTCACTGGGGAGCGCCGCTGAGCATACTGGCGACCAGGCCGAGCACGGCGACGACGGCCAAGACTATGATGAACACACGTTTGCGCATACTCCTGATTCTACTGTGGGGCGCCGGGGCAGTGTCCACGCTTCGCCTCATCGGTCGACTGTCTCCAGCCTGCCGCGACACTTGCGCCTGATGTGTCCCTGCTTGATGGCTTCGCGCACCACGGAATGGAAACGGCCTGGCCCCCAGCGAAGGAGACCGCTGTCAGGGCATGACGCAGCCGGTGACCAGCACCGTGGCATAGGAGTAGAACACCGAGGAGAAGACGGTCACGAAGGCGGCGAGCACACTGGCCAGTGCCACGACCGGAAGTACCCCGGACGTCATGCTGGCCGGTGAGACAAGCTGGCGGATCCGGTCAGGTCCGGCGATGTTGAGTGCGTAGGGCCCGCTGAGGCGATCGGTCACGCTCGAGGTCTGCCCGATCTTGAGCAGAGCACTGGCCAAGGCGGGCGTTCCGGCGGTTTTGCGCGCACGGTCGTCGGCAGCGATCTCGAGATAGTGGGGAATCGACGCTGCCACCTCGGCGAACAGCGGAATGAAGGACAGCGGTCGGACAAACGTGTCGACGATGGCCATGACCCTATGATGTCCGCCCTCGACATGCGCTCTCTCATGTTCGAGCACCGCGGTGAGCTCGTTCTCATCGAGAGCCGAACACAGCGCCTGCGAGACCACGATCCCGCCGTACTTCTGCGGCAGCGAAAAGGCGAATGGGGTCTGCTGGTCGATGACGGTCAGGGAGCGTCCGTCGATATCGGCGACTGCCGAGTCCCGACGGAGACGAGCCGCAGCAGTGGAGTTCGCCCGGCGGCGCTGCGCCCGCTGGTACAACCCCCACCCTGCGGAGAAGAGCGAGAGAGCGAGAGGAAAGAGGAGGAAGAGGATCACCGGGACCAGGGTGTCGACCTGCGCGAGGTCGGGGAACGGGCTGGCTGCGATGAGGCATTGCTGACAGACGTCGGCCAATGGCACCGGCAGGACGTCGGGACCTTTGAGCAGCGAGGCGGCCAGCAGGCTCAATGCGGCGACAACCGCCCACCACATGATGGGCACGGCCAGGAGCCCGAGGACGGCGAATCGCGGCGTTCGCATGAGAACGGGCGCGGCCGTCCTCACCAGAAATGGCCCAACCCAGGTGACCAGTGCGAACAGTGCGCCCGCACCGACGCCGATGAGCAGCAGACTCATCCGCGACCTTCCTTGGAGTTGAGATAGCTGCGCAGGAGTTCGACGTCGGCGGCGCCGATGCCGTCGACGAAGTGCAGGATCGAGGCCGCCCGGTCTCCCCCATTGACCAGCGCCTTCTGCATGAGGGTGGCGGCGTGCTCTTCACGGCTGATGCTCGGGGTGTGGAAGACCGATCGGCCCCGACGTTCGCGTTGGACCAGGTGCTTGCGTTCGAGATTGGTCAGGACTGTCGCGATCGTCGTATAGGCGGGATCGGCGTCCGAGGCCTCGATGATCTGCCTGACCGTCAACGCGCCCTCATCCCACAACAGGTCCATGACCTGCTGCTCGAGAGCGCCGAGGCGGATCGGCGATGAATTCTCGGTCGAGACCGACTCCGAAGTCATGGCAGTCAGATTCTTTCACGAGTGGGCACCGGGCAGGAGAGCTGCCCCTTGAGACGGACAACCACTGCGACCAGCAGCAGGACGACCGACACCACCGCCAGCACGGGCTGCAGCGGCGCGAAGTACGTGAGAGCCCCAGTGTAACCGAGCACTGCGAGTGCGACCTTATTGCACACCGGACACCCAACGGCGAACCACCCGAGCATCCCGCCCATGGTGCCGAAGGCACCCCCGCGGCGTTCGGAACTGTCATCGGAGTCCTCACCGTCGACCGCTTCGGCGGCCTCATCGGCAACGCCCTTGACCCCACGCGAACTCGTCACCTCAGCGCCGGGCTCGCGGACATAGGTGGCGATGAGCAGGCCCAGGAGGATCGACATGAGAATCCAGACCAGGTAGTCCCACCACTCGGCAGAGATGTCTCTGGAGAAGAAGGAGTTGGGGATGAGCACCGTGGACAATCCGATGATGACCGCACAAGCACCGGCGGCCGCGATGGCGATGACGATGCGGCGGATGCCCCACATCCGAAGCGACCGGACCGCCTCGGCGGGATAGGAGAACAGCACGGGCATCCCTTCGTTGCGCGGCTTCGGACAAAGTGTCTACTATGGGCGTTAGCATACTATGCCAGATAGTAAAGTTCCATGGTGCGTTCCCTCGAGCGCACGCCGACCCGACTTTCCCACCCTCTCCTCTTCAAGGAGGCTCCCGTGCTCCGTTCCACTCGCGGCCCCATGGTGTGGCTTGTGCCCCTAGCCGTCATCATCCTCGCTGCGGTACTCATCGGTGTGATCATCGCCAACCAAGGCTCCTCTGACGACAGTGCCAACGCCGAGCATTCTGACTCGCAGAGCGAATCAGGATCCGGCGGCGAGTCCGGCTCCGGCGGCGAAGAGATCGATCTGTCGTTCGTCGAACACAGGGTCGAAGACGACAGTCGCGCGCTCGGCGATGTCGATGCGCCGGTGACTCTGGTGATGTTCTCCGACTACCAGTGCCCCTACTGCGCGACCTGGAACGAAGAGACACTGCCGACCATGATCGACTATGTGGACAAGGGTGATCTGCGGATCGAGATGCGCGACCTCGCCATCTTCGGTGAGGAGTCCGAGAGGGCGGCCCGAGCAGCCTATGCCGCCGGCCTCCAGGGCAAGTACTGGGAGTTCCACAACGCCATGTTCGACGGCGGCGAGCATCCCCCGTCATCCGAACTCGACGACGACTCACTGGTGGCCGAGGCCAAGGGCCTCGGATTCGATCCCGCACAATTCAAGGCAGACATGAATTCGGTCGAGGCCCACGATGAGTTCGAGGCCATCGCCCAAGAGGGCCAGTCTCTGGGCGTGGCCAGCACCCCGACGTTCGTCATCGGCGGCAAACCCCTCGTGGGTGCGCAGCCGACCAAGGAATTCGTCGGCGCCGTCGACGGCGCCCTCGCCGAGGCACAGGGCTGAGCACGCGTGAGACCACGGTCGGCCGCCTCGGCGGTCCTGCCTCTCACCCTCGCACTCACCCTCGGGCTGGGCGCCTGCTCTGGGCTCGGCTCGGACTCCCCGTCGTCAGAGCCGAGCTCTGTGGGAGAACAGGCTCCAAGCGTCGATCCCGGTGATCCGGACAGCGATTCCGCGGCGGCACCCATCGTCGACCCCAGCTGGGACGCACCGGCCCAGAAGGAGGACGGGATCTTCCTGTCGATGCACGAGAACGATGACAGCCTCGACTATCGCGCCGTCGATTCGACGGGTCAGATCCTGTGGACGGCAGCGCGTCCACGAGCCTGTTCCACCTACCTCGTCACCACCACCGACGACGGCCCCGTCGCGGTCCTCATGGATCAGGACTCCCCTACCGGCGACTCGCTGACACCCACCGCGAGCGGCTATGACCTCACGACCGGAGAGACACTGTGGGGGCCCGTGGAGACGCCTGGGCCACTGCTGGGCAACGGCCTCGTCTTCGCGGGAGCGCCGAAGGATTTCATCGGAACCAGCGGCCCGCGCACCGCGCTCGATCCGGCCACCGGAGACGTGGTCGCCGCCGAAGGTGAGGGTAAGTCCTCCCGGGTGATCGCACTGTTCGGTGAGCACCTGGTGCGCAGTCAGGGCAGCGACATCTTCGGGGAGGATCTCGAGGGCCGCAGGCTCTGGACCCGGGCAGCCGAGGACTTCGGCATGTCCGCATCCGAGGCCAGGGAGGTTCCCTGGGAGCCCATCGGTGACTCTCATGCACTGCTGGGCGAGGCGGGGAGTCAGGCGCGAACCCTGATCGACCTGCACTCGGGGGCCACCGTCGATGCCGAGGTCGCTGAGGCCTGGTTCGACTCATCGAGTGACACCCTGGTTTCGGTCGGGTCCCATCTGCGCGGACTCGACGCTGATGGGACGCAACGCTGGGCCACACCCCTACCCGAGAACGCTGAGGTCGCAGCCGTGGGCGCAGGCCTCATCGCCTTCGACTCCGGGAGCGGGCGCGACGCCGATCACCCAGAGCCCTCACCTACAGCCAGATCCGCTCGCGACGGAAGTGCGATCGAGGGCGAGACTCCCCTGCTCACGACGATCGCCCGGCTCGGAGCACCCCACCTCATCTCCGAATCCGGCGCCGCGCTCATCGGTGACCCACAGACACCACTGCTAGTCACGAGTCAGAGCTGAACGTTGGCACCACGGGAGTGCCATGACCTACACTTTACTAAGCTGCATAGTAATTCAGGAGTGGTGATATGCCCAGACACGAAGCGGTCAGGCCCCAATACCGATGGTGGATACCCCTCACGGTCCTCGCCGCGGCCCTGGCTCTCGTGCTCATGATCCTCTTCGTGGATCGCGGGCAGAACGATGACTCTGGTCGGAACACCGGCGGCGGGCAGCAGGAGCCGGATGTCGTCGTCACCGAGGTCGAGGATCCCGAGCAGAAGGACCTCAGCGATTTCGACAGCGGCGGTGCTGATGACCCCTTGGCCGACGGTCCGGTGGATGCTCCGGTCACTCTCGTCGTCTTCTCCGACTACCAGTGCCCCTACTGTGCTGCCTGGTCTCAGGACACTCTGCCGACGATGCTCGACTACGCCGACTCCGGCGACCTGCGCATCGAATGGCGTGAGGTCAACGTCTTCGGCCGCGCATCCGAACAGGCGGCCAAGGCAGCCTACGCGGCCGCACTGCAGGACAAGCACTGGGAGTTCCACGAGAAGCTCTTCGCCGGGGGCAAACCACGGCCACCGCAAGACCTCTCCCCCGAAGCTCTGACATCCGCGGCTGCCGACATCGGCCTCGACGTGAACCAGTTCGAAGAAGACATGAACTCCTCTGAGACCGCCGAGGCTGTCGAGGAGAATGCCGCAATGGGCACCGAACTCGGTGCCTTCTCGACTCCGACGTTCATCCTCGACGGGCAACCCTATGTCGGCGCCCAGCCCACCAGCGTCTTCGTCGACGCCATCGAACAGAACCTGGAAGGGCAGAACTGATGGACATCGGATTGCTCAGCGCCTTCATCGGCGGAGTCCTCGCACTGCTCAGCCCCTGCGCGGCACTGCTGCTGCCGGCCTTCTTCGGTTCCACGGTGGGGGTTGGGTCACGACTGCTCCTGCACGGTGGAATCTTCTACGTGGGCATGCTGCTCGTCCTCATCCCCTTGGGCATGGGAGCAGGAACCCTGGGTGCGCTCTTCACCGCCCATCGCGGAACGATCGTCCTCGTCGCCTCGGTGATCCTCATCATCCTCGGCATCGTGCAGTTCTTCGGCTTCGGATTCGACCCCGCAAGGGTTCTGCCGGGTGCCGACGCCATGAGGTCCAAGTCCGCAATGGCGACGGGAGGCACGAAGACGTTCCTCCTCGGTGCCACCAGCGGGATCGCCGGAGTCTGCTCCGGGCCCATCCTCGGCGCAGTCCTCACTCTGGCGGCCACGAGAGGCAGCGTGTTCCTCGGCGGCGTGATGCTCGCGATCTACGGGGCCGGCATGGTCGTTCCGCTGTTCATCATCGCGGCCCTGTGGTCGCGGATGGGACCGCGTGCCAGGTCGGTCATGCGCGGCGGTTCGGTCAATTTCTTCGGTCGTCGGCTGCCCGTCGTCTCGATGATCACCGGAGCGCTGATGATCGCCATCGGCATCGTGTTCTGGATGACGAACGGCCTTGTCTCGGCACCGTCTCTGGTCTCGACGTCCACCCTTTCCCAGATTCAGGAATGGGCGGGAACGTGGACCTCGACCACGCTCGACATCCTCGTCGTCTGCCTGTTGGCGGTCATCGCGATCGCCCTGTGGTTCCGTCATGAACGCCGCCGCAGCAGGAACGAACGCAGTGAGAACGAACGCAGCGGGAACGAGTCGAGGCACTGATGGGCAGGAGACGCGCTCTCGCACTGGCCGCTGGCCTGAGCACAGCACTGGCACTCCTCGGCTGCACTGCAACTGAAGAGCCGCCCGACTTGGAACGCGAACCGAAACAGGTCGGCACAGAACTCGATGCCGTCGACGCCTCCGATCTGCAGCTGCCTCTGATCGTTGAGCCCCTCGAGCTCGTGGAACCGGGTTGGGACCTCGACGTCAAGCACCTCGGCGATGTCTTCCTGTCTGCGAGCAGCGGTGATGAACGCCTGGACTTCAGCGCCGTTGACAGCAAAGGCACCACCCTGTGGCAGACTCAGCGGCCCACGGGGTGCACGGGATTCACCATGACGATCGACAGCGAGGGCAAGCCCATGGCGGTGCTCACCGACTCGGCTTCCGACGAAACCTGCACCACCGAGGTGACGGCCAGCGCCTATGACCTCGAATCGGGTGAACAGCGGTGGGGCCCGACAGAGGTGCCCGGTCCGATGCAGGGACCTGGGACCCTCTACTCCTCCGGTGACGGCGACGAGGCTGTGGCTCTCGATCCTGACACCGGCGAAGCCGTGGAAGAGTCCTCGAACTCCCGCATCCTCGGCGAGTTCCAGGGGACGATCCTCAGCGTTGACGAGGACACGCTCTTCGCGTCAGATGAGGGAAAGACCGCTTGGAAGATTCCACTGTCGGACCATGATTGGAACGCCGACGGGCTCACAGCATTTCCTGACCAGACCGAAGGGCTGATCCACCTCGATGCGCAGGACGGATCCGGGCCCGTCATCGAGGCAGACTCGGGCGATATTCTCGATGACTTCGCCAGTGAGATCGCCCGAGACGCGAACTCGGAGATGATCATCACCAGGGACCCGCAGGGCCTGACGGTCATCGACGCAGCAGGGACGAACGAACTGCCCGTGTCTCTGCCGAAGTCCGTGGTCCTGGAAGCCGCCGTCGGCGGGCTCATCTACCTGCGCGAGGGCGAGACCCTGCGGGTCCACAACGCAGCCACCGGCACCATCGCCCGAGGCTACCCTGCAGAAGGTTCGGGTGTCGTAGCGGTTCCAGATGCCTTCACCTCGCAGGGTCTGGGGACTCTGCGCGCCGGTGACCGGACTCTGCTGGCTACGGATCGGGTGGTCGAAAAATCAGCGGAAGGGCAACGCTGAGGCTCCCGACCCTCAGAGGCAGCTGCAGCACCACGGCTACGAGGCCCGCGTCCGCCTGCGCGTCGTCCGGATGAGCACGGCGGCCAAGAGGGCACACAACAGATACACCACTCCGACAGCAATCCACCCGGCAGCGAACCCGCCGTCTGAGCCGATCAGCAGGCCCATGCCCAAGGGCCCCAGAGCGAATCCGGCGAACATGCCCGCCGTGACCATTCCGCTTGCTGAGGCCATTGAGGCAGGCGGGATCGATCGCATGAGGACGCTCATGAGCACCACGGAGACGCCGAGTGCCGAGATTCCGTGCAGCGCGACCGCAACCCAGAGCAGCCATGACCAGCTGCTGATATCTGAGGCGAAGAACAATGCCGCTCCGGCCAGTGCGATGAGTGCCAGAACGAGCAGCACCCGCAGCCCCGAGGCGCCACGGGCCATCAGCCTCGCCCAGCTCACACGGGCGATCACACCGATGACTCCGGCCAACGCCGCAGTGACACCGCCGAGAACGAGCGAGAAGTCCAGCTCACGCACGGCGAAGAGCGGCATGTAGACGTTCGTGGCCTGAACGCCGATCCCGTTGAGCAGACCGAACGCCGCCAATGCCCACACCATGCCCGGATGCCCTGCGGATTTCGGGGATTGCGGAGGTCGCACACCTGTGCCAGCAGCCACCTCGGCGCTATCGGTCTCTGCATCGACGCTATCGGAATCCGACACGGCAGCAGACACCAGCAGCGGGGTGGATCGCAGGGAATGCCAGGCCATCGCCATGAGGACGAGCGGGATGACGGTGATGAGCAGGGCCGCACCCCGCCACCCCATGGCCACCGCGAGGACTGGGAAGGCAAGGCTGGAGACCAGCTGACTGACTTGGACTCCGGACTGTTTGATGCCGACCCAGCCGATCCGCTTCGATTCAGGAACGCGTTCGAGCAGAATCCGGTTCGTCACACCATTCGGGAAGGACTGAGCGACTCCGGCGACGCCGGCGGCGACGAGCAGCATCCCGAACCCGGCCGGCACCGTCACCAGCACGAAACTCGCAGCTGCGAGCCCGAAGACCGCCATCACCAGCAGCAGGTCGGACCGACGGTCGGCGACACGGCCCAAGGTCGCATTGCCGATCGCGGCGCACCCGAAGCAGACGGTGGCGAGCAGCCCGAAATGTGCTTCAGAGATGCCGAGGTCGGAGATGATCCGATCGCTCGTCGCGCTCAGCCCGTAGAGCAGCAGCGGCCCAGCACCGACGGCACCGATGAGGACGCTCAGCAGCCCGCGTCCCGGCTCTCGCTGAGGTCGGCTCTTCGCCTTGTGGTGTCTGCCTCCTGTCGGCATGGAATCGCTCATGTCAGTCCGTGCAGCGCTTCGACCGCTGTACTGACGTCGTCCTCGTCGTTGTAGATGTGGAAGCCGAACCGTGCCCGCCCATCGGTCATAGAGAATCTGATCCCGGCCTCCTCGAGTCGTGACGGAGCCGCATCAGCAACCCCGATCGACACGATCGCAGAGTTCGACGCTTCAAGCCCCAGTCCCGCCCGGAAGGCATTGGCCAAGGCCACGTCGTGGTCATGGATCCGATCGACACCGACGGCAAGCAGAAGCTCGAGCGCGGGCGCCGTCCCCACCCAGCTGTGCCAGGCCGGGGAGATGGCGAAGGCGCGGGCGCTGTCAGCCAGGCGCATCGGCATGCCGAAACTCGCCCCGCTCCCACCCGCGAACCAGCCTGCTGCGAGTGGTTTCAGTCGCGCAGCGAACTCGGCCTGTCGCTGCGAGCTCGCCTCGCCCGTGCCTCGACAAGTCAGAGGGCGCATCGTGAGGAAGGCCGAGCCACGTGGAGCGCACAGCCATTTGTAGGCGGCGACGGCAAGGAAATCGACCTCGGCAGCATTCAGCGGCAGCCACCCGGCGGCCTGCGTGCCATCGAGGACGGTCAGTGCCCCCACCTCGTGTGCACGTGCCGTGATCGCCGGAATGTCGGCCACTTCCCCGGTTGCCGACTGGGCAGCCGAGAACGACACGAGTGCTGTTGACTCATCGATGGACTCGGCGAGGGAGTGCAGCGGTGCGGTGCGAACGCGCACCCCGCGGTCCGCGTGGACGGCGAACGGGTAGACCCCGGAGGTGAACTCGATGTCGGGGACGAGGACCTCGGCGCCGTCAGGAAGTGCCGCAGCGATCGGGGCGAGCAGTTGGGAGACGGCCGCACCCGTGGACACCCAGTCCGCATCGGCACCGACCAACTGCGCGAAGAGCTCGCGAGAGGTCTGGACGGATTCCGCCCAGGTCTGCCAGGGTCGGCTGCCGCGTCGCCATTGTTCGAGCGACGCCTGCATCGCGTCCCACCCACGCCGAGGAGGTGGCCCGTATGAGCAGGAGTCGAGGAAGGTGCGGTCGACGTCCCATTCCGCCTGTGCCTGGGCAAGCGAGAGTCCGGAGGTGTGCGCGCTGCGATCGTCATCGATTCCCATTCCACCGAATCTAGCACCGAGGTGGGAAGTGGGAGCAGAGCGACCGGTCTGCAGATCGATCAGCCAAGCGCGACGGTGTTGGTGGGTCGGTGCTGTTAGGCGATGCGCTCCGGGTAGGAGTACGCGTTGAAACGACCCCTGCGGTTGAAACCGATGACGCTGACACCCAGGCTCTTGCCATGGTCAACGGCGAGCGCCGAGGGTGCGCTGACGGCCGACATCATGGGGATGCCTGCCATCGCGGATTTCTGCACGAGTTCGAACGAAGCCCGTGCCGAGACTTGGAGGACCGTGCGGGTCAGCGGCAGTCCCCTGTTGGCCATGGCCCAGCCGATGACCTTGTCGACGGCGTTGTGGCGACCGACGTCTTCACGACCGATGAGCAGCTCGGGCTCGGCGTTCGGGTCATCGCCGACTGCGAAGAGCGCTGCAGCGTGGACTCCCCCGGTCTTGTCGAAGACGTCCTGCTGGGTGCGCAGCCGGTCGGGGAGTTCACCGATCCGGGCAGCGGAGAGCAGCGGCGGGAACCGGAACTCTTCGTCCAGGTCGACGGGGAAGGATGCCGGAATCAACGGGTAGGCGGAGGTCTTCGTCACCGCGTCGATCGCCGCGGTGCCACAGATCCCACACGAGGACGAGGTGTAGACGGATCGGGCGGGGGCCGCCTCGGCGCTCCAGGTCCCGGGTCGTAGTCGCACAGCCGCGACGTTGTAGTTCCGCGACCCATCGGAGGCGAGTCCGGCGGAGAAGTCGATCTCCTCGATGTCGTCCATCGAGGTGATGACCGCCTCGGACAGGAGATAGCCGGCGACGAGTTCGACGTCGTTGCCGGGGGTGCGCATCGTGACGGAGAACTGCTCACCGTCGAGGCGGACCTCCAGCGGCTCCTCACCGGCCAGCGAATCGGGGCCGGCGGAGATCTCACCGGTGACATCGAATTTGTGGACTCGGGCCCGGACGGCTCGGCGCTGGACCATGCTGATCAGACCCGTGGTCCGTGGTCGGTGGTGTCCTCGATTGAGGTCTGGATGTGTTCGAGGAGTTCGTCGATGACCGTGATGCCGTCCTTGACGCCGCCCTTCGAGCCGGGGAAGTTGATGACGAAGCTGCGCCCGCGCACACCGGCGACTCCGCGGCTCATCACCGCCGAGGTGGTTGCTTCCAGTCCCTTGCGCCACATTGCGTAGATGAGCCCTGGAGATTGGCGTTCGAGGAGTTCTGCCGTGAATTCCGGGGTCCGATCGTCCGGCGCCAGACCTGTGCCACCGCTGGTGACGATGATGCGTGGGCGTTCGTTCTCAGGAGTGTCGATAAGGAGGGAGTGCAGTGCTTGACCGACGGGTTCACCGTCGCGGACGACAATGGCATCAGAAGTCTCGTATCCGCGCGTGCGCAGCCAGTCGACGAGGATCGGACCGGTGGTATCGGCCGCTTCTCCCCTGGCCGCCGAGGTGGAGGCGATGATGACAGCGGCAGATCGTCCCGCGCCGAGGAGGTCGTCGGTCTGGCTTGCCGTCTGGGCGCCTGCTGTTGTGTTCGTTTCACTGCTCACGATGCCATCGTACGTCGCCGAGCCGATGCGTTCACCAGATACCCATTACAGTGAGGATGGTTCAGATCACAGCGGGAATGGTTGAGGCGAAGGAGAAGCGATGGAGAAGCTGTCGCTGAGCACGCTCATCTGGCTGCGCATGGCGCGCTTCGTCCAGAACAGCAATCAGATGTCGAACACCCATCTCCAGAGGTTCGACCTCACAATCGCCCAGTTCGAGGCCCTGAGCCACATCCGCGCGTTCGAACCGGTGACACAGTCGGATCTCGCCAAGGGACTGACAGTCAGCGACGGAGGCATCTCGCGAATGGTCTCCCGTCTCGAACGAGAAGGACTCATCACGCGTGAACAGAGCTGGAAGACGAAGCACATCTCCTTGACCCAGGCGGGCAGACGCCTGGTCGACGAGGCCTATCCCGCTCAGCTGGACTTTCAGGCTGCACTCTTCGACGAGGTCCTTGATGAAGACGAGAAGACTCAGCTGCACAGGCTGATGAAGAAGCTCTACGAACACAGCATCGAGCGAAGAAACGACGAGGAACAGCCCTAGGGAATTTTTCTCGACCCTCGTCAGTTGACATGGCAAACGATACTTTCGAAAGCCTGTCGACGAGGAGCAAGAATGAGCGAATCCACCAATCAGCCCGAGGCGCCGAACCTGATGGACCACCTCGGCTTCAACACCGGTCAGGGCCTGCAGTTCGGGATGTACAGCCTCGGCGATCATCTGCCCAACCCAGCCGATGGCTCTCGAGTCGGTGCGGGCGAGCGCATCCGCGAGTTCATCGGCTATGCGCAGGCAGCCGAGGAGGCCGGCTTCGACTTCTTCAGCGTCGGCGAAAGCCACCAGGAGTACTTCGCCTCGCAGGCTCACGCCGTCATCCTCGGTGCGATCGCCCAGGCGACGAACACGATTCGCATCGGCAGCACCTCCACGATCCTGAGCACCTCGGACCCGGTGCGGGTGTTCGAGAACTTCTCCACGATCGATCACATCTCCGAAGGCCGTGCCGAACTCGTCGCCGGCCGCGCCTCACGGATCGGCCTGTTCGAGCTGCTTGGCTATGACCTGCGCGATTACGAGGAGCTGTTCGAGGAGAAGTTCGAGCTGCTCAACCGGATCAATCGGGAGCAGAAGGTCACCTGGAGAGGACAGTTCCGTGCACCGCTGAATGACGCCGAGGTGTTGCCCCGCCCCGCACAGGACCCGCTTCCGATCTGGCGAGCTGTGGGCGGTGCCCCGACGAGTGCGATCAAGGCGGGCCTGGCCGGAGTGCCCATGGTCATGGCGCACCTGGGTGGGACCACCTCGTCATTCAAGCCAACGGTTGACGCCTACCGTGAAGCGGCACGTCACCGGGGCATCGATCCCGCAACACTGCCGATTGCAACCGCAGGCTTCTTCCACGTCGCCGCAACCTCGCAGGAGGCGCTGCGCGGGCTCTACCCATACATCAATGAAGGGATGAAGCACACGAATGGGCAGGGAATGCCCAAGCAGCTCTTCGCTCAGGCCGTGGATCCCCACAGCATCGTCAACCTCGGCAGCCCGCAGCAGATCGTCGAGAAGATCCTTCATCAGCACGAGGTCTTCGGCCATCAGCGCTACTTAGGACAGATGGACTTCGGCGGCATGCCCTATGAGCAGGTGATGAAGCAGATCGAGACCATCGGCTCCGAGATCATCCCGGCCGTGAAGAAGTACACCGCGTTGAGCGAGCATTCGAATCAGCGCATCGCCGAGGAGGTCGCTCGATGAAGCTCGTCGCCATCTCCGGCTCGAACGTCGGTACGAAGACTCGAACCGTCATGGAACACGTCACGCAGACGGTGATGGCCCAGGACCCGGACATCGAGGCCACGCTCATCGACCTCGCCGAGGTCGACATGGTCTTCAGCGACGGCCGCAATTTCACCGAGTACACCGGCGACACCGGTCGTGTCACCCGTGCCCTCATGGACGCCGACGCGATCATCATCGGCACTCCGATCTTCCAGGCCTCAATTCCGGCGGCGCTGAAGAACATCTTCGACCTGCTGCCAGTCAATGCGTTCCGCGACAAGATCGTGGCAATGGTCGCGACCGCAGGCTCAGCCAAGCACTACCTCATCCCCCAACAGCAGCTCCAGCCGATCCTGACCTACATGAAGGCCCAGGTCGTGCAGCCCTATGTGTTCATCGAGGAGAAGGACCTGCTGCGCAATCAGATCGTCAACAACGATGTCATCGCCCGCCTCGACAGGCTAGTCGAAGACACTCTCGTGCTCACACGGACCTACGCCTCGATCCGGGGGGCGAAGGACGCCGCCTACGGGTTCTGAGCTCAGGCTGCGCTTCGAACCGGCGCCGATACTCCGAGGGTGTCGTCTTGAAGGCTGCAGTGAAGTTCTGCCGCAGGGTGACAACACTGCCGAACCCGCAATTCGCGGCGATCTGATCGATTGAAAGATGCGTGGTCTCCAGCGCTCGCCGGGCCTCATCGAGGCGGCGCATCCGCACCCACGAAGCAGGCGTAGCCCCCGTTGAGGACCGAAACGTGCGGATGAATGTCCGCACACTCATGTGCGCGACGCCGGCCAGGCGCTCGACCGACAGTGATTCGTCGAGGTGGTGCACCGCCCAGTCGAGCACCCGCGAAATCGGATCGTCATCGGCGTGCTCGGGCAGGGGACGCTGGATGTACTGCGCCTGGCCCCCATCGCGGTGCGGTGCGATGACGAGGCTGCGGGCGACCTGGTTGGCAGCGACAGCACCTAGTCGAGTCCGGACCATATGAAGGCAGGCATCCAACGCCGAGGCGGTGCCGGCGGAGGTGATGACATCGCCGTGATCGATGTAGAGGACCGAATCGTCGATCTCCAGATCCGGGTGCCTCTGGGTGAGCTCAGCGAACCCCTGCCAGTGCGTCACCGCCCGACGCCCGGCGAGCAGGCCCGCGTCTGCGATAGGGAACGTGCCCAGACACAGCCCGGCGATGCTCGCACCCCGGTCATGGCTCTCAACGAGCAGCTGTCGCAGGGGACGATCAGCCGGGCGGCCATCGTCGTACCAGGACGGAACGACGACAACCTCGGCGCCGGATGCCGCGTCTGGTCCACTCAGTCCGGTGATCTGATACCCCTCCGCCGTTGTGATCGGGCCGGCGTCGTCGGAGAACAGGACGGTCTCCCATGGGCCAAGACCCTGCCGAGCGACCTCGTCGAAGACCATCTGCGGAACCGACAGGTGGAACATGGTGATGCCGGTGAAGGCGTAGATCGCGATGCGCACGGCGGACTCCTGAGGATTGGCGTAATTCCATCGTAGATGAGCATTTGTGCTACTGGCAGCACTCGGCCACCACCCGCACACTGAAGAGGTGGTGCCCATCCGCGCCACATCCTGACTCACGACACCTTGGAGATTCGCTATGACTACCGCCCGCCGTGCCCTCGTCCTCGTCGATGTGCAGCAGCAGTACTTCGACGGCCCGCTGGAGATCCAGTACCCGAACCATGATCAGTCACTGCCGAAGATCACCGCCGCCATCGACGCCGCCGTTGCCGCCGACATCCCGATCGCCGTCATCCAGCACACTATGGGCACCGACGCCCCAGTCTTCAACCCGGACCAGCCCGGCTTCGCACTCCACCCCGAGGTCGAAAGCCGTCGGAGCGAGTCCTGGCAGTCAGTGGTCAAAGAGTACGGCTCCGTCTACGCAGACACCGATCTGGAAGCGTGGCTGCGGGAGAAGGACGTCGACACCGTGACGCTGGTCGGCTACATGACGAATAACTGCATCCTCTCCTCGGCGGCCCAGGCTGAGGTTCTGGGCTTCACCACGGAGGTGCTCTCCGATGCGACCGGCGCCATCAGCATCGCCAACGATGCCGGCTTCGCCGATGCCAAGACCGTGCACACAACGCTGATGGCAGTTCTGCATTCGAACTGGGCCGCAGTCTCTTCGACAGATGCCTGGACCCAGGCACTGACGTCTCAGGAGTCACTGCCGAAGGGAGACCTGGGCAGCTCAGCGGTCACCGGTGCACAGAAGGCCGGGCAGAGCTGACTCCCCCAGCCTCAGGGTGCTGGCTCGCAGCACGATTCCGGCTCGGCAGCTTCACCCGTGGGTGCCGGCGCACAGCACCCACTGCTGTCGGCAGTCACCGTGGCGACCGATGGTCCATCACAGGACGAACCAATGTCAGACGAACACACCCCAGTCTCGGGGAGCTCGAGCTCGACCTTGTCGGCAGCCGCCTGATCGCCGGCGATGGCGGCGACGATCGAGCGGACCTGTTCGTAACCGGTGGCCATGAGGAACGTCGGCGCGCGTCCATAGGATTTCATGCCGGCGATGTAGAAGTCCTTCTCCGGGTGAGCCAGGAGGCGGGCCCCATGCGGTTCGACGGTGCCGCAGCTGTGGTATTCCGGGTCGATGAGCGGTCCCAGCCCTGTTGGCGCCTCGACAATCGGATCGAGGTCGAGTCGGATCTCGCGGAGGAAGCTGAGATCGGGCCGGAACCCTGTGGTCGGAACAACCCGGTCAACGTCGAGGGAGACTGTGCCCGCGGGGGTGGTGCCAGTGACCGTGAGTTCGCTCGTGGTGTGAGTCGCCGAGGTGCCGGTCGGGGTGGCGCTGGCCACGTTCGTAATGGCGACGTTCGTGATCGTCACCGAGGTGTGCACCTCTATGTGTCCGGCCTCGACGAGGTGGCGCAGTCGGGTGCCGAGTGCGCCGCGCGCTGGGAGTCCGTCCTGGTCGCCACCACCGTAGACACTTCCGGGATCGGAACCGCGGATGGCCCAGCTGATGCGGGTACCCGGTTCGGCCTCGCACAGATCTCCCAAGGCCAGCAGAGTGTTGGCCGCCGAGTGACCGGCTCCCACGACAAGCGTGTGGCGGCCTGCGAACTGTGCCCGGTCCCGGCCGAGGACGTCGGGCAACGGTGAGGTCACGAGCCCTGCCTCTCGGGCTGCGGGTTCACCGATGGCCGGCAGCCCTGCCTGACCCAGCGGGTTCGGGGTCTCCCAGGTGCCTGAGGTGTCGATGACGGCACGAACGAAGTGATCCTCAATCTCTCCGCGCTCGTTCCGGGTGCGGACGAGGAATGGGGTGTCGCCGCGGCCTGGTGTGCGCGTGCGGTCTTTGCCGACGCGGCTGACGGCGATGACCCGTGTCTGCGTGTGAATCGCGTTGCTCAACTGCGGCGTCGCAGCCAATGGGGCAAGATACTCTGCGACGAGTTCGACCCCGGTGGGCAGGTGGTCTGCTTCGGGTTCCACCCAGCCTGTCGGCTCGAGCAGTGCTCGTGCAGCGTGGTCGATGTTGTACTTCCACGGCGAGAAGAGACCGATGTGGCCCCACGCGCTGACAGCCGCAGCTGGTGTCGTGCCTGATTCGAAGACGAGCGGTACCATGTCGCGAGCGATGACGTGTGCGGCGGCAGCCAGACCGACCGGGCCGGCACCGATGATGGCAACCGGAAGTTCGGACAGTGGTGTGGACTCAGTCATGAGGCATCCTCTGCGGAAGTTGTGGAGGCGTTGGGATTGGTGGCAACGGACAAACTGGTGAGCAGCTCGTGGATTCGGGCGCGGATATCGTCGCGGATGTCCCGCACCGCCTCAATGCCCTGCCCCGCGGGGTCCTCAAGCGCCCAGTCTTCGTAGCGTTTGCCGGGGAAGATGGGGCAGGCGTCGCCGCAGCCCATGGTGATCACCACATCCGAGGTCTTGACCGTGTCCGGGGTGAGAATCGTCGGATGCTGGTCGGTGATGTCGATACCGACCTCGGCCATCGCCTCGGCGGCGGTGGGGTTGAGCATGTTCCCCGGTGCGCTGCCGGCGGAGCGGACCTCGACTCTCTCACCTCCGAGCTCACGGAGGAACCCGGCGGCCATCTGCGACCGGCCGGCATTGTGGACGCAGACGAAGAGGACGGTGGGCCTGTGTTCGACTGTTGTCATGTCTGCGACTCCTGTCGTTTCGCATGCGTCTGATGCCCGGCGTACTCGGGGAAGAAGCGGCGTCGTGACCACAGGGCCACGTAGACGAGGGCGACGAGGATGGGGACCTCGATGAGCGGGCCGACGACTCCGGCCAGGGCCTGTCCGGAGGCAACTCCGTAGGTGCCGATCGCCACGGCGATCGCGAGTTCGAAGTTGTTGCCGGCGGCGGTGAAGGCCAGGGTGGTCGTCTTCTCATATCCCAGCTTCAGTCCACGGCCCACAATCATGCCGACTGCGAAGACGACGGTGAAGTAGATGAGAAGCGGCAGGGCGATGCGGGCGACGTTCAGGGGATTCGAGGTGATCTCATCGCCCTGGAGGGCGAAGAGCAAGACGATGGTGAACAGCAGCCCGTAGAGCGCAAAGGGTCCGATCTTCGGCAGGAACCGGTCTTCGTACCAGGTCCGCCCCTTGGTCTTCTCACCGATGGTGCGAGTAAGGAAACCTGCCAACAACGGGATGCCGAGAAAGACGAGCACGCTCAGCGTGATCGCCCAGAAGGAGAATTCGCCACTCGTCGTCGGCAGTCCGAGGAGGTTCGGCAGCCACTGCAGGTAGAACCAGCCGAGGAGACCGAAGGCGAGGACCTGGAAGACCGAGTTGATAGCGACGAGGACGGCAGCGGCCTCGCGGTCACCGCAGGCGAGATCGTTCCAGATCAGGACCATGGCAATGCAGCGAGCAAGGCCGACGATGATCAGTCCCGTCCGATACTCCGGAAGGTCGGGGAGGAAGATCCAGGCGAGGGCGAACATGAAGGCAGGGGCGGCCAGCCAGTTGATGAGCAGAGACGTGATCATCAGCTTCTTATCGGCGAGCACGCGCCCGGTCTCGTTGTAGCGGACCTTGGCCAGCACCGGATACATCATCACCAGCAGCCCCAGGGCAATCGGCAATGACACATCGGCGACCTTCACCGAGTCGAGAGCGGCTGCGCGTCCTGGCACGAGGCGGCCCAGCAGCAACCCGGTGATCATCGCTGCGATGATCCACACCGGCAGAAAACGGTCCAACGTCGACAGCTTGGCCTGGCCCGGCTCGGTGGTGGTGGCGGTCGCTGGTGTGCTCATCGTGCTCCTGGGACGAATCTGCTCATGCCTGAGGTCGCTCAGCCACAAACATCGAAGGTGATCGATATGCATCTAAGCATCACATATCGACAACTGTCAATGTATGGGCATAATGGAGAAGTGACCACTGAACAGATATTGCCCGCACCCGCCTCGGCGGCCTGCTGCACGACACTGACTGCCGAACCCCTGGACCAGGGTCAAGCCCAGGATTTTGCCAAGATACTCAAGGCACTCGCCGACCCGACACGTCTGCGCCTGGTCTCCCTGGTCGCCGCCCACGAGGGCAATGAAGCCTGCGCGTGTGACCTCATCGATCCGGTCGGACTGGGTCAGCCCACGGTCTCGCACCACCTGAAGATCCTCGTCGACGCAGGCGTCCTCCACCGGGAGAAGCGAGGCATCTGGTCCTATTACTCGCTGGCGGGCCAGACCCTGGAGCGCATCGCCGCGTTCCTCTCCCCTGCCTGATGCGGCCTGCATGAGGCTGTGACCGACCGGCAGTCTTCGCCCGGGTGATGGAGGACTTCGCCGGCCCGCACCGGACCGGGGTACGCTCCGAAATAGGATCACTTCGGTTCTGAGTATCATCGCACTCACCCCTCCCCGGACGAAAGCAGAGAGGTCAATGACCACGACTGGTACGACTGTCCTTCAGGCAAGCCTGGATGTCTTCCGCGCCCACGGAATGACGACGATATTCGGCAACCCCGGATCGAACGAACTGCCATTCCTCGCGGGACTCGGTGATGACTTCCGCTTCATCCTCGGACTGCATGAGCAGGTCGTCGTCGGCATGGCCGAAGGTTTCTCACGTGTCACAGGACGCCCGGTCCTGGTCAACCTGCATGCCGCGTCCGGCTCCGGCAACGGGATGGGAGCGCTGACCAACGCCCATTACGGCCACGTTCCGCTGGTCATCCTCGCCGGCCAACAGGTCCGCCGGACGGTCGGCCAGGAGACCATGCTGGCCAGCGCGGATGCCGCCGCACTTCCGACGCCGCTGGTGAAGTACTCCCATGAGCCGTTGTCCGCCGCAGACGTTCCCCGGACTCTGTCCCAGGCCGCGTTCGAGGCAGTCACCCAGCCAAGTGGGCCCGTCTATGTGTCGGTGCCCTTGGACGATTGGGATGAAGAGGCTCTCGACGATGATGACCTGCTGCCGGCACGATCGGTGTCGACCGGGCGCGGTCTCGATCCAGATCTTGAACGGGAGCTGCTCGCCTCGCTTGATGGGGCGAAGCGTCCCGCCCTCGTCGTTGGCCCCCAGGTCGATGCTGCCGCTGTCACAGATCCGAAAGTCATGGAGGCAGTGACGTCGCTGGCGGAGAAGCTCGACGCCTCTGTATATATTGCGCCCTCCCCCACCCGCAGTCCCTTCCCGACGACCCATCCGAACTTCGAGGGAGTCCTGGTCCCCGGGATCCAGTCCGTGCGTGACCAACTGGCCGACCATGATGTCGTCCTGGTGCTGGGGGCCGCAGTGTTCAGATATCACCGTTGGGAGCCCTCGAACTATCTGAGCCCTGGCACCGAGGTCATCCAGATCACCCAGGACCCGCGCGAGGCCACTCGGGCACCGTTCGGCAAGGCCGTCATCACCGATGTCGCCAGCACCGCTGTGACCCTTGCGGCACAGATCACCGATCGCGGTACGCGTCGCGGCGAGCGCGGCTGCCGGATCATGAGCCCGGCCCCCACCTCGGCGGAGGGAATGACCGGCGGAGAAGTTCTCGAGGTGCTCAACGAGCACGTCGATGACTCGGTGTCCTACGTCAATGAGACCACCACCTTGGATCTCGACTACCTCGAGCGAGTCGCCATCGACAGGCCCGGAATGTACGCCTTCCCTGCCTCAGGCGGTCTGGGCTTCGGTCTTCCCGTTGCCGTCGGGATGTCGATCGGGGCACCGGAGAAGACGATCGTGGCGACCGTCGGTGACGGCTCGGCGAACTATGGCATCACCGCGCTGTACACCGCGGCCCAACTGCAGACGCGAACCGTGTTCGTCATCGTCAACAACTCCGGCTACGGCGCCCTGGCCGGCTTCGCCCAGCGCATGGGTGTGCCGAAGGTTCCCGGGTTGGCTCTGGGCGGCATCGACTTCGTCTCGCTGGCCCAGGGCTACGGGGTCCCCGCCAAGCAGACGTCGAACCGCGCCGAGTTCGCCGCCGCCTATCGGGAGGCACTCGATGCCTCTGGCCCAGTGCTCATCGACGCCACGATCGTCTCGTGATCACCGCGTGAGGGATTCAGTCCGAGGACGGGCCGACGTGTTTGCCCCTCGTGCAGCGACCTCGATATCCTGAGAAGTGAGCAACAGCAGCTAGAAACGATCGGGACGACCCGAACGCGCTCAGTCACGATGAGGACGGCCTCGAAGAACAGGAACGCCCGTCATGACTGCCGCCATTCGCAGCATTCTCACTCCCACCGCAATCCTTCGCCTCATCCTCGGCTGGGGTGCCTTCGTTGCGCTCCTCTTCGTAGGCCCACTGTTGACTCCACCTGTTCCGGGCCCACTTCTCGTCACCGCACTGATCATCATCGTCGGCGTCATCCTCGTCTGTGCCTTCGGCGTCGTGCACGAGGCCGAGCACCTGGCCCGCCGCCTCGGCGATCCCTATGGTTCCCTCGTCCTCACGCTCTCGATCGTGCTCATCGAAGTGGTGCTCATCGCCGCAGTCCTTCTGGGACCCGGCGAGCATGCCACGATCGCCCGGGACTCGGTCATGGCCGTGTCGATGATCATCCTCAATGCCGTCATCGGACTGTGCCTGCTGGTGGCCGGGCTCAAACACGGCAGCCTCGCCCATAACCGCACGGGTGTCTCGACGTATCTGTCGCTCATCATCGTCCTCGCCGCCCTCGCCTTCGCTCTGCCCGCACTCATCGGTTCGAACGGCAGCTACGAGGAGTGGCAGGAGATCCCGATCATCGTCATCACGATCGGCATCTACGCCTTCTTCCTTTTCCGTCAGATGGGCGCTCAGGCCGCCGACTTCCATGAGATCGATCCGCGATTGGCCCAGCCCGCCGAGGCGGCCCTTGAGTCCGCTTCGACCACCGTAGAGAATGCACCGAAGCAGAGCATCGGTGAGGTCATCTCCACTCACCGAACCGAGATCATCGTGCGCCTGGCACTGCTCATCGCCACAGTCACGCCCATCGTCCTGCTCTCCCACGATATGGCGTCGCTGCTCGACGACGGCTTAGGCCGCCTCGGCGCTCCTATGGCACTGTCCGGTGTCGTCATCGCGCTCATCGTCTTCCTTCCGGAGACGATCACCTCGGTGAGAGCGGCGTGGCAGGGCGAGATTCAGCGGGTGAGCAATCTGTGCCACGGTGCGCAGGTGTCAACGGTAGGGTTGACGATTCCGACCGTGCTGCTCATCGGGTTGCTCACCGATCAGCCGATCGTGCTCGCCGAATCTCCGGCGAATCTGCTTCTGTTCGCCCTCACCCTGCTGCTGTCGGTGACGACGTTCGCGGCGAAGAGGGTCACAGCTGTCCATGGTGCGGCCCACCTCGTCGTGTTCGCGATCTTCGGGATCACCCTCTTCTCCTGAGTCAGCCCGCCGCTGGCGATGTGCCGTCGGCCATGCGCAGCTGGCAATGCGCCCATCGTCGACACTCGGGTGGAAATCCGATCGGCATGGTCCACGATGGCATGGTCTGCAACCTGCTCGGGTCAGTGGCCGCAGCCCGCTCAGCGACCGCCTCGGCGACTGTTCGCGGCCTAATCTTTCGGTGCGGCGGTCGACGAGTCTCCGGTCGAGCCATCTGCGTCGCCATCGGTCGGAGTCGTTGCGGACTCGGCCTTCACGCTCTCACCCTCGCCCGGTTCCGGCCAGGCCACTGCCTTGGTGAAGGCAGGCTGATCCGCACACGTGTCGAGCGCGGCCTCCATGGCATCCTTCTCAGCAGCGGCCACCCACAGTCCGTACTTGTGCTTGACCGCGATCTGCCTGGATACGTATTCGCAGTGGAAGTCCTCGTTCGGCGGCAGCCAGGCGGCTGCGTCCCCACTGCTTTTCTGCCGAATGACTTTCGCGCTCACGGTCAGCAGATTGAGCGGGTCGTTGCCGAACTCCTGCAGTTCATCTACGGACATGGATGAGGCTCCGGTCTGCCAGGCGTTGGAACCGGAGACGATGAGATCGATGCCGAGATTGGCGGATCCGCGCTCGAAGGCAGACGACTCACCAAGGTAGTCGTCGTCGAGATCACCGGCTGCAACAACACACCCATTCGTCCCCGCCTCGATCTCAAGATCCTTGAGGTCGCGCCTGAGCGCATCGTTGTGAGTATCGCAGCCGTTGTCATCGACATCTGAAGCCCAGTCGAAGAGATCCGAGTCGCAACCGGTCCTGTGCTCTTTGACCTTGACCGCAAGCTCTTCGAGCATCGACCGTGCCGCGCCCAGGTCCGCGGTGCTGACGCTGCGCTGTGAAGAATCGCTGCCGTCTTCGCCGTCGGCTGCAGGCTTCGCCTCGTTCTGTGCCGAGACGTCAGGGCCCGAATTCGCGGGCGCCTCCGGGGCATCGTGCGGTCGAGGTCGGGAGGCAGGCGCTGCCGAGGCTGCAGGTCGTGAGGGCACCGGGTCGGAATCCGCGGAGCCTCCCCCGCCGGTCGACCACGCGACTTCGCTTCCGGCGACCTGGGTCACGCTGCCGCCCGCGCACCCGGAGAGCAACGTGAAGACAATTATGACAGGAAGGGACACTGCCCGAATTCGAGTGCTGCGAGCAGCGACTGCGGAGATCATCGAAATGGGCACGCTTGAAATGTTAGGGCAGGTTGTCCCAATAATGGTCACTTCCACCCATTCGTTCATCGATTCGTTATCTGTTGAAAATGAAACGGCCCGCAAACATGGGAGATCAGCCGCCTCGGCGACTATTCGCAGCCGACGCCATCGCCGTCACGGTCGAGATGAGACGCATACCCCGGGTCACCTCGGCGAACGGGTGCAGCACCGGCGTCACGGGCCGCGGTGCAGTTCTTGTAGAAGACGGAACCGGACGATCCCGTCCCCGACTCTGACGACTTCGGCCCCGACCCGGAGTTGGTCTTCTTCTTCGAACTCGGCTGCTCCTTCGCCGTCGTCACGTTGTCGCCCTCGCCCGGGTCCGGCCAGGCGACATTCTTCGTGAACGCGGGCTGGTTATTGCACGCGCCGAGCACTCGCTTCATCGCGGTCTTCTCCGCCTTGACCACCCACAGGTCGTACTTGTGCTTGATCGCGATCTGACGGGAGACGTATTCGCATCGGTAGCTCTTGGCCGGTGGCAACCAGGTCGCGGCGTCGCCATCGCCCTTCTGCCGGTTGAGGCTCGAGCTCACGGCCAACAGGTTGAGCGGGTCGTTGCCGAGATCTTTGAGAGTGTCCTCGTCGAACGTCGCGGCACCGGTCTGCCAGGCGTTGGACCGGGCGACGATGTGGTCGATGTCGATGTTGTTCGGACTCCGGTCGAAGGCGTAAGTCTCACCCTTGTACTGATCACTGAGGTCACCGGCGATGACGACGCAGCCCTTCGACCCCGCCTTGAGGGTGATGTCGCGCAGGTCGCGGCGCAGCACGTCGTTGCGGGTGTCGCAGCCATTGTGGTCAGCGTCCGAACGCCATGAGAAGAGGTCTGCGTCGTAGCCGGTCTTCGGAGCCCGCCCCTTGACCGCCAGTTCGTCCAGCATCGCCAGAGCTGTACCCGGAGTCGATCCGCCGGCCCGGCCTTGTTCGGTCTCCTCTGACGTATCCTCGTCCTCGCTGGACTCACTGGGTGTCGTGGCCTCAGTCTCGGCCTCGGGTTCGGCCGTCGCTGCAGTCGGTGGGCTTGATTCCAAGGTCCAGGATGCATCATGGGCGCTGACCTCGACGTCGCCACCGTCGGCGCAGGCGGAGAGCAGAGCGAGGCCGAGGACCGTGATGAGAGCGAAGACCACGCCTGCCCACAGGCGATTCGTGGCATGGTTGAGGAAGGAGGAGAAGCGCATGGGTGTCCAGTCGTGAACAAGGGTGAGAACGTGGTCGTGGACCGTGACCGGCAATGCTGCCGGCCCCCGATCCACTAAGGAAATGATATGACTGAATCGTGCCCGTAGCAGGACTTGCGGGGAGATAGAGACGAATTCGTTATCAGCGGCGACAGAAGGGACGGCCAGTCATGCGACACGATTCCGAGCGCCCACAGACCTCGCGCCTGGTCACAGAGGTCCCGGTTCCCGGTCACTGGCTCCAGGTACTCGCCACGATGCGCGCAGACTCGTTCACCTGCTTGAGCCTCGACGACGTTCGCGCTGAGGCTGCCCATATCCTCATCGTCTCCCCCACCGCTGAGGTGGCCCTGGCCTGCTTCCCCGACCTCCTCGACAGTGACGGCGCGTTCACAGTGGCCGATTCCGGTGCTGGAGATGAGTTCATCGAGATCATCACCGCCGAGGCGGTTGTGCCCGAACAGGTTCCCGCGGGGACGTGGATCTTCCTCCCCCACCGACAGGACGGGTGGACGCAACTCGAGACCGCCTCGGCGCGGGTACGATCTGGACTGGTCAAGGAGAGCACGGCCCGGGACCGGGATGCGAAATTCACCCTCATCGAATACGGAGTCAACCTGTGGCTATGGGCCGAACCGCCCTATGGAGGCGGGGATCCCGTCTGCCACGCCGGGGAACTCATCAGCTGGGAGAGCGCCTGGGCGCTCAGCGATACGAGTGACACAGGATCTGGTGACACAGGGTCTGATGGCACAGGATCTGATGGCACAGGGTCTGATGGCAGCGGAACCTCTGCCCGCCCGCCGAATGTCTCCGCGCGGCCACCCATCTACTTCGGCTTGCCCACCGTGCTGCGCGATCGCCGCCGGAACGGGTAGAGCCCGGAGCCGGCCACCTGAGGACAGACAGCCTCATCACGTAGGTCGGGCTTTGCAGCTTCATCGAGCGGCCCACTTACCGTCGCGGGAGCAGAGTATAGAGTAGCCCGTCGATGATAAGCGGCCCCCTCGGCGCCGCGCCCCGGCACAAGCTCAGGCCCCACGCAACGATACTGCGGCCCAGGGTTCACGCGGTGACATCCCACCTTAGGACACGGCGACGACGGCCCCGGCGGCGATGAGCAGGATGAAATAACCCCAGGCGTGGATGATCTCCGGGATCCTGGGCACGCGACGACGCAGCAGCACGATCAGTGGGATCGCACCGATGAGCAGGGCGAGCGCCGAACGCAGGTCCACCGAGCCCACCATCCCCGGCACCTCGATGGAGGCATGGGTGGTGATCGTGACAAGGACCGCAGGGAGCATGATCACAAAGGTCAGCGGGTTGGCCAGCGTGGTCGCCACGGTCATCGTCGCCCCGGACCGGCGCATCATCGGCACCGTCATCACGCTGCCGCCGACGCCGAGGAACGACGCCAGGCCACCGATGGGAAATCCGAACAGGGCGGCGATGCCACTACCCCCATCCCTGAGGTTGTCATCGGCCCCGACCGCAGCACCGCCTGGGACCCCCACGTTTGAGCGGATCTTCGGTCCACCTCGGCGGAAGAATCCGGGTCGGGCCAGCAGGTCGATGGCGGTCACGGCGATGTAGATGACGAACCCCCATTTCAGCAGCGCTTCGGGAGCGAATTTCGCGCAGAAAGCGCCGAATGCCCCGCCGGCAGCCAGGAGGATGAACAGCCACCATTTCCCGGCGAGATGCGCCAGTGTTTCGCGCTTGGTCGAGACCGTAGAGACGACGGCGTTGACGAGCATGACCAGCGCCGAGGTGGCTGCGGCCACCCGTGCCGTGTCACTGCCCAGGTCAGCATGGACGAGGGTGATGATCGGGACGGTGACGAAGCCTCCGCCGAATCCGAACAGCACAGTGGTCAGCCCGACCACAGCACCGACGAGGACCAACCCCAGAAATTCCACCTGCCCATCTCACCCCACAGCAGCCTCGGCGGGCAAGCCTTGTTCTCGGCATGAACGCACTCCAGCGTCCGGTCCTCAACAGCGGAATCGTCGACGACGGCGTTGAGAAGTCCGCATTTGTCCCCGTCCTCGGCAACCATGAGACCATCTTGTATCCAAGATGGATCCAAGATACGTTGTGTGGGTATATTTCGCAGACCTTGGAAGGCGTCGATGAAGACCCGCACGCGCGCACAGGCCAAACTGATCACCGCGCAGCTGCTGTCCGGAGCCGGAATCGCATCCGGCTACGCGGTCGGCGGTCTGCTGGCCGAAGAGATCACGGGCAAGACCTCTATGGCGGGCATCGCCCAGATGAGCGTCATCCTCGGCGCCGGTCTCATCGCCTATCCCCTGGCAGTGCTGGCGGGCAAGGCCGGACGACGCACCGCACTGACCCTGGGCTTCGGCATCGGCGCCCTGGGTGCGACGGTCGTCCTCCTCGGCGTTGCGCTCCAGTTTCTACCCCTGTTCATGGTGGGCATGATGATGTGCGGCTCCGCGACGGCCTCCGGCCTGCAGGCCCGCTATGCCGCGGTCGACCTCGTCGATCCCGCAAATGCCGGGCGGGCCATGTCACTGGTGGTGTGGGCGACGACGATCGGCTCGGTACTCGGGCCCAGCTTCACGGCACCGGGGGCACACCTCGGCGCGGCGCTGGGCATGAACGACTTGGCCGGGCCCTACCTGATCTCGATGACCGCCTTCGGCCTGGCGACCCTGGTCGCGTCGACGCTGACCAGGAAGATCAAACCAGGTGCCGCCGAGGCAACCGCTGAGTCCAGCGAGCCGAGGGACGAACCACCGACGATGAAGCTGGTTCCGGCACTGCGCTTCGCACTGGCTCGCCCGGTGCCGCTGTTCGCGATGATCACGATCATCGCCGGCCAGATGATGATGACCAACGTCATGGTCATGACCCCTGTGCACATGGACCATCAGTCGTTCTCCCTCGGCGCGATCGGCATCGTCGTCAGCGTGCACATCGCCGGCATGTATGCGCTCTCCCCTGTGTTCGGATGGATGGCCGATCGTTTCGGGCCGGGAACGGTGATCGCCGGTGGAGTCATCGTCTTCGCCACCTCGATCACCCTCGGCATCATCGATGCTGCGGCCGAAGCCTCGTCGATGGTCCTGTTGAGCACGGCACTCATCCTCCTCGGTGTGGGCTGGTCAATGTTCCTCATCGGCGGATCGGCCCTGCTGACAGCCTCGGTGCCACAGCATGCGAAGGTCACCTTGCAGGGTGCATCGGACTCGGCGATGAACCTCGGCGGTGCCCTCATGGCAGCGATGGCCGGAACCGTGCTCGAGGCGGGAGGATTCCTGTGGATCAACATAATGGCCACCATCGTTCTCCTCATCGCCCTGGCATTCTCGATTCGAGCCGTTCCCCTGATGCGCTGGCCTGGCCGACGAGATCCGATCGGTTCAGCAGAGCGCACTTCAGAGACATCTCAAGTACGGTGAAGATCAGAACAGAAGGACAACTTCTGCACGGCAGATGAGGAGAAGACGGTGGCGACGAGCAGCAGCGGCAGCACCAGCGCAGCCGAGCGCGCCTATCAGCTCATCCGCACCCAGATCCTCAACGGCATCCACCAACCGGGAACCATGCTGGGCGAAACCGGTCTGGCGGCCGATCTCGCGGTCAGCCGTACACCGGTGCGGGTGGCTCTTGCTCGTCTGCAGGACGAGGGGTGGATTCTCATCTACCCCAAGCGAGGAGCCATCGTCCAGGGAGTCGATGTGCGCACCGTCGCCGAACTCGCCGACGCCCGCTTCGTGTTGGAGACGACAGCGGTCGACCGGGCCCCGGATGCGCCGCGGCAGAAACTGGCCGATGCCCTCGAGCGCTCAATCGCGGCGCAGCGAGAGGCCTTCGATTCAGGAGACGTCGCCGGGTTCATCGACCTGACGCTTGAGTTCCATCGCGGCTTCGTCGAGGCCGGCGACAACCAGGTGATGCTGGAGCTCTATTCGCAGCTCTCTGACCGGCACCGTTTCATCCTCTTCGCCTCGGGTGAGCGGCTCCTCGACCGGTGCGAAGAGATCATCGCCGAGCACGCCTTGCTGGTCAAGCACCTGCGCACGGGCGACTCCGCCGGATTCGCAGACATCCTGCGCGGACACCTCGCGGAGAACGCACCGCCGACAGCAACCTCGGCGAGGTCATCGGCAGCATTCGAATCGACGTTGCTCCGCCGAGGGTGAGGCTCGATCACCTCGTGAGCGCCCGGATGCGCAATCATCGTCGATTCACGCAATTCGCCGACGCCCCTTCCCAAGCACAGCCACACGAGTAGGCTGGGTTCATGGAACACAGATATCTTGGAAACAGCGGCCTGAAGATCTCGGAGATCACCTACGGAAACTGGCTCACGCACGGTTCCCAGGTAGAGAACGAGACCGCGACGAAGTGCGTTCATGCGGCTCTCGATGCCGGCATCTCGACCTTCGACACCGCGGACGTGTACGCGAACACCGTGGCCGAGCAGGTCCTCGGCGATGCGCTCAAGGGACAGCGGCGCGAATCCCTGGAGATCTTCACCAAGGTCTATTTCCCGACCGGCCCCAAGGGTCACAACGACACGGGTCTGTCCCGCAAACACATCATGGAGTCGATCAACGGCTCCCTGTCCCGGTTGGGCACCGACTACGTCGACCTCTATCAGGCGCATCGCTACGACTACGAGACCCCACTGGAAGAGACCATGCAGGCGTTCGCGGATCTCGTCCGCGCCGGCAAGGCCCTCTACATCGGAGTCAGCGAATGGAACGCCGATCAGCTGCGTGCCGCGCACTATCTGGCTCGTGACCTCGGCATCCAGCTCGTGTCGAACCAGCCCCAGTACAACATGCTCTGGCGCGTCATCGAGCCCGAGGTCGTTCCGACCTCCAAAGAGCTCGGGATCTCCCAGGTCGTGTGGTCCCCGATCGCCCAAGGTGTGCTCTCCGGCAAATATAAGCCCGGTCAGCCTGCCCCCGCCGGATCACGTGCCACCGACGAGAAGGGCGGCAAGGACATGATCACCGGCCGCTATCTCGACGATGAGACGCTCAACGCCGTCGCCAAGCTCGAACCGATCGCGGCCGACCTCGGACTGACGATGGCGCAGCTCGCAATCGCCTGGGTGCTTGCCAACGACAATGTGGCCACCGCGCTCGTCGGGGCATCGCGCCCCGAGCAGGTGGAGTCGAACGTCGCCGCGTCCGGTGTGAAGCTCGACGCCGAGGTGCTCGCCCGCATCGACGATGCCCTCGGTGATCTGCCCGTGACGGATCCGTCGAAGACGAAATCCCCACCGACCCGGGTCGTGTGATCGGATAGTCGCCTCGGCCACTGGTTGCTTCAGCCGCTAGTCGCCGAGGCTGGTCACGGTGACGGTTTCGGCCGGTTCGACGATGCGCAACGACGCAACAGCGCTCAACACTCCAGCGACCAGGACGGGACCCGCAAGCGTCGCCGCAACACTCGACGCTGAGTCATAGGTATACGTTGATGGTCCGCCGACCACCATGACGAAGACGACGAATCCGAGAAGCGCGGAGACGGCACCGAGGGCGAAGAAGAAGGCAGAGACGAAATACTGCATAGGCCGGTAGACCGATGACCAGGCCCAACATGGCACCAGGCAACGCGAAGAACAGCGAATAGTCGAAGCCAGTCAGCACCACGAACCCAGAACGAGCCCCATCTGCCTAAGATCATTCCCTTCACCCTTTCGACATCTGCAACCTACCCTGTTACCACGATTGGTGCATCACAGCCCTCTGCTCGGCCCGCTCAGGTGCAAGCTCCCGAGCCGGGCGGGAGCCAGGATCTCGATGTGGTCAGCCAACTGCACCAGCTGTCGGCCACCTCGGCGGGCAACAGCCTCTTTGCCAGGTGGATGGACGAGAGCGTCACCGTCATCGCCGACCCCGACAGCAACCACATCCGTGTCTCACCCGGCAACTGAGGCCAACCGATCCTCTCCGCGACCTCTCCCCGACACCCCGGCCTTGCCCTCTGCCGATACCCTGACCCTAGAGTCCGATCCGACGGAGAGTAGACTCGCACGGCGCGGTTGAGCCCCCACGCAGTGCGGACTGACGGATATGCACTGCCGCCGACCGTGCCGGTGTGAGCAGAAGTTGAGGAGAAAGAAGGCATTTCAGTGACACAAGAGGACAGTGAGCAGTACACAACGGGCGACGGCAAGCCGATCAACCGGAATGTGGTTCTTGCGGTCCTCGTCTCCGGTGCCTTCGTCATCATCCTCAACCAGACTCTGCTCAATACTGCACTGCCCGCATTCATGCAGTCCTTCGACATCTCGGCGAGCGCTGCGCAATGGGTGACGACGAGCTTCATGCTGGTCAACGGCATCATGATTCCGATCACGGCCTTCCTGATCCAGAAGTTCACGACGCGAGGGCTGTTCCTCACCGCGATGGTGCTCTTCATCGTCGGCACACTCGTCTGTGCGCTGGCACCTACCTATCCGGTCCTTCTCCTGGGACGAGTGATCCAAGCGTCGAGCGGCGGCATCATCATGCCGCTGATGCAGACCATTCTCTTCGCGATCTTCCCGGTGGAGAAGCGCGGTACTGCGATGGGCACGTTCGGTCTCGTCATCGCCTTCGCCCCGGCTATCGGCCCGAGCCTCTCCGGCTGGATCGTCGATCATCTGCCGTGGGAGACCCTCTTCTACATGATGCTGCCGATCGCGATCATCGACTTCATCTTCGCCTACTTCATCCTCAAGAACGTCACCGAACGCACCTACCCCAAGCTCGACGTTCTCTCGATCATCCTCTCGACATTCGGCTTCGGCGGGCTGCTGTTCGGCTTCGGCACCGCCGGCGATGCAGGCTGGTTGAGTCTCGAGGTCCTCATTCCGCTGATCATCGGCGTGGTCTCACTGGCCATCTTCGTACCGCGCCAGCTCAGGTTGGAGCAGCCGATGCTCGAGTTCCGGGTGCTCCGCTACCGCATGTTCACCCTCAACACTGCCCTGGGCATGTGCGTGTTCATCGTCATGATCGGCGGCATGATGATCCTGCCGCTCTACATGCAGAACATGAATGACTTCTCCGCCATGGAATCCGGTCTCGTGCTTCTGCCCGGTGCGGCAGTCATGGGACTGATGTCACCGGTCACCGGGCGAATCTTCGACGCCGTCGGCGCCAGGTGGCTCGCGGTCGCCGGGTTCACTCTGCTCACCGTCACCACGTTCCTGTTCGCCGGATTGAAGTCAGACACCACGTTCCACTACCTCGCGATCATCAATACGATCCGCATGTTCGGTGTGGCCATGGTGATGATGCCGGTCACGACGGCAGCACTCAATCAGCTGCCGCAGCGCCTCATCCCCCACGGCACAGCACTCAACAACACCTTCCGGCAGATCGCCGCCTCGGTGGGTACCGCTGTCCTGGTCACCATCATGGTCTCCACAACACGCGACCCCGAAGTCTACGGAGTCGAAGGGCTGGTCCACGGCGCCAACATCGCCTTCTTCGTTGCCGCGGTCATCGGCATATTCGGTGTCATCGGGTCCTTCTTCATCAAGAACTCACACGGACAGAACACGCCTGGCTGAACCTGACCGCGCTCCGCCACATGACCTCCGGGCCGATGACGCATCATCAGCGCGTCGTTCAGAAACACCCCCATGATCGTGACGGACGGGTCTAGCAGCTGTGTGGGTGCTGACCAGACTGGACGAGACCAGCTCACGAACTCATCGCAAGCGCCGCAGCACCTAGCGCGAGCGCCGCAGGATTCGCAGTATCCAGGAGAAGACTCCGGCTGACAGCAGCAGAATGGCGCAGACAAGGAATGTTGCGGAGTCGCCGAGGTAGGTGAAGCCGAGTCCGCCGAGGACTCCTGCGATGGCCAGTCCGATATCGAAATTCATGTTCCAGGCCACGCTGGCCTTCGCCGGTGTGCTGACGTTGGAGAATGCCATCACCAGGCTCGCCGACTGCAACGTGCCCAGCCCGAGTCCGATGATCGTCATCGCGAGGAAGAGCAGTCCGTCGTCGACGACGACAGTGACGACCAATCCGGAGACGGCCAGAACGATGCCCAGAAGATTGAGTGCGAAGGGCGAGAAACGGTCGGCGATGGCACCGGCAACGAACCGGCCGATCACGGCCGAGACCTGCATCGTGCCGATGAACAGTGCGGCACCGGCGACGTCTTCGCCCGGCCCGAACCCGACAATGAGGCCGAAGACGATCATGCCGACGAGGAATGGAGAGAGCATGACGATCAGGCTCAGCACCTCTCCGATCGTCCGGCCTGTCCGGCCCCGGGACCGGCGTTCGGTTCCACCCGTGCGGACGACAGCCCCCGAATCGTCAGCGGGGTCGTGCTCAGGCATGCTCTCTCGCCCAGGAAGATACTTCACAACGGTCGGCACTGCCAGGAGCAGTGAGACGCACACGATCGTCCGGAAGGTCCACACGGGAACCGTGCCGACCAGCCACAGTCCAAGCGGCGCGCCGACCGCGGCCGCCAAGGAGGTGATCCCACCAAAGACCCCCAACGCCTTGCCGATTCGGCCCGGGGAGGTCGTAGCCGGCACAGCGGCATTGGCCAGCACGACGAAGAGCCCGAAGCCCACTCCCCCACACAGCCCAGCCAGCACAAGACCAAGCAGCGGGGCAGGCACAACCAGACCGAGGATCTGGCCCGACAGCTGCAGCCCGAGGGCGAAGAACAGAGCCCCCTTGAGCCCGAGCGCCTGGCCGACCCATGGAGCGAAGGGCTGGGCTGCAATGACGCCGACCATCATGGTCGTCAGCACCGATCCGCCAGTGACTGCGGAGAGTCCGTGGACAGCGGCGATCGAGACCATTGTCGAATAGCTGAAGAAGAACGCCGAGAATCCGAACATCGCCGTCCACACAAGTCCCAGCAGCGCCGGCGTGAACGTCGTTGTTTCGGACCTATCGGAGCTCATGATGTGACCTTACGACACTCAGCGACCCAGTCCGAAGTCCTGCCATCTCAGTCCGAAGTCTGGGATCTTTCGATCTCAGCGTCGAGCTCTGCACCGAAGATGAGAGCCAGATTCACCATCCACAGCCAGACGAACCCGACGATCACACCGCCGATAGCGCCATAGGCTGCGTTGTAGTTGTCGAAGTTGTTGATGTAGACGACGAATCCCAAAGAGACGATGACCAGCATGATGAGCGCAACGAACGCTCCGATGCTCGACCAGCGGAACTTCGCCTTCTTCACGTTCGGGGTCGCGAAGTAGAGAAGGGCGATCATCAGCATGACGAAGACGATCACCACCGGCCACCTGGCCACACTCCAGATCATCACTGCCACCGGCCCCAGTCCGACCAGACGGCCGAGCGACTCCGCGATGGGGCCGGAGACCACGAGCAGCAGACCGAGTGCCGCCATGAGGAGCAGCAGCACCAGGGTGATGAGCAGCATCATCGGTTTGAGCTTCCAGAAGGGTCGGCTCTCCTGCACCGCATAGGCTCTGTTCGCCGCCCGCCCGAAGGCACCGACGTACTTCGACGACGACCAGATCGCGATGATGACGCCGACGATGAGCGTGAGACCAGCCGCCGGCGTCGACACCAGCTCGGTCACGATCGGACGAATCGCCTCGGATGCCTCGGAGGACAGGTCCGAGGCCAGAGCCAGGACCGCCTCGGTGGTGGACTTCGCCTCCCCGATCACACCGAGCATCGACACGAGGGCCAGGGTTGCCGGTGCCATCGACAGAAGCGCGTAGAACGCCAGGCCCGCGGCCAGATCAAGCCCCTCGTCATTGACCACGTGACGGATTGTGTTGGCCAGGATGCGCCCTTTGCCTCGCTGCTTCGTCCGTCCCGGAGCTCGCATACGCTCGCCCAGCATTTGGTCGCGGGTCGACGACGCGTCGACGTCTGTGAGTGGTTCGGCGCGAGCGGGGATATTCTCTGCCATCACTGTTCTCCTGGATAGTCGGCTGGGCTGCTGGATAGTCGGCTGGGCTGCTGGGCTGCTGGGCTGCTGGGGATAGTGCAGTACGTGCACATCGTAGCCGTTCACGGGTTCGTTCAGCCCGGTGACACTGCCACAGGGTTCTCGACTGCCGGGGCCGATGCAAAGCGATCCGATAGTTGTACTGTGGATCCATGGTGACAACAGTGGAAGCCGTGCTGACGAGTCGTGACTAGGTACCCGAACGCAGACAACCCCCATCGCAACGCCATTGGCCGAGTGGTCGTGACGTACCTCGCGGCGCTGGTCATCGGCACAGGGCTGTTGACGACACCAGCCGCCACCACGGCACCCGGCGGAATCTCGCTTCTGTCCGCACTCTTCACCTCCACCTCTGCGATCAGCGTGACCGGGCTGGAAGTCCTCTCCGTCGGCGGCGATTTCACATTCTTCGGCCAGGCCGTGATTCTCGGTCTGATCCAGGCCGGTGGACTCGGAATCCTTCTGCTCACCAGTCTGCTGGCGATGCTCGTGGCCGGCAAGGTCGGGCTTCGCCTCCGGCAGTCGGTCGCGGCCGAGGCGAAGAGCTCCCATATCGGCGGCATCAGACCGATGGTGCTGCGGATCCTGGGTCTCACGGTGGCCACGGAACTCGCGATCGCCTCGGCGCTGCTGCTGCGCTTCTGGCTCTACTACGGGCAACCTGCTGCCGATGCACTCTGGGATGCGGTCTTCCACGCCGTCTCCGCATTCAACAATGCCGGCTTCGGGCTGAATGACGACAGTCTCACGGCCTATGCCACCGATCCCTTCGTGTGCGGGCCAATCGCTGTGGGAATCATCCTGGGCGGACTGGGATACCCGGTGCTCATCGAACTCTTCCGGCAGTACAGGACGCCGCTGAAATGGTCCATGACCACTCGCGCCGTCATCGTCGTCGCGCCTGTTCTGCTCCTCGCCGGCACGGCATTCATCGCCGCCATCGAGTGGAACAACCCCGGCACACTCGGCCACCTTGACTGGTGGGGCAAGTTGCAGACCGCTGCGTTCCAATCGACGACGTCACGGACCGCAGGCTTCAACTCCGTCGACATCTCACAGCTGCATCCCGCAACCTGGTTCGGCATGGACATCCTGATGTTCGTCGGCGGTGGACCAGCGGGGACTGCCGGTGGTGTGAAGATCACGACCGTGATGGTCCTGATGGCGATCACCTGGGCCGAAGTCACCGGCGGACCGAGAGTAAACCTGTTCGGAGCCCGAGTGGCCGAATCAGCGCATCGGCAGGCAACGACCGTGATCGTCCTCGCCCTGAGCATGGTTGCCCTGTCCACGTCGCTGATCATGCTCGACAATCCCGGTCTCGGGCTGGACCGGATACTCTTCGAGGTCATCTCTGCCTTCGCGAACGTGGGCTTGACGACCGGCATCACCTCTGGACTGCCCGGACTGAGCCAGGGTGTACTCATACTTGCCATGATCCTCGGGCGCCTCGGCCCCGTGACGGTCGCCTCGGCCCTGGCACTGAGGGTCAGGACCATTCGCTACGAGCTGCCCGTCGAACGGCCGCTGATCGGCTGAGCACTGATTCGGCGAGGCTACGCCGCCGCGACCACCCCGGATCTCCACAGCAACGGCATCCACAACGCATTGAGGAAGGACACTGATATGACAACGAAATCCTGGCGAGCGAGGCCAGCCGCGTTCTTCCTGGGCGACCCCGGCCCACTGGCGCGACATGGTGCAGTCGCCGTCATCGGCCTGGGACGCTTCGGCGGGTCACTGGCCTCCGAACTCGATGCACATGGCGTCGACGTCATCGGCATCGATATCGATGAGGCGGTCGTGGCCCAATACTCGGAGACGCTGGCTTTCGTGTCGCGGGCTGACTCCACCGATGAGGCGGTTCTGCGACAGCTCGGCATCGAAGAGGTCAGCAGAGTGGTGATAGCCATCGGCAGCGATCTCGAAGCCAGCATCCTCACCGCCTCGAAGATCCTGAAGATCGGGAACGGACACATCTGGGCCAAGGCGATCAGCCAGACGCATGCGGAGATACTCGATCAGCTCGGCATCGAGAATGTGATCAGCCCGGAGACCGACATGGGCCGTCGCCTGGCTCATCTGATCCGCGGACACATGTCGGACTTCCTGCCGATCAGTGAAGACTTCGTTCTGGCCCGCACGACTCCGCCGACGCGTATCTCGGACTTGCCTTTGAGCTCCTTCGATCTGCGCGGCACATACGGTGTGACAGTCGTGGCGTTTCGGCGCAACGGTGACGGGCACTGGGACATCGCGGATCAGGAGGTGACGCTGTACACCGATGACGAGATGCTCATCGCCGGCACACCACGCAATGTCGAGGACTTCAGCGCCATCGACAAAGATGATTGAGGATCGCATCGCCAGATGAGCGCTGGGTCGCCACCGTCGTGTCGATCTCTTCCATCAGTGCACCCAATCCCATTGCCATCTCCTAAGACGCTCTTCTGACAATCCGACTCTTCCGGGACTCGAGGGCGGCCTGGCTGCACACCGACATCTTCAGCGATGATCATCGCCCCTGACCCCGGCCAACCTCCGCCGGCGCACCGTTCCGTGCTCATACGGGTGCGCCGCAGTCTCAGGCCGACACCTGTCGTTGTAACGCATGTCGGCAGACAGGTCAGATCACAAACGCTCTTCACTGCACCTGGAAGTTATACGATTGCAATCCCCTGACAGCACTGTGCCATCGAGGTCCGATCAACGGTGATCTTGCAGCAGGACAACTTACTGCAAAGTCATCGGGTGAGGAGACCTCGCTCCTCCATGGCCGGAATGACTTTCAAACGGGTCAGCGGAGCAAACTGACGCTCCGAGGTGTCGGCTGGCATCGGAGCGTAGGGAAACCACCCGGCTTCAGCGATCTCGGCCTGATGGTTGATGCGTTCGACATTGAGTTCAGCGGGCAGACCCTCATAGCAGAACACCTCGCCGATCACCCGGTGGTCGGCTTCATTTGCCGCATCTGCGGCGAAAGTGCCCAACGACGAGAGCAGATCAGCATCGAGTGTGAGGCCAAGTTCTTCGCTGATCTCCCTGATGATCGTCGCCTCGGCGGTCTCACCGGTTTCGGGCTTGCCCCCGGGGAGCATGAACGACGTCGTGCCCGCCTTGCGCACCATGAGCAGAAGGGGCTCCTCGGGGTGGCGCAGGGCAAGTGCGCTGACTCGGATATCGTTCATTCCAGCCTTTCCTCAGGTCAGTCGTTCCAGACTCCGGACGTACCTCGACGATGGGATCCGAGGACGTGGGTATCAACCATACCGACAGCTTCCATGAGCGCGAACATGGTGGTCGGTCCGACGAATCGGAATCCCTTCTTCTTCAGCGCCTTCGACAGCGCCAGCGATTCAGGAGACTTCGTGGGCATCTCGCGAAGCGTGCGCGGGCGCGGGGTCGTCTCCGGTCGGAAGGTCCAGATGAAATCGCCGATTCCACCCTCTTCGCGCATCGCCAGAGTTGCTCTCGCGTTGCCGATGCAGGCTTCGATCTTCCCCCGATGACGAATGATGCCGGGATCGTCGAGCAGGGATTCGATCTCGGATTCGCCGAACCCGGCGACCGTTTCGGCGTCGAAGCCTTTGAATACCTCGCGGAAACGCTCGCGCTTCTTCAGAATCGTCAACCACGACAGTCCCGCCTGAAAACCTTCGAGGCTGAGTCGCTCGAACATCCCGGACTCGTCACGGACGGGCATTCCCCATTCGGTGTCGTAGTAGCTGAGCAGAAGCGGGTCGCCATAGGCCCACGGCGTGCGCGCCAGGCCATCTTCACCCACGATCGCCCCGTCAGCGGCCTTCTCCCCGTCAGCGGCCTTGCCTTCATCGCCCATTGCCTCTGCCATCTGCGCCTCTCCCCTGCCTCTGTCATCCACACCGCAACGCTACTCTGCGGCACTGACATCACCGTGTCCGTGCCACTGTGTACCCTGATCTCATGAGGCCAGTCGGTGAAGTGCAATCAGTGCTGATGATCGGGTTCGGGGCGATCGGTCGACATGTCGCTCGCCTGTTGCGCCCGGAGATCTCGACTGGTCGGCTGACTTTGACGGCGCTGGTCCGCGACCTGGGCAAACACACCGAGCACCATGGTCTGGGAGCCGAGCTCGTCCAGGTCGACTCGCCCGAGGACTCGCGCTGGTCCGGACTCACGGCCGACGTCGTCGTCGAATGTGCAGGGGGTCCGGCTGCCAAGAGCTTTGGGCCGGCGGCCGTGGCCGCCGGCATTCCCTTCGTCCTCACGAGCGTCGGGGCCCTTGCGGATCAATCGACCCGACGGGCACTTCTGGCAGGGCCAGGTGACCTCCACGTGACGAATGGTGCAATCGGCGGACTGGATGTTCTCGAGGCTGCGGCTCAAGCGCAGGCGCTCAACGAGGTGTCCATCACCACGGCGAAGGCTCCTCGCGGCCTTGTGCAGCCTTGGATGAACGCAGAGGAGATCCGCCGGCTGAATCAGCTGACTCCGGCTGCAGGTCCACTGACGATCTTCACTGGTACCCCCGCCGAGGCAATCGTGAAGTTCCCCGCCAACGTCAACATCACCGTGGCGCTCGCGTGGGCGACGCGCGGACTCGGATTCGGTGCGGTCGCAGACGACGAACTCATGGAAGCGGCCCTGCACCGGACAGGCGTCGAGATCCGTGCGGATCCTCGTCAAGAGGACTCACACCATGAAATCACCGCCACCGGACCGGCCGGCGAATTCGCCTTCTCGATCTCATCGACGCCGAGCCCGGAGAACCCGGCCACCAGCGGCCTTACCGCCCTATCGGTCGCTCGGACCCTGCGGACATGCATGGCAGGTCTCAGACGCGACTGAGCCCGGCACCTGCCCCCCAACGGGGACAGAAGCCGGGCTCAGTCTGGCAGACCAGGGACTCTGCGAGGCGAACGTCAGACGCCAACAGGCATCAGACGACGCTGGCGCTCAGTTCGATCTCGTCACTCATCGTTGTGGGCGATGTTCTCCTGCAGCTGCAGGAACTCCACATGTCGACCGTACTTGTCGAGGACATCGTCGATGAGCTGCTCCTTCGAATAGCCCATGATGTCGTAGCCCTGCCCGGCGCCGCCATCAAGGTAGACCTCCATCCGGTAGTAGTCCTCGGTCCCGCGCGGAACATGCCCACCGAAAGACGGGACACTGACCTTGTGCGGCCAGATCTGGTAGCGGAAGGGGTATTCTCCCTGACCGTCGACCTCGAGCTGGATGAGTTCACCATCCTGAACGAAGTGTCCCTCCGAGTCGGTTCGACCGCAATGGGCGGATACACCGCGTTCGCCCAGCTCTACGGCGACCTCTTCCAGGGTGGGGATGAGGACCTCGCGCTCGAAGTCGCGCGCCTTGTTTCCACTGGGGAATGAGAGGACACGGCCGAGCTGATGCTGCCATGACTCTTGCCCCGACTCGGCACGGGAGCGTCGCGCCAACGATGCAGGCAGGCTCTGATCGACGCTGTCGACTCGGTGCGCTTCAACTCGCAGTGCTTTGTAGAGTCCGATCATGACGAGGATGACGACGAACGCGAATGGCAGACCCATGATGACAGTGGCGTTCTGCAATGCCCCGATCCCCCCGACGATGAGCATAGCGATCGTCAGGGCTCCAGTGGCGACAGCCCAGAAGATGCGCAGACCGGGGCGACCGTCGTCCTGTGGTGTAGGAAGGTGTGAGGACAGATTCGCCATGACCAGCGCAGCCGAGTCGGCCGAGGTGACGTAGAACAACAGCGCGGTGATCGTCGCCATCGCTGCCACGACGGTGAACGCCGGGTAGTTTGCCAGCAGTTCATAGAAGCCGCCCTCGGGATTGAGCATCGTCGCTTCGCCGAACTCCTTGTCGCCGTTCCGGATGAGATCCACCGCGGAGTTCCCATAGATCGATATCCACATGAAGATGTAGACGAAGGGAATCGTCAGGGTACCGAGGACGAACTGGCGGATCGTGCGGCCACGCGAGATGCGGGCGAGGAAGAGGCCGACGAATGACGCCCAAGCAATCCACCAGGCCCAGAAGAACAGAGTCCAGTCGGTCATCCATGTTCCGGTGTCTTCGAAGGCGAAGGTCTGGCCGACCATGTTCGGGAACAGACGCACGAAATCGCTGACGTTGAGGACGAAAGCATTGAGAAGGAACTGGGTGTTGCCGGCAATGAGCACCCAAATACTCAGCGCGATCGCGAAGAACACATTGAGGATCGAGAGGAATTTGATGCCCTTGTCGACGCCGGAAACGGCCGACAGCGTCGCCACGGCGATTCCGACCAAGACGATGCCGATCTGGGAAGTGGGATTGATCGGGAGGCCGAAGATGGAGTTGAGACCCACGTTGACCATGACCACACCGATTCCCAGCGAGGTGGCCACACCGAAGATAGTTCCCAGCAGCGCCGCGAAATCGACCGAGTCACCTAAGGTTCCGTGAACGCGTTTGCCGAAGATCGGAGCCAGCGCAGAACGGATGGCCAGAGGCATGTTCATCCGATAGGCGAAGTACGCCAGCGCGATTCCCATGAGTGCGTAGAGGCCCCATCCGCTGAGTCCGTAGTGGAACAGAGTCCACACGGTTGCTTCCCGTGCCGCTTCAACCGTCTCCGGCTGGGTGCTCGGTGGGGCGAGGTACTGGGTGACGGGTTCGGCGACTGCGAAGAACATGAGGTCGGTGCTGATCCCGGCGGCGAAGAGCATCGATGCCCAGGCCAAAAGCCCGTACTCAGGCTTTGAGTGTTCAGGGCCCAGCTTCGTCGATCCGTACCTCGACGCCGCGAGGTAGATGACGAAGACAAGCACAATGGCAACGAGGAGGACGTAGAACCATCCGAACCAGTCCGAGGTCCAACCGACGACGGCGCCGAGCACTCCCTCAGCGTTCTCCGGGGCGAAGAATGCCCAGACCGTGATGGCCAGGGTACCGATCGCTGCGGCAATGAAGACCCGTTTGTTTACGGGCGGCAGCACCTTCTTCGCGCCGCCACTCGGCTTCTCTGCTTGTCTGTCATCTGTGGCTGTCATCTGCTCGCTCCTTCGTCGGACGGAATTGCATACTCCTCAGCTTGTTCATTCCTGCACATCGGCCTCGCGGGGTATGACCGATCAGTCTTACCGGTTGAGACCACCATGGAGGCTACCATACCGTAAGCGTCAGAGGTCGAATAGAGGCTGAGCAATCGGCGATAACATCTCGCGAGCCCTTAGAAGCCGTCGAAGACTGCAGAAATCGCTCCTTCGCGGATCGAGGCGGACTGCTCTCATAGAGATACAAGCAGCAATGCGGCAGCCATGACCACTCCGGAACCGATGAAGATCACCGAGGTGTAGCCGAGGATGTCGCGCATCTTCAGACCCGCGATCGCCAGCACCGGCAGAGCCCAGAACGGCTGGAGCATGTTCGTCCACTGATCACCATAGGAGACGGCCATGATCGCAACCGACGGGTCGACGCCCAGCTGATTGGCCGCATCGAGCATGATCGGCCCCTGAACAGCGAACTGACCGCCACCGGAGGGGACGAAGAAGTTGACGAGTCCGGCCGAGAGCAGAGCCAGGACGCCGAAGGTCGTCGGGTTCGCGATCGAGACGAGGGCATCGGAGAAGACAGCGATGAGACCGGTTGTGGACATGATGCCGAGGATGCCCGCGTAGAGAGGGAACTGGAGCAGGATCTCACCGACGTTCGAGGCAGCTTCCTTCGTCAGATGGATGAGTTCGAAGGGGTTCTTCACCAGCAGGAAGATCAGCGCGAGGAACGACCAGTTGACGATGTCGAGTGTCAGTCCCCCGCCCTGAGCGAAGTGGATGGCCAAGTAGATCACGAGAGCGAGGCCGACGATGAGCGTGAGAATCCGGGAGGCGTCGATGCGGTCGGCCGGGGTCACGACCTCCTCGTCGACGGCGGTCCTCGATTCGGACGCCACCGACTCCGGCAGCTCATAGACCGGGGCGTCCTTCTTCGGGGCGACGAGGAAGAACAGGAGGGCACAGACGACGATGACGGCGAGGATGGTGAGTAGGTTCCACGTCGAGAAGATGGTCTCGCTGACGGGAATGACCTCTCCACCCAGGGACTCGGCCAAGAAGGAATCGGGAGTCGCCGCGGTCAGCGGACCGGAGCCGGAGTATCCCATATGCCAGACGACGAAGCCGGAGTAGCCGGCGGCGACGAGGAGCGGAAAGTGGACCTTGAGCCCGCGGCTGCGGGCCTGCACTGCGATCTCGCGGGCCAGGAGGGCACCGACGACGAGGCCGAGACCCCAGGTTATAAGGCTGGCGATGGCGGCGACGAGGAAGACGAAGACATAGGCGAAAGCCGGGCTGCCGGGGACCCTGGCCAACCATGTGAGCAGCTTCTGCACCGGACCGGTGTTCGCGAGGATATGGCCGAGCAGCAGAATGAGGCACATCTGGGTCATGAACGCGAGCAGTCCGGCCAGTCCCTCGCCCCAGCCTGTGACGACATCGACCGGACTCGCATCGGTGAGGATGAACGCCAGAACAGCGACGATGAGTGTGAGAACGATGGCGAACGTCAGCGCTGACGGAATCCACTGTTCGAGGAAACGGTTGACCGGACGCATAAACCCTTTTGAGGCGGCTGCGTTCACTTGGGTCGACGGCTTCTGTGCCGACATGAGATCCTCCTGCTGAGAAATGGCTGTGTATGGCATCAGCATACAATCAGGGCGCCGCCCGCTTCTGCGGACAGCGCCCTGAAGGCCAGCGACCGAGTCTTGGCCGGTTAGTGAATCAGTTCTTCGTGAACACCATCTGCTTGTTGACGAACTCGTCCATGGCCAGCGGCCCGAGCTCACGACCAACACCCGAGCGCTTCACACCGCCGAAGGGCAGGTACTCACGCGAGCCTTCCGGGGTGTTGAGGAAGACCATGCCGGAGTCGATCTGGGAGCCAACGCGCTCAGCCCGCTCCAGGTCGTTGGAGAAGACAGCAGCACCGAGACCGTACGGGGTGTCATTGGCCAGTTCGACGGCCTCTTCTTCGCTGCTGACCTTGTAGACGATGACGGCGGGGCCGAAGAGCTCCTCGTAGTAACCGCGCATGCCCTTCTCCACGTCCGCGAGGACGACAGGCTCGACATAGGCACCGCCACCGTCATAGCGTTTGCCGCCGGCAAGCAGGGTGGCGCCGTCCTTGACCGTGTCCTGGACCTGCCCGATGAAGCGATCGGCCGCCTCGGTCGAGGACAGCGGGGACAGGCGAGAACCTTCAGCGCCGGGGGTCTCGGGCGTGAACTTCTTAGCCGCCTCGGTGATCGATGACAGGAACTCGTCGTAGACGTCATCCATGACGATCATGCGCTTGGGCGAGTTGCAGGCCTGGCCCGTGTTGCCCATGCGGGAGCTGAAGGCCGTCTTCGCCGACTTCGCGACATCGTCGGTGTCGAGGAGGACGTAGGGGTCGGATCCACCGAGCTCGAGGACGGCCTTCTTGAGGTTCTTACCCGCTTCGGCGGCCACAGCCGAGCCTGCGCGTTCGGACCCGGTCAGGGACACTCCGTGATTGCGTGGGTCGGGCAGGATAAGGTCGGCAACCTGCTCGTTGCTCGCGTAGATGTTGATATAGGCACCTTCGGGCAGTCCTGCCTCGATGAAGATCTCTTCCATGATCTGAGCCGAACGGGGGCACTGCGGGGCGTGCTTGAGCAGAATCGTGTTGCCCAGTGCCAAGTTGGGGGCCGCAAAGCGCGCCACCTGGTAGTACGGGAAATTCCAGGGCATGATGCCCAGCAGTGATCCGACCGGCTTGCGGCGGATCATCGCAGTGCCGTCCTCGGGTCCGCGCACGGGCTCATCGGCCATGAATGCTTCGGCGTTGTCGGCGAAGTAGCGGTAGATGGCGGAGCTCAGCCCGACCTCACCCTTGCCTTCGGGGACCGCCTTGCCCATCTCCAATTGGATGACCCCGGCCAGCTCCTCGGCCCGTTCGGCGTAGATCTCGGAGACACGGGTGAGGATCGCGGCGCGGTCGGCCACACTCGTCTGGCCCCATTGGGTGAACGTGGTCGCGGATCGATCGAGTGCGGCCAAGATCTCCGAGTCGGTCGCTGTGGCGAATTCTTCGGCCACCTCACCGGTTGCCGGGTTGGTCACGCGATACATGGTTGACATGTCGAGCCTCATTTCTGCTGGGGTTGTTGACCTCGATCCAGCGACGCGGAGCCGAGAGTCGGGTACCGGTCGACGAATGGATCCATGTCCCACGCTATGACTCAACCACCTCGGCGGCAATTCCTCATCCCACCCCTTGAGCACGAGCTCGAGTGTGATCGCTGTTACTGTATTGCCATGAACAGTGTGACTGAACTTGTGAAGCGCTATTACTCCACCGTCGACGCTGGGAACGCTGGTGCAACCTCGGCACTGTTCGCAGCCGACGGACACTACGATCGGCCCGGATATCCGACCATGGTCGGGCAGCAGATCACTGATTTCTACCATGGTGAGCGCGTCATCGAATCGGGTGCGCACTCGCTGACGGAGATCCTCGTCGACGGCGACCGCGCCTCCAGCCGCGGCGTCTTCACCGGCCTGCTCAAGGACGGCACCGAAACCTCCGTTGGCTTCGCAGACTTCTTCCTCTTCGACACGGAAGGTCTCATCGCCGAACGCACCACCTACTTCTACCAAGCCACGGTCTGACCTGATCCTTGGTCGGCCTGAACTGCTGCTGAGCACTCCTCCGAGTGCGCACCGCCCTGGCCGCGCACCTCGAGTACCGAACGTTGGATCCGGTCCCTGGCCTCGGCGCCGGCCCGGCTCGGCGTCTCACCGTAGGCCTCCTCCACCTGAGAATAGACCTCGGCCATTCCAGCGTCGCTGAGGTCGAGGGGCAGATCCCCGATCTTCGCGAACGACGCACCTATGTGGTGCATGAAACCGCGGATTCCCGCGTCTCCCCCGCCGAGGTGCATCGCCTCGAACTGCCCGACCGCAGACCACCGCAGCCCCAGGGAGTTCTTCATCACCGCGTCGAGGTCGGGTGCCGAGATGACACCGTTGGCCACCAGCGAGATCGCCTCTTTCATCAGCGCGTTCTGGAGTCGGTTGCCGACGAATCCGCGAACTTCCCGATTCAGTGCAACAGGTTCGCGCCCGCAGCTGCGGTAGAACTCAAGGGCACGTTCGACCGTGTCAGGACCGGTCGCCGGGGCCGGAACCACCTCGACGAGTGGCATCAGGTGAGGCGGGTTGAATGGATGACCGACGATGACACGGGCCGCGGCTTCCGCCGGCAGATGGTGTGCGATCAGTGACGCGGGGATGGTCGACGAGGAGGTCGCGAATACCGCGTCCAACGGGGCGGCCGCGGCGATCTGAGCAAACAGCTTCGGCTTAGCCTGCGGGTCTTCGGGGCCCGATTCCTGCACGAAGGATGCGTCTGCGACTGCGGCTTCGACGGATTCGGCGAGACTGATGGATCCGAGCTCGGAGGCGAGCATGTTGTGGGCGGCAGCATCGGCACTGACATCGGCCTGCAGCCCGGCGACCACCTCGGCGAGATCGCCTCTGGGGTCGAAGACTTGGACCGAATAGCCCGAACGTGCGAACAGCCAAGCGAAGGATCGGCCGATCGTTCCGGCTCCGATGACGGCAACTGAGAAGCTCATCCGTCCAGGTTATACCTGCACCGAGAAGCGCATGTCCTCCAGCTGCAACTGCACCAACGCCTCAGATATAGACGTTTCAGCACGTTCAGCTGGGGAGTTCGGTGGCACAATGTCACCATGACACCGCGCGAAGGATTGACAATAGTGGACTCGGAGATCATCGCCCTGGCCGAGGATGAGTACGCGGCTGCCGCCGACGCCGCTCGGATCGAGGTGCGTGAGATCCACACCGCCGCCGAAGCCGCCGAGGCCGCCCTCCTGCTCGACGAAGTCTGGAGCGTCGACGAGACCGGCACCAATGTGCTCGAACCCGGGCTCATCGTCGCCTTCGCCCATGCGGGCAACTATGTCTCGGCCGCCTACAGCCTCGACGAGCCTGACGAGATGATCGGCGTGACGATCGGGTTCTTCGGTCAGCCGCTGGGGACGCTCATGCATTCGCACATCGCCGGCGTGCGGCATCAGGTCATCGGCCGCGGAGCAGGATCGGCGATGAAGCTGCACCAGCGCCTGTGGTGCCTTAACCTCGGCATCACGGAGATGACCTGGACCTTCGATCCGCTGGTCGCCCGGAATGCCTACTTCAACTTCCAACGCCTGGGTGTGGGCATGGTCGAATACCTCGAGGACTTCTACGGGCAGATGCGCGACGGAGTCAATGCCGGGCAGGCCAGCGACCGCATGGTCGTGTCGTGGTCGCTCGACAAGCCTGCCCCTGCCGCCCTCGCCGAGGCCGACGACGCGTTCAAGTGCCTGCGCAGCGATGAACACGGTGAACCGCTGGTCAATGAAGTGCCCAAGGAGGCGACGCTCGTCTCGCTCGACATCCCCTCCGACATCGAGGCCCTGCGGGGTCAGGATGCCGAACTCGCGAGTCGCTGGCGCCTGGCTCTGCGCGATTCGCTGACTGGACTCGTCGGCGACGGCTGGGTTGTCGACACCTGCCTCAAGGGCGGGACGTACTTACTCCATCACCCGTGACCAGGTGCATCGTCTGCGATTGCCCACAGCTCTGCATCACCGCCTGAGGCACCCCAGCCCGAGGCACCGCCGACACAGAGGGTGCGCAACCGAGTTTCGGTTGCGCACCCGCGCTGCGACGATCAAGGGCCTGGGCTTACTTCTCTTCCCAGTTCTTGCGCAGTATCTTCTTGTCGAGCTTGCCGACAGATGTGCGCGGCATCTCATCAGTGACGATGACCTCATCTGGCAGCTGCCACTTGGCGAAGCGCTCACCCAGCGTCGCGACGATGGACTCACGGGTCACCTCGGCGCCGTCATTGGCCACGACGTAGGCCACGGGACGTTCCTGCCACTTCTCATCGGGCACACCGATGACCGCGGCCTCCTTCACGTCGGGGTTGTCGAGCATCGCATTCTCCATGTCGATCGAGGAGATCCACTCGCCACCGGACTTGATGACGTCCTTGAGACGGTCGGTGAGTTTGAGATAGCCGTTGGGATAGATGACGCCGACGTCTCCTGAACGCCACCAGCCGTCAAGGAACCGGTCCGCATTGTCGGGCAGCTGGAAGTAGGACTCGGTGATCCACGGACCGCGCATGACGACCTCGCCCATCGATTTGCCGTCGTGGGGCATCTCCTCACCGGCGGGGTCGACGATCTTGAGTTCAACGCCGATGATCGGCAGTCCCTGGTAGCGCTTGAAGTCCCACTTCTCCTCATCGGTCATGTTCGTTCCGGGCTTGATCCGCCAGTTGGTGGTGGCCAGCGGGGTGGTTTCGGTGGCACCGTAGCCATGGATCACCTCGGCGCCGGTGATCTCCTTGAACCCGCGCATCATCGACAACGGCGGCTCGGAGGATCCTGAGACCAGACGCACACCGCGCAGGTCCGGAGACTCGGGCATATTCTTCATCATCTCCAGCATCGGGGAGAAGATCGCGGGTGCACCATTTGCCAACGTCACCTTCTCCTCAATGAAGGCTTGACCGATGGCACCGAACTCCTCAGCGGCGAACTTGCCCGGCAGAACGAGCTTCGCACCCGCGGCCACCGCGTTCTGCGGGAAACCCCAGGAGAGTACGTGGAACATCGGGGTGATGGGCATGACGCAGTCGTCGAAGGTCGCATTCAGCGCGGCCAGTCCGCCCATCGTGTGCAGATAGATCGAGCGGTGGGAGTAGTAGACACCCTTGGGACGCCCGGTGGTTCCGGTGGTGTAGCCGGCGTAGGCAGCGGTCTTCTCATCCACGACCGGCCAGTCGTAGGTCTCAGGCTTATCAGCAATCAGGTCCTCATAGAACACGACGTTCTCGAGGCTCGTCTCAATTTCGGACGAGGGCTTGTCGGTCATGACGACCCAGCCCTTGACGTCGAGTTTCGGGGCCAGCGCCTCGGCGACGTGGAGGAGGGACTCGTCGACGAAGATCCAGTCGGACTTCGAGTGGCTGACCACGTAGGCAAGGTCCTCGGGGGCCAGACGCAGGTTGAGCTGGAGCATGGTGGCGGCAACGCCGGGGACGGAGAAGTACAGCTCGAGGTGGCGACGGGAGTTCCAGTCCAGGACTCCGACCATCGACCCCGCGCCCACGCCGAGCTCGCTCAGGCCGTGGGCCAGCTGAGCCATGCGCTTGAACTCGTCGGCGTAGTTCGATCGACCCCACGATCCATCGGACCGCCGGTAGACGACCTCCGATTCGCCGAAGAAGGTCGCGGCATGGCGGATCATGGTGGTGGTGTTGAGCTGATAGCTGTCACCAAGTGTGGATGGAATGCCTGTAAGCATGAGACTCCTTTGGTCATTGTGGTCGTGCTGGGGTGGAGGGTTTGCACGGCTATCGGGGCTATACGGTGCAGGTCACGTCGAGCAGTCGGAACACGTCGGCATCCTCACCGTTTTCATCGCCAGACTATCCCGTCAAGTGATGCCGCTCACAACTTGTGCCGCAACGTTACCAATTAGAAACGTACGAACGCCGAGCCCCGGGCCCGTCGGCTGCCTGCCGTTCCGGGCCAGTCGGCTGCCGTCCGTCGACTACTCGCCGGTGAAGTTCGGTCCGCGTTTCTCTATGAAAGCTGTGACTCCTTCGGCAAAGTCTTTGCTTTCCCGCAGAGCCGTCTGGCCCTTGAGCTCCCGGTCGAATGCGTCATCGAGTTCAGTCAGCGTCGCCGCGTTGATGGCTCCCTTCGAGGAGGCGAAGGCCAATGGTGCGCCCTGAGCCCACTGCGCCGCGATCTCCTGAGCCCTGTTCAGCTGCTCGCCCGCCGGCGTAACCTCGCTGGTCAGACCCCATTCGAACGCTTCCTTCGCCCAGACCTTCTGTGCCGTCAGCGCCATCTTCATGGCTCGGTGCCGACCCGCCGAGGCTGCGACGAGCGCCGTTGCCCCGCCGTCGGGCATGAGCCCGATCTTGGTGAAGGCCAGCATCAGATAGGACTCTTCGCTCATCACGGTGTAATCGCAGGCCAGGGCCAGCGAGCAGCCGATGCCGGCCGCCGGACCGGAGACCGCGGCGATGGTCGGAATCGGCAGGTCGATGATCGATCGGATGATGGCATTGGCGCGATCTAGGCCGAGCCCTCCCTCTTGCACAGACCCCTGCAGGTCAGCACCCGAGCTGAAGGACCGGTCATTGCCGGTGATGATGACTGCACGGGCCGTGGTGGCCGCCTTGGCAACGGCGTCCGCGACCGCCTCCATGGTCTCCCTGGTCAGCGCATTGAGGCTTTCGGGGCGGTTGATCATGACAGTCACGACCCCATCTCGCAGGTCGGTGAGAACATTCGAGGTCAAGGCGACTCCTTTTGGCTAGCGCTGGATGACTGATCTTCAACCCCAACCTTAACGCACGATAAGTTGATCTGGGTCACACGCCTCGGAGTGAGTGATCCAGCGAGCAGCTCCTATGTCGCATGCCACCAGTCGTGCCGGATCCGGCGGTTACCCCCGACGGCGTCGGTCATCCTGGTCCGCGTCGGACAGCGAAGCCAAATAACGATTGTAGGCCTGCAGCGTGGCGTCGCCGTCCCTGTCTGCCTGGCGATCGAGGCGGCGGCTGAGACGTTGATCCGACCTCTGCCACTTCAACACCAGAACCCCGAGCATGATGAGGGTCGGGATCTCTGTGAAGGCCCAGGCAATGCCGCCTCCGAGGAACTGGTCCTTCAACGGATCGATGCCCCACATCGGCATTTGGTAGAAGCTTGTGAGCAAGGCCGTCGACATCATCACCACAATCCCGAAGAAAGCGTGGAAAGGGACTGTGGCCACGATCTCGAAGACCTGTACGACTGTGGGGTCAATGCGCACTCGCCGTTTGCTGCTCGTTCTCGGCGAAGGGTCGACTCCGAAGATATTCCAGAAGTAGAGCATCCCAATGGCCACGAAGTGGATGAACATCAGGTTGTGTCCCCACATCGTCGACATCAGCCAATCGAAGGCGGGTGTGAAATACAGCCCGTACAGGCTCATCAGGAACAGCACCGTGGTCACAATCGGGTTGGCCAGCACGCGCATGATGGGACTGTGGACGATCAAGAGAATCACACGCCGCGCATTCCACCGGCTCGAACCGGCCGGCAGAACGCGCAGCATCAACGTGATCGGCGCCCCCAGGACCAACAGAATCGGGCTGAGCATCGACAGAATCATGTGCTGGATCATGTGCATGCTGAACATCGCCATGCCATAGCCGTTCAAGGCCGTGCCATCGACGAGGGCGACGGTGGCGATGCCCAGCGTCCACCAGATGAGGCGCGACACCGGCCATGACACCCCGCGACGGTGCAGCAGCCACACGCAGAACACATACAGCACCAGACCGAACACAGCGAGAATGACGATGATGGGTATCGGCTGGGGGTGCCAGTCGATGACTCGCATGAACGTCGGCGGGAGCGTCGGGTGCCACATCAGCCCGCTCATTCCGTGCTCAGGCCTGATCACTCCCCCGGTCAGCTTCTACGCGTCGTAGAAATTCGTTTCGGTTACCACCGTACGCCTGATACCCGGTCACGTCACCCTCTTCAGCGCCACCCGCGTCAGCGTCACCCACATCAACACGGATCAGTCGGTCTCCTGGGCCAGCGCGCGCTCCCGCCACCGGAATCAGCGCGCTCCCGCCACCGGAATCAGCGCGGTCAGGTCAGATCAGCGCAGCCGCCAGCTGACTCGCGGTCAGAGTCCGATCGGCGAAGACCAGGCGCATCGCCTGCGGATCGGGGTTGCCCGCGTCGAGGGCTCGATGCTGCAGGCTCAGGCCGATCTTCTCCGCCACTTTCCGTGAGGCCACATTGTGTTCGAGCAGGTAGGCGATGACAGGCAGTTCGGGCTTGAGCTCCTGGGCCCGCGCAACAGCCAGACGAGAGATCTCGCTGGCAAAGCCGCGGCCCTGGACCTCGGGGCGGAAGCGGTAGCCCAGATTCCAATAGGCCTCGATCCGCTCCGGGTTCCACTCATCGGCCATGGGCATGCGCCTCACACCGCAGCCGCAGGTACCCAACACCGGACCATCTTCTGATTCGCGGACGATCCATGTCCCAAGCCCGTCGATCTCCCAATCAGCGATGCGGGTCAGCAGGAACGCCCCGGCTTCTTCCCGCTTGACCATCCGGCCGCTGGGAAAATGCGTCCACACGCGGGGGTCGCTGTAGATCTCAAACACCTCGTCCAGGTGCTGAAGCCCCGGACGGTCAAGAACGAACTGCTCAGTCATCAAGCGCTGTGGGCAGCGCGGATGGCAGCGTCGAGGTCGTTCCACAGGTCATCGGCGTGTTCGATGCCCACGCTCAGACGCAGAAATCCGTCGGGGACCGATTCCGCTTCCGAGGCGTTGCGGCGCCGGCGTTCGATGAGGGACTCCACTCCGCCCAGGGAGGTGGCGGGGGTCCACACCCGAACCGCCTCGGCGACGGCTGTGGCCTGTTGTCCAGTCTCCACGCAGAAGGCGACCATCGCACCGAATCCCGACATCTGCGCGGCCGCACGCTCATGCCCGGGGTCCTCGGGCAGACCCGGATAGCGGGTCTCGGTGACGTTGGGATGCGAACTCAGTCGGTCGGCGATCAGTGCGGCATTGGCCTGGGCTCGTTCCATGCGCACCGACAGCGTTCGCAGGCCTCGCAACGCCAACCAGACCTCGAAGGGGCCAGCGATGGCTCCACGCAGTGAGCGTTCGTCATGAAGCCGCTTGTGCAGCTCTTCGCTGTTGGTCAGCGCCGCGCCGAGGACGACGTCTGAGTGCCCGGCGAGGTATTTGGTGACGGAGTGGACAACGACGTCCGCGCCCAGATCGAGCGGCGTCTGCAGGAGTGGAGTCGCGAAGGTGTTGTCAAAGACGGTCAGAATGCCGCGATCCCGCGCCGCGGAGATGAGTGCGGGTACGTCTGCGACTTCGAGCATCGGGTTGGTCGGAGATTCGATCCACAGCACCGCCGAGGCTGCTTCAACGTCATCGAGTGCGTCGACGACGACTGCGGTGTCGACGATGTCGACGGTGGCGAGGCGGAATCCGCTGCGTTGCGCGACCTCACCTGCGGCCTCCAATGACCCCTGGTAGCTGTGTCGGGGCATGATCAGAGTGCCCCCGCGCGGGACCAGGCTGAGGGCCGCGGCGATCGCCGCCAGTCCCGAGCCGAAGACCAGTCCGGGCAACGCTGCATGTTCGAGTTCAGCCAGTGCCTCTTCGAACGGAGTCCACGCCGGAGTCGAGAACCGACCGTAGACATAGTCGCCATGATCGGTCTCGCCGCTGCCGACGAAGGTCGAGGACAGTTCGATGGGAGGGTTCACCGACGAACCGTTCGAGCGTTGAGGACGGCCCGCTTCGACGACGACGGTTTCTGGCGCGTGGGACGATTCTCGCGAGGTCATCTTCCCAATATATGTCGTATTCCGACCACTCCGCACCGATGTCTCAGTCCTGCACGCGCACCGTGTGCTCCAGCAGTGCTATGGGCTCCGTCCTTTCGACACTCCTCATCGCCATCGTCCTGGCAATCAACGTCGGATGCTTCCTCCCTGGACTGCCTCAGACGTTCCGGCCCGGACCCGATTTCGCGGCTGAGTCCCTCCTGTTGACCTGAGTGCCGAGCTGAGCGCACATGCTGGAAGAGCCCTCTGCGAACTGCCCAGCTTCGCTACGCTGAATGCCAGGACGAACCATGATTCAGGCGAAGGGTACAGCAATGAGCGCGAGCGCGATAGTCGTCGGCAGCGGTGTGATGGGGGCGTCAATCGCGTTCTCTTTGGCCAAACGCGGATACGCGGTCACCGTCGTCGACAAGAAGTCCGGGCCGGCGCAGGGCTCGACCGGAGCCACCAGCGCGATCGTTCGCTTCACCTATTCTCTGCGGGACTCAATCGCGCTGGCGTGGGAGTCGAAGCACCTGTGGGATAACCTGCGGGACTATGTGCAGGCACCGGAATCGGAGCCTGTCGCGGACTTCATTCGCACCGGCATGGCCGTCATCGACGTACCCGGGCTGCTCCCGACCACCGTCCGCACAGACTTCGAGGATCTCTCGATCCCCTACACCGACTGGGACGCGGCCGACCTCGCCCGTGAGCTGCCCGGCATCGACACCTCGAACCACTACCCACCCGTGCGCCCCGATGATCCGGGGTTCCTCGATGACAGCAACGAGCCCGCGACGGCGCTGTACACACCGGACGGCGGGTACATCTCCGATCCCGTGCTGGCTACGGAGAACTTCGCCCGCGCCGCCGAACGACATGATGCCCAGTTCCTCTACAACGCCGAGGTCATCGGCCTGCAGCACCGAACCATCAACCCACATCACAGCGTCGCCGGCTCGCCCGGCGACGACGGCAGCACAGGCGAGGGCGCCACTGCCTGGTCGCTCGAACTCGCCGACGGTCGAGTTCTCGATGCTGAGGTCGTGGTGAACGCGGCCGGACCCTGGTCATCGCGGCTCAACGAGCTCGCGAAGGTCGGATCCGACCACGGAATCTCGGTGACTCCCCTGCGCCAAGAGGTCCATACCCTGCCAGCGGAATCGACCGTCATCCGCAGCGACGGCTCTCCCATTCCCGCCCTCCTCGATGCCGGTATCGGCACCTATATGCGCGCCGAGGTGGGAGGCCAGCTGCTCATCGGAGGTTCGGAACCCGAGTGCGATGAGTTGGACTGGATCAAGGACCCAGACACGGTATCGATGAGCGTTCGTCCCAAGCAGTTCGAGACGCAGGCGCTGCGAGCGGCCAAACGCTTCAATGACATCACGATCCCGAACCGGGCCCGCGGAGTCGTCGGCGTCTACGATGCCTCTACCGACTGGACTCCCATCTATGATCGCTGCGAAGCAGACGGGTTCTATCAGGCGATCGGCACCAGCGGCAACCAATTCAAGAATGCGCCGATGGTCGGCGAACTCATGGCAGAACTCATCGACGCCGTCGAGCACGGCCATGACCACGACGGTGATCCCGTCCGGGTTGCGCTCGAGCACACAGGCGGGGAACTGAATCTGGGAACCTTCTCCCGCCTGCGGTCTCCGGCGCAAACAAGCGGAAACGTCATGGGATGATCTGCGCACAGCTCACCCGAGTGCCGATATTTAGGAGAAGCCGGCACTTCGCTTTGCGGTAACCGCCCCTGCCATTACTGAGCTGGTATCGTCACTCAGCGAGTCATCCAGATTCGCTCAACGAAATTTCAGCCTAAATGGGGAAATCATGCTCCTACAAATCATTGCGTTATTGATCTTCATCGCTCTGTTCGCGATCGGTGCGATCCGCGGTGTGCAGATCGGCGTGCTCATGCTCGTCGGCGCAGCTGGGACCGGCCTGTTCCTGACAGATATGACCGTCGACGACATCATCGCCGAATTCCCACTGTCCATCATGATCCTGCTGGCCGGGGTCACCTACTTCTTCGCCATTGCGCAGGAGAACGGGACCGTCGACAAGATCATCGACTGGGCGCTGGAGAAGGTCGGATCCTCTGCTGCCCTCCTCCCCATCGTCTTCTTCATCATCACAGCCGGCATTGCCTCCATGGGTGCGCCTCTGGCCGGTCTCGTCATGATGCCGGTGGGCATGCAGGTGGCCCGCAAGTACGGAGTCGACTATGCCTTGATGGGCTTGGCGATCTGCTTCGCCATCGGCGCCGGCGGATTCGCTCCGACCAGCCTCTACGGCATCGTCACCTACAGCACCGCCCATGACGCGGGAATCGATCTCTCGCCGTTCCTGCTCTTCGGCATCGCTGTCCTCGTCTACCTCGTGATGCTGGCCGTCGCCTACTTCATGTTCGGTCGCACGCTCTTCGGACGTCGGTCCAACATGGCCGCAGCTGGCTCCGCACAGTCAGGTTCGTCCGTCTACGAGACGAACGAATTCGGAACCACCGGCGACGGCTCCGGTTCGACGATCTCCCGCGGATCCGCCTCGGCGACCCAGGTGGCCTTCGGTGAGGACGAGGACGACGAAGCGCTCTTCGACTCCTCAAGCACCTCGGCGAGCACCGATTCAGGTCCCTTCTCGTTCGTACAGAGCCTCACAGTCATCCTCATGGTCGGTCTCATCGGCTCGGTCGTCGTCCTGGCCGCGTTCGGCAAGGAACCCGATATCGGGCTGCTGTGCTTCCTGTTCGGTGCGATCCTCTCGCTCGCCGATCCTCAGACCGGTAAAGCCGCGCTGCCCAAGATCGACTGGTCGACCGTTCTGCTCGTGGGCGGCATCATCACCTTCGTCGGTGTGCTACAGACGATGGGTGCCGTGGACCTCCTGGGTGAGGGCGCCGAGGCGATCGGATCGCCGCTCATCGCCGCCTTCGTTCTCTGTGTGGTCGGCGGCCTGGTCTCCGCGTTCGCATCGACGACCGGCATCCTCGCCGCTCTCGTGCCCCTGGCGCTGCCCCTCATCGCCGCCGGCGGAGTCCCCGGCTGGGCGCTCATCGCGGCACTCGGCGTGTGCTCGGCAGTCGTCGACGTCTCACCCTTTTCGACACTGGGAGCCACTGTCGTGGCCACGGCTCCAAGCGATCACAAGGCGCGGCTCACAAGCATCCTCGTGAAGTTCGGCATGTCGATGGTCATCATCGGACCCATCGTGCTCGTCGGCGGTCTCGTCGTCCCGGCCATGATCTTCTGAGGCATCTATGGTCCGGCCCCATTGAGGAACCCGGGCCACAGCGACCCGGTCCCCGAAACGCACATGGTGCCCAGCGAATTTCGCTGGGCACCATGTGCGTGTCACCTCGCCGAGGGCAACTCGCAGTTGAGCCTCAGCGCAGGGGCTTGACCAGAAGGACGAACTCGAGGTCGTCGACCAGCGGCACACCGAAACGATCGTCACCATAGGGGAAGGGCTCGACCTCTCCGGTGCGTTCGTAGCCGCGGCGCTCGTAGTAGGCAATGAGCTCGGTCCGTCTGTTGATGACGCTCATCTGCAGCGAGTGAGCGCTCCAACGTTCGACCACCCACGCCTCGGCGAGGTTCATCAGTGCCGACCCCACACCCTGCCCCTGCCCCACCGGAGAGACCGCAAGCACGCCGAGGTAGGCAATTTTGTCGACGGGTTCGCGCAGGTAGACGCTGCCGACAGCCTGGCCCTCGGCCGACCTGACCAAGATCATCGACGAATCGGGTTCGCCGAGCATCTCGCGGGCCATATCGGCATCAAGTCGCTGGCCGCTGAGCAGATCCGCCTCGGTCGTCCACCCCTGCTTTGAGAGCTCACCACGGTAGGCGGAGGCGACGAGCTCAACATAATCGTCGATGTCGTCGAGGCAGAGTTCGCTGACTTCGAAACCTGCTTCGTGCAGGATCAGCGTGTGAGCATCGACCATGGTGGCGGGTGCGTAAGAGGACATAGGTCGGCTCCTTGAGGATGTCTGACCGTCGCCAGGAACGGCCGAAAGAACATGTTGTTCAACAGGCTAGTCGCTTCGCGGCGAACACCACTATAGTTTCCTGCATCAGGACTGACACATTGACGTGGCGGCATGGCAATGACCGACACCTTCGCCCTTAGGAGCGTACATGGACCTCGAGATCTCGGACGAGACGTACACCTTCACCCAGGACATCGCGGCATCGCGCTTCATGGTGAGCCACGACGAGAAGGTCATCGGACACGTCGACTACGTCGACCGCGAGGCCAGCCCGGACGACACTTCCGAGGCCGCAGTGCGCACGTTCACCCACACGGAGGTCTCCCCTGCGTTCGGTGGTCGTGGGCTCGCGGCGCATTTGGTGCGCTTCGCCCTCGAGACAAGCGCCGAGGCGGATCTGAAGTTCCGTACGACCTGTTCATATGTCATGGAGTTCTTCCGCAAGCACCCCGAGTTCGAAGAGCTGCGTGCCTGAGCGGGCACGAACGTGAGAACGCAGCCACGCCTTTTCGACACCTACGGGAGGATCAGTCGTGGACATCACGCCGATCATCGACAAGCTCGACACCGGACTGTTCATCAATGGCCAGTGGCGTGAGGCCGAGGGCGGAAAGACCATCGACGTCATCAATCCCGCGACCGGTGACCTCATCACGACGGTCCTCACCGGCGGGTCGAAGATCGAGGGCAAGGGCTTCTTCTACACCCCGACCGCCATGACCGATGTGCCGCTGGTCTCCAACCCCGCAGCACCCTTCGGCGGTGTGAAGAAGTCCGGGCTCGGCTGCGAAGGCGGAAGCGTGGGCATCGAAGAGTTCCTCGAGATCAGGTACGTGGCACTGCCCCGCGCCTGATCCCGCCCCACTCGAGTACAGACAATGGGAATGTCGTGCAGTCATGCATGGCATACGCATTCTCTATGCACAGGTTCCTGACCAGGCCGGAATTCCGACCGTCGCAGCTACAATCAGACAGCGTGAGCATGGATCGCGAGCGAAAGACGTACCGTCAACCTCGACAGGCTGACGTCTCATTGAGCATGGAGGACCTCCGATCAGTCGTTGCGTTCACCTCTGCCGCCGCCGAGGTGGTTCTCCCTCACTTCGAAATGCAGTGCCCCGAGGACGGCAGACCCCGTCAGGCCCTCATCGCCGCACTCGCATTCGTCCGCGGAGAGCCGCGATCCAGGGCTCAGCGGGTGAGTGCTCCGGCCGCCCATCGAGCCGGGCGAGAGGCAGAATCTGAGGTTGCGTTCCATGCGGCGATGGCAGCCGGAGATGCGGCTGCATCAGCGTATCTGCATCCTCTGGCCGATTCGGTGCAGGTCAAACATATTGTGCGCGCGCCCGCACATGCCGTTCGTGTCATGGAACTCACCGGCAGCCCGGATGAGGACACAGACCTTGCTGCCCTCCTTGACGGCTTCGCGTCGCATGCCACGTCCCAACTCAGCGATGTGCTTCGACGCTATCCGCGCATCGGCCTCACACCGAGCCGAACCAGCGAGACGTCGAGCCGGATCAGTGCTCGCACCAATCGGATCAACGGTCCCATGTCTGAAATCGATGACTGGCTTCGCCGCCAGTCGACCCCTGGGGCTGAGGCCGCACGCCTCACGGAGCCCTCATGATTCTGCCCGAGGTTCGTGACCCGGCAATGGTGACGATTCGACGGGGCGGCACACTGACAGATGACGATCATCGACTGCTTGCACTGTGGGCAGCCGACTGCGCCGAGCATGTCCTGCCCCTCTTCGAACGCGAAGCTCCGGAGGACACACGAGCCCGTGATGCTGTGGCTGCCACACGTGCCTGGGCGGACGGCACCCTGGAGATGATGCGGGCGCGCACCGCCGGAGGACACGCTATGGGCGCTGCCCGCCCGTTGCGAGGAGCAGCTCGGTTCGCGGCCTATGCCATCAAAGCCGCCCGCAGTGTCAATCCCGAGGATCCCGCGGCGGGACGGAGAGAACGTGACTGGCAGAGAGACCAGCTGCCCGGGCAGGTCCGTGAACTCGTCCTTGCGGATCAGAGGCGACGCAACTCCATCTGCTGGTTCCTCTTCGACACCGACTGAATCTGCTCACCTGCGCGGAAGTCAGGCGCGGCGGCGAGCGAGAACGTCGTCGATGGCGCCCAGCTCGGGAGCCTTGTTGGTCCGGATCGCCTTGCGACCGTGGTCCAGTGGGCTGTCCTCACGGGCCGAATCGCTGAGTTCTGGGCGGTAGCCGAGTTCAGCGGCGAACTGAGCTGCGACATCCTCGCGGCTGCGGGCCTCGGTCTCGTAGGAAGACGCATCTGCCGCCTTCGACTCGGGGATCGGGTGCTCAGCCTGTGGGGCATCAACATAGCTGGGGACTGGCAGCGGCGTCGGTGACCAGGCATCACGTGCCTGCAGTCGCTGCATGAACGGATCGTTCACCTTGGCGGTATCGACATTCGACGCGGCCGCCACGACGTCGGCGTTCTGTGCAGAGTCACTCTCGGCAACCGCCTCGGCCTGCGGCGCGGCCTCAGTCTCGGAAGCCGACCCCACGTCGAGGGGCGAATCGGCGGTCGCTGCGAAGCTTCCCGCCTGGATAGCGGATGTCGACTCGGCTGCAGCCGCATTCTCCACAGCGTCTGTCTCCGCGGATTTCGTTGCCTTAGCGTCTGTTGCCGCTGCGTCGGGCGCTGCTTCTTCGACGATGGGGATCGGACCGGTGAGCAGCACCTGACGGGTGGTGTGACCCTCTGCGGCTTCGTTGCGAATGCGCACGATTGGAATCTCGCCCGTGTCGGCCTCTTCTCTGGTCTGCTTGGCGCTCACATTGCGCTGCATGACGGCACGCGCCTGGGCAGCCTTCGTCGATCCTGCCGACCGTGCTTCACCGGGCTTAGCTTCCGTGTCCTTCGACGCAGCAGATGTCGGAGCAGCAGGAACTGAGGCTGTGGCTGGCTTCGCAGCCGTGCTCTGCTTCGGCGCGGTGCTCTTGGTCTTCACCATCCGGCCGTCGAGTTCCCGGAGGCGAGCCTTGATCTCCTGTTTGCGCAGGTTGAGTGTGCGCACGATGACCAGGGAGACGCCTGCGAGTCCGAGGAACACTCCGGCGAGAGCGACATGGACGACCGAGAACATCGCGAGTACGCCGGTCACCAGAACGCCCAGGGCAGAGGCCAGGAAGAGCAGTGCGAATCCTCGCGTCACCGCACCCAGCGACGTCATCGACTCGCGCAGTGTCGTTGCTTTCTCAGTCATCGAATGGTCCTCATCGGCTCCGAAAGTCGGGGTGGGAATCTGTGTACCTCGTCTGCTTGTCTCTGCTGTGCCTGTGGTGACGGCGTCGCTGGATCGGTTGTGCGGCGATCGCGGCGCAGCTCTTCCCGGTCGGATCGGAATCGTCCCGGAGTGCTCGCCGAGGTGGCTGGTGCTTCCGGAGCCAGGACTCGTCGACGATCCCTGGGCGCTCGGGCCGTGTCCGTTCGGGCCATGGCCGCTCGAACCCCGCTGCGACTGGTTGAACACGGCGTGTACTGCGGGATGCAGCAGTCGAACGTTGTCGACCGTCGCCGAGGCGGCTGCCTCGTGTGAGCTGTGGCTGTCGAGGTAAGTGGAGCGGGTTTCACCGACGGCCACGGGCAGTAAGCTGCGCTGGTGCTGCTCGTTCGCCTCGGTGATGGTGGAGCTCGTGTCCGTGGTCGAACTCGAACCAGCCTGTCCGTCGATGACGGCGAACTCCGGTGCCCGCGCGGAGAGGCTGAGCTTCGGTGCGCCCGTCATCGCTGCGACGTCGGGGCGTGGAACGTTCGCTTCGATGCTGACCGAGGAGTGGAATACTCTCGCCCGTTCCGTGTGATCGTGGCCGGGGATCTGGGGGTCGTCGGCGACGACCTGCGCCTGATCCGGGACGGTGTCGATCTCGACGCGGGAGAGCTCCGTCGCTGATTTGCGGATCATTGTGGGCACGACAACGACGAAGACCACGATGATGGCGATAACGACGATGATGCTGGTGTCCACACTGCCACCCTAGAGTGCCCGGATCAGCAACGACGTGAAGGGATGTGGTGTGTCGTTTAAACAGGTGCCAAGTTCACAGCTTTCTCAGGCTGTGACGGTACGCGGCGAGAATTCCCTGTGGAACCTCCTCCGCGACCACGGCGAACGTGCGGTGGTCACACCACCTGCCGTCGATGTGCATGTACCTCTCGCGCAGCCCCTCGTCCCGGAGGCCGAGCTTCTCGACCACGCGCAGGCTGGCCGTGTTCTCGGGTCGGATGTTGATTTCGATGCGGTGCAGACCCAGGGCGAAGAGGCAGTGGTCGACAGCCATGGCAACGGCGATGGGAGTGATGCCGCGTCCGGCGACTCGCGAATCGATCCAGTAGCCGATCTGTCCGCTGAGGATGGATCCCCAACTGATGCTCGAAACGGTGAGTTGGCCGCGGAATTCACCGCCGACCTCGATCGCCAACGGCACCGACTGCCCCCGTTTGGCCTGCTTGTCGTACATGCGGACCATGGTCCGAAAGCCCGGCAGCTGCTGGCCGGGAATCGGCAGCGTCGCATCCCAGGGACGCAGCCAATTCCGGTTGTGCCGGCGGACTTCTCGCCACTGACTCTCGTCGCGTCGATGCAGCGGGCGCAGCACGATGTCAGACTGCTGATCAGTCAGGATGACTGGCCACAAACGGCTGCCTCCGCTCTTGGGTGCTCACCCAATGATGTCCACTGGTGCGGTGATCCAACGACGTTCAGGGAAGCGTTGCCACGTATTCCTTGAGCCAGCTGTTGAGGTCAGCGCCCAGGTCCTCGCGAGCACTGGCGATCTGCACGACAGCCTTGAGGTAGTCGAGTTTGTCTCCCGTGTCATAGCGGGCACCCTTGAAGATGACTCCGTAGACGCCGTTGCCGCCGTCCTGTTCGGCGAGTGTCTGGAGGGCGTCGGTGAGCTGGATTTCGTTGCCGCGACCCGGCTTCGTGGTCTCGAGGACGTCGAAGATCTCCGGTGCGAGGACGTAGCGGCCGATGATCGCAAGATTCGACGGGGCCTGGCCCTGTTCGGGCTTCTCGACCAGCCCGGTGATCTTGACGACCTCGTCATCGTCGGTGGCTTCAACGGCGGCGCACCCGTAGAGGTGGATCGCTTCGGGCGGGACCTCCATGAGCGCGACAACGCTGCCGCCGGTCTTCTCGGCAACGTCGATCATCTTCGGCAGGATCGGGCTGCGTTCGTCGATGAGATCGTCACCGAGCAGAACCGCGAACGGTTCCTGGCCCACATGCTGGCGGCCCTTGAGCACGGCGTGGCCCAGCCCCTTCGGGTCACCCTGGCGGACGTAGTGGATGTCGGCGAGTTCGGATGCGTGACGAACAGCGGCGAGTTTCTCTGTGTCGCCCTTCTTCGCCAGTGCGGCCTCGAGACCGTCGACGCGGTCGAAGTGGTCCTCCAGGGGTCGCTTGTTGCGACCCGTGATCATGAGAACATCCTGGAGTCCGGCATCGGCTGCCTCTTCGACGACGTATTGGATGGCCGGTTTGTCGACGACAGGCAGCATCTCCTTGGGCGTCGCCTTCGTGGCGGGGAGGAAACGGGTACCCAGACCGGCCACGGGGATCACGGCCTTGCGCACTGTGCGCTGCGATTCATCACTCATGCAGTTCATCTTAACCAATCACGGCGTCTCCGATTAGGCTGATGAGCGTGGATGCAGAAACTTCAAAGGCGCAATTGCGTGCACGCATACGTTCCGAACGTGCAACTCGGACTGCCACGGACCCTGAATCGTCAACCGCTGCGACGAAGTCGTCGGTCGCCGAGTCTGCCTGGCGAGTGGTCGAAAGCCTGTGGCCGGACCTGGACCTGAGTGACCGTTCGGTGCTCGCCTATGCCGCCCTGGCTGGCGAACCCGACATGGATTCGTTCATCGACCGGTTCCTTGCCCACGGCGGAACCGTCTACCTTCCCGTAGTCACCAAGGTCGGTCATGCCCTCATGTTCGGTGCCGTCACCGAATCCATGACCACCATCGAACCTCGCGGAAAGTGGGGAATTCGTGAACCCTCCCCCACACTCACCGCCCCTGACCTCCTGTCCGCCGAGGTGGCCCCTGCCCTTGTGTTCGTCCCCGCCCTCGGGTTCGGGCCCCAGGGTGCCCGCTTGGGCAACGGTGGAGGTTTCTACGACCGCACGTTCGGCCCGCAGGGCGAGGTGCCCCTGGCAGGCAACGACCACACTGGCCTGATCTACGGAGTCTGCTTCTCGACCGAGATCGGGCTCTCAGGACTCACCGTTGAACCCTGGGACCTGCAGATCTCCCGGGCCGTGACCGATGACGGTGTTCACTCCTTCGTCTGAACCGAGAGGCTGATCGGCTCCAGCAGCGACTGTGATGGGGTCCACCCATGATTGTGTGTCGCCGATGCTCGATTGTGGGCCGCAGGAACCCACTCGCGCGCGAGACCCTGTGGACAAGACACGGCCGTTTGAACCGCTCACCCCAAGCGTTACTCGCGGCCAAGCGCAGTGGACTATAATCTTCTCGTCGAAGAAAGGTCTCGAATGCCCGTTTACTCCTACGCCTGCAAGAGCTGTGGTCATGCTTTTGATATCCACCAAGACTTCAGCGATGACTCGCTCACGGTCTGCCCCGAATGCCAGGGACGCCTGAAAAAGGTCTTCGGCACTGTGGGAATCAGTTTCAAGGGTTCCGGCTTCTACGCCACCGACTCTCGCGCGAGCAATTCGAGCACAGTCTCCTCTTCCGCAAACGCCGACTCCTCGAGTTCGTCTGGTTCGTCGAACTCATCCAGCTCGTCAAAGGAATCGTCGAGCTCTTCGGATTCGTCTTCATCGACATCGAGCTCACCGGCCAAGAGCACCCCGGCAGCCAGCAGCACCCCAGCCAGCTGACTCCGTCGGCATCGTGCCGACACCTTGACCGGCTCTCGATGCAACGTATGTGCCCGCCGGCTTCACGACAGTGCTTGTGCCTGCAGCACGACATCGCTTGTGCCCAGACTCGTTATCGACTCGCACTGCAGCTGTGGATTGACCGCTCACTCATGGGCGATTGGCCTGTGGACACATGACGACTGTCCACAGGCATAGTCTGCTCACTTGCCCCGAGCATCTGCGCACAACCAGGCTCGGGGCATGGGAATCATGCGCCGCATCAGAGCCAGAGCGTCAACCTGGTCGAAGTCCTCACGGGTCAAACCACAGCGGATCGCCGCGGCTGTCTGCTTCGCATGTGCATGTGCACTCGTGGTCTGGATCCTCACCCCGGACCAGGGCGGAACGTCCATCGTCGTGGCCAACAGGAATCTGCCGCCAGGAACTGAACTTCGATCTCAGGACCTGACAGTTGTCGAATTTCCGACGCAGCTCGTCCCGGACAAGGCTTTCACTTCAATCTCAGACGCCGATCACCAGCGAACCTCGGCTGGATTGTCTCGGGGTTCGCCGCTGACGCAGTCGACGGTTCTCGACCAGCAGGCGCTGCCGGAAGGCAGCACAGATCTCCTCATGCCAGTGCGCCTAGCCGACGATGCTTCGGCAGCACTCCTGCAGCCAGGACAGCGAATCCGCCTGTTCAGCTCACTCCCGGATGGGGGCTCGGATGTCGTCGTGAAGGAAGTGACAATAGCCCGACTGGTCGACAAAGGCGACGGCATTTCCGCTGAAACAGGGCAGCTTGTCTCGGTGATATTGTCCTCGGATGATGCCGAAAGGATCGCAGAATTCGCCGGGATGCCAATCAGCTTCGCCATCCTTCCGCGCTGATTCAACGCTGAACCGCTGCCGAGACCCGTATGACCACCGGCCGCCCTCACTGCCCCGTTTCGCCCCTGACTAACCAAGTCTTTTCGCGGCAGATAGCTCGCATGTCTTCGACGCAAAGTCGAGTTGCCTGTGTGTATCATATAGTCGTAATAGAAGTGTTTCACACCGTATTGATGTTGACATATGCGCCGAAAGGGTGCCTCTAATGCTTAAAGGCTTCAGAGACTTCATTCTCCAAGGAAATGTTGTCGAACTCGCAACCGCGGTGATCATCGGCGGCGCCTTCACTGGAATCGTGACGGCCTTCTCCGATAAGATCATCAGTCCGCTGATCGCTGCCGTCGGTGGCGCGGACGGGCCTGCGCTGTCCTTCCAGATCAAGGAGAACGTCCCAGAGACGACCATTGACCTGGGCGCTGTGATCACTGCTGCGATCAACTTCCTGATCGTCGCCGCCATCGTCTACTTCATCATCATCGTCCCGATGAACAAGCTCAACGAGCTGCGCAAGCGCGGAGCTCCGGAGGAAGAAGTTCCTCCGACCACCGAGGATCTGCTCGGCGACATCCGCGAAATCCTTCGCACCCAGGCGGCCACCACCGTCGGTGGTCCTGCCGAAGGTCCTGCCAGCACCGCCGGCCCGTTTGACGATACCGAACCGACGACGCCCCCGCGCCACTGATTGGTGCCAGGGCAACGATGGCTCGTTTCCCTCTTGGGGAGACGGGCCATCGTCATGGTCAGGCTCAATCGGTCGTGCTCGGGTTCAGTTGGTCTCGTTCAGACTCAGTTGCTTCTCACCCCTCAAAGAGGGAAGACGTCGGGCCAGGTCACCAGTGCGGGGGCTTCTGTGCCCGGTAGTAGTCGGCGCTGAAGCCCGGGTTGCCGGTCTCGGCCTCATTGCGCAGCGTGGCACGATACTTCCGCACTGCCGCCTCGAGTCGCGCCTTCTTCTGCTGGCTGGTCTCCTGCTCCTCTTCAGGTGCACGTTCAGTGCAGTGATCGGCAGGTTCCGCGGCGTGTGCATGCTCGTCCTCAGGCGATTGTGCCCCGAGGGTTTCATCACTCATCTCGTTGCAAGCCATCCGTGCGCGGCTCGACATCGGCTGCACTCGGACGTTCCTCCTCAGCACCAGCATCACTGGCAGCAGTCTCCTGCACACCACTGATGGACTCGGAGAATCCACGAGGATTCTCCTGTGTGCTGCCGGGTACAACCTGCGCGTCGGGGCTCGACACCTGCTCATTGCTCGCGGTCTCGATCAGACCCGCCTGACGCAGCTCGTCGGCCCTGATCTTCCCAGTGTCGAAGGTGGGAACGACCTCGTCCTCCATGGGACTGTGCTGATGTGATTGGGGAACCAGCACCTCGGCGCCGGTGACTCGTTTGGCTTGTGCATGCCGCTGACGGTAGCGATCCACGGCCGCCTGCAGCTGGGAGTCTCCGCGACCGGAGTTGCCTTTCTGAGCCAGAGCCGTGCGCAGCAGATCCTTGATCTCACCGTCACCACGGACGACGGCATCGGACTGGACCCAGTCGATCATTGCGTCAAGGCCAGAGTCCGAGTACTTGTGCATGGGCAGACCCGGCACCAGTTTGGGCCGGCTGCCGGTCCGGCCCACGACGACCGAGGCGGCACGAGCCGCGTTGAGGACAGCCTGCGGGCTCATCTTCTCGACCGTGGACTTCCACGCCTCGAAGATCTTCTCGGACTCCGATTGCGGATCGACGAAGGCATCGGTGGACCACATGCGCATGAACTTCCACCCGCGACGGGCCAACTGTTCGGGCACGACGCGGTCGCGCTGGCGCAGGCTGCGGACGGAGGCGTATTCCGGTCCGTCTCCGGCGACGGCGATGATCATTCCGTGCTCGTCCTCGGTCGAATTCGCCACCGCCAGATCGATCCCGTTGTAATGTTCATGAGCGACCACGCCGAGCTGCAGCAGACGATCGGCGATGTCGTTGAACAGCGGATCGTAGATCTCGCCGTGCGGCCCGGGCTGTCTGACGCCACCGGCGGCCACTTCGTCGAGCAGTCGTGGGAGCAGAACAGCTCCCCCGGTGAGTCTGTTCTTATCGAAGTCATCCGATTCGATGCTTGAGACCACGGTGAGGCGTTTGCGCGCCCGGGTCATCGTGGCCGCAAGGATCCGCTCCCCATCGGGACCGGACAGCGCGCCGAAGTCGTGGATGACGCGACCGTGGACGGTCCGCCCGTAGCCGAAGGTGAAGATCACTGCATCGCGGGACATTCCCTGGACTCGTTCGGCATCGGTGACCACGAAGGGTTCCTTGCTCGAATCGCTGAAGAATGCCGCAACATAGGGCAGATCCTTCATGGCCCGAGAGATCGCGGTGGCAACGCGCTGTGCGTGATGCGCGGTCAGTGCGACGACGGCCAATGACTCACGCGAACGGTTCCGGGCGTGTTTGAGCACGAGCTCGACGACCCGCTTGACCTCGGCGTCAGGGCTCTCGACACGACCGGTGCCGATGTCCGTCGGGCCCCTGCCGTCTGCGACGTAGGAGAACTCGAGGCCGGTGCCCTCACCGGTGTGCGCGGTCGGCATCGTTGTGATCGTGGAATCGTAGAAGTGTCGGTTCGCCAAATCGATGAGCCCCACCGGCGACTGACGGTAGGAGTTCGACAGTTCCATTCGCGGCAGGAACTCGCCGAGGCGCTCTTGCACTGAGCTCGGATGATTCCCATCGTCCATTCCCCAGCGCTCAACCGCGATCGAGAAGGGACGTGGTCCCAGCAGTCTGGAATCGCCCAGTGAGATGACCTGCCGGGCCCGGGTGATGGCGGGCACCACGTCGGGGACCGAAAGGCGGCCGGCATCGGCGATGACCACTGCGTCGAAGAGCGGCAGTGCGGAGAAGAGCTCGGGAACTGAGTACGGGCTGGCCATCCACACCGGTGCGAGAGTCGTCAGCAGTTCGGGAGCCCGTGTCGACATGGTCTGCACAGAGGTGTGCGGGGAGAGCATTTCCTGTTTGATGACTCCGGCGGAGATCGGGTCGTTGTCGATTCCCCGTTTCCACGCCTGAGCATGGTTGTACCGCAGGCGGCCCGCACCTGCTGCGACGAAGGCACGGTCGTTCTCGCGGAAGCCTTCAGCCACCTGGTGCAGTGCGGCACCATCGTGACGGCCCACCTGCGGATCCTCGCTGGCCATCCTCTGCAGAACGGACGCCCAGTAGGCCAGATCGAACTCTTGTCCGACGAGCGTGGTGTCGACTTTGCGACGGCGCAGGTCAGTGAGCAGATCGGACAGGCCCTCGTCCGTCAGCTCGCGCTGAATTCGGGATCGTTCCGGAAGTTCGGCGAGGTTCTCCGAGTCACGGCCCATGGCTTCGGTTCGTGCCTGCAGCTCTTCGATGAGCATTGAACTCAGGTCGCCACCATCGGGGGTGGTCTCCAGAATGGGAGCGATCTTGGCAATGTCGGCCTCAACGTCCTGCAGGATCTCATCGGCTTCGACGACGCCGCGAGGGATCTGCGGGCGACCGTCATGACCGGCGAGGTCTTGGAGCACGATGCGCTGGGACCGGACATCGATCAGCGCCGAATGCAGGTCGCTGACATCGGCGCCGGGGCGCAGGAACTCGTTCGCAGACTTCTTTTGGCGCTTGCGCTGGAGCAGGCCCATCTCAACGCCGACCTCGGAACGGTATTCTGCGGTTCCGGTCGCGGCGATGAGATCGTCGAGTCGGTGATCGTAGATGTCGGGGGCGAAGTTGTCGAGGGTCGTGCGCACCCGCAGCAGCACCTTGATCGCACGTGACCAGTCAGCGAGGTTGCGGCGGGGGTTCAGTTTGGCTTTGGACAGAACTGGTTCGACGGCCTTGACCAGGTCAGGGATGGTCCGGCCGAGACGCTCGGCGACGGTTCGTGCGGCTTCGGCTTCTTCGACTGATTTCAGGTCCGCGCCGAACCAGACGGTGTCCTCGACATCGAGGGTGAAGGCACCCAATGTTGCCAGCTCGCTGAGCTTTCCGCGCAGAGCGTTGCGACGGTCATCGCTGGCGCCGAGGAGATCTTCACCGAATCGGACAGGAGTCTGCGGAGAATTCTCGCCGGAGGTCAGTTCTGCCAGGTGCTGCATCGTCTCGTAGACGGACACGTCCCAGGGCTCACGCCGACGATGCAGTGAGGAGACATGTTCGTTCAGTGTCTCGCGCTGTTCGTTGAGTTCGTTGAGCAGCCCGCTCAGGTCGGGGCGTTCGGCCTTCTCTGCTGATCCGATGAGGCCGACGAGCTGGTCCCGGATCGCGCCGGTGCCCTGGCGGGTGTCCACCGCAAATTCTGAGAGTCCGACCTCGCCGAGGCGGGAGGAGAAATCGTCGAGCGCGTCCGCGGTCTGGGCCAGGAAGAGAACGCTTTTTCCTGTGTGGGCAAGTGTTGTGGCCACCGCGACTGCGACCTGGGTGGCACCGGTCCCGGGTGGGGTGTCAACGACGACGGAGCGCCCGGAGACTGCGGCGTCGACGACGGCCTGCTGGTCACCGTCGACATCGATGACAAGGAATTCTTCCTGGGGTTTGCGATCAGGGAGAGGTGTGACGGGTTCCTTGAGTGCGGCCGGAACGACATCATCATCGTCGGATTCGGCAGCGTCCGGACCAGCAGAGCTGTTCGTGCCCGCCCCGGATTCTGTGTTCTGGCCGTACGCGGTCTCTGATGCTGCGGCCTCTGACGCTTCGGTCGTTGACGCTGCGGCGTCTGATTCTTCACTGGCAGCAGCACCCGTCGTCGCTTCTGCTTTGCCAGCAGCGGCCGTCGTCGCTGAGCCTGATGTCTTCGACTCAGTTGACTTCGGGTCCGTCGACTTCGGGTCAGTCGACTTCGGGTCAGTTGCGGCAGTCTCATCGGTGTCCCGATCCGACTGTGCGCTCTCATCGCCCCCAGTGCCACCCGCTGCGGAGTCCTCCTCTGCGATGCTCTCAGCTGCGGTGTCGGCAGCTGCAGATGTCTTGTCCGCATCGGTCGAAGGGGCCTCTGCGGACGTGGAGTCGACCGAGGAGGCCTGGGCCGATGCGGTGGAGGCTGAAGCGGATTCCGCTGAGCCTTCGGCCAGGTCCTTAGCCGCCTCGGGCAGGGTGCCGTCAGTGATCGGTACCGTCGGTTGAGAGAAGTCGTCGTCGCCAGCGGCTGCGCCTGGGTCAGGGGTGTGCTGTTTGTCGGCATCCGACGCGATGTCCTGACGCGCTTCCTGCTGCGGAGTCGGAACGTAGGACGGGCCGCCGAGCGCGCCTCGCACGTCTTCGTCGCCGGCGAGTGCGCGAAGGATCGGGTGCTGTGTGGGCAGATAGTCCGTGGTGAACGGGTTCGCGATGTTCGCGAACGTCGACACTACGAAACGATGGTTGATGCGCAGCCCGGGCACTGGCTGCGCGAGATCGCGGAGGCGGTCGAGGGCCGGCCCCGGGTCGAAGCCGTGTGGGCCTCCCGTGGCGTCGACCCATTCGTCGACGGGAACGTCGAGGTCGTAGACCTCGGCCAGGTGCTGGACCAGTGCGGGGTTGATCATGATCCGGTCGCCCAGCACGATCTCGAAGTCCTCGACGCGGGAGCCGCGGGGAACGAGCGTGACATGGCGCATCACAACAGGGGCGTTGAACTTGTACTTTGAGTCTTTTTCCGTCCACGAAGCGAAGCCGATCGCCAGGTGCGCCGTCTGAATTCCGCGTTCATTGTCGAGCTGTTCGGCTTTCGACCGGATCGACTTTGCTCGGCGGCGTGCGTCAGCGAGGACCTCGTGGTCACGAACCAGGCTGGAGAGTCGGGTGGCCCGACCGGCCAGAAGCTGAGCTAGACCAGACGGGTGGGCTCCGGAGAGATCGATGCTGCCATCACGCGAATCCCGGAAATGGAGCATGGTGTCGCGACCGCCCAGCTGGGCGGCCTGCTGTTTCCACTCGGCATAGACATCGTCGAGTTCTGGGAACTGATCGTCAACAACGGAATCTGGCACAATTCGACCCTAACGAGAAATTTCACTGAATAGTTGCTGGCACACCGTGAAACATCCAGGTTTCTTCTACGCTACACTGGGTGGTCGTGGTTGAAGAAGACCACATCGCCCCCGTAGCTCAGGGGATAGAGCACCGCTCTCCTAAAGCGGGTGCCGGCAGTTCGAATCTGCCCGGGGGCGCAGAAGCAGTCACACGTCAGTTTGATCTCGTGCTCACCTATGCGATGCCGGATCCCGCCTGCATCGGCTCGTGGCCGTGCAGGCGGGATCCAGTTGGAATCATCGAATGATCACAGTTCCTTCGCCACGGCCTTCACAGCCCCGGCTCAGGAGCCTCTCCCTCGTGTCGACGCTTGTTGTGGTCGCGGGCGACACGCACGACCATGGTCGGGCACTGCGAGTACGGCAGCACTGACTGCGAGGTCGAACCAAGGAGCAGTCCGGCGAAGCCTCCACGACCGCGAGAGCCGATGACCAGCACCTCGGCGGTGTCAGAGGCACGAACGAGCACCTCGGCAGGCTGGCCGTCGAACAGGGTCCAGGTGACATCGAGGTTCGGGTACTCGGCCTGCAGGTGCTGTTTGGCCACGACGAGTTTATCGGCGCCCTCATTGACCAGCCGTTCGAGGTCCGCGGTGCTCGGCAGCCATTCCGGCCCGATGACGGTCGTGGTGATGACGGCAACGATGTGCAGCGGTGATCCCCGGCGCACGGCCAGCCGAGCGGCCTTCCACAGTGCCGGGGACTCGGCACCGAGGGAGTCGACGCCGACGACAACTTTGCCGTCGAAGCGCAATCCCTCGATGGCCTCAACATTCGGATCGGGCTCGTCGACGACGATGCCGTCCTGGCGAATGGGCCGTGAGGAGGTGGGGTGCGCGGTCTTCTCCACGTCGGACTGCCACGAGGCCGGAACGACGACGGTCGGGCAGGCGGAGTGGGCTGGCAGGGCGCTGGAAACGGTACCGAGCAGGCGCCCGGCGAATCCGCCTCGACCGCGGGAGCCGACAACGGCCAGGCTTCCCGACTTCGATTCGTCGATGAGGACACCGGCTGCGTCACCGATTTCGATGACGGCTTCGACTGGCACACCAGCAGCCTTGACCTCGGCCGCGGCTTCCTTGAGTGTATTCGTTACTGCCGCACGGATCGACGTGTCATCGATCGGAACGTAGGAGACGTCGATCGCGGCCGCAGCCACGCTGGGGATCGTGTAGGCGCCGACCAGACGGATCGACTTGCCCAGAGATCTGGCTTCCTGGACTGCCCACGCCAGTGCATTGCGACTGGGCGGTGAACCGTCGATGCCTACGATAACGGCGTCGGGTTCCCCTGCGGGTGATGTATCGGCGTTCCGGGTTCGGTCCTGCTCACTCATCGCAAGCTCCTCATCTTGAAGCGAAATTCTCTCGTGTCCACCCTAAGTCAGAATCGATCGCCGGCCTGAGCCTATGTCACATCGTTATCCGAAGTGGGCCACAGTCTGGACACCACGACAGGGAGTAGGAGCGGTGTCCGTTTCAGGCTGCTCTGGACAGCTCCAGAAACGGACGCCACTGCTCGACCGGTTTGTCGATCCCGCGCATCCAGAATTGACCGGTCCGCGGCTCCTGAGGTTGAACACTGAGCGTCCACCCGATCTCGGCCAGGGTCCTGTTGCCCTTGCGGTTGTTGCACTCACGGCAGCAGGCGACGAGGTTCTCCCAACTGTTGAGTCCCCCGCGCGAGCGCGGAATGACATGATCGACCGTCGTCGCAGGTTTCGCACAATAGGCACACCGATGGTTGTCCCGGCGCAGCACGCCGCGCCGGGAGAGGGAGACCCTGCGGTCATGTGGCGGCCGCACATAGCGTGTGAGCAGAATGACCGATGGTTGGTCGAGGTTCAGGTGTTCGGATCTCACCGGAATATCCTCGGCGGCCAGGACGGTCGCCTTTCCCGTGAGCACCAGGACGACGGCCCTGGTGAACGGAACGATCGACAGTGGTTCGTACCCGGCATTCAGCACGAGAGTCTTCATATCCCGCCCCTCATCTTCGTGTGAGTGTGACCCCGTCCGTTCGACACGGGCCTAGGAAACGCAAAAGGCGCCGTGCCGCAGCACAACGCCTTGAAAGTAGGGACAGACACAGATATGTGCTCCGCGCCAGAAGCTGGAGCGGCTATTCGCACTATCCGACTGCGGCCCATCTGATTTCCCATCACTTACGCCAACTCAATCCTAATAAGAGTAACGCCGACTCTCGCCTGTGACCGAATTCATATCGCTCGCGTCACGGATTCTTTCATTGCCGTTCACCGTGCGGCGAGGTCAGCATCGCTTCCTGCCCACCCGCAGCGGGATTGCGAGCCAAGCAGTACCGAGTCACCAGCCCGATCTGCTGTGGTGGGCATTTCAAACAGGAGGAGTGCGCCTAAGGCAATCGGATACACAAAAACTCCCCGTCTGACTCGAGGACCGTCGAGCCAGGCGGGGAGTTTCCGTGTGAACTGGATCAGAGAACGCGGATGAAGGTGACGTTGCCCATCCAGCTGTAGCTGCGCTTCGAGGTGCCTGAACCTGGGGAGCCGGCATCGTACATCTGTCCGCCACCGGCGTAGATGCCGACGTGGCCGGGGTGCCAGATGAGGTCACCGGGCTTGGCTTCCGACTGGGAGACGACCGTGCCGGAGGCTTTCTGTGCTCCCGAGCTGCGAGGCAGGTTGACGCCGACCTTGCTGTAGACCCAGGAGGTGTAACCGGAGCAGTCCCAGCCGCCCTGCGAGGTTCCACCGTAGACGTATGGGGTGCCGACGCCCTTGGCAGCCCAGCCGATGACCTGCTGAGCCTTGGAGCCGTCGATCGAACCGGCATTGTCAGACCCGGAGTCTTTGCTCTCGCTCTTGTCTGACTTGTCCTTGTCGCCGGAATCTGAGGAACCGGCGGTTGCGGAATCGGAGGAACCGGCGGAGTCGCCTGAAGTGTCTTCGGCGGTCTCGACGGGTTCTGGCTTGGGTGCAGGCTTCGGAGCAGCTTTGGCGGTGACGGTCTGAACGTCGGCGTTGAAGGAGGCGTCCTGCTTCTTGTCCTTGTCCTTGGATTCGTCGCCAGCAGTGACGGTCGCCGTCTGGTTCTCGAACTCAACCTGTGTCTGAGCCTCTGACTCGGCGGAGACTGCGACGTTGTCGTCGGCTCCCTGTCCTGCTGCCGGAAGAACGGCTGCGGTGAGCAGACCACCGCTGGCAGCAACAACGGCTGCACGGCGTCCGAAGACGGCGGAGTTGGCATTCAGGATTTCGGTCAGTTCGGTCAATGGGGTCTTGACCTTGGCTTCAGCGGCGCGGCGGCCATGCTGCTTAGTTGCCACATTTTCCTCTCGTCACCTATTGGAAGAATCCCAACCGCCACTTCCGGTCCTTGAAGATTTCACATCGAGCGTGGCGTGCGGCTCTCGGTGCAAAGTCGTCACTTTCGTGAACGACCTCCACAACTGTAACCAATCAGTGACCGATTGTCACGTTTCTGTCACGAACCGTGGGGACCATCCCGGAGGTTTCCCATAAACATGCAGGTCAGGGACCCTATATAGATCGAAATATTCGTAACATTTGCTCGTTATACAACACGGTCCAGGGGGTGATCTACCACTCCCTGGACCGTGTTCAATGCCAATTTGTAACAAATCGATGCTGGTCGAGACCATCGGTCGTGACCGAACTGTCTTGCCAGCGATTCTGCCGACGAGGCGTACTTCTCGACGAGGCGCACCTCTTGACGAGGCTTACTTCTTGTAGGCGAATACGTGCGAGGCTGTGTCCAGCGGCAGATCGAGCACGTCCTGCGCACCGGGGACCTGGACCGTGATGTACTCACCGTTGCGTGAGATCTCGACATCGCTCTCGGGTAGGACACCGGCGACCTGGAACTGCTGCAGCAGATGGATGTCGACCTGCAGAGGTTCTGCCAACCACGCGATCCGCAGCTCCTTCGCCCCGTCGCGAGCCACAGCGGTCGCCAGATCGACGACTTCGGTGCCTGGCGTCAGTTTTCCACCGATCACGTCAAGGCCAGGGATCGGGTTGCCGTACGGGCCCGAAGCAGTCTCGGGAAGCAGCGCGACGAGTTTGCGTTCGACCTGCTCGCTCATCACGTGTTCCCACCGGCAGGCTTCGTCGTGGACGAGTTCCCACTCCAGTCCGACGACATCGGCGAGGAGTCGTTCGGCCAGCCGGTGCTTGCGCATCACTTCGGTGGCGATCCGACGCCCCTCGGCTGTCAGCTCCAGATGACGGTCGTTGCTCACGTGCAGCAGTCCGTCACGCTCCATCCGCGCCACGGTCTGTGAAACGGTGGGACCGGAGTGATCCAAACGTTCAGCGATCCGAGCGCGCAACGGCACGATCGACTGCTCCTCAAGCTCGATGATCGACTTGAGGTACATCTCAGTTGTATCAATGAGGTCGTTCACTTCAGACCAGCCACTCCACTCTTCGTCTTCAGGCCCATTCGACCGTTTCAGGCGTTCTCAGCATCAATCCTATCCCGCGTACAGCCAATCACGTGCGTTCAACCAGCGCTGACGTCTACCCCCTGGGCGCCGTGAAGAGTTCCCACGCGCCACATCCGGGTTCGTGGGCGCCACAGATCAACCCATTTCGCCCTGAGCATCGGCTCATGTACCCCGACTCCCGCAGTCGGTGCATTGACCATGACCCTGCCTGCCCCGCGTAACGCTTGAAGTGAGACGAATATTTCGCCGCGTCCTGAACTCGGACGAGCCCGCATTCAGGGGTAGAGACGAACCGGGTTCCACGCGGCTGCCTGCGACAGATCCGCGGGCTCGTGACTGCCATCGGCACGACGGAACTCCCATCGGTCATGGAATCGGTTCTTCTGTCCCTGCCAGAACTCGATCTCGAAGACGCGGACCCGGAATCCGCCCCAATGTTCGGGTCGGGGCACATCCTTGTCCGCGTACTCTGCCCGGGCGGCGTCGTATTCTGTCTGCATCTGCTCCCGCCCACTGACGGGCTGGGACTGCTTCGACACGCTGGCCGCGATCTGGGATCCATGGGGGCGGACGGCGAAGTACGCGTCCGAGTCCTCGGGGGCAACCACCTCGGCGAGGCCCCTGATCCTGATCTGACGTTCCATGTCCTGCCAGGGAAAGTTCACGGCCACTCGAGGATCGGCACGCAGCTGACGACCCTTGGCGGAGTCGAAGTCGGTGAAGAACATGAACCCGGTCTCGTCAATGCCCTTGAGCAGGACGATCCGCGAGGACGGACCCCATTCGTCGAGGGTTGAGACCGTCATCGCGTTCGGTTCGCGGACGTGGGCCGCGGCTTCGTCGTACCACTGTCGAAACAGCGCGAGCGGCGAGACCTCGGGACGGTCGAAGGTCGGGGATTCGTAGGACTTCCGGGTCTGCGGCAATCGGTCGACTGGCTCACTCATACCCTCACTCTACGGCGAGCCGGTGACACGCGGCACCGCATGACTGGCCGAGGCATCACTGGTGCGAGGAATCATCCGCGTGGCTGGTGGACACGACTCGATCCGACCCTGACATGTCTCTACATGACGATGCCGGTCATCGAGTACAGGTGGGTGCGCCGTAGAATGTCGAGCGTGACTGCCACGAAGATAGCGATCCCAGACGAACTCCTACCCGCCGACGGACGATTCGGAGCCGGTCCGGCCCGCATCCGCAGAGCCCAGATCGAGGCGCTGAACTCCGCCGCCACCGATGTGCTGGGCACCAGCCACCGCCAAGCACCCGTGAAGAAGCTGGTCGCTCGCATCCGCACCGGCCTGGCCGAACTCTTCAACCTGCCCTCCGGCTACGAGGTGGTCCTAGGCAACGGCGGATCCACCGTCTTCTGGGACGTCGCCGCCTTCGGGCTCGTGCGTGAACGGGCCGCACACGCAACCTTCGGTGAATTCGGTCAGAAGTTCGCGAAGGCCACCGATGAGGCCCCACACCTGCAGGATTCCCTGATCCTCACGGCCGAACCCGGCACCTCCGCCATCCCCTCCCCCGCATCCTTCGCCGAGGCGACCGGAAACTCTGATGGCGCACCCGATGTCTATGCCTGGCCGCACAACGAAACCTCAACCGGCGTCGCCACCACGATCGCCCGTCCCGAAGGCATCGACGATGACGCGCTCGTCGTCATCGATGCCACATCCGGTGCCGGTGGTCTGCCTGTCGACATCACCGCGACCGACGTCTACTACTTCGCACCGCAGAAGAACATGGGCTCCGACGGCGGCCTGTGGGTGGCGATCATGTCTCCGAAGGCCATTGCTCGCGCCCAGGAGATCAAGGATTCCGGACGCTGGATCCCCGCGTCCTTGGATCTTGTGACCGCGATCGAGAACTCCCGCAAGGACCAGACCTACAACACTCCTGCCGTGACGACCTTGGTCCTCCTGGCCGAGCAGATCGAATGGATCAACGGCAACGGCGGCCTCGAGTGGGCCACCGCCCGCACTCGTGAGACCTCCGGTTTAGTCTACGACTGGGCCGATGCCACCGAGGTGGCTCATCCCTTCGTCGAGAACCCTGATGACCGCTCGTCGGTCGTGACCACCATCGACTTCGACGATTCGGTCGATGCGGCCCTCGTCGCGTCTGTGCTGCGCAACAACGGCATCGTCGACGTTGAGCCCTACCGCAAGCTGGGCCGCAACCAACTGCGCATCGCAACGTTCGTCTCCGTCGATCCCGACGACGTCAAAGCGCTGCTGGCAAGCATCGACTTCGTCATCGACGCCCTGGCCTGAAGCCTCCTCAGCAATTCGAGCACCCCGCACCGTCAGTGCCGAAACCACCCTCTGCAGGGGTTGTCTTCGGAACGGACGGTGCGGGGTGCACTACTGTCTGTAGGCGAAGCGGCCGACAGGAGGACGTGCGAGTGCCGGTGCGTTGTGCTGCGCGCGTGATGCGGCCCTCAGCACTCGCGTGTCCTCAACGCTCGCGTGCCCTCAGCCGAGGAAGTGGATGAGAGTTCCGATGCCGAAGGTGATCGCCGCCAGCAGGGCGAGCAGGAACTCGATGGCGGCGCCGAGGCCGATCGCCTTGAGTGATCCCCAGCTGGAGTCCCAGGCTTCCTTGGCTTCGTGCAGCCGCATGTGTTCGGCGAGGTAGAGGCCGACGATGAAGCCGATCGGCAGGCCGATGACGGGAATCACGAAGAACCCGATGATGCCGAGGCCACCGGCCAACAGCACAGACTTGTTGGGGACTTCCATCGCCTTGAGCTTTCTGCCCGTGAGCACCAGGGAGGCGCTCATGCCACCCGTGACGAAGACGGCGACGATAGAGAATACGATCCAGGCCAGCGGCCCGCCGATGATGATCGCCCACACCAGCACGGCCGCCGCGATGAGGATGGATCCAGGCAGCACGGGCAAGATGATGCCGAGACAGCCGATGAGGATCGCCAGTCCGACCAGCACCGAGGTGAGAATGTCCGCGTTCACTGTCTGTCCGATCTGTTGCTCATGGGTCTATTGATCTTAGGCGACCAGATTCCGCGCCGCGCTCAGGATGGCAGACGACTGCCGGCCCGGTTCTCAGGGCCGACCGTGATAGCTCAGGTGGAGGCGGATGCGAGATCTGGGGTCATAGCTCAAGCGCAGGTTCTTCGACACGACCATCCACACCAGACCGACACCGAAGGCGATGATGCCCGAGGCGGCTCCGACGCCCATCGCCATCCGCGGTCCGTACATATCGGCGACCCACCCTGCCAGCGGGGCACCGATGGGAGTCCCGCCCAGGACGACGGCCGCGTAGATCGCCATGACCCGACCGCGATAGTGTGCAGGAGTCGTCGTCTGCACATAGGCATTGGCCGAGGTCATCATCGTCAGCGACGCGAAGCCGACCAGCATCAGCGAGGCCGCGAAGACATAGTAGTTGGGTATCAGAGATGCTGTTCCCACTGCGAGGCCGAATCCGCCTGCCGCGCCGAAGATGAAACGCAGCCTCGGCTTCTCCCGCTTCGCCGAAATCAGCGCCCCGGTGACTGAGCCGATAGCCATGACGGAGTTGAGCAGACCGAAGCCGCTGGCGTCCTGGCCGAACTCGATCTTGGCCATGGTGGCGGTGTAGATGTTGAAGTTGAATCCGAAGGTCGCGACGATGAACAGGACGAGCAGCACGATCGCCACATCGGGACGTCGTCGCAGGTACTTGAATCCGCCCAGGATCCCGCCCGTACCCCGGCGCCCCGACGGGTGCAGCCGGGTCTGATCCAAACGGATGAGCACCGTCAGGGTCGCAGCGAACCCGAGCCCGCTGATCAGGAACACCGGTCCGGCGCCGATGAGTGCGGTGAGGACTCCGGCGACGGCGGGACCGATCATGCGCGCACCGTTGAATGATGCGGAGTTGAGGCTGACCGCGTTGGGAAGCAGTTTCTCACCGACCAGCTCAGAGACGAAGGCCTGCCGCGAAGGGTTGTCGAGGGTGGCTAGGATACCCAAGGCCAACGCAGTCATGTAGACGTGCCAGAGGACGATGACGTCGGTGATGACGAGCACGAACAGGAGCAGCCCCACGGCCCCCAACAGTGTCTGGGTGACCATGAGAAGTCTGCGCTTGGAGAACTTGTCGGCGATCGCTCCCGCGAAGGGGAACATGATGAGCTGTGGGCCCATCTGCAGCGCCATGGTGATGCCCAGCGCCGAAGCATTGTTGTTCGTCAGGTAAGTGAGGACGATCCAGTCCTGGGCCGTCCTCTGCATCCACGTTCCGGTGTTCGAGATCAGGGCACCGGCGAACCAATGTCGGTAGTTCGGTTCAGCCAGTGACCGGAACGTGTGCGCCATCGACTGGGTCAGCCCTCCTGGAACTCGAGTTCGCCGGCGGAGTAGTCGTCAACGACGGCCTCGGCAGGGTCAGTGCTCTGCCGGCTGACGTCGGTCTCCGAGTGGGCTCCGCAGCCGAAGTCGAGTGCGACGACCTTGCCGTCGGCCGGAGACCAGCCGTTCGCGCAGACCCCGAACTTCTGCCGCAGCGATCCGGCCAGCGGCATGAGGTATCCGCAGCTGGAGCAGTGGGCCGATGCCTTCGCCGCGAAATCCGATTCTGCACCGGTCTCCGATTCCGCCCACCTAGTGGCCGCCGAAGAGATGCCTTCGGGAGAGAGCACCCGGCGGCGGCCGAGCCCGAACTCAAAATTCGGGATCTCGTCGAGGTTGCCATCCGAGGTCTCTTCGACCTGTTCGAAGCCCTGCTGCAGGTTCGGATCGTCCTCGACCTTGGGCAGAGTGTCGCGGGGAGTCAGATCGCCGGGTTCAACACGCTGATCCCAGGGGACCCATTCCGGTGCGACGAGCGAATCGGGGCCGGGCAGCAGTGCCGTCTCGCAGACCGTGACCTTCTTCGCCCGAGGAGCACGGGCGAGGACTGCGACCCAACGCCACCCGCGGTAGGTCGGATCGGTGCACGCGAAGTAGTGGGTGACCAGGCGGGTGCCCTCAGCCAGAGTGCCCAAGTGGTCACCGATCACGGAACTGCCGGCAACCTCGGCGATGGCTGAACGCGCGGTGTCAATGGCTGCGGCCAGCTGTGCGTCGAGGACGACCTTCTCGGAGTTCGCCCGCGAAGCCTTGGCCGGCTTCACCGGCGCCGCCGTCTCAGCCTGGGCCTCGACCGGAGTCACAGCAGCCGACGCCGCCTCTGCGGGCGCAGGGTCATTCGTCGGCTCGGCACTCTGGCCGGCCAACCATTCACTGAAGAGTGATGACATCAGGACTCCAAATCGTCGGCAATTGCCCGCAGCAATGAGGCTACCTTGTTCCCGTGGGACGAGTCGGGGTAGCGGCCGTGCTGCAGTCCGTTGTTGAGGTCATCGAGTACTTTGATGACATCTTCAACCATAACTGCCATGTCTTCGGCCGGACGTCTGCGAACCTTCGCAATCTTGGCCGGGGCGGAGAGCAGCCTGGCCTTGAGGACCTGGGCTCCGCGACGGGAATCGACCACGTCGTAATCGAGGCGTGTGCCCTTGGTGACTTCAGCGTCCTCGGGCAGGACTGAGGAGTGGAGGAAGGCCTGAGAGCCGTCCTCGGCGATGACGAAGCCGAAGCCCTTATCGACGTCGAACCATTTCACGCGTCCGGTTGGCATGGTGTCCTTTCCTGGTGATGCTCGTAGTTGGTGATGCTGATAACTGGTGATGCTCGTATTTGATGATGCTCGTAGTCGGTGATGCTCGGTGGTGCGGTGTTCGACATGCTCGGTGGTGCATGGATCAGCGACCATCGTTTCGGTCACCGACGCTTTCGTCTGGCTGCATTGACGCGGTCCGGGATCCGATCCGAGGTTCGATTCGGCTGTGTGCTCGTGTGCCTTCTCAGCGGCCGGGCTGCAGCCGGAACGGTGCGCCGTCCACATCATGGCCGCTCGAATCGCCCTGAGTGCCGACGTTGGCTGTGGCCGGCCTCGGCGCGACGCTGTCTTGGTGAGTGTGTGCCCGATGCTGACTTCGCGACCATACCGCGGCGAGACGATCGCCTCGGTGGAAGTGCGTGTGCCGATGACAGCGACCGTGGCCGACTTTCAGCTCTGGCCCACCTCAGTCTGTCTGCGTCTCAGTGCTGCCCTGACCAGGGCCAGCGCGACCAAGGCGAATGCGATCGGGAGGAGGATCATCGGCAGGTATGTCAGCAGGTGCGAGGGGGCGTAGCCCATCCAGGCCTGGCTCAGTACGCCGATCAGCGCCACTGCACCGACAAGGGCGGCGGCAACGGCTACGACGACGATGGTGGTGTCGACACGCTGGGCTGACAATGCTCGTCCTTTCCGAGATCTCCAAAGCTCTTCTGCCCATCTATTGTAACCCTCGCGCTAAACTGAACAGCGATGTCAATGACCTTCAGCCAATGGCTGTCCCACAGTTCCGATACCGACTTCGAGTCCCTCGTCCGGACCCGTCGCGATCTCCTCCAACCCGAGTCCCCGACGATCCCTTCGCTGGCCGCGGCTGCTTCCTCGCGAATCGGCGTCTCCAGGGGCATCGAAGCACTGACCTCAGCCCAGCTCGACGTCTTCATCGACCTGGCCAAGTCCGCGCGCACCTCGGCGGACATCAACGTGGGTGAGAATCGTCATATCGACGACACCCGCGCCGAGGTGGTCCTCCCCCGACTGCGCGACCTGGGTCTGGCCTGGCCCTCGTCTGAAACCACCTGGCGGATCCAGTCGGAGGCCATCACACTGCTGCCCACCTCGGCGGCCGAATCCGCCCGGGCACATCCGTGGCAGGCGGCGTCCGAGCTCGACTCCAGTATCGAGGCGATCCCGACGACACTCATCCACAACAGCGAACGAGCCGCCGTGGCAGAGGTGATCTCCTCCCTGCGTGGACTCGTCGATGAGCTGGCGAGCTCACCGATCTCCCGTCTGACCAGCGGCGGCATCTCCAAGCGAGACGTCACCCGGATCGGGAAGACCATCGACCTGGGGCTCGAACAGACGATCACCCTGCTGCTGGCAGCGAAGTCGCTGCGCCTCATCGGCGTGCTCGACGACCCATTGGATCCTCAGTGGACGGCCAGCGACGACGCAGCCGATGTCCTCGAAGGCGACAGGGCGCAGCTGTGGGCGGCATTGATGACCTCCTGGCTGCGCGAACCCCTCGACGTCACCCAGCTGGCGGCAGGGGCGAGTGCCAACGAACGCCTCACCGTCCTCACATCTCCGAAGAAGTCCCTGTTCAAGGGGTTCAGTCAGTCGCAGCCGACGATGCCTCTGCTGCGCTTCACTATCCTGGAGATTCTGCACGACATCGGACACGGATCCTCACGCTCCGCCGAATGGATTCACGCGCAGGTCCTTGCCACCCGCCCCCTCATCCCGGCACACGACTTCGCGATGACCGAAGCGATCCTGCACACCGCCGGTGCTTTCGGCCTGGCGACGACCCCCCTGCAGAATTCCGAACACTTCGGGCCCAGCAGGTTCGGTGTCCTCCTCGCCAAGGGACTGCGGTCTGCGATGAGCGCCCAGGCCGCCCACGATCCGTCGATCGCACCGGTGAACTTCAGCCTAGAAAGCCTCGAGGTGCCCACCGATGTCGTCGACGCGGTCCGGCTCGGACTCGTCGATGAGGTCGAGACCGTGCTCATCCAATCCGACCTCACGGCGGTGGCGACCGGACCCATCGAGCCCAGAGTCCATCACATCCTGCGCAGGTTCGCCGTCGTCGAGGCGCGCGGGCAGGGCACCGTGTACCGCATCGATGCCACCACGATCGAAGCGAGCATGCAGGCCGGCATCAACGCCGAGGACGCCTTGGCCCAGCTCGCTGAGATCAGCGCCGAGGCCCTGCCTTCGACGCTGAACTTCCTCGTGCAGAACACGGCCTCGAAGCTGCGTCGCGTGCAGGTTGCCGGTGCCCGCGCCGTCCTCGTCGTCGACGATCCCGTCGACCTCGACGTCATCCTCTCCGACCAGGCCATGCTGCCGGCCGGTCTCGAACGTCTGGCACCGACTGTGGCGGTCGGTCAGCTGGGCCCCGAACGCACCATGCACCTGCTCGAGTCCGCCGAGCACCACGCCATGCTTCACTCACCGTCTGGGCCGGTGCGCAAACGCAAGGTCATCACTCAGGCCGAGCCGGAGGTGCACCTGCGCAAGCGCGCACGGGTCGACGATGCCCACCTCGACGACTACATCCGCATCCTCCGCTCCCCCGGAGCCCGCGCGGCCCCAGCCACGAGCACGGACGAGCCGTTGGGACACATGGATCGACTCCGGGAAGCCGCCGGGGCGGGCCAGCAGGTCACGATCACGCTCGCCGACTCGCACGGGAAGGAACGCCTCATCGACATGCTCCCTGCCACCGTCAATGGTGGGCGCGTGCGCGGCAAGGTCAAGACCACCGGCGCCGAGGCGTCCCTGTCGATCGCGCGCATCGTCAGCGTCGATGTGGTGGAGGAACAATCCTGAGGACACAGACGTTGTCCCCTTCGAAGTCACCTCGGCGTGGAAAGAAGCGGGAACACACATGAACGGTCCGTTGATCGTGCAGTCCGATCGGACTGTGCTGTTGGAATCTGGGCACCCCTTGGCCGTCGAGGCGGCCGTGGCGATCGCGCCGTTCGCGCAGCTTTCGCGAACGCCGGAGTACATCCACACGTACACGATCACCCCCTTGGGGCTGTGGAATGCCCGGGCCAGCGGACATGACGCGGAGTCCGTCGTCGATGTCCTCCTCGAGTTCGCGAAGTATCCTGTGCCCCACGAACTGCTCGTCGACATCGTCGACATCATGGACCGCTTCGGAGTCCTCACCCTCGTCGACAATCCGATTCACGGACTGACCCTGACCTCCTCGGACACCGATCTGCTCGCCTCGCTCATCAGCCAGCCGGACCTTGTGGGCAAGTTCGGCAAATCCCTCGACGCCGAATCCGTCCTCGTCCACCCTTCGGAGCGCGGTGAGCTCAAACATGCGCTGCTGCAACTGGGTCACCCTGTCTCCGACCATGCCGGCTATGTCGACGGAGAGGCCCACGAGATCGCTCTGTCCGATGATGCCCATGGCGGACAGTGGCATCTGCGCGACTATCAGAAGGAAGCGATCGACCACTCTCTGAGCGGAGAGTCCGGCGTCGTTGTTCTGCCCTGCGGTGCGGGCAAGACCATCGTCGGGGTGGCCACGATGTCGCGGGTGCAGACGACGACGCTGATCCTCGTGACGAACTCCGTTGCAGCCCGACAGTGGAAGGACGAAATTCTTGCCCGCACCTCGCTGACCGAAGACGAGGTCGGTGAGTACTCAGGATCGATGAAGGAGATCCGACCGATCACCATCGCCACCTATCAGGTGCTGACTACGCGCCGCAAGGGCTCCTACCTGCACTTGGAACTCCTCGATGCGAAGGATTGGGGGCTTGTCATCTACGACGAGGTCCACCTCCTGCCGGCGCCGATCTTCCGCCTGACCGCGAGCCTGCAGGCCCGGCGGCGGCTCGGACTCACGGCCACCTTGGTCCGCGAGGACGGGCGCGAGGACGAAGTGTTCTCCCTCATCGGGCCCAAGCAGTACGAGGTGCCGTGGAAGGAACTCGAACGCATGGGCTACATCGCCACTGCGTCCTGCCACGAAATCCGGGTCCGCCTCGACGGCGGAACCCGCACAGCCTATGCCCGCGCTGACGGTGAGGACCGGTACCGACTCGCGGCCACCTCGGATGCGAAGCTGCCGATCGTGCGGCAGCTCGTCGCCGACCACCCCACTGCACAGATCCTCGTCATCGGGCAGTACCTCGATCAGCTCGAGGAGATCGGTGCCGGCCTCAACGCTCCTGTGCTGACCGGGCAGACCCCGGAATCGCAGCGCCAGGAGCTGTTCCGTGACTTCCGCTCGGGTCAGATCCGCGTACTTGTGGTGTCGAAGGTCGCGAACTTCTCCGTCGATCTGCCAGCCGCTTCGGTGGCGATCCAGGTCTCGGGCGCCTTCGGCTCCCGGCAAGAGGAGGCCCAGCGTCTGGGTCGGATCCTGCGGCCGAAGGAGGACTCCGGCTCCGCGACGTTCTACACGGTCGTTGCCGCAGACACCGTCGACGAGCATTTCGCTGCCCAGCGCCGCCGCTTCCTCACCGAGCAGGGCTACAGCTACGACATCGAGGTGCGCTGACCGCTGCTCGACGGCGCCTAGCCGCGGGAATTCAGTCGGGCAGCCTTTTCGGGCGCTGGGCAACCTCGCTCAAGGTTGCTCAGCCTGGCAAGGGGAGCACCCGAGGGGCTGCCCAAGCCGTCAGTGGTTCCGAGTGTCTCAGACCTCGGCAAGCTCCTCGGCTCTGACGACGACCTCGCGGGAGGCGACCCGGCGGGCCAGACGCGCCTCGCCCCATTTGATGAAGCCGACGCCGCCGAGGATGAACACACCACCGAAGAGCTGGATGGGTGCCGGCATCTCGAACAGCACGAGCCAGGCCACGATGACGGAGAACGGGACCTCGACGAGGTTGACGAAGGAGCCGACCGTCGCCCCGATGTAGCGCAGACCGAGAATGCCCGTGATGTAGGCACCGACGGTGAAGACGACGATCATCGCCATGGGCAGAATCCACGAGACCTGGTACCCGCCGAAGTCGACGTCGGCGGCGACAGCGCCGGAAGGCATGACTCCCGTCAGCACGATGAGCGACATCGCCAAGGCCCCGACCCCCATGCCCAGCCCGGTCAGTGCGACCGGTGGGACATTGATGGAGTCCTTCGCGGAGACCAGGAAGTAGCTGGCCAGACAGACGGCAGCGGCGAGTGCCATGACGACACCGAAGATGCTGATGTCGGAATTGCGGAGGTTGAGGATGAGCACGAGCCCGATCATCGAGACCACCACACCGATGAAGGTCACCGTGGCCGGCCGAGTCCGAGTGCGTGCCCAGATCCAGAACACGATGAGCATCGGCGCCGTCATCTCGAGCAGCAGTGCCACCGCCACTGTGAGGTGTTCGACGGCAACGAAGTAGAAGCCCTGCACGCCAGCCATCGACACCAGCCCGTAGGTGAGCACGGTCTTCCAGTTCCGACGCACCTCGTCCCAGCGCCCGCGCAGAGCGATCAAGCTGGGGATGAGCAGCAGAACGGCCGAGCCCGCGAGGCGGATGAGTACGACGGATCCGGGGGTCCACCCGACCTCATACATCGTCTTCGCGATTGGTCCGGAGACGGCGAAGAAAAATGCGGAGGCAAGAGTCAGCAGAAACCCCATGATGACGGTGCGATTCATTCTTGACCTCCTGAGACGTGTGCGGATGCGGCGGTGGCCCGTGCCCTCGCCGAGGTGGTTGCGGTGTGTGGGTGTGAGCCACAGACCTGTGGATGTTTCGATCTGGCCGCGGTACTCGTTGCGTCTGAGCGGTGCGCGGTGCACGTTGCGTCTGTGCGGTGCTCAGTGCGCCTGTGTGGTGCTCAGTGCGCCTGTGTGGTGCGATTCGGCCCGAGACGCAGCCGAAGCCTCGCACGCGAAATGACAACTTCAGTCAGTATTTCCCACCGTCAGAAATGAGTCAAATGCGTTTTGCCCCTTACGTGATGTGGCAGAATGTCACCCACCATGACTTTTGCCTATGACATTCGCTCGAATCTCAACATGCTCGTGGACCTCCTCAATACCTCCGGCACCATCGCTGAGGCGGGAGATGAGCTGACGACGACCGCCGGACTCCACGGATTTGCTGCCCGGCACGACTTCTCTGGTCCCCTGGAGGCCACGAAGCCCGATGTCGAATCGACCCGTGAATTGCGCGAACGCTTCGCCATCGCACTCAACGCCAGCGTCGACGCCCAGACCGAGAACGAGGCCGAAGCGAGGGAAGAAGGAGTCGTAAAAGAGGTGAATATCACACTGCGCGAGGCCGGCGCACTGCCGCAGCTGGTCAAGCACGGAGACTGGGACTGGCACCTGCACGCTGTGGGACAGGGCGCCAGCCTTGCCGATCGCGTCGCGGCCGACGTCGCACTTGTCCTCATCGATCTCATCCGCAGCGGGGACCTCGACAGGCTCGGACGCTGTGTGGCCGAGGACTGTGACGCCTACCTGGCCGACTTCAGCCGCAACCGCTCGAAGCGCTTCTGCGATACCGGCAATTGCGCGAACCGCACACACGTGGCCGCGTTCCGCGCGCGCCAGGCCGACTCCTGACTCTCGGACCGGCTACCCGCCCGAACCGAGCGCAGCGCAGAGCGGCGCAGAGCGGCGCAGAGCGGCGCACACCTCAGGAATCGCAGGACCATCTCTCGACAGACAAGCTACCTGCGAGCAAGCTGTGTGAGAGCGCAAATATCCCTCAAATTGTTAGGTGATTCCTGAGAGCCAATGCGGCCCTTCACCGCTCACAGGACTTTCCTGAGAGTTTTTCAGTGATGTAGATCACAATCGCATTCAGGTAACTATCACCTAACTATCAGAGTCGAGCTTCAGACTGGATGCATGACTACAGCACACGATACCGACATCGAAGCCACACTCCTCGTTGTCGATGATGAGCCCAATATCCGCGAACTCCTCTCGACCAGCCTGCGCTTCGCGGGCTTCGACGTGGTCTCGGCCGCCAATGGCGCCGAAGCGCTTCGTCTGGCCGAGCAGACTGCCCCAGACCTCCTCGTCCTCGACGTCATGCTGCCGGACATGGACGGCTTCACCGTCACGCGTCGCCTCCGCCAGATCGGCATGAACGCTCCGGTCGTGTTCCTCACCGCCCGCGATGACACCTCGGACAAGATCACCGGCCTCACCGTCGGCGGCGATGACTACGTGACGAAGCCCTTCAGCCTCGAAGAGGTCGTCGCCCGCATCCGCGCCGTGCTGCGTCGGACCCGCAGTCTCGAAGACGAAGAGAACGCCGTCATCATGGCCGGCGATCTCGAACTCGATGACGACACCCACGAGGTGCGCCGTTCGGGCATCCTCATCGACCTCTCCCCCACCGAGTTCAAGCTGCTGCGCTACCTCATGCTCAACACGAACCGGGTGCTCTCGAAGTCGCAGATCCTCGACCATGTCTGGGAATACGACTTCGGCGGCGACACCGGAATCGTGGAATCCTACATCTCCTACCTACGCCGCAAGATCGATATCACGCCGGAGGCAGACGCCTCCGGACACCCCATCGAGATGGAGTGGACGCCGATGATTCAGACCAAGCGCGGAGTGGGTTACATGCTGCGCACACCGGAATCCAAGTAGTCGGACAAGCTCAGGCGCTAGATTACTCACGTGGCAAAAGAATCCCGTCCCACCCGACCCGGCTTCTGGGAAGAATGGTCGCTGACCACCAAGCTGCTGGCCATCATGATGCTGCTCATGTTGCTCGTTCTGTCCGGAACGAGTGCCTGGGTGCTCGAGAACCTCCGCGACAGCCTCGTAGAACGCACCGATGAGAGACTCATCAATGCTTCGGAGACCCTCGCCAAGCAGGCTTACCAGGATGTATTCCAGCCTGCCCAGCTGCAGTCGGCTCCGTCGGGCAAGGACCAGTCAGCGTCCTCGGGCAAGGACAGCGACGGGACGGATTCCTCATCCGGAACTCCCACCACCATCGATTCGCACTCGTGGGATGAGCTCAAGGGCCTCCTGCCCGGGGGCTTCTACGTCCAGTTCTATGACACGAACGGCAAGCCGATCAGCGACCCGGTGGCTCCGGAGCCTGAGAACCGCCCGATCCTGCCGACGATCGACGAATCCCAGGTCTACGAGCGCGCCGGTCAGCCGTTCACTGTCGCAGGGACCAGCTCGAAATGGCGGGCACGGGCGATGAAGGTCCAGAACACGGACGTTCTCGTCTCAATCGCGGTGCCCTTCGACCGCGAGATCGACAACATCAACGAGCGCGCCCGCAATACGATGATCGGAATCGGGCTGCTGGCACTGGCCATGGTCGCTGGCGTCGGATACTGGGCGATCAACAACACGTTCCGGCCGCTGCGCGACATCGAAAAGACCGCCTCACGGATCGCCGCCGGTGACCTCAGCCAGAGGGTGCCGACATTCCCCCGCAACACCGAACTCGGTCGCCTGTCTGGCGCACTGAATACGATGCTGGGGCGGATCGAGGATTCCTTCGACGGGCAGACGCGGTCGGAGAAACGCATCCGTCAGTTCGTCTCCGATGCCTCGCACGAACTGCGCACACCGCTGGTCACCATTCGCGGCTACGCCGAGCTCTACCGACAGGGTGCGATCACGAAATCAGATGACATCGGCGCCGCAATGGAGCGCATGGAGTCCGAAGCCAAACGCATGGGCGTCCTCGTCGACGACCTCGTCGTCCTCGCCCGCCTCGACGAACAGCGGCCAGCCGAGATCGGTCCCATCGACCTCCACCGGATCGCCCGCGACGCCGCCGCAGACGCAGCTGCGCAAGCCCCCGACCGGGACATCAGCTTCATCGGGCTCGATGGAGAGGATGCGCAACCCGTACCGATGATCCGAGGATCGGAGTCGAAGATCCGCCAGGTCATCGTCAACCTCGCTGGCAACGCCGTTCGGCACACTCCCGAGCACACAGCCATCGAGTTCGCCGTCGGCGTCGTCGGAGGCCGCACCGGGGCGACTGCGGAGCCAACAGAGCCGTCGAATGGTCAGGACACCGGCGCAAAGACCGGAGCGAACAAGGTCATAACGAATAAGACTACGGCGAAGGACAAATCCCGCGAACGCGGATTCGTCACCGGAGGCGTCCGCATCTTCCGCCGAGGCGACTCGAACGGCAATGATCAGAACGACGCTCAGGCACCCACCGGCATCGTGCCGGAAATGACGGCAGCCGGATCCATCACCGTCGACGAATCGCTGCGCGGATTCCCCAACGGGCGAGTCAGGTTCGAGGTTCGCGACCATGGCGAGGGGATCGACCCCGAGGTCGTTCCCCGGATCTTCGAACGGTTCTACCGCCTAGACGTCTCCAGGACTCGCGACACCGGAGGGTCTGGCCTCGGGCTCTCCATCGTCAAGGCGATCGTGGAGAACCACCACGGTGCGATCACAGTGCACCAGACACCGGGCGGCGGTGCAACGTTCCGTATCGATCTGCCCATCTCAGAAACTGAAGACAGCGCTCCGGACGCACGAAAGGACGAGCGATGAGCAGCAACGACCCTAACAATCAGGGCAACAACTCCAACAACAGGGGACGGCACGGGGATCAGGACCACCGGACGTTCCCCACCGATGGCTCACGCGAATCCTCAGGTAGCCCCCGCAACTCGGCTGCAGGGCCCCAGGACCCCACGGACGGGTCACGGCGTTCTGCAGAGGTCCCACGCACTTTCCCGAACGGTTCGAATGGTCCAGCTCGGGTCAGTCCGCCCGTCGCACCCCCTGCACGCCCGAACACTCCATCGCAGGGTCAGGGTCAAAGCGACAGTGCTCGTCAAGGCCAGGATCCGAGACAGAATCAAGCTTCGTGGCAAGGACAGGATCCGAGGCAGGGACAGAGGCAGGACACCGTCCTCGGCCCCCAGGGCCAGAATCCTCCTCAGATGCAGCCGACTCGTGCTCAACCCCCTGTGGATCCGCCGACAGGGCAGCCCGGACAATCTGGGCAACCTGGGCATCCTGGGCAACCTGGGCAGTCCGCACAACCTGGGCAACCTGGACAACCTGGGTATGGCCGCCCACAGGCCGGACCCAACACATCCAACGTGCCAGCCCAGGCCGGCCCCAACTCCCCTGCTGACACGAACCCCTATGGCACTGCGTATTCTCAGGGGGCGGGTCAGACTGCTGCAGGTGCTGGCGCCGCAGCAGGTGCTGGCACCGGCACAGCCGCCTACCCTCACTTCGGCAATCAGCCGAACCAGGGCGGGTACCCCACGCCGAATTCCACAGAATTCCAGTCCGGGCCCGGAGGCCCAGGTGTGCCTGGCGCGCCCGGGTGGTCAGGGCCGTACGGAGGCGAAGCACCACCTCGGCGAGAGAAGCGAGGACCGGGCTGGGGAGCGACTATCGCCATCGCTGTGATCGCCGCTCTGCTGGGCGGAGGTGCGGCCTTCGGCGGAAGCTATGCGGTCAGCGCCCTCGGTGGAGAAGAGCCCCGCAAGGTCGCCGAACAGACCATTGAGACCCCGGATTGGACCGAGGTTGCGAAACAGACGTCCCAAAGCGTCGTCTCGATCCAAGTCGGCACCGATGGCCAGGTACAGGCGCTGGGCTCGGGCTCGCTCTACGACGACCAGGGGCACATCATCACGAACAACCATGTGGTGGCCCCGGCGGACACACCCTCCGGTGAGATCTCGGTGACGATGAAGAGCGGTGAAACGACGAAGGCCGAAATCGTCGGCCGCGATCCGTCGACCGATATCGCGGTCATCAAGCTTGACCAGGTTCCCGACGATGTCGAGCCTCTGCCCGTCGGTGACTCGAAGAAGATGAAGGTGGGAGATCCGGTGATGGCATTGGGCAACCCCCTCGGCCTCGCGGACTCGGTCACCACCGGCATCGTCTCAGCCCTCGACCGTCCGGTATCCACAGAGAATATCGGTCAGGACGCATCCTCGCAGGAGAAGGAGATGACGATCACGAACGCCATCCAGACGGATGCGGCGATCAACCCCGGCAACTCCGGCGGTCCGCTCGTGGACGGCGATGGCAACTTCATCGGCGTGAACTCCGCTGCGGCCTCGTTGAGCCAGGCTGGTGAGGGCGGCCAGTCGGGGTCGATCGGCATCGGATTCGCCATCCCCGCCTCGCAAGCCGTGATGATCGCCGACCAGCTCATCGCCAACGGCAAAGCACTGCATCCGTTCCTCGGGATCACGCTCACCGACGGACAGATCAACAGCGGCGGCACCACCCGAGGCAGCGCCAAGGTGCAGTCGGTGCAGTCCGGGTCGCCTGCAGACAAGGCAGGCTTCAAGGACGGCGACGACATCGTGTCCGTGGCTGGCACCAAGGTGAACAATGCGATCGCTCTGCGTGCACTCGTCCGTGCACAGTCGACAAGCGCTCCCGTCGACTTCACTGTGGTCCGCGGCGGCCAGGAGCAGACGTTGAAGACAACGCTCGTGCTGAAGTAGCAGGACTTGAGTGCAGATCACTGTGGATGACGATCTCACTCGTGCGCATAGAGGGTGTGGACGGCCGAGCGCTGTCCACACCCTCTTTCTGTGAGCTTCTTCTGGCGTGAGCCAAACGCGATGCTGGGATGCATCCCGGTGTCTCGTCCTGAGCTCCGGTGCCCCGCCGCTAGGAGTAGTCATGAGTTTCGAAGTCGATGCCGAACGCGTCTCATCTGCAGCCGCAGCCACAGCAGGCACCTCCCGCACACTCGTTGCAGAGTCCAACACGATGCTGAGGAATCTTCTGGCCCTGCAGGAGTGCTGGAAGGGAAGTGCGGCACAGAATTTCCAGACAGTCATCAATGAGTGGGAGGGCGCACAGAAGCAGCTGTTCGAATCGCTGAACTCGATCCACGCGGCCCTCAACACGGCCGCCGCGCAGTACTCGGAGGTTGAAGCCGCGAACTCCCGACTCTTCGCTCCGTGAGCGTTGAGCAAGCGGCCTGTTGTTCCTGCCGAATCTCACCAGCGGTGTCTGTTCGAGTTCTGTGTCCGCGTCTGGCAAATTGTCAGCCTTTGTTAGTAGGCTGATAGCGATAGTTCGCGGCGGTGCCGGCTAGGTTTCTCCAGGTTCGGAGACGATCGGCCAGCAGTGTCGGGTCAAGACCAATGCAGGAGTCTACTACGGATGAGCATCTTCCAAAGGATCGCGGCGATCTTTGGCGCCAAGGCCAACAAGGCACTGGACAAAGCCGAGAACCCAAATGACACGCTCGATTATTCATATCAGAAGCAGCTTGAGCTGTTGCAGAAGGTACGTCGCGGTGTTGCCGATGTCGCCACCAGCCGCAAGCGACTCGAACTGCAGATCACTCAGCTCGAACAGCAGCAGAGCAAGCTCAGCGGTCAGGCCCAGAAGGCCATGGAAATCGGCCGCGAGGAACTCGCCCGTGAGGCACTGACCCGGAAGTCGGGTCTGGATCAGCAGATCACCGACCTGCAGGGCCAGCACGAGGGGCTGCAGGCCGAAGAGCAGAAGCTCACTCTGGCATCACAGCGGCTGCAGGCCAAGGTCGATGCCTTCCGCACACGGAAGGAGACGATCAAGGCCACATACAACGCCGCAGAAGCGCAGTCGAAGATCGGCGAAGCCTTCTCGGGCATCTCCGAAGAGCTCGGTGACGTCGGAATGGCAGTCCAGCGCGCCGAGGACAAGACCGCTTCGCTCCAGGCACGTGCCGGCGCCGTCGACGAACTCATCGCTTCGGGCGCTCTGGAAGATGTCACTGGTTCCTCGAAGGACGACATCAGCTCACAGCTGGACGCGCTCTCAAGCGAAAACGATGTCGAGATGGAGCTCAACCGAATGCGCGACTCACTGCCGGCGTCGTCGAGCAAGCAGCAGCAGTCGCTTGAAGGCGAGGACAAACAATGATCATCCGCATCATGGGCGAGGGCCAGTTCGACATCGCCGACGTCGACCAGAATCTGTTGCAGAAATACGACAACCAGGTCGAAGACGCCGTCGAGGTCGGCAATGAAGAAGCCGCCAAGAACGCTCTACATGCCCTCCACGACTATGTCGTCGGACACGGCAAGCCCGTCTCGGATGACTACCTGGGCTCAAGCGATGTCGTCGTGCCGTTCGTCGACGCGACTCTGCAGGAGATCACGGAGCTCCTCACCGGTGAAGGCTTCATTCCGGACCCTGCCTGATCCACATGGCTTGATATCGATGACTCCGGCCCACTGCCTTGGCTCAAGGCTGTGGGCCGGACCTGCCACCCCCAGAGAGGAACCACGATGAAGAATCGCTTCGTCAAGGACAACGGTCTCACCATGCGCATGGGGTGGACGATCTTCCTCAATGGGCTCATCTATGTCATCCTCATTCTTGCCATCTGGTGGATCTTCGGCCAAAGCATCTCCGGCGTCATCTTCGCCGTGCTCATCAGCGCGGGGGCTTTCTACTTCCAGTGGTACTTCTCCGACAAGATCGCGATGAAGGCGATGGGTGCACGGGAAGTCTCCCCCGAAGAGGCCTCGGAACTGCACACAATGGTCGACCGGCTCTGCCAGCTCGCCGATTCGACCAAACCGCGCGTCGCGATCTCGAACTCAGCCATTCCCAACGCCTTCGCCACCGGCCGTTCGCCGGAGCGCTCGGTCGTGTGTGTGACACGCGGCCTGCTCGAGAAACTCGATCGTGATGAGGTCGAGGTCGTGCTGGCCCATGAACTCTCCCACGTTGCCCACCGCGACGTCACCGTCATGACCGTCGCCGGAGTCACCGGTGTCCTGGCCGCTCTGATGATGCGTGCCGGCTACTATATGAGCTTCGGACGGTCGAACAACAACAACGGCGGCGTTCCCATCCAGCTGCTGTTCCTCCTCGTCGGTGCCATCGTCTACGGTCTCTCGTTCCTCCTCATCCGCAGCCTTTCGCGCTACCGTGAGCTCGCCGCAGACAGGGCAGCCGCCATCCTCACCGGCGCGCCCTCGACGCTGGCCTCTGCGCTGACGAAGCTCAGCGGCGACATGAGCAAGATCCCGGAGAAGGACCTGCGTGCCTCCGCCTCGGCGAATCATCTGGCGCTCATTCCTGCTGTCAGCGGCAAGGCGGCCCTCGGACAGCTCTTCTCCACTCATCCTTCGCTCGACAAGCGTCTGGCCCAGCTGGCGAGGATCTCCGGGCAGCTCTCACAGCCGCAGTGACGTCCGACCTGCTGACATCCACCGTACTGACCGACATCCGCTAGGAGTTTTATGGGTTTCTTCGACGCGTTGCTGGGCCGTTCCAAACCGAAGCGGGCCAACCTCGACGACCTCTTCGCACTGCCTCCCGCCGCACTCACACTCGAAGCTGCAACAGGCTTCAAGCCCACCGGCGTCGGAGCCGTGGCATTCCGGCAAGTCGAGGGGGCGGCATTCCAGTCCGCTGAGTCCGAAAGCATTGCCCTCATCAGCTCGGACCCGGCCGCGAACGTGTCACAGCGCAACGACGGGTTCGGTTACACCTGGCAGGTGGTCTCCGACACCGACGCCGAGGTGGTCAACCTCGTGACCAATCTGCACGCCGTGAACTCGGCTTTGGTCAGCCAGGGCTTCGACACCATGCTGCTGTGCTCGACCGTCTACTTCGCCAACCCTGATGGGCGCCGTCTGGCGCTGGTCTATCAGTACAAGCGCGGCACGTTCTATCCATTCGCACAGTCGGGCCCGAAGCAGCGCGACAATCCCCTTGAGATCCAGGTGCGCGGCGTACTGTCCGACGAGCTTCCGTTCGAAGAGGACACATCCAACTGGTCGGCTCTCTGGGACGCACCCGGACTCAACGACACGCCTGAGGCCAATCAGCGGCCCTGAGCGCAGGCCCTGCCCTCTCAGCACCATCTGGCTAGGCCGCGTCACACCCGTTGAGCCGCACCCGCTGAACCTCAGGATCCGGTCGAATCACCTCGGCTGAGCCGGAACATGCAAGAAGGGACGTCCCCGCGGGGACGTCCCTTCTCCGTTGTCTGTGCTGGTTCAGTCCGCGATGCCCGTGTAGTGTTCAGCGATCAGCTCGACGCAAGAGCGCGAGTCCTATTCGGCCGAGACCTCGATGACCTCACCCAAGGCTTCGACGGTGTCTCCTGGACGAATCGTGGCGCCTCGGCGGGTCTCGACCTCACCATTGACCACGACTTCGCCGTCGGCGATCATGTCTTTGGCCATCGCGCCGTGTTCGGCAACACCATGGAGTTTGAGCAGCTGACCGAGCTTGATCGAATCGCCGCGGATCTCAATCGTCTCCATCAGAACAGGTCTCCAAGATCGAATCCATCGCCGCCGAAGAAGCCGCCGCCGTCTCCACCGTCTCCGCCGCCGAAGAATCCGCCGCCATCGCCGCCAGCATCGCCACCACCGGCGTCACCGCCGCCAGCGTCGCCATGAGCGCCGTCCCAGCCGCCGCCCATGCCGCCGAACATCATCGAGCCCATGAGGACACCGGGCAGAAGTCCCGAACCGGCGTAGGAATTGAAGTATCCGCGGTTGTATTCGGCATAGGCAGGGCCGGCTTCCCAATAGGCTCGCCGGGTGTGGCCGTCACCGGTCACGACCTTGCGGACGGCCGGTTCCGCACCCACTGCAACGCGCTCGGCGTCGGCAGCGCAGACGGGAACCGGGCGCAGCTGGCCACCGGCAGGCGCCCAATCGATGTCTTCGGCTGAGGGGCCGTGCTGCGGGTTGAAGAAGCATGGGGGGCGGCGCACGGGAAGCGGCTTTCCGTCAACGCGGGCGCGCACGCACTTGGCGGAGTAGCGACCATCTTCGAGGGCCTCGGTGACACTGCGGATGTCGGAGGGTTCGGCGACGTTGTCGAGCGTTTCCTTGGCAATGTCATAGGAGTCCAATGCCTGTTTGTAATCCTGCGAACCGCCGGTGTCGAGTTCGACTCCAGCGGTGAGGATATCGAGTTCGGCGACTTCCTCGCCGAAGGACGTCACGTCCTCTTCAGCGGTCTTCGTCACCTGCCGTAGCTCGGTGGCGGCAAGCTCCTTCTGACGGTGCTTCTCCTTGCGGTGGCCGATGAAGAAAATGGCCCCGAGCACCACGAGTATCAACAGGAATACTGTTCCCACGATCTATGCCTCCCCAGCAAAACGAGTCATCAATAAGTATGCCGGACGAGTCTGACAGGCGACTGAACCAAACCCTTGTGTCGGCTCAGTCCTCTAGCCCGAAAGCCGCTCTCCCCGTGCATGCCCAGCTCACTCACGGCAGATGCCCGAACCCTCAGCCCGAGGGGTCACGAAGTGCGTTCAGCTCAGGTGGCTCAGACCCTTGATGAGGGTCGCGGTTCCACCGCCGAGAGCAAGGATGATCATAGCGATCCGAGCAGTCGAGGATTCGATCTTCTTCGACAGCCAGTCTCCGCCGACGAGCCCGGCGACGAGGACCGCCGCGATCCCGATCCACGTGGGTGCTGCCAGCTGCGGCCAGGCACCGTGGTCGAACACGGCTTTGAAGATCACCGCCGAGGTGGTTCCGACGACGAGGAACGGCTGCAGGGTTGCAGCGAACGTCCGCTGTTCCCACTTCGTCAGCACGGCATAGGCACTGACGGCGGGCCCGCCCGTACCCGCAGCGGCCGACATCGTTCCCGAGAGAAGGCCGGTCGTGAACTTCGTTCCGAAATTCGCGGGCACCGTCTTGCCGATTCGGCCGATGACCATGGAGCTGATGAGGGAGCCGATGATGAGCAGGCCGATGACGATCTGCAGCGGTGAAGCCGGGAGGGCTGCTGCGAGGAGGGCACCGGGAATCGTGCCGATCACGGAACCCAGCGACAGCTTCCAGAAGGAACCCCATTCGACCTCCCGCCACGTTCGGACGAAGACGGTGCCGCTGGCGGCGATTCCGCAGATGTTGACAAGCACCACACCGGAGAACGGATCGAGCAGGAGCACGAGGAACGGACCACTGACCAGGCCGAATCCCATTCCGGTGACTCGCTGTGAGACTGCCCCGATGAACACCGCGAACAGGATGAGCATGACGACGGGTTCCATTTGCTCAAGCCTAGTTCAACACACCCATAGGGGGCGGGGTTACAGTAAGAGTCATGAACAGTCGTCCGCTCTGGTCACGATTCAGCGCAGATCCCCGCGCTCATGGGCAAGTGCGCGCCTCGGATGCTGATCGCGCCGTCGTGACCGATGTGCTGTCCGAGGCCTACGCACTCGGACAGATCGATGCGGAGGAATTCGACGAACGCAGCGAGATCGCCAATCATCTGAAGACCCTGGGTGAGGTCCCCGAACTTGTGCAGGACCTCATCATCGCCGAGGCGGGCGACGTCGAACCGGCAGACCTCACCGATTCCGCTCGGGCCCAGGCACTGGCGCGGCTGGAGGCAGACCGAGTCCCGATCACCCCCGCCCAGATCGATGCCGCGGCACAGAAGTACTACAAGAACCGCGTCCGCCAGTCGATGCTGGGGCTGATCGCGGGGCCGGCAGGCTTCATGCTCGCCATCTGGGCCTTTTCGTCGATCGCCTCCGGAGGCGTGATCTTCTTCTGGCCGATCTTCATCATGATTCCAATGCTCTTCGGGGCGTTCTCCCGCATCGCGCACAAGGAAGAGATCATTCGTGCGCGAAAGCGGGAACTCACGCGACGGGCACGAGCGCAGCTGGGTGATGCGGAGGCGAAGCGGCAGCTCGAGGAGCGCAAGAACGACAGTTGGCACGGTGAGACTGACGACGAGTTCGACGAGGAGTCATTCGGCCACGGGCTGCAGCCTCCGCACCCGCTGGCTCCTCCCTTCGCACCGGGACTGGATTCACCTCGCGATGAAACACGTAGACGGAGACAAGAGCGCCGCCGACGGCGCAGAAACCCCTGGGACTGATAGGCAACGCAGAACCGTCAGGGCTGGAAGACTCGGATCTGAGCGAATTCCTCTGCCTTGTTGGTGCGGAACCAGAAAGCATGCGAGAAGTATCGGATGTCCTCGCCATCGCTCGATCTCTCCCACTGCCCCCACGCCGCAGCCGCTTTGCCGTGAGTGATGGCGGCCTCGAGATGGCCGGCCACTGGATTTGAGACTGAGAGACCCAGCAGTGCTGCGACGACCTCGTCGCACCCCGTGCTGGTCTCGACTCCCCCGCTGCCAATGACCTGGAGTACGCAGTCCTTAGCAATCACCTCGGCGAGGGCCTGTTCATCTCGATTGAACAGGTTCTCTTCGAACCGGGCGACGAACATGTTCTTGGGGCTGTTTCCGCAGGACTCTGTGCCGGTGAACGTCATGCCATCCAGGGTACGGGAGGAGCACCGAGTCGAAAAGAGCCGTGCCGGCACCCTTTCGGGCACCGGCACGGCTCGTCGAGCGGTAGAGGCTTATCAGAAGCCCATGCCGCCCATTCCGTCCATGCCTGCAGCAGCTGCGTCAGCACCTGCGGCAGCCTTTTCAGGCTTGTCGGCGACAACCGCCTCGGTGGTCAGGAACAGACCGGCGATCGAAGCTGCGTTCTGCAGAGCAGAGCGAGTGACCTTGACAGGGTCGTTGATGCCGGCTGCCAACAGGTCCTCGTACTCGCCGGTTGCGGCGTTGAGGCCGAAACCGGGTTCGAGGTTGGCGACCTTGTCGGCAACCACACCGGCTTCGAGGCCGGCGTTCGTGGCGATCTGCTTCAGCGGAGCTTCGATGGCAACCTTGACGATGTTGGCACCGGTTGCTTCGTCACCCTCGAGTGAGAGGGTGGCGAAGGCAGTCTTGCCCGCCTGGATGAGCGAGACGCCGCCACCGGCGACGATTCCCTCTTCCACAGCAGCCTTGGCGTTGCGCACTGCATCTTCGATGCGGTGCTTGGTCTCCTTGAGCTCGACCTCGGTTGCAGCACCGGCCTTGATGACTGCAACGCCGCCGGCCAGCTTGGCCAGACGTTCCTGCAGCTTCTCACGGTCGTAGTCCGAGTCCGAGTTCTCGATCTCGGCACGGATCTGTGCGACCCGACCGGCGATCTCCTCGGCGTCTCCGGCACCCTCGACGATGGTGGTCTCGTCCTTGGTGATGACAACCTTGCGGGCGGTGCCCAGCAGTTCGGTGGTCACGTTGTCGAGCTTGAGCCCGACTTCCTCGGACACGACCTGACCACCGGTGAGGATGGCGATGTCGGCCAGCTGAGCCTTGCGGCGGTCTCCGAAGCCTGGAGCCTTGACGGCCACAGACTTGAAGGTGCCACGGATCTTGTTCAACACGAGAACGGCGAGGGCTTCGCCCTCAACGTCTTCGGCGATGATGAACAGCGGCTTGTTCGACTGCTGCACCTTCTCGAGGACGGGCAGCAGATCCTTCACGTTCGAGATCTTGGAGTTGACGATGAGGATGTAAGGATCCTCAAGGACAGCTTCCTGGCGATCCGTGTCGGTCACGAAGTAACCGGAGATGTAGCCCTTGTCGAAGCGCATACCCTCGGTCAGTTCGAGTTCGAGTCCGAATGTGTTGGACTCCTCGACGGTGACGACGCCTTCCTTGCCGACCTTGTCGATGGCCTCGGCGATCAGTTCACCGATAGCAGGATCTCCAGCGGAGATACCGGCAGTAGCGGCGATCTGTTCCTTGGTCTCGATGTCGATGGCGTTCTCGAGCAGGACTTCCGTGACGGCTTCAACAGCCTTCTCGATGCCGCGCTTGAGGCTGAGCGGATCAGCTCCGGCTGCAACATTGCGCAGGCCTTCGCGAACGAGTGCCTGAGCCAAAACGGTAGCGGTGGTGGTGCCGTCGCCGGCAACGTCGTCCGTCTTCTTGGCGACTTCCTTGACGAGCTCGGCGCCGATCTTCTCGTAAGGTTCCTCGAGTTCGATCTCCTTGGCAATGGAGACACCATCGTTGGTGATGGTGGGAGCGCCCCACTGCTTTTCGAGCACGACATTGCGGCCACGTGGTCCAAGGGTTACCTTGACCGCGTCCGCAAGCTGGTTGAGACCTGCTTCGAGTCCCCGACGAGCTTCTTCGTCGAATGCAATCATCTTTGCCATAGTGGCTTAGATCCTCCCTGATGGAGTGGAATGGGATTCCAGAGCAATCGTCAACGCCCGCGACGGCAGAGAGTGTGTCCGCATGTTCCATTCCACACATGGACCACGCTCTCGAGACGATTGATGAGAAACCCACGGTTTTCACCACTACTAGATTTAGCACTCTCACCATGCGAGTGCAAATATTGGGCCCGCCCGCGGCAAGCGAATCGAGTGCTTCCCGCGTGTTTGCGCGGTTCGGCCCAGCGCGAAACACCAATTGTTTCCACAGCGGGACGCATGAGACACGTGTCCCATCGGCGTGTGAGGCGTGTGCGCGAAAAACGCCCGACCGAGTCATGGCCTACAGCCCTGCCTACGCTTCAAAGCCCCGCTTGCAAGTCGAGCCCTGAAACTTCGATCGGTCCCTTACCCGACTTCTGGCTCGCAGCCCCTGATTCACCCCTCGCGGGGCGTGGTCCGCAGCACGTTGGAACGCGCTGCACGTTGAAACACGCCGCACTATGAAACGCGCAACACCTCGAAACGCGTTGCTCCATGCAGCGCGCCTCCGTGCAACTGAAAAGCGCCAAGCAGTTGCCTGCTTGGCGCTTTCCCCGCTCGGAAGGATTCGGGCCTCTGCCGCCATCCCGCCGAAGCGGATCAAAAGACTTTACGCACGTGAGTCTCAGAGGAGGGTGACGGATTCCGCCTGAGGACCCTTTTGTCCTTCTCCAACTTCGAACTCAACCTGCTGGCCCTCTTCGAGAGCGCGGTAGCCATCCATCTGGATTGCGCTCCAGTGAACGAACACGTCCTGGTTGTTGCCTTCCAGGGTAATGAATCCATAGCCCTTTTCGGCGTTGAACCACTTGACGGTACCTTGTGCCATTACTTCTCCATACAGTGCAGTGTCATTGACATTCCATCACCCGATTGCGACCGGTCTGGCCGCACAGCGGACAACGGAAGCTAGTAAAACTCAACCGACCCCGCGATTTCTCTCATTGACCTCTAGAGAATGATCTCGGTGAAGCACGAATAGAACACAAGGGCAGTGCTTGCCTAGCTGATGCAACTCTACCCCAGCGCCGGACTAGCCCCTCGACCGCTCAACACTGTTACCAATTCGTTATATGAACATTTCGGCGGGGTAACTTCTGGTGGGAAACGCGCCTCGCCAACCGCCCGACCAACCGCCTCGCCAGCCGGGCCGAAAGTGCTCAGCTCGCGAGTACGGCGCTGGCCTCATCAGTTGTTGCCGGTGGCACCGGCCGAGCCGGAATCTGCGCCGTCCTCAGCTGAACCACTTTCGCCTGAACTGCCCTCATCCGCGCCGCCTCCGCTGAGCTCGGGTCCGCGCTCTGCGATGTCTGAACAGATGACGACGGTGATGTCGGCGTCGAAGTCCGTCGACGCTTCGGTGGCCTCGATGCCGAGCGCATCGGCGACCAGCTTCGCCTGCGAGGCGTTCGCGTCACCAGAATAGTAGACGGTGGAGTCGGTCAGCCCGGTCGAATAGTTGCCGACCTGGCCGATGCCCCAGCCCTTCTCCTCTACCGCTTCGGAGAACTTCTTCGCGACTCCGGAGACTCCCGAACCGTTGAGGACATCAACCGTGAGTGAGGAGTCAGCGACGCTGACTTCGCTCTCACTGGGCGATGGACTCGCCGAGGCGGTCTTGTCGGAGGCGGAATCGGCGACGTTGGACTCGGGGTCCTTCATCGACGAGGTGATGATGTTGATGGCCGCGACCACCAGCAGAACGGCAACCAGAGCGAGGATGATGACCAGTGCGATGGCACCGACATTCGACTGCGCCGAGGAGTCCTGACGATGGGCTCCGCTGCGTCGTCCAGTTTCGATTTCGTCGAATTCGTCAGTCATGTCTACCTCGAGACGCGGGCTTGTGCACGTTCGCTCTGCCGCGTAGTGCGGATGCGACGTAGGCGTTTGACCAGCATAGGGTCACTGGCAAGAGCGGCAGGGTTGTCGAGCAGGGAATTGAGGATCTGGAAGTAGCTGGTCGCAGACATGTCGAAACGTTCACGAATCGCATGATCCTTTGCTCCACCGTACTTCCACCACCGCCGCTCGAACTCCAAAACGGACACCTCGAGCTCGCTCAGTTCGGGGGCGCCTTGGTTCTGCGGCATAGACGTTGTGCTCCTTCGGGAAGAATTGTTGCCTCTATATTATCGCCCGGAGGACAGGACTGAAATTCGCGGCGCGCCGTCGGACCTCTACCGGCGTGCCGTCGCGGCCTTTCCAACATCTCCTGCGGTCCGAAAACCAGACAACCCACCCCGCCGCAGGTGACTCTCCACAGTGGCTGAGTAGCCACGGTGCGTGAGTCGCCCACAGCGGAGTGGGTCGAGAGTGCCGGCCGGCGGTCCTACACGGACGACCTGTCGAGCGAGAACTGATCAGCGGATGCGGATGTTGACCTGCTTGATCTGGGTGAAGCCTTCGAGCATGCCCTCCAGCGAGGCCTCACGACCGAAGCCCGAGGTCTTCATGCCGCCGTAGGACTGCCCGGCCAGCTGGCCACCGCCCTGGTTGACCTGGACCCAGCCGGATTCGATCCGGTTGGCCATGGTCAGTGCGGCATCGACGTTCTTCGTGAAGACGAATGCGGCGAGACCGAATTCGCTGTCATTGGCCATGTCGATGACCTCGTCAACGTCCTTCCAGGGAATGACCGAGAGGACGGGACCGAAGATCTCCTCCTGGCTCGTCTGCCATTCGTTCTTGGCCTTGGAGAAGATGACGGGCGCGTGGTAGAAACCGGGTTCGCCGACCTCAAGTGAATCAGTTCCGTCGTAGGCAATCTCAACGCCGTCCATCGACTTGCCCATCTCGATGTAGTCAGACACCTGGTTGAACTGCTTCTCGTTGATGATGCAGCCGATGTCGGAGTCTTCGTTGCGAGGGTCGCCGACCTTCATCTTCGACACGGCGTCGACGAGCTTGGCCAGGAAGTCATCGTAGATGTCCTCGTGCAGGAACAGACGCGAGCCCATCGTGCAGGACTGGCCCTGGCGTGCGAAGCGGGTCGACAGCAGCACCTGCTGGAGAGTGTCATCGTCGTTCGAGTCGGGGAAGACGATGTTGGGACTCTTGCCGCCGAGTTCCATCGAGGAATGAGCGAGACGTCCGCCTGCCAGTTCAGCGACGTGGCGGCCGACGTTCGTCGAACCGGTGAACGAAACCTTATCGACGTCGGGGTGGACGTTGAGTGCCTCACCGATGACCGAGCCCTTGCCGGTGACGACGTTGAGGACGCCGGCCGGAAGAATGTCGGCGAGCAGTTCAGCCATCTTCAGAATTGTCAGCGGTGCATCCTCGGCGCATTTGAGGACGATCGTGTTGCCCGCGGCCAGTGCGGCCGGGGTCTTGAAAGCGGCGATCATCAGCGGCGAGTTCCACGGCAGGATTCCCGCGACGACGCCAAGTGGCATCCGCTTCGTGTACTGCAGCTGTCCGTCACCGGCAGGCAGTGTGTTGCCCTTGACCTCGCCGGCGACTCCGCCCATGTAGCGGAACAGGTCGGCCAGGATGATCGTCTCCGGGCGTGCCTGTGTCCGGATGGCGTTGCCGGTGTCGATCGCGGTCAGCTGGGCCAGTTCCTCGGAACCGGCTTCAAGTGCGTCCGCGCAGCGGATGAGCATCTTCTGGCGTTCCTTGAACGGAAGCGCAGCCCATTCGGGGAACGCTTTGCGAGCGGCCTTGACTGCGCGATCGGCGTCCGCTTCCTTGCCATTGGCCACAGTGGCGATCACAACGTTGCGATCGATGGGGGTGATGACGTCTTTCCTGTCACCGTCGGCGGCTTCGACCCATTCTCCGCCGATGAACATCTTCCAGTTCGTGGCCTCGGGAAATTGCGACATTGTGATCCTTTCACCTACTCAGTTCTGCGATGAACTCCTTCGACGAAGCATATCGTCTGCCTGGGTCCGAAAAGAATGCCGGGACGGTAGGCGATGATGCACACCTCATCTGCGTTGTGTGCACATCGGCACCGAGCCTCGGACCAGGCCACGATCCGCGCCCGGTACGCGACCACAAGCCTGACCGTGCACCTGGTCGATCACGGATCGGAGACGATGCTTCCCATCGGTAGAATCGCGGGCATGACGTCCACAGCTGAGCTGACGAAGATCATGTCCTCCGACTGGGCCACAGCACTGTCCGACCAGGCCGATCGCATCCATGCCATGGGCGATTTCCTGCGGGAGGAGGTCTCCGCTGGGCGAAGTTATCTGCCCAGCGGAGACAAGGTGTTCCGTGCCTTTGCTGAGCCCCTCACCGAGGTGAAGGTACTCATCGTCGGACAGGATCCCTATCCGACCCCCGGGCATGCGATCGGTCTGTCCTTCGCCGTCGATCCCGAGGTGCGTCCGCTTCCCCGGTCACTGAAGAACATCTACAAGGAGCTCGCCGCCGACTTGGGCATCGAACCGGCCGCTCATGGTGATCTGCAGTCGTGGTCGAGGCAGGGCGTCATGCTGCTCAACAGGGTGCTCACTGTTGCCCCGGGCGAGCCCGCGTCCCACCGCAAGCGCGGCTGGGAGGCCATCACGGAACAGGCGATTGCCGCTCTGGTCGACCGGGATCAACCGCTGGTGGCGATCCTATGGGGCCGAGAGGCGAGGAATCTGGCCCCGATGCTGCGGTCGGGTCGCTCGGAGGTCGCGATCATCGAGTCCGCACACCCGTCGCCGCTGTCAGCCAGCAGAGGCTTCTTCGGGTCCCAGCCGTTCTCACGCACCAACGATCTGCTCGTGCACAAGGGCATGGCGCCCATCGATTGGAGCCTCCCACCCCAGGGTTGAGCGTGCCGAGGCTCAGTCGCGGGGCTCGACCGTATCCAAGGTCATCGTCGACTCGGTCGAACGCGCGGATTTGGCGGTCTTCTCGACGGCATCGGCTTTGAGGTTCTTCAGCGGCCTGGCCAGATAGCTGCCGAGCACGGCTCCGACGGCCAGGGCGGCATTGGCGAGGATCGCTGAGAACAGGGATGAGAGCCCCACAGCGAACGATGTCGTCGCCGATTCGGCGACAATCTGATACACGGCAGTGAAGATCGACAATCCCTGCAGCAGTGTGTATATCGCGGGGATCATGAGCACGATGGCCGGCGCACCCAGGCGCAGGGACAGTGGGCGTGCGAGGAAGCCTGCCACGGTGGCCGCCAGCAGGCTGGCGAGGACGTTGTCAATGTGGAGGATGCTCAGCGACATCATCGTGATATGGGAGGCAAGGCCGACGAAGGCCGCGGGCAGGATGAACCGCCGCGTCGCCTGCATACCCACGACGCCGGCCATGGCGACGACGGAAGCCGCGGCGATCGACAGGATCGCCGCGATCACATGCACATCGGTCTTGGGCACGAGGACCTCGATCGCTCTGAGCCCGATCGCCTCTCCGAACACGACGCCCAGAGCCAGTCCCGAAATGATGCCGGCCAGGGCAAGAACCACTCCCACCATCCGTCCGGCGGCTGTGAGCGGGAAGTTCGTCAGCGCATCCTGGACAGACGAATACAGCGACTGAGTGGGCAGCAGCAGGACGATTCCGGCCGCCACGAGATACTGCGGTGAGCTGATGAGCCCGAAGTTGCCGGCGACCATCGCCACTACTGTCGCAATCGCGGCCTGCAAGGTGGTGGTGAAGAAACCCGGCAGGGTGGTGCGGCCGATGAGCTTGCCGACTTGGCTGATGAAGATCGACATGCCGATGCCCAGGACGGTCGCGACCGCTCCACCACCGAGCAGCAGGACGAGGCTGCCGACCATCAACCCCCACGCGCCCGTGACGAACCACTCCTGGTAGGGGCGTCGCTGTGACCTGATGGCGTCGAGGCGGCTCCGCGCATCGTTGAAGCCCATGTTCCCAGCAACCAGCTCCGTGACGAGCTTGTGCACGGAGCCCAGCTTCGCGAAGTGGATGGACTCGCCCCGATTGACGCGCATGACGGTCATGAGGCGGCCATCGGAGGTCGAGTAGTGCACGGTCAGGGTGTTCGAGGTCAGATCCACCTGCGCGGTGGTCAGCCCGAAGGCGGCGCAGGCCGCGATGACTGAGACCTCGATGTCCGAGGTTCCTGCGCCGGCACGCATCATGATCGCAGCGAGGTCGGCCGCGAAGTCGAGGACCATCCTGGCCTCGTCCTCGCCCGGTTCGTTCGCCTGCACCGGGTCCTTGTACGGGGAGCCCTTGAGCGCGGTGACGATGGGGACCGGCTGGGTGTTGACCGATGTTCCGGAGACGAGCTTACCCACGGTGCGCCTGGCCACCCGCTGGGCGATCCGCTGGGAGGCGCCCCGGGCTTCGGCTTTCGGCTTCGACTTGGCCGCCGTCGTCTTCGGTGACTTCGCGCCGGAGTGAGCGACCTCGTCGGGCTTCAGCTCCCCGGCCGGTGCTTCGCGCAGTTCCCGCAGGCGCTGCTGGCGGGAGAGCTCAAGCAGTTCCTGCAGTGCCTGGGATCCGGCTTCCGCTTGGTTCGCACCGCGTCCGGGCTCGGTCGACGACTGGGCGTCGACCGGCACCTCTGCGGTGGGAGCCTCTTCTGTGCTCTCGTCCGTCACGGCTCACTGATGAGGGTAGGGCCGAATGGGTCCGCCACCTCGGCGAAACCTGCTTCGGCGTCGAAATCGTAGACCTTGCGGCCGGAGACGAAGACCTGATCGGCGCGGGAGTTCAGGTCGAGCGGATCACCTGACCAGAGGACGAGGTCGGCGTCGCGGCCTGGGGCGAGTGAGCCCAGGCGGTCGTCGAGGCCGAAGATCGCGGCAGGGTTGATGGTCAGCGCTTCGAGCGCAACGACGGGATCGAGACCTTCCTTGACCGCCAGGGAGGCTTCGTGGATGAGGAAGTTGATCGGGATGACGGGGTGGTCGGTGGTCAGGGCAATGCGCACACCGGCCTTGGCAAGTGCACCCGCGGTCGCCAGGGTGCGGTCGCGCAGTTCGACCTTCGACCGGCTGGTCATGAGCGGCCCGAGGATGACGTCGATGCCCTTGTCGGCGATGTAGTCGGCGATCTTGTGGCCCTCGGTGCCGTGGTTGATGACCAGGCGGTAGCCGAATTCCTCGGACAGGCGGATGGCCGTGACGATGTCATCGGCACGGTGGCAATGCTGGTCGAAGGCGAGTTTTCCATCGAGGACATCAGCCAAGGTCTCTTTGACGAGGTCACGTTCGAAAGGTGTGCCTTCGGATTCGGCGTGGGCTCGTTTCGCCTGGTAGTTCTGCGCATCGACGAAGGCGTCACGAAGAACCTTCGCGGTTCCCATGCGCGTCGATGGGGTGACGCTCTTCTCACCGTAGACGCGTTTCGGGTTCTCCCCCAGTGCAGACTTCACGGACAGGTCCTGTGTCACGAGCATTTCGTCGACGATGCGACCCCAGGTTTTGACGAAGGCGGTGCGCCCGCCGATCGGATTGCCGGATCCGGGCTTGATCAGAGCCGAGGTGACGCCTCCACGCAGCGCGTCCTTGAACCCGATTTCACTCGGATCGATGCCGTCGAGAGCACGCACACCGGCACCGTTGGGGTTCGTCATCTCGTTCGTGTCGTCACCCGACCAGCCTTCACCATCCTCATGGACGCCGAGGTGGCCGTGGGCTTCGATGAATCCGGGCAGGACCCAGCGTCCCCCGGCGTCAATGATCTCGGTGCCGGCAGGCAGATTCTGTGTGTCGGCACCCCCGGCCGCCACCGAGGCGATCGATCCGTTCGACACCAGGATCGTGCCGGACTCGATCGGTTCCGCGCGTCTGCCGTCGGCGTCTGCAATGGGCAGAATCCGTGCATTGGTGATGGCGAAATCGATGATCTCCGGAACCGGAACCGAACGATACATTGTGCTCCTCTTGCAGTGGCCTTCAGGGATGAGATCCGTCTCGATTCGAGTCTACGCCAGACGATCAGCACCGGTCACGACGCGGGGCCTGCCGACCCTGCTGCAGTCCCGCATGAATCCGACAAAGCCGAATCAGTATAGTTCGGAGTCAGAGAACCAATGAGAGAAGGACCCTGCGATGCTCCAGACCATCACGTCATATGTCGCGATCGGCGACTCGTTCAGTGAAGGACTGATGGACCATGATCCGAACCAAGAGGACCGGTATGTGGGATGGGCCGATCGTCTTGCCGGCAAGCTCGTCGACTCCCCGGTGGGCAGTCCCGAACTCACCTACGCGAACCTTGCCATCCGCGGGCGACTCCTCGATCGGATCATCGATGAGCAGGTGCCCAAAGCATTGGCCCTCAAACCCGACTTGGTCAGTTTCTGTGCCGGCGGAAACGACTGTCTGCGCCCGATGGCCGACATCGATGACCTGGCCAATCAGTTCGAACGCGCCGTCGTCGCCTTCCGTGAAGCCGGCATCGAGGTGCTCATGTGCAACGGGTTCGATACGGAGATCAGTTCTCCCCTGATCCGCGCTGTGCGACCGCGGGTAGGCGTCTACAACGCCCATCTGTGGTCGATCGCCCAGCGGCACGGGTGTCACATGATCGATGTCTGGGGCCTGCGTCAGCTCTATGCCGACGATATGTGGGCCGATGACCGGATCCACCTCTCTCCCCGGGGCCACGACCTCGTCGCCGATCAGGCGCTGGCGACCCTGGAGAGCGGACACTCCTTGCCCGTGACGGGCTTTTCGATGCCGGCACGTCCGACACGTCCGATCCGTGACGCGGTCAGCGAGGAGTCGAAATGGGCCCGCGAGCACTTCGCGCCCTGGGTCGGTCGACGCCTGCGCGGGCAGTCCTCGGGGGATAAGCTCGATGCGAAGCTTCCCGAACTGACACGGGTGCGCAATCCCGAATGAGTGAAGACGAGGCCACCACACGGGAGGGCGAGCGCTTCGCGGCCCTGACCACAGCCGGTGCAGCACTGGATCAGATCCTGTCGGAGTCGGCGTGGACGTCGGGTGGTTGCGCCTCTCGCTTCTCTCGGTACGAGTACGGGACTGACCCCGATCAGTTCCTCGAGGTCCACGGTGACCCGGTCACCGCCTCGGCGCTGGTGATCCTCGTCCACGGCGGCTACTTCCGTCAGCGCACGGATCTCACCCATGCCAGGCCCATGGCCGCTGCCCTCGCCGAGGCGGGGGTGCTGTGCGTACTCGTCGAGTACCGGCGCGCAGGCGGGCAGCCCAACTGCCTCAACGATGTCACCGCCGCCATCAGCTTCACGTCCGCGTCGCTGTCGGACTGGGGCGTGAATGCGCGGGCCAGAGACAATCTCGTCGTCTCCGGGCATTCCGCTGGAGGGTGCCTGGTGCTGGCCTGGGCAAGCCACCTTCGCGAGGTCGGCACCGAGTTCCGACTGCGCCCCTTGGCACCGATCACGGACCTGTTCCGCGAGGTCGAGGACGGCCTGGGCGAGAGTGCTGTCCTGGACTACATGGGCGCGGCTCCCAACGAGGATCTCGCCCCGTACCTGCGTGAGGATCCACGGTCGCGGGCGCTGCTCATTCCCGCGCGGGTCGATCTGCGCACGATTCACGGCGATCGGGACCAGACGGTCGACATCAATTTCTCGCGGACCTTCCCTGCGAAGCTGACAATCGCCGAGGGCGCCGATCATGCCGATGTCGTCGACCCCGACTCGCCCTACTTCCCGTTTGTGATCGACGCACTGCTGGGCTGATCAGCACAGAGCTGGTCTACGCTGGGCTGCGGCTCGAGGGGCCGGACTATCAGACGGCGGCGATCTCCCGGACGTAAGCACGTGCAGGGTCTGCGAATCTGGCGCGGAGCTCGGCGAACAGTTCGACGCTCCTCATCCCGGGCCAGTCCGCGGGCAGCGCGCTGGCGGGCAGACCCGGATCAGCGTAGGGGATCGCCTTCCAGTCGTCGACGCAGGCCAACCACAGGACGAATGCCTCGCCGGGGTCGGCAGGCGACTGCAGTGAAGACGCAGCCTGTGGTGAGCGCTGCGTGTTCTGCGTGGTCGGCGCGAATTGCTCGCTCGGAGCGTGCTGTTCGTATCGGTCAAGGAATTCGTTGTGCCGGGCAGCGAGCCTCTCCAGGTCCCACCATGTCGCGGCCGCCTGAGCGAAGGGCCCGGCGGTCAGTGGTGTCTGGGTGATGAAGATGGTCGCGCAGCTGCGGACAGCGAGTGTCTCCAGTACGTCTTCGACCTCAGCGTGCAGATGCCCGGGAGCGATCCACAGTCCATCGGTGATCGCACCGAAGCCCAACCCTGTCAGCGCTCGGCGCAGCTGGACTCGCTTGGAGCGGTTCACCTCGGGCAGGGAGTAGGACACGAGGCACCAGGGCTCGTCAGCCCGGTGCCCACGATAGGAGAAGATCCTCCGATCGCCGCGTTCGAGATCAGTCACGGCTGCGGGATCCAAACGATATCCGGCGATGCTTCCATCGCTGCCCGGAACTTCCCGCTTGTCGGGGATGAGCAGCCCCTTGCCCTTGAGCCTCGACACGGCGCTGCGGGTCGAGGAGTTCGAGATTCCGGCGGTGGCCAGGAGCTCGAGCAGAGCGGCGACCCGGATCCATCCGCCCAGCTCGCGCAGGTGGAGCCCGACGAAGGTCCGCAACAGGGAGGCGGGGTTGCCCGTCCGGGGTGAGAGCTCGGCGATCGGACTCAGAGCCCCGGACAGCCGGTCGCTGTTGTCTTCCCGGTCGCGGTTCCGGGACCGTTCTCGATTCCGGTTCGGATGTCGAAGAGTTCGGGGAAGAACGTGAGATCGAGGGCCTTCTGCAGGAATCCGACGCCGCTCGAGCCGCCGGTGCCCCGCTTCATGCCGATGATCCGCAGCACCGTGCGCATGTGGCGGTAGCGCCAGAACTGGAAGTTCTCCTCAAGGTCGACGAGCTCCTCGCAGCTCTCGTACTCCAGCCAGTACGTTTCGGGGTTCTCGTAGATGATTCGGAAGGTGTCAAGGAGCTCTTCGTCGAACGTGTGCGCCACGCTGACATCCCGATCGAGCAGGCGCTGCGGAACCGGGAGTCCACGGCGAGCAAGAAAACGTAGGAACTCGTCGTACACGCTGGGCTCATTCAGGTACGTCTCGAGCTGCGCGCGAGCCTCGGGCTCACCGTCGAAGACCTGCAGCATGCCGGCGTTCTTGTTGCCGAGCAGGAACTCCACGGCCCGATACTGCCAGGACTGGAAGCCCGATGACCGGCCGAGCTCATCACGGAAGCCGACGTATTCGCTCGGGGTCAGCGTCGCGAGGACGGACCATTGCTCGGTCAGCGTCTTCTGGATGTGCTTGACGCGGGCGATGCGTTTGAGCGCCAGCTGGAGCCTGTCATCGGCGATGAGGCTGCGGGCATCGAGGAGTTCGTGGATGACGAGCTTGAACCACAGCTCCGTGGTCTGGTGCTGAATGATGAACAGCAGCTCGTCGTGGTGGACCGGTTCGCTGACGGGGTGCTGGGACGTCAGCAGGCGGTCGAGGCTGAGATAGGAGCCGTAGGTCATCGTCGAGCGCAGGTCCGTGTGGATGCCCTCTTCGAGATCCCGTTCGTTCTTCTCTGCCGTGGAGTCATCATGAGTCATGACCGCCACTCTATTGCAATTAATGTCCGAGCGGACAGTTCATGCAACATCTATCGCTGATCGCGAGGCGGGCCACCCACAGAATCAGCGGTCCAACCACAGCGGCAATAGGCGGCCACCCACGGCCTCAGCGACTTCCCGGCCTGCGGTGCTCGGGCTCGGTGATCTCACGGACCTGATCGACGAGGTGCTTCCACTCCTTCGGCATCTCGGCCTCGCCGAAACGCACGAGACCGAAGCGGCTCTCGAAGACATAGACATAGCGGTCGGCACTCACGCCAACCCCAGTTCCAGCACCTGCACCTGTACCTGCACCGGTCGCATCCCCGACGGCGGCCGCTGCCTGGGCAGCGGAGTCGCCCTGCCAAGGAAGCTGCGCGATCGTGGGCCCGATCTGCTCCCGGTGCTCGCTCGAGTCGATGTCGACATCCCACACGAGCAGCAGCCCGCCGATCCCACCGCTGCGCTCGACGACGAGGTGGCCGAATACGCTGTCGCCGTCGCCCGAGGCGGTCGCGCTCTCGTCACTCACCAGCTGCTCCCCACGTTTCCCCTGCCTGCGGCACGGGTGACTCCGACCGCATCCCAGCTCTGGACGAGGGCGTCGTGAACGTCGGATCCCTCGCCGAAGGCTGCGACCGCCTCGGCAATGGTCAGTGCTGCGAAGCCTGCGAAATCGGTGCCGGTGGTGATGTCGGATTCGGTCAGCACGGCGAACCACACCTGTCCCACGGTCTCCCAGGCCGGTCCGCCGAGGCGGGTGGCGGCGAGCGCGAAGGCACGGTTGGGGATTCCCGAGTTGAGATGGACCCCGCCGTTGTCCGACTCCGTGGTGACGAAGCGGTCCATGTGGTCAGGCTGCGGGTCCGTGCCAAGCACATCGTCGTCGTATGCCGTGCCGGGTGCGAGCATCGACCGCAGCGCCTTGCCGGAGACTTCGGAGGTGAAGATGCCAGCACCGATGAGCCAGGAGGCATCCCCGGCATCCTGCCCGGAATCGTGCTGGTCGGTCAGGGCTCCGAAGACGTCGGCACAGTGTTCGTTGAGCGCACCGGGCTGACCGAAGTACTCGAGGTCGGCGGTGTGGCTGATGACGCCGTGGCTGAGTTCGTGGCCGATGATCGACAGCGATCCGGTGAACCCGGTGAAGACCTCGTCGTCGCCGTCGCCGAAGACCATCAGCCGCCCATCGAAGAAGGCGTTGTCGTAGTCCTGGCCGTAGTGGACGCTGGCGATGAGCGGCATCCCATTGCCGTCAAGCGAGTTGCGCCCAAAGGCCTCGGCGAAGAGCGAGTAGGAGGCCCCGAGTCCGTCATAGGCTTCATTGACCGCCTCGTCGGACACCGGCTCCTCGCCCTCACTGCGAACGAGGATTCCCGGCAGGGTCTCGGTGCCCTGTGCGTCGTGAATGAGGCGTTTCACCCCGGCCCTCGCGTCGACACCTACGGAGCCTCTCGTGCTCGGCGAGCCCGATTCACCCGCACCATCCTCGGCCTTGCCCACCGGCGTATAGCGCAGACCCTCTGCCCGCAGGTTGCGAGACGATTCATCGGACCTCCGGCAGCTGCGTGCGGCCCGGGCCGCGCGAGGGAATCTCTCACCTCCGCGTTCGGCAAGAGCATCGAGAAGGTAGGGCGGCACGACGTGATGAGTACTCATATGACCAGCGTCCCACCTTCAACTGGGAACGAACAGGAATATCGTGGAATCAGTGGGCCTCCGCCTCGGCGACTATGGACTGGCCTTCCTTGGGCGATGCCACGATGAGGGTGATGACGATGACGATCATGAAGAAGGTCGTGAGGAAGGTGGAGACCGGAATGATCGGGTCGAGGAGCACGAGCACTGCGCAGGCGGGGACAATCGTGTTGACGATCCCGCCGGCATTGGGTCGGATCGCCAGCAGCCAGACGCCGAGGACGAAGACCGCGACCGGAACGGAGATCATGAAGGCTGCAAGCAGCGGATCGAGATCACTCCTGCCCAACTGCGAATCAACCTCGATCCCGACCCCTGCTGAGAACGCTCCGGCCGCCGCGAAGATGAAGAAATGCCCGTAGCCGTACTTAAGCGTTCCTCGGAAACCCGATATCCCCCGGTGGTGCGGGGGCCAGAAGTAGATCCACCACATGGCTGCCGTGACGATGAGGCTGAGGACGCCGAGGGAGACGAGCGGAACGATGTCCTCACTGTCGGCGAACGCTCCGAACACGCCATTCGCCGAGGCCAACAGGCTCTCGCCGAGGACGATGATCGTGAAGCAGCCATATCGTTCGGTGATGTGATGAGGGTGCCACGGAGTCCTCACGCGCAGCTCTGCGATGACGGGGATCCCGATCTCGGCAAGGATGAGGATGGCGATCCCCACCAGTGACACAGCCGGATCGTCGACGAACATCCACGCCACCCACAACACCTGCACGATTCCGATTCCGCACGCATAGACGATGGTCGTCCGGCGCGCTCTGCCCGCGTGGCGTGAGGCTCGCAGCCATTGCGCAATCATGACGATGCGCATGAAGACGTAGCCGAGAACGGCGACGGTGAAGTCGCCCTCGGCGAAGACAGGCCCGATCCCTGCAGCCAGAACGAGTACGCCGCCCATCTGCACGATCGTCATCACCCGGTAGAGCCAGTCGTCATTGTCAAACGACGTGCCGAACCAGGTGAAGTTCATCCACGCCCACCAGATCGCAAAGAAGACCACGAGGTACTTGGCCAGACCGTCGCCGAGGTATCCGGCAGTCATCGTGTCATGCAGGTTCGTCGCCGCGATGCTCACCGCAATGACGAAGGTGAGGTCGAAGAAGAGCTCGAGCGAACTCGCCGCGCGCCCCTCCTCCCCAGGATCGCGGGGACGCATCGGGACCAGTCGGAATCTGCTTCGCTGCGCCGCTGCATTGTTCATTTCGGTCACCTTCGCATGGGGCGGATTTTCGCTGAGGACAGTCTCAGGCGCCGGCCATCGGCCCGCTGGGGTATCACAACCGCACGCGGCTTCTTAGACTGAAGCCATGACCCATCCCGCTGTGGACCCCGATCTCACCGACCGACGTCTCCTCTTAGTCGAAGACGATCCCACGGTCGCCGAGGTGGCCCGCAGCTATCTGCGAGCCGCCGGTTTCCTCGTCGATGAGGTCACCGACGGGTTCCGGGCCCTCGCAGCACTGACCGAGGCAGTGCCTGATCTCGTCGTTCTCGACCGGAAGCTGCCCGGCATCGATGGCGTCGAGGTGTGCCGCCGGCTGCGGGTCTTCACCACGGTTCCCGTGCTCATGCTCACCGCACTGTCCGCGACCGAGGACCGCATCGACGGCCTCGAAGCCGGTGCCGACGACTACCTCACGAAGCCCTTCTCCCCCAAGGAGCTGGTGCTGCGAGTGCAGTCGATCCCTGCGGCGCACCGTCAGCGATTCCACCCCCGAGGCGCCCTTCGACCTCGGCCCGTTTCACCTCGACGCCTCGGCACGCCGCGTCAGCCGCTACGGGACCGCCTTGGATCTGACTGCTCGCGAATTCGATCTGCTTGCCTTTTTCCTCAAACACCCGCTTCAGGTCTTCGACCGTGCGGCCCTCCTGCGCTCCGTGTGGGGGTGGGAGGTCGGCGACCTGTCGACGATCACCGTGACCGTGCGCAGACTGCGGACGAAGATCGAGGACGATCCCTCGCGTGCGCGATTCCTGTCCACGGTCTGGGGTGCCGGTTACCGCTTCGAAGTTGAGCGCAGCGGAGACCTCCCCGCCACGGAAGAAGAAACACGCTGATGTTCCTTCCTCTGCCCGAGATGGTGCGCATCTTCGTCGTCGCATGCCTCTGTTCGGCCGCTGTCGGCCTCCTCGGCGTGGGTGGGCTGTGGCTGGCTCGACGCCGGTCGCTGACTGTGCGCCTGTCGATCGTCGTCGCCACGACGCTGATGTCCGTGCTCACCGGGATGATCGCGATCTCCGCTGCGATGTACCTGTCCGAGCACGACCTCTACGTGTTCCTGACCGTGGCCTTTGCCTCCCTGCTCTCGACCCTGGCCGTGACCTGGTTCCTCGGCCGAGTCATCGCCCGTGAGTACGAGGACCTGCGGATCCTCATGGCAGAAGTGGGCGAAGGCCATCGACTCGGTGACATCACCGGTCCGAAGGACATGTCGGAGACCGCTTCCCTGCGGGCCGAGCTCGTCGCCACGAGCGCCAAGCTCGCCGACTCCCGTGACGAGGTAGCCGCCCTCGACCGGTCACGCCGCGAGCTCATCGCCTGGATCGCCCATGACCTGCGCACGCCGATGGCGGGGCTCAAGGCCATGGCCGAGGCCCTCGAAGACGGCATGGTCGACGATCCGCAGCGCTACTACGAGACGATCCGACTCCAGGTGGATCGGCTGTCTCAGATGGTCGACGATCTCTTCGCCCTCTCCCGGATCCAGTCGGGAGCTCTGGAGCTTGAGAGCATCGAGGTCAGCCTCTACGATCTCGTCTCCGATGCGGTCGCCGATCTGCGCCCCATCGCCGAGGCGAAGGAGGTCGGGGTTCATGCGCGCGGACTCAACGACGTTGTGGTCGCCGGTGATCCCCGGGAGCTGACCCGGGCAGTCGAGAACCTGCTCATGAATGCGCTTCAGCACTCGCCTGGGAACACCGATGTGGTGCTCGAGACGGGACGGGGCCCAGAGGGGCAGGCCGTGCTCACGGTCAGCGACACCGGGGGCGGCATCCCGGCCGAGGCTCTGACCGAGGTCTTCGTCACCGGCTGGCGGGGCACCCCGGCGCGCACACCCGCCGAGGAGGTGATCACCGGCGGCGCCGGTCTGGGGCTGGCGATCGTCCGCGGAATCGTCGAGGCGCACTCGGGCACCGTCGACGTGTCCAACACCGAAGTGGGTGCATGCTTCGAGGTTCGGCTGCCCGCGATCTCCTCCCCTGGTTGAGCGTCGGCCGACCTGAGCCACATCTAGACTGGCCGGGTGCTCAAACCCATTCTGTGGCCGGTCCTCGCACCGTCGCTCCTCTTCGCCGTCGGCTTAGGCGCGATCCTCCCGGTCCTGGTCCTGGGTGCGCTGTCATTGGGCTCCAGCACCTCCTTCGCCGCCGCCATCGTCGGCATCATGGGAGCAGTCTCCCTCGTCGCGACGGTACCGGCGGGGATCCTCATCGACCGCTTGGGCGATTTTCGAGCGATGCTCGCGGCCACGATCACCGCGGTTCTTGTCCTCGGCGCCATCGTCACGGTCTTCGTCTGGCAGACGCCGGCCTCGCTCGTGCTCTACATGGTGGCGCTCATGCTCTTCGCGCCGGTCTCCGATGTGTGGAGCCTGGCCCGTCAGGCTGTGGTCGCCGAGGTGATGCCGCCGAAGGACCTGGCGAAGGCGATGACCGCGCTGGGCGGCAGCCAGAGGGTGGGCAATCTCGTGGGACCGATCGTCGGCGCCGGGCTCATGCTCCTCTTCCCCCTGTGGTCGGTCTTCGTCTTCGCCGGAATCTCCGCCGTTGCTGCCGTCATCGTCATGTCTCTGCCCATCGCCCGCATCCCCGGATACTCGGACCGCAGGGCTGGTGGGGCTGGTGCGACGAATCGGGACTCTGCCGGTCCGACATCGCCGAAGCCGTCACGCCCACGCCTCCAGGTGAGATGGAAGGCCGTGATCCTCGTCGGGATCTCGATCATCGCTTTGACCGTGGCCAGATCGGCCCAGCCTGTAGTGATCCAGCTGTGGGGTGTGGAGATCGGACTGCACGAGTCCTCGATCTCCCTGCTCATCGCCTTCGGCGCGGGACTCGAGCTTGTCTTCATGTTCTTGGGCGCGTACATCAAGGATCACCTCGGCCGCACCACGACTCTCGCGACGTGCCTGACGGTCTTCGGTTCCGGCTTCCTCGTCATGGTGCTGCGCCCGGACTTGGCCGGAATGATCACAGCCGCCGCGATCATGGCTGTGGGAAACGGGCTGGGCGCCGGAGTGAATATGACGATCGGCGCCGATCTTTCACCCGCGATAGGACGTGCTCGATTCTTAGGTGTCTGGGCGATCTTCTCCAACGGCGGCAAACTGGGCGGCCCGGGGCTGATCTCGTTGGTCATCACGATCGCCTCACTGCGCTTCGGGATCCTGTTCCCGGGACTGTTCGCCATCCTCGGCGCCTTGTGGGTGATTCTCTGGTCCCAGCAGATCGGTCTGCCGGGCAGACGACGGCACTGATCCAGCACGAAGCATCTCGGCAGACTCGCCCCCGGGTACGCAGACGGCCCTGGGACTCATGGTTTCACACACCCATGAACTCGAAGAGGAAACCTCTGGCCTGATCTGAAGAGTCCGCACACGACAAGATCCTATCTTCCACATTGATCTGTCGAAGATGGGATCTTTTCGTCAGTGAGCCCCCCATCGGACTCGAACCGATGACCTTCGCTTTACAAGAGCGGTGCTCTACCAACTGAGCTAGGGAGGCGTGGCGGCGCAACGATGCCGTTGGCGCCTACACGATAGTAGTCCATTCACCGTCGCGGCCACAAAACAGATCCGAGGCAGACTCAACTATCCAGCATCGGTCAGCCCTTGACCTCGCCGGTGGCCTTGAGGATCTCAAGTGCCAGAGCCTGCGGGTCGCTGGTCTTCTCGGTGTGTTCGCCGTTGATGAGCACCCACGGGGTGGCCTTCACCCCGTTGTCAAGAGCGTCCTGCGAGGACTTCTCGACGTAGTCCTTGAACGACTGGTCGGTGACGCAGCTCTTGACGGTCTGCTCGGGATCTGAAGTGAGCTTCTTCGAGGTGTCGATGCCCGCATCCTCAGCGACCTTGAGGAGTTCCTCATCGGTGCGTCCGTTGCCCTGCTCTTCGGGCTGCTGAGCGTAGAGCGCGGCGAAGATGTCTTCTGTCAGCTCGGGCTGAGAATCGATCACGCAGGCGGCCAGGTTGGCCGATCGGGTGGAGTACTCGTTGCCGCTGGACATGCGGTCAAGGAACGACACCGGTTTGTATTGGAGTACGATCGACCCCTCGTCAGCGAGCTTCTTCAAGGTCGGAGTGTTGGCGTCTTCGAACGCCTTGCAACCGGGACACTGGAAGTCGAGGTAGACGGTCACAGTCGCGGCACTGTCCTTGGCGCCGGCCTCGGCGGGAGTGGGCAGATCCGACTCTTCACCCTCGGGCATCTGCTTCGGCTGCACCACTGCGGCGTCTTTGGCGAGGCTGACACCACCTGCTGCGTAGTTGGCTGGAGTCATCCCCGGCTTGCTCTGCTGGAAGATGAGAACACCGACGACTGCGGCCACGACGACCACGACAACACCGATCCCCACATAGAGGATCGTCTTGGCGGTCTTCTCCTTCTTGTCCTGAGCCGCTGCGATCTGACGCGCGTTCTCACGTGCTTGGTTCCGCCGATTGTCAGCGGAGCTGTTCTTCGCCATTGTTCCTCACGTTGCGATCGTCTGACCTCGGCCCGGCCTCGGACCGTGGGGAATCGGGTCGACATACGAGTCCCGACCGTCCCACCCTACCCAAACAGGTGGTGTTGCGATTCCCAGTGAAATTCAAGGATCAACTACACCGGGCCAGGAAGATACGTGAAGGGGTTGGCTGTCAGTGGCCACCAGGACGTCTCTGCCCCGGACTGAATGACCATGATCCCGACGATGGTGAGGAGCGCGATTGCCGACAGCGCGATGAGTCTGCCCAGCTGGTTGCGCGTCACCCCGGAGACCATGAGCCGCGATCCGAAACGCAGGCTGCCCGCACCAGGCCCCAGCCACAGCACGAGGGAGCCGGCAGCACCGGCGGCCCACACCGACCACTGCTCCGAATATCCGCTGGGCACGATTCCCGAAATGTCGAGTCGGGTCAGCACGAGCATCGCGACCCCCGCGATTGCCGGAAGGATGAATGTCATGATCGAGGTCAGCACCGATGCCAGGATCGCACCCGGCGCCGAGGCAAGCGAGCGCAGGAATCCTGAACTGTCCGTTCCGCGTTCGAACCGGTGCTTCTGGGCCTTGCGGTCCAATCGTGTACCGGTTCGAGCCAAGATCGACCACAGGAACGCAATGAGCGTGACCACCAGGGGGCCCATCGGCATGATCGCGATGGCCAACAGGATAAGGGCGAACACCACCCATCCGCCGGTCCGGATTCTCCGGTAGGTCATCGGCTCCCAGCCGTAGCCCGGCTGACCCGGCTGGACTCCGGTGCCGTCGAGCTCGGGCCGGACGGCGCCCTGACCGGCTGGCGGTCCACCGTGTCCATACCCTGCTCCGCCGAGGTTGGTCCCGGCCATCGCTGACCCCGGAGCAGCCTGGATGCTGCCGTTGGGGTTGAGCACGGGTGGTGCCGCACCCCGGTCCATCGGCGCCGGGTCCATCGGCGCCAGGTGGTCCTGCGCGCCGGGCATGATCCCAGATCGTGCCTGCGGTGGATGGCCCTGCATGGGCTGCCCCTGCAGAGGCTGACCTTGCGGGGTGAAGCCCTGTTGTGAGTATCCCTGCGGGTTCGTCCCACCGGGGTCTGCACCTCCGGGCGCGTTCGGGTTCGGGACCGAGCCGGGATAGCCTCCGCGCGGCGATCCGTGCCCCGTCGCACCATAACCTGAGGCGTCGTAGCCGACGGCTCCGTCATAGGCCGCAGCCCCACCAGCGGCTCCAGCAGCCCCGCCGCCTGCGGCAGTGCCGAAGGCCGCGGGTGCACCGTAGCCTGGACCACCGCCGTCGACCGCCGGCATCCGCGCAGTCCCCGTCGGCGATGCCTGATTTGAGCTCCCGGCTGCCGGTCCGGATCCCAACTGCGGCTCGCGTCCGGACTCGATGTCGACGAGGGCGTCGAGGATCATCTGGCCACTGGGCCTGCGTTCGGGTTTCGGGTCGAGGCAGGCGGAGAGCAGGGGAACAAAATTGCGGGGAGCATTGTCGAGGTCGAACTTGCCCATGGCCACCCGCCCCAGCACCGCTTCGAGAGGACCTGAGCCGTAGGGGTTGCGGCCGGTGGCGGCATAGGCCATCGTCGCGGCCCATCCCCACCAGTCGGTCTTCTCACTCGAGGTCTTGCCGTCGGCGATCTCCGGCGACAGGTACCCGGGTGTTCCCATCACCAGGCCGGTCGCAGTCACTCGCACCTCGTCGGCGACCTGGGCGATGCCGAAGTCGATGACCATCGGTTCACCGTCCATGATCATGACGTTGGCGGGTTTGAGGTCGCGGTGGATGACACCGGACTCGTGCACAGCGTTGAGGGCATCGAGGAGGGCATGTCCGAAGTGGACGAGTTCGTCCTCGGCGAAGGGGCCGTTGTCTCGCACGTCATCGGACAGCGTCTGCCCGTCGACGAACTCGGTGATGATGAAGGGCTGGGCGGATTCGAGTTCGGCGTCGAGCACCTCGGCGATTCTGGGATGTTTGATCCGGCGCAGGGTCCTGACCTCGCGCCCGAGCCGTTGGCGAGCGGTCTCGTCATTGGCGATGTGGGGGTGCAGCACTTTCACCGCGACAGGATTGTTTCCGCCGTCGACACCGAGATAGACGACACCCATGCCGCCCGAGCCGAGCTCTTCGATGAGGCGGTAGCCTCCCAGATCCTGAACCATCACCTGTCCAAGGGTAGTCGAGCGGGTACAGTTCATTCCAAGCACAAACTCAGGAGGAGGCGCAGATGGACACCGTCAACTCTGCCGAGACCACTTCAGCATCCGCGTATGGCGACAGCGATTTCGTTGTCGTCGCGAACAGACTGCCAGTGGACCGGGACCCTGCCGAGGGAAGCCAAGGATGGCGTACCTCACCTGGGGGTTTGGTCACTGCAGTGGCTCCGGTGATGAAATCGCAGGAGGGCGCGTGGATCGGCTGGACCGGGGTGGCCGACGTCGATTTCGACCCATTCACGATCGACGGGATGCATCTGGTTCCCGTCACCCTCACGAGTGAGGATGTCCTCAGGTACTACGAAGGATTCTCCAACGCAACACTGTGGCCCCTCTATCACGATGTGATCGTCCCGCCCGAGTTCCACCGCACGTGGTGGGACTCGTACGTGCGTGTCAATGAGCGCTTCGCGGCCAAGGTCGCCGAGGTGGCTGCCGAGGGTGCGACCGTCTGGGTCCATGACTATCAGCTCCAGCTGGTCCCGCAGCTGGTGCGCCGGATGCGTCCCGACCTGGCGATCGGGTTCTTCAACCACATCCCCTTCCCACCGTTCGAGCTCTTCGGCCAGTTGCCCTGGCGCGACGAGATCCTCCGCGGCCTCCTCGGCGCTGATCTCATCGGATTCCAGCGTCCGGCCGATGCTGCAAACTTCCGACGTGCGGTTCGCGGACGTCTCAACTTCACGACCAAGGGGTCAACGGTCGCCGTCCCAGCCGGTGACTTCCTGCCAGAGCACACCGTTCGAGCTGAGGCTTTCCCCATCTCCATCGACACCCCCTATCTCGAAGAGCTGGCACGTGATCCGAAGATCATCGAGCGCGCCCGGCAGATCCGCGAGGAGGTCGGCAATCCGAAGGTCGTGATGCTCGGGGTGGACCGGATGGATTACACGAAGGGCATCCGGCACCGGCTCAAGGCTTTCGGGGAGCTGCTGGCCGAGGGGAAGCTCGACATCGAGGACGTCGTCCTGATCCAGATCGCGACCCCGTCGCGAGAACGGCTCGAACAGTACAAGATCATCCGCCACGATGTGGAGCTCGCCGTCGGTCGGATCAACGGAGAGCAGGCCGAAGTCGGGTCCATCGCTGTGCACTACCTCCACCATTCCTATCCACGAGACGAGATGACGGCATTCTTCCTCGCCGCCGACGTCATGCTGGTGACCGCCCTGCGCGACGGAATGAACCTCGTGGCGAAGGAGTACGTGGCGTGTCGACGACGCGACGACGGGGCCCTCGTGCTCTCCGAATTCACCGGTGCCGCCGATCAGCTCAAGGGTGCTGTGATGGTCAACCCGCACGACATCGGCAACCTCAAGGCCGGCATCCTCGACGCCGTGCAGATGGATCAGAAGACACGGTCACGCCGGATGAAGCAGATGCGCAAGAAGATCGCCACGGACACCGTGAGCATCTGGTCGAAGAGATTCCTCGCCGAACTCGAGGCCATCCACACCAATCCGGAGGCGATCATCCCCGACCGTCCCGCCGCCCTCCCGGACCGGTCGACGACGGCGTCTGACCGCATCACCTCCACCGTCGACACACCTGCACCCAGTGAGGACCATCAGTGACATCGGATCCGGCTGCCAGTCCACCTTCCCAGACCTGCACCGGACCGACCCCGACACCGCTGTCGGATCCCGCCTTCTCGCTGCCCGCCGAGGTTGACCTCGGGCGGGTCACGGACGCAGACTCGGTCCTCATCGCCCTCGACTTCGACGGTGTGCTCTCACCCCTGCGTGACAACCCCGACCTGTCCCGGATGCTCCCGAAGTCCGAACGCGCGATCGCTGATCTCAGCATCCTGCCCGGCACCCGGGTGGCTCTGGTCTCCGGCCGGGACATCGCAACCCTGCGGCATCTGACCGACCCACCCGAGGGCGTGTGGCTGGTGGGTTCGCACGGCGCCGAGGTGGACCTGGGCGCGTCATCGCCGGCATCGTCTCCGTCACCCGCAGTGACGATGACTCAGCCTGAGGTCAGCGCCGAGGAACAGCAGATGCTCACTGCGATCGACGCCCACATCGACTCCTTCGAACACGACTTGTCGTCGGGATCAGGCCTGGGCTCGCAGTCTGGTTCGGGCTCGGTCACCGAGGTCAGGGTCGAGCGGAAGCCATTCTCGCGCACGGTGCACACGCGCGGCCTCGACGCGGAATTCGCATCCGCCTTGCACGCTCATGTCATCGCCGTGCAGTCCGAACATCCCGGGATCCGCGTCATCGAGGGCCACGACATCACCGAACTCGCAGTCAAGACGGCAACGAAGGGCGATGGCCTGCGGGCTCTCATCGCAGCAGGGACCCCTGCAGCGGTCCTCTACCTCGGCGACGATGTCACCGACGAGGATGCCTTCGCCGAACTCGAAGACTTCACCATGGGCCTGGGCATCAAGGTCGGGCCGGCCCCGACCCGCGCCCCGTGGCGGATCACGGACCCCAGTGCGGTCGCAGAACTCCTCACACGCATCGCGCACGAACGCCGCGCACAGCTGCCACGGTCCTGAGGCGCCTCGGCGACGCCTCTGTCAGCGTCGCTGGGGCGGCACTGCGCTGGCCCGCAGGACGAGGTCCGGAGTCACCGAATAGTCGATGGCCACGGCCTCGACAGGATTCGCCATCATCGCCCTCACCTCGCCCAGCGCGGAGACGGCGATCGCCTCCCAGTCATAGCTGACCTGCGACAGGGGCGGAGCGATGACATCGGCATCGGGCATATCACCGACCGTGAGCAGGGAGAGGTCACGCGGCACGTCGAGGCGAGCCCGGGCTGCGGCTTCGAGAATGCCGAACGACAGCGCGGGCGCACAGGCGATGACGGCTGAACACTGCAGGTGGAGCAGCTCCTCGGCCGCGGCGACTCCGGCCATGGTGCCTCCCGCGGCTTCGACAACGGGCGCCTGGTCACGGGTGGCGGGAATGTGGAGGATCTGGGCCATGGACTTACGGAACCCGGCAATGCGTCCGGCTGCGGCGGAGTCGCGGAGCACGGCAAGCCCGATCCGACGATGCCCCAGGTGCACGAGGTGCTGCACCGCGGTTGCGATGCCGTCCGTGGCATCGAGGACGATGCGGGAGACCCCGTCCTCGTGTCGGGCGTTGGAGACCCTGATCTGCGGCAGGTGGCGCTCGGCCAGCTTCGCGGCAAGCTCACCGGCCGCTCCCCCGCCGAGGATGATCGCGCCCTGCACGTGAGGTTCGCTGCCGGCCGGGCCGAGGAGTGACTGAGCCAGTGAATCCGCTCGGTTCGCGACGGCCTCCACGTGTACAGCAGCGATCCCTTGAGCGAAGACTCTGCTGGTCAGAAGGTCGAACAGGCGTGCATAGGGGTCGACGTTGCCCGCCGGTGCGGCGGGCCGGACCAGGGCGATCATCGGCCCGGTGGGTGTGTCCTGGCTGCCCGAGTCCACGCCGAAGATCGCCATGGCCTGCCTGACCTTGGCCAGTGAGCCCGGCGACACCGATTCGGGGTGGCGCAGGGCCCGCGAAGCCGTCGCCTTCGATACTCCTGCCGCACCTGCGATCTCGCCGAGCCCGACGTGCTTGTGCTCACCGGATTCGGGCACACTCGGCATCGAACCCGGGCCCGAGTCCGGGTTCACTGTCTCGCCGCCGTCGTCGACGCTCGTGCCAGCAGCCGGGGCCGGAACACCGGCGGGACCGACTGGAGGTCCTCACCGGAGATCTTCAGTGTCGACAAGGTCGCGGTGACGAGTGCCTGTGAGAGCCCCTCGACGTCGATGCCGAGAACGGTGGCCGGTGGTCCGGTGAACTTCATCGTCGGTGAATCTCCGAAACCCACAATCGACATGTCCCGCGGCACCTGCAGGTGCCGGTTGCGCAGACCGTGCAGAGCCCCGTGCAGCTGCAGAGCCGACTGCACGATCACCGCTGTGCAGGTCGCATCCTTGAGGTCGAGGACGGCGCGTGAACCGCCGGAGAAGGACTTCGGGACCTGCGCGATCCAGTCGTCGAGCCTGATCCCGAAGTTGCGTGAGGGGTGTTCGGCGCGGAATCGCCTGATCAGCTGTACCGCAAGCTCACCGCTGTCATTGCAGATCAGACCGATGCGTCGGTGTCCGATGGCCTGGAGATGTTCGAAGGCCGTCGTCATGCCCCCGCCGAGGTCGAGGCGGGCGGCGATGATGTCACCGCTGGCATCGTCGGTCTCCACTGCCGACTGTTCGTCGACGCGAATGCAGGGGATGTCGGTGTGCAGGCTCGTCAGCGTCGGAGTCACGAGCGCGACAGCCCCGGCATCGACCGCCACCTGAAGCGGGGCGACTTCGGTCTCGACAGGAGGCCTGGTGATGAGCAGACCATGGTCCTGCAGCTCGGTGGCCACGCGGGTGCAGACCTGAACCTGCCAGTATTCGGGATTTCCGGGCGCGCTGACAGCGACCAGCCGCCTCGGCGCCTCATGCAGGAGGGTGGAGCGAGAGTAGCCCAGCGAGTCCATCGCGTCGAGCACTCGGGCCCGGGTCTCTTCGGCCACCGCGCCCCGCCTGCCGAGGACGCGGGAGACCGTCGCCAGGGACACGCCTGCCCGGGCGGCGACATCGTCGAGCTTGACCTTCATACCGTGAAGTCTATCGGGGCCAGACTTCCCGACGACCACCTCGGCGATGGTCACCGCCGTCCCTGTCCCGGTTGTCAACGGCGTCAGCGTCAGCGTCAGCGTCAGCGTCAGCATTCGACGATCTGTTGCACAATCGCGAGATCCGCGGATTCCTACCCAGCATCCACCCAGCTGCGCGGCTGGGTGCTGACACAGTGCTGAGAATCACTCTACGCTTTGTCGAATCGACTGTCTTCGAGCACATTCGACGGCTTAGGATGAACGTGACTGAGCATCCCCGCCAGGTCACCGATGACCAGCTGCTCAGGAACACTTTAGGAGGAAACATGTCAACAGTGTCGTTGAATGGCCTCAGTCATGCCTATGAGAACACCGTGTCTCCCTCGGTGCATCCGTTCAATCTCTTCATCGACGACGGCGAGTTCGTCGTCCTCTACGGCCCGTCCGGATCCGGCAAGTCGACCATCCTGCGGATGCTCCACGGCCTCGAGGCTCCCAAGACTGGCACGATCCTCATTGACGGTGTCGATGTCACCCATGCCGCGGTCAATGATCGCGATGTCACCCTTGCCCTGGAGAGCTACGCCCTCTACCCGCACATGAGCGTGCGCGACAACCTCGGCTTCGCACTCCGTGTGGATGGTCTCCCTGCCGAGGAGATCCGTGAACGCGTGGAGTCCGTGACTTCGAAGATCGGGCTGCGCGACATCCTCGATGCCGTCCCCGGTGATCTCTCCGCCCTGCAGCGCCAGACGATCGCCCTGGCCCGGGCCGTGGTTCGTCAGCCGAAGGTCCTGATCATGGACGAACCGGTCGTCAACCTCGTCCCCGAGCACCAGGCCGACACCCTGCGCCTGGTCAAGGATCTGCAGCAGGAATTCGGGCTGACCACCCTCTATGCCACAGCGGACCTCGAGGACGCGAAGGTCCTTGGCGATCGCATCGCATTCCTCGACCATGGGCGTCTGATCGGGGTGGAGAAACCTGAAGTCGCCGAGGCGCTCGTCGCCTCGATCGCGGACGTGGACTCCTGATCGGTGCCCGAGACTTCAGCTCCGCAGATCCACGCGGTCCGCAGTTCCGACCATGCAGCGATAGCACGACTCCCGTGGCACCTTCCCCTCGGTGACTGGCCCCAGGACTTCCTCGGCGGGCTGCCCCGCGGAATCTCCCGACACGTCGTGCGCTTCGTCGAGATCGGCGAGGAGGTCCTTGCCATCAAGGAGACCGACGACCGACGGGCCCTGCGCGAATTCGACATCCTCGGTGTGCTCGGGAACCTGGCTGTCCCCACGGTCGAACCCCGCGCCTATGTGACCAACCGGTCCACCGCCTCGGCGACGGACCTGCCTGGAGCACTGCTGACGGCCTACTTGGACTTCTCGCTGCCCTACCGTGCGCTGTTCTCACGAGCCCTGGCCGAGGACACGACCGGTCGCCTCGTTGATGCCCTGGCGGTCCTGCTGGCCAGGCTTCACCTCGTCGGCTTCTACTGGGGGGATGTGTCCCTGTCAAACACCCTGTTCCGGCGTGACGCCGATGCCTATGCGGCCTATGTCGTCGATGCGGAGACCGGTGAGCTCCACGACCAGCTTTCGGACGGTCAGCGGCAGATGGATCTGCGCATCGCGCGCACGAACATCGCCGGCGACTTCCTCGACCTGCAGGCCGCGGGTCTCATCGATTCTGCGGTCGACCCGCTGGCGGCCGGTGAGCGCCTGTTCGAGGCCTACAACGGACTGTGGACCGAGCTGACTCGGGTCGAGGAGTTCTCTGTCAACGAACGGTGGCGCATCGACGAGCGCATCCGCCGCCTCAACGACTTGGGATTCGACCTGGGCGAACTCACCGTGACCACTGACCTCGACGGCGTCAGCCTGCTGGTCGAACCGAAGGTCGTCGAACCCAACCACCATTCCCGCAGACTTCTGCGCCTGACGGGCATCGGTGCCAACGAGAACCAGGCGCGGACCATGCTCAACGACCTCGACTCCCACCGCAGTGCTCCCGGCTTCACCGGCGGCGCGCACGGCTCGGGTGAGCTGCCGGTCGAACTCGACGAGGGCGAGGCCGCCCGGCTGTGGCTCGACGAGGTCTACAAGCCCCTGATCTCCGCCATCCCGGAGAACCTCACGCACAAACTCGAACCAGGCCAGATCTTCTACGAATTCGTCGAGCACCGGCGCGTGATGTCCTTTGCCAGGCAACGCGACATCCCCACGATGGAGGCCATCGCCTACTTCATCGTCGACTACCTCGCGAACCTCCCCGATGAGGCACTGTACGTCGACAGCCAGAAGTTCTGAGGACGACCCGACCGGAACAGGCCTGGGCTGGGTTCGGCAGGGATCGGTTGGGCTGGGTTCGGCGGAGATCGCCTGGGCTGGGATTCCACCAGGTGGAACGTGGACCCTCGTGCCGCCTCGGCGGGCATATCTTTGAGGACAATGAGGCGATCCCCGCCTGAACCGCCAGTGCTATGAAAAGGACCTCCGATGTCGCAAGTCCCGAAGAACTCAACGTCGACGAAGCAGAATTCCATACCGACGAATGAGAACAACCCTTCGATCCCTTCCCTCTTCGACCTCAGCGGCCGCACCGCCGTCGTCGTCGGGGCAGGATCCGGATTGGGCCAGGCGAGCGCAATCGGCCTCGCCGATGCCGGTGCCCACGTCGTCGTCGCCGACCTCAACCTCGATGGCGCCGAGGAGACCGTGCGCATCATCACCGAACGCCAGGGCGCTTCCGGCAACACAGGCAAGGGCGGGCACAGCGCCACCTCGGCGCCGGGTGCAGAGGCCGCACACGTCGACATCACCGACACCGAATCGGTCAACGCCCTCGTCGCAGCCCATCCTCACGCCCAGGTGCTCGTCATCACCCCGGGCGCGAACGTGCGCAAGCGACTGCTGTCGACAACCGACGAGGAATTCGACCGGGTCATCGACATCAACCTCAAGGGCACCTATCGCCTGATGCGCGGATTCGGTACCGAAATGGCCGAGCGGGGCCGCGGCTCCATCGTCACCTACTCATCGTTCCGGGCTCTGGCCATCGAGCCTGGTCAGGGCCTCTACGCCGCGGCCAAGGCCGGTGTCGTGCAGCTGACGAAGACGCTGGCCAGTGAGCTGGGGCCACAGGGCGTGCGCGTCAATGCGATCCTGCCCGGGCCCTTCGACACTCCGCTGACCCAGCAGATCAAGGCCGATGAGGAGTGGTGGACCGCCTATGCGGAGAAGACCGCTCTGGGTCGCTGGGGGCACCTCCACGAAATCGCCGGACCTGTGCTGTTCCTCGCATCCGACGCCTCGACGTATGTCACGGGACACTCGCAGCTCGTCGACGGAGGCTGGATGGCCCAGGACGGTCGCTTCTCCCCACGGCTGTAAGGCTCCGGCCGAACGCAGGCGCAGCATGTAGGCGTGTGCGGCCGGCGCGTGCGGCCGGCGCAGGCGGTCGTGTGCGGCCGTTGCAGGCGGTCGCGTGCGGCCGCCATGGCTGCGCGTGGAAGAATATTCGCATGACCGCTCGAGACAACGTCACCTCTACAACAGAGCCCTCTGCAACAGCGACCGATCGGCCTCGACTGGCCAGTCAGCTGGTCCGTCGCAAGTCGATCAGCAGCATGGTCGAGGACACCCAGGACGCGTCCACCGGCGGTCTGCGCAGAACCTTCGGCGTCTTCCAGCTGACGATGATCAGTGTCGGCGCCACCTTGGGCACAGGCATCCTCGTCATCCTCGGCGAGGCCGTTCCGATCGCTGGCCCTGCCGTCTGGCTGGCCTTCATCCTGGCTGGAATCACCGCTCTGCTCTCTGCCGTCAGCTATGCGGAGATGGCGGGCATGGTTCCTGTGTCGGGGTCAAGCTATTCGTATTCCTATGCGACCCTCGGCGAAGGCGTCGCCTGGGTCTGCGGGTGGTGCCTCGTCCTCGAGTACGCGGTCTCCGTGGCTGCGGTGGCCGTCGGTGCCGCCGACTACGTCAATGAGACGCTGCGGATCTTCGGGATGTCGCTGCCGCCGTCACTGTCGGCTGGCCCCGATGGTGAAGGCGGAGTCATCAACCTCTCGGCACTCGTCGTCGTCCTCCTCGCCACGGTCCTGCTCATGCGCGGGGCCAAGGAATCCGGCATCGTCAACACGATCATCGTGTTCGTCAAGCTCGGCATCCTCATCTTCTTCGCCATCGTCGCGTTCACCGCGTTCAAGGCCGGCAACTTCGCGCCGATGCTGCCTATGGGCGCCGCCGGAGTCACCGCCGCGGCGTCGAGTGTGTTCTTCTCCTACATCGGCTTCGATGCTGCGTCGACTGCCGGTGAGGAGGCGAAGAACCCGAAACGGGACCTGCCGCGGGCGATCATCCTCTCGATGGTCATCGTCACCACCATGTACGTACTGGTGGCCGTCGCTGCAATCGGTGCCCGGCAGTGGCAGTGGTTCGAGACCTCAACCGCTCCCCTGGTCCAGATCGTCCACGAACTCACGCAGTCGAACCTCGCGGTCTTCATCTTCGCCGTCTCCGCGGTGCTCGCGATCCTGTCGGTCGTCATCACCGTCCTCTACGGACAGTCACGCATCCTGCTCACGATGTCACGCGACGGCATGGTCCCGAAGGTCTTCGGCATCGTCTCTCCGCGCACGGGCACTCCCCTGGTGGGAACCCTGGTCACAGGCGTGCTCGTGGCGATCACCGCGGCACTGATCCCGCTCGGCGAACTCGCGAATGCCACGAGTATCGGCACCTTGTTCGCCTTCTGTCTCGTCAACATCGCGGTCATCTACCTCCGCGTCAAACGCCCGGACCTACCACGCTCATTCAAGGTGCCCTTCGGCCCGACGATCCCGATCCTCGGCTCCCTGGCATGCGCGTTCCTCATGATCAACCTCGGCGGGACCACCTGGGTGGTCTTCGGCCTCTGGATGCTCGTCGGCTTCGTCGTCTACCTCACCTACAGCCGCCGCCACTCACGCGTCGGCGCACTCAGCACCAGCGACTACCGCGCCAGCATCTCACGCTAGCCACCACACCTGGCCAACTTTCCAGGCGCACTCCCAACAGCCCCCACAACTACCTGAGGGCGGCCCAGCAACCTCGCGCAAGGTTGCTGGGCCGCCCTCAGGTAGTTGTGGGGCGATGACCGCCGGCAGATCAGCCGCGGCGGGTGCGGGCGACCTCGTACAGGGAGACGGCCGCGGCGATTCCCGCGTTGAGGGACTCCGTCGTCGCAGCGATCGGGATCGAGACGACCTGGTCGCACTTGTCGGCGATGAGGCGAGAGATGCCCTTACCCTCGGAGCCGACGACGATGCACACCGGGTCGCGGCTGAAGGTCAGTTCCGGCAGCTCGACGTCTCCGTCCATGTCGAGTCCGACGACGAAGACGTTCTGCTTCTTGAGCTCGTCGATGGCACGAGCCAGGTTGACGACCTGGGCGATCTTGATGCGGGCCGCAGCACCGGCGGAGGTCTTCCACGCGGCAGCGGTCATCGACGCGGCCCGACGCTCGGGAATGATGACGCCGTGACCACCGAAGGCTGCGGCGGAACGCACGATCGCACCGAGGTTCCTGGGATCGGTGATGCCGTCGAGTGCCACGAGCAGCGGAGCCTCGGCGCGGTCGGCGGCAACCGCGAGCAGGTCACGGGGCTCGGCGTACTCATAGGGTGGGATCTGCAGGGCGATGCCCTGGTGGATCGCATCGTCGGTGAGCCGGTCAAGGTCGGGCTTGCTCGCTTCGAGCATCGAGATGCCGCGCTTGGTCGCCAGGGTGATGGCCTCCCGGACACGGTCGTCCGAGTCGATGCGTCCGGCGACGTACATCGTGGTTGCGGGAACGTCCTCACGCAGAGCTTCGAGCACCGAGTTGCGTCCGGCGACCATGTTCGGACCGTTCTCCTTCTTGCGGCGCCTGGCCTGATGGGCGCTCGACGCCTTCTTGGCCGCTGCCGACTTATGTGCCTTGTGATAGACACGGTCCTCGGCTTTGGGCGTGGGGCCCCTGCCTTGGAGGCTGCGCTTGTTCTTGCCGCCGGAGCCCTTGGTCGGGCCCTTCTTCGAGCCGCCGGCGCGTGGGTTGGAAGCCATGTGAATCCTTAAGAGTCGTAGGTGGTCACGAACCGAAGTTCGTCACCGGGAGAGATTTCCTGAGAAGAGTGCAGTGGGGTCAACTGTCTTTGACGTGGTAGCGGTAACCGTCGGCCGTGTCCTCGATGACGATTCCGGCGGAGGCCAGATTGTCGCGGATCGCATCGGCGGTGGCGAAGTCCTTCTCCGCCTTCGCCTCAGCTCTTTGTGCGGCGAGCGCATCGACGAGGGAATCCAGCGCCGATTCCACCGTCGCATTCGCTCCCGACTGAGCCCACGCCTCGGCGCTGGGATTGACTCCCAGGATATCGAGCATCAGCTCCACCTCGGCGACGATCTGTCTGAGTATGTTCCGGTCCTGGCCGGAGTCGAGGAGTTTCGCACCCTCTGTGACCTTCGCGAAGACCACGGACAGTGCGCGGGGCACGCCGAGGTCGTCGTCGAGGGCGGCTGCGAACTCCGCGGGCACGTCGACGCTGCGACCGCGGTAGGAGTCGCTGACATCGGGCAGTGCCGGCGCCTCGTCTCGAAGTGCCTGCCGAGCTCGCTGGAGAAAGTTCGCCAAACGGTCGAGCGAGGCGGTCTGCCGGTCCATGGCCTCGGGTGAGAACTCGAGGATCGACCGGTAGCTGGCACCGGTGAGGAAATACCGCACAGCCAGCGGGCTGTAACGGTGGAAGAGCTCGGAGGCGAAGACCGAGTTGCCCAGTGACTTCGACATCTTGTCCCCGCCCACGTTGAGCAGGCCCGAATGCATCCAGATGTTGGCGAACCGGTCACCAGCCGCGCGCGACTGGGCCAGCTCGTTCTCATGATGGGGGAAACGCAGATCCAGTCCGCCTCCGTGGATGTCGAAATTCTCGCCGAGGTACTTCGTCGACATGGCCGAGCATTCGATGTGCCAGCCCGGTCGGCCGCGACCCCAGGGAGCCGGCCACGAAGCGGTGTCGGGCTCGCCGGGCTTGTGCGCCTTCCACAGAGCAAAGTCCCTGGCGTCCTTCTTCCCCCGCATATCCGCATCGTTGGCGGGCTCCATATCATCGAGGCGCTGGTTGGTCAGCTCCCCGTAGTCCGCCCAAGAGGTGGCCGCGAAGTACACATCACCGCTGCCGTCGAGAGCCTGGTAGGCATAGCCTGCGTCGAGGAGTCGATCGATGAGCTCGATCATCTCCGTGATGTGCCCGGTGGCGCGGGGTTCGTAGCTGGGAGGCAGCACATCGAGGGCGGCGTAGGCCTGGGTGAAGGCCCGCTCGTATGTGAAGGCATGGGTGAACCAGGGCCGGCCCTCCTCGGCGGACTTCGACAGGATCTTGTCGTCGATGTCCGTGACGTTGCGGACCAGAGTGACGCTGTAGCCGCGGTACATCAGCCAGCGACGAAGCTGGTCGAAGACCGAGGCGGAGCGCAGGTGGCCGATGTGGGGCTCGCCCTGCACAGTGGCACCACAGACATAGATGCCCACGTGCCCGGCATTGACGGGGCGCAGTTCGTCGGTCGTGCGGCTGGCGGTGTTGTACAGAGCGATAGTCACATATTCAAGTCTACCGGGGACAGGCGGGGTGTTGCCGCCTGAGCGGAGAGCATGACCAGCGGGCGACTATGAGGTGTCCAACATTTGATATGTGATTGTAACTCAGATCACGTGATACGTGGCACATTTCACAGAGAACTCCCAGTATGCTGGTGGTCGGTCAACGAATCCGCGTCCGCACCGCCCCTGACGGGACCCCTCGGAAGCGGTACGCTAGCTTGCCGACTGCACGGTCACAGCAGACTGCCCCATCGGCAACAACCTCACAACAACGTGGTTGGACAGAAAGGACATCATGTCTCCCACCAAAGCACCCCAGAGGGAGGTCTTCGCCACCCGCGGCGCGTTCATCTTCGCAGCCATCGGTTCGGCAGTGGGCCTCGGCAATATCTGGCGCTTCCCATACGTCGCCTATGAGAACGGCGGCGGCGCATTCCTCATTCCGTATCTGGTTGCACTGCTGACAGCGGGCATCCCGCTGCTGTTCTTCACGTACGCGCTGGGTCACCGCACCCGTGCGGCAGCACCCTTGGCCTACCGCACCCTCAGCCGTGGTGCGGAGCCGATCGGCTGGTTCAAGACCGGCATCGCCTTCGTCATCGGCGTCTACTACGCCGCCATCATCGCTTGGGCTGCCTGCTTCATGGTCTTCTCCCTCAAACAGTCATGGGGAGACGACGCGGAGGGTTTCTTCTTCGGCGAATACCTCAAGATGGGCGACCCCGGAGTGTCCTTCGAGTTCGTGCCCGGGGTGCTCATTCCGGTCATCCTGGTCTGGGTCGTCGCCATCGGCATCCTGGTCCTCGGAGTGCAGAACGGCATCGCCGGCTTCTCGAAGATCTTCATTCCACTGCTCGTGGTCGTCTTCCTCATCCTCGTCATCCGGTCCCTGTTCCTGCCTGGCGCAGCCGATGGGCTGAACGCACTCTTCACTCCGAGCTTCGACGCGCTGACGGATCCGAAGGTGTGGATCGCCGCCTATGGTCAGATCTTCTTCTCACTGTCGATCTGCTTCGGCATCATGATCACCTACGCTTCCTACCTGAAGAAGAAGACGAACCTGACCGGGTCCGGCTTGGTCGTCGGCTTCTCGAACTCCGCGTTCGAGATCCTGGCGGGCATCGGCGTCTTCGCAGCTCTCGGCTTCATGGCCGCGGCACAGGGCGTCGAGGTCGGCGATGTCGCCTCCAGCGGCATCGGGCTGGCCTTCGTTGCCTTCCCGACGCTGATCTCGCAGATGCCCGGCGGAGCGTTCTTCGGCGTCGCTTTCTTCGCCTGCCTCGTCTTCGCGGGACTCACCTCGCTGATCTCGATCGTTCAGGTCCCGATCCAGGCTCTGCGCGAGAAGTTCGGCTGGGGCAACAAGTTCTCGATCTTCATCGTCGGCGGCGCTATGGCCATCGTCTCGATCGTCCTGATGACCACGGTCACCGGTCTCTACGTTCTCGACACCATGGATGCTTGGGCGAACAACCTCGGGATCGTCGGCGCAGCTGTCGTCGCCTTGCTTGTCGTCGGCTGGGTGCTGAAGGGCGATCTGGGCAAGCTGCCCATCCTGCGCGACCACCTCAATGCAGTCTCCAGCTTCAAGGTCAATAAGCTGTGGCTTGCCTGCGTCGGCCTGATCACTCCGGTGCTGCTCGTCTACATGCTGGTTCAGCAGATCATCACCTTTGCCACGGAGGGCTACGAAGACTATCCGGCAGGTCTCACCGGGGTCTTCGGGTGGGGCATGATCGGTCTGCTCGCCGTGCTCGCCTTCGCACTGACTCTGATCAGGTGGCCACAGTCGTCGATCGACGCCACGGAGGCCGCCATCGCCGATTCCGTCGCTGAAGAGAACAAACGCAATGCGGCCGGGAGCGGTTCTGGCCCAGCTGTCAGCAAGAAATCAGGCGGACGTGCCGGCAAAGGCCTTCTGACCACTGAAGAGAAATGAGGAGTCCGAAAATGGGTACATCAGCCATTGTCATGATGATCATCGCCATGGTCACCGTCTGGGGCGGCCTCGGCGCCGCGATCATCCACCTGCGCAAACACCCCGACCAGGAGTGACCTGAGCCTCTGAGCCAACGATCGACGGCCGGCAGTTCCGCTTCAGCGGAGCCGCCGGCCGTCGTCGTTCCCACCCTCGCCGAGGCGGTTCCCCGATTGTGCTGTCCGTCCAGAACCCGGGCACACTGGTCGCGAAGGCTCTGCCTGGTTAGGGTGGGGGTTGAACGAACTCATCGTCTGGCGCAATGGGCCTCGGCCCACGCCCAGAGCACAACGCCCAGAGCACTAGGAGACGCTATGCCACAGACCGTCAAAGGTGTCATTGCCCGCAGCAAGGGGGCACCGGTCGAACTCACCGACATCGTCATTCCCGATCCGGGCCCCGGCGAGGTCATCGTCGATGTGAAGTCGTGTGGCGTCTGCCACACGGACTTCCAGTATCGCGAGGGCGGAATCAGCGATGACTATCCGTTCCTGCTCGGCCACGAATCTGCAGGCACGGTCTCAGAGATCGGAGAAGGCGTCACCGACGTCGAGGTGGGCGATTTCGTCATCCTCAACTGGCGCGCGATCTGCGGCGAATGCCGGGCCTGCAAACGCGGTGAGCCCTGGTACTGCTTCGACACCCACAACGCCTCACAGAAGATGACTCTGCCCGACGGCACCGAGCTCGAGGCGGCGCTGGGCATCGGCTCCTTCGCGGAGAAGACCCTGGTCGCGGCCGGACAGTGCACGAAGGTCCCCGAGGCTGACCCAGCTGTCGTGGGCCTGCTGGGCTGCGGCGTGATGGCCGGAATCGGCGCCGCGATCAACACCGGCGAGGTCACCCGCGGCAAGTCTGTGGCCGTCATCGGCTGCGGCGGAGTCGGCTGCGCGGCCATTGCCGGTTCTGCCCTGGCGGGCGCAGGAACGATCATCGCCCTCGACATCGATGACACGAAGCTGGAGTGGGCGAAGGATCTCGGTGCCACTCATACGATCAATACTCGCGGCAAGAGCGAGGACGAGGTTGTCGCAGCCATCCAGGAACTGACCGGTGGGTTCGGCGTCGATGTCGCCATCGACGCTGTGGGACGTCCCGAGACCTGGCGTCAGGCCTTCTACGGCCGTGATCTTGCGGGCACCGTGGTACTCGTGGGCGTGCCGACTCCGGAGATGGAGTTGAGCGTGCCGCTGCTCGACGTCTTCGGTCGTGGAGGCCGCCTGAAGTCCTCCTGGTACGGCGACTGCCTGCCCGAGCGGGACTTCCCGATGCTCGTCGACCTCTATCAGCAGGGACGCGTTCCATTGGAGAAGTTCGTCTCCGAGCGAATCGGACTCGGCGACGTCGAGAAGGCATTCGAGAAGATGAGCCAAGGCAAGGTACTGCGATCGGTGGTGGAGTTCTGATGACGGCAATCGAGCACCTGGTCACGTCCGGAACGTTCTCGCTCGATGGCGGAACCTGGGACGTCGACAACAACGTCTGGATCATCGGCGACGATTCCGAAGTCATCGTCATCGATCCCGCGCATGACGTCAACGCCATCGCGGAGAAGGTCGGGTCGCGTGAGGTCAAGGCGATTCTGCTGACCCACGGTCATGACGACCACGTCGGAGTCGTCCGCGACTTCGCCCACCGGGTGGGCAACCCGCCCGTCCACCTCAACCCCGAGGACCACGTTCTGTGGGACATGACCTACGACAGCTATCGCCCCGACGCGGAGATCTCCAACGGCGACACCTGGACCGTCGGCGGGGTGAGGGTCAAAGCCCTGCACACGCCCGGACACTCCCCCGGTTCGACCTGCTTCTTCATCGAAACCGGGCTGCCGGTGCCCGCCTCAGCGGGAGCGGGCCGAGCAGTCGGCCCCGTGCTGTTCTCCGGAGACACACTCTTCCACGGCGGCCCGGGGGCCACCGGCCGTTCGTACTCGAGCTTCGAGACGATCATCGAGTCGATCAGGACCGTTCTGTTCAAGCTCCCCGATGCCACCGTCGTCCTCACCGGACACGGTGAGCCGACATCGATCGGTGCCGAAGCGCCGTCGCTGGAGGATTGGATCAAACGCGGAGAGTGAGACTCTCACACCGCTGATTCGCCGAGGTGGCCACCACCTCAACCGCCAAACGGTGCCCTGAGGCACCGAGGCGTCCACTCGGCGCGGATCAGATTGAGATGCCGTGGTCGCGGATCTGCGACCACGGCATCTCTTCGTCTCCGCCACTCTGTCGTCAGGACGCACCATGCTGTCCCGGGATCGAGGTCGGGCGCTAGACTCATCTGGTGCCTGAATCTCCATCACCGCAGTCCCCTGTACACGCAGACCTATCGTCAGATTCATTGACATCTGATTCGTCGCGGGGCGGGGCCGGCCTCAAGGTCGGAATGAAACCCCGCCATCTGGTCATGATGAGCCTCGGCTCGGCGATCGGAGCCGGCCTGTTCGTGGGCTCAGGTGCCGGTGTCCAAGCTGCAGGTCCCGCCGTTCTCATCTCCTATGTGGTCGCCGGACTCATCGTCATCTTCGTCATGCGGGCCCTCGGAGAGCTCGTGGCGGCCGACCCGAACCCGGGGGCCTTCTCCCACTACGCTGGGCGAGCCATGGGTCCTGCCGCCGCATTCGCCGTCGGCGCCCTCTGGTGGGTCCAGCTCTGCCTAGTCGTTGCCGCAGAGGCCACTGCCGCCGCACAGATCGCGGTCAGCTACGTCCCGTCGATCCCGCAATGGGTCATCGCACTGGCCATCATGGTCATCTTCACCGCGATCAACCTCACCACCTCGGGCAGCTTCGGAGAATTCGAATTCTGGTTCTCTCTCATCAAGGTCGCCTTCGTGACCCTGTTCCTCGTCCTCGGGGCCGCATACCTGTTCGGCTGGACTCCCGCAGAACCACCGGCGGCGGTCTTCACCGACGGATTCATGCCCACTGGCCTCCCCGGTGTCGCCGCTGGCCTTCTCGTCGTGGCGTTCGCCTTCGGCGGCATCGAGATCGTGGCAGTCGCCGCGGCCGAGACCGCGAATCCGAGCCGCAGCGTGACGCAGGCGATCAAAACCATCGTGTGGCGCATCCTGTTCCTCTACATCGGTTCTGTCGCAATCATCGTCCTCGTCCTCGATTGGAAAGACGAACGGCTGAGCGAATCGCCCTTCGTCGCTGTCCTCGACACTGCCGGTCTCCCAGCCGTCGCCTCGCTCCTGGCCGCGGTCATCGTCATCGCCCTGCTGTCATCGATGAATGCCAACATCTACGGTGCCTCCAGAATGGCGTTCTCCATGTCCGAGCGGAAGATGCTGCCGGCAGGACTGGGTCGCACGACCAAACGCGGCGTTCCGATGGCAGCGGTGCTGGCCACCTCGGCGTTCGGTTTCGTGGCGGTGGCACTGAATTACTTCTGGGCCGCCGAGGTGCTCGGAATACTGCTCAACGTCGTCGGGTCGACGCTCATCGTCACCTGGGTCGTGACGCTGGTGTCCCAGATCATCATCCGGCGCCGCGCCGAGGCCGCCGGTGACGAACTGCCGTTGAGGATGTGGCTCTTCCCCTGGCTGTCCTATGCGACGCTGGCGGGCATCGCCATGATCATCGTCCTCGGCCTGACTGTGGAGTCCGTGCGCATCCAGATACTCGGCACTCTGGTCTTCACCGCGGCGCTCTACGGGATCGGCTGCCTGGTCACGCGCAAGCGCAAGATCTGAGCCAGTTCGCGCAGCGCCGACGACTGCGCCACGGCAGGCGTGGGTGCCTGTGATCGGCCCGTCGCGGGGACTCGTTCGGCTTCTCGTCTGATCCATCCGTCGAGCATGTCGAGTGTCTGGCCCTCGTGACGGGCGAAGTGTCGGCCAGCGTACTCACCGACGTCGATGGGCACGAATCGTTCCAATGCGTCGAGGACGAGTCCGGCGCCTCGGGCCGACAGCGGCATCCGGACACCAGTGACGGCGTGCACAGCTTCCGCGGCGGCCTGCGTGGGTCGTCGCAGGTGTGTCCTCAGATCCGCCCAGTTCCCCTCACGAACACTCAGCTGCGCGACATAGGGAATGAAGACCGCCGGCGGAGCGGAGACCAGGATGGCCGGAACACCGACGATGAGGCCACCGAGCATGCGCCGCAGTCCTCGTACGGTCTCCCGGGGGCCGCTGGCCATGAACACAGGCATCCCGGGTGGGCGCCAGTAGCTGACGCTGCGGCCCGCCGTCCTCTCGGACAGGAGTGCGGGCGAGAAGACGAGGATCTCGGATTCAGGGAACAGTGACACCGCAATGTCGCGGTCCCCGTCGACCTGGCTGGTGATCGCGATGATGCCCGGACAAGTCGCGACAATCGATGCGGCAACTCCCTCGTCGAGGTCGCCCGGCCGTGTCGTCAGCACCAAGAGGTCCCATGATTCCGAACTCACCGCAGCCCAATCGACCACGGGCACCCGGCGCACTGGACCCCCCCCCGAAGGAGCGCACCTGTCGTGGGTATGCGGCATCTCGCGGCGGCACCTCAGCTGGGGTCGAACTCACCGACCGTGAGACCACCACCGTTTCGTGCCGTCGACCGAACAGCGCGGCACCTGCGATGCCGATCGCTCCCCCGCCTTGGAACACGACCTTCACGGGAAGATCAGTGCGGTGTCGGTGCTGCCACCGACGCCTCGTCGCGCGCAATGGGATAGACAAGAGCATTCGCGATGGCCGCGACTCCTTCGCCGCGTCCTGTCAGACCGAGCGCATCGGTCGTTGTCCCGGACACAGAGACGTCGGCGCCAGCTGCCTGGGACAGCACCTGTTGGGCGTCGATCCGCCTGGTGCCGATCTTCGGACGGTTGCCGATGACCTGGACACAGACATTGCCGATCTCGAAACCCGCCGCGCGGACCTGATGTGCCGCCTCGGCGAGGAGAACGGCTCCGGAGGCACCCGCGAACTCAGGCCGGTCGACGCCGAAATGCTGACCGAGATCACCGATCCCCGCGGCGGAGAACAGCGCATCACAGCACGCATGGGCGGCAACATCAGAATCGGAGTGGCCGTCGAGCCCACGTTCGCCGGGCCATTTCAATCCCGCAACCCAGAGCTCACGCTCGGGATCGTCGGAGTAGGCGTGCACGTCGACTCCGATGCCGGTGCGCGGAATCACCATGGTCATCGTCGCTGCCCGCTTTCGCTCGTTGCGTCCCTCATCGAGTCGTCCGCCGTCCCATCCCGCTGCTTCGTGTCCCTCGCCGTCCCATCCCGCTGCTTCGCGATGTGCTCACCGAGCACGAGGTCGAGCGGGTAGGTGATCTTCAGTGCTTCCTCGTCACCGTCGACAGCGACAATATCGACACCGAGGCGCTCGACGAGTCCCGCGTCATCCGTGGCTCCGAGGCCCCCAGGCCATGAGGTGGCCTGGTCATGGTCGTATTTCTCGTGTGCCCGGCGCAGAGTGGCTGCGGCGAATCCCTGTGGAGTCTGAACCCGGCGGAGGCGCGAACGGTCTAGATCACCGTGGAGGACCCCAACGGTCGGAAACTCCGGGTCGCTGTCGGCGCCTGATTCGACCACGCTCTGCCGACCGTTTGAGTCCGGTCGCGGCAGAGGAACCGGGGGTACGTCGGCCGCGGTGGGACGGTCATCCAAGCTCACCGCGGGACGGCTCTGCGCGCGGCGCACCGTGTCGGTCATCGGCAAGACAGGAACGACCGCCTCGGCACCGGCGCGGACAGCCGCAGCCACACGACGGAAGACGTCGGACGGTGTCAATGCGCGGGCGGCATCGTGGACCAGAACAATGTCTGCGTCACCTGCATATTTCAAGGCCGATTGCACGGATTCGATTCGATCATCTCCGCCTGCTACAACTGTGATTCGAATGCCCGAAATACTGGCTTCCGAATCCTTAAGCCCCGATTCTGAGATGATATCGATTTCGCTGCGGGCACGCGTTAAAAACTCCTCGGGAGCGGCAACCACAATTGAAGAAGCCACTCCCGAGGAGATGATCGCCTCAAGACTGCGAGCCAGAAGGCTCTTCCCGTTCAGCCGAACGAGGGCCTTCGGGTCTGCACTGCCCAAACGCGATCCCGACCCCGCAGCCGGAACGATGACGCAGATACTCAGGACGCGAGCACTTCGTCCAGAATGGCCTCTGCTTCGGATTCCTCTTTCTTCTCGGCCAATGCGAGTTCGGAAACAAGGATCTGACGGGCCTTGGACAACATGCGCTTCTCACCAGTCGACAAGCCGCGGTCCTGCTCGCGACGCCACAGGTCGCGAACGACTTCGGCAACCTTGATCACGTCACCGGACTGCAGCTTCTCAAGATTCGCCTTGTAGCGACGAGACCAGTTCGTGGGCTCTTCGACGAATTCCGCGCGGAGGACGTTGAATACCTTCTCAACACCCTCTTCACCGACGACATCTCGCACACCGACGAGGTCGCAGTTTTCCGCAGGAACTTCGATCACTAGATCACCATGGGCGACCTGGAGCTTGAGATACAGTTTCTCCTCACCTTTGATGGTTCGTTTTTTGATATCTTGGATTGTCGCTGCACCGTGATGTGGATAGACAACTGTGTCGCCGACCTCGAAACTCATATTCTCTTCAAACCCCTTTCGCGGACCTCCAGTTTACCATGAGGCGCGCCACAGAAATCGTTCAGGCTACGGATTCTTCGTGCTAGGGTCCGCCTCGCGGCTTACTGACCAGGGGGTCATCTTGGGCGATGCTGGGGTTCTCACAGCCGCAACGCGTGCCATCAGATCTGGGCGTTGCTGGAGTTCTCGCAGGAGGAACGCGTCCGGTCTCTTTTCGGGTTCTACGGCCGGTCAAAAACCGGGTAGTATACAGATTGATCTTGTATTGCCACTTCAAGGAGCACAATGAAACGGCACAACCGCGCGGCACTCGCAGTTGCCGCACTCGCTCTCGTCATCCCCGTCAGCGGATGTGCAAGCCTGCTGTCGCCTCACCAGACCGCCGAATACCACTACAACGCCGGTGACGGTGCATGGGGATCGGTCGGAGACGTCGAGGTTCGCGGTCTGATGCTGATTATGGACGAGTCCGGCGAGGGCCCTGCCCAGCTGTTCTTCACGCTCATCAACAAGGGCGATTCCTCGGCTTCGGTGTCCCTGGACGTCGGTGGGAAGATGACGACGGAGTCGGTCAAGCCCGGCGAGACCTTCGTTCAGGACCCGGAGAGCTCGGCGTCGACGTCGTCGAAGCCGGTCATCGTGGACAGCCTCAAGGCGAAGCCCGGTGACCTGGCCGATGTCACCGTCACGGTCGGCAGTGACGAGAAGACGATCCGGACTCAGGTTCTGTCGAACAGCCTGCCGTACTACGAACAGTATGTACCCACCGAAAAGCCATCGGAGTCCCCCAGCGAAGACGCCTCTCAGTCCAGCGAAGGCGCTTCGCAGTCCGGTGAGCAGAGCGAGTCAGCCACTGGCGTCAACGGCTGAGCACAGCCGCACGAGAGCTGAACACTTCAAGGAGCCGCCCACTCGATGTGGGCGGCTCCTTGAAGTATCCCCGGTTCTGCGAGAGCTCCGTCGTTGCGAAAGGTCAGACTCTGCGGGTGATCAGGCTTCGAACTTGTAGCCGAGTCCCCGCACAGTGGTGAGGAGACGCGGCTCCGAAGGATTCTGCTCGACCTTGGCACGCAGACGCTTGACGTGGACGTCGAGGGTCTTCGTGTCGCCCACGTAGTCCTCTCCCCAGACCCGATCGATGAGCTGGCCGCGTGTCATCACTCGACCAGAGTTGCGAATGAGAATCTCCAGCAGCTCGAACTCCTTCAACGGCATCGACAGCTCTTCACCGCGAACGCTGACGACGTGACGTTCGACATCGATGCGGACTCCCCCGGCTTCAAGCACCGACTCAACGTCGAAGACTTCGGATTCCACGTTGCGCCGCAGCACCGCGCGCACCCTGGCCAGCAGCTCACGCGAGGAATAGGGCTTGGTCACGTAGTCGTCTGCGCCGAGTTCGAGCCCCACCACCTTGTCGATCTCTGAGTCCTTGGCCGTGAGCATGATGATCGGCACACTGGACTTCGCGCGCAGCTCTCGGCACACCTCGGTGCCGGAGACTCCCGGCAGCATGAGGTCGAGCAGAACGAGGTCGGCACCGTTGCGGTCGAAGTCCGCAAGAGCCTTCAAACCGTCATCGGCAACGCTCACCTCGTATCCTTCTTTTCCGAGCAGGTACGACAGAGGGTCCGAGAACGAGTCCTCGTCCTCGACAAGCAGAATTCGAGTCACGTTGTGAGCTTCCTTTGTTTGCTTCCGGTTTTCAAAACCTGGGTTGTCTCATTCTCCACTGTGCTGACACCCTTGTCAGCGTCAGCGTCATGGTCGGTGGCTTCATCGACACCGGCTTCGGATACGCCATGCTCTGCGTCGCCGGCAGCTGCCTCAGCAGTTCCTGCGTCGTCGGCATCCGCCCGAGCCGAGTGATTCAGCAGGACCCCATCGGGCGCCGAGGAGGACGCTTCGTCGTCGGAGACGTTGCCTGCCAGCGGGAGCACAACAGTAAAAGTCGAGCCCTTGCCGAGGCGGCTCCAGACCTTCACCTGGCCGCCGTGTGTGGCAATGATGTGCTTGACGATGCTCAGTCCCAGCCCAGTTCCGCCAGTGATGCGCGAGCGCGCTGGGTCGACGCGGTAGAACCGTTCGAAGACACGCTCGGTGTCCTGCGCGGACAGGCCGATTCCCTGGTCGGTCACGGAGATCTCGACCCGTTCATCGACGAGCTCGACGCCGACGCCGACGCGTGTTCCGTCGGGTGAGTAGTTGATGGCGTTGTCGATGAGGTTGCGCACCGCATTGACGAGGAGTTCGTAGTTGCCCTCGATGAGCAGTCTGCTCGGGGGTGAGACCTCGATGTGGATGCTCTTGTCTTCAGCACGCGTACGGGCACGGTCAGCGGCATCATCGACCACCTCGGCGGCGGAGATCTTCTCCGTCGCAGACGGCGCCGTGTGGTCCTGGACACGGGACAGGTCGATGATCTCCTGCACCAGCTGGGTCAGCCGCTTCGACTCCCGCTGCATGCGACCGCCGAAGCGTTCGACGGCCTGCGGATCATCGGAGAAGTCGGTGACCGCCTCGGCGAGGAGGGACATCGCGCCGATGGGGGTCTTGAGTTCGTGGGAGACGTTGGCGACGAAATCACGCCGAATGGAGTCAACGCGCTTGGACTCGGTCTGGTCGTCACAGAGGACGAGAACGAAGGCCGTGCCCAAGGGCGCCACGCGAGCATGGAGGAACCGCAGGATCGAATCCGTCTGCTCGCGCTTCTGTTCGAGTTCGATCTCTTCGATGAGACCTCTGGAACGGACTCGTCCAACCATGCGCAGCATTTCGGGCGAGGCCAGCGAATGCCCTCTGACCAGTCCGAAGGTGTACGCGGCCGGAGACGCTTTGACGACGTCGTCGCCGGCGTCGAGAACGATCGCGGCCGAGGGCAGCACGGCCAGAACCTCGGCGATGCCCTCCGGCAGGTCGTCCTCAGAATGCAGATCGGCAGCATCACGGGAGCGTTCGCTGAAACGAAACGCCAGAATTCCCGCTATACCCAGTCCCAGACCGACGATGCCGGTCAGGACCGCTACGATCAAGAGGTCCACGTCATCAAGCTTATGCGCAGTCTGCTCCACAGGCGCACCGAATCAGGCCCAGAACGTCGCTTTGCCCAGGAATTCACCTGCACGCCAGACACCGTTCACCCACCGGTGACAGGCTGACACAGTGTGCCTGTCCTGACCGGACGGTTGTCCGCCCCGGGGCACTATGAGGCACGTCAGCCTGGCAAGAGATTCACGAGATTAAGGAACCGTTGGCATGCGCGAAGTCTTCAGAAATGAGCTGGACGACCTGGCCACACAGCTGGTCGAGATGTCCGTCAAGGTACACGAGGCGATGCGCCTGGCGAACCAGTCCCTGCGCGGCAATGACCTCGAACTGGCCGAAGAGGTCATCGAAGCCGACGCCGTGATCGACCACATGCAGTACGCCCTCGACCAGCAGGCCGCTGAGATGTTGGCCCTCCAGGCACCCGTCGCCGCAGATCTGCGCGCGGTCATCGGCTCCCTGCGGATGTCCGCCTCGCTCGAGCGCATGGGCGACCTGGCTCGCCACATCGCCCAGCAGGTGCGCATCCGCTACCCGGAGTCAGCGATCCCCGACCACTTCACCGACACGTTCACCCGCATGGGCGAATCAGGAGAGAAGATCGCCGAGGCGACTGAGAACCTGCTGTCGAACCCGGGACTGACCGCAGTGCCCACGATCAACGCGATCGACGAAGAACTCGACGAACTGCACCTGAGCATCTTCGCCAAGCTCGCCGAGGCCCCCGCCGGTTCACTGGCACCCCGCCACATCGCCGACGTCACCCTGCTCTCGCGCTACTACGAGCGCTTCGGCGACCACGCGGTGTCCGTGTCCCAGAAGGTCGAGTACCTGCTCACCGGCAACTGGGAGCCGTACCTGTCGAAGAAGTGACATGTCCGCCACCGAGGTGGCGGACATGTGAGAGACCGAATCAGCCCGAGGCCGAGGAATGTTCGACCTCGGGCTCTTCGCTGGCGATCACCTTTCGTGACCTCCGATTCCGGCCGGTGAGGCTGCGCGCAATGGTCTTCAGGACCCCGGTAGTGACCGCGACGCCCAGGAGCAGGAGCGCTCCGCCGATGAGCTCGGGAGCGGTGGGACGGTCGCCGAGGACGATCCAGGCCGAGAGCACACCGACCAACGGCACCAGGAGCGAGAATGGGGCCACCTGGGAGGCCGGGAACCGCGCGAGCAGCGAGTTCCAGATGACGTAGCCCACAAGTGAGGCGCAGCCGGCGGTGTAGACGACCGAAGCCACGACGCCCCAAGTGGGGTGCGCGAGGGCATGAGTCACCTCGGCGGGGCCGTCGACGAGCACCGAGAGCGCGAACAGCGGCACGGGCACGACGATGGCCGACCACACGGTCATCTGCACACCGTTCGTGCCCTTCTTGACCCCGCGGGCGATGACATTGCCGATCGCCCACGACAGGGACGCGGCGAGCGCGACGAGGAAGGCGATGATCGGAACCGATGCCTGGAGGCTCAAGCCGATGGCGCACAGTCCCGACAGGCCGATGAGGATGCCGACGATCTGGCGTCGACTCGGAAATTCTTTGAGCACAAGCGCCGCGACGAGCACCGTGAAGGCGGCTTGGATCTGAATGACGATCGAGGTCAGCCCCGCCGGCAGTCCCAGGAACATGGCTGTGTAGAGGAGCCCGAACTGGCCCGCAGACATGAAGACGCCGATGAGGAGGATGCGTCGGAAACTCCCGCGGGGATACTTGACGAAGAAGATCGCCGGAATCACGACGAGCGTGAAGCGGGCGGCGACGAGCAGCAACGGCGGCCAGTCGCGCAGGCCGAAGTCGATGAAGATGAAGTTGACGCCCCAGAGCACGACGACGAGCAGGGCGAGCAGGTAGTGAACGGGACGCATATCGTCAAGCTTCCCAGGTTCGCAATCAACATTCTATTGAACAAATATGCATGGTTTCGTTAAAATATTTTGATGATCGATGTACTCGCCCTGCGCACCCTCGTCGTCTTGGACTCCGTGGGCTCAGTCACTGCGACAGCGGAGGCCCTGGGCTACACCTCGGCGGCCATCAGCCACCAGCTGCAGAAGCTGTCCCGCTACATCGGTGCCCCGGTGACCGAGCGCACCGGCCGTGGGATCGCACTGACCCCGATGGGGCGCGAGCTCAGCCGTCGTGGAGCCGAGCTGCTGCAGGATCTCGAGAGCCTCGAGACCGACGCTCGGGCGAGGTCGGGAGAACCGCGTGGACGCATCACCGTGGGCGGGTTCTCGACCGGTCTCCGTGGAGTGCTGGTGCCGTCGCTGCCGCGGCTGAAGACCATCGCACCTGAACTGTCGATCACCAATATCGAAGACGAGCCCGACGAACTCATCGACATGGTCACGGCCGGTCGGATCGACGCCTCCCTGATCTTCGACTGGCGGGAATCTCTGCCCCTGCTGCCGTCGACGCTGAACTCCGAGCTCATCGCCATCGATCGAGCCGATATCGTCATGCACCGCGACCACCACTTGGCCTCCCGGGCCCAGGTGACTCGTCAGGACCTCCTCGGCGAGGTCTTCGTCTCAGCACCACGCAACGGCGTGTGCCACCGCTGGCTCACGGCCCTGTTCGACACGCTCAACGCCGAACCGCGGGTCGAGTACTGGGCCCTAGAATATGACACCCAGATCGAGTTCGCGCGGGCGGTCGGCGCCCTTGCCCTGGTGCCCAGACTGGGCCGACCGCACCTACCGGAGGATGTCGCCGTCGTCGAGCTCGACGATCCCAGCATTGCCCGCTGGATCTATCTCGTGTGGCGATCATCGATGACCTCATCCCCGGCGATCGCACTTCTCCTTGAACAGATGAAGTCGGTCGCCGAGGAGCGAGCGGGCGCTTGAGGCTCAGCGGCCCTGGCCTAAAGCCTCAGCGGCCCTGGTTGGCGACCTGACCGATCGCGGCTTCGGCGGCAGCTGCATCGAGGTATGTGCCGCCGGGCTTGACCGGGGTGAAGTCTTCAGTCAGCTCGTAATGCAGGGGAATGCCGGTGGGAATGTTGAGGCCGGTGATGTCGGCGTCGGAGATTCCGTCGAGGTGCTTGACGAGGGCACGCAGCGAATTGCCGTGGGCGACGACGAGCACGGTACGTCCGACGGTGAGCTCGGGGACGAGCCGGTCGTACCAGTAGGGCAGGAGGCGGTCGATGACATCGGCCAGGCATTCCGTACGCGGCAGGGAATCGCCGAGGTTGGCGTAGCGAGGATCTCCGGCCTGTGAGAATTCGGAGGCATCGCCGAGCGCCGGCGGCGGGGTGTCGAAGGAGCGGCGCCAGGTCATGAACTGCTCCTCGCCGAACTCCTCGCGGATCTCCTTCTTGTTCTTGCCCTGCAGCGCACCGTAGTGGCGTTCGTTGAGTCGCCAGCTGCGATGGACGTCGAGCCAGGAGAGGTCAGCGGCTTCGAGCGCCAGGTTCGAGGTGAGGATGGCCCGCTTGAGGCGAGAGGTGTACACGACGTCGGGAATGAGGTCGGCCTCGACGAGGAGCTCGCCTGCCCGCTGGCCCTCTGCCCGGCCTTTGTCCGTCAGGGTCACATCGACCCAACCGGTGAACAGATTCTTCTGGTTCCATTCGCTCTCGCCGTGGCGCAGCAGGATGAGGTTATGCGTCATGGCACCATTTTCGCACGACCGCGCCGACGCGCACAGGGCCGCCCACCCACTGACCGACGAACAACCGAGATCTTTCTCACCATTCGGCACGGCATCTTGCATCTCGATATGCCCGGCTAGCCTGAGCGCATGTCTGACGCCCCCACGCCTCCGCCGTCGAACCCACAGTCACCGACCCCGCACGCGGGACGATCCTCGACCCCGCAGATCCAACGGCCGAACTCCGACCGCAGTTCGATCATCGCTGTCACCGCACTGCCGGTTCTCGTCGTCATCGCCGGGATCCTCGGGTTCCTCAGCCCCGACACGTTCACTCCTCTCGCACCCACGATCACGTGGAGCTTGGGCGTCGTCATGTTCTTCATGGGTCTGACGCTGACGCTGCCGGATTTCGCTCGGATCGCGAAAAAGCCATGGATAGCCACCCTCGGGGTCGTCACGCAGTTCATCGCAATGCCCCTGCTCGGTCTCCTGGTCGTCACGGTCTACAACCTTCCTGCTGAGATCGCAGTCGGCGTCATCCTCGTGGGCTGCGCCCCGGGAGGCACTGCCTCGAACGTTGTCACCTACCTGGCCAAGGGCGATACCGCACTGTCGGTGTCGATCACGACGCTGTCGACCCTCCTGGCCCCGGTACTCACGCCCCTGCTGACCCTGTGGCTGGCCGGCTCATACATGGACGTGCCGTTCTGGTCGATGTTCGTCTCGATCTGTCAGACGGTGCTCGTGCCCGTCATCGTCGGTGTCCTGGTCCGGATCGTGGCCTCGAAGTTCGTCGACAAGATCTCACCGATTCTGCCCTGGTTCGCGTCCGTTGCCATTGCCTACATCGTTGCAATCGTCGTCGCCGGTTCTGCCGATTCCATCGCTTCGGCGGGACTCCTCGTCCTCCTGGCCGTCATCACTCACAACGTTCTGGGGCTTGGCATCGGCTATGGTGTTGCGACCGCCTGCCGTCTGGACACCCCGACCCGACGCGCACTGTCTTTCGAGGTCGGCCTGCAGAACTCCGGTCTCGCCTCCACCTTGGCCACGACGTACTTCTCTCCCTTGGCCGCCCTGCCCGGCGCCGTGTTCAGCGTCTGGCACAACGTTGCCGGCGCACTCCTGGCCTCGCTCTTCGCACGTCGGCCCTACGCAACGCCGCCGCGCGAGCAGGCCTCTGAGAACAGTCCCGCGCATGAGTCGGTGCTGTGACCGGATTCTCCGGGTTCGCCGATTCGACGATCACTCTCGCCGACAGAAGGTTCCTGATTCGGCGTGCGAACAGCTCCGATGTGCCTCGTTTGGTGTCCCTGCTTCGCGATGACGCCCTCGGTGCCGGTCGCGAGGGGGCCGGCACCGAGGAGGAGGCCGGCTACCAGCATGCCTTCAGTCTCATCGAGTCCGATCCCAATCAGCTTCTGGTCGCCATTGACGACGTCAGCAACGAATCTGTGAACAACGGATCTGTGAACCATCGTGCCGGTGGGCAGGCGCAGGCTTCTGACAACCGGTCGGCTGCCGTCGTCGGCACACTGCAGCTGACGCTGATCCCGAGCCTGTCACGACGGGGTTCGACGCGAATGCAGATCGAGGCGGTGAGGATCGGGCCGGATGCGCAGGGCCTCGGCCTGGGCACGGCGGTCTTCGACTGGGCTCATGACTGCGGGCGTCGGTTCGGGGCATCGCTGGCTCAGCTGACGACCGATAAATCGCGCATGGATGCGCAGCGGTTCTATGCACGGCTCGGCTACGAGGCCAGTCATGAAGGGCTCAAGCTCGCTCTGGACTGAGGTTCAACCTCGGCTGGTCATGCTGGTCATGCTGGTCATGCTGGTCATGCTGGTCATGCTGCGATCCTCATCCTTCCAACTTCCCCAGAAATTCGTTGTCCGGTCCACTCAGGACGTCTTCGAAGGCTGCGAGGTTCCGCGTCGACTCCCCCCGACTGATGCGCCAGGCCCATTCCTTCTTCATACCGGTGAGGAAGCCGATGAGCAGAAGTTCGTTGAACGAGGAGTCGGCGATCGCCAGAATCGCTCCGAGCAGCGAGTCGAGTTCATCGAGAAGTCGGTCCCGGGGAACGCTGGCCCCCAGATACACATCGCCGAGGGTGTCGATTCCGAACGACACCGGGCCCGGCTTCATGTTCTTGATCAGCAGCCAGCGATTGAACTCCTCAGCGTTCTCATCCGGATGGCGAATGACGAACGCCTGCAGCGCCACCGTTCGCGCAGAGATGGTGATCGACACGGTCGTCTTCAGCTTCTTCTCTCCCGGCAGGACTACGGCGATCTGCGAGTCCTCAAGGGCGTCGACCTCGACCTCGTTCTCGTGCGCCCACTGCCTCACTCCGGCCAGGATCGCCTCGGTTTCGGTCGCCATCATGTGTCCTTCCGTCAGCCAATCATTGAAATCTTCAGCAGTTGCGGCCAACCAGTCGTGGCTTCGGATCCAGTTCTTCCATGGCCCTCATCTCTTCCGTGCCCGTCATCGTCGTGGTCAGGGTCAGATCCGGCACGTCGAGGGCGCCGAGCACCGTCGCCGCCGTGGCCGACCAGTCGAATCGAGCTGAGCGGTCGGCGGCATGACTCGCGAACTCGCGTCGCAGTTCGTCGTCGAGGAGCATCCGTTCGAGCGCCATGGCCCAATGCCGCGGGTTGTGATCGGCGATGAGCACGCCCGAATACCCGTGTTCGACGATGTCGGGCAGGCCTCCCACCGCCGAGGCGATGGCGGGCAAGCCTGAGGCCGAAGCCTCGGCCGCGACGAGTCCGAATGATTCGCTGCGTGAGGGGACAAGAAGGATGTCCGCCGCACGGTAGTAGGTGATGAGCTCGTGCGCGGGGACGGGACGTCGCACCTCGACGCTGGGTTCGGCGGCGATCGCCGAGTTCAGTTCACGCAGGTACGGTGAGGATCCGGTCGGAGTCTCCTGGCCTGAGACTGCGCCCAGGAGGATTCCACGCGTCCGCGACGCCAGATGCGGGTTGTTCTCCCGCAGGCCCGAGATCGCGTCGACGACGATATCGGTGCCTTTGATGAACTGCATCCGCCCCACATAGAGGACGATGAATTCGTCTGGGTCGAGCCTCAAGTCAGCTCTGGCCTCGGCCCGATCGCCTGGGGAGAACAGTTCGTGGTCGACGCCGGGCCTGGCCACCACGACGGTATCCGCATCGGCGCCGAGTTCGTGGATGAGGTCGCGACGCTCTGCCGGGGTGTTGGCCACAAGGAGGTCCACCGCCGAGGCGATTCTCTCCTCTGCCTCCAGACGCTGCGGCCGTTCGTGGCTGGTTTCAGAGTCGCGGTTCTTGACCGCGCCGATCGTGTGCATGCTTACGACGATCCTCGGACGCTCACCTGATCTGGTCGCGTCGTCGGCGACCGGTGCCAGTGACTCCTCGGAGCGAAGCTCCTGAGCGCGAAGTGCCGCCTCGGCGGAGATCCAATAGTGCGCCCAGATCAGATCGGCTGAGGTGAAGCTGGGTTGGGCCAGGAGGAGCAGTGCGAGTTCGTCGATGGCATCGGCAAGCTCGTCCTTGCTTGCCGTATCGATCGGCAGCTGGTGGAGTCGGACGTTCTCAGCAATCTGCAGGGTGTCAGCGCGCCCGCCCAGCCCGTTGCTGTTTCTCAGCCCGTCGATGCCGCTCGGGTCGGCAGTGAAGACGTCGACCGAGTGCCCGGCGGCCGCCAGAGCGCGCACCGATTGGTCGACGTAGACGTTCATACCACCGGCATCGCCCTGGCCCGGCTGAGCTGCGGGCGAGGTGTGGAGGGAGAGAACGGAGATGCGCACGGTGACAGTTTAGCCAAAGAACTCGCCGAGGATACGGCGAACTTCGTGGCGACCGCGCCACAGAATCGAGCCCGCCGGCAAGACCTCCAAGCGAGCTTCGGGAATCGCGGCCGCAATCGCCTCGGCGACCTCGACCGGGTGTGCAGGGTCATCCTCGTGGGTGAGCACGAGCACTTCCCCTGGGAACCGGGCCAGAGCGCCCACCGGGTCCTTACCCGCGCTCTCATCGACGGCGACCTCGAGAGCCAAGCCGAGCCCGTCAGACATGTCCGTGTTGACGAGGTTCTCGGCCTTTGTCTTGGTCCAGGCCCTGGCCGGCAGGAGGTCGGCCACCTCGGCAGGTTCGCGCGAAAGCATCAGGTCCGTGATGGACTCGATATCGCCGGCAGCTGCCAGGCCACGCAGTTTCTCGAGATGAGTACGGTTGGCTTCGGCCACCTCGGCGGAGAATCCGGTGAAGGAGGCCGGGAGCACGAGGGCGACCTTCTCGAGGTTCCGGGCCGCCGGATGAGTGGTGCTGAGCAGGCGGAGAAGCCCGCCGGCGGACATCGAGACGCCGAGGGCCTGTGTTGCCGAGGTGGACGTCAGGGCGTGTGCCAGCGCCTCGGCGATCTGGCCATAGTTCCACTCCGGGCCCGGTGAGGGCCGGCCGCCGTGGCCGGGAAGGTGAAGGAAGTGCTTGGTGCCGGTGATACCGGTGCCGAAGGGACGGGTATCGCGGATTGCGCCGGCGAACCCGTGGCCGAAGAGCGTGTGGGGCTCACCTGTGCCGAAGGTGGCGATGTAGTCGGTTTCGGCACTCGGGAGACTGAGGTCTTTCGTCATCTGTGCGTGCTCGTCGCAGGCTCAGCGCCTGTGGTTCCGGTTGCGGCTGCGATTGCGCGGGTCGATGGCTTTGATCTTCGGGCGGACGTCGGTGAGGTAGACGATGCCAGCGACGAGTGCGATCAGGTTGAGGAAGATGATGCGCATGCCCATCGGCGGAAGCGCGATGAGGGCGAGCGCGAGACCGACGCCGAGGAGGATGACCCAGAACTTCTTGCTCTGCTTGTCAACGGCACGGTAGTTCTGGTCCTTGTAGCGGAGGCAGTCGATGAACGCCCACAGTTGGAGACCGAAGGCGGCGACGGACAGGGCAAGAAAGACGATGCGCTGAAAGCCAGCAATGATTTCCATGCCATCCAGCCTAGCAATCACAGCTCTTGCGGGCACGGGGCCGGCTCGGATCCTGGGCGAATCCCCACCGTCGAGTCACCCTCCGCACATGAACCGCCTCAACATTGAGACCCCACAGCGTTGAGACGACACGGGATTGGGGCCGCAGGGGATTGGGACCGCACAGTATTGAGACCCCACGGTATTGGGACCCCACGGGATTGGGACCCCACGGCGCCCCGGCGGCGTTCACACGTTCTGACGTTCACTGGCCTTCACAGGATCCCGGTCATTCGGATGCCTGCGCCGACGCCCATGCCCAGCAGCACGCAGATGAGCATCGGCACTCGCAGGATCGAGGCGAGAACTCCCACCCCGACACCGATGAGCCGTGCTGGATCCGCGATGTCTCGACCATCGAAGATCGCCGTCGTCGCGAAGACCGCACCGATGAGAACGACCGTCGCCCGGTCCATCCACTTCGTCACCGTCGCTGTGGAGTCACCTTCAGGCTCTTCCGACTGCCCCGACTCCCCCGACTGCCCCGCGAGCGTCGCGGGGCTGACCGATCCTGTGGTTCCGCCCGCCCCCGCCGAGGTGGTCGCGAGCTGTCGCCGCCTGCCCTTCGTGGCGATCGCCGCACCAAGTTTCACACCGAACAAGCGCATGGCGTAGGTTCCGATGCTCAGCGCGGCGAGTGCAATGAGAAAGCTGAGCCGGTTCATCGGCTCCCCTCCTGTCGGTCAAGATCGATGACGTCACCTTTATCGGCCTGGGCAGGTCCGGCGCTGGCGGCGCTCTGGGCAGTGCCGCCTCGGCGCTTCCTGACGACTGCCCGGACCGACCAGCCGGCTGCCACGAACACGAACACCGACAGGGAGGTCACAGTCCCGAGGCCGAGCGGCAGGATCGGGGTCAGGAGGACCGCGATGAATATGCCCACAACCGTCAGCGAACGCGTGGGCCTGCTCTTCAGGTCGCCCCGGATGAGGCAGAAGAGAATGATCGGGAAGGCCGCATCGAGGCCGAGGAGATCGGCGTCGATGACGCTGCCCAGCCACTGCCCGACCATGGCACCACTGGGCCACATCAGGGCGATGGCCGCACCCATGAGGAGGAACGCGTGCCACCGTGCGCGATCATTGCCGACCGTGCGGGAAATGGCGATCGATTCGTCGTTGATCCAATGGGCCGCGATGAGCGCCCGCCAATCCTGTGGGAAGAACGGCCCGACGGCCACGCCGAAGGCGAAGTTCCGCGAATTGACGAGCAGACCCGCCAACACCGCAAGGATCGGTGCTCCGCCCGCCGCGATCACGCCGACGAAGGTGAATTCCGCGGCACCGCCGAGGGCGAACATCGCCAGCAGCAGCGTCTGCCACCAGGGGAATCCGGACACCGCCGAGATCGCCCCGTAGGACAGGGCCACCGCGATGATCGTGACCGTGACGATGGCAACATCACGATAGGTCGATCCCGGCAGGACTCGATCGATCGTACGAAACACAGAACTCATGTTCTATATAGTGCACAGTCGCGTCTTGTTCGTCAAGCAGAACGATTTGTCGCTATAGTGAACTCATGAGTTCTCAACCACGCGATGAGGCCCACGTCGAGCCTGGTGACCCATTGTCGGCCTCACCTCCGCGCGAGCAGATCGCAGTCGCCATCAAGCGGGAGCGGGCGCGGGCGAACCTCTCCCTCTCCGAAGTTGCTCGTCGGGCGGGGATCGGGAAGTCGACCATGTCCGGGCTGGAGGCAGGGACCGGAAATCCCAGCGTCGAGACGATGTGGGCGCTGGCGGCCGCGCTCGACATCCCTCTGGCCAGACTGCTCGATCCCCCACAGCATGAGGTCGCACTCCTACATGCCAAGGATCTGCCCAGCCTGCCGTCGAACACCTCGAACTATGCTGCGACTCTGCTCTCAGCATCTCCGGCGAATGCCCGGCGTGACGTCTATTTCATTCGGGCCGATCCGGGTCAGCCGCGAGACTCACAGCCGCACCCCGTCGGCACCGTCGAGCACGTGATCCTGGGACAGGGTGCGGCACGCATCGAGGTGCTCGGGCAGTCCTACGAACTCCACGTCGGCGACTACCTCACCTACCCGGGCGACCAGCCGCACACGTTCACGGCACTCAAGCCGGAGACGACGGTTGTGTTCATCGTCGAGAGCCGCTGAGCTTTCTGGCAGCTTTGCTCACCTTGGCGGTTCGAGGGTCACTCCGCGGGCGGTTCGAGGGTCACTCTGCGGGCGGTTCGTCCGCATCTCGCATGTCTTCGCTGAGCGAGGGAAGTCGGCTCTGGGCAGCCTCGTTGGTCAGCCCGCAGGCTTCGAGGAGGTCCACTGCGACCGGGCGCAACAGCAGCACAAGAGACTCGTCGTGGATATCCCAGCTGGCCTCCGCACGGGGATCCAGGCTGGAGGCGGCCTCAGCCAGCGCCGCTTCTGCCAGGGCCCGATCGGTTCCTCTGCGCAGCGCAACCTCGAGCTTCTTCGACCCTTCGGACAGTGAACCGACGTAGCTGGCGATGATCGGCTTCTCCACACCGAATTCGGTGATGCCTACGACTCTGCGGGCGATGACTCGCATGGTCCGCATGGCACGATCGGAATGGGTGTGAGCACGAGACAGCCTGGTCACCTCGGCGGCATGGCGCCTGCCTCTGGCATTGATCTTCGCCGCTTCCCTCGAGATCTTGAGCGAGGAGCCCCAGGAGTCGATGATGTCCTGGGTCTCACGAGCACGAGTCAGCGCCCGTTTGGCGAGTGCGACATCGGAGTCCGCCAGAGCCCGAGACATCATCTGCAGGACTGCACTGATCTCGTCGAGCATGCTCGCAGCCAGACCACGTGGGACTTTGCGGGCGTCGCGCGGAAGGATGAGCGCAAGAAGGATCGCGCACACGGACCCGGTGAGGGCATCGAGGGTGCGGGGAAACGGCAGGGTGGCGGCTGTGGCAGGGACCACGACGACGTAGACGGACTGGACGGCGATCTGAGTGATGAAGATGCCGCCGGAGTTCAGCATCGTGCCGATGAAGAGGCCGATGGCAAGGGTCGCTGTGAGCTGCCAGATCCCTGTGCCGTAGACGTTGACGAGGAGCTCGCCCACGAGCACGCCGAAGGTTGCGCCGAAGCCGATCTCAGTCGCTCGCCGCAGACGACGATCTGCGACCGGACCGATGCCGACGGCAGAGGCGACGGCCGCGAGGAACGGATACGGATGGCCGAGGACGTAGACGCTGAAGGCATAGGCCGCGGTGGCCGCGATCGGGATCTGGACCAGCTGCCCTGCGTTGGCCTGCACGCGTTTGAGGCCCATCCGAGATCGATGCACTACAGTGTTGAAGGCGCGCTGGGGCAGCTCGCTGACCTCGGACTTCGCCATCAGTCCCCCTTCATGCTCGCCTTCGCTGTACCCAGCGTACCGGAATTGTGACATGCTAAAGTCTGTGCGCCGAGGAGGCTATGAATGACAACCAACCTGACCCGAGACGAAGCACAGAGCCGTACCCAAGTGCTCGATGTCTCGACCTACACCGTCGATATCGACGTCAGCAATGCGGAGACTGGGGCTCCGACATATCTGTCACGTACCGTCGTCGAGTTCTATGCTCGAGCCGACTGCCGCACATTCATCGACCTGATCGCGGATTCGGTCACATTCGCACAGATCAATGGTGAGACGCTCGACCCCGCCGAAGTGTTTGACGGGGCGCGCGTGGAATTCCCCGTCCGCACGGGGAAGAACTCCCTGACGATCGAGGCACAGGCCTACTACTCCACCTCGGGAGAAGGACTGCACCGCTTCACCGATCCTGCCGACGGCAAGGTCTACCTCTACACTCAGTACGAACCGACCGACGCCCGCCGTGTGTTCGCGAACTTCGACCAGCCGGACCTCAAGGCGGAGTTCATCTTCAACGTGACGGCCCCCGAGCACTTCCAGGTTCTGTCGAACCGACCTGAGACGAGTCAGGGACCCAGCCAGGAGACGAGCCAAGAGACGGTCGACACGGACTCCGCCGCGGTCACTCATCATTTCGCTCCGACGCTGCGGCAGTCGAGCTACATCACGTGCATCACCGCCGGACCCTACGAGGGCGCGACCGACGAATGGACGGATCCCTCGACGGGCGAGGTCGTCGCCCTGGGCGCATGGACGCGCGCCAGCCTCGTTGATCACCTCGACGCCTCCGACATCTTCTCGATCACGAAGGCCGGGCTGGACTTCTTCAGCGCCGAGTTCGACTACCCCTACCCCTGGGGCAAATACGATCAGATCTTCGTTCCGGAGTACAACCTCGGCGCGATGGAGAATCCTGGGCTGGTGACGTTCACCGACGGATTGATCTTCCGGGACAAGGTCACCGACGCGAACTATGAGTCGCGTGCCAACGTGATCCTGCACGAAATGGCTCACATGTGGTTCGGCGATCTGGTGACCATGAAGTGGTGGGACGACCTGTGGCTCAAGGAGTCGTTCGCCGACTATATGGGCGGGCTGGCGCTGGCTGAGGCAACCCGCTTCACCGACGGCTGGGTGACCTTCGCACTGCGTCGCAAGGCGTGGGCGTACACGCAGGATCTGTATCCGACTACGCACCCGATCGTCGCCGACATCCCCGATGTCGAGGCAGCGAAGCTCAATTTCGACGGCATCACCTATGCCAAGGGTGCGTCCGTGCTCAAGCAGCTCGTCGCCTTCGTCGGCCGGGAGGCATTCTTCGCCGGCTCACGTCTGTACTTCAAACGGTTCGACTACCGCAATACCGAGCTCGCCGACTTCCTCGAATGCCTCGCCGAGGCGGCTCCTGACCGGGACATCGCCACCTGGGCCAGTGCCTGGTTGGGCACCTCGGGAGTCTCCGAACTGTCACTGGAGCTGACGACAGCCAGCGGCTCTGGTACCGGCAGTGCCAAGGCGAGCACCAGCGCAAACGGCAGCCGCAATGTCAGCGGGGCCTCATCGTCTGCACGACGCTCTGGGCGAGAGAGCATCACCGGCGCGAGGATCACTCAGGCCGATTCGGCTCGTGGTGCCGAGCTGCTGCGCCCGCACACGCTTGAGATCGCCACACTGGGACGATCGGGGCGCAAGCTGGTCCCCATCGATACCTTCGCCTTCGATTTCTCCACGGAATCCGCTGAGGTGGAGCAGCTCGTTGGGCGCACCCTCGGCGATATCACGCTGGTGAACTACGCCGATCACGACTATGCGCGCGTGCGGTTGGATCCGGCATCGACGGAGGCCGCGATCAAGTCGGTGTCCCGGATCGCCGATCCGCTTTCAAGGGCTTTGGTGTGGTCGGCGTTGGACAGTGCCGTTCGCGATGGCCTCCTTCCCGTGCAGCGGTATCTGACGGCTTATGCCCGAAGCCTGGGCAAGGAGAGCCATGCCGGCATCATGGCCGGGCTGAGCCAGACGGCGTTGACCTGCCTGGATCAGTGGGTCTCGAAGAGGAACTTCGAAACCGCGATCTCCGGCCTGCTGGGCGCTGCTCTCGACGCATTGGCTACAGCCAGATCCGGTTCGGACGCTCAGCTGCATCTGGCGAACCTGGTTCTTGCTCTCACATCGCGTACAGCACGGTGCTTTGAGGCAAGCGCCGCGATCACGATGGGCCGCAGCTTCGCCTCGCAGATCCTCGCCGTTCCCGTCGGAGAGGAGATCGAACGTCTGACCCCGACCGCACCGGCTGAGCAGAGAACCACCCCAGCGGGTGGGAGCCACACTGAAGCTGGAGTGGCTTCTGGGTCAGCTGGGTCTGGATCTGATGCTCCGGACCACGCGGCGTCACTGCCGTTCAAGGGCCTGCTCAATGATCATGCTCTGCGGTGGAACGCGCTGACCGCGCTCGTGTGCCTGGGATGGGCCGATCAGACCGACATCGCTCGAGAGAACCAGTCCGACCTCAGCTCATCGGGTCGCCTCCACGCAGAGACGGCGAGTGCGGCCATGCCGCTGCCGATCGTGAAGATCCGCGCGTGGGAGGTCATCAACGAAGCGGCTGCGCTGAGCAACGATGTGCTCTCGGCCATCATCGCCGGTTTTGTGGCCCCCACGTCGATGCCGCTCATCGAAAACTATGTCGATGAGTACTTCTCGCGGCTTGCCAGCTTCTGGTCTGACAACTCGATCGAGATCGCCAGGCGCCTGGTGCTCGGGCTCTACCCGCGTTGGTCGGTTGACGAAGAGGCCACGGTCGAGAAGACCGATGCCTGGCTGGCCGCGCACAGCGATGCCCCGGCGGCACTGCGTCGGCTGCTCATCGAACGGCGCGACGATCTGGCTCGGGCGATCTATCTCAAATCGACCCAGAACTCACGCCACTGACTGTCGCTTGAGTTGAGCTGACCGTCACTTAAGTTGACCTGACTGTCGCTTGAGTTGACCTGATCGGTCGACTGTTGCCGCTGATCTGATATCAGAACTGCTGACTCTGCTGCAGCTGTCGGGCAGGAGCATGGCAATACGGAGCGAAGGCCGACACCCCGCTTCATGTGGGGCATCGGCCTTCGCTCCGTGTTGTGACGGCGGCGCCGGGCGGGGAACAACCGACCGCTCAACCTCTCACTCAGATGATTCGGCGGGCTCCGGAGAACTCATTGCCGGTGTCCCACGACTTCCAGTCGCTGACGTAGACGTCTTTGGACGCGTTGGGCGAATGGATCATCTTGCCGCCGCCGATGTACATGCCCACGTGATGGACGGTTCCCGAGCTGGTCGAGAAGAACAGCAGATCGCCAGCCTTGAGGTCACCTTCGGAGACCTTTTTGCCGGTTGTGGCCTGCTCTCCCGAGTCGCGGGGAATGTCGATGCCATGTGCCCGGTAGATGCTGTAGGTGAAGCCCGAGCAGTCGAAGCCGTAGGACGAGACACCGGCCCACAGGTAACGCAGCCCGTCGAACTGCTTCGCAGTCTTGACGAGGTCAGCGCCACTGGGCTTCGCTGGCTTGCTTTCGGTGTCGTAGACAGCGACGTCGTCGAAGTCGATCCACGCAGCGCCGCCGCCGGGCAGCGCCACGCGCACATCGTCGACGTCTTGGGCGATGAGCGGAAGATCCACGTTGAAGCTGACGTCCGCACCGGTGTCCTTGGTGAATTCGATGCCTTCGAGTTCACTCTTCTTCTTCGTGACTACCGCGCGGGGCTGGTCGTCCTTGAGCTGGCCGAATCGGTCGTTCTCGACCAGCTGCTTCTTCGGCACCCAGCCGGGGTAGCCCTTCTTGTTCTTGGAGGTCGACTGGTCCTTGACCGCGACCTTGGCCCAATCGCCCTTGGTTTTGAGGACAGCGACTTCGGCACCATATGAGGCTTGGGTTTCGACCTTGCCGGTCAGACCGCGTCGCACATCGGTCTTCTTCAGGTTCTTGTTCCACTTGTCGAGGTCGACCGGATGGCCGAGAGCAGGCTTGTCGACCTTCCGGGGTGCTGTCGAATCGGTCCACACAGTAGCGACAGTGACATCGACGTAGGCCGTTTCGCCCTTTTCGATCTTGCCGTCAGTGATCCGCTCAAGCTCCTGGCCCGGGACCACTGCAGCTTCCAAACCGGTTGCATATTCTTCATCGGTCGACGTCAGGTTGCTCGACAGCGCAGGGGCTCCTGCGCCGAATACCAGTCCGAGCCCAAGTGCCGCCGAAACAGCAATTTTGGTACGCATTATTTCTCTTTCGGTCTGCGGGTGTCACGCCCGCGTGGGGGAAGTCTCCGAAGGTCATTCGGTATGCGTGATCCGCTGCCCATGGCATCGACCGGTATCGAAATCTGTGGTCGACATCGATCGAACCCATGCGCATCGAAGCGCCGCACAGCGCCAATATTACCGCCCGCTTGGAAGCAGGCAACAACGTCGACACTGTGGCAGGATATCGCGATGCGACGTTGAAAAGAAGTGCCCTTGTCCTAATCGATACAGAGATGAGACTTCGGGCGTTTTCTGCAGCTGAAGGCGGCGCACCCTGTGCGGGGCGCCTTCAGTCCAACATGACCTGTTCAGGCCAGGTCGTTGTTGCCAACCCAGGTCATTGCTATCAGTTGAGGAACTCCGCTGCCAGCAGCTCGAGAGACTGTATCCTCGCAGCGTCCTGATGCAGCCCCTCCCCCTCCATCGCTCCTGCGACGGGCTGGATCATGATCTCGTCGACCTCGAACCGGCTGGCGAGTTCTTCGAGTTGGGCCTTGGCAGATGCGGCGTCACCGATGATCCAGTTCTCAGACATCTCTTCGCCGACCATGCGCTCCTGATCTGTCCTGACCGATCGCACGTCGTCGCCGGCCAATCGCAGTGGTTCCATCCGCCCGCCGGTCCGCAGACGAGACATCTGGAGCAGGAACGGCTCCGAACGCAGCTGCGCTTCTTCCTTGGTCGGTGAGACCACAGCATTGACCGTGACGAAGGTCTGCGGCTTGTCGCCGTAGGCACCCGGGGTGAAGTTGTCGCGATAGATCTTCATTCCTGTCGTGGCACCCCCTGCGAAGTGGTTGGCGAAGACGTAGGGCATGCCGAGTTGGGCAGCCAGCCGCGCAGAGTAACCGGATGAGCCCAGCAGCCACGGCAATGGCTGTGTTCCCGGCACGGCCGCCGGGGTCGCGTGCAGAACGTGTTCACGGCCACCATGGAGCGGAACACGCAGTCCTTCGGGCTTCATCAGGCTCAATGTGTCGATGACATGTTGCGGGAATTGCTCGACAGGGTCGACGGTTCGTCCCTCACGGTCAACCAGTCGCCCCTCGCCGAGGTGGCCTCTCATGGCCGCCGAGGTGATCGGATCCGTGCCGGGTGCTCGTCCGATCCCCAAGTCGATACGGTCACCGTAGACCGCAGAGAGGAGGGAGAAGAGTTCCGCAACTGCCAGAGGCGCATGGTTGGGCAACATCACACCGCCGGATCCGAGGCGAATGCGTTCGGTTCCCTGGCCGAGGTACATGAGTTCAGCGCCCGGCATCGTTGAGGCGATCGATGGCATGTTGTGGTGTTCGGCAACCCAGTAGCGGGTGTAACCCAGCTTGTCCGCGGACTGAATCAGTTCGTGGGAGGCTGCAAAAGAATCTGAGGTGCTCTGTCCGACACGGACCGGCACAAGGTCAAGAATAGAAAGCTCCATAACCATGGCAACAGCTGCCCCAAGAGCTTCATTCCTGATCGCCTGCGAGACCTGTAGCTGCACCACTTGACCTTGCTCACGTCCTGGTGGCCATGTGTGCTCACCCTGGCTCGCAGCTTCGCTCTCGCGTTTACTCTCCCCCGGACTCTCGTGTTTGCTCTCGACCTGACTCTCGTGTTTGCTCTCGACCTGACTCCCCCGGCGGAAGCTAGGTGCAGGCAGCACGGGTGCACGGGGGCACGGGGGCACGGGGTGGACTGGTCGCAGGCAGCGGCACACCTCTCCCCTGCCCGATTCAACTGGCACTAGTCGAAGAGAGTATCGGTGATCTCTTTAGCAATGAATCGTGCGTGCAAGATCGGGCGCCGAGCGGGATCGATCGACGCAGGTGGCACCCACGCAGGGCGACCATCCTTGAGCATCACGGTGTGCCAATCCGAATCGTCGATCAGGTGGTGGTGAGACCCGCATGCCAGTGTCAGATTGTTGACATCGGTCTTGCCGTCTTTCGCCCACGGAACTATGTGGTGGGCGTCGCACCATCCAGGCGGGGTGTCACAACCGGGGAATGTGCAGCCTTGGTCTCTGCTGGAAAGGATCGCCAATTGCTTCGAGGTGGCGAATCGTCTCTCGGTGGCAAGTTCCATGCTCTTCGTCTTCTCGCTCATGAGGTGGAAGAACACCGAACCGTTCAGGCCTTCGTAGGAGGCCGTCTGCATTGGAAATGATGCCTCTGCGTCGGTGACGGCGCGACCGGACTGCTTCGCAAGGTCCTCTGCTTTCGCCGTGACCACGAGAGCGAAGGGCGAACCCGCCCTCACGCGATTCATTTCGATCCGGCCGATCATCGTGGCGAATCGTTCATAGATTTTGTTCTTCACGCTCGGTTGGCGATCAGCCATTGCCACCGTGGAGCCGTCTTCCCTCACTCCGTATCCGGGCGGAAGATCACGGTCACCCGTGGTGCGCACGCCCTTCGCTGCTCCAAGCCCGTCCCCGCCTTGCTGGTCGAAGCCGAGATCCAGCGCGGGGTCTACCGCGTCAGATCGATCACCTCGCAGGACTTGGCTGAATACGTCGACTACTTCTTGGTCCGCTGCCGAGGTAGCGCCCGCAGAGAACGAGACTGTGTCTGTGGCCGAATCACGCTGCTTGTCCGAAGTTGAGCTCTCGTTGTCGTCAGCTTTGATCCGGGATGTGAGGTGTCCGCTCATGATGCCGCCCGTTACGGCATCAAGGACTCCTCTAAGTGCCCAGGTTCCGTCTTTTCGCTGGCGCAGGCTGACCGAGAGGTCATCACGTTTTGGGGCCTCGTCTGGAAGTTCGCCATCCGGGTCAAGCCATCCTAGGATCTCATTGAACAGCTGCTGGATGTCCTTCACACGCACCGTCGGGGCCTTTTCGACCAGGATTCGTTCCGCTTCGAGACGCTCATCCTGACTTGCCCGAAGTGGAAGGTCCTTCAAACATCCGATGATTGTGCTGGCCTGCGTTGATGAGAGCGATCCGTTCTGCAAGGCCTCCGACACCACAGGAAACTTCGGGCCTATCGGCTGGCCGCTGAAATTCACCTGGTTGCCCAGATGCTCGGCCAGGTCAGAGCGACGGTACGCCTCTCGTTCGGAGAGGTTGAGACGATTCTGGACCAGCGCCTTCGTCGACTTCGCCCCATAGTCTCGGGGAGTCCCCACCCGCTCGAAGACGGAAAGAGTCACGACTGAGAGTGATTCGACCAAACGGTTGACGGTCTCCAGCCCGTCCAGCACCGTTATCGCATCTTCGGGGCCCATCGGACGATTCAACGACTGGAGATCGCCGACGAGGGACTGCAGTCCCTGGATGCTGTCCGCAACTTCTGGAGCGATACGCGCCAAGCTCCCCCAGGCGTGCTCGTCAAGAAGAGGATGCTCCGAAATAGGGACACCGCCGGAGTCCGAGACAGCGCCCCGAACTGAAGCGGAGTCCGTGTCGCTGACGTGTCGTGGACGGTACGGCGATCCTCCGCGGTTCGATTCAGCCGTGGGCTGGCCTCCCAAGAAGTCAGCCGTGGGCTGTGTACCCAGGAACGCTGCCCAGTCGTCGTCTTCACCGCTATCTGAGGCGCCCTCGCTGGCAGTGCGCTCAGCTTCAGCCTCCTTGGCCTTCCTTCGCATCCACTCTTCTTTTTCAGCGTCGACCTCAGCTGCACGACGCTTGAGTTCGGCCTTCGCGTCCGGATCGTCAACGCTCGCCTCCCACGGGTTGCGGCCAGCCCAACGAGCTCGCCGCTCAGATTCTGTGGGCTCGCCAGAGTTCGCGGGTTCGGTCGATTGTGTGGGATCCACAGGATGTTCTGCATCGGCGAATTCGAAATCATTCGGGGGCTGCGTGGCTACTTCATCGAAACGATCTGCCAATGGGTGACCATCAAGGTCGAAGCCGGCGCCGCGCAGAAGCTCTCGATAGGTCGGAGAGTCGTCGACCTCATTGACCTCATTGATCTCGGCCTCACCGCCCGGCACAGCGGAGGAGGCGGGTTCGTCACGCCTGTCCTGCTTGTCGCGCCTGCGGTCGGGGGTGAGAGTCATGATCTCGGAATCCATTCGTCAACTGCTGTGTTGTCCGCTTGATTCCAATTTTACTCTCACCAGAAACACATTGTCCATAGTTTTGTTCGATTCTTTTAAGCTTTTCATAAGACTATTCGACTACTTTCTATATCCCGCTCCCTTCGGACTCGGAATCGGACAGAATGAGGCAATTGGCCGGCCGCCGCTTCAGCTGGCAGACCGAGCCCACAGCAACCTCGGCGACGTCATTTCATGAGGTGGACGCGCTGTCCCTCCGGGCTGAATAGGCTCAGATACTCCACACCGGGCTCCACCGCGCTTCCGAACCAATGCGGGACGCGAGTGTCTAATTCAGCGGCCTCCCCTGCCGTTCAGGGCCATCGATTTGTCGCCCGGAATCCCGCTGAGTCTGCCCTGATCACGCAGACCCGTTCGAATCCGGGGTGCGTCTTGAGCACGCCGAGTTTCGGTGTTTGTCTGCCGTCGGCGATGTGTCTGAACGCTTGAGCGCTTGAACGCCTGAGCGCCTGGACGCCGATGGCACCTCGACTGAGAGGCAGGACGGCCTGGCCGTTGATCTCCTGTGGCGTGATGTGGATTCGCGGATCTCCAACCGACGGCGTTCTGAAGAGCTCGTCGAGTGGCGGCGCGTGGATGTTTGCCAACGGCAGGAGAGACTCCAACCTGGGCTTGCGCTGTCCAGGCTCCAGCTGCGACGAGGTGCTCAGCGACATCCCAACCAACTCAGCAACCGCGACACCTTTCTGCGACACAATGCTCCAGTGCCAGATCAGGCACAGGCACAGGCACAGGTGAGAATGCTCGACTCGCTTGGCATCGCCTACGTCGACGCAGCAGTCGAAACGGTGGAACGCGCCGAGGCAGGAACCGGCGTCATGCCGCGCGACGACGGAACCGGTGTCACGTGTCGCTGCAACAGTGCTGGCGCCGATTCCGGCCCTTCGGAGAAGACCGCCGGCGCTCTGGCGGTAGGGCCCTACTTCCATGCGAATGGCGAAGTCTTCGAGCAGCTCGGCGGCACCATCGTCGACCACCCGACCGGCATGGGCTCGCCCATACCCGCCGAGGAGCCCATACCCGCCGAGGCGAACGGAGCAGCCGCTGTGCCCGGTATCTGGGCGGTTGGAAACAGCGCAGACATCTCGGCCAGGGTGGTGGCGAGCGCAGCCAGCGGTATCGCGGTCGGGGCGCAGATCAACACCGACCTCATCATGAGCTCCGTGCCGTAACAAGCACCCCGGCCGGCGTGGGCATCGCCTATGGCGTGCGCCCCACGACGGCGGACTCAGCTCAGTGGCTGGCCTTCACACAGAGGACGGGGCAGACAGCTTCGAGGATGACTCGTTGGATCGTCGAACCCAGGAGGAACTTCCCAACCGGGGTCCGCTTCCGGGTACCGAGCACGATCAGCTGAGCACCCGCCTCGGCGGCGGCATCCAGAATCTGCTCAGCGGGATCGTACTCGCTGCCGCGCGCCAGCACCTGCGCCTGCACGCCCGAGCGCGACAGATAATCCTGGACCGACTTGATCTCCCCCTCGCCGAGGCGGTAGGAATCTCTGCGATCGGATGTTCGGGAAGCGTTGACGACGACCAGATCCCGGCCGTCCTTCTTCGCCTCCGCGATCCCCTTGTCGAGGGCCGCGTGACCCGCTGGATTGTTGACGTAGCCCACGACGATGGTCATTTTTCACCTTCACTTGTTGAGTGGATTGGATGTGACGTACGGAGACCGCCGGCGCCCACTGCGGTACACGCTGCGGTAAACACGCCGGTGAATCCCGCGATCATGTGAGTTCCTCGGGGTCGCGGAACTTGGTGCTCGCACCCTTGACCGAGCGGTTCCACATCCAAGTGACGGCCCAGAGGACGACGCCGATGCCGATCAGCGCAATCGCGATCTGGTATTGGATCAGGTCGTCGAGGCGAGCCCACGGTCCGACGAGGAACGCGCAGGTGAACAGTCCGATCCAGGGCAGGTAGGTCGGTGCCTTGAAGTGCTGGTGCTCGACCGGCTTCTTCCGCAGGATCAGCACCGCGACGTTGACGACGGCGAACACTGCGAGCAGCAGCAGCGAGGTCGTGCCTCCCAAGGACGCGGTCACCGTCTCCGGCAGCAGCGTGGTCACCGCGATGATGAGGACGCAGGCGATGACGGTCGTGAAGAGGATCGACACCCAGGGCGAGCGGCGTCCGCGCAGCACTTTCGCGAATATGGGCGGAAGCACGTTCTGCTTGGACATTCCGTACAGCAGACGACTGGCCATGAGCATGTTGATGAGGGCGGAATTCGCGACTGCAAACATCGTCATGAACGGGAATATCACATCGATCGGAAGCCCCGGAGCACCGGCTCTGACGACCTCAAGCAGCGGCGTCTCACTCTCGGAGAGTTTGCCGATCGGCACCGCGGCGACTGTCACAAGTGAGACGAGCACATAGATCACGCCGGTGACCGAGAGCCCTGTGAGCATGATCTTCGGGAACACTTTCGGGTCCTTGGTCTCCTCGACCATGTTCACCGAATCTTCGAAGCCGACCATGGAGAAGAAGGCCAGCGAGGTCGCACCGGTGATCGCGAGGAACACGCCCTTGTCGCCTGCGGTTTCGAAGATCATCACGCGAGAGAAGTCGGCACTGCCAGATCCCAGTGCGAAGAAGCCGACCAGGATGACCAGCAGCAGGCCGCTGAGTTCGATCACGGTCAGCACGACGTTGAACCAGACGCTCTCCCCGACGCCGCGCAGGTTGATCGCCGCGATGACTACCAGGAAGCCGAGTGCGATCCACATGATTCCCGTGCCCGACATGTCCCATCCGAACCCGGCCACCATGTTGGCTGCGAAGACGTTGGAGGCTGTCGACGCCGAGGTGATCCCTGAGCTGAGGACGGCGAAGGCGACGAGGAACGTCACGAAGTGGATCCCGAACGCCTTGTGCGTGTACAGCGCGGCACCGGCAGCTGTCGGGTACTTGGTGACGAGCTCCATATAGGAGAACGCCGTGATCAGCGCGACGGTGAAGGCAAGGATGACCGGTGCCCAGCCAGCACCACCGACCTGGCCGGCGACCTTGCCCGTCAGAGCATAGACACCGGTGCCCAGGATGTCTCCGACGATGAAGAGGAGCAGAAGTTTGGGGCCCATGACCCGCTTGAGCGTTTCCGGATGCTGTTCGGCCCCCGACCCCGCCTTGGTGGTGCTCTCACTCTGGCTCACGATGGTTCCTCCGTGTTCGCCCGTGATCGCAGCCTTGCGATCACGGGTGTCTGTTGCGGACCACGTTGAGGAAGGCCGTCAAGAGTGCCTTCGCGTCCCGACGGCTGTCCTCGCCTCGCTCCTCGGCCTGGCTGAGGAGCGTGTCCTTGTCAAAACCCAATTCTTGCAGTTTTTTCGCGTCCCAGTTGCCTATATTCTCCCCGGTCGACTCGGGATGGAACTGTGTGCCCCACGCATTGCCGACCCGAAATGCCTGGAACCGGCAGGCGGTGCTGGTCGCCAGCAAGGTTGCCTCGGGCGGCAGATCGACGATCCGATCGACATGGCTCTCGACGAAGGCCGCGCGATTCCCGATCGCGGAGAACACAGGATCCTGCGCCGCATCTTCAGTCATATCGATCCAGGTGTACCCCTTCTCCGGTGCACCGGTTTGCGCCCGCACATCCCCGCCGATGACATGGGCGATGAGCTGTCCGCCCAGGCAGATGCCGAACTGCGGCAGATCCGTCTCCAGCGCATGCCGTGACAGCCGTGCCTCGGCTTCCAGCCAGGGCGCCTGATCAGTCTCATCGGGCATGTACCCGCCGCCGAGCATGATCAGCCCGTCATAATCGTTCAGGTCACTGGGTTCCGGCAGTCGGGAAACTCCGCCGATGCGCAGATCGAACTCGACGTTCTCGCTGATCATCCACTGCGTGAGCAGCCCCGGCTGGGATTCTATGTGGTTGACGATGACGAGGAGCCGAGTCATGATGCCGTCCCCAGGAAACGCGTGTACGCGTCTTCGTGTGCATCGAGGACCCTCATCGCGTTGTCGAAGCCGAGCTTGCGCAGGTCGGAATCCGACCAACCGCGACTGGCCAACTCATCGAAAAGGGCAGGGTACTGACCGGCGTCGCCGAGGCCGGACGGCAGATCGTCAACACCGCAGATGTCCCCACCGAGCCCGATGTGGTCGATTCCGATCCGCTCGCGTACGTAGTCGCAGTGGTCGGCGACATCGGCCACTCTCACCTCGGGCGCGGTGCCGTTCTCGCCTGCCTCCACCCATTCGCGTCGAGCATTCGACACGAATGAGGGCACGAAAGTCATCATCGCCACTCCCCCGTTGCCGGGCACCCGATCGAGGATCTCATCGGGGATGTTGCGCGGATGCGGGTTGAGTCCGAAGGCACAGGAGTGGCTGAAGATCACCGGCAGGGTCGAGATGTCCAGGGACTGGCCCATGACGCTGGGTGCGACGTGTGAGAGGTCGACGATCATGCCGATCCGGTTCATCTCCGCAACGACTTCGCGGCCGAATTCGCTTAAGCCCCCATGCTGCGGTTCGTCCGTGGCTGAGTCGGCCCACGAGTGCGTCGTCGACCAGGTCAGGGTCATGTACCTAGCCCCTGCCCGCGCATAGGAGCGGAGCACGGCCAGTGATTCGTCGATCTGCTGCCCGCCTTCGACGCCCATGAGCGAGGCCACCTTTCCCGCTTCCCTGGCGGCGACCACCTCGGCGGCGGTGCGTGCGAACTGGAGTCGCTGCGGGTAGGCGGTGACGACACGTTGAACTGCGTCGATCTGCTCCCAGGTGGCCTTGATCGCGTCGGCACCCGTGATCGAGGAGTGGACGTAGACCGACCAGTACTGGGCGGCGACGCTGCCATCGCGCAGCTGATCCATCGTGGTGAAGGGCGAGACGTCGGGGTCGTTGAGTCCGTCAACGCTGTAGTCGCGTTCCTCGCGCAGGTACCAGGCGAGGTCGTTGTGTCCATCGAAGACGTCGTATGTCATGAGGATGCTCCTTCAGTTCGGGTGATGGTTGGCCGTGGGTGCTGGGTGCGGTACCTGATGGCTGTGGGATGCGGGGCACCGCGTGAGACGATCAGGGCGCTGTCGATGAGGCAGACGCTACCGGATCCGGGCCTCAGTTTGGACGTCGTCATCCGGTCACCGACATCAGCTGCGCCGCCAATAGTCCCAGGAAGGTGCCCGAGAAAGCGCCGATGAGCGCGAAGAGCACACCCACCGGAACAAGCTGCTTGTTGAAGGCTCCGGCGACCACTGGTGCCGAGGCAATCCCTCCGATGTTTGCGGTGCTCGAGACGGCAATGCTGAATAGTTCGGTCTTCGTCAGCTTCGCGTAGATGAGCATAATGACGATGTGCACGAAGAGAACGATCAGGCCCGCGACCAGATAGAGCGGGGCCTCGGCCAGAGATGTGAAGTCAGATCCCGAGGCGATGATGCCGATGATCAGATAGAGCATGATGGTCGCGAGTTGGCTCGAACCCGCGGCCCGTCCCCATCGAGTCGAGCCGATGACCAGTCCGAAGACACTGACGATGAGAATCGTCCAGGCGGTGCCGTTGACCACCGTGCCCAATTCCGGAAGCATCTCCCCCGCCTTGGTGGCCAGAGCGGAGACGAACAGGGAGAACCCGAGCAGACCGATGATCGAGGGCAGCGTCATCGGCTTCTCTGATTCTTCTCCGACCCGTTTAGCGAAGTCGAACTTCGAAGTGTCCGCCTTGGTCCACCGGTTGAACTTGTCGGAGACCGTCACCGAGGAGAAGATGAGGAGCAGCCAGAAGGAGTAGAGCACAGTGTCGACGATGAGTACGTAGCCGAAGATGTCTTCGGGCGCTTCGAGAATCTCCTGGACCGCGACCATGTTCGCCGATCCGCCGGTCCATGAAGCGTTGAGCGCACCGAGTCCCTTCCACGCTTCCGGCGCCAGTGCCGAATGAAGAATCAGATAGGCGACGATGAAGCCGATGATGATGCTTACAGCCGTCACCACATAGGTCAGCAGCAGCTTCGGTCCGAGCCGGATGATCTGCCGCACATCACACTTGAAGAGCAGAAGCAGGATCATCGCCGGCAGCAAGGCGTCCTGCAGGCCGTCCCCGACTCCGTCGATTGCATCGTGGTCGAACAGACCCACGGTGTTGAGCAGGGCCGCCACGACGTAGAGGAAGACAAACCCGGGAACATACTTGAATATCTTGAGCTTCCCACTGTGGCCAGCGACGACGAGAACCGCCGATATCGCCAGCAGCAGGCTGATAAATAGAAAACCGTCCGTGATCACAAACGACACTCCTTCGTTGGATAGGGCCGTACCTTGCTGCCGCCGGTCCATCCGGGAACGGGCCTGGTCCGTCCGGGAACGGGGCCGAGGCGCCCGAAGAGCGAGCCCGGTCCGTGCGGATGCGGACTCGATCCGTCCAGAAACGAGCTCGGTCCGTCTGGATGCCCCAAAATGGGCGTTCCCGCACGGAGGATGTCACGTGCGAAGCGAGGTGAAGCCATGTGCAGTTGTCGATCGGATCCGATCCGGAGAGGACTCGGGCAATCTTCGTGGTCGGGAAAGCATCTCAGCCGGATACTGGGAGTTCTCGGTACTTCTTCGCCGCATTGTTCACCGCGGCAATCAGCGCCTTCTGTGAGGACCCGTGGTATCTGGCCGTGAGCGCCTCCGTGAGTCGACCGGTGTCCATGATGTCCGCGTCGGTGAACAGGTCCCTGATGAACTTCCTTGTCAGGGCCAACGTCGCCGAGCAGTCGACATCGATGATTCGGTGTGTGTCCGCCTCGATCTCGAAGGCGATGAAGAACAGCCCGTACTGCGTCATGATCGGGTTGTTCGACGGTGCCTTCGCTTCGCCGGTGAGGTAGATCGAAGAGGTCATAGGACATCAAGAATACTCGAGAAACAGCACGCAGCCGTGCGTACGTTCGAACGTATCTTGAGGAAATCTATCTGCCTCCTTTCAGAGGAATCGGTGGATGGCGTCGCCGGCTTCGCGCATGATCGGCATCACATCGACGACCCGGTCAGTGTCCTTCTCCCAGTTCGCGAACACCGCGTAGGCGACCCGCCGCGTCGGTGTCATCGCGATTCCGGCATCGGCCCGAATCGTCCCGTTCGTGCCCGTCTTGTTCCAGACCCACACGTCACGCTGATAGTTGTAGTGGGCCAGCGGATCGAGGTCGAACGCCGAGGCGACCATCGAGGTGTCCGCGCCGGCTCCCAACCAGCGGCGGAAGATCTCGTTCGTCGACTCATCCCAGAACTCGTCCTTCGCGTGCCGGGCCATGAAGTCGCTGAGCTCGGCCGCAGTGCCCGTCGACAGGGTGCGCGGCGCCTTCGCCGGTCGGGGCCAGCGGAGGAAGTCGTGGAGGCCAGAGTTGCGATATCCCAGATCGTGAACCTGACGGGCGACGTTCTCGAGGCCGACGCGGCGGATGAGCACATTGGTCGCGAAGTTGTCGCTGAAGGCTCCGACGAGCACGGCCACGTCATAGACACTCAGATCGTCCTGCTCCATGAGGTACCAGATGCCGGATTCGTCGACCCGCTCCGAGGGCCGCCGCGACAGGCGCTCTGACAGGTTGAGGGTGCCGCCCACGTGCATCTGCAGGGCGGTGTGCAGGAGGAATACCTTGCCCATGCTGGCGGTGTCGAGTTCGTCGTTCACGTTGTGGGCGAACACGCGTTCACCGCTGTCGATATCGAAGGCCAGGGCGCTGAAGCGCACTCCCGGCAGTCGGTCGAAGTCCACATCACCCATGTTCGGCGTTGCCCCCATGTTCATGTCCTGTGTCATCGTGCGAATTCCTCTTCTCCATCGACGTCTTCCAGCATCACAGTCCTCTCACGCCCCGTCCACCCACAGCTGCGGCCGGGCCATTATCCGAGATCACGCCTCGTCCACCCACATCCGAGGTCTGCCCTGGGCAGGAGCCTCGAGCGTGACGGCGACCCCCAGCGGCGTGCTCGGCGCATCCGGGTCATGCCCGAAGCCCATCTCGCTCACGATCGGAATGCCCATCTCACCGAGGTAATCCATGAACAGTGCCTCGACCTCGTTGATCTCAGCGCAGTCCTGCCAGGACCCCAGCACCACCGCGTCCGCCGAGTCGAACCAGCCGCCGCGGACCAGCTGGACGAGCAGGTTGTCGAGCCTGTAGAGCTCCTCGTCGACGTCCTCGAGCATGAGGATCGAGGGTCCGCTGCGTTCACGCAGCTCACGGACCCCGGACAGCTCCGGACTTCCCATCCCGGCCGCAACCAGACTGAGGTTTCCCCCGCCGAGGCGGCCCTTCGCCGTGCCCGGAACCAACGTCCGAGCCCTGCTGAGTGGGCGACGAGCGGCCGAGCTCACGCCAACCTGCGTAGTTGCGGAAGTTTTGGTCTGATTCGACCCCGTGCTTTCGGCCCATTCTTTCCACTTCTCGGCGGCAGGGTCCTCATCCGCCGCGGGATCCTCATCCGCCGCAGGGTCCTCACCCGCCGCGTTCTCACCCGCCGCGTTCTCGTCCGCGGGGAACCCGAGTTCGCGGCCACCCCAGGGTTCGAACAGCCAGTCGGCCACCTCGGCGGGGACGACCGTGGAGTTCTTGAACGGATCGTTGCCGACCATCGGGCAGAACAGCGTCGCCACTGACAGATGGTGGTCCCAGGCCTGGTGGAGTGCCGTGATGTCCGAGGAGCCGGTAAGCAGCTTGGGCCGCCCGTCGGGTCGCAGAGCGTGCCGGCGCATGAGGTCGAAGTCGATTCCGTCGAGCAGACGCATCGCCCCGAATCCGCCGCGTAGAGCAATGACTGCCGCGGCGGAATCGTCACACCAGGCATCGACGAGGTCGGCTCTACGCTGCTCGTCGGTGCCCGCCAGGTACTTCACGCGCGGATGATGAGCACGCACATTGTCCCCGATGACCACGCGCAGCCCCCAGGATTCGAGCTGCGCGATCGCCCGCAGCAGGGACTCTTCGTCTGTGGGCCCTGAGGGTGCGATGAGGCGGACGGTGTCGCCGGCCTGCAACGGCGCAGTGTCGAGGTACGGGCTGACGCCTGCGGACCTTGGTGTGCTGCGTGCCGAGGCGGCCAGGTACGGGCTATTCATGCTTGACCAGGCTCTGACTTCCCAATCGGGGAACTGCGGCGAGGAGTTCCTGCGTGTATGCGTGCTGCGGGTTCGCCAGCACGGTGTCGACATCGCCGTATTCGACGATCTCACCCTTCTTCATCACGGCCACGGTATCGGCGATGTTCCAGGCCAGGCCGAGGTCGTGCGTGATGATCAGGGCGCTCATGCCCAGGTTCTTCTTCAGCGCCAGGAACAGAGACAGGATCTCTCCGCGCACAGATGCGTCGAGGGAGGCGACCGGCTCATCGGCGATGAGCACCTGTGGGTCGAGGGCGAGCGCTCCGGCGATGACGACCCTCTGCCGCTGTCCGCCGGAGAGCTCCTGCGGAATCGACTCGAGGTAGTCGGCAGCCGGCGTCAGCTCGGCAGCCTCGAGAGCACCGATGACACGGGCATATTCGTTGTCGGTGATGTTCTGCACGCGCAGCCCCTCGACCACTGCCTCGTAGACGCTGCGCTTCGGGTTGAGCGAGCCCGAGGGGTCCTGGAGGATCATCTGCACCTGTCGACGGAAGGTCCGCAGCGCCTTCGCCCTTCTCGGCAGCGCCTGGCCGGCAAACTCCATCTGCGAGCCCGGGTCCACCTCCTGCAGACCGAGCAGGGACCTGGCCAGTGTCGTCTTCCCCGACCCGGATTGGCCGACGACGGCGAGGATCTCCGCCTTGTGCAGCGCCAGATCGACGTCACGCACGGCCCGCTCCCTCCCCTGCCGAGTGTCGAAGGAGACGTTGAGGTTCTTGGCCTCGAGGACCACCTCGTCGGTCTTGGTGTACGGCTGGGCCCGGCGCACCTCGGCGGGTTTGAGGGTTCGCGGATTCATGCGTGACTCGGCGTCCCCGATCTGCGGGAAAGCACCGGCCAGCTGCTTCGTGTAATCCTCAGTGGGATCCAGGCAGACCTGGTCGCTGGGACCGTATTCGACGAGCTTTCCGTAACGCATGATCGCCAGGTTCTCGCACACCGCGGAGAGCACGGCGAGGTCGTGGCTGATCATCAGCAGGGAGATTCCACGCTCGTCCACGAGTCTGGCCAGGCCTTCGAGGATCTGCTTCTGCACGATGACGTCGAGGGCGGTGGTCGGCTCGTCGGCGACGATGATGTCCGGTTCACAGGCCAGGGCCATGGCGATCATGATCCGCTGCTTCTGTCCACCGGAGAGTTCGTGCGGATATGCCACCGCCTTGCTCTTATCGAGGTCGACCTCCTCGAGCAGTTCGAACATCCGATCTCGTCGTTTGGCCGGTGTCGTCCAGGTGCTCTTCGCATGGTGAACGAGTGCCTCGATGATCTGTCCACCCACCTCGCGGACCGGGTTGAGCGAGTGCAGTGCGCCTTGGAAGACGATCGAGGCCTGCGCCCAGCGCACCGCCCGGATCTCGCCGAAGCTGAGATCATTGATGTCCTTCCCGCCGAGGCTCACCTGCCCGTCGATCTGCGCGGACTTGGGCAGCAGGCGCAGCACCGACATGATCAGTGTGGACTTGCCCGATCCGGACTCCCCAGCAATGCCGAGGGTGGCGCCGGTGGGCAGGTCGAGACTGATGTCGCTGACGGCGGTGACGTCGCCACGGGCCGAGACCGAGCGGTAGGTGATCGAGACCTTGTCAAAGCTGAGGTCGGTCATCAGCGGCTCCTCAGGGCTGGGTTGATGATGGCTTCGAACGCGCGTCCGACCATCGTGAAGGCGAGCACCACGAGCAGGATCGCGATTCCGGGTGTGAGCACATACCACCAGTAGCCCGAGGTCGCGGCGGAGATGTCCATCGAGTTCTTCAGAATTGTTCCCCACGACTCCTTGCTCGTATCCCCCAAGCCTAAGAAGGACAGGGTCGACTCGGCGATGATCGCACTGCCGACCGTCAGGGTCGTGTTCGCCAGCACCAGCGGCATCACTGCCGGCAGCATGTGCTTGAACAGGATGTGGCGATGTCCGGCGCCGAGGATGCGCGCCCTTTCGATGTAAAGCCGGGACTCCACGCTCAAGGTCTGGGAGCGCACGATGCGCGCCGTCGATGCCCACGAGGTCAGCCCGATGGCGACGACGATCGTGAAGACTCCGCGTTCGAGGACCGAGGACAAGACGATCGCCAGCAGCAGGGAGGGCAGAACGATGAAGAAGTCGATGATGCGCATGACGATCGCACCGAAGATCCCGGAGAAGTGTCCGGCTGCGAGACCCATGACGGTGCCGATGACCATCGACATGACCGTGGCGGCGACGCCGACGAGGATGGACACCCGGGCTCCCCAGAGGATGCGGATCCAGAGTTCGCGTCCCAGATCGTCGGTGCCCAGCGGGTGGGCGAGGCTCGGCGGGGCGTAGCGGGGCACGTCGAGCTGCTTCGTCACGTCGAGCATCGACGCGGGTGCGATGAGTGGGGCGAAGATCGCGATGAGGATGAAGAAGACGAGCACGATCGCGCCGGCCATCGCAGGAATGTCGGAGCGGAACAGGGACCAGTTCTTCTTGGCATTGTTCAGTCGGCGTTCGCGGACGAGCTTGGCCCCGTCGATGATGGGAGTTCTATCGCTCATCATGCCCTCCTGACTCGTGGATCCAGAAAGCGGTAGACGATGTCCGCCGCCAGGTTCATGACGATGATGATGGCCGAGAACACGACGAAGGTGCCCTGCAGCAGCGGCAGGTCGGGTCCGCTGATCGCTTCGAATGTGAGCTTGCCCAGACCGGGCCAGGAGAATACGGCCTCGACGGTGACGGCACCGGCGATGAGCCCACCGATGTGCATGAACACGACGGTGACCGTGGGCAGCAGCGCGTTGGGCACCGCGTGGTTCTTGCGCACTTCGTCCTCGGTCAGGCCCTTGGCTCGGGCTGTGGTCAGGTAGTCCTCACTCATCTCTTCGATCAGCGAGGCGCGCATGACCATGAGGAACTGCGCATAGACGACAGCAACCATCGTGATGACCGGAAGGATGAGGTGCTTGATGACGTCGATGATGCCGGCGAATGACCAAGGGTCCAGCCCGGGTGTGATCATGCCGCCGGTGGGCAGCCACTGCAGGGTGCCGCCGAAGATCATGAGGAGGATGAGGCCCAGCCAGAAGGTGGGCACCGACCAGAACACGAGCGAGGTCGAGGAGGCGATCTTGTCGAAGAGCGAATTGCGGCGCCAGGCCGAGAGCTGGCCCAGCCACAGGCCCAGCGTGATCGCGATGACGGCCGCGGTGGCCGTGAGCAGGAGCGTGGGTCCCAGGTATTCGACGATGAGCGCGGAAACGGGTTTGCGGTAGACATAGCTCTCGCCGAAGTCGCCGCGGAAGATACCGACCAGATAGTCCCAGAATTGGACGATCACCGGCTTGTCGAGACCGTACTGGCTGCGCAGCTCAGCGATCTGTGCCGGGCTCATTGGCCGTTCCTTGGCGATCTTGAGAACGGGGTCGCCGGGCAGCATCCGGAAGGCGAAGAAGCCGAGGACGATGACGAGAACCATCGAGGTCAGGGCGCCGCCGAGTTTGCGCAGGAGGTAACCGAGGAAGGATCCGCCCTTCGGCGGCTCGTCCATATCGCGACCGGTTTGGCCACCGGAGCCTCCTGGGTCAGGGCCACCGGCAGGGGTGGGGAGATCGTGTGTCGGTGTTGTCACTGGAGAACTCCTGGTCTCGCTGGGGAAGCAGGTGGTGCAGGACCATCGTCCCGAGCGCCGTGGTCACGACGCTCGGGACGATGGTTCTGGGGCTGGGGCTATTCGCGATCGTCGGATTTCTTGCGACGGCTGATCAGGAAGCCGCCTCCGCCGATGACCACGATGGCTGCGGCAGCGATGCCGATCCAGCCGCCGGCGCCCAAGCCGCCACCGTCGCCGGAAGCGTCCTCCTCGCTGACGGGTTCGACCGAGCTGTATCCCCAGTAGCCGACCTGGTTGGCAATGATGCCGCCGTCAGTGGGCTGTTTGGTGAAGCCGGTGAACCGATCGGAGCGGAAGGCCTCGAGCTGGCTCGGATACCACAGCGTGATCGAAGCTGTGTCCTCGTAGTGCTGGGCCAAAGCCTGATGCACGAGGTCCACGCGCTTCTTCTCATCGAGTTCGACGTGCTGCTGCTTGTACAGCTTGTCGAAGTCCTTGCTGCAGTAGCCATCCTGCGAGGTGCCGCCGTTGCCGTCGGCGTCTGGACGGCTGTCGCAGGTGTTGATGCCGAGTTGGTAATCGGGATCCGGGTTGATCGACCAGCCGGAGAAGTACATGTCGTAGTCGCCCTTGGTGGTCCGCTCCGAGACGGTGTCGACATCGCTGGCTTCGTTCTTGAGCATGATGCCGATGTCTTTCATCCACGGTTTGAGGAACTTCGCCGTGTTCTGTTCGGTCGTGGCGTCGGCATCCGTGAGGAAGCGCAGCTCGAGCTTCTCACCGTCCTTCTCGCGAATGCCGTCGGAGCCTTCCTTCCAGCCAGCCTCGTCGAGCAGCTTCTTCGCCTTCTCGACGTCGAAGCCGGAGACCACTGGGTTGTCGGCAGGCAGTGCCCACTTCTCGTAGACCGAGGGGATGAAGCTCGTGGCCGGCTGACCGTAATCCTGCAGCACCTGATCGCGCAGGGTGTCAATGTCGATTCCAGCACGGATGGCCTGACGAACCTTCTTGTCCTTCAGCGCCTCGTTGCCGGTGCCGAACTCGTTGTTCTTGGCATCGGCCACTCCCGAGTTGATGGAGATTCCCTGGAAGCGACGCCCGTTGCCGACATTGGTCTCGACGTTGTCGGCACCTTCGATGGCCTTGAACTGTTCCGGGCTCAGTCCGGTGATGAAGTCGACCTCGCCGGAGCGGATGGCCTGCACCTGAGCATCGGAGTTCGTGTAGTAGCGGTACTGGATCTTATCGACCTTGGGCTCGCCGCGCCAGAAGTTCGGGTTGGACTTGAGAGTGACAGACTTGTTCGCCTCGTAGCTCTCGAGCTGGAACGGGCCCGAGCCCACGGACTTCTCGTCGTTCTTGAACTCACCGGGCTTGTCGATCTTCGACCAGACATGCTCGGGCACGACCGGGATCTCCTGGCCGGGGTTGTTGGACTGGGGATTCTTCAGCGTGATGACCAGTGTGGAGTCATCGGGCGCCTCGACCTTGTCGAAGTTCTCGACGAGTCCTCCGTTGGCCACCGACAGTTCGTCCTTCTCCATCATCTGGTTGTAGGTCCAGGCGACGTCTTTGGAGGTGAGTGGTTCATCATCGGACCACTTCATATCGGGACGCATCTTGTACGTCCAGACCTTGCCCTCGGAATCGGTGTCCCATTCAGTGGCGAGTCCCTCGGTGGGCTGAGCGTCTTCGGCGCTGTTGTTCACGAGATTTTCGTACATGTACCGGAACGAGTTCGTCGGCAGCAGGTAGAAGGAGGTGAACGGGTTGAACGAATCGATGAAACCGTCCGTGGCGATCCGCAGCACCTTAGAATCCTCGGCGGCTTCTGTGGTCTCTGCTTGAGCTGGTGCGGCCGCCATGGTGCCGACAAGAGCCATTGCCGCAAGGCCGGCAAGGCACGTGCCCAGTCGTCTGCGCAGCTTGTGATTCGTGAGCATCGTTGTCCTTCGCTTCGAGGTGGCCGTGATTTCAGCGGCACTCGATCATCACCGGCGCACACTGCACCTTGTGACAAATCATTGTGTCCTGCCTCACTTTACGGCTGATCGTCGGCGTTAATGACACAACACCTCACAATGTCGCACATGATTGACTGTGAGAAGTGCACAGTCTCACCCCGGCAAGCGGTGCCGACGACGAACCGTCAGCACCGCGATCCGCCTCGGAGTCAGTCCTTCTGCTCCGCGAGACCCGCAGCGATCTGCTCAGAGGTGGTCGCCTTTCGCATTTTCTGCTCGATTGCGATGATGATCAGCACAATCAGGCCCGCCGCCGAGATCCACAGGCTCGGGTAGACCAAGGCTATGCCGCCGGCGACAAGCAGCACTCGTTCGACGACGTTCGCCGAGCCGAAGTAGTAGCCCGCCATACCCGCCGCGACCCCGACCATACCGACGATCAGCGTGATCAGGGCGATCACCGTGTCCTGCCAGCTTCCCTGCAGCAAAAGCGCCGGCTCCAAGATGAAGACATAGGGGATGAGGAAGCCCGCGATGGCAATCCGCAGCGCGGTGACTCCTGCGCGCATCGGGTTCGCCCCCGCGATGCCCGCACCGGCATAGGCTGCCAGACAGACAGGAGGTGTGATATCGGCGAGAATGCCGAAGAAGAATACGAACATGTGCGCGGCAATGAGCGGAACGTCGAAGTTGTTGTACAGGATCGGGGCGGCGATGGTGGCCGTGACCACGTAGTTCGCTGTCGTCGGCAGCCCCATTCCGAGGACCAGGCAAGCGATCATCACCATGAACAGAACGATGAAGAAGTTGCCGCCCGCCAGATCGACGAGTCCCTTGCCCAGCTGCCCGCCGAGGCCGGTCACTGTGACTGTACCTGCGACGATCCCAGCAGTCGCGCATGCTGCAATGACTGGCAGCGCAGTTCGTGCGCCCCCGATGAGGAGCTCGACGAACGCCCGCGGCGTAAGCCTGGTGGCCTTGCGCAGGAAGCTGAGGATGAATCCCGTGCCGATGCCGAACAGGGCCGCTCGGATCGGCGACATGCCGGAGAGCAGTGTGAGGATGATGACGACCAGGGGCAGCAGCAGATCCAAGCGCTTGAGCAGGTCGATGCCGTTGGGCAGGCTGCTCTTCGCCATTCCGAGGATGCCAGTCGTCTTTGCCTCGAAGTGGATGGAGAGAAATGCTCCGAGGAAATAGAGGAGAGCGGGGATGATCGCGATGACGATGAGCCCGTTGTATTCGAGGTCGGGCACGTTCTGAGCCATGATGAACGCCGCCGCGCCCATGATCGGTGGCATGAGCTGGCCGCCGGTCGAGGCCGTGGCCTCGGTTGCGGCGGCGAAATGGGGTTTGAACCCGGCCCTCTTCATCAGCGGAATAGTGAACGACCCCGAGGCGACCGTGTTCGCCACCGATGAGCCCGAGACCATGCCCTGCAGGCCCGAGGCCACCACGGCCGCCTTCGCCGGGCCGCCGGTGAACCTGCCGGTCAGTCGGAAAGCGAGATCATTGAAGAACTGACCGATGTTCGTATGGACGAGCATCACCGCGAAGAACAGGAACAGGAAGATGAAGTTCGCCGACACTTGGATCGGTGTGCCGAAGATGCCACCGCCGCTCGACAGGAACATGTTCGTGGCGAGATCTTCGACGCTCTGTCCCGAGTGTCTGAACACCGGGAGATAGTTGCCGAAGAGACCGTAGAGAAGGGCGACGCCGGCGATGATGACAATCGGCAGACCGACGCATCGGCGTGTGGCTTCGAGGATGAGAAGCACGCCGAGTACTGCCACGACGAAGTCGAGGTCTGAGTACCCGAGAATCTGCACCGAGTTGCTCACCAGGCGCGTGTAGTCGAAGAACACGTAGAGATTGCAGGCGAGAGCTGCCAGCCCGAGAAGGACGTCGTACCAGGGGATCCCCTTGCCGCGACCGATGAGGACATCCGCAACCCGGTTTCCGCTGGCTGGTGCGTCGAGCAGCCTCTTGCTGGCCGGGTAGAGGAAGAAGATCAGGGCAGTCGCGCCCGCAAGGTGCAGGGACGAGTGCATCCAGGTGTTGAATGGACGCTCCAGCGCTGCGTAGAGGTGGTACAAGGTGAAGGCGATGCAGATGCCGCCGATCACCCACGCCCACCACCCGAGATTCGTGCGGAAACGACTCGAGGTGTCTACCTTGCGAAGGACCTCGGCGGATGCCTGCTCCGCCTTCGCAGTCTGCTCGGCGACCGCCCCGGCCGAGGACTCGGATGGCCGGGGCGGTGTCGGGTGCTCACTCACGGCAGGTCAATGCCCTCTTCTTCGTAGTACTTCTGGGCTCCGGGATGCAGCGGCACATCGCCGATGCCCAGCATTGCGGTGTCCTTGGTGATCAGTTTCCCGACATCCAGAGTGACCTTGTCGGAGTTCTCGAACAGCACCTTGGTCATATTGTAGGCAGTGTCCTCGCTGACCTGGTCCGTGGAGGCCACCAAGGAGGCGAAGACCGACACCGTGGGCACGTCCTCCTTCAGGAAGTCATAGGCGTCAGCAGGGATGTCGTAGGACTCGGCACCGCTGTCCTCTTCAATTGCCGATGTCGTTTCCTTGTCGAGGCCGAGGAGCTTGACGTCGGTGGTCGCCGCCAGCTGCGTCAGCCCGGCCACAGGCGTGCCGACGACGAAGATCGTGGCGTCGATCTGCTTGTCTGCGAGCATATCGGTCGATGCCCCGAAATCGGTTATCTCCGGCGTGTAGTCCGACTCGCCGATGCCTGCGGCGTCGAGTATCGCATCCGAGATCGCGCGGGTACCGGAGCCGGCGTCACCGACAGCGATCTTCTTGCCCTTGAGGTCCTTGACGGACTTGATACCGGAATCCTCTCGCACGATGATATGTGCGGCTTCGGGATAGAGCGAGGCGATCCATCCGACATTGTCGATCTTCGTGCCGTCGAGGTCCTCGAGCTCGCCATTGACAGCATTGTTCGCGGTGTCGCTCTGCGTGAAGCCCAGCTGCCACTCACCCTGGTAGATCTTGCCGAGGTTCTCAGCCGAGGCACCGGACTCCACATAGTTGACGGTGAGACCGTCGACATTGTCTTCGAAGATCGTCGCCAGCTCTCCGCCGAGAGGATAGTAGGTTCCCGAGGTGCCACCCGTGCCGAAGGTCAGGTCGTTTGTGGTCTGATCGTCGCCGCCGTCACTGCCGCCGCTCGAGCCGCAAGCCGACAGCGTCAGCGCGAGCGCTGCCACAGCCGCAACTGTCATACGTCTGATATTCATCATCTGATCCACTCTTCCGGTTTGATGTCCCAGGCCGAGTTGTTCTTTACTCGACCGCCTTCAGTAGAGACTAAGCGGAAAACGTCGTCTCACGAAGCCCCAAGCTGAAAGTTTGCTGAATCGTTAACACCACTGGACGAACGGTATCCGGATCCCTGCACCTGCAGGTCCGATCCGTCGGCTCACCGAACTGCAGTGCTCGGCAGCGGCATCCCCTAGTCGCCCTAGGTCGCCTCGGCGAGGATCTCGTCGAGACTCTGAGCACGCCGGATGAGCGAGAATTCGACCTCCCCCTCGTGGACGCCGGGGGCGGCGTCGGCGCCCGTTCCGGCGTCACCGTCGCCGGTCGCAGCGCCCGTTCCGGCTCTGCCCGTGCCCGGGGTGCTCGGCACCGTGCGGTATCCGAAGATCGGCACCCGCGGGAGCAGGTTGTAGGAGAACGGGTTGGAGAAGTAGTAGGCCCCGGTGTCGGGCACGGCCACGATGTCGCCGGCGTCGAGGCGCGGCAGCATGCGGTCACGGGCCAGGAGGTCACCGGCGAAGCAGGCAGGACCGGCGACATCGGTGGGAACCGCCTCGGCGGTCTTGGGACTGCCGTCAGGGTGGAACGGGAGGATTCGCAGCGGCCAGTCGTCGGGCGCATAGGCCGTGCGGGTGGCGACCTGGACGCCGGCGTGGGTCATGGCGATGCGGCGGCCGCCTGTGGTCTTCGCGTATTCGACGTGGGTGAGTATGGTGCCGGCCTTGGCCAGAAGCGCACGTCCGAATTCTGTGATGATGTCGAAGTCGAACAACTCGGGAACGTGGGCTTCGAGCACAGCCCGGTATTCGGCGAATGTCGGGGTGATGTCCTCCCCGGCGAAGTTCACCGGCAGTCCCCCGCCGATGTCGATGCGCGTGATCTGGCGGTCCCGCCCGTGCACCTGGGATGACGTCGCATTCCGCTCTGCGGCGCGGGCGTTGATCTCCTGCGCCAGCTCGACGATCGCGGCGACGCCTTCGGCGGCCTGGTCAAGGCTGACGCCCTGGGAGCCCGAGTGCACGTGGATCTGGGTGAGCCAGGGACGTGCTAGGTAAGCCTCAATGAGTGCCTCGCGAGCCCCAGGGTCGGCCAGCCCGATGCCGAACTTCGAGGTCTGGGTGGCAGTGGACAGCGCACCGATCGTCCCCGTTCCCGATTGCGGATTGATCCGGATCCCCACCCTCGCCGAGGTGGTCTGCCCTTCGAGGAGCGCGTCGAGTCGTTCGAGCTCATCGAAATTGTCGATGTTCATCGACACCCCGAGTTCGACAGCCCGGCGCAGCTCGGTCAGGGTCTTCGCCGGGGAGTCGAAGACGATGGCCTCTGGAGCGAAGCCCGCGGCGAGGGCCAGCTCGAGCTCACCGGGGCTGGCGACCTCACAGCCGCCACCCGCCTCGGCGTAGAAGCTCAGCAGCGGCTTCAGCGGTACAGCCTTGCATGCCACAGCATGGAGGACCTCGTGCTCGCCGGCGAATGCCGAGGTCAGCTGCTCGTAGGCGTCGGCAATGTGGTCGAGGTCGATGAGGCCGATCACCGGCGTCGTGTCATCGAGAGTCGGAATCAGTCTGCTTGGACCGTTCGCGCCCGCGGAACTATTCGCTACTGCCCTGATCACGCGATCCCGGCTGACCTGGGCCGACGGCCCCGACTGAGTCTTGTGCATGCTGTCCTTCGTTAGTGGTGTGGTGTCACTCTAGGACGCAGGCACCAGGATGAACGGACAATAATCTGCCAATCTTGGCCGAAAGCGATTGTACGATCACCACAAGGTCCACGTGGTCAGCACAGCCCTTGAGCACTCACGACAGCGGTTGGGAATCTCCGACGTCGCTGATCAGACGGCGACGGTGCGTCAGCGTTGAGATACACAGCAGCCGCGGTCCTGCTGCTGGCAGTGGTGCGACACAGCTGAGTCAGCCGTGTTCGCGATCGAAGACGAGCACCGCGAGCTCCAGCCACAGGCGACCGGCCCGATCCGCGGTCGACAGTCCTGTGATCTCCTCGATCCGGTTGAGGCGATGCCGCAGCGAATTCGTGTGGACATGCAGACGGCGGGAGGCCTCCGCGGAGTTGCCGACAGTCGCGAAGTACACGCGCAGAGTCTCGAGCAGCTGCCCTTGGTGTCTCTCATCATGGTTGGCAAGGACGTGGGCGGGCTCCGTGATGCGAGGCCCCACGGACAGCAGCGCGTCAGCGGCTTCGAGCCCGACGAGTTCGGCCGCGACGTCCTCTGCACTTGCTCCGCGGACCAGCTCGCCGGAGGGACCAGCGCTCGGCCCCGCAGCACGGGCTCCGGATGGACCATCGCCGCCCACCACGACATTCGATTCCCGCGCCAGCAGGGCATCAACGACGTAGACCGCTTCGGTCCATGATCGATGAACATGATCGAGGCGTTCAACAGCTGCACCGACGCCGAAGTTCAGCGATTCGGTGGGAGGCAGAGACCGGTGCAGCGTCGAGGCGACATGAGTCTTGATCTCGGCCGCGGAGAGGCTCTCAGCCATGTGCACGAGCACGGCCAGGTGCCCGTGCACAGGGTCGTGGGCGAGGACGGCGTCGGCGAAGGCCGCCCGCAGATGGAACCGGAGAACGGGCTCACGGTCGGGGGCCACCTCGGCGAAGGCCAGGGTTGCGTAATGCCCCGAGAAGGGCAGCGCGAGCAGGGTCGCGGCCGGGCCCAAGTCCGGCGAGCCGTCGAGGATCGAGCCGAGGGCCTCGCGACGGATCCGCTTCTCGAACGGGGACCGTCGCAGGGTTCGCAGCATCACGGGAATCGCGGCACGGGCCGCATCCCGGAGGACGTCGCGCAGAGATGCGGGATCCACCGAATCCGGGTAGGCGGCCCAGATCGTGCCGAGCAGCTCGCCCTCGCTGCGCAGTGCGATGACAGAACGGGCAGGAGTGGATCCCGCCGCAGACCGCTCGACGACGTCGGTCGAGCGGCGGACGACGTCGAGGAACCCGGACTCCTCGAGCTCGGCAATCCGCCAATCTGGAATCGCACCGGACAGGATCGTCTCCCGTCGAATATCGTCGATCTCATCGCCGAGGTTGGAGTGCGCAAGCACACGCGAGTCGGGATCCTCGATCGTGATGGAGGCCCCTGTCATCTCCGCGATGACCGCAGTCAGTGCACTGAGATCATCGACATCAGGCCAGGCCAGAGCGCTCGATGCACCCTCGTTGAGCTGACGCAGATGCACCAGCACCTCCGACCATGTCACACCTGTGGACCGCTCGAGCAGAATGGGCGACGCTGCTGCATCTGTTCCCTGCCCGAGATGGGTATGCGTTCCCGGGGGAACGATCAGGGCCGCTGCACAGAAGTACCTCTCACGGATCGTATCGAGCCCCACCGGACCATCCACGGCTTCTGTGACGAGGACGACCGCTCCGGCACGATCAGCAGGGGACTTGAGGTCGGCAGTCGCGCCTCGGAGGTCGAGGTCGAACTCGATGCGAGTCACCTCGACGTCAGCATCGGTTTGAGTCAGGGGAAGCAGAAACCCTGCGGTCTCCCGCAGCAGACGGGAGACGCGCAGGGCATTCGTTTCGCTCATAGGCCCACTGTAGTCAACGCAAGCGCCGGTTCAGTGCAGCGAATCGGCTCAGCCGACAGAAGCGGCGACAGCCTCGTCGATGACGTCGAAGGCGTCATTGAGCAGCTCATCGGAGATCGTCAGCGGCGGCAGGAAGCGCAGGATGTTGCCGAAGGTTCCCGTGGTGAGCACGAGGACACCGTTCTTCGCGCAGTAGTCTGCGATCTTCTTGACCAGGTCCGGGTTCGGATCGATCGAGTCATGCGCAACGAACTCGGCGGCGATCATGGCGCCGCGGCCGCGGACGTCACCGACCTCCGGGTACTTGCTCTGCAGCTTGGTGAGGCGATCGGTGACGATCTCGCCGATGTGCACAGCATTGTCGACGAGTCCGTCTTCCTCATAGGAGGCGATGGCGCCGAGCGCTGCCGCACAGGCAACGGGGTTGCCGCCGTAGGTTCCGCCGAGCCGACCCGGTCCGACCGAGTCCATGATCTCCGCGCGACCGGTCACGCCCGAAAGCGGCAGGCCGCCGGCGATGCCCTTGGCGGTGGTGATGATGTCGGGGACGATCTCTTCCCATTCGGAGGCGAACATCTTGCCCGTGCGGGCGAAGCCGGCCTGGACCTCGTCGGCGACGAAGACGATGCCCTTGTCCTTCGCGAACTCGACGAGCGCAGGCAGGAAGCCCTCGGCCGGTACGATGAAGCCGCCCTCACCCTGAATGGGCTCGATGACGATCGCGGCGACATGCTCGGCGCCGATCTGCTTCTCGATCATGGTGATGACGCGCTTGGCCGCTTCCTCGCCGCTGACCTTGGTCCCGGCCGCGTCGTTGTCGCGGAACGGGTAGGACATGGGTGCTCGGTAGACCTCACCGGCGAAGGGACCGAAGCCGGCCTTGTAGGGATTGGCCTTCGCAGTCATCGACATGGTCAGGTTGGTGCGGCCGTGGTAGGCGTGGTCGAAGACGACGACGGCGTCCCGGCCGGTGTGGGCGCGAGCGATCTTGACGGCGTTCTCGACAGCCTCGGCGCCGGAGTTGAGCAGGATGGAGCGCTTCTCGTGATCGCCCGGGGTCAGACGGTTGAGCGCCTCGGCGACCTCGACGTAGCCCTCATAGGGGTTGACCATGAAGCAGGTGTGGGTGAAGGACTGGAGCTGCTCGGTGGCGGCCTTGACGACTCGTGGGTTCGAGTTGCCTGCCGTCGTCACGGCGATGCCGGCTCCCAGGTCGATGATCTGGTTGCCATCGACGTCCTTGAGGATTCCGCCGCCGGCTGCCACCACATAGGCGGGGAGGCTGGAACCGACTCCCGGGGCCACTGCCGACTGGCGACGCGCCTCGATCTCACGGGACTTCGGCCCGGGGATCTCGGTGACGATCTTACGTTCCTGCGGCAGAGCTTCGCCGCCAATTTCCAAAGCTGTCATAACCGGAAGAATAGGGCCTCACGACGGTTCTTGTCACTTGCCGTCCGCAGGTTGAGCAGATTGCACCCGTCGGGGAATGCGGAGATTCGAAATTCGTTGTCGTCTATGCGGTCTCAAATGCCGACGTCGGCATCGCAGAATACCTGAAATCGGGGCGGTCGAACGCCGAATTGTGTGGCTTCGGACACAGAGGCCGGTGAGCGGATCTGCAGCCGAGGAGAGTTCCGACACCGATTCCGCTGAGGGAGAAACTCAGCGGTGCTGATTCCGCATGTCGGTGTCCTTGTTGCGTCCCGGAAGTTCGATGTCGTGTTCACGCACGGGCGCGACGATCGTCTCCTGGGCCCCGGCCACGCGGGGCGCGTCGTCGCCCAGATCGAAACTGAGTTCGGCCTCGGCACCCAGATTGCGCTTGACCACGGCCAGGCCGATCGGCCCGAGTTCCCAGTGCAGGGCGACCGAGGTCAGCTGGCCCACGGACCGCTCGGAACCGCGGACCTCGGCGAGCACCTCGGCACCGGCCTCGGGCTGAATGTGCCCGGATCCGTCGAGGTGGACGAAGACGAGCCGCCGAGGCGGCTGCCCCAGGTTGTGTACGCGGGCCACGGCCTCCTGACCGCGGTAGCAGCCCTTGGCCAGGTGCACCGAGGTCCGCAGCAGGTCGAGTTCGCCGACGAGCGACTTGTGGTCGATCTCGTTGACACCCGGCCGCCAGGCGGCGATCCGCACGGCTTCCCAGGCGTCGTACCCGGCCATCTGGAATTCGCTCGCCGAGGTGGCCTGCAGGTCCGTGCGTCTGATGATGCCGATGACGAACTGAGTCTCGAGTCCGGGGTGGTCCTCCCCTGCCACCTCGAGGCCGAGGTCAACCTGCGCGTACGAGGCCGAACCGGTGCCGATATGCGGCCAGGGGTCGGAGTACAGCTGGGTCACGGGCAGGCTGTCGGGCAACGTCACGACGCCGCCGATGCATTGGAACTCATCGCTGACGTCGTCGATGCTCACCCGCATCATGAAGACCATCTTGCGGAGGAATTCGAGGGTCTCGTCGGTGTGCAGTTCGCTGATCGCCCAGAGCGACTCACCATCGTCGACGAGCTTCAACCAGCCTTCGATGCGACCGTTCGGGTCAAGCACCAGGGTCTCGGTGGAGACTCCCGGCGCCAGTGTGTCGAGCTTCTGCGTAGTGATGGAGTTCAGCCAGGTGAGACGGTCGGCTCCGGTCATACGCAGAACCCGCAGGTGCGGCAGATCGACGATGGCGCCCTTTTCAAGCAGTGCCCGCTGCTCGCGCAGCGGCGAACCGTAGTGCGCGGGGGTGTGCGCCAGCTCGTCGGCGCCGAAGACCGCTGTGGAACTCAGTGGGCGACTCAGCGATGAGGCAGTCATATCAGGCAATCTTCTTCAATCGGGCGGAGGAATGCGTGGCGAGCTCGTGGCCCAGTGCGGCCATATCCCAGGCCCACATGAGCTCCCCGCCGACGAGGCCGTACATGCGGGTCGAAGCCGTGTACTCCTTCGCGGTCTTGGTCCGGGCGACGATGTCGGTCGAGAGGTCGACACGCGGGCCCTTGACGTGGCCTGCGTAGAGTTCCATCACACCGTGCGGGTGGACGATTTCGGCTTCGATCTCGAATCCGTCATCGTTCGTGCGCAGTGTGTCGACGGCGGCCGCCGAGGTGAAGCTGGGCTCTTCGGTGGGCACGAGCATTCCCGGGCCCACATCACCGGCATCGCGCGGACGCACGAGCTGCCAGATCCCCGTCTCCAGGGTCAGCGTCGATTCCAGTTCACCGTCTTCGGTCAGCAGCCACGCATGCGCGGTGTACTGCAGGAAGGGTGTATCGGGGTGGGCGATGAAGTCGACCCGTTGGCCGAACTGCTTCTCGGGAGTGTCCGCATAGCCGACGACTCCCACACCTTCCCACGAACCGATCAGCCAGGACAGGGGAACGAGCTCGGGATGGACCGAGGAATCAAGTTCGATCATCGAGTTCAGCGATTGTCTTTGAACAGCGCCGTGACGACCTTGACTCCGACGCCCAGGGCGCCGAGTGCGGCAATGCCGACGAGACTGGAGAAGAAGATTTCGAGAGCGACAAGGTTTTCCATACCCTCAGTCTACATTTCCCCACAGCTCTCCGCCCACCCCGCCCAAACTCTGAGCCCGGCTTCAGCGCAGAGTCGCGCTCACCGTGTCGGACTCCGCATCCAACTTCACGTCGAACTTCAGAAAGCGATGCGTTCCAGGGAGTAGACGACGACACCACCGAGGGCGATGGGAGTAGCTCCGAGTGCGAGCTGAACGGCGAAGCTGCGGGCCTTCTCCACGCTCTTCTTCAGCTCGATGTTCTGGGCGATCTCGAGGCTCACGGCCTGGTACTGGGAGTAGGCGATGAGCCCGAGCATGCGGTCGACACCAGCGACCAACAGTCCCATGATGGCGCCGAGGGCCAGCGACACGGGCCAGCTGAGAGCGTCCTTGAAGATGAGGACCGCGAGGATCCCGGCGACCGCAGTCGACATCGCAATCGCCAGCGGAGAGGTGTAGATCGCAGGCCAGGGCAGGGCTGTCATACAACCGGCGACGATGAGCGAGACGAGGCCGACGACGATGGCTTCCTTGTCGCCGGGCACGGTGATCGCCGCGACCCAGGTGCTCGCGGACAGTGCGATGACCACGCCCGCGACTTGGGCTGAGACGTTGGCTACGGCGTCCGATGCCCCGATACCGCGCGTGAGGTTCTGCACGAATGTCCACAGCAGGCCCAGGCCCGCCAGGACCGGAAGCCAGTCAAGATAGGGTGCGGCGTCGTCGCGAAACGCCGCGATGAGTCCCGCCACACCGAAGAGGCCGAGCATGATTGACGTCGCGCGCGGCTGAGGGGAGTCCGTCAGCCGGGGCCATCCGTAGGCGACGCCGAAGACGATGAGTCCGGTCGCCAGCAGGAACAAGGTGTAGCCCCAGTACACGGAGGCACTGAGGGCCAGAGCCAATACCAGGGCGACAGCTACTCGAATCCATCTGATCACAGCACTATGGTGCCTTACTCGGCCGCAACGACGCGATTTGAGCCGAGATCGGCGATCCCCGCCGATGTTCGCAGACCGGCTCATGAATGTTCGGCTTGACGAATACAGGCTCGGTATACTTTCCCCAGGCCGCAGCTTGGGCGGCCGCCCCGAGCCCGAGGAGGTGGATGCCTGCACATGCGAATCCTGCACATCTGCCCCGCATCCCGGCTCGATTCCCCTCTGGCCCCAGCGTGCCTGCAGTACCTCGGCCACCAGGTCGAACGCCTCAGCCTCGATCAGCTGAGGCGGGCAGACACCGACTCGGTGACTGCCGACATCGTCGTCGCCGACGCCTGCCTCGACCTGTCCCTGGCGCCTGCCATCGCCGAGGTGGTGGCGCAGTTGTGCCTGGCAGCTCCCATCATCGTTGTGCTCAGCGAAGGCGGACTGGCCACCACCTCGGCGAAATGGAACGTCTCCGACATCGTCCTCACCACTGCCGGCCCTGCCGAGGTGGAGGCCCGCCTGCGTCTGGCACGTGATCACCACCGAACACAGGTGCCACAGGGCGCCACACCGTGGGGAGGCGGATCCGGCGTGAGCACAACCGGCTCGGCGGCCGGGCCAGGAGGAGCGCAGCCCGATAGCCCGTCCTGGAGCGCCAGCGGTCCCTGGACGAGCGCAGGCGAGCCAATGATCGTTCTCAGCGGGGCCCTGCGCATCGACGAAACCGCATTCACCGCGCACCTGGGCGAGCGCAGCCTCGACCTGACCTACCGCGAATTCGGTTTGCTGAAGTTCTTCGCGATGCACCCCGAACGCGTCTTCACCCGCGACGAGATCCTGTTCGCAGTGTGGGGCGATGACTATTTCGGCGGAACCCGCACCGTCGATGTGCATGTCCGTCGCGTGCGTGCGAAACTCGGCAAAGACTTCGAGAACGCCATCCACACCGTCCGCTACGTCGGCTACCGTTTCAGTCCCGACTCCGCGGCCGCACACGGCGATGGGGCAGAGTCGGGTACTGACGAAGCGTCGGGTACTGACGAAGCGTCGGGTACTGACGAAACGTCGGGGCACGAACAACCAGAAGCAGAATCGACCGAGGAGGACGTGCAGGGATGAGAATCGAAGCAAGTGGAGCCGTGACCAGTTCACCGATCACCACCCTCGCCGAGGCGGAGCTGACCTTCCTCGACCGCGTGGCAGCAGCCGATGGGTCCGCTGAGATCTCCGGCGGACTCCTGGCCATCGCCACCGGCGACGAGAAATCTCATTCTGCCCCGACGGCTTCGAGCGTATGGCGGGTCTATGCCGATGGCAGCACCGACATCACCACCGGACCGGGCGGCGAGACTCTCGTCGGGTTCGGCATCCGTGCCCTCCAGGGCGATCGGCATGCGGCCGAGTTCCTCATCGCCCCCGACCACCGCGGACGCGGCCATGGCCAGGCACTGCTGTCGGCGATCCTCGACGAAGAGCCCTCCTCCTGGTGCTGGTCACACGGCGACCACCCTGCAGCCCAGGCACTGGCGAACAAGCACGGGCTCGGGCGCGACCGGGTGCTCTATCAGATGCGCACCGATTCGGGTCTCAGCCTCGACGACCTACCGCAGACATCAGCGCCGGATGGCATCACCATCCGCTCCTTCGCCCCCGGCGATGAGGACGGCTGGCGGCGAGTCAACAACGCAGCCTTCGACTGGCATCCCGAGCAGGGATCGCAGACGCCGGAGGACTTCGCTGAGATCACGCAGGCACCCGACTTCGACCCGGATTCGGTGATCCTGGCCATCCGGGATGATCAGATCATCGGATTCCACCAGACCAAGCTCACGGACTCAGACGTTGAGGGCCGCCTCGGCGAGGTCTATGTCGTCGGGGTCGACCCGAGCATTCATGCCAAGGGCGTGGGCAAGGCACTGACCATCGAGGGCATGCGCCGGATGGTCGCCGCCGGCGCGAACGTGATCGAACTCTACGTCGAGTCCGATAATGCACCGGCGCTAGGCTTGTACGAGCGGCTGGGATTCCATGTCGCGGTGGCGCACGTGTCCTATGCGCCGGCTTCCTCGACCGAACGCAATCAGGAGTAGAGCGATGTACGACATCACTGCAGTCGGAGCGGAACTGGGTCTGCCGGATCCGGAGGACCGATTCCTCGACCGGGAACTCAGCTGGCTGGCGTTCAACGAGCGTGTCCTCGATCTTGCCTCCGACCCTGATATGCCGCTGTTGGAACGGGTTCGATTCCTCTCCATCTTCGCGACCAACCTCGACGAGTTCTTCATGGTCCGCGTCGCCGGCCTCAAACGCCGCATCAACACCGGCCTGGCCGTGCCCAGCGTCACCGGCCGGATGCCGTTGCAGGTCATGCACGCGATCGGTGTCCGCGCCCACGAACTCATGACCCGCCATGCCGCCCTGCTCAAGGACGACATCGGCCCCCGCCTCGATGCGGAGTCGATCACGAAGGTCCAGGTGGACGAGCTCACCGAGGACGAACGCGCCCGAGTCGATGAATTCTTCGCCGGCCACGTCTTCCCCGTCCTCACCCCTCTCGCTGTGGACCCGGCCCACCCGTTCCCCTACATCTCGGGGCTCTCCCTCAACCTCGGCGTGCTGCTGCGCTATCCGGAAACCGGCAAGCAGCTCTTCGCCCGGGTCAAGGTGCCGCCGCGCCTGCCTCGCTTCTTCAACGTCGCTGCTGAGTCGGACCGCCCCGTGGGCCGCGATGTTCCCGCCCGCTTCGTCGCGCTCGAGGACATCATCGCCGAACACCTCGACACTCTCTTCGAGGGTATGGAGATCATCCACCACTCGACCTTCCGGGTGACCCGCAATGAGGACGTCGAGGTCGAGGAGGATGATGCGGAGAACCTCCTCAAGGCCCTGGAGAAGGAACTCCTGCGACGTCGCTTCGGCCCCGCCGTCCGGTTGGAGATCACGGAGAACATCCACCCGCGCGTGCGCGAGATGCTCATGGACGAACTCGGCATCGATGAGAACGAGATCTACCAGCTGCCCACCCCGCTCGACCTCTCCGGCTTGTCCGACATCGCCGACGTCCCCCGCGATGACCTGCACTTCCGCAAGATGGTCCCGCAGATGAATAAGGACCTGTCGCTGCGCGAATCCAGCGACCAGGTCGACGTCTTCGCCGCCGTGGGCAACCGCGACATTCTCCTCCACCATCCCTACGACTCGTTCTCTACAAGCGTGCAGGCCTTCCTCGAACAGGCGGCAGCGGACAAGAACGTGCTCGCCATCAAGCAGACGCTCTACCGCACCTCCGGCGACTCCCCGATCATCGACGCCCTCGTCGACGCGGCGCAGGCAGGCATTCAGGTTCTCGCGGTCGTGGAGATCAAGGCCCGCTTCGACGAAGAGGCCAACATCACGTGGGCGCGCAAACTCGAACGCGCCGGCGTCCACGTCGTCTACGGGATCGTCGGCCTCAAGACCCACGCGAAGCTCTCCCTCGTCGTCCGCCAGGAAGCCGAGGGGCTGGCCCGCTACTGCCACGTCGGCACCGGCAACTACCACCCGAAGACCGCTCGCGGTTACGAGGACTTCGGGCTGCTGACCAAGGACAAGAACGTCGCCGATGACCTGACGAAGCTGTTCAACCAGCTCTCGGGCTACGCACCCCTGGCCGAATACTCACGCCTGCTCGTGGCTCCCACCCGAGTCCGTTCGGGGCTGACCGAACTCATCAACAAAGAGATCGCCATCGCCGAGGCCGGTGGTGCCGGCATGATCCGGATCAAGGTCAACTCCATCGTCGACGAGGCGATCATCGATGCCCTCTACATGGCGTCACGGGCCGGAGTCCAGGTCGAGGTCTTCGTCCGCGGCATCTGCGCACTGCGGCCGGGCATCCCCGGAGTGAGTGAGAACATCACTGTCCGCTCCGTGCTCGGCCGCTTCCTCGAGCACTCGCGGGCCTTCGTCTTCGGCCACGGCGGCGATCCTCTCGTCTACATCGGATCGGCCGACATGATGCACCGCAACCTCGACCGTCGCGTCGAAACCCTCGTCGAGCTCATCGCCGACAATCACAAAGCCGAGGTCATCGAACTCTTCGACCTCGCCTTCGCCGACACCACCTCGGCGTTCGTGCTCGCCAGCGACGGCAAGTGGACGCGCAGCACCTGCGATGACGAGGGCAACCGTCTCACCGAGTACCAGACGGAGCTCATCCGCCGACATCGCGAACGACGACAGATCGGGGACGAGGCGTGAGTGCGAGATCGGTCGGTTCCGCGCAGGCGTCCTCGCGAGTCACCGCCGATGTCCTCGCCGCCGGCGCCCTGTGCTGGCGCAAGGGCGATGACGGTCTCGAAGTCGCACTCATCCACCGCCCCCGCTACAACGACTGGTCCTGGCCCAAGGGCAAGGTGGAATCGGGCGAGACCCTTCCGGAGACTGCGATTCGCGAGGTCAAGGAGGAGACGGGACTCGACATCACCCTCGGCATTCCCCTGCCCCCGGCGGAATACATGGTCGGCGGAAAGAACCTCAAAAAGGTCTTCTACTGGTCAGCACAGGTCAAGGGCGAACATACCTTCGCACCGATGAACCGACGCGAGGTCGACAAGGTGGAGTGGTTTCCCGTCGGTGAGGCGCGAACGAAGCTGACATCCTACGCCGATCGCGACCAGCTCGATGCGCTGGAGAAGTTCGATTCAACCGATGCTCTGCGTGCCTGGCCACTCATTCTCGTCCGCCATGGGAAGGCATTCCCCCGGGCGAAGTGGCATGAGACGGAGCATGTGCGCCCGCTGCTGGCCCTGGGGACCCGCCAGGCCATGGCACTGACCGGACTGCTTTCAGCGTGGGGGACGAAGAAGCTGATCTCGAGCCCCTGGAAGCGGTGCATGGCCACGCTCGCTCCGCTGTCCGCAGCGACTGGCAAATCGATCCGGAGGGCCTCGTGCCTGAGTGAGAAGGCGAGCACCGCGGACCCGGACAAGACCTCTCGCTTCATCGAGAAGCTGTTGGAGAAGGGCAAGCCGGTCATCTGCTGCACCCACCGGCCGGTCCTGCCGCTGATCCTTGAGATCTATGCGAAGCATGCTCCGAAGCGCATCGCGGAGAAGCTGCCGCGCGAGGACCCTTTTCTCAAACCCGGTGAGGTCCTCGTCGCCTATGTGCGTCCGGGTGCGGTGCCTCGCATCGTCGAATTCGAACGGTTCCGCCCGATCGACACCTGATTTCGAGGTATTCGCGGGTCACCGCGTCACCACCAGCGATGCGTTCGACGAAGACCGACATGTCGCTGCGACGTACATTTCCGCGTCGTGCCGAGAAGGACCCTCTGATGGATTCGTCTCGCCCTGTGGTCGAGCACTCACCTGGACCTCAAGCCTTCAGAGTTCATTCACCTCCCGTTCACTGGCCGACTCCCAGGGCTTTACACACGATCCTTAACGTGGGACACGAAAGATCGAGCAATCTCGAACAGCGTTCTCATACTCGAAAGGCATCTTCGTGAAGCTGAAGCACCTGGCACCATCCGCTGCAATCCTCGCAGCCGGCGCACTCACCCTGTCGGCCTGCGGCGGAACCTCTGCCACCGGAGAAGAAGCAAGCAGCGGTGGCGACAGCGACCTGCAGGGCACCCTCACCGGGATCGGCGCCTCGTCGCAGAAGGCGGCGATGGACGCTTGGACCGCCGATTTCGCCGCGGAGAACTCCGGCGTCACCGTCAACTACTCCCCCGATGGTTCAGGTGCGGGCCGTGAACAGTTCCTGGCCGGCAACGCTCAGTTCGCCGGGTCCGACGCACACCTCGACGACGACGAAGCCAAGCAGGGCGAAGAAGTCTGCGGCGCCGAAGGTGCCTACGAATTCCCCGTCTACATCTCCCCGATCGCAGTGGCGTTCAACGTCGAAGACGTCGACGAGCTCAACCTCGCCCCCTCGACCATCGCCAAGATCTTCAAGGGCGACATCAGCACGTGGAACGATGAGGCCATCAAGGCCGACAACCCGGATGCTGACCTGCCTGATACGAAGATCACTGCCGTTCACCGTGCCGATGACTCCGGCACCACGGAGAACTTCGCCGAGTACCTCAAGGCCACAGCCGAGAAGGACTGGGACGCTGACGTCAGCGGAGACTTCCCCAAGGACTTCGGTGGCGAAGCCGCACAGGGCACCGACGGTGTCGTCCAGACCGTCTCCGACACCGATGGGGCCATCGGCTACGCCGACGCCTCCGCCGTCGGGTCACTGGGCACGGCCAAGGTGAAGGTCGGCGAAGAATACGTCGAGCTCTCCGCCGAGGCCGCTGCCAAGGTCGTCGACGCCTCCGACAAGGTCGAGGGCCGCGGCGAAGGCGACCTCGCCTTCGACCTGGCCCGCGACACGACCGAATCGGGCGCCTACCCGATCGTCCTCGTCTCCTACCACCTCGTCTGCTCGTCCTACAAGGACCAGGAGACCGTGGACATGGTCAAGGCCTGGGAGAAGTTCGTCGTCTCCGAGGAAGGACAGAAGTCGGCAGCGGATTCCGCCGGCTCAGCACCACTGTCCGATGACCTGCGTTCGCAGATCGAGACCGTCATCGATTCGATCACGGTTGCAGGCTGATTCTTGGCCACTGACCTGGAGAGTTGATATGTCGAAGAGCGGCGCAGCGACCCTGCGCCGCTCTTCGGTGCCGAGGGGTCCTTCCACCGGATCCACCGCAAGTATCTTGAGGAGCACTTGTGCCGACCAGCACACAGACCACGGTGTCCGGCCCCGCCGGAACACCTGAACCGGACTCACATCCCGAGTCCGGCACGGGCCAGAAGCCCAAAGCCGTCGTTCGTCCCGGTGACCGTATCTTCTCGGCCGCGACGCTCATCGCCGGCATCCTGATCCTGCTCATCCTGGCAGGAGTCGCCCTGTTCCTTCTGGCACAGTCCAAGGACACCATCGAAGCCCAGGTCAACGATCCGAGCTCGATCACCGGCGGCAACGGATTCTTCTCCTACGTCTGGCCGCTTGTCATCGGCACACTGATCTCCTCCGCCATCGCCCTGCTCGTGGCCACCCCGTTCGCGCTGGGCATCGCACTGTTCACCACGCATATGGCGCCACGGAAGCTGGCGCCGGTCCTCGGCTACGTCATCGACCTGCTTGCCGCGATCCCCTCTGTCGTCTACGGTCTGTGGGGGATCGCCCTGGCCGGCAACCTCACCGCGTTCTACCTGTGGCTGTCGAAGTGGTTCGGGTGGATCCCGATCTTCGCTCCCGATGAGAATGGTGCTGTGTCCAACACCGGGCGCACACTGCTGACGGCTTCCCTCGTGCTCGCCATCATGATCCTGCCGATCATCACCTCCCTGACCCGGGAGATCTTCCTGCAGACTCCCCGGCTGCAGGAAGAAGCTGCTCTGGCTCTCGGCGCCACGCGCTGGGAGATGATCCGCATGTCGGTGCTGCCGTTCGGAAAGTCCGGCATCGCCTCGGCGACCATGCTCGGCCTCGGCCGCGCACTCGGCGAAACCATGGCCGTGGCCATGATCCTCTCCCCCGGTCTGCTCACCGCATCCCTGGTGGTCAGCGGCAACCAGACCATCGCCTCCGAGATCGCTCAGAACTTCCCCGAAGCCGCCGGACTGCGGCTGTCCGAGCTGATCACGGTCGGCCTCGTCCTCTTCGTCATCACCTTGCTGGTGAACATGGGAGCGCGTGCAATTGTTGCCAAGACCTCGGTGAAGGGCAGTTGAGCATGTTGACCACTACGAACACTTCGATGACCACGTCTCGCACCCTCACCTCGAAACAGCTGCCCAAGGCCACACCCTGGGTGGTTGCCCTCGCCTCGATCATCGTCGCGATCATCATCAGCTTCATCGCCTTCGCCGGATTCAACATCCCCCTCGTCGCAGTCCTCGCCGGACTCATCAACGTGGTGGCCGTGTTCGCCCTCTCCGCGTCCTACGAGGGCCGCCGCAAGGCCACCGACCGGGTGGCCACCACCATCGTCACCTCATCGTTCATCCTCGCCTGTGTTCCCCTCATCTCACTGCTCTGGCTGACCGTCTCCAAGGGTGGAGCCGCCATCAACGGCGATCTCCTCTCCCGCACGATGCTCGGCATGAAGGGCGTCCTCGACCAGCAGTACGTCGCCGGCGAAGCAACATTGTCCGGCGGCTTCTACCACGCGATCGTCGGCACCGTGCTGATCACGCTCGCTGCCTGCATCATCTCGATCCCCATCGGCGTGCTGACCGCGATCTACCTCGTCGAATACGCGGGCAAGAACAGACTGGGCAAGGCCATCACCTTCCTCGTCGACGTGATGACCGGCATCCCCTCGATCGTCGCCGGGCTCTTCGCCTTCGCCCTGTTCTCCACCATCGCGAACTTCATCATGCCGGATGCGGCGGGCATCGCGAAGACCGGCTTCACCGCCGCAGTGGCGCTGTCCGTGCTCATGATTCCAATCATTGTGCGAAACACGGAGGAGATCCTGCGGCTCGTGCCGATGGACCTGCGAGAAGCGTCCTACGCTCTGGGCGTGCCGAAGTGGAAGACGATCGTCAAGATCGTTCTGCCCACCTCGGTGTCGGGCATCCTCTCCGGCATCACCATCGCGATCGCCCGCGTGATCGGCGAAACCGCGCCGATCATGGTCACAGCCGGATTCGCCAAGACCCTCAACTGGAACCTGTTCTCCGGCTGGATGTCGACGCTGCCGACATACATCTACGATTCGCAGCTGCGCCCGGTCTCGCCCGGCGACGCGGCCCTGGCCAGCTCGGAGCGAGCCTGGGCAGCCGCCCTCGTCCTCGTCACCCTGGTCATGGTCCTCAACCTCCTGGCCCGCATCATCGCAAGAGTGCTGGCGCCGAAGACAGGACGCTGACCGGCGGGCGCTGACATGCTCACTGAGCGGCCCGGGAAACTGAAACATGCGACAGACTCACGCACTTCTTGCTCCAGACATTCCCAACGATAAGGAAACACATTGTCCAAGCAGATCGACATCAAGGATCTCGACATCTTCTACGGCGACTTCCGCGCCGTCGACGGTGTGCAGATGCAGATCAAACCCCGCTCGGTCACGGCTCTCATCGGCCCCTCGGGCTGCGGTAAGTCCACCGTTCTGCGCACGCTCAACCGGATGCACGAAGTGATTCCGGGCGCCAGTGTCTCCGGCCAAGTCCTCATGGACGGCAACGACATCTATGCAGCGGGCGTCGACCCGGTCAACGTGCGCCGTGAGGTCGGCATGGTCTTCCAGCGTGCGAACCCGTTCCCCACGATGAGCATCAAGGAGAATGTGCTGGCCGGTGTGCGTCTCAACAGCCGCCGCATGTCGAAGTCAGAGGCCGATGACCTCACCGAGCGTGCACTGCGCGGGGCCAACCTCTGGAACGAGGTCAAGGACCGCCTCAGCCTGCCCGGCTCGGGACTCTCCGGCGGTCAGCAGCAGCGCCTGTGCATCGCCCGCGCCATCGCGGTCGAGCCTGAGGTCCTGCTTATGGACGAGCCGTGCTCCGCGCTGGACCCGATCTCCACCCTGGCCATCGAGGACCTCATCAACGACCTCAAGGACAAGTACACGGTCGTCATCGTCACTCACAACATGCAGCAGGCCGCACGCGTGTCCGACAAGACCGCGTTCTTCAACATCGCGGGCACAGGCAAGCCGGGCAAGCTCATCGAGTTCAGCGAGACCTCGACGATCTTCTCGAACCCGGCCACGGAAGAGACCGAGAACTACATCTCCGGCCGCTTCGGATGATCTGAGGTCTGGTCGCGGGAATTCTGCCACGGCGACACCCAACCGTCTCGGCAACGCTCAGCGGTAGGTATGTTCTCCGATCAGCTGCATTCATCGAGGCGGCTCCACGGTCGCTTCCCGATCCCTTCGTCCTCCCCACCTGAACACGCTCTGGGAGTTGCCTCCGTGGTCGCTCGAACAGTCTTCCCAGCAACACATCGGCGATATATCTTTTTAAGGGGTATCCATCTTGGTGCCGATAGGTGGATCGGTGCGGGCTGGTGGTCAGGGAGTTCGGCGCCAGGGCCTGGGAGAGGTTGCCTGGTCGAGGCTACTGGGCCTCGAGCGAGGTCCTCTTCGC
>NZ_FXZD01000043.1 GCF_900169145.1 Brevibacterium antiquum CNRZ 918 | reverse complement strand
CCAGTCCCACCTTAGACGGCCCCCTCCACAAGGGTTGGGCCACCGGCTTCGGGTGTTACCGACTTTCGTGACTTGACGGGCGGTGTGTACAAGGCCCGGGAACGTATTCACCGCAGCGTTGCTGATCTGCGATTACTAGCGACTCCGACTTCACGTAGTCGAATTGCAGACTACGATCCGAACTGAGACTGGCTTTAAGGGATTCGCTAAAACCTCGCGGTCTCGCATCTCTCTGTACCAGCCATTGTAGCATGCGTGAAGCCCAAGACATAAAGGGCATGATGATTTGACGTCATCCCCACCTTCCTCCGAGTTGACCCCGGCAGTCTCCTATGAGTTCCCACCATTACGTGCTGGCAACATAGAACGAGGGTTGCGCTCGTTGCGGGACTTAACCCAACATCTCACGACACGAGCTGACGACAACCATGCACCACCTGTACACCAACCTCAAAGAGGAAAACCTGTTTCCAGGCCGGTCTGGTGTATGTCAAGCCTTGGTAAGGTTCTTCGCGTTGCATCGAATTAATCCGCATGCTCCGCCGCTTGTGCGGGCCCCCGTCAATTCCTTTGAGTTTTAGCCTTGCGACCGTACTCCCCAGGCGGGGCACTTAATGCGTTAGCTACGGCGCGGAGAACGTGGAATGTCCCCCACACCTAGTGCCCAACGTTTACGGCATGGACTACCAGGGTATCTAATCCTGTTCGCTCCCCATGCTTTCGCTCCTCAGTGTCAGTTACAGCCCAGAGTCCCGCCTTCGCCACCGGTGTTCCTCCTGATATCTGCGCATTTCACCGCTACACCAGGAATTCCAGACTCCCCTACTGCACTCTAGTCAGCCCGTACCCACTGCACGCGCAACGTTAAGCGTTGCGTTTCCACAGCAGACGTGACCAACCACCTACGAGCTCTTTACGCCCAATAATTCCGGACAACGCTTGTACCCTACGTATTACCGCGGCTGCTGGCACGTAGTTAGCCGGTACTTCTTCTGCAGGTACCGTCACCACCCGAAGGTGGCTTCTTCCCTGCTGAAAGCGGTTTACAACCCGAAGGCCGTCATCCCGCACGCTGCGTCGCTGCATCAGGGTTTCCCCCATTGTGCAATATTCCCCACTGCTGCCTCCCGTAGGAGTCTGGGCCGTGTCTCAGTCCCAGTGTGGCCGGTCGCCCTCTCAGGCCGGCTACCCGTCGTCGTCTTGGTGAGCCATTACCTCACCAACAAACTGATAGGCCGCGAGCCCATCCCCAACCGAAAAAACTTTCCAC
>NZ_FXZD01000042.1 GCF_900169145.1 Brevibacterium antiquum CNRZ 918 | reverse complement strand
GTGTCAAGCTCCGGGTTTCATAGAGGGTGTTTTTCTTGGTTTCTTAGGCAGCCACGGGTTCGTCGCTGCCGCGTTCAATCCACTCGCGATGAACCTCGAACGGCGGCCGGTATCCAATCGCCGAATGCAATCGTCGCCGGTTGTACCAGCCGATCCATTTCGACGTCTCAGCCATGACGTCAATCAACCCTGACCACTCACGACGATCGATCAATTCAGCCTTATAAACCGAGTTCAGGGCCTCAGCCATAGCATTGTCGTACGAGTCCCCACGGGACCCCACCGACGCCACGATCTCCGATTCAGCAAGGGTCTCGCCATAGCGAATCGATCGGAATTGAACGCCCCGATCGCTGTGGTGGACAAGCCCCGATACGTCTTCGCCAACACGAAATTTAGCTGCCAGAGCCATCGTCAACGCGTCCCTGGCCAAGGACTCGCGCATATGGTTCGTCACCTGCCAGCCCACGATCTCCCGATGGAACACGTCGAGGATGAACGTCGTGTACACCCACCCAGACCGCGTCGGCACGTACGTTATGTCAGCGACCCAGAGACAGTTCGGCCTCCGGGCGGCGAACTCACGTTCGACGAGATCCTCCGGACATTCCTCGGCCCTGGCCGAGGCAGTCTTCGGACGCTTCCGCCTCCGCCGGACACCATCGATGCCCAGCTGGCGCATCAACCGCTCGATCGTGCACCGGGCGATATTCCCGAACCGGTCCGCGTACTCGCGGTTGATCGCCTTCCACATTTTCCGCACCCCGTAACAGGAATAGTTCGCCTCGTACACGTTCCCAATGAGGATCATGAGTTCCCGATCACGAAGGGCACGTGCCGAGGGTTCACGCTTCTTGAAGGCGTAATACGAGCTCACAGCAATCCGCGCAGCAGTCCTCTTCAGGGCGCGCACGATTGGCTCGACTCCGAACTCGTCACGATTATCGTCGATGAAGTCGACAATCACTTTGATGGGCGGTCGAGCTCCGCCGCGAAGAAAGCCGACGCCCGGCGAAGGATCTCATTGGCGCGTTTCGATTCCGCCAACTCCGCCCGCAACCTGCGGTTCTCAGCCTCAAGATCAACCGATTCCATCGGCGTGACTTTCCCCGAGTCCTTGTGCTTACGCACCCAGACCCGCAGCGCTTCCTTGCTAACCCCGAGCTCCTTGGCTACACGAGCAATCGCTCCGTTCGCGGTGCTCGTTTCTGCTTGAGCATGAATGACGAGCTCGACGGCACGAGCCTTGAGCTCGTCGGTATATTTCACTGGCATGAGAGAATCTCCTTCTTCCAATCTCCCTGCCTCTATTATCCCCGGGGCGATCCA
>NZ_FXZD01000013.1 GCF_900169145.1 Brevibacterium antiquum CNRZ 918 | reverse complement strand
CGCAGCATCCGGAACGGTTCGCGAAACCACCGACGACCCCGGCACCAGCCGAGGTCGTCGGGATCAACCATCGAGAGATAGACACGCTAGCAGCGTGAGTGACTCCAAACAGCTTGACAGGGCGCGCCTCGCACTTCGGTGCCTCATGGCGGCTGTTCGATCTGGTGTTGCCCACACTCCATGCACGAACGTACCGGTCCTGGCCGCAAGACCTAAGTCTGCGGACCTACTACGGTGCGCCGCCCCAGCGCGTACTGACCACAGCCTGACCCAGCAGACACCCGGACCGTAACGGCGCAGAGAGGAGCACAGTGAACACACAGCGAAAAACCGGTGCGCTGGTGGCCGTCGTGCTGGGATTCTTCATCGTCATGCTCGACACCACCATCGTCAACGTGGCACTGCCCGACATGGCGGCGTCCTTGAACACGCAGGTGGCGACCCTGCAATGGGTCGTCGACTCCTACACGCTCGTGTTCGCCGCACTGTTGCTGACTGCCGGTGCCGCCTGCGACCGGATTGGTGCGCGCAAGGTCTACATCCTCGGGCTCGTCGCCTTCGGAGTTCTCTCCATTGCCTGCGCTCTGGCGCCGACCGGGCCAGCGCTCATCATCGCCCGGGCCCTCCAAGGCATCGGCGCTGCGGCAGTCGTACCCGGATCGCTCGCGCTGCTGGCAACGGTCTACCCGGACCCGGCCGAACGCTCGAAGGCCATTGGACTCTGGGGTGGAGCCGGCGGTATTGCCTCCGCCTGTGGTCCAGTCTTCGGCGGACTACTGGTTTCCGCGATCGGTTGGCAGGCGGTTTTTTGGGTCAACGTGCCGATCATCGCGTTTGGCTGCTGGCTGACGATGCGCAGCATCGGCGCCTCGGCGCATGACCGAACTCGGCGGCTCGATCCCGCTGGCCAGGTGATCTCCATCGCCGCACTCGTGGCGATCACCTACTCTGTCATCACCTCAGGTGAGCAGGGGTGGAGCCCCGTCCGGCTGGGCTTGCTCCTATTCGGCGTTGTCCTCGTCCTCGTGTTCGTCTGGGTTGAGCGTCGCCATCCCGATCCGATGCTGCCCATCGTGCTGTTCCGAAAACCTCGCTTCACGGTCGCAGCCCTCGTCGGTTTCGCACTCAACGTCAGCTTCTTCGGCCAGTTGTTCGTGCTGTCGCTGTACTTCCAGACGTACCGTGGATACGACCCGCTCATCGCCGGTCTAGCACTGGCACCCCAAGCTTGCAGTGCGGTCATCGCCTCCCCATTGGGAGGGCGTGTTGCCGCCCGTATCGGACCATTCCCGACGATGCTGATCGGACTGCTCATCGGAACAGTGGGTTTCGGAAGCCTGATCGTTCTGAACGCGACTACGCCCTACCCGCTGATCGCTGTCCTGTCCTTCATCGCAGGATTCGGTATGGCATTCACCATGCCCGCCGCTACTTCCGCTGCCGTGGCGGCGGCTCCACCCTCGCACACTGGTGTGGCCGGTGGCGTCATCAACGCAGCCCGCCAGACCGGGAGCATCTTCGGCATAGCGGTGCTCGGTGCCATGATCGCAGGCACCAACGGTTTTCTCCCCGGCTTCCACCAGGCAGTCGCAACGGCCAGCGCAGTATTCGCTGTGGCGGCCGCACTGGTGGTGCTGGCCCTTCTGACCACTCGCGAGCAGGCGTCGAACACGCCCACTGGATGATCTGAGCAGTCACACCGGCAACGCCGGGACACGCTGATTGCCACTTTGAAATGACTGCGGATCTTGCCGCGATAGATAAAACAAACATGAGGCGTAAGATTCAGATGCGGAAACCCAGACGAAGCAACCGCACCTGGAAGTCCGGCGAAGATTGTGAAGGGCTTCGCGGATAATTGAGAACCCCATCCCGGTCAGACGATCTCAGTTCTAAGCTTCACGAACCCTTCTGATCAGCATCGTCCTCGTCTCCCTGTAACCTGGCGTGCTCTGTCAAGCGCGCCTCCGCCGCGCGTGCGAGGTTCTCCGGCAGACTAGGGCCGATAGCGCGCGGTGAGGTCTCATGAACGAGCAGCACTCGTCCGTAGACCCGTCCAACCAGCGAGCAGAGGGCCGCAAGAACGAGGGCCAGTCGGCAGTCATCAGGGGAATTGTGGCCGTGCCAAAGAGAGGTAAAGCGCATTGGCGGATTTCAAGGAGGAACTCTCTCCGGGCCTCATCGAACGTCTCGGCAGTGAACTCGCTGGTGCTTCGGCATCATTCGAGCGGGCAACGTTCGAACAGCTCGCGATTGATGGTCTCGATGAGCGTGAGCTGATGGCCCGGCTGGACTGGATCGCCTGCGCTCTCACGAAAACAACGCCGCCCTCGCCCGAGGACGCCGACCGGATGATTCGCGGCGCCCTCGATCGCGGAGGTCTCCAGGACTGGGCATCGATGGCCGTTAACGCCTACATTGCTCAGACGATGCTGGACCGACCCGATATCGGTCTGCCGCTACTGGCGGCCTTGACCTCCCGGTACACGGCGGAGTTCGCGATCCGCCCGTTCATCGACGCCCAGTACGAAACCACGATGGGGTACCTGCGGGCGTGGACGCGTGACCCGGACGAGCACGTGCGCCGGCTCGTCTCCGAGGGCACCCGTCCGCGGCTGCCCTGGGGCAGGCGCCTCGCCGGATTCATCGCCGATCCCACACCCACATTGGAGCTGCTGGATGCTCTCGTGGATGACGAGTCGTTGTATGTGCGCCGGTCGGTGGCGAACCATCTCAACGACATCGCCAAAGACCACCCCGACCTCGTCCTCGAGACCGCCAGACGGTGGGCGGCCAGCACCACGCAGGGTGACTTCGTAGTGCGTCATGGCCTGCGCACGCTCATCAAGCGCGGGCGCCCAGAGGCGATGGAGATCCTCGGGTTCGATCCGGACGCGGTGATCGAGATCACTGACTTCACCTGCACGCCGGCGAGCATCGCGATCGGCGATGCGGTCACGATCAGCTTCACCCTGCAAGCCGAAGAAGCCACGAGAGCGGCCATCGACTACGTGATTCACTACCAGGGGGCTCGCGGCCCGAAGTCGGGCAAGGTGTTCAAGCTGACCGTGCGCGATCTGCCGGCGGGCCAGCCGGCGCGTTTCTCACGCGAGCACCGGTTCGGGCACGTCTCGGTGCGCACGATCCATCCCGGCCCGCACCGGATCGAGGTGCAGGTCAACGGACGCATCCTGGATGGAACGATCATCGAGATCACCGAAGACGAGGTCTCATCCTGACCCCGTACCCGCTGGTTCCAGTTCGTCGAAGAGCGGTGGTGATCGCGCTCAGGTTGCCGCGTTGTCTGAAACAATGTGCCCCATGGCTAACACGTTCGATTCCCTGATCGAAGCCGGGGCCTGCGCCGACGTGTCTGGGTGGGATTTCTCCTGGCTGGAGGGGCGGGCCGCTGAGGAGCGCCCGCCCTGGGGCTATGCACGGCAGCTTGCCGACCGGCTCAGCAGGGCCACGGCGTCGCTGGATATCCAGACCGGCGGCGGTGAAGTCCTCGCCGAAGCCAAGACGTTTCCCACCACTGCGGTCGCGACCGAATCCTGGTTGCCAAACGTCGCGAAAGCCACCCGCCTGCTACATCCCCGCGGTGTGGTCGTGGTGGCCGATCCGGACGAACCCCCGCTACCGTTCGCAGACGAGGCGTTCGACCTGGTCACCAGCAGGCACCCGGCCACGATCTGGTGGGAGGAGATCGCCCAGATCCTCCGCCCCGGTGGCACCTACTTCGCCCAGCACGTCGGGCCGGCGAGCGTGTTCGAGCTGTTCGAGTTCTTCCTCGGCCCGCAACCGGCTGCGCGGCGAGGACGCCACCCCGACGACGAGACCGCCGCAGCCCAGGCCGCGGGCCTGGAGATCGTCGACGTGAAGACGTCGAGGCTGCGCATCGAGATCCATGATGTCGCGTCCATGGTGTATCTGCTGCGCAAGGTGATCTGGTGGGTGCCCGGCTTCACCGTGGAGAAGTACCACGATCGTCTCTGCGACCTCCACGACCTGATCCAGCAGGACGGCCCGTTCATCGCCCACTCCACCCGCCACCTCATCGAAGCCAGACGGCCAGCGGCGTAGGACACAGGCGCGGGTTCGCCAGGACCGGGCAGTTCCAGGGCACCCTCAACCGCGGTGAGCAGTATCGCCCCGCGACTTCAGGAGTCGCGACGATCTGCCAGGATTCCTAACAACAGTGGACCCCAGCGGACAAGGCGGGCGGACGCACCTGAGAGGCATGAACTTCAGTCAAGAAGATGTGCCCCTAGAGATAATCAACCCTAGCTCCGCCCCCTCAGATGAGGCCATCCCAAGCCCGACCTACGATGCAGACCGGGAACGCCTGACCGGATACATGAAACGGCTCAGTACGGGACTGGAGCAGATCAAACGCGACTACTCCCGGTTCATCGACCTCGAAGACGAAGACCCCGAGACGTTCGGAGCCGGGCATTTCGTCCTCTACCCAGATGGCGAGAGTCATGCCCGCTTCGCCATCGAGGAGCACTACACCGGCACGGACTGGTCCGATCCCGACCGGCTGCCGACCTCCTGGTCCTGGAAGGCCGAAGAAAGAACCCGCCAGCCGGCCGGTGATTATCAGTGGAGCACGCACGCCAGCGGCAGGGTCCAAGCCGCCGACGTCGACCAGCTTATCGACCACGCCCGCGCTTGGGCGCAGTCGGTGCGGGCCCAGACCCTCCGGACGGAATCCTTCGATGCCACTGGCCGCGCCGGACCCGGCCCCGCCCCGCCCAGCCACCGCCTCTAACCGCGCAGGCCCGTCAGGACTCTTCCTGGCGGGCCTGATTGCTGCCCGCCACGGTTCCGAATGCGGCTTCGGTGGGGCCCTGGTCGCGCCGGCGTGCACCTGCCTGCATGAGCAAGAATCCCAGCCCCAGCCTGCCCCCGGTGTCCATGCCCACCGTCATGCTGAACGTCAACGATGACGGGACGATCACCGTCACGGTCGACGAGACGCCCCTGCCGCCCCCACCCGATCCCGGAGTGTGGCGACGCGGTGCGTTCCCGCAGATCATCGACCTCGCCTCGAACGACCGCGCGTTCCCGGTGCGGGTCGAAGTCCACGAGAACGACGGGACCGCCTTCACCGACATCGTCCCGGCCATCATCCGCCGCACCCCCGCCCCGGACCCCCTCGACCCCGACGCCGAGGCCGACCCCGCCGTGGAGACCACCCGCGAGGACGACGGGCAGGAGGTCGCGGCACCGGCCCATGTCGGGCAGGCCGAGACGGTGGAGGTCACGGCGACGCGGATGGGATTCGCACCCGGTGAGGCCCTCGCCGTGGCCGTGGTCACCGGCCAGGTCGAGGCCACCGAGACCGGGGACGCTCGGGTCCAGCTCGACCGCGACCTCATCGAGGGCCTGGGCATCAGCGAGGTCATCTTGCTCGGGCGCACCTCGAAGGCGCTGGTCGTGCGGGAGACCTCGTGAGCTCCCCGGCCGGACGCCAGACCGGCTCCATGGGCGATGAGCTGACGACCTTCGCGATCATCGGGCTCATCGGCCTGTTCGCCGTGGCCCTGGTCCTGCGCCTGGCCGGCTCCCTGACCGCACTGCTGACCGGCAGCCCTGCACCGGAAGCAGGACCGGCCGCCGGGGCGCTGGTCCTCATCCACCCCACCAATCCCGGTGTCGCCTTGCAGGCCGAGGACCTCAACGCGATCGTGTACTGGCTGGTCGCGGCCCTACTGCTCTCCACGGTCGCGGCGGCGATCACCTGGGTGTGGTCGCTGATCCGCCGTCGCACCCAGCAGGTCGAGAAGGACCCGAGGCGTCTGGCCGGGGTCGCCACCCGCCAGGATCTGGCCCAGGCGACCTCGCCGAAGGCTCTGCTGGGCCGGGCTGGGAACCTGCGCCCGTCCTTGGAGAACCCGGCCCCGAAGGATGTGGGCTACCTGCTGGGCACCTCGCACGGCAAGCAGGTCTGGGCCTCGGTCGAAGACTCCCTCCTGCTCATCGGCCCGCCCCGGTCCGGCAAGGGCCTGCACGTGGTCATCAACACGATCCTCGATGCCCCGGGCGCGGTGGTGACCACCAGCACCCGCCCGGACAACCTCACCGCGACCCTGCGGGCGCGCAAGCGCATCGGCCCGGTCGCGGTCTTCGACCCCCAGCACCTCGCCGAGAGCCTACCGGCCGGGTTGCGGTGGTCGCCGATTCGCGGCTGCGCGGACCCGCTGACGGCGATGATCCGCGCCAACGGGCTGGCCGCAGCGACCGGGCTGAGCTCGGGCGGTGTGGAAGGCGGAGGATTCTGGGAGGGCAAGACCCGCTCGGCCCTGCAGGCCCTGCTGCACGCCGCCGCCATCGACGCCCGGCCACCGGAGGAACTGTTCCGCTGGACCCTGGATCCCAGTGCCGCCAGCGACGCGGTGGCGATCCTGACCAACTCGCCGCAGGCTGCCGGAGGGTGGGCGGATTCCTTGCAGTCGATGATCGATGCCGACCCGCGCACCCGCGACTCCATCTGGCAGGGCGTGAGCCTGTCGCTGAGTGCCCTGGCCGATCCGCGGGTCCTCGATGCCGTCTCACCCCGGGACGGGGAGGACTTCGACCCGGAGGCGTTCCTCCGCGAGTCCGGCACCCTCTACCTGCTGGCCACCGGCGCCGGAGCCGGGGCCAGTGCCGCACTGGTGGCAGCACTGGTCGAAGACCTCATCGAGACCGCCCGGCGGATGGCAGCACGGGCTCCCGGAGCCCGGCTGGACCCGCCGATGCTGCTGGCCCTGGACGAGATCGCGAACTTGGCGCCGTTGCCCTCGCTGCCCACGCTCATGGCTGAGGGCGGAGGTACCGGGATCACCACGATGCCGGTCCTGCAGTCCCTGGCCCAGGCTCGGGATAAGTGGAACGAGCATCAGGCCAACGCCATCTGGGACGCCGCGATCGTCAAACTCCTGTTGGGCGGGGCGTCGAACAGCAAGGACCTCCAAGACCTGTCCAACCTGATCGGCGAGCGGGATGAGTTCACCGACAGTGTCACCCTCGGCGATCACGGATCTCGATCCTCCCAGCGCTCCATCCGCCGGGTCGCGGTGTTGCCGCCCGAGCGGATCCGCCTGCTGCCCTTCGGGACCGCGGTGACGCTGCTGCGCTCGGCCCCGCCGATCATCACGGACCTGCGCCGCTGGCCCGACCGCACCGACGGGGCGCAGCTGAAGACGGATCGGGCCGAGATCGAGGCCCTGCTCGAGACCACCCCTGACACCTGAGATGCACCCACCCCCGATGCGTTTGTGCCTGAACGGGCGCGAGATACCGGCGGGTGTGCTGGAAGGAGACCGCGATGGCACGGCGTAGCCGCCAGCCCGCCCCGGGACAGCTGGAGTTCGACCTGTGGGGCACCTCGGAGACCGAGGCGGCAAAACAGATCGAGAACGACCGCACCAGCCCGGAGACCAACACACCGGCTGAGACCGACGAACAGGAAGCCGAGGCCACCGATGAACCACTACGGAACGAAAGCCCTGGAGCACTGGCGTCGCCACGCCCCGCACCGGCTGGAGGAGATCCAGGATCAGGAGACGTTCTTCACCGAGCTGGGCGAGCAGATCGCGACCCAGATCGTGGAACTGACGATCCAGATCGAGACCGGTCGCTTCGCCCCTCTGGCGATGGCGGGCTCTTCGCGAGAGAATGGGAGGTACCTACAGGAGGTCTCGCGCCGAATAACGGCACGACGGATCGCGGAGGAGGTCGTGATGGACGAGCTGGTCTGGATGCAGGATCCGAGCCTGTCGATCGACGAAGCCCGCGAGGAGTGGGAGCAGACCCGGCCAGCAGATTCGAATCTGGTCAGCTGGGCCGAGAGGATTCAGGACTCCCCGGACCTGGCCCCGCCGACAGCCGAGCTGGAGGAGAAAGCCAAGGACTGGGCCCTGCCGGTGTGGTTCCTCGAGGGCCTGATCGCAGCGGAGATCCCGGGCCAGTACGCCCAGGAGCACGAGAAGGTACTGACGGAGGCCGCGAGCGTGCGGTTCCTGCGCGAAGTCCACTAACTCCCACCGCGCCGCGGTTCGACCCGCGCACCCATCCTGGCGTGCCCTCCGGTGCCCGGGCACGTTACAGCGCCAACCTCGATGCCCTGGGACTGGCCCGCGTCCTGGACGAGGAGCAGCGCCCGGCCACCGAACAGGAACAGGCCGTGCTGGCCGGCTGGTCCAGCTGGGGTGCCCTCCCGGAAGTTTTCGATCCGCGCAACGACCAGTGGGCCGAGCAGCGCGAGGAACTGCGCGCTCTGCTCTCGGAGCAGGAGTGGGACGATGCGGCCCGCACGACCCTCAACGCCCACTACACGTCTCCGTTGGTCGCCCCCGAGCTCTGGCGGGCCATGACCTCGCTGGGCTTCACCGGCGGAGAGGTCCTCGAACCCGGCTCCGGCTCCGGCACATTCATCGGCCTGGCCCCACCGGATGCACGCATGACCGGCGTGGAACTGGACCCGGTCACCGCCAGCATCAGCCGCCACCTCTACCCGCACGCGGACATTCGAGCGGAGTCTTTCGCCGAGACCCGCCCCGCCCACGGGCAGTTCGATGCGGTGATCGGCAACGTCCCCTTCGGCAAGATCGTCCTCCACGATCCGGTCGATAACCCCACCCGGCAGTCGATCCACAACCACTTCATCCTCAAGTCCCTACGCGCGACCCGCCCCGGCGGGCTCGTCACGGTGTTGTCCTCGCGCTACACCCTCGATGCCCAGAACCCAGGCGCGCGGCGGGAGATGGCCTTGCTGGCCGACCTCGTCGGCGCTGTGCGCCTGCCCACCGGCACCCATCAGCGCACCGCCGGGACGGAGGCGATCACCGACGTGTTGATCTTCCGCCGCCGTGACGAAGACCAGCCGCCGGCCGATGACCTCTGGGAGACCGTCACTCCCGTGACTCTCGACGGGCAAGAGATCAAGATTAACGGCTACTTCGACACCCACCCCGAGCACGTGCTGGGCACGATGAGCATCAGCCAGGGCATGTATGGCGCCGAGAGCCTTCGGGCCGACGGCGACCTCGACCATGTCGCCGAGGATCTGCGCACGACCTTGGAGCAGATCACCTTCACCGCCCGCCGTAAAGGCCAGACGATGACCGCGCGCACCACCCCGGTCGGGCAGGCACCGGCGGTGGCCGCCACCGGCAGCGCACCGCGGACGTGGGACGGAACCATTCTGGCCACCGACGACGGAGGATTCGCCACGATCAACGGTGGTTCCCTGGAGCCGTTGAAGGTGCCGAAGAACGCGACCCGGGAGATGACCGCCCTGCTGGGACTGCGGGACTCGGCCACGCATCTGCTCAAGCTCGAAGCCGCCACCGCCGATGACACCGAGGAGATCACCACGGCCCGGGAGAGCCTGCGACGGGACTACCAGAAATACCTCGGCACCTTTGGGCCCTTGAACCGCTTCTCCTGGCGGCGGACCGGACGCACCAACGACGCCGGTGAGGAGACCCACGCCCGCATCATGCCCACCCCGCTGCGGCTGCTGCGCTCAGATCCCTTCGGCGCACTGGTGACCGCGCTGGAGGAATTCGACGACTCCACCCAGACCGCGAGCCCCGCGACGATCCTCTCCCGCCGGGTCGTCGCCCCACGCGCGGAGGTCCAAGGTGCCGACACCCCGGCCGACGCGGTCGCTCTGAGTCTGGATCGCACCGGTGGCATCGACCTGCCGCTGATCGCGGACATGCTCGGCATGGACGAGACCGAGACCCGGCAGGCGCTGACCGGGCTGGTCTACACCGACCCAGTCACCGACGCCCTCGTCCATGCCCCGGAATACCTCAGCGGCGATGTGCGCACGAAACTCGCCCAGGCCAAGGACCGCGCCGCCGAGGACCCGGACTTCCAGACTAACGTCGAGGCGCTGACCGACGTGCAGCCCGAGGACCTCGGCGTCGAGGACATCACGGCCCGGTTCGGGGCCGTGTGGATCAGTCCCGCCATTCACCAGCAGTTCCTCGCAGAGATCCTGCGCACCGAGCAGGTCCGGGTCGAGAATCCGCTGCCGGGCATGTGGGACGTCCGCGGGGGCCGGTCCGGGCTGCAGGCGACCAGCGAATGGGGCACCGAACGCCGTCCGGCCCCAGCCATCGCCCAAGCGCTGATGGAACAGAAGGCCATCATCGTCAAAGACGAGATCGAAGGCCCTGACGGCAAACCCCAGATGGTCCTCAACGCCACCGAGACCACCGCGGCTCAGGAGAAGGCCGAGACGATGCAGGCCCGGTTCGCCGAATGGGTGTGGGAAGACCCCGAGCGGGCCAAGGGCCTGGTCGATGAGTACAACACCCGGTTCAACAACATCGTGCTACGCGACTACTCCATGGCCGGGGAATACCTGAGCTTGCCGGGGATGGCGGAGACGTTCACCCCGCGCCCGCATCAGCGGGCCGCGGTCGCGCGGATGATCGCCGAACCCTCCACCGGCCTGTTCCACGAGGTCGGAGCCGGGAAGACGGCCGAGGCGATCATGGGCGCGATGGAGATGCGCCGGATGGGACTGATCAGCAAGCCGCTGATCGTCATCCCGAACCACATGCTCGCCCAGTTCAGCTCCGAGTGGCTGCAGATCTACCCGCAGGCCCGGATTCTCGCTGCGTCGAGCAAGGACGTCACCGCCGATAAGCGTCGCTCCTTCGTTGCTCGCGCCGCGGCCAACGACTGGGACGGCATCCTGCTCACGCAATCGGCGTTTTCAAAGATCCCCTTGCGTCAGAGCACTCAGCAGGACTACATCCGCGGACAGGTGGTCGACCTCCGGCGCGTGCTGGAAAACGCCGAGGCCGGTGATGCGATGAGCGTCAAACGCATCCAGCGCAAGCTGGTCAACCTGGAGAACAAGCTCAAGGAACGCCTGGACACCAGCCGCGACGTGGGAGTGTGCTTCGAGGACACAGGCATCGATTACCTCGTCATCGACGAACTGCACATGTACAAGAACCTGGCCACGGAGTCCAACATCTCCGATGCCGCGATCGAGGGCTCCGGGCGCGCCAGTGACCTGGACATGAAGCTGACCTATCTGCGCGACCAGGGCAAGGACCGGGTGGTGACCGGGATGACGGCCACCCCGATCTCGAACAGCATCACCGAGGCCTTCGTAATGCAGAAGTACCTGCGTCCGGACCTGCTCGACACGGCCGGTGTGCAGGCCTTCGATGCGTGGGCGGCCACCTTCGGTGAGACCAGCACGGACATGGAGATGTCCCCGACCGGCAGCTTCCGGCTCAAAACCAGGTTCTCCCGGTTCACCAACGTCCCGGAGATGCTGCGCATGTGGTCCACCTTCGCCGATGTGAAAACCGCCGAGGACCTCCAGCTTCCGGTGCCCGATATCGCTGAGCGCGACGACGGCTCCCGCGCCCCGTCCACGGAGGTCGTCCAGCCCACCGCCGAGCTCGAAGACTTCGTCGCCGACCTAGGTGACCGGGCCGAGAAAGTCGCCGCCCGCTTGGTGACGCCGCGTGAGGACAACATGCTGACCATCAGCACCGATGGCCGCAAGGCAGCCTTGGACATCCGCCTGGTCCTCGACGATCAGCCCACCGGGCCGACGAAAGTCGATGTGGCCGCCGATACGATCGCCCGCGTCTGGGAGCAGACCCGCGACAACGAATACCTCGACCCGGCCACCGGGCAGCCGGCCGCGGCCCGTGGGGCGCTGCAGCTGGTCTTCGCCGATATCGGCACCCCGAACCCCGATCAGTGGAACGCCTACGACGAGCTGGCCGCTCAACTGGTGCTGCGCGGGATGCCCGGCGAGTCGATTCGCTTCATCCACGAAGCCAAGTCTGATATCGACAAGGCCCAACTCTTCGCCGCAGCCCGGGCCGGGCACGTCGCGGTGCTCATCGGATCGACCCAGAAAATGGGGGTCGGCACGAACATCCAAGCACGCGCGGTGGCGCTGTATCACATGGACTGCCCCTGGCGGCCCTCCGATATCGCCCAACGCGAGGGCCGCATCCTGCGCCAGGGCAACCAGAACCCGGAAGTCGGGGTGGTGCGCCTGGTCACCGAGAAGAGCTTCGACGCGTACATGTGGCAGGCCGTGGAGCGCAAAGCGAAGTTCATCTCCCAGATCATGCGCGGGTCCCTCGATGTCCGCGAGGTCGAAGAAATCGACTCCGCCGAGCTCTCAGCCGCCGAGGCCAAAGCGATCAGCTCCGGCAACCCCTTACTGCTGGAACACTCCACGATCCAGGCCGAGGTCGCCAAGCTGCACCGCCTCGAGCGCGCCCACTCCCGAAACGAGTCCATGCTCGAACACACCCGCCTCCGCGCCCGCGAGGACATCACCCGGCACGAGGAGGAGATCACCGGTCTCGAACAGGCCGCAGGCCAGGTCACCGACACCTCGGGAGAGAATTTCCGCATCACGCTGGCCGGACACAGCTACGACTCGCGCACCGACGCCGGCCATGCCCTCGCCCAGTGGGCGCACCGGGAAGGTGTGACGTGGGCGCCGAAGCACATCGGCCGCGACTACGGAACCCTCGGGCAGATCAGCGGCTTCGACATCACCGTGGCCACGGTCCCGTCTTTGGGGGATGAGCCCTCGGTCGAAATCGCCCTGGCCGATGTCCCACGCAGCGCCACCGTGGTCGGACGAGAGACGTTCCTGGCCGGCGGGGCGGGAGTGATCCAGCGCATCGAGAACCGAGTCTCCGGCATCCCCACCCTGTTGGAGCGCGCCCGATCCGACCTGGCCGAGGCCGAGCAGTCCCTGGCCGAGGCCCAAGAGCGCATCGGCAAGCCCTTCCGGCACACCGAGGCCCTGGCCGAGGCGGAGCAGAACCTCGCACAGGTCGAGAAGAAGCTGGCCGCCACCCGGAAGAACAACCCCGAGCAACAGCCCGGGCAGCCACAGACCGGGCAGGATCGCGGCCGGGAACTGACGGTCGAGGCAGTGCGCGCTCATCGGCCCGCACTCGGGGTCAAAGCCGATCCGTCCCGGACCCCGGACCCGATACCGGAGGCATCGCGCTCAAGTGCCGCAGGCGGGTTCGACCGTCGCCTGTAGCCGGCCCCGCTGGCCTCCGAGGACTACCGGACGGGGCGTGCACCTGTCTGCCAGCAGCGAGCAGAGGTTCTGATCGCCAGGCACACAGGAAGGAGGCCGGATCATGGCCATGAAGACCGGCACATCGGTCTCGGGGTTCATCGCCACGGACCCCAAACTGACCTATGGGCAGCAAGGCGTCGCCCGGTTCTACGCCCGGATGGGAATCGAACACTACCGACGCGAGGAAGACGGCACGTTCACACAGCTCGAGCCGTCGTTTCACGATCTCGTCGTCTACCGCAAGAGCGCCGAACACGCCGCAGAAGCCTTCGCCAAGGGCGACCGCTTCGTCGCCGACGGATACGTACGCCCCTATACCTACGAGCGTGAGGGACGCCAGGTCGGTGGCGAAGAATTCGTCGCCCGCAAGATCGGCCACGACGCCGCCCGCTCGACGTACACCGTCGACCGGACCCCACGGGATGAGGGCCTGACCCAGGAGCAAGTCACCGCCCAGCGGGCGCAGGCCTTCGAGGCCCCCGAGCGCCCAGCCCAGCAGCCCGAGACCGTCGCGATGGGCCAGTAGGAGGAACCCTCATGGATGACGACGACATCACCCCCGGCCCGGAAGAAGTCCCCGAGCTGGACGAGCCCGAACCCGAGGACCTGCCCACCCCGCCCAGTGACGGGCCCGCGGCCCTGGACGAGCCGCCGGGGCCGGTGAACTGGAACCTGCTGACCGCCGAGCAGGCCGAGGAGGCCTGGCTGGAGCTCAACCGGTGGGTGGACTGGCTGCGCCACGCCTTCGGGCTCCCGGCCGCGGTGATCCCGCCGCACTGGCATCGTCACCCCGAGTTGGTCTGGGAGCTGAGCGCCTTGCACATCCACTGGCTCTGCGCCTACGACCCGCAGCAAAACGGATCGGCACCGATCGGCTGGCTACGCGATTTCGCGGACTCCCGGCAGCGGCTGCGCGACTGGGTCGCCGCGTCCGGAACCCGGCTGGATCGAGACCGACCGACCCGGCAGACGATCTGGCCCGGCGAGGAACAGGCCGAGCCGATCGAGGACGCCGCGATCACCGACCGGGACGCCGACTTCGTGGCCTTCGTCGTCTCCGACGTCGCCCGCCGGGAACAGGCTGAGGAGGACTTCTACGCTCGGCTGGACCCCGAGACCGGTGAACTGACCTGACCCACCCGCCGCACAGTCTGGGGGCCGGAACCGATCTCGGTTCCGGCCCTCCTCGTATGCTCGTCTCACTGGGACAGGGCACGGCCTGCCGGGCTGGACTGCCCGGGCTGCGAGGCCGGTACGAACGGCGGCAGCTCACGTCGCGGTGCCCGTGAGGGCACCTGAGGTGCGGCGGGGCGTTCGAGTGCGGTGTGGGAGAGGTCGTAGCCGCCCCACGGCGAGTAATGGTGCACATGCCGGGTGCCGTAGGGCCCGCGCTCGGTGATGATCGGCGCGCCGGGAACCTGCATGTGCTGCGGGTAGCGCTCGGTGATCCACTTCATGGCCAGCTTCGACAGGCTCGAGCCGCCATCTCGGACACGGATCGTCGCCGGTAGAACAGGCAGGTCACGCCAACCGGGCACCGCGTGATCGTGCCACTGCTCGATGACGGAGTTCTCGTCGCCGATCACGTGCCACTCGCACGGCTCGCAGATCATCTGCTCCAGCATTCCGCCGGGGCCTTCGTGACCGTCCTCGGGGCCGAGCTCGGCTTCGAAGATCTCGCCGCGGTGCCCGCCGAACTCGGTGCCGGTCCCGTTCCAGCCTTCCCGGTGCCACATGTGGCTGCGCTTCCACGAGCCCATGGAGCCGTTGAGGAACTTCCAGTGCTCGAACGCCTCATCAAGCTGCGCGGGCGGGAAGTAGTCCCGCGTGAACCCCAGCGGTGCACCGCCCCATTCGTCCAGGCGTGCACGTGCTTCCTCGCGGGCCATCTCGTCGAAGTCGAACGCGAACTGTCCCTCGATGTGTTCTGGCATGATCCTGACCTCCCTCTCGAGGGCAGGTACGCAGCAAGGGGTCGGCGCACCGATAAGCCGGTTGGCCGCAGTCGCACTTCCCTGTGTCAGCCCGGATTGGTAGGATGTGATCTAGGCGATACAAGTTAGCTACGCTGCCGCACCAGCTGGATGCGGTGGTTGACAGTCCAGGGGAACCGGCCCCCGGCACGTCCCTCCCGAAGATGAGTCGCCTCCTGGGAGGACTAAGCCATGCTCCGCGCCATACTCGTCACCAGCATCCGTACCCGCGGCATCCTGCGGGCCTGGTTGCCCAGCAACATCGTGCTCGACCTGATCCGCACCCGTGCGGGTTTGAAGTGGGGCGTGCCGGCCATGCTCATCGCAGCTCCCTATCTCGCCATCGCGCAGTGGGCCACCACCACCATCGAGCACGGCGGCCCCGGCTTCCTGCACCTGGTCTTCCTCGTGTACGTGTGGTCGGCGTTGAAGTTCCTCATCATGGGACCGATCAGCCTGGTCACGCTGATCGTGGTGCGAGCAAAGGAACGCGCCCGTGGTCGGCGCGACGATGTAGAACGCTCAGCCCCTCGCGCTGCCGGGGATCGGAGCGGAACACTACCCGGTGAGCGGTGGGTGCCCTAGAGTCGGAGGCATGGACTTCGCAACGGCCCGAGACGAGGAAGTCGCACGTAATCTCGCCAGCAGGGCGTTCTCCCGGCACGTGGGGTTCGACAGCATCGGGGCTCTCGATACCGAAGGTGCGGATGTGCTCCGGCAGAGCATCGTCCGTGCCTGGGAACAAGCCGGTTCCCCGGTCGGCGTGCTCCACCGGGCGGCGGTCCTCTGCGCAAAGCTTCCCCGACTGGTCGACGAGAATCAGCTTCCCGCCGACCTCGAAACTGCGGGAGTCTCCCGCGAGCGTGAGATCGCCTTAGCCAAGCAGGCCTCCACCTTTCTCGCCGCGATCGCGGCCGACGTCGATACCGCATCAGACGTGGAATAACCAGATCGTGGCAGCGAAGACGGGGTGAGCATGTACGCTCACCCCGTCTCTGTGCATCATCTAACCGATGGCATCTCGATGATCAGACTTCGCCGAAGCTCTTCCGGGTCCACCCGGATCAAGCGTCCGACTCGATACCCATGGATAGTTCCATCGGAGATCCGCCGTCGTAGTGTCTTGACGGAGATCCCTAGTTGGTCCGCCGCGTTGGCGAGCGATACCAGGGTCTGCGCGGACTCATCGGGTCGTTTACGTTGGTCCATGATGGTTCCTTCCAGCGAGCAGGGTCCTTTCCCCTCACAGGTGTCCATCGCCGTCCGGAGATGACGCGGCTTCACCGTTTTCCTTCTTGCGGAGATGAGCCTCCACGCGATCGCTCATCCGGTCTGCGAGTTCACGGTCGCGGGCCATCGTGGCGTGCTGGTATCGAAGCACGACGCGCATGTCCGAATGGCCTCCCCGTCTCATCAGCTCGGCGAGCGTTGCTCCCTCCTGCGCGAAGATCGTGAGGCCGGTGTGCCGTAGGTCGTGGAATCGGAACCCTGAGTCGATGACGTCCACGGCGTCTTTCGCCTCGCTCCAGACGTTCCACCAGCGGGTGTTCGACAGCGGCACGCTGCCTTGAACGCTGGCCGCGATCACTGGAGCCTTGGCCTCCTTCGCTACGTAGTCGCGCAGGTGTTCCCAGAGGCGATCACGCATGATCCGTGGCACGCTCAGAGACCGCTTGCCCGCTTCACTCTTCGGATCGGTAAAGTCCCCGGTGTTCGCGTTGAGCTGCCTGCGTACGTGGAGGATGGCACTGCCATCGGGGCGCCATTCGATGTCGCGACGCTGCAAGCCCAGGCACTCCCCGCGTCGCAGCTGGCACCAAGCGGCCAGCAAGACCGCGATGGCCCACCGCTTGGGCATGGCATCGTAGAGAGCCTCGACCTGTGCCGGGGTCGCCACGTCTTCACCGGGGTCGTGGTCGGCATCATGGCGAACAGGCTTCTGCCGAGGCATGGGCACGTCCGGTTCCTTGGCGATGATGCCGTCTCTGGCGGCCTGCCGCAGGATCATCATGAGAACGATGAGCACCGGGCGTGTGACTCCGTTGAACTTCGATTTGGGATTGAGTGGGGAAGGGATCTTGTCCAGCTTGTCGGTCATGAGCCGGATCCGCTCTTTGTCGATGTCTCGAATGGGGGTGTCATCGAACTCGGGAATGAGGTAGCCGTTGACCTTGCCCTTGTAGGAACGGATTGTTCCTTCGGAGCGCATCTTGCCGCTGCGATTTGGCTGGGTGCGGATCATCTCGATCCAGCGGTCGGCGTACTCGGTGAAGCCGATCGTGCGAGCAGCTTCTGCCTCGGCTTCGGCACGTCGGCGTGTGGCCTGGACCTCTGGTATCTCCCACGTCCCGAGCGCGATCTTCGTGTGCACACTAGACAGCCAGGTTCGGGCGTCCGTCTTGGTCTGGAACGTCAGGGCCTTGTCGTCTTCGGTTCGCGCCGTATGGGTCTCACCGTCCGGGCCGGGGTAGCGCGCCTGCCATCGACCGGATGGGAGCTTGCGCAGGCTCCCCCAGGCCTCTCGTGGAGACGCCTTCTTCTCCTTCGTCGTCGCGCTCATCGTGTCCTCCAGTCGCCTCGAACGGACTGGAGCGGACGGTCGTGCCACTTCGTGCCACTAGATCTTCTTGCCTCCTCGAAACCGCTTCTGGCCTCGGGTTTTGCCGCCTCGCGGTGGTCGTCAGTGGCACGAAGTGGCACGACATTGTGGGTGCTCCTCCACCAAAATCGCGTGTGTGAAGGCGTCCGCTCTCGGGTGGAAGGTGTGTCCGTGCCACCCGTGTGCCATGCCGAACGGGTACTGATGTTCATCTGTGCTCTCCTCTGTCCTTCGGATGGAGGCACGAAAAAAGGCCCGGACCTGCAGAAACCTGCAGGTCCGGGCCTCCCATCAGCCCTTTCGGGCCTCGAGCAAGCTACGGGGTCTCAGAAGTCCCAGTCGTCGTCTTCAGTCTGTTCTGCCTTGCCGATGACGTAGGAGGAACCGGAGCCGGAGAAGAAGTCGTGGTTCTCGTCGCTGTTGGGTGAGAGAGCCGCGAGGATCGCCGGATTGACCTCGGTGACCTCCTTCGGGAACATCGCTTCGTACCCGAGGTTCATCAGGGCCTTGTTGGCGTTGTAATGGAGGAACATCTTGCAGTCCTCGGCCAGTCCTACTGAGTCGTAGAGGTCGTGGGTGTAGGCAACCTCGTTCTCGTAGAGCTCGAACATGAGGTTCATCGTGTAGTCCTTGAGCTCCTGCTTACGCTCTTCGGACTGTGATTCCAGGCCCTTCTGGTACTTGTATCCGATGTAGTAGCCGTGGACCGCCTCGTCGCGGATGATGAGGCGGATGAGGTCTGCAGTGTTCGTCAGCTTCGCATGTGCAGACCAGTACATGGGCAGGTAGAAGCCCGAGTAGAAGAGGAATGATTCCAGCAGTGTGGAAGCAACCTTGCGCTTGAGCGGGTCATCACCTCGGTAGTAGCTGAGGATGATGTCGGCCTTGGACTGCAGGTAGGTGTTCTCGCGCGACCAACGGAACGCCTCGTCGATCTCCTTCGTCGAGCACAGGGTCGAGAAGATCGATGAATATGACTTCGCATGCACGCTCTCCATGAACGCAATGTTCGTCATCACTGCTTCCTCGTGCGGAGTAACCGCATCCGGAATCAGGGAGATCGCACCCACGGTGCCCTGAATCGTATCGAGCAATGTCAGACCGGTGAAGACGCGCATCGTCAGCGTCTTCTCCTCCTCAGTGAGTGTCGCCCATGACGGGATGTCGTTGCTCAGCGGCACCTTCTCAGGCAGCCAGAAGTTTCCGGTCAGACGGTCCCAGACATCGTCGTCGATCGGATCGATGACACGGTTCCAGTTGATGGCATCGACGTGCGACGCCAAAGTCAGATTCTCCAACGTTTCCATCTCTCTTCCAAGTTGCAGGTACGTCGTACGTACGTGTGGTCTGCCCAGCAGACGCAGAATGTTGAGCGCCCGGAGCCTGTGGGATGTGCAGACCCCGGATCATGGGTTCAGCGGACCGGTTCACACCGGCCCGCTGAACCCATCGGTCACAGCATGCAGGAAACGCAGCCATCGACCTCGGTGCCCTGCAGCGCGAGCTGCCGCAACCGGATGTAGTAGATGGTCTTGATGCCCTTGCGCCATGCGTAGATCTGCGCCTTGTTGATGTCACGAGTCGTGGCGGTGTCCATGAAGAACAAGGTCAGCGACAGCCCCTGGTCCACGTGCTTCGTGGCCTCGGCGTAGGTGTCGATGATCTTCTCGTAGCCGATCTCGTAGGCATCCTGGTAGTACTCGAGGTTGTCGTTGTCCATGAAGGGAGCCGGGTAGTACACACGCCCGATCTTGCCCTCCTTGCGGATCTCGATCTTCGAGGCCACCGGGTGGATCGACGAGGTCGAGTTGTTGATGTAGGAGATCGAACCGGTGGGCGGAACTGCCTGCAGGTTCTGGTTGTAGATGCCGTGCTCGGCAACAGCCGCCTTGAGCTCACGCCAGTCATCCTGCGTCGGAATCTGCACGCCAGCCTCGGCGAACAGATCGGTCACACGTTGGGTGCGCGGTTCCCACACTTCATCGGTGTACTTGTCGAAGTATTCACCGGTTGCGTACTTCGACCTCTCGAAGCCGGCGAAGGTGGTCTGGCGTTCCTTCGCGATTTCCATCGATGCCCGCACACAGTGGTAGGCGACGGTGTAGAAGTACATGTTCGTGAAGTCCAGGCCCTCGTCTGAACCGTAGTAGACGTGCTCACGGGCGAGGTAGCCGTGGAGGTTCATCTGACCGAGCCCGATGGCGTGCGACATGTCGTTGCCGCGGGCGATCGAGGGAACCGACTGGATGTCGGAAGTCTCCGCGACAGCGGTCAATCCGCGGATCGCAGTCTCGATGGTCTGCCCGAAGTTCTCGGAATCCATCGTCAGTGCAATGTTGAGAGAACCGAGGTTGCAGGAGATGTCCTTGCCGATGACGTCGTATCCGAGATCGGAGTCGTACACGCTGGGCTCGGAGACCTGGAGGATCTCAGAGCACAGGTTCGACATGATGATCTTGCCGTCGATCGGATTGGCCCGGTTGACCGTGTCTTCGAACATGACATACGGATAACCGGACTCGAACTGGATCTCTGCCAAGGTCTGGAAGAACTCGCGTGCGCTGATCTTCTTCTTCTTGATGGCGGCGTTGTCGACCATCTCTTCGTACTTCTCTGAGACGTCGATGTCGGAGAAGGGCACACCGTAGACGCGTTCGACGTCGTAGGGGCTGAAGAGGTACATGTCCTCATTGCGCTTGGCCAACTCGAAGGTGATGTCCGGGATGACGACGCCCAGCGACAGGGTCTTGATCCGGATCTTCTCATCGGCGTTCTCACGCTTGGTGTCGAGGAACTTGTAGATGTCGGGATGGTGGGCGTGCAGATAGACGGCTCCGGCACCCTGACGCGCACCGAGCTGGTTGGCATAGGAGAATGAGTCTTCAAGCAGCTTCATGACTGGGATGACACCTGAGGACTGGTTTTCGATCTTCTTGATCGGGGCACCGGACTCACGGATGTTCGTCAGAGCGAAGGCCACACCGCCGCCGCGCTTGGACAGCTGCAGTGCGGAGTTGATGGAGCGGCCGATCGACTCCATGTTGTCTTCGATGCGCAGCAGGAAGCAGGAGACGAGCTCACCGCGCTGCTTCTTGCCCGCGTTGAGGAAGGTCGGCGTGGCCGGCTGGAAACGACCGGTGATGATCTCGTCGACGAGCTGGGTGGCCAGCTTCTCGTCGCCGCGAGCCAGGAACAGGGCGACCATGACGACACGGTCTTCGAACCGTTCGAGGTAGCGCTTTCCGTCGAAGGTCTTCAGCGTATAAGAGGTGTAGAACTTGAAGGCACCGAGGAAGGTCTGGAACCGGAACTTCTGCCCATAGGCGTGCTTCGAGAGCTCTTCGATGAAGCCGAAGGAGTACTGGTCGAGGACCTCGGGCTCGTAGTATTCCTTCTCGACGAGGTAGTCAAGCTTCTCCTTGAGGTCATGGAAGAAGACGGTGTTGTTGTTGACATGCTGCAGGAAGTACTGCCTGGCAGCCTGTTTGTCACGCTCGAACTGGATCCGACCGTCCTGGTCGTACAGATTCAGCATGGCGTTGAGCGCATGGTAGTCAAGATCCGTCTCTTCGCGGATGATGTCTTCTACATTGCGGTCTTCAGCGAGCTCGCGCACAGTTTGTCCAATCCTAAATTCACTGCTTCGACGTCCTCTGGGGTTCCGAGGAGTTCGACACGGTACAGCACGGGTACATTGCATTTCGCGGCCACTTTGCGTGCCGCGCGACAGTATTCTTCGCCGAAGTTCGTATTTCCGGCGCCGATGACGCCGACGAGGTGGCGGCGATTCGATTCGATATTGAGGAACTTAATCACTTGCTTGGGCACAGCACCTCTATTCGGGCCGGCCCCGTAGGTGGGAGTCACAAGGACGAACGGTTCGACGATCGTCAGCGTCTCATCCTTTGTCAGCAGGGGAAGCCGGCGAGAGGGGTGCCGCAGCTTGCTGACGAAGCGGTCGGTGTACTCAGAGCTGCTCGAGTAGTAGACCAGGAGCATGTCAGGCCACGACTGAAACCGACGTCTGCTCTCCGGCCAGGGTGGCGATCTTGTCCGGGCGGAAACCTGACCAGTGGTCGTTGTCGGTGACTACGACGGGAGCCTGCATGTAGCCCATGGCCTTGACGACGTCCAAGGCGTTCTCATCGACACTGAGATCGACCGATTTGTACTTCAGCCCTTTGGCATCGAGCGCACGGTACGTGGCGTTGCACTGGACGCAAGCTGGCTTGGTGTACACGGTGATCATCGCGACTCCTCATTTCTGCACTTCGGCTTAGATTTCACGGCATGTCCACGTCGGATTCATGACCTTGACAATGATGAATATCACGAAGATCAGGTCCGAGTGCGACCACTAGATGTTGTGTTCGGGTTCGACTCTACCCCTATATCCAGTGTTACACCACTGTTGTTTCGACCGTCCACACCCTGTGTTCAAACCGTCCACAGTCATCCACAGGTCATGAACGACACCGATGTAGTTCGATCACCTGCGAGGACACTGGGCAACGGCGCCGAAACGCCCTATCCGGGCACCTCGCCCGGCAGCGTTTTCCACACCTGTCCACAGATAAAATTTCAACCTGTGGGCACTTCTTCGGCGTGTCACATTCGACTCCGCTTCCGCATGCCCGAGATCCGTTACCACGGTCGCTTCCACCTCCTTCCGTGCTTCGATTTCGCCCTGTATTCCACAACTGTGTGTCGGTCTTCCAAGGGTATGTGTCGGTACTGACACGAAAGAGTCCAGTCCCGTGTCAGGGTCAGCCCATATGCTTGTTCTGTCAGCCAGTTGAGATTCGAGAGGCCCCACTATGACGGCAACGGCACCCGCCAACACTCAAGAGATCGCACACGCTCAGTCGATCCTCGGCGGTCTGGAATCCTATCTGGACCATTTCGTCGTCGGGCAGCAGCGCCTGCGCGAGAGTCTGCTCATCGGCCTCCTCTCCAGCGGCCATCTCCTCCTGGAGAGTGTTCCCGGGCTGGCAAAGACAACCGCGGCGGCAGCACTGGCCAATGCTGTGGACGGAAAGTTCTCCCGCATCCAGTGCACACCCGATCTGCTGCCCGCCGATATCATCGGATCACAGATCTACAACGCCCAGGAAGGCTCTTTCAACACAGTCCTGGGTCCGGTGCACGCCAACATCGTCCTCCTCGATGAGATCAATCGCTCGTCGGCGAAGACGCAGAGCGCCATGCTCGAGGCGATGCAAGAGAAGCAGACGACGATCGGTGGCCAGCGGTTCGAACTTCCCCGTCCATTCCTCGTCATGGCCACGCAGAACCCGATCGAACAGGAGGGCACCTATCAGCTTCCCGAAGCTCAACTCGACCGGTTCATGATCAAAGACCTACTCACCCATCCCAATCCCAATGAGGAGATGGAGATCCTGTCCCGTCTGGACTCGGGTGTCTTCGATCGCGACTCGGTACCGAAACCCTCCTGCACCCTCGAGGATGTGGAGACGCTGCAGAGTTATGCGCGCACCATCTACATCGACCCTTCGATCACCCGATACCTCATCGAACTCGTCCATGCGACCAGGAACACCGCAAAGTATCTGGGTCGCCTGGCCCCCTTCATCGAATATGGGGCCAGCCCTCGCGCTTCGATCGCCTTCACCAACGCGGGGCGGGCCCTGGCGATGATCCGCGGCCGCAACTACGTCATCCCCGAAGACATCAAGGATCTGGCCCACCGAATCCTCGCTCACCGCATCCAACTCAACTTCGAAGCCGCAGCGGAGAACATCACGAGTGCACAAATCGTCGATGCACTTCTCATGGCCGTCCCCACTCCCTGATCGGGTGCATCGATGACTGCTCTGCTCAATCGGATCAAGGCGCGGATGACCATCCACGCGCACCGTAGGACCCGCCGGATCCTCGACGGGGACTACTCATCTGTCTTCCACGGACACAGCCTCGACTTCGACGACCTGCGCGACTACATACCCGGCGACGAGATCCGCGACATCGATTGGAAAGCCACGGCCCGACATTCGAACCCACTGGTCAAACGCTATGTCGCCCACCGCAGGCACATTCTCGCGCTCGTCGTCGACTCGTCCCGGAACTTCGACGCCGTCACCTCGGCCGGGGTCGACAAGCGCCAACTCGCCATCCTCATGGCCGGCATGACCGGATACCTCGCCGTGCGCCATGGTGATGACGTGATGCTCATCCACGGCAGCGCGCAGCACACCACCGCGTCCCCGCGCAAAGGCAGCGAAGCCCATTTGGAGAACCTTCTGCAGCAGATCCTCGCCGAGGCGGGCACCGACGGTGACGGTTCGATCGATGAGCAGCTGCAGTGGATCGCCTCTCACATCAACCATCGGATGCTCGTGGTCGTCATCTCCGACCAGGCGCCGCTCGGGTCGAAGGAGGAAGCCACAATCAAACGTCTGCGTGCACAGCACGAGGTCCTATGGATCACGATCACCGACGCGGACCTTGCACAGCTGCCGGACGCCTCGGCGCCATTCGACGTTTCCCGACCTGATGTCGGTCTGCCCACATCCGTGATGGCCAACCCACACGTGCGCAGCGAATTCCTCGCCGCCGAAACAAGCCGCAGGCAGCACCGGATCGATCTGCTCTCGAAGCTGGGAATCGCACACACGGAAATCGCACACCCAGACCAGGCCCTGGGCACTCTTCACACTCTGCTGCTGAGGCACCGCCGTGGGCCCCGCTGAACTCGTCGGGCCCCTGCAGATCTCGGTCTGGTGGTATGCCGCCGCCGCTGTGGTTCTGCTGGCTGCCGTCCTCAACCTGTTCGCTCCGCTGCTGCGCGCGGCGGCCGGATCAGGGATGAAGTCCAGACCACGGATTCCCATCCCTGTCCGCAGCACCTACATGTCTCGAATCGCCGCGGTCGAGTCGAAACTGGGTGCGGGCGAAGCCGATGTCCGGGATTCGGCTCGGGAACTGGCGAAGATCGTGCGTGAGTTCGCTCGTGACGCATGGGGAGTCAAGGCCGAACACCTCACCTACCGGGATGCGGCTGTGGCCGGTCTCGGCGATCTCGCCGAGTCCTTGTCGGGCCTCTACGAAGCAGAGTTCGCTGAGAGCGATTCCGATGATCTGAGCCCCCAGATCGCCGGCGCCAGAAAGCTGGTGACTCGATGGTCCTGATGTCCTGGTGGCTGGCCCTCATCCTCCTTGCTATTGCCGCGGCCGCAGTCTTCTTCTTCCGCAGGCCCAAGGCCACCGCGTCCTCACTGGCTGTGGCTCACAGCGGACGCATGACGAGCCTGCCCAGTTTCCGCAAAGCCATGCGGACCCATCTGATGACAACGGTCGCCTTCCTCGCGGTCATCGCCATCACCGGTCTCTCCACCCTCGCGGGGATCTCCCGGCCCGCTTGGGTCGAGACCGTCAATCCGGAGAAGAAGCTGCGTGACGTCATGCTCTGTCTGGACGTATCCGGCTCGATGCTCGGTTATGACGCCGACCTCGTCGAGGCCTACCAGGAGCTTGTCGACCGGTTCGACGGTGAACGCATCGGCATGACCGTATTCAACTCGACCGCTGTCTCCGCGTTCCCGCTCACCGATGACTACGACATGGTCCAGAACTATCTCGAGGAAGCCGAGGAGGGGTTCCGCACATGGGGCTCTGAAGGCACCGACTACTCATGGTCGACCTCACCGCCCAACATCGGCGGCTCCTCCCTCATCGGAGACGGCCTCGTCTCCTGCGTGGACAACTTCGACCGCCAGGACGAGGAGCGGTCTCGTTCGATCATCTTCGCCACCGACAACATGCTCGCCGGCGACCCTCTGTTCGAGCTCGATGAAGCCACCGACATCGCAGTGGACTCCAAGGTCAGGGTCTACAGCCTCTCACCCCCGTCGGTGCTCACGAACCCGCAGACCAAGGAGCTGAAATCGGTCTCCGATCGCACCGGCGGCAAACAATTCGACATGGGTTCGTCATCGACGATCGATCGCATCGTCGCAGAGATCCAGAGCCAGGAGGCCGAGAACACTCCGGGCCGTTCCTACACCATCGTCCATGACATGCCCGCCGTTCCCCTCGGGATCGCGGTCGTCGGCCTCGCCGGTGTCTTCGTTCTGGCGTGGAGGACGAAATCATGATCTTCGATCCCGTCTTCACGTGGTTCGGATGGGGTTTCCTCGTCCTTGCCCTGCTGAGCGTGTGCATCATTCCGGCTGTGCGCGGGGATGGGCCCCGCTGGAAGTGGTTCGCACGCATGGGCATCGTCGTCGTGCTCGCACTCGCCCTGGCCCGCCCTGGCATTCCCATCAAATCCTCGACCGAGGAATACGAGGCAGCCGCCGACGTCTACTTCCTCGTCGATACGACGACCTCGATGGCCGCCGAGGACTATGACGGTGACAACACCCGCCTGGAAGGGGTGAAGAAGGACATGTTGGAGTTGGCAGAGCAGTTCCCGGGCACCAGGCTGAGCATCATCTCCTTCGCCTCGACCGCATCGACGGTCATGCCTTTGACGACCGACCATGCGGCCTTCGCCTCCGCCGTCGATGTCCTCAGTCCGGAGATGTCACTGAACTCGAATGGCTCCACCATCACCGAGGCGGGCGCTGAGCTGGACAAGCGAATGAAGTCCAACCAGGAGGATCGTCCAGAGAACAAGAGCCTCGTCTTCTACTTCGGCGACGGTGAGCAGACCGCCCAGTCCTCTATCGACTCGTGGTCGCCCTTCGCCTCCCGCATCGACAGCGGCGCGGTGTTCGGATACGGGACTTCTCAGGGCGGGAAGATGAAGGAGCCCCAGCCCTTCGGCTACGGGGCGGGCCCAGGCACTGGCCCCGGCCTCGGCGATCCCAACGACCCTGGTGGAGCTGGCGGAACCGGGGATGGTGACGGGTCCGGAGGAACGAACGAGGAGTACATTCTCGACGGACAGGGCAATCCTGGGATCTCAACGATCAACGAGACAAACCTCAAACAGCTCGCGACCGACCTCGGCGTGAAATACCATCACCGTGACGGCGCAGCCTCGATGTCGAGCGTATACACAGCACCGAAGTACGATCAGACGCTGGTTAAGAAAGATGGGCGAGTCACCGTCGATGAGTACTTCTGGGTCCCACTGATCCTCGTGTTCGCATGGATCGCAGTCGAAATGGTCTTCGGCGTCCGCGAGGTGCTGCGACTGCGCACCATAGCGCCCAAACGGCGAGGAGGTCGGCCATGAACCGGATCACGCGCAGTTGGTCGACGATGCGTCGCCTGTCTCGCATCAACCTCACCATCGGATCCGCTCTCCTCCTCGTATTCGGCTATGTGGCTGTGACTCTCTATTTCGGCGCGGCTTCGCAGGTTCGCTACGCGTCGAACGATTTCCCGGGGGCAAAGAAGGCCTCGACCGCGTTCCTCACACTCAGCCCGATCCAACGCCATATCGGCTACTACAATCGCGGCACCGCAGAGGCGGCCGTCGGCGACTTCGAACCGGCTCAGGCCGACCTCGAATCCGCCCTCGAGATCACCCCCGTTCGTGATGAGTGTGCCGTGCGGATCAACCTGTCATACGTGTATGAGAAGCTCGCCGACGAAGTCGCGGACCAGGACCCTGATCAGTCCGACGAGCTCTACGACCAATCTCTGCAGACCTTGGAGGACGCCCCCGAGGAGTGCCAGCCCAAGAAGAGCGAAGAGAAGAACAAGAGCGACGAAGCGAAGAAGCGCGTCGAGGACAAGAAGGCGGGAGAGAAGTCGAAGCAGGAAGGCTCCGACAGCTCCGAGGGCGACGATGCGCAGAACGGCGACTCCGGAGGCGATTCGAAGAAGAAGGACAAGGGGCAGGACTCGGGCGAAGGCGATGAGAAGTCAGATGACTCAGAAGGGAAGTCTGAGGAGGAGAAGAAGCGCGACAAGCTGAAGGAGCGGGGCGAGGACTCGGAGCGTCAGCAGCGCCAGCAGGGTCCCGGCGGCAACGGAGGCCGTTCCACCCCGGACAAGCCGTGGTGAGACAACTGTGAAATCATGAGTCCATGAACTCTCCGGACACCTCAGCTGGCAGCACTTCGACCCCGCGGCTGCGCGCCTCGCTGGAGACATTCCCGCCGTATGTTCCGGGGAAGGCGCCCAAGCGAATCGACGGCCTCGCCCCGTTCAAACTGTCCTCGAACGAGAACTACCTCGAGCCGCTGCCAGCGGTCACCGATGCCATGCTCGCTCACGCGAAGAACCCCGCCTTGTACCCCGATGATGGAGCACTGGCTCTGCGCACGGAACTGGCCGGCCGCCTCGGTGCGAGCATCGATGAACTCATCGTGACCACCGGTGCCAGCGAACTGCTCGTGGCACTGACCCAGATCACCTCTGACGCCACCACGGAAGCGATCTATCCCTGGCCGTCGTTCGAAATGTATCCCCAGACCACTGGGTTGGCCGGATCGAAACGGGTCGAGGTGCCGGTGCGCGACGACGGTCGACACGACCTGGACGGCATGGCAGCGGCGATCACCGATCGGACCAGTCTCATCATTCTCTGCTCCCCGAACAATCCGACGGGACCGGCTCTGCGCGATGATGAGGTCCGCCAGTTCCTCACACAGGTGCCGGACCATGTGCTCGTCGCCCTCGACGAGGCCTATTGGGAGTTCGCCACCGCCGATGGAGTCGTCAATGGCGTCGACCTTGTGGCCGATCATCCCAATGTCGTCCTGGTCAGGACCTTCTCCAAGGCTCACGCCCTGGCAGGCTTGCGAGTCGGATATGCACTCGCTCACACAGCTGTGATCCAGGGGCTGCTGAAGGCTGTCATCCCCTTCGGAGTCACCGATATGAGCCAAGCGGCTGCACTGGAATCGCTGCGCCACAGCAATGAGGTCGACGTCCGGGCGAAGGAGATCGCGGCCGTTCGCGACGACTTCGCCCACGCGCTGCGCGACCAAGGCTGGGATATCCCCGAGGCGCAGGGAAATTTCGTGTGGCTGCCGCTTGGCCCGCTGTCCTCAGCCTTTGAAGATGCCTGCGTCGAGCAGGCTGTTGCGGTGCGCAACCTCGGCGATGGGGTGCGTATCAGCATCGGAGCACAAGAGGGCCTCGACCGGGTTCTTGCGGTCGCCGCCGCTTTCTACTCCGAGCATTTCGGCTGAACACATTGGGCTAGCTGGACCGCCTGAGCCGCCTGAGCCGCCTGGGCCGGTTGAGCCGCCTGGGCCGCCTGGGCCGGTTGAGCTGGCTGAGCTGGCTGAGCCGACTGAGCTGGAGTGCCGCTCAGAGCTCTGCAAGCTCAAGGGCCAAAGCCACTGCTTGGACCGATTCCGCCCGTGTGAGGTCGCGACCCAACAACGTCTCGATCTTCACCATTCGTGCCCGCACTGTGTGCCGGTGAATGCCGAGCTCAGCGGCAATCGCATCCCGCACTCCCCCCGCAGCGATGAAGGATCGCAGCGTCAGCAGCAGATCCTGCTCGTCACGCGAAGCAAGGAGCGTGCCCAGAACTCGGTCGACGAATCTCTGCGCCGCTGACTCATCGATCGACGACAGCAGTGCCCGCACATCCGAGGTCGCACTCTCGTGTTGCGTTCGCCACACGGTCCAGGTGTGGTGGACCTGGGTCAGTGGGATCATCTTCGCAAACAGCCTGTCGAGTCCGGTGACTTCTGCAACCCGGTCGACCGCACTCGCATGAACTGCTGCCCCTTCGGCGGCATCGAGACGGCAGGGGTCCGCAGACTCAGTGCCGGGTTCGATGACGCCGAGCATCGAACCGGCACGGACCAGGAGCGTTTCGGCACCCAGGTCCCCCATCAGCGTCTCTGGGACCTCACCGCGCACGGTGCCGAAGACCGTGAACTTCACTCGCGAGACCGGAGCCAGGCCGGTCTGCGCCACCCACTTGGCACGGGCCTGCGCGGCTGTCAGGGGCGTGGTGAAAAGCTGTGATTCCGATCGCCTGGGCCCCACCTCTGTGATGCTCAGACTCAACAGTGCCGCTGCAGTGGAGAGCAGCAGGGCGCGGGTGCGCGGATTGCCGCTCACCTCGGCGGAGGCGAGGATCCAGCCCCGAACCTGTTCGTCTCCGACCGGAACGGCCTCGACGATTCCTGCCTCAGTGCGCAGAAGACGTGGCGCCATGGAGGGCTTGAGAGCTTCGGCAATCAGCTCATGACGCACCAGGTCCTCGGCATCAGTGCCGGTCAGTCCCCTGCCTGTAGGCGAGACGAACCGAACGTCCGTACCCAGAGTGCCGGCCAGATCATCGACCAGCGCGGCGGGGCCCTGGTGCGCGAGGTCGGTGGCGAACCGCCGGCCCGCACTGCTGGCCCGGGTGAGCTCTCGGGTCGTCTCCTCCTCACGCATTCTGGTGAAGGCATCGACGACGGCCACAAACGGAACAGGTTCTGGGACCCCGAACAGCGCAAGACCCTGAGCCTGCGCGTGCTCGATCAGCGTCGGTGGGATCGCCTGCCACGGCAGCGCGGAACCGAGGCCGATGCCAAGTGCATGGACGCCCACACGCTTGAGCCGATCAACGTAATCGCCCACATCTTCGCCACCGAGGTCCTGGCCGACACCGATCGTCAGCAGGATCTCTCCCCCGGCCAGCCACTCGTCGACCGCGGGCAGCTCCGAGGAGTGCACGATCGTGACGTCTTCGGCTCTGGCGTTCGGCGAATCGACGACGACGTCGAGAGCGAGTTCCTGACGTGCCCAGAGCTGACCCAAAGTGACCATGAAGACCATACTATCCGCACTGGATAATCGCCTCACAAAATCGTCCATGATGGATATCGGAGTGGTGTGAGCCACGTCCTAAGCTGATGACAATCACGCACCACCGAGAGCAATCACGATGTCGAAGGAGAGTCAATGCCGTCTCAACCCCTGGGGCCAGCCGATTACAGCCAAACACCACGTTTCGCGGGACCGCCGACCTTCGGTCTGCTCCCACGCATCGACGAGGTCGAAGCGCAGCGACCGGGCGAGAAGATCGATGTCAAGATCCTCGGCGTCCCATTCGACGCCGGTGTCAGCTACCGCCCGGGCGCACGTTTCGGCCCCGCCCATATTCGCCAGTCCTCCAAGCTGCTGCGTCCCTACAACCAGGCGACGAACGTTCACGCGTTCACCTGGCAGCAGGTCGCCGACTGCGGTGACCTGGGCGTCAACCCCTTCGATATCGAAGAGGCCATCACCGAAGTCGAACGGACCGCCGATGAGATGCGCGCCGATGGTGCGAAGCTGCTCACACTCGGCGGCGACCACACTCTGGCCCTGCCGAACCTGCGCTCCCTGCACAAGACGCACGGCAAGATCGCGGTCCTGCACTTCGACGCCCACCTCGACACTTGGGACACCTACTTCGGCGCTCCGTACACGCACGGCACCCCGTTCCGCCGCGCCAGCGAGGAAGGTCTGCTCGACCTCGAGTCCTGCATGCATGTCGGCATCCGGGGACCGCTCTACGGTGAAAAGGACCTGGAAGACGATGCTGTGCTCGGATTCCAGATCATCCGCAGCGACGACTACCAGTTCACGTCCGTCCAAGAGGTCGTGGCCCGTATGCGCAAACGACTCGGCGATTCACCCGTCTACCTGTCCGTCGACATCGACGTCCTCGACCCTGCTGCTGCGCCCGGCACCGGCACCCCCGAGGCCGGCGGTATGACGAGCCGCGAACTGCTCAACTCAATTCGCGGACTGCAGGGACTCAACGTCGTCGGAGCCGAGATCGTCGAAGTGGCACCCGCCTACGACCACGCCGAGATCACCGGACTCGCCGCCGCCCACGTCGGCTACGAAATGCTCTCCCTGTGGGCCGCCGAGGCCAACGGTCTCACCGGTCCTTCGGGTCCCAGCGGCGAAGCCTTGGGAGCCTGACCATGACAGACGACGACAACACCGGCGCGGGCGAAGAGTTCCGCAACGGCGGTCGGGCCGTCATCGCGACCCTGGCTGCGCACGGCGTCGACACGATCTTCGGGATCCCCGGCACTCACAACCTCGAGTTCTACCGACATCTGCGCGAGTTCGGCATCCGTGCCATCACACCGCGCCATGAGCAGGGTGCCGGCTACGGAGCCGACGGGTATTTCCTCGTCTCCGGCAAACCCGGGGTCATCATCACCACCTCGGGTCCAGGTCTGACGAATGTCATCACGGCCGCGGCGACCGCCTATGCGGAGTCACGCCCGATGCTCATCCTCTCCCCCGGTGTTCCCACCGGGCTTGAGCGTGCCGACCTCGGAATGCTGCATGAGACGAAGGACTCCTCGGGTGCCCTGGCCCACCTGCTCGTCTCCTCCCAGCGCACCCGCACAGCCGAGGGCGCTGCACAGTCCGTCGCCGAGGCGTTCGCCATGTTCTCCTCCACACGTCCCGGTCCCGTGCATATCGAGGTTCCACTCGACGTGCTCGAGGGAGAGTGGAACGGCAGTGTGCCGGCCCCGATCCCGGCCCGACGTCCGGGCCTGGATCCGCGAGTCGTCTCCCGTGCCGCCGAGTCGGTGGGCGGTGCAACTCGTCCGTTCATCGTCGCCGGTGGCGGGGCTCGAAGAGCGAGTACCGAGGTCCGGGCCTTCGCGGAGCTCCTCGATGCGCCTGTGGCCACAACCGCCAACGGCAAGGGCATCATCTCCGAGGACCATCCCCTGTCGTTGGGCTCCAACGTTCGCTTCCCCAGCGTCCAGGCCGAGTCCGCGGCGGCCGATGTGCTCATCGTCCTCGGCTCCGAACTCGCCGACTCCGACCTCTGGGGAGGGCTCATCGGAGCCCAGACTTCGGCCGGCATCCGCGACGAAGCCTCCAAACAGGTCGTCATCCGCTGCGATATCGACCCCGACCAATTGGGCAAGAACCTCGGCGGGGACGTCCTCGCCTGCGCCGATGCGGGGGAATTCCTCACCGCGCTGATGTCCGAGCTGAACCAGGACGCACCCAGGACCGTTTCGGCGGGATCGAACGATCCCACTGGCAGTGCCACCTCGGCGCGGCGACAGAATACAGAGCGAAGCGGAGCTGACAGGGTCACAGGGATCCGAAACTCCTGGGGTTCGGACTTCGACTTCGAGTCCATCGGCGCTCGTGTCACTCGCCTCGTCGAACAGGGCGCGGGGCCGTCCGTGGTGGTCGCCGGGGACTCGTCCCAGGTCACCTACGACGGGTCGGTGCATGCGCTCACGGCCAGCACACCCGATCAGCTGCTCTACATGCCCGGTTTTGCGACCTTGGGCTACGGGATTCCTGCAGCCATCGGAGCGAAACTGGCCGACAATGCTCGCCCCGTCGCCTGCATCCTCGGAGACGGGGCAGCCATGTTCTCCATCCAGGAGCTGATGACAGCGAGCGAACTGGGGTTGGGAATTCCCTTCGTGATCGTCGACAACGGCGGGTACGCCGAGATCGAAGCTCAGATGGTCGACCGGAGCATACAGCCGTTCGCGGTCAAGCTCGCTCGTCCCGACTTTGCGGCCCTGGGCCAGTCCATGGGCGGGGCCGGGGTCACGATTGCTGAGTCGGATATCGACGAACTGCTTCCGGGTGCCGTCGCCGAGGCACTCGACCTGGACGTTCCCACCACCATTCACATCACCATCGGGTGCTGAGGCACCCACTTAGCCGTTTGCTCACACAGTAATCAAGGAAAGGGTCGACGTGGACTCTCTAGTCGTCATCATCTATCTCGCCGCCATGGTGGGATTCGGAATCTGGGGCCGGTACAAGGCGAAGAATCAGGACGATTTTCTCGTCGCAGGCCGGCGCCTGGGTGGCTGGCTGTACACGGGAACGATGTCCGCTGTCGTCCTCGGCGGGGCCTCGACGATCGGTGGTGTCGGTCTGGGCTACACCTCGGGCCTGTCCGGGATGTGGCTTGTCTTCAGCATCGGTCTGGGCATCATCTTGCTCTCGCTCTTCTTCGCCCCGAGAATCCAGAAGCTGGAGATCTACACGGTTTCGCAGATGCTGGAGCTGCGGTACGGGAAGGGCTCGCGCTTTGTGTCGGGCGCGATCATGACCGCCTACGGGCTGATGATCTCGACGACGTCGACGGTCGCCTATGCGACGATCTTCCATGCCCTGTTCGACCTCAATAAGGCCTGGTCGGTGCTCATCGGCGGCGGAATCGTCATCCTCTATTCGATGCTGGGCGGAATGTGGTCGATCACGCTGACTGACTTCGTGCAGTTCTTCATCCAGACCATCGGCATCTTCCTCATCATGTTGCCGATCGTATTGTCGAAGTCCGGTGGCATCACCGAACTGTTCGCATCGCTGCCTGCCGAGCAGACCAGTCCTGTGGGCATCGGCTGGCAGGCGATACTGGGCTACATCCTCATCTACACTCTGGGTCTGCTCATCGGCCAGGACATCTGGCAGCGAGTGTTCACCGCTCGCAGCCCGAGTGTGGCCAGGTGGGGCGGACTCACCGCGGGCATCTACTGCCTGCTCTACGCCGTGGCAGGGGCGCTCATCGGCTTGGCCGCGACCAAGATCGTGCCAGGCATCGAGGTCCAAGACGATGTGTTCGTCGCAGTCGTCGATGCCGCGATGTCGCCACTGATAGGCGGACTCGTCCTCGCCGCGGCTCTGGCTGCGATGATGTCCACGGCCTCGGGCTCGCTCATGGCCGCAGCGACAGTGTGCCGTCAGGACATCGTCGAGCCCCTGCTGGCGCGCAAGGACATCCTTCCGGTGACAGAGGGCACGGTCGAGTCCGATAGCGCTGCCGTGGGTGGCACGGGCGCAACGAAGACCGGCAGTGTGCCGACCTACGGCTCCAGCGGCAGCACGAAGTCATCTCTGGTGAAGTCCCTGGTTCGGGAGACCGGCGATGAGGTTCGCGATTCACGCATCTACCTCATCGGCCTCGGCGTCGTCACCCTGATCCTCGCCATGATCATGCCCAGCGTCGTCGAGGCGCTGACAGTCGCCTACAACCTGCTCGTTGCCGGACTGTTCATTCCCATCCTCGGCGGCCTGATCTTCAAGCGCGGCACGATCGTCGGCGTCATGGCCGGCATGGTCCTGGGATCGCTCACCACGATTGTCATCATGATCACGATGGGCATCTACTCCAGCGAAGCCATCTATCTGGGTCTCATCGCGTCGCTGCTCGGCTACGTCATCGGCTCCCTGGTCTCAAAACCGACACCGCCGGAGGTCATGGCGGCCTGGAAGGAGCGCCTGAACCGGTAGCTCGGCCTCAGGCAGGTCGAGGAAGGTCGTCGAGATACGGCGGTTGTGTTGATGATCGGGCGTGACCCCCCGTTCATTGGTGCAACCGCCGTTTTTCGATGTGGTCGCTGCGAGGTTTGATGCCTGGACCACAGTGCGGGTCGAAGACCGGGGTGGTGTCGTGACCGCTGCCGCCTGAACTTGGAAGACTCACCTGATATCACCTATATTCGAACTGTCAGGCTGGTACCAACGTCGAATCCGGTTGCTGCCGAAGGGCCTGCGCTCGAAAAAGGAGTGCGAAGCCGCGGAACCCGCGTGTGAGACATATATGGATCGCTCTTTCCATATCTGTCATCCGCGAAAGGTCCCTCATGGCTCACACATCGGCGCACGTCGCACACACTCTGGCCCACCATATCGATGAAGTCTTCGGTCTCATGGGCAACGGAAACGCCTACTTCCTCGACGCCCTGCTCACCTCCACCTCGGCGACCTACACTGCGGTCCGGCACGAAGCTGGCGCTGTCGTCGCAGCCGACGCACACTTCCGCACCTCCGGCAGGATCGCCGCGGCCACCACAACCTACGGCGCCGGGTTCACGAACACACTCACCGCGCTGGCCGAAGCTGCGCAGGCCAAGGTTCCACTCGTCCTCGTCGTCGGTGACGAACCGACGTCGGGTCCGCGCCCCTGGGACGTCGACCAGATCGCGATGGCCTCCGCGCTGGGTGTGCGCACCTATACCGTGGGTCGCGTCGATGCAGCGGCGGCGACGGTCACCGCCATCGAGCACGCACTGACGTACCGAGTGCCCGTTGTCCTGGCAATCCCCTACGATGTCGCAACCCTCGACATCGGTGAGATTCCCTCAGTTCCTGGACCCGGACGCCCCACTCCCCTGGCTCCGGCATCCGACTTCTCACAGTCCTCGCTCGATCGTCTGGCGACTGCCCTCGCTGGGGCGGAACGACCGATCCTGCTGGCCGGTCGAGGCGCGTGGCTGGCAGGCGCAGAGGCCGAGCTGGGCGCCCTGGCAGAGGTTGCCGGAGCACTGACGGCAACCACTGCACTGGGCCGCAACATCTTCCCAGATGCCGATCACGACCTCGGCGTGGCAGGAGGGTTCGGCGCCCCTGAGGCCATGGAGCGAATCCGTGAGGCGGACGTCGCCGTTGTCTTCGGGGCTTCGCTCAATCAATTCACCATGCGCTTCGGTGAGCTGTTCCATCCATCGACGTCCGTCTGGCAGATCGACACCGATGATCGGGCAACGAATGCCCGGGTCGGCGGTTTCATCCGCAGTGATGTGAAGCTTGCTGCGGACGAGCTGGTTTCGCGTCTGGAAGCCTCTGGCGCGGGTGCGAGCAGTTGGCGCGAGACCGTGGATACGGCTGCCGACCGGGCCTATGAAATGGGTACGGAATTCGCCGAGGACGGTCGCCTGGACCCACGAGCTGCCGCTGCCCGACTCGGCGAACTGATGCCAGCAGACCGAGTTGTGGTCTCCGACGGCGGTCACTTCATCGCGTGGGCGAATATGTTCTGGGAGCCCAGCGCGCCCGACCGTCTGGCGATGGTCGGCACTGCGTTCCAATCGATCGGACTCGGCTGGCACAGCGTTGCAGGAGCGGCACGTGCCAATCAGGATTCGACGATCGTTCTCACTACTGGCGACGGGGGCGGTGCCATGGCACTGTCCGATCTCGACACCGCTATTCGTTCGGCAGGTGGACGGGGCATGGCCGTGGTCTTCAACGATGCCGCCTATGGTGCAGAGGTGAATCTGTACGGCCTCAAGGGACTGGATAAGTCGCCGATGCTCATCGATGAGATCGACTTCGCGGCCCTGGCCACTGCCGCCGGCGGGCACGGTGTTGCTGTTCGCTCGCTGGCTGACCTCGAGGTGGTCAATGACTGGAAGGCGACGCCGATCGATGAGCGGAAGTTCTTGCTGCTCGATCTGCGGATCTCGGGTACAGTCATTGCGCCGTACCAGGAGGAAGTCATCCGCGTGAACTCGTAGGGTTTGGCTGGAGGCGCGAAATTGCCCGGCTGCTCATAGTCTGAGTTGCCGGGCAATTCTCATCGCGATGACTGAGCCACCAAACATCATTTCTACTGTCATTTGTCACCTGTCACACCAACGCCACCCTCTTGTGCGCAACCCTGGCCAGCCTCTCCAACATGCCGGTTGAGGGGGTCACTGCTCCATTCTCAATGCGGGCGATAGCGGATTGTGAGGTGCGCATGCGACGAGCCAGCTCAGCCTGAGTCAATCCGAGGTTCTTACGCTCGTCATAGAAAATCTGCGAAATGCGAATGCCCTCGTCAATATCAACATATCCGGCCTCATACTCAGCACGCGCAGTTTCATCCATCTTGCTGAGCCGTTCAGCTCTGATCTCGTCCAAAGACTTCATTTCGTCCTCCATTTCCTCAGTTGCTGTCGTGCTCTCGAAATCTGCTTCCGCTCGCTGTTTCGCTGCTTGCGGAAGGTGGTCAAGGTAATCACCTGCCGGCCAGGATCGAAAGTGTAGGTGACACGTCGTTCGACTCGCTCGCACTGAAATCTCAATTCATAGAGTCCTTGCCCGAGGCTCTTCGAACGTGGCATACCGAGGTCGACTCCATGTTCGGCGAGATTCTGCAAATGTCGATCTGCGATTCGGAAGTCGCTGTCGTTCAAAGAACCCAACCACTTCTCCACCTCTGCTGACACCTCGATCGTCCACTTCGGCATGCACCGATTATATCATTGGTGATATAGCGAAAACCAAGAAAAAGCCCCGGATCCTCAAGGAACCCAGGGCTTTAGTGTGGAGATGGCGGGAATCGAACCCGCGTCCGTCGGCACATTGTCAGGACTTCTCCGGGCGCAGTTCGTGAAGTAGTTTCTTAGGTTCTGGCCCTCACACGAACATGTGGACCAACGAACGGAGTTGAGTAAAAGTCCCTCAGATACCCTCAACGAATATCTGAAGCAGTGGCTCCCTAAACGACGCCAGGAACTAGAGCGGAAGCAACTCTAGACTGACGGATTCGCAGCTCGGCCTAATCAGGCAGCGAGGGCGAAATCGGTGCGGTTATTAGACTTAGCACCTATTGTTTTGCAGAGGACATTAACGAGATGACTCTGCATTCTCGGCCCGCTTCTCCCGTCGCAGTGTCCGACGTCGAAACCGATCATCCCCATATTCTGTTACCAAATCTGCCCAGCCCATTCACCTGCACAAACAGGCTCATGTACCGACCAGAATAACCAGCATACTCCCACAACACCGCACGGCCCAATTGCATTCCCGAGGACGGGGGATCAGTCGGATCCATGCTGACAGAGCAACAGGCTCAGAGGAACTGCTTGGACTTGATCGCCCGCTCTGCCTCGCGCTTGTCCTGCGCTTCGCGCAGGGCCTGACGCTTGTCCCATTCGCGTTTGCCCTTGGCCAGAGCGATCTCGACCTTGACCCGCGATCCGTCGAAGTACAGCTCCAGCGGGACGAGTGTGCGTCCCGCCTCCTTGACCTTCTGCGACAGCCGGAGAATCTCCTCGCGGTGCAGCAACAGCTTCCGGCGTCGACGAGCGGTGTGGTTCGTCCATGTGCCCTGCGCGTATTCGGGAATATAGACGCCCTCGAGCCACGCTTCATTCTGGAAGATCAGCGCGAACCCGTCTGTCAGTGATGCCCTGCCCTCTCGCAGCGACTTCACTTCGGTTCCGCTCAGCACGAGACCGGCCTCCCACGTATCTATGATCTGATAGTCGTGGCGGGCCTTGCGGTTCCTCGCGATGACTTTCTTGCCAGTTTCCTTCGGCATGTCCGGCCTCCTTCCTGTGTCTCGGATCGGTGTGTCCGACTGCGATTGTCAGCCCCAAAAAGACTGCTCGATCGCGTAGACACGCAGATCAACTACTCTAGCTCAATGGTATCGCGTACGAAAGGCCACGCTGATGACCAGCGCAGGTCCACCTCGGCGCGGTGAGATCCAAAACGGAAGATGAGCACCGTCAGGAAATATAGGGCATCGGGTCGACGTATCCGCCGTTCTTCATGATCTCGAAGTGCAGGTGACAGCCGGTGGAGGCGCCAGTCGTACCCGAGATCGATATGACGTCGCCCGTCTTCACCTTCTGTCCGGCGTGGACCTTGACATTCGTATTGTGATTGTAGGTTGAGGCGATCGAGTCGCCCTTGATCTTGCCGTGGGAGATCACGACGCGGTTGCCGTAGCCGCCGGTCCAGCCAGCGCCGACGACGATGCCGTCGCCTGCGGCACGGATCGGAGTGCCGCAGGGAACACCGAAGTCGGTGCCCGAGTGCAGCTTCTTAGCCCCGGTGATCGGGTGGATGCGGTAGCCGAAGGGCGAGGTGATGGGATAGCCTTTGGCCGGGTTGGCCAGCTCTCCGTCACCAAAGACGAACTTGCCCTTCTTCTCCTGTTCCTTCTCCCATTCGCGAACCTTCTTCGCCAACCGGTCCTGCTCGTCCTGCTCTTTCTGCAGCTGCTCCTCGGTCTCGGCCTTGTTGTCGGAGATCGTACTCTCTGCATCGTCCTTCGCCGAGATGATGTCGTTGAGGCTGTCGGACTTCTTCTTCGCGTCGACCTGCGCGGCTTCCTTAGCCAGCACCGCCTCGGCGGCTTCGTCCTTCAGGTCCGAGATCTCATCGGTCACACCCGAGAGTCGCTCTTCGTTGTTCTCGTTGACTGCTCGCTGCTCGGAGAGGTTGTCGATCGTGCGCTGCTGAGACCGCACGGCGGAGTCCACCCGCCCGATTCCGCCATCGGCGCTTGTGCCCTCGGCCATCTGGAGCAGCATCGCCAAGTCGGAGGTGATGCCCGAGTTCTGATACGCCTGACGTCCGATGCGCGCGGCTGAGGTCTTGTGCTTGTCGATCTCCTCTGCGCCGTCCTCGATCGACGTCTTGAGATCCGACTGCGCATTCTCCGCCGAGGCCAGGCGAGCGGCCATGGCATCATCCTTCTCGATGGCCTCGCTCAGAGCATCGTCGGCCTTCTTCGACGCGGCTTCAGCGTCGGGCAGCTTCTCCTCCGCGGCGTCGCGTTCGGCGATGACTCGGGCCAGCTCCTCGTCGAGGCCCTCGAACTCCTGTTGGAGCTCCTTGACCCGGTCATCAACCTTGCTCTTGTCATCGCGGGGGTTGGCTCCGGCCGAGCTGACGGGAAGGATGATGGCCAGCACCGCTGCGGTCACCACTAAACCAAGTCTGCGTTTCATCTCAGACCTTCGTGTACTTGTTCAAGGTGATCAGGGACGATGCACCGGCCATGATCACACCGATGGCGATGAGAATCGGGGCCACGATGAGGACGTTGACTCCGGAGATCAGGCTGAAGCCCGTGGCCTGCCCCTGCAGCCAGCCGCTGACACCGAAGTGGACGAGGAGTCCCAGTGCACCGGCGGACAGGGTCGCACCGATCGCTGCGGCGATGACGCCCTCGAGCAGGAACGGAAGTTGGATGAAGGAGTTGGACGCACCCACCAGACGCATGATTCCCGTCTCGCGCCGCCTTGAGAACGCGGAGAGTCGGATGGTCGTGGCGATGAGCAGCATGGCACACAGCAGCATGATCCCGGCGATCGCGACCGCGACGACAGTGGCGATGTTGAGGACTCCGAACAGGCGATCGAGGAGTTGGTTCTGGTCGACGACCTCCTCGACACCCTGGGTCGAGGAGAACGATTCCTTGATGATGTCGTACTTCTCGGCGTCCTTGAGTTTGACCCTGAACGACTCGTTCATCTCTTCTTCGGGAACGGTGCCTTCGAGGCTGGTGCCCTTGAACTGGTCCTGGAAGTGTTCGAAGGCCTCACCTTTGTCTTCGAAGTAGACCTCATCGACATAGGGAGCAAGTTCTGAACTGCCCAGCTGATCTTCGATGTTCTTCTTCTGCGCATCGGTGACTTCACCCTCGACGCAGTTGGTGGCCTCGGAGTCCGGTGGGCACAGGAACACGGAGACCTGGACGCGGTCGTACCAGTAGTCCTTCATCTGCCCGACCTGCATCTGCAGCAGGATTGCGGCGCCGACGAACAGCAGGGACACGAAGGTCACGAGCACCACGGACAGGACCATGGAGACGTTCTTGCGCAGTCCTGACCAGACCTCGGAGAGGATGAATCCGGACCTCATGAGGCGACTCCGTAGGTGCCCTCTTCGACATCGCGAACGATGACGCCGTCAGAGATTTCGATGACTCTCTTGCGCATCCGATTGACGATCTCTCCGTCGTGAGTGGCCATGAGCACCGTGGTTCCGTTGCGGTTGATCTTCTCAAGGACCGACATGATGTCGGCGCTGGTGGTTGGGTCGAGGTTGCCTGTGGGCTCATCGGCGAGCAGGATCCCCGGCTTGTTGACGACGGCACGGGCAATGGCCACACGCTGCTGCTCACCACCGGAGAGTTCGTTGGGATAGCGCTTCTCCTTGCCGGCCAGTCCCACAGTCTCGAGCACATCTGGGACCAGGGTCGACATAGCCGCCCGGGATTTGCCGATGACCTGGAGGGCGAAGGCGACGTTGGCGAAAACGGTCTTGTTCGGCAACAGGCGAAAGTCCTGGAACACGGTGCCGATCCCCCGCCGCAGGTAGGGCACCTTCCAGCTGGGCATCTTCACGACCGATTTTCCGGCAATGTGGATCCGGCCGGCGCTGGGAACCTCTTCGCGCAGAATGAGGCGGATGACCGTGGACTTACCCGAGCCCGAAGAACCGACGAGGAACACGAATTCTCCGCGCTCGGCCTCGAACGAGATATCGTCGAGCGCTCTGCGGGAGCGTGCGTCGTAGGATTTCGAAACGGAGTCGAATTTGATCAAGAGGGTCTTCAATCATGTCGCGGATGGCTCGGCCGCTTCCACTGTACGGAACAGCTCCACAATGTTCCGGGAGGCTCAAGGGCGTGTGTTGCGCATTGGAGGAAGTTCACAGCCGCCGAGGCGGTGGCCGACGGCAGAGGAAGCGCAGCAATCGGGAGCAGACGAATGTGGGCTTACGTGCGTTTTCCTCGAGAGAAACGAACGCAAGTCCACATTCGAAACTGTCAGTCACGCAGTCGTCACTGAAATCCGCCTGTCGGGGCTTGAAATCCGACAGTTTCGGCTGAAGGTCAGGATGCCTCTTCGGCCATCTCCTGCTCTTTGCGCCACCGGATGCCGGCTTCGATAAGTCCATCGAGGTCGCCGTCGAAGACTGCCGAGGGGTTGTTGACTTCGTAGCCGGTCCGCAGGTCCTTGACCATCTGGTACGGGTGAGTGACGTAGGAGCGCATCTGGTCGCCCCAGCTGGCCTTGATGTCGCCGGCCAGCTCCTTCTTCTGCGCTGCTTCTTCCTTGCGCTTGAGATCGAGGAGGCGTGACTGCAGCACGCGCATCGCGGCTTCGCGGTTCTGGATCTGCGACTTCTCGTTCTGCATGCTGACGACAACGCCGGTGGGCTCGTGCGTGATTCGCACGGCCGAGTCGGTCGTGTTCACTGACTGACCGCCGGGGCCCGATGACCGGTACACGTCGATGCGCAGATCGTTCTCATCGATTTCGACATGGTCGGTGGATTCGATGAGCGGCACTACCTCAACGGCGGCGAAGGAGGTCTGGCGACGCCCCTGATTGTCGAAGGGGCTGATGCGCACGAGTCGGTGAGTACCGGCCTCCACGGACAGCGTTCCGTACGCGTAGGGGGCGTTGACCTGGATCGTTGCAGACTTGATGCCCGCGCCCTCAGCGTAGGAGGTGTCGAGCTGCGCCACGTTGTACCCACGGTTCTCGCCCCAGCGGATGTACATGCGGATGAGCATCTGCGCCCAATCGGTCGCATCGTCGCCACCGGCACCGGAGCGCACGGTCACGACGGCGGAGCGCTCATCATATTCGTGGTTGAGCAGGGTCGAGATCTCGAGCTCGGCCAGCTGGTCGTGCAGCTTCTTGATGTCGCGCTCGGCTTCGGCCTTCGAATCCTCGTCGCCCTCATCCTCGGACATTTCGATGAGGAGTTCGGAATCGTCGATGCGTTCACCGAACCGTTCGAGCTTCTCCAGTGTCCCCTGCTTGTGCGCGAGCGTGGCCGAAGTCTTCTGCGCCGAGTCCGGATCGTCCCAGAAGGAAGGCGAGGACGCTTCCTCCGTCAGTTCAGTGACCTCAGAGCGCAGATTGTCCAGATCGGACACGTCGAGGATCGCTTTGTAGGTTGCCCGGAGGTTGGCGATTTCAGCAGAATAATCAATGGCCATAATGATGCCAGCCTAGTGCATCGCGGCCCCCAGACCTGAATTATCACCCCTCACTCCGCACAGACGACCGGCGCCGAGGTGGTAGGAGATTTGCATACCACCTCGGCGCTGGATCGGGTGAATTCAGAACCCGGGAATCAGCCTAGGCTCCGGGTTGGGAATCAGCCTGGCTCCAGGTTGGGACTCAGGCTGGAACCGGCTCCGCGGCAGCTGTCCACGTGTCAGGGCCGAAGACCTCGAAATGGACATTGCCTGCGGGAACGTCGAGTCCCGCCAGACCGCGCCGCACGGCGTTCATGAACGGTGGCGGACCGCACAGATAGACCTGTGCGTTCGGGTTCACGGACACCTCACCAAGGTCGATGAAGCCTTCGTGGATGGTCTCAGTGACCGCGCGGGAGCCCAACTGCTCATACCAGTGATGCATCTGCGCCCCCGGCAGCTGCTTCACCAGTTCGGCCATTTCCCGGCGATGTGCGTGGGAAGCCATCGACTGGTCGGCGTGCAGGACCGTGACCGGCCTTGTCGCTTCGGCCTGGACCAGGTGGTTGAGTGCTCCGATGATCGGCGTGCACCCGATTCCGGCCGACACCAGGAGCAGTGGATCCTCGGACTCTTCGACGACGAGGTCGCCGTAGGGCAGTGAGCAGCGCAGCGTGTCGTTTTCGAAGATGTTGTCGTGGATGAAGTTGGATACTTCGCCGGCGGGGACACCGAAATCGGCGCGGCCTGGTTCGGCCTTGATCGTCACACTCCAAGAGGCGCGGTTCGAGGCGCGGGTCAGGGAGTACTGACGGATCTGCTGGGCGCCGTCGGGAAGTGTCACCTGAAGGGAGAGGTATTGGCCAGGCCGGGCCTCGGGCAGTGCCGCACCGTCTTCGCGGGCGAGTTCGAGACTGATGGTGGTCGGTGATTCCTGGGTGCGGGAGGTGACGACGAGTTCTCGCCACACATCACCGGGTGCCACCTCGAAGCGAGAGTAGAGGCTGTTCTCCGCTCTGATTAGGGCATCGGCCATATCCCAGTAGACCTCCGACCAGGCGTCGACGACCTCCGGGGTCGCGGCGTCGCCGAGGACCTCGGCGATGGCGGCGAAGAGATGTTCGTAGACGATGGCGTACTGGTCCTCGGTGATCCCCAGAGAGGCGTGCTTGTTCGAGATCCGGCTCATCATCGCATCGATGTTCGGTGCATCGTCGGAGACGAGCAGAGTCGCGTATGCGGCGATCGCACCGGCCAGTGCCTTCTGCTGCTCTCCCTGCGCCTGATTGCCCCGGTTGAACAGATCGCGCTCCAGGTCCGGGCGGGCCGTGAACATGCGCTGATAGAAGATCGGTGTGATCTCACCGATCGAGGCTCCCACCACCGGCAGAGTCTCACGGATGACAGAAAGTGCGGATTGGGAAATCACGTCTGCCCCCTTGTGTGATGCCTATGCATCACGTGGCTGCAACGGCCCTTCCAGGTCGTCTGGTTGATTGGCTGTCTTCGACATTACTACGCTATGTAGAATTACGTTCTACATAGCGTAGAAGTGAGAATTCTGCATCCGAAATGCGGACGCCGGAGGATGCCTCACCCGGTGATGTCGACGATCCCGTGAGCTCCCCGCTCGGCGTCGACCATCTTGTGGGAGACGAACGGGTAATGCCCCTCCTCGGCGAATTCGAGTTCGACGAACCCGCCCTGTGCCGTCTCGAGGTCGAGAACCTGACTCGCACCCTTCTCCGGATTGTCCGGGCGGATGAGATATGTACCCTCCTTGTAGACCGTGTCGAACTGTCCGCCGATGATGTGGAAGGCACTCGATCTGTTCGGGCCGACGTTGAGGATCCAGAACCTCACCCGCTCCCCGGCACGGGCGGTGAGCGGATCGTGGTCGTACTGGTTGGCGACGCCGTTGAAGACCACGGCGTCGGGCTCCTCACGCCGGACCTTCTGGGAGTCGACGACTCCGCCTTGCGGGCCCAGGTACAGCTCCGACTGGACGAGGACGAATTCCTTGTCGACTGCCGGCAGGTCGGGCGGATCGATGATCACGGCGCCGAACATTCCGTTGGCGATGTGTGATGACATCGGCATGGTCGCGCAGTGATACATCCAGATGCCGCTGTGGGTCGCCTTGAAGGTGTAGGTCAGCGACTCACCCGGAGGGATCGTGCGCATCGGCTTGTCCGGAGCCAACTCGCCGGCGTGGAAGTCGATCGAATGTCCCACCGATCCGTCGTTGACCAGCGTGATGACGAAGACATCGCCGACATCGCCGCGCAGTGTGGGTCCGGGCATAGTCTTGTTGAACAGCCACAGCTTCTGTCGGATGTCAGCGGCCACGGTCCGTTCGACCTCACTGACGGTGAAGGTCTCCTTGTGAGTCACCCCTCCGGAAGCAGGCCGCAGTTCGGAGTCCCTGGCACTGAAGTCCGCGCCGGGATCTGCCAGGAAGTCCACATCCGCAGCGGCCGAACCTGTGTCGTCTGTGCCGTTTCGAGGCGTGGAATCTCCGCCCGCGTCACCGCCGTGATCCATTCCCGGCATCGCGTCCGAGCTGTTGGATCTCGAGCTGTCGGCCCCTGCTGGGGACGAACCCCCGGTGACGTTGATGCCGAAGACCATTCCCATCTGCCTGTGACCGGCGATCGAGCACCACCCGTCGATGTCCTCACCGACGATGCCGACGTCAAGACTCGTGGATTCGCCTGGAGCGAGTCTGCCGCTGTCCTGACCAGTGGCCAACACGAGGTCATGGACATCCTCGTCATCGAGGTTCTTGAGATCGATGATCAGACGATCGCCGGTGGGCACGTCGACCGTCGCGGGTGTGAATCGCATGTCCTTGGCCTCGACGCGCACATGGGTCGTCTCGCCTGTGGCAGCAGCCCCCGCCGAGGCGGTCGTTTCGTTGATCGCAGCCGTCGAAGCTGGATCGATGGCGACACCGCCGGCAACGGCGAGAAGCACCGCCGACAGTCCCGCCGCTGCCAGCGCCAGGTTGTTTCGACTGACCTGTTTCTGCTCGGCGGCACGTTCCTCTTTCAACGCCCTGACCTGAGCCCTTCGGTCGCCAGTCACCGGCTCCGGCGGGTTCTTCTTCGCCCGGCGAGAGGCTCTGATTCCGCGGAAGACCAGCGGCAGGAACGCGGCCAGCCCCAATGCCACCAGTCCGGAACACAGCACTCTCACCCAGCTGGGGACCGGCAGCAGGCAGATCGCCAGGCCCACGTTGATGATGGTGATCCGCAGGGTCCCGAAGCGAGCGAATTCCATGGTGGCCGCGCGTACGGCATTCGGTCCCCCACCGAGGACGACCGGCAGGAGATAGGACAGTGCCCCGAACAGGATCTGGGCTGCAAATCCCGCTGCCAGGGCCGGCACCAGCCAGGTGAATCCCTGGGTGGCCTCCGTCCAGGTCTCAGAGGTGAAGAACACCCATGTGGTCGCAAACAGGCAGATGACGAGCCAGACCATGGCCGCGGCTGCCGAGAATGTCGGATATTCGCGTGGAGGTTTGGCCAGCGCGGCGAGGACGAAGGGACGACCGATGAGCGCTATCCCGCCGAGGTAGGCGATGAGCCCGATGCCCGCCGCCCAGGGTTGGCTCAACAGTGCGGCGGCGAGTGTCACTGCCAGTCCGATGGACAGGATCGGCAGAGCTCGCCTGGCGGCCACCTCGGCGCCGGGCACGATCTTTGTGCGCAGCATCGTCGGCCAAAGCGTCACAAGAGTGCCGACCACAGTGAGCCCGATCCAGCCGAGCAGGTTGATCAGGGCGTGGGCGGCGACGAGGCGGAGGTGCCAGGGGTCACCGACCCCGAACGCCAGAATGACGCCGAGGACCACTCCGATCGGGAGCATGGCCGCGGCGGCCAGGTAGTAGTGAAGGGTCGAGGCGAACCGTGAGGCCAGTGCGGTGCGTGCCTGGGCCCAGAGGCTGAGCCCGTGCCAGATCACCGCACCCGCCACCGCGGCCGCACCGACGAGGACCAACGTCCAGACGCTGGCGATCATGCCGATGATGACGATGAGGGTGCCGCCGTTGAGCAGGATCAGACGTCGGCTCTGACTTTTTCTGTCGGCTTCTGTCGACGGCGTGTGCAGGAGCGCCTCGGCGAAGTGCTTGGACCACACGAGGATGGAGTGGCTGACCGCTCCGAGGACCAGTAGGTGGATCATCAGCCATCTGGCAACGGGCAGTCCCGGGTGGGCGGCGATGACGACGAGGAGGAAGACGAGCCAGACGATGACGGGGAGATCACGGATGAGCCACCGTCCGCGGGCCGCAGGCGGCTCCAGCGGTCCTGTCCGAGGCCTGTTCTGCGGATCGGGTGACGAGATCTGAGGGCTCATGGCGTTGTGTCCGGCTGCGCCGACGAACTGAGGTCGTTGTCATGTTCAGCACTGGATTCGCGGTTCTTGCGCTCGCCACCCTGGTGGCTGCTGGTGGTGCGAGCAGCATGGGAGGCGGTGATCGCGGAGGTGGCGGCCAGGATCGCGAATCCCAGAAGGGCGACGATGTTGAGGACCCCGCCGAGCTGCCAGGCCCAGTGCAGATCGAGGCCATCGCCGAGGCCGATCCGTAGAACCAGCGACGTGTGGAGGAGGAGGACCGGAAGGTAGAAGCCGCGACTGTAGGGCAGACGGATCCGGAGCACCGCAGGCAGGATCACGGAGGCGTGGGCGATGATCATCGAGATCGCGAACCCCAGGAAGACCGAGTGGACCACCGCGTCATCGGACCGGGGCCCGTCGGTGGGCCCGGCAAGGAGCCAGACCAGACCGGCGACGACCAGCCACACATAGCCGGCGAGGAGGCAGACTCCCATGAACCGGGTCTGACCGGTGGCGGTGACCGTCTTCGAGGCGACGTCGTGGATGAGGAGCCAGGAGACCAGTCCGAGGAGAGTGACGCCCAACAGCGGGTAGCCGATGGTGGGCCACAGCAGGGAGGAGAGCACGCCGAGGGCCGTTGCTGCGATGAGTGCCAAGAACCCGCGGACGGCGGTGGAGGCGATGGTGATCCGTGCGAGTTCGAGGCGTTCGGCCGCGATCGTGATTATGACGAATCCGGCCAGCCAGGGGATCAATGTCGGCACGGTGGCACCGCCGAGCCACATGAGGGCCGCACCCGCGGCCAGTACCGCACCGAGGGCCTGGACCAGGATGGCCTCGTCGAAGTTCCGCCGGTAGAGAGGAATGTAGAGCACGGCCAGGGCAAGACTGCCCGCCAGGAGCCCGAGCTGTCCGATGACCAGCGGCAGTGGGGACAGCACTGCCAGCGAACCGAGTCCGAGCAGCGCGGGCGCAAGGAATCCGGCCGCTCGGGCGAGTGCCACGGCGCGTTCCAAAGAGATCAGAGTGGCGACGAAGCCGAAGACCATGACGATTCCATGGGTGCCCGGCAACCTCTCCCCCGCCACCGGGGCCCACAGCCCCAGCAGCATGAGTGCCGCGTCGAGTCCGGCCAGCAGCGACAGGCCGGCCGGGACGAGGAAGGCAAGACGGCGGATCACTGGGACTCCTTCCGTGGTTGCAGATGCAGTCGGCAGGCTCCGGGTTCGGCGAAGGGCTCGAGCTCGCTGTCGGAATCCCGATCCCCGAAGACGTCCAAGGCGCCGCGCACCAGACCGAGATGAACGCCGCAGACGATGTCGGGGTACTGATGGGCGGCGCTGAGCAGCGGGCAGCGGGTCAGCCTCACGCGGATGGAGTCCTCGGCATCCCCTGCACCTCCGACCGCAGCGTCGGCGTCGCCGGTGACTGTGTTTGCACCCGCACCAGCGCTCGCCTCGGGCTCAGAATTCGTTGCGAAGTCAGCGACCACCGCTGGCGCGAACCCCAGGTCCTCAAGCAGGGAAATCGTCTGGCTTCGGGCCGTACTGGTGGTGCGTTCGTGGTTGCTCGGCTCTTGGCTGCTCGGCTCGCCGCCGTCGAAATCCGCGGCCAGTTGGCGGCCCCAGTCGACACCGGCGGCGATGCCGTCGAGACGTGGCGAGTCACTGGTGCGGTGGATGTGCGCGGCCAGCGCCGACGCCAGGCCCGCGTATTCGACAGCGCCGGCCGCAGCGGCTGTGTCCGTGGCGAAGTAGAGCCATGCGGGCCTGCCCCTTCCCTGTGAGAGCGCTCGTTCCTTGGCTGCGTAGCCGGCAGCGATGAGCTCCTCCAGATGTTCGCGCACCGTATTCCCATGTAGCCCAGTCATCGCTGACAGTGCACCGATCGATACGGGTTCGGCTTGGGCGCTGAGGTGCTCGAGCACGGCCGCGATGGCAGGTGAGAGTCCTGTTGTCTGAATGGCAGGACCGGGTCCCAGCGCGGAGCTCTCAGCCCTGGCGGAGGCGCGATTTATTTTCACGGTTCTAATTGTAATAAACTATGGCCAAGTCTGCAGAGAAAGAGAGAACTCCATGAGCAATGTCATGTTCACCTCCAATGAGGCCGAGGCCGAGGTCGCCGCAGAGATCGAGCAGAACTACGCCGAACGCTGCGGCGCCATGGCGGCGAAGGTCGAAGCTCTCGTCGCTGCCGTCTCCCGCCAAGACGAGTCCTGGGTGACTGCTCGCGAGGACCTGAATTCCTGGGCGCAAGCCTCAGTGACGAGCGCACTGCGGGCGGAGGCCGCCCATATCCTCACCGCGGCTAAGCAGCTCGAGAAATCTCGCGCACTCGCCGAGGCGATCGACGCCGGATCCGATGTCCTCGCTTCCCTCTTCGCAGACCTCGCAGGCGCCGCGGATGCCGTTCGTGCCGCAGGGAGCGCCCAGGCCGCTCGGTCGGTGTTCGACCTGCACGCCGACAATGTGACCACACGCCTCGTCCTACTGCTGGCAGGTGAATCAAGTGTGTCTCTGGCCAAGCTCTGGACCCAGACATCGGCCGACACTGGTGCCGGCGGCAAGGACGCCGATGCCGACTCTGGCGCATCTGAGCAGACCGGCGACTGCGCACACAGCTGCACCTGCGGAGAATCCGCTGGTCCTGAATACCCGGAACTGGATGTGCGGACCGTTCCGCACGCCATTCGCCACGCAACCGTCTTCGGCGCCCTTGACTCGGTGTCAGCCGGCAATGGGATGGTTCTCTTCGCTCCTCATGATCCCCTGCCACTCCTGACTCAGATCGACCAGCGCTATTCGGGCGGCTTCTCAGTCGACTACCTTCAGCGCGGCCCCGAGGCTTGGCGCCTCAAGTTCGTCCGCGCCTGAAGGCGAGGGAGGAGAAGAATTTAGCGCCACCGGCGGGAGATCAAGTCATCCCGCCGGTGGCGCGGTCTATGGGGCGCGAGACCTCAGCAGAAGTTCTGCGCAGCAGTGATGAAAATCTATACCGCCCGGCGTGGAACTGCAAACAGTGCGACTCGCGCGCATGACTCCGAAACTACACGGATGGCATTCGATCTTCGTGTGCAGAGTTATCCACAGATTCGAAAATTCACTGGATTCTTCATTCGACTACAGATAGGTTAAAAACAAATCCAGCTGTGAGAAATATGATTCGTATTCTGTCCGCCAGGGGTTCAACGTGGAAGCCACCGAGGTCATCAAGAGCGAAGTGCACAAGAGGATCAGAGACCTCGATGTGGACCCTCGCGCCGATATGCAACGCTCACGCGAGGTCATTCGCACGGTCATCTCTGAGTATGACGAACGCAGCCTCGTCGCGGATCTTCCGCCCTTGGAAGACAAGGAAGCAACGTTTCGTTCCATTGACAATCAGCTCTCGGGCTTCGGTGCACTGCAGGACTATTTCGGGCTCTTCATAAATAGGGCGGTGGGGCGGATCCCGAGCCAGGGGGCGAAAAAGTACGGGACCTTGGATGCAATGATGTAGGTGTTCAAGACTCCATCACGACCCAAGGTCCCTCGTGTACAACTTTACCCCGCCCTGCCTCGACACCGCACTTGCCCTGCCCGAACTCGGCCTCACCGCGATCGGACAACACCACACGAGCAGGCATCTGACCGTGCTGTGCCTGATCACCGGCCACAACGATTCCTGCCCCGACTGCCGACAACGAGGACTGGTCCGATCGACGAGGATCCGCAAACTCATCCACTCTCCGATCGGGCTGACATCGGTGACGTTGGCCATCAGGGTCCGCACCTACATCTGCCCTAGCTGCCACCAGCGGTGGGCACAGTCACCAGCGAAGGCCTGCGTCGGTCGGTCGAAACTTTCCCGTACTGCACGTCTATGGGCTCTGAAGTCCGTGGTCATCGACAAGATGAGCATCCACGTCATCGCAAAGAACCTCGCCACGTCGTGGAACACCGTGTGCTCAGCCGTCCTCGACCTCGGCCGCAAACTCCTCATCGCTGACGCCTCGCGGCTTGATGGTGTGTCCACGATCGGCGTCGATGAGCACTGCTGGTCCCACCGCGGCATCGACCGGTGGGTGACTGTCATCGTTGATCTCACATCCCGGCCGGCACGACTGATCGACATCGTCCCCGGCCGCTCGGCTGAAGCCTTCAGCAACTGGCTATCAGACCAGCCCGATGCGTTCAGGGACGGCATCGATCACGTCGCGATGGATGCCTTCGCAGGGTACAAGAAAGCTGCCACTGACGTGCTGCCAGAGGCAACGACGGTCATGGACCCTTTCCATGTTGTTGCTCTCGTTGGCACCAAGCTTGATGAAACGCGGAGGAGACTCCAAACCGAGATCCATGGGCATCGGGGCCGGTCGGGTGACGACTTGTATGGGATTCGGAAAACGATCCGCACCCGGGTGGGGCTCCTGAGCGACAAGCAAAAACGTCGCCTGAACAGTGTCTTCGCCGCTGACAAGCATGCTGCGCTGGTGGTGTGTTGGCAGTTCTACCAAGACACGATCAGGGCCTATGCTGCCGCGCCGAAGAAGGGCAAGGCGATCATGGCCGGATTGATCACAAAGTTGGCCGCAATGATCCCGGACGAGCTGAAAGAGCTACGCAGTCTTCGGACGACGTTCCAGCGCCGGCGGGCCGACATACTGGCGTATTTCGATCATCCGGGAACGTCGAATGGGCCTACTGAGGCGTTGAATGGAAGGTTGGAGCATCTGCGCGGCATCGCGTTGGGGTTCCGCAATCGAGGGAATTACCTCATCCGATCGTTGCTCCACGCTGGTGGAATGGACCGACTCCTACAGCCCTATTTATGAAGAGCCCTATTTCGATGACCCGCGGGTCGAAGAGATCTGGGTCAACTCTTCGGATTGATGCATCAGTGCAGGTCAGTGCCTGTTTGTGACTCCGCAGTCCGCACAGGGTCCGCGAGAGTCTCAGCGAACACCGACTCGATGGCGTTTCGAGTCCGATCTTCTGCGGACGGCCAGAGGTGCGAATACGTGTCCAGGGTGACGCTGGCCGACTTGTGGCCCATCGCCCTCTGCACGGTCACGACGTCACAGCCGGCGGCGATCAGACCCGATGCGAAGAAATGCCGGAGATCGTGCGAGCTCACATCGAGGCCCGCCTTTGTCGCTGCGGCCTCGAATCGATAACCGAACTGTCGAGGCCAGATCGGCCCGCCGTCCTTACCCATCAGCAGCCATTGGTCTTCGCCATAGGTGCCGAACTCCTGCAGGTGCTTCGACACTTCGGTGAGCACGGACTGAGGCAGGAAGATGACCCGCTCGGAGTTGTATTTCGGTGCTCTGATCTCGATGGGATGAGGCGACCGGCGCTGCACCTGCCTCTGCACGTAGACCTGCCGCCCCAGGAAGTCGAAGTCAGGTAACTGCAGACCGGCAATCTCGCCCTGCCTCAGGCCCGCGAAGGCACCCATGATGATCGCCGGCCGGAAGTAGGGATCAGCAGCATTGAGAAGCGCATTCACCTCTTCTCCGGTCGGGATCCGCATCGTAAACTCTCGATGCCGCTTGCGCGGTTTCTTGACTCCGCGGGTTGGGTCAACGGCTATGAGCTGGTCACCGATCGCCGCGGTGAAGACGGAGCGGGCGAGGCCGAGCCTGTTGCCGATCGTCTGCGGCGCGAGCCCCGCATTCGTCATCGTCTTGATCCAGGTTTCGACGTGGCTGCGCTTGATCTTGAGCAGCGGGACGTTGCCGAATGTGGAACCGTACCCGATCAGGTCGAATGAGTCCCGGCTACCGTGAGTCCATACCTGCCGAGCTGACCAGGACTTGTAGAACTGGCTGAACGTGACCATGCCGGCCTTGGGGTCGACGTAGTCACCACGAACGACAGAAGCGGTTACTGTGGCGAGCCACTGTTCAGCGTCGCGCTTGAGGGTGAAGTGCCGAGCGTGCTCTTTGTCCTCGGCGTCTCGGTAGCGCGCCCTCCACTTGCCGTTAGCTCTCTTCTGGATCGAAGCCATCGCGCACCTCCGTGCTGCGGAATACATCTTCCATCATCTGCTGGTGGCGCGCATCGTTCTCGGGATCAGGTAGCTGCTTCCAGTCGTCGCGAAGGAGACGAATATCCAGGGCCAGCTCCATGTCAACTGGCGATTCTTCGCCCGTGGCTAGATCTTCGATTCTGCCGTTGTCCCAGCCGTTAGATAGGACAACGTCGACTATGTCCTTCAATGTCATGTTGGCAAAGTCGAGCACTTCCCGGCTCAAGGCATCGCGTTTGGATTCAGGTATCTGCTGGCGGTTGCTTGGGTCCTCGAGCCACTTGCCCGCGTTGAACAGCCTCTCTCGCCTAGCCGACCACTCTACGAGCGCGTCTATCAGCTGGTCGGCGCTGCGACCCCCCTCTGCAAGCTCGCGGCGAGTCCAAACATACGCATCGGAGCCGGCTTGATCTTCGAGCAAGTCCAGGACGGACACGCCGAGGATCATGGCGAGGTCTCTACCTTCCGCCAGCTTCAACGCCCTGTCACCCTTCTCGACAGCCCAGACGGTCGCCTGTGACCACTTGTGCCCGAGCTCCTTCATCGCTTTCGCGACGGCGGTCTGGGCGGTGCTCCCCCGTGCGGATTTCACGAGTTCACCGATAGCCCGGTCGTCGGGCCGCGAGCTTGAGGATTCAGCCATGCACATCAGTGTACTAGAAAATCCATTATCGGGTCATTGCATTTCTCTCGAAATGTGTGCATACTAGAAATGTCAGTAACGCACTACTAGAAACAGAGGTTAACATGAAGGCGGTCCCCACTGCTGAACGGTTGCTCTACATCGACGAAGTCGCAGAGATCCTGCGCAGAACCCCCGCGTCCCTTCGTTTCATGATCCAGAAGGGCACAGCGCCCCCGTCCGCGAAGATTTCTGGTCGGCGAATGTTCCGTGAGTCCGAAGTCAGGGATTGGGTTGAGGCCCAGTTCGAGGGCAGTGGTCCCCATGGATGAACTGATCTTGCCGTCGAAGGCATACGAGAAGCATCTCGCCGAGGTCCAGGACTTTCTGGCTTCGGTCGGAATGGTCGCAACGGCCCGCTGCCAGTACTGCGGCGCCGCGATCTCTGACCCGAAATCCCTGACCGCCCGCGCCGGCTCTGTATGCCGGACCCGCCACGCAAAGAACGACCCCGGTGCGACTCCCGCCAAGAAGTCACGCACCGAGGCCGCCTGAACACTCTGGAAGGAACCAGAAATGAACACCCTGAACGATACAACCAATACTACAGTCGACCACGGACAGACCGAATGCCACTGCCCTGATGACAGGTGCGCCGGCGTTCATCACCCGATCGGCGAGACCTGCTGGTGCACCCGCGTCCTTGACCGCGAAGTCGATGAACTCGTTGAGTCATTGACCATCATCAACGGCGGCGAGACCGACCTCGGAACACGCATTGAGTATGACGATTCGCCCGAAGAGCGTATCCACCAGAAGGCCATCCTCGACGACGACGCCAAGACCGTCACTATCCATTGGGATAGCGCCATCCAGATCCTCGACTTCACGGTGCCTGCCATCAAGGAGCCCACGCCGAGCCAGCAGGACTACATGGTTAGGTTCATCGCCAGAGCTGCCGTCTTCGGCAATCTACCGAACAATCGGACAGTATTCTTCAGCGCTGACCTGACAGGCGAGCTCGAAGAGGTGAACGAGAAGATCGAGCATCCCGAATGGTGCGTCAACGACGGCGACTGTTTCGCCATGCACACAAGTGCGCTCATCGAACATTCCGCAAAGACCGAACATCTCAAGACTGACACCATCAAGGCTGAGTCCCGACTCGAAGTCATCGTCCAGCACGCCGATTACAAGGAAGATCTCGACGCGACGATCATGCCTTGGATTGAAATCAAGGAAGGGGCGGAATTCGAGCCTGTCACCCTCCATTCGGAACCTACCGACCTACGTGCCCTCGGCCATTTCCTCATCGAGCAGGCCGATCGCATCGAGACCATGATCAACGAAATGGGGGTGTCAGCATGAGCACTCCAACCCCACTCGACGCTCTCAAGCACGTCTCCCTCGCTGGCATCGACATTCTGGACTACGTCGCCGAGGATCTGGTCATCAACTACGACGTCGACGAAGACGGGCACCTGCTCAAGATGCTCGACAACGTCCGTGAATCCATGCACCAGGCGCTGCAGTCACAGGTGTCTTACCGGCTGACCGAGCTGTCCGGCCCCGTCGTTGTGTCACAGGTTCCTCACTCGAACACCTACGAGCAGGCCCGCTTCTACTCGGACGGTACGCCGGTCTACTACGACGAGTCTTGCACCGTCCCGATCCAAGACGAGGACGGGATGACGCACCTGACCCCATCCACGCGCCGCGTGTTCAGGCCAATGCCGAACGGTGGTGAGCCAGCATGAACTGCGACCTCCACCTCGGTTTCCATCCTGGCTGCAAACAGTGCGCCAACGACAGGTTCGAGACTCTCGAATGGCTTCTCAGCCTTGGCGAAGTGTGGGCAGACATGACCGTTCGTCGCGCCGGGTTCCCGTCCCTCAGCGCAGCCCATCGCGCCGCCTACCGTGCAGGACGGGCTGACCTTGTGGCACGGCTCAAGACCAACCGCGAAGGGGTGGCGCTCGGTGTCTGACAAGATCTACTTCACCTACGACGAGGACGGCCATATCGTCGGCATCGGTGACGCCACGGAAATGGCAGAGGTGCAGAAGCAATTCTTCCTCGGCATGATCGACCTCATCGGCGACGACGTCGCACAGATCGAGGACATTATGCCCTACCTCCAAGGCATGCCAGCCGACATGATCCGTCCAGTCGTCGCGGTGACCGTCTCCCAACTGCTCACCATCATCCGTAGCTATACCGACTTCATCGAGCGCAACGGCATCGAGTCCAAGGCAGCGTTTCGACAACGGTGGCACGAGACCATCAGCGGGATGGACGAGGGTGATGCCGATGGCTGAGCACCCGCCCTTCCCCGCCGTCCCGTCATCGTGGGATGACGTCGCGTTCGCCATCGTCAGCGGCTACCGGCAGGGATTCGACGAGGGACACGAAGCGGGCCATCGTCTCGGCTGGAACTCGGCCCTGGCTCGCGCCAAGACCAACGAGGCGGCATTCATTCGCGGCATCGTCGATGACTACCGACGCCGGGAGCTCGAAGACGAACACATGGACACCAGCGACTACCGCGCATGGATCAAGCAGCTTATCGAGTCGGTCGACGCGAAGGCTCGCAGAGACGAATGGGATGCCCGAGCCCGCCGCGAACGCGTCAACAATCAGCAGAGGAATTCAGCAGCATGACAGACGTCTTCAACTACAGCCCAGAGGAACTGGCAAGCATGGGCCCCGAAGCCATCCCACGGGACTCATGGCCAGAGCCGACCCCCTTGCACCAGAAACCGGCAGTGCCGACGTTCCCGATCGACTCCCTGCCGCCGGTCATCGCTGACTACGTGACGACCCTCGCCGAGGCCACGCAGACCCCCATCGACATGCCCGCCTCTGTCGCACTGGGAAGCCTCGCCGCGTGCGTTGCTGGCCGTGCAACCGTGCAACCGTCCACCGGATGGACCGAACCCCTCTGCCTGTACGTTGTCACCGCCATGGAGCCGGGAAACCGGAAGTCTGCCGTGTTCTCTGCGATCACATCACCCATCCGGGAAGTCGAGAAGGAGCTCATTGAGACTGCCCGTCCGATGATCGCCGAAGCCGAGGCGCTGAAAGAGATCAAGGAGGGCAACCTCGGCCGGTTCAAGAAGGCGGCGATCGGCAAGCCCAGCGCTGAGAACGAAGCTGAATACCTGCAGGCGGCACGAGAGCTTGCTGAGTTCTCCGTCCCTGTGCTTCCTCGAATCCTCGCAGACGACGCCACGCCCGAAGCCATCGGCAGCATCGCGGCGTCTCAGGGTGGCCGGCTCGCCATCGCTGCCGCTGAGGGTGGCATCTTCGACATCTTCGCTGGTCGGTACTCATCCGGTATCTCGAACCTCGAAGTGCTGCTCCGCGGTCATGCCGGCGACTCGTTCACCGTCGACCGCAAAGGCCGGGAGTCTGAGCACATCGACAGCCTCACTCTCACCTTCGTGCTCACTGTGCAGCCGTCTGTGCTCCGGCAGATTGGCCAGACGTCTGTGGAGAAGTCTCGTGGCGAGCTGGAACGCTTCCTGTACGCCGTCCCTGACTCTCTCGTGGGCTATCGGACCATTGACCCCGTACCAGTGCCCGGAGACGTTGCTGGGCGCTACCAGGACCGCATGCGGACGTTGGCGCGGACGTTCGCCCCCGACGATCACACCACGTTCCTCAGGTTCGACCAGGACGCTCGTGTCCGGTTCGCAGAGGTGCAGGCGAAGAACGAGCGCCGCCTACGTCAGGATGGCGCCCTCGGTAGTCTCCGGATCAAAGGGTGGGGGTCGAAGCTCAGTGGCGCGGTGGCACGTATCGCTGGCATCCTGCATCTCGCCGACGGCCGGGAAGGTACGGACGTGGCCGTGGATCTCGTCGACGCAGCCGATCGCATCGGTGACTACTTCGCCATCCATGCACTTGCCGCGTTCGACCTCATGGATGCCAAGGGTGAAAACGCGAAGGCCGAGGAGTTGCTGACCACGATCAGGCGGTATGGGTTGCACGAGTTCTCCGAACGGGACCTGTTCACGAAGTCGTCACGCTCACGGTTCCCGAAGATGGCGGACATGGCAGAGCCCATGGACACGCTGCTCGATCACGGATGGCTCGTTCCGCGAGATCAGGAGGCCCCTCAAGGTCCCGGCCGTCGGCGGTCACCGCGATTTGTCACTCATCCGAGGGCGTTCGAGGTCTCTGCTCGGCACTCGTCTTCGAGTTCTGCGGGTTCTGCGGATTCTGCGGCGACCTCCGCGCATAGGAATTACACACAGGGACTCGATGACGAGAGGAAAGCCTCATGAGCAAACCAACCACCTCATGGGTCGATGACAACGGATGCTACTGGCCGCGCACCGGGAGGTGGTGCTTCCGGTGCAACCTCCCCCTGTGGAGGACAGACGGCGCCACCGAGTACCACCCGACATGCGAACCAATCACCCTTCACTCCTCCGAGACCAGGAAAGAGATGTGACATGACCACAGACAGCCCAGCACCGTGCCCATCGTGCAGTACGCCCACGAGACCCTACGACACCGAGCCCTGGCCCGAGATGAACGAGGTCACCTACGCCTACGAATGCCAGTGCGGAAACGTCTGGACCGAAGCAATCCGGACGGGGATGTGATGAGCATGTCCATGGCTCCGGCCTTCACCTGCAATGCCTGCCACCGCGTCATCGGGCAGGACGAGGGGCACAACGTCACCGACGACCACCGCCTCATCTGCTATCCGTGCCTGACCACCACACCACTGCACTCGCGCTGGTACCCCCAGTGCCCGAACGGGTGGCACGACATGTACGACCACATCCGCTATGTGTCAGGCAACCGAACCAGCACTGCGATGCTGCTCGGCTGCTGGCACCCGACACGCTCAACATCGGAGGCATCATGACCAGTTTCCTCAGCAAAGAGATGAGTGACCGTGGGGTGCGTGACTCGGTATCAGATCCACCGACCGGGGGAAGTCACCATATCCCCTGGTCAGACGAGCAACGCGCACAATCTCACCGAGACTCGACCCTGGATCACAGCTATTTGGAGTCACCCCGAATCGACGTAAACGTGGGGTTCCTGATCGCAGGCGGTGAGTGCTCATGATCGTCAACTGCACAGCATGTGGAGAGCTCCTCGGCAGCGTGTTCATCTTCGTCGACCGCCACACCCGCCTCTGCCTCGACTGCGGAGAGAAGCGCACCGCAGCGATCGACCGACACCCGGCCGGCAAGCAATCGCGAGAGCCATGACCACGCCGCACAATCCGCACAAACCGCAGAACCCCACCAAGCACCGAGAGGAAACCGAACCTCATGAACCGTGACCCCAATGCCGTCGACAGTCGCCGCCGAGGTGAGCGCCACGTCGACCAGCGCCTCATGAAGGCCCCCGGCATCATCTACGTCGACTACGATGTCGCCGCCATCGCCGATCAGCTGCACACCATCGCCGGCACGTGGCCCAAGATCGTCGATGTTGACGATGCCACCTTCTGGCCCATCGTCCACCGGCACAAGTTGCCACCGCTCAACGAGGCCGACGTGCAGGACAAGATCGACCGCTTCATCAACTCACCGGGCACATTCGAGGAGAAGGTTCAGTACGTCGAGAAACGCTACTCACGACGGGTTCGCTATCGGATCGTCGGCGCTCTCGGCGATCACATGTCCGAAATCATCCGCAAACGCCGTAAGGCACTCGAAGCCCGGGCGACCGAACCGCGGTCAGTCTTGGCCCGCAACCTCGGCATCACCGAAAGGAGGTGAACAACCATGAGCAAGAATGTTCGCTGGAACCCCGGCAAGGACCCCATTCCGATCATCAACGACGCCGCCCAGCGCGGTGTGGGACTCGCAGCCGAGCATGTCCTCGGTGAGGCAAGGAAGCAGGTCCCGCACGAGGAAGGCACCCTTGAGCGGTCAGGCCGCGCCGCCAACGAACTCAACGGCAACGTCGCACGCGCTGCGGTCGGATTTGATACCGAGTACGCGATCGACCAGCACGAGTCGATGCACTACCGGCACAATAAGGGCCGCAAAGCCAAGTACCTCGAGGATCCCCTTAATAGCAGTAAGGGCACGATCCGCGAGATCGTCGCCGCCGCAATCCGAAAGCAACTGTAAAACCCAAAGACAGGAAACGCCCATGCCCCCGAACCCACCACCCGACCGAACAGGCACACCACTCCGAGACGGTGCCGTAGACCCCAGGCCCGACGACTACCTCGGACCATCGAACGCCGGAGAAGCGGACCCACACGGCCCCCTCGTCGTCAATCCTGGCCTACCCGACGAATGGCCCACCTACTCAGCGTGGCGTGCCCACGTCATCGGCCTCGGCCTCCCAGACCCCGGACCGCACCGGCTCGGCGAACACACCAACTGAACCACCCCACCGAAAGAGAGAACACCATGAACACCAGCAAGCAGCAGATCAGCGCCACAGCGAAGGCGTTCGGCGACGAGCTCCACGCCGCTCGCAACTACACCAACCCCGACCTCACGGACGAAGGCCTCAGCAAGCAGCGCGAGCTCCTCGTCGATCGAGTGCGAGCCAAGTACGGCAAGGAGGTCGACGGCCACCGTTCGGCCCTGTACCTCGACCATGATCGTTCGGCGTTCGACAAGTACCGTCCCAAGCTCGATTGGAACAATGCCGGAACCGTCGCCAAGGCCAAGGCCAAGTGGGAAGCTGTGCAGACCAAGCTCAACGCGGGCCTGAGCATCGGCCAGATCATCGACAGCGCCGACGACACCACGCTCGCCGCCATCAACGAGTTCTGGACAGACCACGCCGAGGCCCAGCAGGCCGCAGGGACGAGCCGAGGCCAGCAGTACGAGGCACCGGACACCACCGCCGTGCAGAGAGCCGTCGAGGACCGCGCAGCCGATCTTGGAGGCAACACCGGCAGAGGTGCCCTGGCAAAGTCCCGTCAGGCGGCAGGTCTGCACGCCTACGCCGAGGTCACTCTCAATCACCTCGACCGGGCGGTCGCTGGTCAGGTCAATGGCGTCTCCGACCTGCACTCGGCCCTCGATGCCCAGCAGGCCGAGCAGCATGCCATGTCCGGTGGTGCTGGCCTCATCGCCAACCATGACGCCAACGCCTCGGCTGATACCGGAGAGGGTGCCGCCGCCGTGTCAGAGTGACCCGGTAGGCTAACCAGCGAAGCGCCCCCCAGGGTCGGACTACCTCCAAGTGGAACGTGTGCAGGGGGCGCTTTCGTGTGCCCAGAACAGACTGTTGCGAACTGTTCCGATGCAAAAACGCACGCACGCGAATGAAGGAGTCTCGGTGCTCGTTCGGACGGGTCGAACGCAAAACGTGCGCGCACGGAAACAGAGACTTCGCACGGTGCGAAACCAAAAACGTGCGCACGCGAATAACAGGGTGAGAGTCACGGAACCTTCGACAAAAACGTGCGCCCGCGAGTCTCGTCCGTACGTCCGCAACCCAAAAACACGCGCACGCGGATTAGAGGTGTCGGAACGGTTCCGTCGCAAAAACACGTGCGCGTGCGGACGAGTTGCGCACGGTGCGCAGCCAAAAACACGCGCACGCGATATATCTGCGTAATTGCACAGTTCGGAACGTTTAGTGTGCATTCGTGCAGGTACAATGGAAGTAGACCTATCAGCTCACACTTGGGGGAAAGGAGGCGGTGACGTATCGCTCTCTCAGTTGGCGAACTCACCGCCTTCATATCCGTCGACTCCACGAAAGCCGACAGAGGCGTCTCAGGCTTCGTGAACCGCATGGCCTCGGCCGCTGGCACCGCAACCTCGAAGTGGAGCTCAGTCGGTTCCACCTTCCAGAACATCGGCAGCAAGATCTCCAACGTCGGTGGAAGCCTCACAAAGGGCATCACTCTCCCCGCAGTCGGCGCCGCCGGTGCAGTCGGTGGCATCACTGCCGCACTCGGCTGGGGACGCCTCAAGTCCCTCGATACTGCGAAAGCGCAGATGCGTGGCCTCGGGTATTCGACCGACGACGTCAACCGCATCACCGGCCAGCTCACGAATGACCTTGAGGGCGGCATGATGACGATGGCGGAAGGCACATTCGCCGCTGCCAACGGCATGGCTGCAGGCGTCAAGGAGGGTAAGGAGCTCACCAAGTACGTCCAGCTCATGGACTCCGCCGTCGTCTCCGGCTCTGGCTCCTTCGACGAGATGAATAAGATCTTCGGCCAGACCGCAGACCTCGGGCACCTCACCGCCACCAACTTCGACATGATGACCGAGCGGCTACCCGCCTTCTCCAAGAATGCGAAGGATCACTTCGGGGTCAGCGGGGAAGCCCTCCGCGAGATGCTGAACAGCGGCGAAGTGTCGATGGATGACTTCCTCGCGATCATCGACGACGGTTATGGCGGCATGGCCGAGGAGATCGCCGGCACCTGGGAGGGCATGGCGAAGAATGTCCAGAACTGGGTCGGGATCATCGGCGAGACACTCCTCGGCGGAGTCTTCGAGCAGTCCAAGGACAGCATCGAGGAGTTCATCGGGTGGCTGACCTCTGACAAGGTGCAGGCGTGGGCATCCGAGGCGTCGACGGTCATCAGTGACGTGTTCGCGAAGGTCCTCAACGCCGTGAAGTCGGTCATCGAGTGGTTCGCTGGACTCCCCGCGCCCATCCAGAAGGCGATCGTTGTCATCGGTGGCATCGCTGTCGCAGCCGGGCCGGTGCTGCTGATTCTCGGTTCCTTAATCTCCACTGTTGGCACTATGATCACCGCATTCGGTGCCATCGCCGGCGTTATCGCGATGATCCCAGGGCCGCTCAATATCCTTGGTGGATTGTTCCGAATGATCAGCCCGTTGCTTGGCCTCATGAAGGCGGGGATCATGCTCGTCAGTGGTGCGCTCAAGGGTCTATGGCTGACCATGATGGCGAACCCCATCGTGCTCATCATCGCGGCTGTCGTGGCCGTGGTCGCTGCCCTGGTGTGGTTCTTCACCCAGACCGAGACGGGCAAAGAGATCTGGTCGAACTTCATGGACTGGCTCGGCACCGCGTGGGAGTGGATCAAAACGACCGCGGTCACCGTGTTCAACGCGATCGTCGACACCATCACCGGCGCCTGGACCTGGATCAAGGACAAGACCACGGAGATCTGGGACACCGTCGTCAACTGGATCAAGGACAACTGGTCCACCATCGTCGACTTCCTCGCACTCCTGAGCCCGGTCACTGCCGTCATTCGACACTGGGACAAGATCAAGGCCGTGACCTCGGCCGTCTGGACCTGGATCATCGAGAAGATCAAGGGCGTGTGGACCTCGATCATCACTGCGGTCACGAATGCTGTGGACAAGGTCAAGAACTGGATCTCGGACGCCTGGACCATGATTAAGTCGATGACCGCGAAACTGTGGAACGGGATCAAGATGGCTATAGCTCGCGCCATCATCTCCGCAGTCCGGACCGTGCAGGACAAGGTGCAGCAGATCAAGAACTGGATCACGAACACCTGGAACCGGGTCAAGAACACGACCTCGAATGCATGGAACGGCATCAAGAACGCGGTACGCAATGGCATCAACGGTGCTGTGAACTTCGTCCGCCGACTCCCAGGGCGGGCACTGTCCGCCCTCGGCAACATCGGGTCGAAGCTCTACAACTCCGGCAAGGCCATGATCGACGGCTTCAAGGACGGCATCGTCAATGCCTTCAACAACGCGGTCAATGCAGTGAAGAATGGCCTGAACCGGATTCGCAATTTCTTCCCGTTCTCACCGGCCAAGGAAGGCCCCTTCTCAGGCAAGGGCTGGACGTTCTACTCCGGTCAGTCGATGTCGGAGGGCCTCGCGGACGGCATGGCATCGGGAACGTCGGACGTGGTGCGACAGACCGATGCACTCATGAAGGCCGCGGCGTTCGATGCACCGAGCATCCCCGGGATGACTCGACCGAGCAGCAGCGCCTCGGGCCTGGACGAGGACACCGGGCCGACGAGCAACATCAACTTCCACATCACCAACCCGGTTGCCGAGCCCACGTCGGAGACCGCACGTAAGGCGAGCGCCTACATCGGTGTGAACATCTGACCATCTTGCTGACGTCAGCAAGATGGTCGCAGTCAGCGTTTCAAACGCGAGATCCATCTCGGATTTGAAATCCGACCTCCGCATTTCAAATGCGAAAGTGCATCCCGCATTTCAAATGCGACTTAGCAGCTCTCTCGCCTTGCGCTTACGTTCAGCCAGCTTCCCCTGAGTCGCACCCGGCCCGCGCCGCTCAGGGGGACATGCGCGCTCCCACCGCTCGATGAGGTCAATCTCGGCCTGGTAGTCCTTCCTCCGTCGAAGGATCACAGCGGCCCGGTGAGTGTATCCAGGGGCGGGCTCTCGGCCTGAGAAGCGTACACCACGTTCGGTAGCCGCGATGATCTCCATCAGCAGTGCCAGGGCCTCATCGTCCTGCTTCTCGGCGCGCAGCTGATCGAGCACTGGCACCCACTCAGTGAAGTGGTAGCCGGCCACCTGCTCGGCCTGGCTTCGGAGGGCATCGTGCCGCTGCAGGTCCTCGAAGCCGGCGCCCGCGGTTATATCTGGCCGAGGGTAGACAGGCGGCATATCTGGCTTCGGCGGCAGGTCACTACACATGCTGAAATCATAGATGCTCGAGGCTCGGTCTGCCTTGAGTCCGCAGAGAGTCCGCAGAAAGGTCATCACAACACACCAACCGACCATCAAGGACCACATGTTTATGCAGGTCAGACATAGTGAACTATAACGGACAATCAAAACCAATCAGATTACGGGAGATCTGGGTCAACTCACCGTAACAAACTTATTAATCAATCCTCGGCCAGGCGAACTCGTCCAGGATCAACTGAAGATCCGACTTGCAGGCCCGGTCACAGCTCGCCCAAGATCCGGGAAGTGCGGAAACTAGAAAGTCTTCACGATAGACTTGCCTGGAACTGCGACTCCGTGCGCGGATCGCTCGAAGGGCCCTCCTGCCGTTCAAATGTCGTCTTTAGAAGGAATTTCCGAGTGTCTATTGCGCCTCCCGTGGTCTCCCCTTCCGTCGTCCCTGTCGGGTCCGTTCCAGACGGCAAAGTGTCAGACTTCCTCACCGGCAAATTTGTGAATGACACGCCAGAGGAGTACGTTCGGCAAAATATCGAAAAGGCGCTCGTCCGACAATATAGATACGCACCATCGGATTGTGCCTCTGAGTTTTCTATCCGAGTCGGATCTTCACGGAGACGTGTCGATATCATGGTTTTCGACAAAGGCACCGATCATACTCAGGCCAACGCCTATATTCTCGTTGAAACGAAGAAAGCTGATATAAAGCCAACCCACAAAAGTGAAGGCATCGGACAATTACAGTCCTACATGGCGTCGTGCCTCAACGCCCAGTACGGCATGTGGACCAATGGCACCGACCGATTCTGTTTCGCGAAACGCGACGACGGCAAAGGTGGGTGGTTCTTCGAAGACATCATCGATATCCCAGCTTTTGGTCAAGCCGAAGCAGATGCCCAGCGCCCCAAGCGTAAGGACCTCAAAGTCGCGACGGCGGACAACCTGTTGTTTGCTTTCCGAAGATGCCACAACTACATCGCAGCTCACGAGGGCAAACAAAAAACCGAGGCGTTCTGGGAACTACTCAAGCTCATCTTCACCAAAATTGAGGATGAGCGGTCCCCGAAATTGAACTTCTTCGCGACACCGTCCGAGCGCGGTAGTGCGACTGTGGCCTCTGCCGCAAAGAAGCGCATCCAGGGTCTTTTTCAGCAGCGCGTAGTCAAAAAATACCCGACCATCTTCGACGCAAAGGATGCCGACATTGATCTCAAGTCCGAGGTCGTCGCGTACGTGGTCACGGAGCTGCAAGGATTCTCTTTGCTCCGTTCTCCAGTCGATGTAAAAGGCGTCGCCTACGAGGAGATCGTCGGGTCGAACCTGCGCGGTGACCGTGGGGAATTCTTCACACCTCGCAATGCTTGCCGTATGGCTGTTTCAATGCTTGACCCACAACCGAATGAACGAATTCTCGACCCTTCTTGTGGGACAGGCGGCTTCCTCATTACTGGAATGAACCATGCACTTGAGTACATCGAGAAGACAGAGCGTGAGCAGTGGGTAGACCCAACGCATGGTAGTGATTTCGAGCGCGACGAACTCTATCGACGCAGAGACGAATATTTTCGTCAATGTGTCTTCGGCATCGACCTAAATCCTGCTTTAGTGCGGGCCGCGAAAATGAACATGGTCATGAATAACGATGGCTCCGGCGGCTTATTCCAAGCCAACACTTTGGATAATCCTCATAAATGGTCTAATAAACTGCACGATGCGATCACGCTAGGTTCTATCGACGTAATAGTCTCAAATCCTCCGTTCGGTGCAAAAATTCCAATTGACGACGAAGGCACGCTTTCTCAGTACGACCTAGCGGCAGTGTGGGACATCGACATGGACGGCAAGTGGTCGATTCGGCTCGACAAGAACGGTAACCGCGTCCTACAGAAGTCTCAGCCTCCCGAAATTCTTTTCATCGAGAGAGCCCTCCAACTGCTCGTTCCCGGGACAGGAAGGATGGCAATGGTTATCCCAAACGGCATACTCAATAACCCCAGCACGGCCTACGTACGGAATTGGATCTTGCGAAAGGCTCAAATTTTAGCTGTGGTGGACATGCATCGCGACCTGTTCCAACCAGGAAACGATACGCAGACTTCAATGGTCCTCATGCGCCGTCTCTCGTCCAATGAGGAGGAGACCGCGGAGAACGACGGACTGGACTACCCGCTATTCATGGCAGTTGCTGAGAAGATCGGACACGACAAGCGGGGCAGCGTGATTTGGCGACGAACTGCGGACGGATCGGACGCACTTATCAAAAGAGTTGAAACTATCGCCGAAATCGACCAAGAGTCCGGTAGTGAGGTTCTCCGCGAGATCGAAGTGACCGAACGCCAAGTAGACGATGAACTGCCAGAGGTGGCTGAGGCCTACCGGAACTGGCTAGGTGAACAGAGATGAGACTCGCCCCCGTCCGCTCAGCTGCGCTCTACGAAGGCAATCGCATCGACGCACGCTACTTCACGTCGACCGCAGTCCGCATCAAGGTTGTGTTGAAAAATGCAGCCGAGGTGGACCTGCGAGCAGTTGGCGACTACGCGAATGTGCGTGCTCCGGCACGATTCAAACGGGCCTACGCTGCCCCAAGCGAGGAATACATATCCTACTTGCGTCCTTATGACGTGTTCGAATTTCTTCCGCCAGAAGCCGACCGCCTGTCGATCAAACGCACGGAAGACCTGGAAGAATATCGGATCCAACCAGGTGACCTGCTACAGACATGTTCCGGCCGGAACTTGGGGCCGCTCACTATTGCTGATGACTATCTGGCTCGGTTCGCTCTGTCACACGACATGATCAGGGTGACCATTGCCGACGAAATGGACCGCTACTATACACTGGCTGTCCTACAGTCCCCGACTGGCCAGGCCCTGCTTCGGGGAGACCTAAACGGTTCTGTTATCGACCACATCACGATTGGGCAGGTCTCAAACGTCGAAATTCCGTTTATTAGTTCGGTTCAGAACGAAGTAGCCAAATTGATGCGGGAAGCCGTCGAAACCCGTGGAAATGCACGCACCAAATTGCGTTCCGTCGTAGAACGTGTCAACGAAAAATACCCAAGTGAGCCGGTCGAGCCATACCGTGCCGGCTGGACCGTTAAAGCCAGCGAAATTGGTACTCGGCTCGACGCGGCTTTCCACTCGCAGCACATAGCTGATGTGCGTAAGCAACTCATGGATAATGGCGGGGGCCTACTCGGGGATGCTGCCAACGTCATTAAGCCAGGCGGTAGGCCAAAGTTATACTACGTCGGACCCGAGGAAGGGGTGCCATTCCTTTCAGGGCGACAAATCCTTCAGCTTGACGTCGTCGGCGCGAAGAACATAGCCACGCGCTCAGTCGACAAGAACTCGGGGTACGGGTTAGAGAAGGGTTGGATCACTTTCCAGGCTGACGGCCGCGCAGAGGAATCCCTGGGCTACCCGTCCGTGGTGTTGGAAGATAGAGCTGACTGGTTCGCCTCGGGCCACGTTGGTCGGGCTGCTCCGAAGAACGAAAACCATACTGGTTGGATCTGGGCTTCTATGGCGTCTGACATCGTCCAGCATCAGATCGCAGCACTAGCGTGTGGTTCAGTCGTAGACGCGCTCTATGAGTCCGACCTCGAGAAGGTAGTGATTCCACCGTTCGACGAGGTCGACGCACAGATGGCCCAGGAGGCATGGAACGAATTATCCGAGTCGGTACAGAAGAGCACAGAAGCGATCAAAAAGGTGGAATCAGCGCTGCAGCGTTTCGGAGTTTAAGAACGGCATGATGGCACCTCGGCTCCACGGCCACATCTATGCGTAGTGTAGGCCGACCGACTCGACGTGCTCGGCGCGCTCTTCCTGCAATCGAGTTACCTCTTCGCCGTCCGTCCAGGCTTCGGCGGGCCGAAGTGTTGCTGCAGCATAGCTTGCAGCCAATTTTTGGAACGCCAGGTTCACTCTCGCGCCATTCTCGTGCGAGCTGAACAAATAGGCACCGTCCCAACTTCTGAGCGGCGGTGCTGTCCATGGCTCTGCGAAACCACGCCATCCGCATGTACATGTCGGGACAAGGGCCCCTCTAGCTCCTCGAGAATTTTGTCGAAGCCTTGTCTGACCACGACATCGTCGATTTGAGAGCGGGCACCGGATATCTGTTCGATCTCCTGCCTGTCGGTGTGGGAGAGCGGCCCCTCGGGCCTGACTTGCACAGGTACGTGAGGTTTTCGTGGTTTCTCGACCTATTCGTGCTGGTCAGAGGACCGCTTAGCTCATGTTTGGGTAACTAATTTGAGCAGTATCGTGGGCATTCGTGCGCAAGGTGCCGACCGCGTCTGCCGCCACGGCTGTTCAGATCGCGGACTAGACGGGCGGGAAGTACCGAAACATCGAGTACCTCGGCTCGGCCCACTTGCCCGACGGCCTCGCGACTCTGGTCGAGGCCGGCAAAGCAAAACTGGCTGATCCCGGACAGGCCACACTTGACTTCGACACCGCGGACAAACCCCGCGTGACAGATGTAGTGGAGCGGTTTGCGATAGCACATGTGTAACGAAGTGCTGTACAACCTTGGTACATCATCGACACTAAATCTCGCATCTTCGGCGACAGCCAGTCGCAGCGTGACACTCGAATTGTCACCTCTCCTTGCATCAGTCCCTTTCGCATCCGCTACCGGAAACCGCTTCTCCATACACGGTGGTGGGTAACTAAACCTGCGGAACTCAGGTATATACTGTAACCATAGTTGTATCCTGTCACGTAGAAGGTCATGATGAAATGAAGAAGTCGGTCCCCGCGCTCCTTGTTGCCGGTGTGCTTACTCTTGTCGGTTGTAGCGGGGGAGATCCTCAAGCGAGTACGGATGCAACAGGGTCCGCTAAGCCATGTTTTCCTAACTCTGAAGTTGCTCAGCTTGCCTTTGAATGGCGGTTGACAGTAGCTGGTGACCGGGACAATCCGGACATGAGTGAAAAGGCTCAATACGCGGAGGAATACGCCCAAAGGGTCAAGGATATGTCGTGGGGAATCTCTGAGGGGTCCGATTGCATCGGCCACAGGGAGTCGCTGGTACTCACAAAAGAAGCTCTCATCCTTGCCAAGGCACTAGACGAAGGTGGAGCTTCAGATAAGGAGTACGAGAACACAGCGGAGGCCGGAGAAGGCTTCATGGAGGCGATGAGGTTGGGGGAACAAGGATACTCTGAAGATCAGATTGCATTCCCGACAGATCCGGAAGAGGCGCGCAACCTTATTCCCGGTCAAGGTAGCTAGAAAACGGGGAAGAAACGTTGGCTCAGCTGCAGGCCGGAATTTTTCAAGTCAAGCGGTACCAGGGTGAGTGAGGCAGTGGTTAGGCTGCCTCTGTTTCGGTGCCCTCCTTTGGTTGGTTGATCCATGCCGGTCCGGGTAGGGCCAGGATCTTGGGATCGGTG
>NZ_FXZD01000041.1 GCF_900169145.1 Brevibacterium antiquum CNRZ 918 | reverse complement strand
GGCTCTTCATAAATAGGGCGGTGCTCAAGAGCTGAGGCAACCTCGAACGACAACGGGACCCTGGGTGCAATGATGTAGGTGTTCAAGACTCCATCACGACCCAAGGTCCCTGATGCACAACTTTACCCCGCCCTGCCTCGATACCACACTCCGCCTGGATGAGCTCGGGCTCACCGCGATCGGCCAACACCACACAGGTAGGCACTTGACCGTGTTGTGCCTGATCACCGACGGCAACGCCGACTGCCCCGAATGCCAGCAGCCGGGACGAGTCCGATCCACACGGATCCGCCGGCTCATCCATCCCCCGATCGGGCTTACCGCCGTGACCCTGGCCATCCGCATCCGCACGTACGCGTGCCCCAGCTGCGATCGCCGGTGGTCGCAGTCACCGGCGAAGGCGTGTGTGGGCCGCTCGAAGCTTTCTCGGCCCGCACGTCTTTGGGCTTTGAAATCCGTCGTGATCGACAAGATGAGCATCCACGCCATCGCGAAGAACCTTGCGACGTCGTGGAACACAGTCTGCTCGGCAGTGCTTGATCTCGGCCGGACGTTGCTGCTTGCCGATGCGACCAGGCTTGATGGGGTCACCACGATCGGAGTCGATGAACATTGCTGGTCCCATCGCGGTCTCGACCGGTGGGTCACCGTCATCGTCGACCTCACCAACAGGCCAGCACGGTTGATCGACATCGTTCCCGGCCGTTCGGCCGACGTGTTCTCTGATTGGCTCAACAATCAGCCCGATGATTTCCGGACCGGGATCGCCCACGTCGCTATGGATGCCTTCGCCGGGTACAAGAAAGCCGCGACCGAAGTACTCCCGGACGCGGTCACGGTCATGGATCCGTTCCATGTTGTTGCTCTCGTTGGAACGAAGCTCGATGAGACAAGGAGACGCCTCCAGACCGAGCTCCATGGTCGTCGGGGCCGGTCTGGTGATGACTTGTACGGGATTCGGAAAACGATCCGTACCCGAGTTGGGCTGCTATCTGAGAAGCAGAAACACCGACTCAACACGGTCTTCGTCGCCGATAATCATGCTGCGTTGGTGGTGTGTTGGCAGTTCTACCAAGACACGATCAAGGCCTACGCGGCCGCCCCGAAGAAAGGCAAAACGATCATGGCCGGGCTCATCGACAAGCTGGCCGACACGATCCCGGACGAGTTGAAGGAGTTGCGGAGTCTACGAACGACGTTTCAGCGCCGTCGTAGCGATATTCTGGCGTATTTCGATCACCCGGGAACGTCGAACGGGCCCACGGAAGCGATCAACGGCAGGCTGGAGCATCTGCGGGGTATCGCGCTGGGATTCCGTAACCGGGGCAACTATCTCATCCGGTCGCTCCTCCATGCCGGAGGAATGGGCAGGCTCCTACAGCCCTATTTATGAAGAGCCG
>NZ_FXZD01000040.1 GCF_900169145.1 Brevibacterium antiquum CNRZ 918 | reverse complement strand
CAAGGCGGATTCAACTGGTCGTTGCAACACCGGTACTTTCAATCGATTCTAGCTGCTCGGCAAAGACTTCGGCTGGGGTTTTCCAACCGAGGACTTTCCGTGGCCGATTGTTCAGCGAGTAAGCGACAGCCTCGAGCTCTTGGGCTTCCCACCTCGACAGGTCTGTGCCTTTCGGGAAGTATTGCCGCAGCACTCCGTTTGTGTTTTCATTCGTCGGTCTCTGCCACGGCGAATGCGGATCCGCGAAGAACACTTTCGTGCCGGTATCGACCGCGAACCGAGCATGGTCTGATAGCTCCTTGCCCCGGTCCCACGTGATCGTCTTCCGCAACTGCTGCGGCAGGCACGTCATCGACTTCGTCAACGCTGTCGCCATCGCCTGGGCCCCATACCCGGCTAGTGCCGGCCCGTTCTTGATCCGTGGTTGTTGTCCGTACCCGTCGAGCCTGGGTAGGTGCACCAGCAGCGTCGAGCGCGACTTGCGCTCGACGAGCGTGCCGATGGCCGAACGGTTCGTGCCGATGATGAGGTCACCCTCCCAATGCCCAGGCACAGCCCTGTCAGCGGCCTCGGCCGGCCGCTGGGAAATGACCACATCAGCGGTGACATGCCCCTGAGGTTTGCTCTGGGCCCTGGCTCTGGGTTTACGCAGAGACCTCCCGGTCCTCAACGCAGCGACGAGCTCTCGCTTGAGTGCGCCGCGGCCCTCGATGTAGAGCGCCTGGTAGATCGCTTCGTGACTGATTCGCATAGCACCATCATCGGGGAACTCGAGCTTCAACCGTTGCGAGATCTGTTCCGGACTCCACGCGATCGACCAAGCCCGGTCTCCACGATGGGGCTTGTTCCGGCCCTTCCACGCCGCGACCGCCGGCCCGGCAACCACGGTACCGTCTGGTAGACACACACGACCATCGAGATGCTCCTGAACATAGGCGCGCAATCGGGGGTTCTTCACCAGCTTTGCGGTCTTCGGTCGACGCGCCATCAGCTCAGACTTCCACTGCGCGACGGATGCCCGATAGTGTAGCTTCCCGGCCCGAGTTGCTGCATTGCGGCGCAGTTCGCGCGAGACTGTCGAGGCGTCACGGCCGAGTCTCCTCGCGATCTCGCGAACACCTACGTTCTGAGTACGTAGCAACGCGATTTCCTCGCGCTCAACGAAGGACAGATACCGGCCACCGGGCTCGACGAGTGTGATCGTTGCCATACCACCACCTTGGCGGAACCACCGCGCCCCGACAGCCTGCGACACTCCAACCGCGGCACCAGCATCCTCTGAGGAGGCACCGATTGCGACCTCTTTCCAGAACTGGCGCTCGACACTGCGCCTGCTCTTCGGGGCTCCTGGTGAGATCATCGGGTTCCTGCCTGTCAGCCCCTTCAGCCACCCTGCTGGTCGTCCCATGGTCGTCCTTTCTCTCAAGGTGTTGCAACGACCAGTTGAATCCGCCCAAT
>NZ_FXZD01000037.1 GCF_900169145.1 Brevibacterium antiquum CNRZ 918 | reverse complement strand
CCCTCTCTGTCAGGCTGGTTGTGAGTCACTCAGTCTGACACTGAGAGGAACACTAACCATGACCATCACTACTGGATACAGCGTGGCAGAGATCCGGTCTTTCCTGGTTCAGTACGACCAGATCCCCTTCGGACAGAAGGGCAAATGGGTCGATGCTCAACCGTTCACGCGAAAGCAGCTGTACACGTGGATACGAGCTCTCGTTACCGGCGACCTCGACCGCGGACTCGTCCCGCGGAACAATGACCCTATGACCTATGCGGCACGGCGGAAGAAGATGACCGAGGAATTGACCTCGGACCGTGAGAAAGCCCTGATGAAGGAACTCGCGGTCAAGGAGGCGGCTCTGGCCGCGAAGGAGAAGGAACTGGCGTCCCAAGGTGAGGAGATCCGCAGGCTGGAAGAGACGGCGAACAGCTTGGGAAAAGCTATCGGGCTCTTGCACAGCAGGAACGTGTCAGAGCCCGACGCGGACGAGGAACAGTCGAGTCCGAAGAATTCCTGACCATGGAGAACACCCTCGTGTTCGACCTCGTCGAGTCTGGCCTGTCACAGCGCCGAGTTCTTGACGTCGTGGGCCTGTCACGGTCTACGTGGCATTACCGGCTCAACCCGCGCCAGACTACGGCTGAGCCGGTGGCGCATCGGGACCGGGCCTATCCGAACCGCATCGATGCTGAAGCGAAACAGCAGATTAAGACACTCATCGAAGCAGGGTGGGCCGATGATCACTCGGTTGATCATGCATTCGCGCGGGCCTGGGACGACGGGATCATGGTCGCGTCCCAACGCACATGGTGGCGCATCGCTGCCGATCTGGAGGATCAGACCAAACGGCCGCAGGTCGCCACGCGCAAGGGCACAAGGCAGCCCCGTGAGATACCGGTGCTGGTGGCGACCAAGCCGGGGCAAGTGTGGTCATGGGACATCACTGATGTGAAGTCGGTCTGGGCACACGTCGTGTTCAAGGTGTACTCGATCATTGATATCTTCTCCCGCAAGATCGTGGGATATCGGGTCGAGCACCGCGAGTCCGATGACCTTGCAGTGGAGATGTTCGAAGACGCTATCACGAGATATGGTGCCCCGGAGTTCGTGCATGCCGATTCTGGAGCGGCGATGAAGTCCGCGGTGTTGAAAGAAGTCCTGGCCGTTCATGGCACTGAGACAACGCATAACCGACCGTATGTGTCTAATGACAACCCGTATTCGGAGTCAGCGTTTCGCACGATGAAGTATCGGCCGGCGTATCCCGTCGTGTTTGATGACCTTGATGATGCTCGAGACTATGTCGGTGCGCATGTGCAGTGGTACAACACTGAGCATCGTCACTCCGGGATCGCTCACTTCACCCCGGACCAGGTCCAAGACGGGTCCTGGAACACAGTATGGGAGAAACGACAGGACACTCTGGCCAAGTATTACGCGCAGCATCCGGAACGGTTCGCGAAACCACCGACGACCCCGGCACCAGCCGAGGTCGTCGGGATCAACCATCGAGAGATAGACACGCTAGCAGCGTGAGTGACTCCAAACAGCTTGACAGGGCGCGC
>NZ_FXZD01000026.1 GCF_900169145.1 Brevibacterium antiquum CNRZ 918 | reverse complement strand
TGCCCGCACCGTCGCTGGCGAGTAGTTGCGATCCAGCAGATGGCTGAGGTATTCGTTGACGAGTTCGAATCGCGACGCGTCTGGTCCGGCCAGCTCCCAACCTTCACCGCTTTGTGTAAGTCGCAGACCCTGTTCGCTGCTCATGGACACAGGTGTATCAGAAGTGAGTCACGTCACGCTGTAAAGCTCAATTCACGGTGTGTCGCTGACCTGGAGCAATGATAGTAATAGCCGGATAATAGGCAATCGCCGGTCGAGCCGACCGAGGCCACGGCCCCGGCTTCGGCGAGGCGCTGGGTGTAGCGGACGGCGATGTACTGGACGCCCTTGTCGCTGTGATGCGTGAGCCCGGAGACGTCGTGACCTGCGTGCTCACGGGTCCAGATCCCCATCTCCAGCGCGTCCAGGGCGAGGTCGGTCCGCAGCGACTTCGATAGCTGCCAGCCGACCACACGGCGGGAGAAAACGTCGATGATGAACGCGGCATACACCCATCCCGCGAACGTGCGGCAGTAGGTGATGTCGGCGACCCAGAGCTGGTTCGGGGCCGTCGCGGTGAAGTTGCGTTCGACCAGGTCAGGACGTGTACCTGGGCCGTCGCCTGGGCGCGTGGTCCGAGGGCCTTTCTCTCGGCTGATGCCGCGCAGACCTTCGGCTCTCATGAGCCGTTCCACGGTGCAGCGCGCGACTGCGACGCCTTCTCGGCGCAGCTGAGCGTGGAGCTTCTTCGCGCCGTAGACCCCGAAGTTCTTCGCGTGCACGCGCCGGATCTGCGCGAGCAGCTCCTCGTCCCGCAGCGTCCGCTTCGAGGGCGGGCGGGTCTTGAAGGCGTAGTAGGTGCTCGGCGCGATCTGGGTGCCCGCTGCGGTGAGCGTGCGGCAGATCGGCTCGACGCCGAACTCGTGCTTGTGCTGGTCGATGAACGTCACGATCATCGCGGTGGGCGGTCGAGCTCCGCGATGCTCCTATGTCAAGTTGGATCGCTCAGGCGGCCATGAGCGGCATCGACGACGCAGGATGCTCGATCGGCGACTGCTCCTCCAATGGGGCACCACCCTCGGGCGTCTGGGTGACAGGGGCCAGGTCGGCCCTCTGCGCGGCGTAGATGCGATCTGAGAGTCGACGTCGTAGGAGCCGCAGCGCCTCTTTGCGAGTCTTGCCGGCGGCAATGAGCTTGTCGTAGTAGGTGGCGCCTTCCGCGCCTATTCGAATCTGAGTGAGGGCAGCCATGTGCAGGGCGGTGTTGATCGTGCGGTTCCCTCCACGCGAGAGTCGAACACGCACCTTGTTCCCTGACCAGACCGGGATCGGCGCAGTGCCGTTGAATCTTGCGTAGGCATCGCGGGAGCGAAACCTGGCGATCCCCGCTGTCTCGCCAATGATCATCGCTGCGCCCAAGGTACCCATGCCCGGGACAGCGACCAGTGAGGGATGGTCGGCCCGCACCAGCCGGCTCAAGCGGCTCTCGAGCGTGTTGATCCTGACTGTCAGCTCGCGAATATCGACCAGCAGGTCGCGAGCGATCTCGGCGACCGCTCCGTCAGCTGTCGCCAGGTACTCGACCAGCTCGTCCAGGAGGTGGTACCGGCGCAGAGCACGAGAGGGAATCTCCAGCTCAGGATCGATTTCGTGGAGGAACCAGCGTGCCTTGGACTGCATCGCTGTGCGCCGTGCAACCAGGCTCCTGCGATGGTCCGACAGAAGCTTGATGTCCCGGGAAGTGCCCGGCAGCTCAGCGGTCGGCAAGCCCTCTTCGCGAAGTGCTACCCGGGCCACGGCTTCCGCATCAATAGGATCCGATTTGCCGCGTTCCCGGCTGCTGCGCCTCATGCCAGCCATCAACCTGGTGTGCACGCGAACGACTCGATGGCCGGCCTCGAGCAGGTCAGCCTCGAGCCGACGGGTCAGGTGGCGGCAGTCCTCGACCGCGACGGTGACGGTCTCGAAGCCTTCCAGCCAGGTCAAGATCTTCCGATGCCCCACGGCACGTGCTTCGACCGTGAGCTCTTTGATCCTCCGGCCCACCTCGTCCACCGCGACGAGCGTGTGCCAGTCCTTGTGAGCGTCGATCCCGATGACAGTCATGACAGTCCCTTTCCCAGTCCGGTGCTGCTCGAGCTGCGGTGCCGAACGCAGACGGGCACGCCTCAGTTGGGCATTCGATCCAGCAGGCTCCTATCAGGCCACGCCCACTTCCAGCACCGCGGGCCCCGGCGGGACGGCACATCGCGGACAAGCTACGAAAGCAGCGAATAAACGAGCCAGCCCCGCCGGGACACCCTCAGTCTGGTACTGACGCGAAAAAAGCCGAGGCCGACCGCAGGATCGCGTTCGCCCGGCGCAGCTCGCGCACTTCCTTCTCCAACTCAGCGAGCCGCTCGGCGTCGCCGGTCGTGGTTCCGGGCCGGTGGCCCTCGTCGATCTCGGCCTGCACGACCCAGTTCCTCAGAGTCTCGGGATTGATCCCGAGCTGCTCGCCCACACGACGGAACGTGCCTGACTTCGTCGCTGGATCCCGCCGCGCGTCCACGGCCATCCTCGTGGCCCTCTCCCGAAGCTCATCGGGGTACTTCCTCGGTGCTGCCATGCTCCTCATCCTCCCGTGGGATCAGAGCCTCCACCAGACCCGGGGCGATTCAAACTCGACCGCATCACCGCCTACATCAACATCGACATGATCGCCTCGCCCAACTACGTCATCGCGGTCTACAACGCACGGGAGTCAGATCCCGGTCCCGCCGTGCCTGACGGGTCGGTGGCGATCATGGACGTTCTCACCGACTACTTCGACGCCCGTGAGCAGCGCTGGTCGACTACCCATTGGAACTTCGCTTCCGATCAAATGGCGTTCATCGAGGAAGATGTTGCAGTGGGCGGGCTGTTCACCGGAAGCAGCGAGAGCAAATCCCGGAAGGACGCCGCCCTCTTCGGCGGAACAGCAGGGCAGCCACGTGATCCCAACTACCACACCTCAGGTGATGACATCAGCAACATCAACGAGGAGGCGCTGAACATCATGACCGACGCGATCTCGCACGCCGCCGACCGCTTGGCCCAGGATGGACTCACTCCTTCAGGCAACACCGATGACGAGCAGGATGATCACCGGTCCAGCTCTAGCAGCAACCACGACCAAGGTCAGCTGACCGATGCAGCCCCTACACCAGCACGAGCGCCATTGTGAAGATTCCGCGAAGATCGGCTGCCAGGGGCTGTGCTCCCCCGCGACGGATCACTAGCGTCGAACATGGGCCGGTCAATCTTTCCGGTACCGATCAACTGCGAGAAGAAGGAGTACTCCGATGACTCACATCAGCTCGATGATCGAAACCCATCCCAACGGCACCGCTGACCTCGACGTCCAGAAACTTGCCGACTGCATCGCCGCCTGTTTCGAATGCGCCCAGACCTGCACCGCCTGTGCCGACGCCTGCCTGGCCGAAGACATGGTCGCAGACCTGCGCACCTGCATCCGCCTCAACCTCGACTGTGCCGATATCTGCGCCACCACGGGCAGCATCCTCAGCCGCCGTACCGGGCAGAACCTCACCACAGTCAAAGCTGTCCTCGAAGCCTGCCGGACAGCCTGCGCAGAGTGCGCAGCCGAATGTGAGAAGCACGCCGACATGCACGAGCACTGTCGCGTCTGCGCTGAAGCATGCCGCCGCTGCGAACAGGCCTGCACTGACCTCCTGGCCGTCATCGGCTGACCGCCACCGCCATTGTTCGGTGGGCCTAACGAGTGACCGAAACGACCAGAGTTCAGAAGCCGACTGCACAACCCCGATAACACGGGGGCTGGACGTGCAGTTGGCTTCTGAAAACGACAATATGCGCCAGTCAGTACCGGGGACCAGAGCGCGGACCTGCAGATCAACGCCCTCGAAAGCGCGGAATGCCTACACCGGTCACGGTGTCCGCCTGGGACGAGGTTGTTTCGTGCAGGCGACTTCTGAGAATTCACATCGTTGCGCACACGAGTACTGAACGATTAGCGTTCAATAGCCGACTGCACAACCCCGAGAACTCGGGGCTGGACGTGCAGACGGCTTCTGAAAATCACAACAGCATTCTGCTGCTGTCGTACGCCGTTGTCGGTTTCAAAAGGCGGCTGCACAGATGTCAGAACCCGAGAGCACACGGACCACTACCGGAGAAGAATCTTCTGACCACACGCTAAGCCGCAGTGGTCGAGTACGGCGGCGCTGAGCGCGAATGTGATGGCTTCAATGCCGTGGCCGATGAGCCCTACGCATTCATACCAAACTAGTCGATAGACTGGGAGTTTCGTGTTTGCTGCAGCGTCGAGTGGAGTGCTTCTTTGCCGATCAGAAATTGACCGGACCAGATGAGAGTGACGACCTAGCAGGCCCTCGCAGTGTCCGTCTTCGTGCTCCTCGGACTGGCCTGGCTTATCGTCCTCCCGCTCTGGCTGACTGAAGCACCCTTGGCTTTCTGTGGCACTCTAATTGTTCTGCGGGATTACAGAAGACGCCGGCGATGAGCCCATAGCCACCTCGACCACAGCACCAGAGTCGGACCCCTGCACCCACTCAAGGGCACGTTGCTGCAACACGTCACGATCGAGCATCGCTTCCTGCCCCTTATCAGGATCGCGGATCAACTCCGACATGAACCGCCCATCGAGTCCGTCGAGGACTTCTGCGAGTTGTCGAGCTGTCCCTGAATGCACGTCGGGGAACTCGAACTTGTCGACAGTTCGCTCGACACAACCATCGGTGAGCATGCCTCAGAACCGGTACTGCGTCGAGATGAAGAACGGGCACACGTCATCAGATAGTGCGACGGATCCGGCGTAAAGTGTGATCGTCGTTTCAACTAGAGAGAGGGGTCTATGACCTTCTGGAAGACTCCAGTTCCAGGTCTGCTGGCTCTGGTAATGTTCGTTGGACTCTCAGGATGCACAGCAGATGACAGCAACGATGAGTCATCTCCATCAGAGTCGACTCCTGCGGCCTCCCCCTGCGAGGGCTTAGTCGGGTACGAGTCTGTTCCAGCCGATCTCCCGGACGGAGATACTGTTGACTTGGTAAGCACCGGTATACCAGTAGAACGGCCTCCGGCCGAAGGCATCACTCGAGAGCCTGACGGAACACTGACTCCATCAATGGAAGACAAAGCATTTCTGCTGGTCGGATTGCCACGACCCGCAGGAACTAAGGTCCCCGACGATCTAGTTTCATCGGTGGCAGTCACGACGTTTAGCGTCGCCGAAGGTACCAGCGACACACCAGCGGACTGCTCGGAGGACATCGAAGCCTCGGTTACGTTCATTTCATCTGAGTATTTGCCCATTTGGGAAGTGAAATTTGATTCGCCCCCTTACACTGTCTCGTTGGCAGAGATCGATGCCCCCGGTGTTGACCGCATGCTAAATTTCCGGACAGATAGTCCCCTCAAGTTTGCCTACCCAGACGATGGGAAACTTGAGTCCAAGCCACAGTTCGTTGCCAAACAGGTCTACCAGGAGTACTTCGACTCGAAGTGAACCTCGATAGTCATGTCTTTCGCCTGACCAGCTGCGCGCAAGTTCGCGACGTACAGTTTCCAAGCGATAGCACCACCAGCGAGTGCCGCGGTGTTCAGAAGAAGCTGAAGAACCGGCACTATTTCGTTGACCTGCTCAGTCATCTAGGTTCCTCTACCTCTCACTAGCTGTGCGTCAATTATCCCGGATATTCCTCGCAGATATAGAGACGCCACTCAAATTGCCTTGATGGAACAGTCCGATGCATCCGAACTTGTTGCCGACAGTATTGACCACCTGGTTCTCCACCCTTCAATAGATGCGCCCAGCAGGCGCAAGAGGTTTGAAGTAGAAGGGTTTTGAGGCGGAAGAGTTATGAGACGCCTGTACGTGGCCAAGTCATATTAGCGTCGCCCGACCCGCATCAGTCCCTGTCAGATTCAAAAGGCGGCTGCACGCTTTTCAGATGTCGACTGCATGCACTTCCCTAGGGCCAGCTTCAGGCAGCTACCGCGTTCCGCTCACATTCTGGCAGTAACCTTGCCGGATGCGGGGTCTCAAACCCGAGCCGATTGGGCTGAGATCTCAAACTTCCCACAGTGCCACCGACGAGAATGCAATTGTGCGAGCGGCTGCCTCCGCGGCACTAGCGAGCCGGGTGGCTCAATCGCATCAGCGCTCTACATTGACGGTTATCGATACGCTAATTAGGCTCTATATCGATAGTTCTCAAATCAGGGAGGATGACTATGAATTGCTGGGAGCATGCGGCCAGCGAGCAAATCATGGCGAGGGCAGTCGCGGCGTGTGTCCATTGCGGTGTCGGCCTGTGTCTAGAACACGCAACGATCTGCGAAGAAGTGCGAATTCATCGAAATGGTACCGGCGCCCCCTCGAGGCTGCTGCCGGACGGGCGGGAGATCTGTTGCTCAACCTGTCACGCGGCATTTTCTGAAGCAGTCCCCGCACATGAGGCGCTCCCTCGGTAAGCATTGGCGCTGAAGATGAGCCAGGTGATCGCGGGGAGTGAGCGCTGCCCGGTGCCATGCATTGGCAAAGGGTATGAGAGTTAGTGGACGACCTAGCGGTTGCGCTCTATATTGATATAGGTCAATATAGAAGCATGTCGATTCAAGAGTTAGTGATTGTCGGGTCTGGCCCTGCCGGCTACACCGCTGCTGTTTACGCAGCCCGGGCCGGTTTGTCGCCGGTGGTTCTCGCTGGTTCCGTCACCGCTGGCGGATCACTGATGACCACGACCGAAGTAGAGAACTTCCCTGGCTTCATCGATGGAGTCCAGGGCCCAGAACTGATGGAGGCAATGCGTGCGCAGGCCGAACGGTTCGGTGCACGCATCATCTTTGATGACGCCATCCGTCTCGATCTGACTGGGGAGGTCAAGCCCGTTGAAACCGGCCTGGGTGAAACATTCCACGCCCGCGCGGTCATCCTTGCTACAGGATCGGCCTACCGCAAGCTCAGTCTGCCCGAAGAGGATCGATTGACCGGCCACGGCCTGTCCTGGTGCGCAACTTGCGACGGCTTCTTCTTCCGAGAGCAAGAGATCGCTGTCATCGGCGGTGGTGACTCTGCCATGGAAGAGGCGTTGTTTCTGACCCGTTTCGCCTCCAAAGTGACAATCGTGCATCGGCGCGAAGAGTTTCGCGCTTCGAAGATCATGGCCGACCGAGTCCTGGCCGACGAGAAGATCGAGGTCGCTTGGAACAGCGAGGTCTCCGAGATTATCGGTCAATCCCACGTCGAGGGGCTGCGACTGCGCGATACCGTATCCGGGGCCGAGCGGACCCTGCCGGTGTCGGGGGTATTTGTAGCGATTGGCCATGATCCGCGCTCAGAGCTCCTGACCGGACAGGTCGCCCTCAACCCCGATGGATACGTCCAGGTCACCCACCCGTCGACAGCCACGAACCAAGACGGAGTGTTTGCCGCCGGTGATCTCGTCGATAGCCGGTACCGACAAGCGATCACTGCGGCTGGCACAGGCTGCTCAGCAGCCATAGATGCCCAACACTTCCTCTCTGCCACACCCGCCATGTCCCACACCGAAACCCTGTTGGAGGTCCCCGCATGAGTACGACGACAGTCACAGACGCCACGTTCACCACCGAGGTCATCGATTCCGACATTCCCGTAGTCGTCGACATCTGGGCGACTTGGTGTGGACCGTGCAAACAAATCGCACCGATACTCGACGAGCTCTCCGACGAATACGAAGGACGAGTCAAGGTCGTTAAGATCGATGCCGATACCAATCCCGAAGCGGTCACAGCAGCCGGAGTGACATCTATTCCTACGCTCGGCTTTTACCGTGACGGCCAACGACGCGACGTCCTTATCGGTGCACACCCGCGCCCAGACATCGTGAACAAGATCGAGGAGCTCCTGGCATGACCGCAGACACCACCACACAACAGACGGCACCTGCACGCCTGTCGACACTAGACAAGTGGCTGCCGGCCTGGATCGGCCTGTCCATGATCGCAGGCCTCCTCCTCGGCCGGCTGATCCCCGGGGTCTCTGACCTGCTTTCCCAATTGGAAATCGGCGGCATCTCAGTACCCATCGCCCTGGGTCTGCTGGTCATGATGTACCCCGTCCTCGCCAAAGTCCGCTATGACAAGGTCGCCGCCGTCACCGGCGATAAGAAACTGCTGATCTCATCCTTGGTCCTCAACTGGCTCGCCGGGCCCGCAGTCATGTTCGCCCTGGCTTGGGTGTTCCTGCCAGACCTCCCCGAATACCGCACAGGATTGATCATCGTTGGCCTGGCCCGCTGTATTGCCATGGTCGTGATCTGGAACGACCTCGCCTGCGGTGACCGAGAAGCAACCGCCGTGCTGGTCGCGATCAACTCAGTCTTCCAGGTCATCATGTTCTCAGTCCTCGGCTGGTTCTACCTCACCGTCCTGCCCACTTGGTTGGGACTTGATACTCAAGGCCTGGAAGTGTCAATGGGTCAGATCGCTCTCAACGTGCTCGTCTTCCTCGGCGTCCCGCTGATCGCCGGATTCGCCTCACGATGGATCGGCGAGAAACGTCGCGGCCCTCAGTGGTACGAAGAGAAGTTCATTCCCCGAGTGGGGCCGTGGGCGCTCTACGGTCTCCTGTTCACAATCGTTTTGCTCTTCGCACTCCAGGGCGAACAGATCACCAGCCAACCCTTGGACGTCGTTCGAATCGCACTGCCATTGCTGGTCTACTTCTCACTCATGTGGTTCGCAGGGCTCCTGCTCGGCAAGAGCCTCGGTCTTGGCTACGCCCGCTCCACAACATTGGCTTTCACCGCGGCTGGCAATAACTTCGAACTCGCCATTGCCGTCGCCATCGGTACCTTCGGTGCCACCAGCGGGCAGGCACTGGCTGGGGTCGTTGGCCCTCTCATCGAGGTGCCTGTCCTGGTCGGCCTCGTCTATGTCTCACTCTGGGCCGCGAAAGCATGGTTCCGCACCGACCCCTACGCTGTGGAGGCGAGATCGTCATGACTGAAACCACTATGATCCCCACTGACGATGAAACGTGTGCCCCAGATCCGTCCCACGCCATTGCTGTCGACGTCGCGACGACGCTTGCCGGAACACTCAAAGCACTCGCTGACCCTCTGCGGTTACGGATGCTCTCAGCGATCAGCACCGACCCTCGTGGGGAATCATGTGTCTGCGATCTTGCAGAGCTTGCCGACGTTTCCCAGCCCACTGTCTCTCATCACTTGAAAGTACTGAAGACAGTGGGGCTGCTCGAGTCTCAACGTCGCGGCACCTGGGTCTGGTATTCCATCGCAGCCGGACGCCAGGCCGCTGTGAGCGCTCTACTGGAAGGTTTCGCCCCTGCCGTCATCGCACCAAACCCGCAGCCTGAGGCGCCAGTGGCTGTCAGTGCCTTCGACGTGGAGGCCCACATCAACCATTTGATCACAGACCTATCGGCAACATCAGCTGGTGTGTCGCCAGAGACTGTCACCGGCATCGTGCGCGATTCCTACACGGGCCTGGCTCGATCGGCGAAAATCACTCGCTACCTCGTCCCCTTGACCGAGCGCTTCGCAAAGCAACGCTTGGCTGACATCACCCGGGACACAGCCAGCGCGCCTCCGCAGGTGCTCTTCATCTGTGTCGCCAACGCCGGCCGATCCCAACTCGCCGCGGCCCTAACACGCCAACTCTCAGGAGGCCGCGTAATCGCCCGATCCGCTGGTTCGACTCCGGCAGCAGGACTCAACTCGAATGTCGCCGAACTCATCAGCGACATCGACGGGGAGAACGTCGAGGAATTGTTCCCGAAGCCACTGACCGATGACGCGATCCGTGCGGCTGATGTCGTGATCACGATGGGTTGCGGCGACGTCTGCCCCATCGTGCCCGGCCTCCGGTACGAGGATTGGTCAGTTGCCGACCCGGCATTGGCCTCCCCCGAGGGCGTGGCACTCATCCGCGACGACCTTGCTACCCGTGTCCAGGCCCTACTTGATTCCCTCACCAACTGATCGAAAGAGAGACCACCCCTATGGCTGACCAGAAACCCTCTGTCTTGTTCGTGTGCGTCCACAACGCTGGCCGTTCGCAGATGGCTGCCGGCTATCTGCGCCATTTTGCGAGCAACCGCATCGAAGTCCGCTCGGCTGGATCGGTCCCGGCCGAACACATCAATCCAATCGCTGTCGAGGCGATGAGCGAAGACGGCATCGACATCACCGCCGAGCAGCCGAAAGTTCTCACAGACGAGGCTGTGCAGGACTCAGACGTGGTCATCACCATGGGCTGTGGCGACGCATGTCCCTTCTTCCCGGGAAAGCGCTACGAGGATTGGGAGCTCGATGACCCAGCAGGCCAGGGCATCGAGGCGGTTCGCCCGATCCGCGACGACATCAAGACCCGCATCGAGGCGCTCGTGACCGACTTACTCAGTCAAGACTGAGTGCACCGGGTGACAGATGTCGTGGTCATCGGCGGTGGGCAGGCCGGTCTCGCCGCTGGATACTTTCTTCGCAGAACGGGTCTCGAATTCGTCATTCTCGACGACCACGCCGGCCCCGGAGGAGCCTGGCAGCACGGGTGGCAGTCGTTGCGTCTGTTTTCACCGGCCGGGTACAGTCCGTTGCCAGGCTGGCCGATGCCTGCGCAGAAGGGCGAGTCGTTTCCCACCGCCGATCATGTCATTGACTACCTGACCCGATACGAACGCCGCTACGATCTACCGGTTCACCGACCGGTCCACGTCAGCAATGTCTACCAGGACCGGGGACAACTGTTCGTCGATACCGATACCGGCACCCTAGAGACCACGGCGGTCATCAGCGCCACCGGAACATGGCAACGCCCATATGTTCCGGCCTATCCAGGCTGTGAGGATTTCACGGGACGGCAGCTACTGAATCGCCCCGGGGATAATAGAGGCAGGGAGATTGGAAGAAGGAGATTCTCTCATGCCAGTGAAGTACACCGACGAGCTCAAGGCTCGTGCCGTCGAGCTCGTCATCCATGCTCAAGCGGATCCG
>NZ_FXZD01000035.1 GCF_900169145.1 Brevibacterium antiquum CNRZ 918 | reverse complement strand
AAGAGTGACCGTCCTTCCACAGCTCCCAGACTCTTCGGCGTTCTTCTTCGGGTAGGCCTGGTCGTCCAATCTTGGCCATGTTCGCCTCCTGGCTGACGGGGTGTTGCACTCACGGTTTGAGTCTAAGTCGGCTTTTTTCGCAGCGGAGCTCGACCGCCCACAGCGTTGATCGTGAAGTTCATCGGCCAGCACAAGCACGAGTTCGGCGTCGAGCCGATCTGCCGCACGCTCACCGCAGCGGGCACCCAGATCGCGCCGAGCACCTACTACGCCTTCAAGACCCGACCACCCTCGAAACGGGCTATCCGGGACGAGGAGCTGCTGGTCGAGATCCGCCGCGTGCACGCGAAGAACTTCGGCGTCTACGGCGCGAAGAAGCTCCACGCTCAGTTGCGCCGGGAGGGCATCTCGGTCGCGCGCTGCACCGTGGAGCGGCTGATGAGAGCCGACGGGCTGCGCGGCATCAGCCGAGAGAAGGGCCCACGCACCACGACTCCGGGCGACGGTCCAGATTCCCGTAGTGACCTGGTCGAACGCGACTTCACGGCGACGGCCCCGAACCAGTTATGGGTCGCGGACATCACGTACTGCCGCACGTTCGCGGGCTGGGTGTATGCCGCGTTCGTCATCGATGTGTTCTCCCGCCGTGTGGTCGGCTGGCAGCTATCGAAGTCGCTGCGGACCGACCTCGCCCTGGACGCGCTGGAAATGGGGATCTGGACTCGTGAGCACGCCGGTCACGACGTCTCCGGGCTCACGCATCACAGCGACAAGGGCGTCCAGGGCGGATTCAACTGGTCGTCGCAACACCCTGATCATGGAGGTGTGTGGCGTGGTGACGGAGGATTGGGACGCGAAGACCAGCGATGTTCCCGAAGGGGTGCGCCGGCAGTGGCGCGCGGATCGGGCGCTGCGTCCGGCGATGCGCTCACCTGGCCGGCCGGATCCGTCACGGGTGGTGCAGCGCCAGTTCTGGCGACTGATCGCCACGGGGGTCACTACGGCGGAGGCATCGTTGACGGTCGGCGTGTCGTGGCCGGTCGGCACTCGGTGGTATCGCCACGCTGGCGGAATGCCACCAATCTGTCTGCGCGAGCCCACGGGCCGCTACCTGACGTTCGAGGAACGCGAGGAGATCGCGATCCTGCGCGCGAAGGGCGCCGGGGTGCGAGAGATCGCTCGCGCGCTGGAGCGGGACCCCGGGACGATCTCTCGTGAGCTGCGTCGAAACGCTGCCACGCGCGGCGGTAGGCAGGAGTATCGGGCGACGGTCGCGCAGTGGAAGGCTCAGCAGTCCGCCACGCGCCCCAAGGTCGCGAAACTCGTCACCAACGACCGCTTGCGCGAGTATGTCCAGCAGCGGCTGGACGGCACTGTGAGGCGAGCTGATGGCACGGTCGTGACAGGGCCGGACGCAGCCGAGTGGAAGGGCCGCAAGATGAAGCCGCACCGAGCCGATCGGCACTGGGCGACAGCCTGGAGCCCACAGCAGATCAGCAACCGCCTTCGGATCGACTTCCCCGATGATGAGTCCATGCGGATCAGCCACGAGGCGCTCTACCAGTCCCTGTTCATCGAGGGCCGGGGCGCGCTCAAGCGTGAGCTGGTCGCCTGCTTGCGCACTGGAAGGGCGCTGCGGGAACCACGAGCCCGTACGCGGAACAAACCGCAGGGACACGTCACCGCCGACGTAGTCCTCAGCGCGCGGCCCGCGGAGGCCGCTGATCGTGCCGTCCCGGGCCACTGGGAAGGGGATCTGATCATCGGGACGGGACGATCCGCGATCGGCACGCTCGTCGAACGCTCGAGCCGCTCGACGCTCCTGGTCCACCTCCCGCGACAAGCGGGCTGGGGCGAGAAGCCTGTGGTGAAGAACGGGCCGGCGCTGGCCGGCTACGGCGCCGTGGCGATGAACGCGGCCCTGGCCGCATCGATGACCGCCCTGCCCGAGCAGCTGCGGAAGACGCTGACCTGGGATCGCGGCAAAGAGCTCTCCAGGCACGCCCAGTTCACCCTGGAGACCGGTACGAAGGTGTTCTTCGCCGACCCGCACTCACCCTGGCAGCGGCCCACGAACGAGAACACCAACGGGCTGCTGCGCCAGTACTTCCCGAAAGGCACCGACCTGTCCCGGTGGAACGCCGATGACCTCGAAGCAGTAGCCCTGGCGGTCAACAACCGGCCCCGCAAGGTCCTCGACTGGAAGACCCCGGCTGAGGTCTTCAATGAACAGCTACAGTTGCTTGAACAAGGCGGTGTTGCGACGACCGGTTGAATCCGCCCAGTTCCGGTCACGGAAGTTCGTGCACGCACTGAACCGGTATCACCTCATCGGGTCAATGGGGAAAAAGGGGTATCCATCTTGATGCCGATGGACGGGGCCGGTCTGCCGGGTAGGGTCGGGTGACGTAAGGGCCCCCGCGCTGCGTCAACAGCCGGGGGCATGGACTACACCGTCAAGGGGTGTATGTCG
>NZ_FXZD01000033.1 GCF_900169145.1 Brevibacterium antiquum CNRZ 918 | reverse complement strand
TCTGCGACTTACACAAAGCGGTGAAGGTTGGGAGCTGGCCGGACCAGACGCGTCGCGATTCGAACTCGTCAACGAATACCTCAGCCATCTGCTGGATCGCAACTACTCGCCAGCGACGGTGCGGGCATACGGGTATGATCTACTAGCATTTTGCCGTTGGTTAATCGATCAGGCCAATGCCCTGGACACCGTGACCACGGACACCTTGCTCGGCTACCTACGAGCGTGTCGGGAAGCAACGATCCCCGGCAGGGCCGGCCCCAACGTGGTATCGATGACCGGCCAGCGCCTGGATCGATACGCAGCGACGACGATCAACCGACGTCTGGCCGCGATCTCGGGGTTATTCACCTTCGCTGGGCTACGCGACCCGGATGCGAAAAATCCCGTCCCCCGCGGACGTGAGGCACGCTGGTTGGCCAGTGGGGAGAAGTCCGGGATGCTCGCTCACACCAGACGTCGACACCAACCCCGCTCGGCGTTGCGGCTACGGGAACCGAAGAAGCTGCCGGTGGCGTTATCAACAGCGGACGCGACGAAGCTAGTCACCAGCCTGCGCACGTGGCGCGACCGAGCAATGGCTGGGCTGATGCTGTGGTGTGGCCTGCGATCGTGTGAGGTACTCGCCCTCCACGTCAAGGACGTCGATATCGGGGGCCGATGGATCACCGTGACCGGGAAAGGGGCGAAGCAGCGTCGCGTGCCCTTAGATGCCGACGTCGCCTCGGTCATCGACGTGTATCTGCTGGCCGAGCGGCCCGCCTCGGACTCTGACCAATTGTTCCTGGTGGCCAAGGGCACCCACCGTGGGCAAGGACTGACTGCAGCTGGGCTGCGGACCATCTTCCGCTACCACCGGGACCTCACGGGCGTGGCCGGTGGACATCCACACGCGCTGCGACACACGTTCGGAACTGTCCTGGCCGAAGCCGGTGTCGATCTCGCAGTGATGCAGGCCCTACTCGGCCATGCCCACGTCGACACCACCGCCCGATACGTGCATTTGGCTCCGGTCCACGTGAAAGGAGAGTTCGATGCAGCACGCGAACGTATCCGCACCCAGCTCCATTGATACCCGCCCAGGACTGAGCGGTGAGGATCTGTTGGCCGCCTATCTCACCCGCCTGGCCGCCACGGGCCGGGGAAACGTGGTCTATGAGCGGGCTGCGCGGAACTTCTTCCGCACCTGGCCCAACCCGCAGGCCTGGGCCGCCCAGCCACTGACCGATCGCCTCGCGGCCGACAATCAGACCCGACCGGTCATCACGTTCCTCATGCTCCACCATGGATTCCGACCTGGCTACGATTATCTACTCGAACGTAAACTGTCCTCGGTGTGGCGCGAAATCGATGGCAGCCCCCTAGAAACCGAAATTGATCGCTTCCTCACAGCTTCCGAAAACCTGGGCTTTTCGATGCGAGTGCGCCTGGCAACCGGTTCGCAAGTGCCGATACGGCTTCTGATTCAGACTGGCCGGGGCATCGCCGATCTGGCTCAGAGTGACCTCGACGAGTTCGCTGCAGCCTGCCACGAACGTACCCAACGCACCGGAATCAATCACCCTCACTACCTCGCAGCCATCAGCAACACCCAGACAGTGTTGTTTCATCTAGGCATCGTCAATTCATTGCCCCGCTGCGGTGGCCCGATTCCATTTCAGGAACGTCTCGCCCAGGTCACGGCTCCGCTCCGGGAAGAAATCATCGGCTACCTGGAAAGGAAGAAAGCCACCTGCCAGACCAAGACCGTCTCAGTATTGGCGACCCGGCTCAAACACTTCGGCGTCTTCCTCGCCACCATCGACCCCGACCTCTCCAGCATCGCCGGACTCGACCGGCGCCGACACATCGAACCCTGGCTGTCATCGCTACTCGACACTGTCAGCGACAAAGATGGGCAACCGATCAGCATCGGCGACCGCAACCGCCGCGTCGTCGCGGTCACGACGTTTCTCACCGACATCACCGAGTGGGGCTGGGACGTCGCCCCGGCCCGGAAAGTCATCTTCCGCGATGACATCCCCAAACTCCCACAAGTCCTCCCACGCTACCTGCCCATCGACGCCGACCGCCGCCTCCAAGAGGCGCTGACCGACCATCCCACCAACGAGCTGGCCGCACTGGCCCTGCGGGTCCAACGTGCCTGCGGGCTACGCATCGGTGAACTACTAGACCTGGAACTGGACTGCGTCCACGAGATCGATGGCAACGGTGCCTGGCTGAAGATCCCGCTGGGCAAAATGGCCACCGAACGCATGGTCCCCCTCGATGTCGAGACTCTCGACCTCATCGACCGGATCACCCAGATCCGCTCCCACGGCAGGCCGTTGCCCCACCCGCGTTACCGGCGGTCTGCACAGTTCCTGTTCACCTACCTCGGACGCCGCCTCACCCAGCAGGGAGTACGCGCCGAACTCGACCACGCCGCCGACATCGCAGGACTCGAACACGTCACGTCCCATCAGTTGCGCCATACTTACGCGACCGCGCTGGTCAATGCCGGCGTCTCCCTGCAAGCACTGATGGCCCTGCTGGGCCACGTCAGTGCTGAGATGAGTCTGCGCTACGGGCGCCTGTTCGACTCCACCGTCCGCGAGGAGTACGAACGCGCACTGGACCTAGCCAAACAGCAGACAGCGCCGCAGGCAACGCCAAACACCGCACCGAGTAACACCGGTCCAGGCGGCAGAACCCAGCTTCCATTGACCGACATCACCGGCGGACAGGACTGGAAAGACACGCCCCTGCTGAAATCGCGGATGGCCGGCGGGTTCTGCCTACGCGCTCCCGCTCAGGGTGCGTGCCCTTATGCCAACATCTGTGAACACTGCCCCAGCTACCGTGCTGATGCCTCGTCGCTGCCGATCCTGGCCGCCCAGCGTGTCGACGCCGAAGCTCTCGCCCGCGACGCCGAAGACCGCGGATGGATCGACGAAGCCGACCGCCACCACAAGCTCATCAGCCGCCTCGACGCGCTGATGGCTAACACGCAGGCCACCGCCGGATGAACTCCAACGACCGGATCAACACTGTCGAGCGTGTCTGTACCGATCTGGTCCGTCACGGCCACCCAGTCACGTTCACCGCCGTTGCCAAAGCTACTGGGCTCAGTCGCTCCACGCTTTACCGCGACACGGACCTGCGCGCCATCGTCGAGCACCATAAACACGCCAAGACCACCGAGACTCCGATGACCGTGATCACCGAGGAGATTACAACGCTACGGGCGGCGGTAAATACTCTGGCCGAACAAATCCGCAGCCACGAAGAACAGCTACGCCGCCTGCGCGACTGACTTCATTAACCGGCCAAAACACCAAACTGACGTTGATTAGCCGGATAAT
>NZ_FXZD01000030.1 GCF_900169145.1 Brevibacterium antiquum CNRZ 918 | reverse complement strand
CGGAACTGATCGACCGTCGCGAATGGTCGGGGTTGATCGAGGTGATGGCAGCGACATCGAAATGGATCGGGTGGTACAACCGGCAACGACTGCATTCGGCGATCGGATATCGACCTCCGTTCGAGGTTCAAGCTGAGTGGACCAACCAGGGTGCGACCGCGAGCGTAGCTGCATAGAAAACCAGGAAAAACAGCCTCTATGAAACCCGGTGCTTGACACGTTGACAATTTCCTGTGGTCGATCACGGCAACAGTCGCATTGGCCATGGTTTTGGGTTGACGGCAGCGGCGCATCAGTTGTTGTCGTGCGTGGTCACGGTTCCAGTCGGTGATCTCGCTGACGGCGTCAAAGATGACGGACTTCTGTAGTCTCCCGGCCTTGGGGTATGCGGTGGCGTATTCCTTCGTGATCTCAATTTTGGTGTCCGCGGAAAGGTCCTTGCCGACCATGAGCCCATCGTCGTCGTGCTGGAGTCGTCGCGTGAAGCGCTTCACCGGGGTTTCTATATAAGGCCCGGGCCTTGGCTACGCGGCGACCAATTATAAGTCTCGTCGAGGTATTGACAGGTCTCACCAATACAGTAAACTCTCAGGTACCGGATACAGGAACACAAATTCCGCACAGCGGAATCAGCAAAGGAGCTGCATGCTACGCACGATAACGAACGAACGCCAAATCATTATTGGCGGAACCGACCTCAACGACCTGATGTCACAACTCGATTTCGTCGAAATGTGGTTGTTTCTTCATACGGGCCGACGATGCACTGAAGCGGAAAAGACGATGATAAATGCGCTCATGGTCTCTCTTATGGACCATGGTGTGACGCCCACTACCGTCGCAGCGCGAATGACGATGCTTAGTGCGCCGGACAGCCTCCAAGGGGCTGTTGCATCCGGCATCCTGGGAGCAGGCGATAGGTTCCTGGGGGTGACGGAAAATGTAACACGGTCACTGTATGTTGCCGGATACGATGCTGGTCGCAATGGCGATGTTGGATGGGTACATGAAGCTGCTGACCGGCTCATGATGCAAGATGGTCAAATCCACGGAATTGGCCACAATATTCATAGTGGCACCGATCCACGAGTCTCAGCCGTTATCGATATCGCAAAATCTCTGGGCATGCCGCTTGAAGCGTGGAAGGTTCTAGAACTAACTGCAGAAAAACTATCAGAAAAAAAGCAGCGCAAGTTTGTCGTAAATAACGCAGGTGCAGTCGGCGCCGCAATAGCCGCCCTTGGGCTCGAACCTGAATTCGCTCGTGGACTATCAGTAGTCGCGAGAGCTGCCGGGTTGGTGGTGCACGCAATCGACGAGAAAAAGAGCCTCGAGTCGAAAAAACTATGGGAGCGACTGGTGGCCGAAGAGAATAACAGCATCCAAGAGGGAGATTCAGAACGATGAAATCGGCAACCAAGAATACGATCAAATCAAGTCTGAGTGCCCTCGCGATCGCCGGACTTGTCGGTTGCTCACAGGGCGGCGGATCCGGAAGCGAATATCCATCAAAGAATATCAACCTGATTGTACCTTTTGATGCTGGAGGTAACGCCGATACACAAGCGCGTGCTCTTGCACCTTGCATGGGCGACAACCTTGGTCAACGAGTTGTCGTCCAGAATCAACCGGGAAGCGGAGGAACGATTGGTACTCGGGCTCTTGCCAATGCAGAACCAGATGGTTATACGATGTCAGTTAATTCGGTCAGCCCTTACGTGCTAGGGCCGATGCTGGTCGACAATGCGGGCTACACGACGGAAGATTTGCAAGTATTGGGTACCGTAACGGCCGCTCCAATAGTCTTCTTCATCGCGGGTGATTCGAAAGTCTCAGATATCGACCAACTTGTCGGTCAGTCAAAGTCCAAAAATATATCCGTTGCGGTGCCAGGTGCTAACACCCTGCAAGACTTCATGGTACAAACATTCAACGATAACTACGGAGCAAAGTTCAACATCATCCCAACGGATTCAATGACCGAAATCATTAGGGGAGTCAATGAAGGCGATTATGACGTTGGAGTGACATCAATATCACTCGATCTTCTTCCGAGGATTGAATCCGGCGAAGTGAAGGTAGTTGCCCGAGGTGGCGACGAGAATTACGAATATTTGGAGGGAATCCCAACCTATAAAGAGGCAGGTTACGAGCAGCTTCTGCCTTCGACAGAAATCACCGTGCCACTCGCAGCCCCGGCAGGACTGCCGGAGGATGTAGCCGACACAGTTGAGACAGCACTATCCAACTGCCTGGAAGACGAATCGGTGGTCTCCGGACTAGGTGCGGAGATTGTACCGCCTGAATTCGTCGGGCCAGAAGCGATCTCCGACGAATATTCGGATCTCCATGACGCTATCGAAATGGCAGTCAAATGAAGGGAACAGTGAACAACGGGAATCCAGAACCTGACCAGATTTTCATGCCATCTCTTTGCCAGGACTTATCCAAGAACGCCCGGTCCTGGCCAGACTCAATTGCAGTCTCAGATGGTCAACTCAGTTGGACGTGGAGTCAGTTTGAGGACGTTGTAGGCAATATCGGACAACAGCTCAGAAGGCTCGGAGCTGGATCCGGATCAGCGGTATCGGTATACATGCCGAATAACGCAACATATATAGCGGCTGTTTATGCAATCTGGTCTATAGGGGCAGCCTTCTGCCCGATAAATTATAGACTTTCCGTAGTCGAGGCGGGACACATGATGATCGACGCCAAAGTGTCGATCGCAATCGTCGACGATGAGGGTACCAACCTTCCATCGGAAGAAATTTCCACAATAGAGCGGTCAGATGCGATCAGGCCTTTATCCGAGATCGCCCTTGACTATCAGGCTATAGGCGCTGATGAACCTGCATGGCTATTCTTCACCTCGGGAACTAGCGGGAGGCCCAAGCCAGCCGTAATAACACACAGGCAACTCGATGCCGTTGTTTCAAACGGAGTGATTGATCTCATGCGGGGGTTGACTCGTTCCGATGCTGCATTGGCAGTGGCCCCGCTATCCCACGGTGCGCTCACTCATGTACTACGGCAAGTCAGGATCGGTGGCCACACCGTGGTGTATGATCGCCGACGATTCGAAGAACAAAACGTGTTGGATCTGATTGCACAACAAAGTATTCGATCGACCTTTTTGGTACCGACCATGGTTAGAAGACTGTGTGATGCTGCCAAGGGTAACAATTATCACGGAACGTTGACGCATCTGCTGAGCGGCGGCGAACCAATCACACGCGGTCTGGTCGAGAGTGTAGAAAACATATTCGGCCGAGTCCTTACAAATTACTATGGACTGGCCGAAGTCACGGGTGCAATTGCTCAGGCACTACCTGAAGCCGTTCATACAGCGACTTCTGGACCAGTGCCAGTCGGCCAACCGCGAATTGGGACAGCAATTGAGCTTAGACGTGACGATGGGATGTTGGCCGAAGGTGGTGAGCATGGAGAAATCTGGGTAAGCGGATCGAACATGTTCGCTGGCTATTTGATAGATGGATCAATTGACCGAAGCGAATTAGTAGATGGTTGGTTCAGGACAAAAGACATTGGGTATTTTCGCAACGGTACGTTGTATGTTGACGGACGTTCGTCAGACATGTATATATCGGGTGGATCCAACGTCTATCCCGCGGAGGTGGAGCGCACCCTCAATTCACACCCGAATGTGAAGCACGCAGCGGTAGTCGGTGTGGAAGATACCGAATGGGGTGAGGTCGGCATCGCATTCATAATCCCCGCTTCTGGGGGCGTCAACGAGGACGACTTGATGCAGTTGGTGAAAACGCAATTGGGTAGCTATAAAACCCCAAAGTATTTCGAAAGGGTTGGCTCCTTCCCGTACACCCCGATGGACAAAATCGATAAAAAGGCGTTGAAACACAGTTACCTGCGCAGGTCACGTCCGGAAGGCGCGATCGATGGAAACAGCTAATCAGGTAAAATATCGATTATTTATCTTAAGAAACGGCGATCGGATATGCGCTGTTGGTCTGCTCATTGTATTCGTCATTTTCGGTATTGCCTCTTCGGATTTGGATTATGGGACGCTTAGGAAACTTGGCCCGGGTTTCTGGCCTATGGCGCTTGCAGTCACTGGAGGCGCATTAAGCATCGTGTTGTTTGCGGTTGGCCGGGAAGTTCCGATATTAGCGAAAACTGGAACCTTTAGGACATTTATTGTCACTCTCGGTTCCATGTCTTTCATACCAATTGGATATTATTACTTGGGTTTTGTGCCATCTGCGACGGTCAGCCTGTTCGTAATGATTTATCTGCTTGGTCCGTACAAGTGGTGGGTTGCGTTGTTGACCAGTGTGATCGGCTCTGTGTGCGTCTATGTACTGTTTGCCATTGGTCTTGCGTTGCCGATCGTGGCGCTGTAGCTAAGGAGTAAAGAAAGTGGATATTTTCGATGGTATACTTTTTGGCTTTAGCGTTGCGTTAGAGTGGCAGAACTTACTATATGTTGCGCTCGGAGTTGTTTTGGGTACGGTGATTGGGCTATTGCCGGGGCTCGGTCCAACCGCGAGCATCGCAGTGCTTCTACCGGTGACGTTTCAAATGCCTCCAGAGTCTGCAATTATTATGCTGGCGGGCATATATTACGGCTGCATGTACGGTGGCCGGATACCTGCCATCTTGTTGAACATTCCCGGTGATGCTTCGGCAGTGGTGACAACTATGGATGGCTATCCATTGGCTAGAGCGGGTAGGGCTGGACCCGCCCTGGGGATTACGGCCTTCGGATCCTTCATAGGTGGAAGCATAGCGATTATTGGCTTGACGCTATTCGCTCCTTTATTGGCATCCTATGCTTCGCAAATTGGTCCGCCCGAGACCATGCTGCTGGCACTTGGTGGCCTGTTGTTGGTTTCCCTAATATCGAACGGCGGTCGGATTAAATCGCTGTGCATGGCAGTGCTCGGTTTGCTGCTTGCTGCGATTGGTATCGATTCGATATCTGGTACACCTAGGCTTACTTTCGATTCATTTGATTTATCTAACGGAATCGACATCATTCCTTTGGCTGTTGGGCTATTTGGATTTGGTGAAATGCTATTGCTAGCCGATCGCAAAATTACGGCGAAAATTGCTTCCAAAGAATTGGGTGGCTTATATCCCTCGAAAGAGGACTGGAAGATCGCAGCTCCGTCGATCATGAGATCGTCCATATTAGGCTTCTTCATTGGTATATTGCCTGGCGGCGGTGGCTCGTTGTCCTCTATAGTTAGCTATGGCCTGCAGAAACGGCTATCTAAGAACCCCGAAAAATTCGGCAAAGGTGCGATAGACGGCTTGGCTGCTACAGAAACTGCCGACAATGCATCATCGAATTCGGCATTCATTCCACTACTCACGCTGGGTCTTCCGCCGAATTCTGTCCTTGCGCTCTTGTTTGGTGTGTTGCTAATTAATAATGTTACACCTGGTCCACAATTGATTGAGACTCATCCGGAAGTGTTTTGGGGCGTTATAGCCTCGATGTATATTGGAAACATTATACTTCTTGTCTTCAACGTTCCTCTCATTGGTGTGTTCGTTAAGCTGTTGCAAATACCCACAAATGTAATGTTTCCTTTCATTGTGGTGATTGCGTTCTGTGGAGTATATAGCGCCAATAATAGTCTTTTTGATGTATTTCTGGCGGTAGTTTTCGGCGTTGTCGGTTATTTACTTAAAAAATTCAGATTCGACTTAACTCCGATCATCTTGGCATTCATTTTGGGTCCTATTCTGGAGTCGCAGTTCCGTCGTTCTATGCTGATGTCTCAGGGGGACATTTCAATTTTTGTTGACCGTCCCGGCGCTCTTGGTATTGTCCTTGTGATTGTTGCGATTGTTGCATTCGGAGTTTTCAGTTCTGCGCGCGCGAAGCTAGTCGCGAAACGTGCAGTGTTTAGCGAACAGGACTTGGCGGCGTGAGCTCGAGTAGTGCTGGTGCAGACACGTTTCGGTACAGTTCGAGGATGTTGAATCTTCCTTTGAGCCGTTTTGGTCGAGTCTCGAACATTCTCACAACTCTTTCGGACTTTGAGCCGGTCGGCCTGAGACTTTCCGACTTGGTGGGCCTAGTCGGTATGCCCAAGACTACTGTGTATCGGCTTCTGGAGGAGCTGATTGACACCAATTTCGTGTCGTTCGATAAACGTGATCAGTCTTATCATGTGGGTGATTTGATCGATCTCTTGGCTCGACGGGGTGCATCGAGGTTTGAGTTGAGGTTGAGGGTACGTCCATTTCTTGAAGATTTGGTGAAGGACCTCGGGGACACAGTGTATTTTATGAATGTGCGAGGGGGGCATCTTGTTTGCACGGAGAGACTGGTCGGCGACTATCCGATACAGACGATGACTCTAGACATTGGCGATGTTCGGCCTATGGGAGTTGGTAGCTCAGGGGCTGCGGTTGCTAGTTGCTTGTCTGACAAGGAACTCGCGGAGCTCCTTTCGAATCAGGATCATGAACGACGGTTACTTTCGATAGACGATACGAGTATGTCTTCGATAATCGAGGATGCTCGGCGGGACGGTTTTTCCTTCAATCCGGCTACGATTGTTCCTGGAATGAGCGGCCTCGGTGTTCCCCTGCTGGATTCTGATAGATCACCCGTTGGTGCCGTGTCTGTAGTTGCGATTAATGCTCGCTTCTCTGATGGCCGACTCCAGTACATCGTCGAACGTTTGAGGGCTTTGCGATCTCAGGCGGAAACCGCGCTGCGATATATGCTTTAGAAGGCGTGTAATGGCTAATGTGGCTCTTCACTATAGATCTTGTGGACTAGTTAGTCTGACTTCTCGAAGGATGTGGCGGTCTCTACCAAACGGATCGATGATGGTCTTGTGGTCGGGTCTGACTCATGGCTCTTCTGACACCCCGCTGTCTGGGGGTTGTCCTGTTTACGACGTGTCGACTGGCTCGGCTCACTGTAATAAGTGCAGCCCAACTGCTGAGGTTAGCCTCGAATAGTGGACACCCAAGTTAGCGGGATTTCAGGTCCTGCTGGAAGGATGTTCAACATGTCAGATCAGAAACGGCAACGCCGCTCTTATACTCCGGAGTACCGCATCGAGGCCGCGAATCTCGTCATCAGCACAGGTCGGTCGATCGCGGCAGTGGCGAAGGAACTCGGAATCGGTGAGCAGACCTTGGGCACCTGGGTCAAAGCCGAGAAGGACCGACTCCGTGGCGAGGGCGAATCGACTGGCCCCTTGGGTGAGGACGAGCGGTCCGAACCTGACTTCCACAACTGAGTGGTGATTTGGCGGATCGGATCGCGTTTGTCCTGGTCACAGGATCGAAGGTCGTATTGATGGGACACTAATTGGCTGTCTACGATAGGTTCATGTCGCCTCGCCTGCGTAAAGTCACCACCGGATCCGGGGCCACGGCTGTCCAGATCGTGCGTAAGCACCGCGGGAAAGTCACCGTCCTCGAACACCTCGGATCCGCCCACACCACAGAAGAGCTGACCGCTCTCCTTGCCGCCGGCGAAGAGAAACTCGCAACCCACGGGGCGGCCGAACAACTCGAACTTGAACTGGGCCTACCCGCCGACGAAGGCGCGCCACCGCGAGCCAGAACGGTCGTGGGTTCACGCTCTGCCATCCTCATCGACGCGATCACCGAGTCCTGGAAACGGTTGGGCTTCAGCGAAGTCGTCAATGATCAAGCGTTCTTTCAACTCGTGCTGGCTCGTCTGGTTGAACTGACATCGAAGGCCGATAGCCTCCGTGTCCTGGCCGAACTCGGCATTGACCCGCCCCACCACAACACATTCCTCAACTGCCTGACCCGCGCAAGAGACCGTGACTACCGGGCGAAAATCGCAGGCAAGTGCTTCGATCACTCCGTGGCCACCTCTGGAATCAGCCTCCTCCTCTATGACGTCACGACCTTATATTTCGAAGCAGAGAAGGAAGACAGTCTCAGAAAGGTTGGATACTCGAAAGAACGCCGAGTCGACCCACAGATCGTTGTCGGCCTCCTCGTCGACCGGACCGGGTTCCCCCTCGAGATCGGCTGCTACGAGGGATCGAAAGCAGAGACACACACGATCATCCCCGTGATCAAAGCCTTCCAAGACCGCCACAATGTCACTGACATGGTTGTTGCAGCTGACGCGGGCATGCTCTCAGCAAAGAACCTCACCGAGTTGGACAAAGCCGGGCTGCGTTTCATCGTCGGGTCGAGACAGACAAAGGCCCCACATGATCTGGCCACTCATTTCAGGTGGAACGGCTGAATCGCTCCGGGGATAATAGAGGCAGGGAGATTGGAAGAAGGAGATTCTCTCATGCCAGTGAAATACACCGATGAGCTCAAAGCTCGTGCCGTCGAGCTCGTCATGCATGCCCAGGCCGATCCTGAGACCGCGAGCGGGGCAATCACCCGCGTCGCGAACGAACTCGGCCTGAGCAAGGAGACCCTGCGAGTTTGGGTGCGCAAGCACAAGGACTCCGGCAGAGCCACGCCGACGGAGTCGGTCGACCTTGAGGCCGAAAACCGTCGACTGCGCGCCGAGTTGACCGAAGCGAAACGGGCAAACGAGATACTTCGCCGGGCGTCCTTAGACTCAAACCGTGAGTGCAACACCCCGTCAGCCAGGAGGCGAACATGGCCAAGATTGGACGACCAGGCCTACCCGAAGAAGAACGCCGAAGAGTCTGGGAGCTGTGGAAGGACGGTCACTCT
>NZ_FXZD01000029.1 GCF_900169145.1 Brevibacterium antiquum CNRZ 918 | reverse complement strand
CACCGATCCCAAGATCCTGGCCCTACCCGGACCGGCATGGATCAACCAACCAAAGGAGGGCACCGAAACAGAGGCAGCCTAACCACTGCCTCACTCACCCTGGTACCGCTTGACTTGAAAAATTCCGTGCTGCCCGTCGAGAACGTAGTCAATTGGATAATCCGGTTCCACATCCGGGAGTTGAAACGGCCCAAGGTGACGCTCGTGCGTCAGCTTTTCTTTCGTTCGCCAGAGAATAAGAGCCCCATAGGGGAACTCCTTGTAGATTGAATCCATCAGATACGCTACACGTTCAGTATCCCAGACGAATCCGCGTTGAAAAGCTGGGACTCGTATAGTTCCGTTCTGCACGTTTGCGAGGATCTTTCTAATTGTGAGTCCCACCGATACCCCTTCATCATTTATACCAATATAGCGCACCGATAAGTGAACTGAGCCATGCTCGTACCGTCTCAAAACCCTAGGGTTTGTAGACAGATCTTGTTGAGGCTATTTGAAGAATCGAACTAAGCGATATCCAGCGACGCACAACGAAGCAAGGAGGCAACCGCTTGCAAGAATGAACAGGAAGAGAGCTGGGCCGAGCCAGTGGATTTCAACCTGGTCGAAAGTGGCGGTTGCACTATTGACTACCTGGTGGCATGCAGCCGCAGGAGGCAACGGGTTCATCGTGACACCATATGAAGCTACTTCAGTACCCGGTGGCGGTGTGGCGCAACCGCGCCCACCCGCAATCCCATTCAACACGTGAGTCTGAATGTAACCAGCGACGTATGAGCAGACAAGAAATGCAATTCCGATTCCAGCCAGCGGCCATGGGGAAAAGAGGTGCTTCCACCTTGCTGATTGATGTTCCAAGGCTTTGGTCATTTCAGTGCTTTCGGTCGTTTATCAGCGTACTCGTCCCACGAGAAGTGGGTCGGTGTCCGCCAGTTGCGGTTAGCATTCAGCAACAGCATGTCGGTTGATTTAGTGGATCGCCCCGAGTTCGGTGGAGAGTTCATAACGGTACGCCGACAACTGCTGGCCGACTGATTTCAGTGTAGTAGTGATCCTCGAACTGTGCCGGGGCGAGGTCTCCGCAGTACGAATGCGGACGGGTGTTGTTATACCAATGCACCCATTCCAAGGTCGCGAATTCCACAGCATCGCGACCAGTCCACGGACCTTCGCGCCACACCACCTCTTTCTTAAATAGTTTGTTTAACGCTTCAGCTGCGGCATTATCATAAGAATCGCCCGTCGAGCCGACCGAGGCTTCTATCCCGGCTTCACGTAGTCGTTCTGTGTAAGCAATGGAAACATATTGACTTCCCTTGTCTGAATGGTGAATTAACTGATTGATATTACGGTTCTTTCCCATAAAGCGTGCTCCAGGGCATCCAGCGCCAAATCGGTCCGCAGCGTCGTATCGACTCGCCACCCGACAACCATGCGGGAAAACAAATCCATCACGAACGCGACATAGACGAAACCACTCCACGTCGAAACATACGTAATGTCAGCGACCCAGCGGGTATCTGGAGCATCGGCGGTGAAGTCCCGGCACACAAGGTCACTCGGGTACGAGGCGGTCTTGGACTGCCATGTCGTAGTCGCCGACCGGGCATTGCTCACCCCTGCCAGACACAGGGCGCGCATGCGTCGTTCGACTGTGCACCTGGCGATCGGCTCGTCTGGATAGAGCCGGCGGAGCATGACCCACATTTTCCGTGCTCCGAATAATCCTCGATTCTTCGCATGCACTTTCTGAATCCGTTCATCCCACACGGCGTCAGTTTGTTTCCGTGCCGAGACCGGTCGCGACCTTCTGGCGTAATACGAACTCGCAGCGATCTGCACCCCGGTATCCGACAGGACACGGCAGATCGGCTCGACTCCGAATTCGTTGCGATTGTCATCGATGAAGCCATCGATATCCGTCAGTGGCGGTCGAGCTCCGCCTGGGCAAAATACGCACTCGCTTTCCGCAGGATCTCATTCGCCCGGCGCAGTTCCCGAATTTCCTTTTCCAGATCTGTGATGCGTTGCTTGTCATCAGTCGTCATTCCCGGCGTCATTCCAGAATCAACATGATTGTGCTTCACCCAATTGCGCAGGGTGTTCTTGTTGATCCCGATCTGTTCACCGACCAGCCGGCACGCGGTGCTCACGGCCAGGGCCGGATCATCGGTGAGCTTCTCGTTGACCATGCGCACGGCGCGGTCTCGGACTTCTGCAGGGTACTTACTTGGTGCGGGCATGGTCCTATCCTCTCGGTTAGATCAAGCCCTCCACCACACCCGGGGCGATCCAGCGCTCTTGTTCTTCTTCGTCGCCTTCTTGTATTGCCTGGCGTATTTCGTGGTGATCTCTGCTCGAGTCGCCATCGACAGTTCACTCCCCATAGCTTCCGAGGGTCCACCATTTCGCGGGCAAAAGTATATGAGGCACCGAGGGTGGCATCCGGGCTGTTTATCTGAGTCTTGCCGGTCGATTGACACCAGTAGAGTACGAAGCAATCATAGAGCCAGCTGCTCTCGCAGCTTGACACTCAAACTGTCACCTTTCTTTGCATCAGTCCCTTTTAGGCCTTTGGTCGAGCGTGACGTTTGAGCCTGTCAAGTAGTTTGTGTTCGGGATTGATTTACAAGTACGGATTCATCCGGTCCGGATAAGCCACAGCCAACTGAGCCAGCGCCTGTTTCCAGTTCGTCGTGATCTGGCCTTCGACGAGCCGACCAGTCGTCGCCTTCCGAGCCTTTCCTTTCCCCTTCTCCTTTTCCCGCTCGCGGGCTCGTTTGTCCTCGATATTGCAGATCGCTAGCCACAACAGCTTCACCACCGAGTCATCGGTGGGGAACTGGGATCGGTTCTTCGTAATCTTGCGCAACTGGTAGTTCAACGACTCGATCGCGTTCGTCGTATAAATCACCCGCCGCAAAGCCGGTGGAAATTGCAGGAATGGGATGAACCGGTCCCAGGCGTTCTCGAACACCGCCACAGCCGAGGGATACTTCCGGCCTAATTCGGACTCCGAGAACGCTGTCAACGCGGCCAAAGCAGCATCCTCGTTCGCGGCAGCGTAGATCGGTTTCAGAGCCCTCGACACGGCCTTACGGTCGGTATAGGACACGAACCGGTTCGCAGCCCGGATTAGATGCACGACGCAGGTTTGGACGAGGGAGTCGGGCCACGTCGCCTCGATCGCATCCGGTAGGCCCGTGAGCCCGTCGCAGCAGACGATGAGGACGTCCTGGACTCCCCGGTTGGCCAGTTCGGCGCACACGTGGGCCCAGAACGAGGCTCCCTCGGTGTTCTGGACCCAGATGCCCAGAACATGCTTGATGCCGTCCATATCGACACCGACAGCGATATGCGCGGCCTTCGAGCGCACGTGCCCGTTGTCGCGGACCTTGACGCGGATCGCGTCGAGGTAGACGACGGGGTAGAACTCCTCGAGCGGACGTTGCTGCCATTCCATGACTGCTTCGAGGACTGCATCGGTGATGTTCGAGATCGTCTCATGGGAGAGTTCGGTGCCGATCGTTGACACCAGATGGTGTTGGATATCGCGGATCGTCATCCCGCCGGCATACAGCGAGATGATCATGTCATCAAGGCCACCGAGTCGGCGTGAACCCTTCGGCACCAGACGAGGTGTGAACGACCCATCACGGTCCCGGGGGACGCTGATTTCGATGTCACCGGCTTCGGAAGCGACTGTCTTGGCATACGTTCCGTTGCGCGAGTTCGTTGTGGTCTTGGCGTCCCTGTCGCCGGCTGTGTAGCCCAGGTGCGAGGTCATCTCGGCACCGAGTCCTCGTTCGAGGGTTTCCTTGATCAGTGCCGGAACGAGACCGCCATCGCCGGTGAGTTCGACGTCGCCGGAATCGATTTTCGCGAAGAGTTCGTCGAGGGCTCCGGAGGCCTTGAGCTGGTCAACGATTTCGTTGGCCTGGTTCGAGTTCGAGTGTGTATTCGTCACAGTCACTATTCTGTCCTTTCAGATGTGACCCGGTACACAAACTATTTGACACCCTCTGACGTTTCCGGCCATCCCTGGCCACGAAAGCCACAGCAATGACCACCCAGCAAACATAGAGTAAGACCATAGGGATGAACACGATTGCCGGTAGGTAGTCGATTGAGCTAGACAAGAACAGCCAGGCCAGTTCTGCAACCATAAGCGCACCAAGCGCCAGGTTGGCAACGCCCATCCACCGCTTCTTCGTCGCTTCCCACGCGGAGTACAGAATCGATAGCTGCAGAACGAGAGTGGCGGCAACGAGCAGGAGCACTGACAGTACCTGTCGGACAACAAGCCACCCCGGGGAAGTGAAATCGAGGAGGAGGGCAACAGCACCAAGCACTACGCATCCTGCACCGGATAAAGCAAAGAAAGTCGGTCTACGGGTCACAGGTACTTGCTCCAAGTTCGAGCTGCGACGGCCCCATACGGAGAGCAATCAAATTTGCTTAGGACCTGTTGACCGGTAAATCTTGACCGCCGCGATGACAACGAAGACGACTGTTGCAACCCCCAACAAAAGAGGAATCAGGCCGTCGAGAATTGCTGTGATCGGACTGAAGTAGCCAGCCCACACGAGACCGGCAGCCAGCAAAACAGTCAGGGTCATGCCGGAAGCTACCCACTTCCTCGCTGACACCGGAGCTATTGGTGACCGGTGGATAGCTAGAGCGACGAGTACACCAGAGACCAGAACGAGCACGATTGAAACGAACGCTGGCACAGAGAGAACATAGAGCACCATCGCAGCGACAAAAGCAACAAGCCCTCCGAGGACAAGACTTCTTGATGAATTCACGACTGAGTGCCCCTACAGCTTCTTGACGAAAGTATTTGCTGTCACTGCTGCATAGTAGACGCCTACCGTGATGTAGCAGTTCTGGCGGAAGACCGTACCTTTGGAAAACTGATGCTGGCACTGCTGCTTCATCTGCCTTTTGAGTTTTCCATTGGCGCTGTACCACTGCTTCTTTTTAGTAGAGTTTGAGATTTTCTTCCCCATGATTGCTTGGATGTTCATATCGTGTCGGGCACACGGTCCACGGAAATCGACTCGATACTTACCAACCACAGGCTGGTCTGGAGAGGAGGTGCAATAGTCATGCCAGCTCTTTGGTTTGCAAGACTTCGGGCAATACCGGTAATTCTTGGGGATGGTGACTCTCCCTGGCTTCTTGGCGTAGGGAGTTAGAGGACCACCAGGTTTGACCTTCAGGGGAGTGGTTTCAGCTTCAAAGAGGTTGAGTCGTAACTGGCGCTTACGATTTGCAGGAAGGCATTGACGCCGAGGCGGCCGAAGCTGCAATGGGCCGCAGTGCCGACGAGACTACCAAGGCTCACAGTCGGGCCATCCTCGTGCTAGCTGAAGCAACGAGAAGAATGGACAAGGGACTTCACCCGGCAGGAGTGTAGGCTCCTGAGCCTTTGAGTGCGTTGTACAGCGTCTGCCGAGAGACCTCATAGCGTCGGGCGACCCCGGCCACCGAGATCCCCATGTCGACCATCGCCCGGCAGGCTTGCACGTCCTCGTCGGTGAGCTTGCGCTGATAGACCCCCTGAGCCTTCGCCAGCTCAATCCCCTCCCGCTGCCGTTCAAGGATCCGCGCGCGCTCGAACTGCGCCATGCCCGACAGAAACGTGAGGAACAGTTCCTGCATAGGGGAGCTGCCATCTTTGGAGACGGTGATGTTCTCCGAGACGAAGGTGACCGTGCACCCTTTCCCGGTCAGTGTATCGACGAGCGAGTAGAGATCTCGGGTGTCTCGTCCGAGGCGATCCAACGAGGCCACACGAATATGGTCACCCTCGCGGGCATAGTCGATGAGCTTGTTCAGGCCTGCGCGGTTGGCGCGTGATTTCCCGCTGAGCTTGTCCTCGAACGTCTTATCGCACCAACCGATGGTCTCGTATTGCCGGCCAGGGTTCTGATCGGCGCTACTGACGCGCACGTAGCCGAGGGTCTGTCCGAACAGGGCATCTGAGGGGTTCTCGGAGTCGGTAGGCATATGTGTCCAATCACTGGAATCGCAACCCGCTTGACAGCATTCTTCCGGCCGAGATCTCGAATGTCAAAGGGGTATACCCGATTGACATGATCGCACTCATCCGGCCTGCTGGGCCGAAGTTTTCTCGAAATTTCATACTTTCGTGCGAGGCGCCCGCGGCGCCCACACTGTATGACCGGACCTGCGGCAGGTAACGGTTTGATTGCTTTCACACGAGCGACCCCGGAAGCCAACTCAGGGATTGTTAGGTTTAAGGACGGCTTATCCCCATGAAAGATCGTCCCCACCTTTCTTCACAGACTGCGAGACCATGCGAGAAGACTCCCGGATGGCCCTGGCCCCCGTTCATCCCCGCCGGTGGGTCCAGCGTGCCCTGGTGGCAGTCGTCGTCATCGTTTTCGCCATGGCCGCCATTTTCATCGTTTTCACGCCAGTAGAAACTGTTTCGAAGGTTCGGGTCGCAATCATCGATGGAGGAATTGACCCCACCTACCCAGCATTGAATAAGGCGAAGATCGAGGTTCGTTCGGTGCCGGGCGCCCCGTCGAGAGTGAGCGAACACGGGTCAGCCATGGCCGCGATCATGGTTGAAAGCGCGTCAGCAAAACCATCTACACGATCTCCGACGATCGAGATCGTCGATGTCCCGGCTCTTGATGTTTCTGGTGTCGGGGAAGTTGAAGACTTGGCGACTGGGATCACGACTGCGACGCAACAAGATGTGGATATGATCGTCGCCGCGCTCGGGACCGAAATGGACGTGCCAGAGCTGAAGGAAGCGGTCCGTCAAGCTCAAAACGATGGCGTGACCATCTTTTCCGCTGCCGGGAACGGTATTGGAGATTTCGCCTCATACCCAGCCCAATATGAGGGAGTGATCTCAGTGGGGGCACTGAACAAATCAGGCCGCCGCCTGAGATTCACGAATACTCGAGCAACGAATCTCCTTGCTTCCGGTGAGGAGATCCGCGTTGAGAGCCCGGGAGGTGGGACCCAGCCGTATTCAGGGACGTCTCCTGCAACAGCGATTGCTGCGGGAAAGATTGCCGCGTGCTGGCCACTGATTGCTCCACACACTCTTGATCAGACCCGCAGGAACACTCCTGTCGATCAAGCGATAGAAGAATCCATTGAAGAACAAGGAAAGGATCCGAGGGAATGCAAGTCTCTTTAAGGAAGAGCGTTGCTGCTGTTGCAGCGGTGACCGCGTTAGCGGTGGGGCTGTCGACGGCAAATATTTCACCCGTCGCGGCCGACGAGCCAACCGAAGTACCAAGCGTCAGCACACATAGTGTCTCTGTTGATCCTGATGAGGCGACCTCAGGTGTTGAGTCGCTTGATGAGGGCGGCGACAACCTAGATACGACTGTAGACGTCGACGCGGTCGGTGGCACAGTCTCCACCTCGGTTGAGGCTGAAGGTATTGATTCGCGTGTGGATGTCGCCACGGATTCCGATGCTCCTCTTGATGAGCTGATCCAGTCGGTGACGGTTGAAGCAGTCGTCGATGGTGAAGACATTGAAAGCGAACTACTCGTCCGTGATTTCACCTATTTAGGTGATGAAGCCTTCACCGCAACTCTCGAAGATGCTCAGTCCGGAGAAACCATTGAGGTTTCTTCTGCCCAGGTGAATGCGCAGGCATTCCCGATTCTGTGGGTTCTTGGCCTCCTCGCTCGTGTCGGGATTAAAGCAGCGATCAAGCAAATAGGGAAGTCGAAGATCAAGAAGGCCACCTCCAAGTACCTTCTTCAGAAGGCCAACGCGAACACCTGGAAGCATATCCGGGCGAAGAAGCACAACTGGGGGAAGATTGGCGGCACCTCGCGATCGAAAATTGCGAACTTAATGTCTCGTGCTATGGCTAACGGCAAGCACTCGAAACGTGGTGCGAACGGAATGCAGGCTGTCCTTCCCTACAAGGGTAAGTACATAGTTGTCACATATGCGAAGAAGGGTGGGAAGATCAGTAATGGCTGGTGGGGTAAACCGTGATAGCGCACAGGCACTGACTGAGGCGATCGTCGCTGCGGAAAAGGGCTCACTTGACAGTGCGTTGCAGCTTGCGGGCGCTATGTCGATAAAGGACGTCGCCTATGCCCTTGTCGAAGGGTTCGAAGATACTGGGAGCCCCGTTCACAATTTCGAAGAGATCCGTGATCGGTTCATTTGGCGGTGGGTTTCTTCGCTCGACCCAGTAGAAGTACTTGCCGCGCTTGTCGCCATCGACGGTGTTTACAGCAACGATTTAGTGGTTCTGCCACATGCGGAAGACCGGTTCACGACCAGGCTCTTAGAAGCTTCTGCGGATGCCGTTCGTGTAATTAGCAAGCATCTTTCCTACGTGAAGGATCTTGCTGGAGGCCCCGATACTAGTTTCAATGAGGCCTTCGCCGCGCGGGTGACAGAACTTGCTGACGGTCCGTTGGCTCAGATGTCTGACGATTTGACCTCACAGGCTCAGCAGCTAGCGAAGCTACAGCAGAACGCTGATGAAATCGAGTCGGACGAATAGGAGCTAGCTTTAAACCCACAAGGGCGGGGCCGCAAATCTACGGTCCCGCCCTTGTGGGTGCGGCTGTTGGAGTTTGTGCAGACAGCTGACGAAATCGGCTTCGCAGATCGAGAGGGCGACTTTCCAGCGTCTAGGTGGTGCCGTCCTTGACAGTTTCGTTCGCAATCTAGTCCAGTTCTTGGACGGATTCGGTGAGCGGGGATACCCGGTAGACATTTCCGCCCGTCGTGACCGGCTCCACCGAATTCGTCTTGGAGGTCACATATTCGTGACCAACTACCGCGACAATCACTGACGCTTCAAGCCCGTTGTCGTTGCTTGCCGAGGAAGGACACGTTCCGTCGAACCTCCGTTCACGATATGGCTGTCCGAGAACTCGAGCTGATGAATTTTCACCTCCGTTGTGGCTAGGTAGCCGGTATAGTCCCATGACCATGGATGTGTTTAGTTTTGTGATCGTCGGGGTTTATGTGCTCAGCGGTGGCCTGGTGCTCTCATTGCTGGTGCTCGGTTTGATTGTTCTGCTCAAGGTCAACAACCTGCTCGACCTCGAACTGGCCAAACGGGTCGAGCAGAAGAACGAGAACCCGCAATCCGCAGAATAAGTCCTCGCTGCCCCTGAACGCGGCGATGGCCTGATTGTCATCGAAGTCGACGTGACTCCGAAGACCAGACGAGGGAGCGTAGTGGTACACCACCTGTTTCGCATCACCCTATGCCTGCTGGCAGCTTTGGTAGCAGTGAGCTGTGAGAAGTTCATTTACGGCCGGATCATCCTGACACCAGACTCGGTCTGGCATTTCCGGGAATGGGTGCGTGTCGCGATCATCGCTGTGGTTGTGTGGGTGAGTCTCAACGTTTCAGACCGGTGGAGAGACCGCACTCGAAAATCGCAGAGATTGCAGCCCTGATACTGGGGAGAGAGCCCGAATCAATCCTTTACCCGTCCTCGTATACCGTCTTAGAGATGTCCCGAACTCGTGCGGGTCCACCCATGGCGGGACCGGATCTTGATGATCAGGGCCATCAGTAGAAAAAGTACGGCGGTCAGGGGGAACATGAACGCGGCGAACACCCACACAAGCGTCCCTCCAATTCCGGTCGAGTCGTAGTACACGGCCTGAGCAACTGAGAGGCTGCTTAACTGGTGGGCGAAGACCAGAGCGAATCTGGTTTGGAACCATTCATATGCCGATCTTGGCACACTCGTCGTAGAGTCAGGGCCGTGACGGAATTTTTCAAGTCAAGCGGTACCAGGGTGAGTGAGGCAGTGGTTAGGCTGCCTCTGTTTCGGTGCCCTCCTTTGGTTGGTTGATCCATGCCGGTCCGGGTAGGGCCAGGATCTTGGGATCTGTG
>NZ_FXZD01000028.1 GCF_900169145.1 Brevibacterium antiquum CNRZ 918 | reverse complement strand
ACGTCATTGCTCATGAGCTCAACACCCGACCCCGAAAGTGTTTGAGCTTCCGAACACCGCTCGAGGCCCAGCACGACCTCACCACCCGAAAACCAGAGGTGTTGCCTTGACGATTTGAATCTAAGGAGGCGGACCTTAAGATCGCGTTAGCCCTGCGCAGCTCGCGCACTTCCTTCTCCAGCTCAGCGAGTCGTTCGGCGTCACTGGTCGTGGTCCCAGGCCGATGGCCCTCGTCGATCTCGGCCTGCACGACCCAGTTCCTCAGAGTCTCGGGATTGATCCCGAGCTGCTCGCCCACACGACGGAACGTGCCTGACTTCGTCGCTGGATCCTGCCGCGCGTCCACGGCCATCCTCGTGGCCCTCTCCCGAAGCTCATCGGGGTACTTCCTCGGTGCTGCCATGCTCCTCATCCTCCCGTGGATTCAGAGCCTCCACCAGACCCGGGGCGATTCAGGTAGAGCTTCCCCTCATCGGTCCGGTGCTCGGTGATATCGGTCAGCCACAGTTCGTTGACGTCATCGGCCGTGAAATCTCGCTGCACGAGGTCGTCGTGGACCGGCGGGCCCGGCCGTTTCCCGTTCTTCCCCCGCTTCTTCCCGAACACGGACCACCACCGGTTGTCCCGGCAGATCCGCCACGCGGTCCTCTCACACATGCGCTGGCCAGCCGCTTCCGCTTCGCCGGCGAGGAACCGGTAACCGAACTCGGGATCGTCACGGTGGGCGTCGAACAGGGCGTTCGCCCGATACGCCTCGACCAGTTCCGACGGGGTGACCTGCTGTTTCCGCCAGCGATAGTAGGGCTGGCGGGAGAGCTTCAGGACCCGCAGGGACACCGCGACGGGGATCCCGTCAGCGGCGAGCTCGCTCACGAGCGGGTAGAGGATTTTCCCGGCAGATTCGCCTGTGAGAGATAGGCGGCCGCGCGACGCAGGACCTCGTTCTCTTGCTCCAGCAGCCGATTCCGACGACGCAGATCCCGCAGCTCGGAGGACTCCTCGCGGGTGGTCTCGGGACGGGCACCGTCCTCGACATCGGCCTGGCGCATCCAGTTCGTCAGGCAGGACTCCGAGATCCCGAAGTCCTTCGCGATCTGGGAGAGCTTCTGGCCAGGTTCACGGTTCCTCGCGACACGCACGACGTCGTCACGGAACTCCTGGGGGTATGGAGCGGGCATGGTGCACATCCTTCCCTGCGACGCTGCTCAGCGCTACAGATCATGTGACACCTACCCGCGCATCAGTCCCCCCCCCCCCAGCCCCCGCACCGGTGGCGAGGAGATAGAGGGTCCCGTTGCCGAGGAGAAACTCCTCAGGGTCGAACTCCTCACCCGGCCCCGGGGAAACCGCGTCCAGGACGCGGGGATCGGCAAACGGGCTCTTCGCGGTTCGTGGTGAATGATCCTGCTGTGGCGGGTGTTCACGCTGCGGTTCTCGCGGCGCTGGTCAGCAGGATACGGGTTCGGAAGTTGTTCGCGTTGCGGAAGCCGCGGCCGGTGCGTTTGATGTTCTTGATGCCGGTGTTCGCGGCCTCGACCTTCGCGGTGGTCGCGCCGGTGACGATGAGGACTTCGATCGCGTCCCACCAGGTCACGACGGTGTCGTAGAGCTTGGTCGCCTCGGGCATGTTCGCGATCTGGACGAAGTAGCCCATCCGCATCCTCTCCTCCCGGGCCTGGGCGAGCGTGTCGGTGGCCAGGAGGCGTCGGAGCTGCTCTTTGATGCCCCAGGCGGCGGAGAGCTCGTCGGTGGGGTCATCGGTGCGAAACACCCTCTCCAGCCGCTCCCACGCTTTCGGGCTCAGGGTGTCAGCGCCGCGCAGCAGCAGCATCCGGTGCGCCCAGGCCGGATCGTCCTTCCGGCCCCGACGACCCCGATGAGTGCGGGCCAGGCGCTGACGGACGGTGGTGACCATGTCGTTTCCGAGCTTCACGAGGTGGAACTTGTCGACCGAGACCGCGGCGCGCGGCAGGTAGGTCCGCAGTGCTTTGCGGAACGCTGCCGAGGGATCGATCGCGACGATCTCGATCCGCTCCCGCCAGGCCTCAGAACGCTGGCCGAGCCAGTCGCCGACCGCGGCGCTGTCGCGGCCGTCGACGATACCGAGTACCTGCCCGGTGGTCAGGTCGACCAGGGTCGTCATCCACGGCTCGAACCGCCTCCACGCACCCTGATCGGTGCGGAACCAGCGCACCGACCGGTAGCGGTGCTCATCTATCCCCAGGCGCGTCACCGGGACGTCGTCGACGGCAGGCAGGACTACGGCAGCGGTACTCAGGGCGGCCTGGACCAGCCACCACGAGACGCCATGGGCCGGGGCGACTTCCGAGGCTGCCCGGCCGGAGGTGATCACAGCGGAGACGACCTGGTCCCGTAGCCGGGTCGTCGAACGCGCGTATCGAGGGACCTGGTCGGTGGCCTCCCAGAACGTGCCCCTGTCACAGCCCGGCTCGAGGCAGAACCAGCGACGCTTGGCCCACACCACGACCGTCGCCCCGGCCACGGGAACGTCCCGGACCCGCTGTGACCGGCGCGAGTGAACCTTCGTCGCGAGCACCCCGCAGACCGGACAGCCCGGCGTGACGGTCGAGGCGATCACCACACGCCGGTCCCCGTCGGGCAGGTCGGTGGCGTCGATGACGCGGTAGTCGGGCAGGTTGAAGATCGTGCTCGCAGCATCTCGCTGCGAACCAGTATTCTCGTGCACAGGCTCGTGGTCCTCTGGAATGCGGATGTCTTGACAACACCCATCACAGCAGGACCACGAGCCGTTCTACGCCACCGACGCTACGCTCCCCATCACCACGAACCGGGAACAGCCCGTTTGCTACAGCACCGTCGTACGGCAGGCGCATGATCCCCCGATGCGCCCATTGCGCCGCTGGCGGTTCTCGCCGTGCGCTCCGTACATGTGTCTTCTCCGTCGAATAAGTGAGAGAGCCTGAACTCTGCGCTGATGCTAGCACACGAGTATCGTCTATCTCCACTCAAGGTACGTAGGCTTCTCGGCTATCGGGCGGGTGTAGCCGGAGAACACTCGATCAGCGCTACGCGCTCTCTCGCCGAAGCCGTGGCTGGGACGGCTGTCGCATCGACAGCTTGCTTGACATCGTCGACGGCAAGTGGCCACTTAACTCTCTGCCAGGCACCCGCATAGTATGCGGATTGCGGGCCGCTTCGATGACCCCGGTTCGACCCGCGGTGTCGGCTTGGCGCTCGCAGTCACCGTCATGGGGATGGTGCTGGCGGCTGTCGCGGTCGGTGTACTACTCGCTGACTTACATCGGGTTCTTCATCCCCGCCGTTCTTGCGCTGGTGGGTGCGTGGCTCCCGTGCACGGTCATGTTCGTCATCGGCGCGGTTCTTGCGCTCATCAGTTTCAGGATCGTCGCTCTGAGCTGGCGCAGGCATCTTCCGTAGCGCGTCGCCGGGCATTGCCGTCCGATGCGACTGGCAGCGCAGTCGCTCCGGAGGCAGCCGCCAGGCTCAGAAGATGCTTGCGATCCGGCGGGCCTGTCGCTGTCAAGGGACGCCGTGCAGTCGAATGCAGGGAGAGTGGCATGGTGACGTCTGCGCTCGGGGTGCATGTGGTCTCGCCTTCGCACGGTCGCGCGATGATCAGGTTCGCCGCGTATTGCGACAGGTTGATCAGTATGGCAGCCATGAGCGGTCCGATCGCGAGTGTCGTCGCGACATCGAAGATGCTGAGATCGCGCGCGTCGCTTTTCCTCAGGGAGTATGCGGATGGACATCGCCATGCGGCGTCCCGGGATACGGAGGACTCGCCCGAAGTTGTGGACTCTCTCGAGCCAGTCTCCCGCGACACCTAGTCCGTCGTCCGCAACGGGCTATGTCATTATGCGGCGCCTGGAGGCGTTCAGTCCTCGTGACGTTCCTGCGGCTTCCTCCCAGTGGGCTCGCTACCGCTGTCGGGCGTGCCCGAGTCCGCCTCAGCACCCATTATCGGATTCACCAGAACGATGTCGGAGCTCGATTTCTCCGCCGTGCTCCGTCGGTCCCAGGTTGGGCGGCGCACGGCGTAAAAGACCAGCGGAGGGCCGCCCAGTAGCAGCACGACGACGGCGACGACCAGGGGGTAGGTGGCATCGGAGAGCCCAGAGAACCCGGTAGGGCGGATGAAGGCGAAAATGAAGGCTGCGGCGCAGGAGATGAAACCCAAGCCTGCCACCAGGGGCATCACAGGCGTCCGGTAGCTACGAACAACCCTTGGTTGCGTCCGGCGCAGCCGGATCGCGGCGGCGAACATCAGCATGTACATGATGAGGTAGAGCGCTGCTGCCATGTCCACCAGGGCGACGAATGCTGTGTTGCCATTGGGGACGAGGACGAAGAGCAGTGCGAGCAACGTCACGATCACTCCTTGCACCGCGAGGATGCCCACCTGCACCCCTGCCTTGTTCCGGCGCTGGAGCAACGGCGGAAGCAGTCCCGTCCGCGCGGCGGCGAGCAGGCCGCGTGAGGGCCCGGCAATCCACGTCACCACCGAGGCGAAAGCACCGAGTGCGACGAGCAGCGAGATCACCGGTGTGCCCCACGAGATGCCCCAGTGGTCGAAGAAGGTCTGGAAGGCCAGGTTGATGCCGTTGGTCACCCCGAGGTCGGTTTGCGGCACGGCCACGGCCATCGCGATTGTGGGGAGGATGAACACACCCAGGATGAGGATCGTGGCGACGGCTATCGATCGGGGAAAGCCGCGTCCCGGGTTCTTCAGATCGTTCGCGTGCACCGCATTGACTTCCATGCCTGCATAGGCGAGAACGTTCGAGACCACGAGGACGATCGCGGCGATCCCGGTCCAGGGCGGTATGACCGCTGAAGGCTGTAGTGAGGTCTCGGAATGTTCTCCCGTGCCCAGCCAGAGCGCTCCGAGCGCGATCAGGAGAACCGCGGGGAGGATCGTGCCGAAGATCCCGCTCCAGCTGCCGACTTTGGCGAAGAGGTTGCCGCCGGCGAGAGTGATGAGAGTCGATCCCCAGTAGAGGACGAGGATGACGATGGCGGTGTAGATCCCGCTCTGTACGAGATCGGGCTTTCCGACGACGAACGACAAGCTTGCCGCGATGAAGGCGATCTGCGCGGGATACCACACGACGTTCTGAATCCACTGGAGCCAGATCGCGACGAACCCTGCGCGTTCGCCGAAGGCCTCACGCACCCAGGTGAAGATGCCGCCTTTCCACCCCGTTGCCAGCTCCGCTGCCACGAGCGCGGTCGGCACGAGGAACAGAATCGCGGGGATGACGAAGAGCGTGATGGAGCCCAGGCCATAGGTGGCCATTGCGGGCAGGGATCGCAGCGACGCCACCACTACCACCGTGAGCATTGACAGCTGCACGACCGACATGTAGGCCGTCGCTCCTGCCGCGGGGGCACCAATCGCCGGCCCTGTGTGGTTTCTTGGGCGGCGGTTACCCGATCGGCCGTACGGATGAGGTTTGACGTGCTCCGCCGTAGTGGCCTGAGTGCCGTCCGCGCGCTCGTCCGGTCCTGCGGACTCGTGGTGAGACATCAGCTCGTCCCTTCCTTGTGCTCTGGGTCAGTGGTGGAATCCGGAGTGTTGGCCTTCTGCGGGCATCGGGCCTTCGAGGGCATCGAGGTAGGCGACTGCTTCCCGGAGGTCTGCGAGGAACGAGAAGGCGAGGTCGTGGCTGAACCCGTTGCGGACGACGATGCGCTGGACGGTGATGTCCACGAGGTTGGCCGGCATCGGGTACGCGGGCACGAGCCAACCCTTCATGCGGAGCCGTTCCGACAGGTGGTACAGATTCCAGTTCTGTGTGTAACCATCTCGTAGGCGCCACGCGAATACGGGGATCTCCGAGCCGTCGTTCCAGAGCTCGAAGGCCGGAATCTTCGCGATCTCGCTCGAGAGGTACAGCGCAACGTCTTGGGTCGACTGCTGCACGGCGTGGAAACCTGTGCGTCCCAGTCGCAAGAATAGGTAGTACTGCAGGAGGACCTGCGCGCCGGGGCGGGAGAAGTTCAGAGCGAATGTCGGCATGTTGCCGCCGAGATAGCTGACGCGGAAGATCAGGTCGTCGGGGAGCGCGGTGATGTCCCGCCAAACGACCCAACCGAGCCCCGGGTAGACGAGGCCGTACTTGTGTCCCGATGTATTGATCGAGGCGACGCGCTCGATGCAGAAGTCCCATTCCAGATCCGGCTGCAAGAAGGGAGCGACCATGGCACCAGACGCGCCGTCAACGTGGATGGGCACGTCGATTCCGGTGGCCTCCTGGATGCGATCGAGCGCCGCGGCGATGGCCGCGACGGGCTCGTACATCCCTGTGTAGGTGACGCCCAGGATCGCCACAACGCCGATAGTGTTCTCGTCGACATACTTCTCGAGGCCGTGACCGTCGAGAACCTTATGTTCCTCGGAGATGGGAACATACCTTGGTTCGACCTCGAAGTAGTTGCAGAATTTCTCCCAGCACACTTGCACCGCGCTGGAGAGCACGATGTTCGGCTTCTCGGTGGGTTCTCCAGCACTGCGGCGCGCATGCTGCCAGCGGCGCTTGAGGGCGAGGCCACCTAGCATGCATGCTTCGGACGAGCCGATCGTGGATGTCCCGATGCTATTGGCGGGGTCCGGAGCGTGCCAGAGATCGGCGAGCATACGCCAACACCGCGTCTCGATGGCTGCCGTCTGCGGATACTCGTCCTTGTCGATCATGTTCTTATCGGCGGCTTCGAGATAAAGCCGAGCCGCGTGATCGTCCATCCAGGTGCCGACGAAAGTCGCGAGATTGAGTCGGGCATTCCCGTCGAGCATCATCTCGTCGCGGACGATCTGATAAGCGGTTTCCTGCAGCGATTCCTCCTCGGGGAAGAGAAACTTCGGCAGCATCGTAGCCTCTCCCGGCCTGGAGAAGATCGGGTTGAGCTCGACCCGGTCGAGTCCATCCTCGTGCCGCGTGATGCGTTGCGTGTTCGACATTATTTTCCTCCTTCACCGTGCAGCGCAGGCGGGGTTGCCAACACCCAATTCCAGTGTAGTTCACCGAGGGCGGGGTTGCCAACACCCAATTCCAGTGTAGTTCACCGAGGCGACGGAGCACGCGGACGCCGCCTTCAAGTTCGTCGAGTTCACGCAGTCCGAGGCCTACCAGCTGGGCATGGCGAAGGTCGGCCAGATGACGGTCAAGCCGGAGTTCGCCGACGCGCAGGCGAAGATCGACCCCTACTTCCAGACGTTCTCGGATCAGCTCGAGACCGCACGCGCCCGCCTCCCCATCCCGCAGGCCGGCGAAGTGGACGCCATCCTCAGCACCGAGCTCGTGCCCGCGTTCGAGGGGAAGGTCGGCGTCAAGGAGGCGCTGAGCTCCGCCGCGAAGCAGATCGACGCCCTCCTCGCCGAGAACAAGTGATGGCCCTTCTGCAGCATGAGCGCGGGGCAGCTCCGGCCGTCCCGCGCCCGCAGTCCCCTCCGCCGCGCCGCCGGCGCCGGGTCTCCCTCACCCCCTACCTCTTCTTGCTCCCCGGCGTGCTGCTGTTCGGGCTGTTCATCCTGTACCCGATCGCGCAGGCCGTGCAGATCAGCTTCTACGACTGGAACATCCTGCGCGGCGCCGCCAGCGAGTTCATCGGCCTCGACAACTACCTCCGCGCGATGCAGGACGACCGCTTCTGGCTGAGCCTCGGCAACAGCGGCATCTACATGCTTTTCACGGTGCCCCCGCAGATCGTGCTCGGCCTCGCCGTCGCGATGCTGCTGCGCTCGAAGGCACCGGCGCAGCCGCTCTTCCGCGTGCTGTACTACCTGCCCGTCGTAACCAGCTGGGTCGTCATCTCGCTGCTGTTCAAATACCTGTTCGCCGACGAGGGACTCATCAACTTCACGCTCGGCGACCTCCTACACCTCACCGACGGGAGCACCTCCTGGCTCTCCGAGCGCTGGACCGCGATGATCGCGATCTGCGCCCTCGGCGTGTGGAAGGGCGTCGGCTGGTCGATGATGATCTTCCTCGCGGCCCTCCAGGGCGTGCCGAAGTCGCTCGAGGAGGCGGCGACGGTCGACGGAGCCGGGTGGTGGCAGCGCTTCCGCGTCGTCACGCTGCCGGCGATCTGGCCGGCCATGATCTTCGTCATCGTGATGCTCGTGATCGGCGGCTTCAACGTGTTCACCTCCGTGCTGCTCATGACCGGCGGCGGGCCAGGAGGGCAGACCGAGGTGCTGCTGACCTACATGTACCGGCAGGCCTTCTCCGATCTCGATTTCAGCTACGGCTCGGCGCTCGCCGTCATCCTTACGATCATCGTCTTCTTCGCCTCGGCGATCCAGCTGCGGGTGTTCCGCGAGAAGGAGGAGAACCGATGACCCCCGTCGCATCCCGCCGGGCGCTCACCGCCCTGCGCGTCGTCGTGCTCATCGTCGGCGCGGTCGTCATGGTGACGCCGTTCGCCTACATGCTGTCGACGTCGTTCAAGCCGCAGGCGTACGTGCTGACGACGCCCCCGCAGTTCATCCCCGACCCGTTCACCTTCGACAACTACGTGCAGGCGTGGACCACGCAGGACTTCGCGCGCTACGCCCTGAACTCGTTCATCGTGGCGGTGATCTCCACCGCGCTCTCGGTGCTCATCAGCTCTATGATGGCCTACGCCTTCTCCCGGTTCGATTTCCCGGGCAGGGAGTGGATCTTCCGCATCCTGCTGATTGGTCTGATGGTTCCGGCGATGATGCTGATCATCCCGCAGTTCGTGCTGGCCAAGTACTTCGGGCTGCTCGACTCGCTCGCCGGGCTCGTCGTGTTCTACGTGGCCGGCTCCCTCGCGCTGAACACGTTCCTGCTGCGCGGCTTCTTCGCGGCCCTTCCGGGCGAGCTCGACCACGCCATGCAGATGGACGGCGCGAACGCGTGGACCCGCTACTGGCGCCTCGCGCTGCCGCTCGCGCGGCCGGCGCTCGCGACCGCGACGATCTTCACGTTCCTCGCCAGCTGGGACGAGTTCGCGTGGGCGCTCACCATCATCAACTCCCCGCAGAACCGCACCTTGCCGATCGCGATCCAGCTCTTCCAGGGGCAGAATGCGACGCAGTGGGGTCTGGTGTTCGCGGCCTCGATCATTGCGATCATCCCGGTGATCATCGTTTACCTCGTCTTCCAACGCCACTTCGTACAGGGCCTCACCTCGGGGGCCGTCAAAGGATGAAAATGCTCACTCTTCTCCCCACCCGCACAAGCTATCGGCCGGGCGAGCCCGTCGTGATCGAGCTCCGCGGCGACGTTCCAGCCGCGGGCGAGTCATCAGCACGCCGCGGCGGTCACGCAGCGCCTCGGCGGACCCGAACACCAGCATGCGGATCAGCGCCGCCGAGATCCGCTGCGTCAGCCCCAGTGAGGCCTGGTCCACGCCCATCGGCGGCAGCTCGAGGTTCGCGTTGCCGACGCGGATGTACGTGATGCCCTCGCTGGCGCTGAGCACCTTGCCCTTGTCGTCCAGCCCGACGATCGCGCCGAACATGGGGTCGGTGCGGGACTGGCGCAGGATCGGGTCGGCCAGCTCGGCGGAGGCCTCCCCGTCGGCCTTGGCGATCTGAAGCGCGGTGCCAATGGCCTTCGCCCCGTGGGCGACGCCGTACTTCAGCGCCGCCTGCAGATCGGCTTCGAGGTTCTGCCGCGACCCGTGCGGCCACACGTTCACGTCGTGCAGTACGGACACGGCGGTGTTGATTCCGTCAGCGGGGGTCTTCGAGAAACGCAGCGGGTCGCACACCCCGGTGCCACCGGATCCGCCGAGCCCGCCGGAGGAGCCGGCAAAGGAGTCCAGCGAGTAGGTGACGCAGGCGTCCCCGAACGCGGCCGAGAGGTCCGAGCCCTTCTTCGGGTCGATCACGATCACCGGACGGCCCTCCAGCGAGTACTGGTACGCCGAGTATGCCAGGCTCTGAGTCTTCCCCGAGCCACTGCTGCCTACTACTGCCCCGATGGGGTAGATGTCCTGGTCGGAGGACTTTGTGGCGGACATGAGGGCTTCCTGCCGGTCATGGACGGTGAAGCCCACGTTGATCCCGCGAGCATCCCCCACCGTCGACAGCGACGCCATTCCCGAAAAGGGGTATCCATCTTGGTGCCGATAGGTGGATCGGTGCGGGCTGGTGGTCAGGGAGTTCGGCGCCAGGGCCTGGGAGAGGTTGCCTGGTCGAGGCTACTGGGCCTCGAGCGAGGTCCTCTTCGCCC
>NZ_FXZD01000025.1 GCF_900169145.1 Brevibacterium antiquum CNRZ 918 | reverse complement strand
CGACGTCATTGCTCATGAGCTCAACACCCGACCCCGAAAGTGTTTGAGCTTCCGAACACCGCTCGAGGCCCAGCACGACCTCACCACCCGAAAACCAGAGGTGTTGCCTTGACGATTTGAATCTAAGAGCGCCTTCTTTGCCGCGAAGCAACAGTAGACGACCTCTACGAGTTCATCGAAGCAGAGAAGGCGGCCTACTCCATTGCCATGATGTGCAGGGCTCTCAAGGTCTCAAGGGCCTCGTTCTACCGGTGGCGGACCCCGACAGTGCCTTCGCCGCGAGCTGCCCGTCACGCGATGCTCGTCGAGGCGGTCACGGCAAAGTATGACGAGTGTGCAGGTCGTGCCGGCCGGGACCAACTGACTCGACTGCTCAACGCCGACGGCATCGCGGTCTCGGAATCAACCGTCGGGGTGATTCTGCGCGAGTCCAGTCTGCGCGCGGTCAGGGTCAGGGCTTGGAAGACCACGACTGTCCAGGATCCGCAGGCCAACGCCGCCCATATCGGCAATCACATGCTCGATGAGGAGGGGAATCGGGACTTCTCCTCGTCGGTGCCCGGGGCCCGGCTGTGCGGCGATATCACCTATTTAAAGACCGGGGAAGGGTGGTTGTATCTGGCCACGGTCATCGATTTGTGCACCGGAATGGTCATCGGGTGGAACATGGATGATCACATGCGTGCCAGTCTGTGTATCGAGGCTCTCGTCATGGCTCGTGACCACGGATACATGGACTCTGACCAGGCAATATACCACTCAGACAGAGGGGCACAATACACGTCGGTGCAGTTCCAGAAGTGGTGTGCAGGAAACAATGTCACCCAGTCGATGGGCGCGGTCGGGGTGTGCTGGGACAACGCGGTCGCGGAGAACTTCTTCTCGCATTTGAAGACGGAGTTCTATCACCATCACAGCTTCGCAACGCGGCTGGCGGCCAGGACCGCGGTGATGGACTACATCGAGTCTTGGTACAACCGACAGCGCCCGAATGCCAGGGCATGTCATCGCGTCCCGGTGCAAGCCTTGAACGACTACCGCGAGAGTGGCCAGACCGGCCTGGCGGCGTAAGAGAAATCATCAACGAACTGTCTCAAAAACTTGACGAGCGCAGTCCTTCTCGTAGTCGGCGGTAAAGGTATCCGCGCGATCGCCTCCCTCCTGGCCTCCGCCGTCTTCATCTGGGCCTTCCTCATCGGCGGAATCTCAGGCGGTGGATCCCCGCTGCTCTACACGACCGTCAGCATCGTCCTTGTCCTCACCGCGGTGCTGTTCTTCACCCACGGCCTCTCAACGAAAACACTCGCCGCCTGGGCAGGAACCATATGCGGAGCCGCAACAGCCATGATCGCAGGCACACTACTGTCCACTTGGTTGCGACTGGGCCCCGCAGACGAGTCCGCCTCCGCGCTGACCTACACCAGCCTCGACATTGACCTCTCCGCCCTGTCTCTGGCCGCGCTCCTCATCGCTTTGATCGGGATCCTCAACGACATTGCAGCAGCCCAGGCCGCCACCGTCTTCTCTCACACCACACCGGGCACAAGACCAAGCTGGAAAGCGATCGCCCCGACCGCCCTGGCCGTCGGCAGGGACCACTCGGCCTCAGCGATCTACACCATCAGCTTCTCCATCGTCGGCGCCGGCCTCGCCGCGTTCGTCCTCGCCCACGCCTACAACCAACCCTTGTCAGCGTTCCTCCAGACCGACACCGTTGCCACGACACTCACTCAAATGCTCGCAGGCATCATCGGAATCATCATCACCATGCCAGCAACAACAGCCTTCGCACTCCTTCTCTCCCGCATCCCCACCAAGCCACAGACCTTATCTGCGCACACTGACTGACACTCACCCCACGACGGCCCTGCACGAAACGTGCGGGGCCACTGTCCGTGTGATCTCACTCGCATCATTGACAAACATTCCCCCGCTCAAACGGCGCACAGAAGGCGCAACCCGAAAATCCCCTCAAGGCGGAGAGACATGCACGACACCACAGATACGACCCCAGACACCGTCTTCCCCGAGCTCGCCCCGAACGGGCTGATCGTCACCGCCGAAGTCACCCTCAGAGACCGGTCGAACGTCTCCGTGTCCAAACCCACCCTCGACGCAACCCTGGCCATGATTCGCCGCCGCCACCATAACCGGCCACCCGTGATCGAACTCGCACCCGTCCATGCCAAAGACACCGTGTGCTTCGCCCCTGGCCGCTGGCACGTCACCGCCACGGGTCTGGAGCTGCTCGACCCCTCAAACAAGACCCCCACCACGTATCAGATGGAGTTCCACAACTTCTCGATCATCACCCCCGGCGAAGGGTCAATCGCAGCAAAGTCCTCACTCTCGGTCGTCGTCGCTGCCGCTCAGTCACTGGCCAACCGCAACGTCGAAGAGTTCGAACTGACTTCGGCACTGCCCGGGTTCCGTGGCCTCGTCCTCTCCCCCGAGAGCTTCGACGACACCGTCGAGCTCTCAACAGTCCCAGAACTGCCGCCCAAACCCACGACCAAGCCACATACTCCTTCACGACTGCGCAGGTTCATCACACGGGCGAAGAAGCCGTGGGAGGCTGTCAAACCGGCACGCACCACCAAAATCCGACCACGGAAGCCAACCACACGTCGGAAGAATGCGCTCCTCCCCATCGAGTGGGCCAAGAAGGCACCGGTCATCCTGACCATCGGAGCCGTTGTCCTCGTCGGCCTCCTCATCGTCGGCCTGCTCCAGTTCGCACCATCGCGCGAGGCTGAACCCGCAGCAGCACCCACTTGGTTCACCCCAGCACCGACGGCAGAGCCCGCAGACGCAGAACTTCTCACCGGATACGACAAGAAACTGTGGGAACTGCCAGCCGATAAAACCGCAGCGCTGGGATGGTTCAAGGCCGGAGTCGCCTACGTCACTCCCGACAGTGGCGAACTCGCCCTCAATGACACCTCCACTGGAGACGAGATCGCGAAAGCAAAACTCGACGGACCCATCAAGTACACCGCCGAGTTCACCACCGGCGACACCCCAGCAGTCGCGGCACGCACCGACAAGTCCGTCACCGCAATCACCGCCGACGGAAAGACCCAATCATGGTCAGTCGCAAAGGATCAGAAACTCAACGTCACCGGCACCACCCCGATGATCACGTCGAAGAACGGTGACATCCACGCCCTGACTGTTGGTGAGAAGGCCCCGGTCGCGGTCACCGGCAATCCTCAGTTCCTGCCGGCGTCGATCGACGACCACTCCCTCATCCAAGTCGAGTCCGGGAAGCCACGACTCGTCAGCGTCCCGTTCGGCGAAACTGACGATGAAGCCACCACAATCACGTTGACCGCCCCGACAGACGATGCAGCGTTTGTACGGCACATCAGTGCTGGACATGGTCTGGCGGTTGCCGAATGGGCTGTCGAGGGCACCAACTTCATCGTCGTCCACTCACTGACCGAAAACGGTGCTATCACCGGGGCGACAGAAGCCTCCCCAACCAGCCAGGACTGGAAAGTCGGCCGCGGCCTCGAGACCGCGATCATCGGCGATACCGCGTTCAACCTCAGCAACGGCACCATCGCCGCCCAATCAACTACTGGTGACTTCACAACAGCTCTCGGACCCGCCGCGATCACCGAGGCCGGAGCAGAGCGCACTTACTACCTGAACAAGCACACCTATACCGATCCAGATCGTGTCATCGGCTTCACCAGCGAAGGCATCGCACTCGTGCGCGGCTCCAACGGTGTCGTCACCGCCAATGAGAAAGGTTCAACCAAATGACACAAGTAACACCCGCTAAGAGGCGAATCCTCGCAGCCGCGCTGGCTGTCGGCCTCGCCACATCAGGAACCACCATGGCCACCTCGCTGGCCCATGCCGATGAGACCAGTGAAGGGTCGGCTTCCGAAGACCCGGCCCCAGAGGTCGAAACACCACGAGCTGACACTCAGCCCGCCAAGAAACCCGAAACCACCCCACCGGCCAACGACAAGCCCGAAGCACCCACTAAGGCGGAAACCCAACCTGCCAAAAAGCCAGAACCGGCACCCACTCCCCCAGCCCCCGACAACGTTGACACACAACCCGCGAAGAAGACCGAGCCGAGCGTACCCGAGCAGCCGAAGGCAGACACTCAGCCAGCGAAGAAACCCGCCGAACCAGCAAAGGTCGACGAACCTTCTGCCCCGGTGGAGATCCCCGAGGCCCCCAAGGACGATGATGGCCAGGATGATTCCGATGGCCAAGCCCCAACTGAGAACCCCACCGAGGAACCAACAGAGGAACCGACGGATTCGCCCTCGGATGAGCCGACCGAGGAACCGACTGATGATCCCACAGAGGATCCAGGGGACGACCCGGATTCTCCCGAACCTCCGGACGAAGATTCCTACGACCCGACCGACCCCGGTGACCGTGGCGAGCCAGATCCCGAGGCACCGGCTCCCCCGCCTGACTCCGACCACCAGTACCCGGTTGACAATTCCGACCCGGTGACCGTCAAGCCAGCGATCCCACCCGAGGACTACGACCAGACCTCGATCGGGCTCGTCGACCCGAAGACCGGCAAACGCTCACCGAAGGCCACAGTGGACGGATACGGGACGTTCGTAACGCTGCCTGACGGATCGGTGACCTTCACCCCTGACAAATCGTTCGAGGGTTCCGTGACGATCAAGTACTTCGTCAAGAACAGCAACGGCGACTGGGTTGTCGGCTGGTTCACCGTCCACGGTGGTGGCACCACCCCGCCTGTCGACAAGGACGCTACCGCCGATAGCAACGGAGACGACTCTGCCTCGGGTGGTTCCACGGCGGACGGCGACAACAAGGACGCCAGCGCTGACGCCGGATCCAACGGTTCTGATGCGACCAGTAGCGCAGACGGAAGCGACAACGCAGGCGGCGGAACCGCTACTGATAACGGTGGTGCTGATGGTGCCAACGGAGATCAGAGCAGCGAAGGCGACAAGAGCGCCGACGGTGCCAACAGCGATGACACCGGCACTGCAAATGGCGACCGGGAAGCCGAAGCCGATGCATCTGGTACTGACGCGACGGCAAACGCACAGGGCCCGCCTCCTGCCGCTGACAGTGACAGCAACGCAGGCTCCGACGACGGAGGCCCGGGCACCTCTGCAGCCGATGGTGATGAGCCCAAGGCTGGCAAGGACGGTGGTGATCACAAAGGCACTGGCGACAAGGACAAGGACGAGCCGGATATTGCCGATGACTCCAACCTTGAAGACAACGCCCCAACCACTCCCGGTGATGTTCCTGAGCTGCCGTCTGGTCAGGGCGACGAAGACCAGTACCAGTCCCCGGCTCCCCGCGACGAGACAACTCTCGTCGACGGCGACGATGATACTCCCAGCGACGAACCCTCCGACGAGTCGACTCCGTCACCGGATCGGACTGAAGAAGTTGTCATCACCGACGGTAGTACCCCTCGCGCGGGCGAACCCGCCACCGAAGGGATCAACGGTGCCACGGTCGGGTTCAGCCTCGGCGCGCTCGTCGTGGCAACAGTAGGCGGGTTCATCCTCTACACCGTGCTCCGCCGTAAGAAGGACGATCAGTAACCAACCATGATGACCACCGGCCCCGCACCCAGGGGTCGGTGGTCATTGCCGAAAGGCCCCCGCAATGTTCTCACTCAAGTCGCTTCTCCCCGGTGCCGCCACTGTCGGTGCGGGCTTCCTCGCCCTCGTCATCATCGTCCCAGTCCTCTTCGGACTCATGGCCGCCAGCGGTGCCTGCACACCGGTCAGTGACGACGGTAACGGCGGTGGCGACGTCGGAGACATCGGAGACATTGACCCGACTGAAAAGGCCCACGCTCGAGCAGTTTTCACTGTGCTCTCGGATAAGGGCATGTCGAACACCAATATCGCGGGGATCCTTGGCAACTGGTCGCAGGAATCGGGCGTCGACCCAACGAGCGTCCAGGGCATCATGGACTCGCCTTACAAGATGACTCCGAAGAAGCGGGAGAAGGCTGAATCGTTCTCCGGTGGTCTCGGCCTGGGTCAGTGGACGGGTAGCCGCAACAGCAAGCTCAAAGCGTATGCGAAGACGAAGAGCACAGACTGGTGGACCATCGAGCTCCAAATGAACTTCATGGCCGATACGAAGGGCGATGACGCGCAGAGCGTCCAAGTCTTCGAGGACATGATCAAGAACGAACTCGACTCAGTTTCGGCTGCGACGACGCACTTCCACGACAAGTGGGAGAAGGCCGGTGCTCCGAACATGCCGAATCGGATCAAGCAAGCCGAGAAGTGGTTCAAACTCATGAAGGACTGGAAATCCGGTGACAAGGCCCAAGCAGCCGGCTCCACCCCCGAGCAGGGTGAAGCGATCGCCGGAGGCACAGTCACCGCGCAGAAGAAGAAAAAGCTTCCCCTAGGAGACGTCAAGCCCCACGTGCAAGAAGCGGCCGAGGTCATCTACGACGAATATGACGGCATCACTGGTGTCGGCGGGTACCGTTCCGGCAGCACGTCACGCGACCCCAACGGGCACCCCGTTGGTCTCGCTGTCGACTTCATGGTCCCGCTGAACATAGACGGTAAGGCCCTTGGTGACGATATTGCGAAATTCGTCATCGACAACCACGAAGCACTCAACATCAAATACGTCATCTGGTACCAGCGCATCTACAACGTCGAACGTGCCGATGAAGGCTGGCGGAAGATGCCCGACCGTGGTGGAGACACCCAGAACCACAAAGACCACCCGCACGTCTCTTTCCAGACCGATTCCAAAGGAGATCCGAAAGATGCCGCGGGTAAGGGTGGCAAAGGCGGCGGCAGCGACGATTCTGACGACGGCAATGCCGATAACGTCAACTGCGAAGCAGACGGCACGGGCGGTGGATCAGGCGACGATGACATTCCTGACGACGGTCGTAAGAATCCCGGCGCGTGGGGTGGGCACAAGAACGGTGAGATCCCAACCGACAAGCTCAAGAAGATCCCGTGGACCCCGGACAGCAAGAAGGAATACCTCCGCAAGGACGCCACCGAGGCACTCATCGCGATGAATAAGGCGTACAAGAAGGAATTCAATACCGATATTGCCATCACCGACGCCTACCGCGATTTGGCCGAGCAGAAAGTCCTGTACAAACGCTACGGGCCAGGACGGGCAGCTGTACCCGGGAAATCGAACCACGGTTGGGCTCTAGCTGTTGACTGTGGCGGCGGCATCAACAAATTCGGATCACCGCAGCACAAGTGGATGCAGAAGAACGCGAAAAAATTCGGTTGGGAGCACCCACCGTGGGCTCGTGAAGGCCAGAAGAACCAAGAAGCCTGGCACTGGGAGTACTACGGCAAAAACAAGGAAACCGAAGCCTAATCTCACCGTCCTGATCAACGAGCGACCAGGTGATCGCCGTCTAACCGATACGTCTATTGTTAAGGAGATCGACCATGAGTGAGTTCACCACCTTTTCGGAAAATGAAGCCTGGGCGCTGCGCCGCCTGGTCAACATCGGTATCCATGACTTCGAGATCCAAATCAGTCGCGACCCGAGGATAAAGGATCACCTGGAAATGCCGTTCGAGGACCATAGGGCGATGCACGCCGGAATCAAAGCCAAGCTGGCAGCCAACACCACCATCGATGCCCGACTGTTCAGCCGAGACGAAACTCAGTTCATCGCGCACCTCGCGCAGTCCAGCATCGACCTCGGTGGGGCCTCACCCGATGACACAGCGGCACAAGATGCTGAACAATGGGAGTCTCGAATCGTGACGAAAGCACACCACATGAACGAAGAACGACGTGCGACAGACTTCTCCCCTACCGCAGACGCACCAGCCGAGCCGTCGGTGTCTCGTCCCGATCGCGTCTACAACCGAGCCACACTCGAAGCCGCGGGACACCGTCTCGACGTCGGCGATTGGGATGCTCACCGCAAACTGGCCCAGATCGCAGTCGAAAGCGGGTACGCCGCCGAGGTGACACAGGACTTCATCAACGACACCGCAGAAGACCAACCCCTCCAGCATTCCATTCGCATACTTGATGCCAACGAAATCCAGCCCAGAGACGTCGACACAGCAGGCCTGTCAACCGAGTTCGATCCCATGGGCGGCACGAGTGAAGTCGAGCAGTTCACACCACAGAAGCCACACGGAGATTACGGGCGACAGACACCATTCGACGTCGCCCCAATCAACGCCGATGAACCAGGGTTCCCCCAACCCTCGAATGCTCACATCGACGCCCTGGCCACTCAACCACCGTCACCGGCTACACAGACGTCACTGAACCTGGACTGACCTCTCGGCCATGCGTGGGCAGTCACTATAGTCGGAGATATCACCTTTTCCGAGCAGGGAGCTGAACTGTGATTTCACGCCGCATTCTGGTAGCCGATACCGCGATCGGAGTCGTCGCTACCGCAGGACTCAGGGGCCTCACACACCGAGCCGTCGATGACTTCGCCGGTCTTCCGGTGGGTTCGACTTCGAACTGCTATAGCACCCGGAATGATCTCGTCAATGGCATCGCGTCTAGGATTCACACCCGGCTATCCGAAAAGTCAGACCACGCACGGGCTTCACGCCTCACTGAACGTGAGTACGGGGCACTACTGCTTTCCAATGACCGTCATCTCTTTCGCACACTGGCACTGTTTTCGCTCGACCCTTCTTTGCCCGTTCCCGGCAGATCTCGAATTTCTGCCACGCACGAGCTAATTGCGGCCACCTTCGCAGGCCTCGCCGGACCCGAACAGACTACCCCGCAGACGGTCGTGGGACACCTCATTGCCAACGTCATTGTCGACGACAGCGCCGACACGGCTGCAGTCGAGCAGAACATTCAGCTGCTGTAAAAGCGGCTCCATATTGCTAGGTTCAGTCGTGGCGGGCTTTACCGTTTTTTGCGCTTCCACCTTGACCAAACTTCATAGGGGTCTGCAGTCGCGTAGTATTTGGGCGATGATTCCGGAGAAGAAGGACCAGATCGTGCCTCGGAAGAAACGCGGGAGCGACGGTGGACGACCGCCGACGTTCCAGGCCGGGGCGTATTGGAACCGCAATTTCGTGGAACGCTCGTTTGCCAACCGCAAGCAATGGCGAAGATTAGCAACACGATAAGACAAGCGCGCCATCACATATCGAGCGGCAGCCGTGATCAGCGCGATCCTGACAAGGCTACGCCGATAAACCAGACATGCCCTAGTCTCTGGCAGACACCGCCCAAATCGAACTGTCATCGATTGTCTTGGCGATGTCGGGGAGGTCGATTTCAGTGAGGACTTCTCCGCTGTTTCGGTCGTACTGCACGAGACGGACTTCTTCCGCTTCTTGCTGAAAGGTCACCACCGTCAACGCATTCTCGGTGAAATCCACCACGCGAGTATCAGTGCTGTTGTCGTAGCTGTCGACGAGCTCGAAGAGCTTCTGGCTGATACCTGTCGTGATATCCGTTCGCCATGCCCGTCCGAAGTCATCGACCCAGTCGAAATCGTTACCTCGCAGCGACTGCTGGGAGGAACCATTGATCTCGAAAGTGGACTGGTCGGGGCCTGTCACCGGTTCGCCGTCGGCGGTGACGAGTTCGAGTTCGGTCATGTCGCCGGAATCGGTGTCCCATATTCGCAGCACCGGGGTAGTCTCACCTGAATCAGCATAAATACTGGCCAAGTGGTACAGACTACCGTCAACGCAGGGCGCATCCGTCGACTCCTGACCTGACGAATTAACGGCCTGAATGGATACATTCTCTTCCTCGACCGTGGTCCCGGACGTCAGTTGGTTCAGCATCAGCCTCGTGTAGCCATCTGCTTCCTTGGCCTCGACCCCCTGTCGTTCGGCCTCAGCCTGGTACTTCCCTAGAGGTTCGGCTATCCCGTAGAGGTCTCCGTCGCAGAATCCGGTGACTTGGAAATACCCTTCAACCTCGGTGAAGTCAGACCCCTTCGTTGACGATGTGATGAGTTGTTCGACGTAGCTGTCTTCCTCGTAACCATCGTTGTAGAGACCGATCACTGTCCCGTCGTCGCTAAGCGAAAGGGCTTGCTGGTAGTCAGTCTTCGTATCCGTGGGTATCACTTCAGTCGAGGTACCCACGATGTAGTCATTCTCTGTATCGGAGAAGGCCAGTTTGTCCTTATTCCAGTCCAACTGCGCATGCTGCATGATTGTGGTCTCGATGACGGAGGTTCCACCGTCTTCTTTGACCAGGACGACGTACCCCTTGCCATCGGATTCGACCACACCAGATTGTTGACGGCTGATCGTGAAGGCGGCAATAACATCGGTGGTGGTGGCGTCCCGCGTCGGGGTGGTCGGCTCCGGAGTTTCCGAGCAACCGGTGAGCAGAGCTATCAGTGAGGCGGAACACAACCACCAGAGTTTCTTCATCGCGCTCCTAGGGCGTGAGGGTGTCGCGGGTGCAATAGCACCCGCGACACAGTGAAGTTTCAGGTTACTTGATCGTCTTGTAGATGTGCGTGTGCTTCGAATCCTTGATGTTGTATGGGTAGACGCCGAGGCCGCCATTTCCGTCCAGATCGATCTTGACCGAGGCTTTATACGCCGCCCACACAAGTTGAGAGCAGTTCATTTTCGCGCTGCCGGTTTTCTTGTTCACCGCGAAGTTCGCACTGTACTTCTTTCCTCGGAGTTTGTTGTAAGCGTACGATCCGGCCTTGTTTCGTTTCGTCTGTGAGGTCTTCACATCCATTTTGTAGGACTTTTTAGGAACTTTATAGGCTCTTCGTAATTGAGAGTGTAGATCGGTGATTCCAGAACACGGCGCGTCGCTGCCCGGATAGAAGTCGAGGTCTGAGCCTGTCAAGTAGTTTGTGTTCGGGATTGATTTACAAGTACGGATTCATCCGGTCCGGATAAGCCACAGCCAACTGAGCCAGCGCCTGTTTCCAGTTCGTCGTGATCTGGCCTTCCCTACGTGTCAGGCTGGAGCGGGACCACGGTGACAGAGCAAATCAGTCCGACCACGTAGGGCGAGAACCAGGAAGCCAATCAATATGTCGAGTCTCGTTGTGGCCGAAGTAGGCCAAAATGGGTCC
>NZ_FXZD01000023.1 GCF_900169145.1 Brevibacterium antiquum CNRZ 918 | reverse complement strand
TCGTTTCTGCTTGAGCATGAATGACGAGCTCGACGGCACGAGCCTTGAGCTCGTCGGTATATTTCACTGGCATGAGAGAATCTCCTTCTTCCAATCTCCCTGCCTCTATTATCCCCGGGGCGATCCACTCCGAAGCCATCTACCCGACCCCAAACATCGTAACCAGTACCGGACGCCTGCCCTCAATCAAGTCACGCACACGCACAGCGTCGGTGATCGAGTACAAGGTCGTCCGCTGGCCCACGCTCGCAGCTTGGCAACAACCGGTGATCGTCTCGCCGAGGATCCGCGGTCGGATTCCGGTCGCAATGATCCAAGCGACATAGGCCATAGTATTGCCAGAGGAGAAGCGTATTTCTCGGATCCGTGGGTTGTCACTGCGGACAGTGCCGGTACTCGTCCGGACAACTTTGACAGATAGCGCGGTCTGTTCTGTCCGATCGCTACGCCATTACTAATCAATGTCCGGTTGTATGTCTGTTCGCCGCTTCGGGTGAGGAGCTCGATCTCGACATCGGCTTCCGAAGTAGACAAGGCCTTCACGGCGGAGGTTCCGTTCGCACCTGCCTGCGCCGATGACGTCAACGGCGCGGGTTCTCATGGCGCTCCGTTCGTCGTGGCGTTCGCGGTGAAGGATGGCAGCAAGATCGCGTCGATGAACCACGGCGCGTCATCGGGGTCGAGTCGTCCAGCTCGAACTTCCTCTGCGGCGCCATTCATTACAACGTGAGCAGTGGTCAGCAGCCAGGTCACGGGCAAGTCGATGCGGAACACGCCCTCGCGCTGGCCCCGCAGCAATAACTCGCGCATGCGTGTTTCGGCCTTCTCGTGCAACTCACGGATGCGGGTTGCGGGAAGCTCCTTCTGCGCGGCCGCCAGCAAGGCCCCAGACTGGTCGACGAGAGTCCAGCTAGAACCAATCAGTTGCCTGAACGCCTGGGCGGCCTCGCCGTCGAGAGACACGTTTTCCAGCACTGCCTCGCCACGTTCGAGACTGTCCACCAACGCTTCCTCAATGAGCTCAGCTCGGGTCTGGAAGTGCCCATAAAGGGTCATGCGACCTACACCGGCCTCGGCGGCGATGTCGGCGACCGAGACGTCGGGATTCTTTCGGATCGCTGTCACGGCCGCCGCGAGGATTTTGGCGCGGTTGCGCTGGGCATCGGCGCGCTGGTTGGCCGCGCGGTTCGTTGTCGTCGGGACACGTCGGGTGCCCCGTGTTGCCGGAGCCTTCTTCGTCGGCATCGTCCACCTCACAAGTCGTATGGGAATGTATGAGATAGTGTAGCTGTTACATCTCGTACACCGATGATTGAGTTACGGTGACGTCGCCGGAACAGCGACGGACGCACAGGAAAGGGGCAGCACCATGAGTAGGACACACACGACTGCAGGAGATGCGACATGAGCGGCACGAGCGCACCAGCGCCACAAACCAGCGCCAAGCAGTGGTGGGGCCTGGCGATCCTCGTGATCCCCTCCACCCTGCTGTTCATGATGCTCACGATCTTGTTCCTGGCCGCACCGAATCTAGCGACAGACCTGAACCCGTCGAGCACACAGCTGCTATGGATTCTCGATATCTACGGCTTCGTGATGGCCGGGTTCCTCGTCGCAATGGGCGTGCTCGGTGATCGGGTTGGCAAACGACTACTGATGATCATCGGTGCGATTTCGTTCGCAGTCGTCTCCATCGCAGCAGCGCTGACGACCGAGCCGTCACTGATGATCGTCTGGCGCGCCGTCCTAGGCCTGGCCGGTGCGATGATGTTGCCCGCCACGCTCGGGTTGATCTTCGTGCTGTTCTCCGATGCGAAACAGCGCGGCGTTGCGATCGGCATATGGGCCGGCGGCATCTCAGCTGGTGTCGCGCTTGGCCCGTTGCTGAGCGGGCTTCTGCTAGAGGCGTATGGATGGGAGGCCACGTTCCTGGTGGCCGTCCCGATCATGGCCCTGGTGGTCATCGGCGCGCCACTCCTGGTGCCCGAGCACCGCGACCCCACAGCACGGTTCGATCTCTTCAGTGCATTGCTGTTGGTGGCGTCATTGCTGGCGATCATCTACGGCATCAAGCGCTTCGCCACGCAGCAACCAGCAGGCCCCTCGATTGCACTGCTGGTAGTCGGTGCTCTGATCGGCCTGTGGTTCGTAATCAAGCAGCTGCGCGCGAAGCAACCGCTGCTGGACGTGCGCTTGTTCCGCAACCGGACCGTCAGCGGGGCTCTCGCAGTCTTCCTGCTCTCCGCGGCCGCCCTTGGCGGTGTCTACCAGCTGTTTGCGCAGTACCTGCAGCAGGTGCAGGGCCTTTCACCCTTGCAGGCCGGGTTCGCGATTCTGCCGGCAGCAGCGGTACTGATCGTGGTTTCCACCCTCTCACCGGTGTTCGCCCGGAAGTTCCGACCCGGGAATGTGATCGCGATCGGCCTGCTCACGCAGGTCGTCGGCTACGTCCTGTTCACCCAACTCGACACTGGGACAGGCCTGGCACTGGTGATCGCCAGTTTCGTGATCACCTATCCCGGTGTGGCCCCGTCGATGGCCTTGACCACCGATCTGGTAGTGAGTTCGGTCCCGCCGGAGAAGGCTGGTGGCGCCTCGGGCCTGGCGACCACAGTGAACGATCTCGGCATCTCCCTCGGCGTCGCGCTGATCGGCAGTGTCGGCGTGGTTGCCTACCGAAATCAGATTGCGGGAACACTCCCGGACGGGTTGCCCGCCGACGCCGCGGCTGCGGCCGCCGACAGCATCGATGGCGCACTGGTCTCGGCCAGGGAGCTACCGGGAGCGCTCGGTGAACAGTTGGTGACTGCGGCCCAGGACGCGTTCACCGGCGGTCTGAACACCGCCGCGATCGTCTCGGCAGTCGTTGCCGGGGTCGCCGCGATCATCGCCGCAACCCGCCTGCGCCACGTCCGCCCCACAGGCGAGGCACAGCAGGCCGCCGACGAGACAGCCACCCGTTGATTTATACCCCATAGGGGTATATGGTTCCTAGAAGTAATACACGAGTGAAGGAGTTTCACGCCATGAGTACAACCGAGTATCAGGTGACCGGGATGACCTGCGGGCACTGCGAGACCGCGATCCGCGCGGAGGTCTCCGAGATCTCCGGCGTCACGGGCATCGAGGTCAGCGCGACCACCGGCTGCTTGACTGTGACCACCGACAATTCGCTCGACGACACCGCAGTGATCGCGGCGGTCGACGAGGCCGGATACACAGCTGTCAGGAGCTGAGATGAAGGCACCTACACGGCTGGGTCTGTACGGGTTGGTCCTCGTGGCCGTGTTCGCCGTGGCTGGATTCACGGCGAACGCGGCCATCCCCGAGGAAACCGTTCAGAGCTGGTCAGAAGATACCGAGGACAACGCCCACAACGAGGACGAAGACGCCGTGGATACCGCCGGCCTCGAGGGCCACACGGCCGCCCTCGACCTGGGTATCGCGCAGGACGGTTACCAGCTCACCGCAGTCATCGCGCCCACTGACACCAGTACCGAGGGGAGCCTGTCCCTGACGATCACAGGCCCGAACGGAAACCCGGTGACCGACTTTCAACTAGAGCACGAAAAAGAACTGCACCTGATCACCGTTCGCGCAGATGGTCAGCACTTTCGCCACGTCCACCCAGAGATGAACGACGACGGCGCCTGGACGGTCCCCTGGCAGTGGGACGCAGCGGGGTCCTACCGGATCTTCGCGGACTTCGTTCCGGCGGACGCCGGTGAAGGTCTGACCTTGTCGACCTCGGTGCAAGTGGGCGGTGCCTACGATCCCGCACCGGCCACCGAACCGGTCACCACGACCACCGTCGACGGCTTCGACGTCAGCGTGGAGGGCGATCTCACCGCGGGTGCGGCCTCGCCGCTGACCATGACCATCACCCGTGCCGGGGAACCAGTCACCGAGCTGGAGCCCTACCTGGGCGCCTTCGGCCACCTCGTCGCGCTACGGGATGGGGACCTGGCCTACCTGCACGTCCACCCCCACGGGGACGAGCCGCAGGCAGGCCAGACGTCTGGTCCGGAAATCGTATTCGAGGCCACCGCACCCACCGAGGGCCGCTACCTGCTCTACCTGGACTTCCAAGTTGACGGCGAGCTCCACACGGCCCCGCTGGTGATCGATACGACCACCAGCTCGGGCGAGAGCGACGCCAGGCTCTCCGACGGTGGAGGTTCCGATCAGGAGTCGGGCACGAATGGCGAGCATCAGGAAGGAGAAGGCCATGACCGCTAACAACACCAGTACCGGGGTCGCAGGCATCGAGTTGCAGATCGGTGGCATGACGTGCGCCTCGTGCGCAAACCGGATCGAGAAGAAACTCAACAAGCTCGACGGCGTCACCGCCAGCGTGAACTACGCCACCGAGAAGGCAAGTGTCACCGGCCCCGACGACCTGGACCCGCAGGCCCTGATCGCCGAGGTCGAAAAGACCGGCTACACCGCAGCACTCCCGACGCGTGCCAAGGGCCCCGGTGACAGCTCGGGCGAGGAGGGCGAGTCGTCCGAGGACGCCGAACTGCGATCTCTGCGTCAGCGCCTTATCGGCTCCGCGGTCCTCGCGGTACCAGTGATCGCGATGGCGATGATCCCGGCTTTGCAGTTCGACTACTGGGGCTTTGCCTCCCTCGTCCTCGCCGCCCCCGTCGTGGTCTGGGCCGGATGGCCCTTCCACAAGGCGGCGTGGATGAACCTGCGCCACGGGGCAGCGACGATGGACACGCTTATTTCCGTGGGCACGAGCGCGGCGATGATTTGGTCGATCATCGCCCTGTTCTTTGGCACCGCCGGCAGGCCCGGCGTCACCCACGTCTTCGAGCTGACCATCTCCCGCTCCGACGGGCTCGGGAACATCTACCTCGAAGTCGCAGCCGGGGTGATCACATTCATCCTGATGGGCCGCTACTTCGAGAAGCGCTCCAAGCGCCGCGCCGGGACTGCCCTGCGTGCCCTGCTGGAGATGGGGGCAAAGGAAGTCTCCGTCCTGCGCGACGGCGCTGAACAGCGTGTGTCGGTCGATGAGCTGACCGTGGGCGATGAGTTCGTCGTCCGTCCCGGCGAGAAGATCGCCACCGATGGGACGATCGCCTCCGGCAACTCCGCGATCGACGCCTCCATGCTCACCGGCGAATCCGTGCCGGTAGAGGTCTCAGAAGGCGACCCTGTCACGGGTGCGACCGTCAACGCCGGCGGCAGACTCGTTGTGAAGGCGACGCGGGTGGGTGCGGATACCCAGTTGGCGCACATGGCGAAGATGGTCGAGGACGCCCAGTCTGGCAAGGCTGAGATCCAGCGACTGGCCGACCGTGTCTCCGGGGTGTTCGTGCCGATCGCGATCGCCATCGCCGTCGCTGCACTCGGAGCTTGGATTGGCGCAGGCTTCCCGCTGTCGGCCGGCTTCACCGCCGCCGTTGCCGTGCTGATCATCGCCTGCCCCTGCGCTCTCGGCCTGGCCACTCCGACCGCGCTGCTGGTTGGCACCGGGCGCGGTGCGCAGATGGGCGTGCTCATCAAGGGCCCCGAAACCCTCGAATCCACCCGCAAGGTCGACACGATCGTGCTGGACAAGACCGGCACCGTCACCACAGGGAAGATGACCCTGACCGACGTGATCGCTGCTGACGGGGTTGACCGTGCCGAGCTGCTGCGCCTGGCCGGCGGGCTGGAGGACTACTCCGAGCACCCCATCGCTCAGGCCATCGCCACCGGAGCGACAACCGAGGTCGGTGACCTACCGGCGCCGGAGTCCTTCGAGAACATCGAGGGCAAGGGCGTCCAAGGAGTCATCGACGGCCACGCCGTCCTGGCCGGCCGGGAGTCGCTGCTGGCGGACTGGTCGATCCACCTGGGCGACGACCTCCGGGTCGCGAAGCAGGCCGCGGAGGCAGAGGGCAAGACCGCGATCGCTATCGCCTGGGACGGCGCTGCGCGGGGTGTGCTGGTCGTCTCCGACCAGATCAAGCCCACCAGCGCCCAAGCGATCGCACAGTTCAAGGAGCTGGGTCTGACGCCGGTTCTGCTGACCGGTGACAACCAAGCGGTAGCTGAGCAGGTCGCCGCCGAGGTCGGCATCGAGAAGGTCATCGCCGAAGTCATGCCCAAGGACAAGGTCGACGTTGTCGCCCGCCTCCAGGACGAGGGCAAGGTCGTCGCGATGGTCGGCGACGGCGTCAACGATGCACCGGCACTGGCCCAGGCCGACCTGGGCCTGGCGATGGGCACCGGCACCGACGTTGCCATCGAGGCCGCCGACATCACCCTCGTCCGGGGTGATCTGCGTGCCGCCGCCGACGCGATTCGGCTGGCGCGGCGGACGCTGCGCACAATCAAGACAAACCTGTTCTGGGCCTTCGCCTACAACGCTGCCGCGATCCCACTGGCCGCCTTCGGGCTGCTCAACCCGATGCTCGCCGGAGCGGCCATGGCACTGTCGTCGGTGTTCGTGGTCTCCAACAGCCTCCGGTTGCGGACCTTCAAGGCCCGCGCGGACGACGACCGCGCGCCGGCACCCGCCGGCCCGGCACCGGCCCGTGAGCCGGTGAACGCCTGACCAACTGTCATCACACAACAAGAAGGGAAACCCGATGACTGCACACGAAAACCTGAACCTGACCGACACCTCGTCCGGTGGAGGCGGCTGCTGCGGCCACGCGCCGAGCGCTGACGCCGTTGCTCAGACCCCCGACACCGAGATGGCCGAATGCCCAGTGATGGCCGGCACCCCGGTCGTCAAGACTGACGCTGAGGCCGCCGGTCTCTACCGCGATCACAACGGCCAGCGATACTGGCTGTGCTGCGCCTCTTGCGGCCCGCTGTTCGACGCCGATCCCGATTGCTACGCCGCTGCCGCGTAGCGGTCGGTGGGGCAGGCTCCGCGCTTCTCACACTTATCGGGAAGCGCGGAGTCCCTCTCCTCAAAGCTGCAACTTCCGGGCGCAGGTGGAACATGACGACAAGTCATGCTCGCCCAGTGGTCACCCCATCGAACGGTGTCTAATGGGGATGACCACGAATCGCGATCGTTTGGACGATGAGTTTGCCCGTCGGAGAACCAAAAGCGCCTACATCCCAGGTCCGAGGGAAGGACGACAGCTGCCGACCCCAGCTACCCCGTGAACTCCGAGATGACCCTTCCGAACGACCACATAAACGGCCCCGAGGCCGCAATCGCCAGGTCAGCAGAGGAGTGCGTTTACCTCGTCAACTGCGAGGCGGACTGCATGACGATGACGTACCACACGTGGGTCGTCGAAAGCGAGATACAACCTGCTTCGTAGCAGCAGACGGCGAGACGCTCCTGGCCGAGGACACGAAAAACGGGTCGGATATGAACGACGAACATACGAACCACAGCCATTCGGAGGACCGTTCGCGACGAGCCGGGGAGCGTCACTCTCACCCGGCAGAATGAGCAAGCAAGAGCCACGGCGGCCATGCCGGTCACGGTTTCCATGTAGGACGGTTCCACCGGCTGCACTGTATCAAGCTCCTTGTTCACACCCCTGTGGTGGGCTTCAACGATATCTTCACCAACCACTTCGGCTATTCTCTGTCAAACCCCGGGTTTGAAAGGTCACCGCCAGTTTGCCCGACACCTACACCCCGGGGGTATGATCGACGCAGGCGTATTTCGCGCCTGCGGCCACCCTTCGTCCCGTGCCACAAGGACAGATTGTGGTCGACGTAGTTTGCTGGACCACAGGAGTTGACACATGTTCGCACACCGGTTCGCCCGTGTCGCGCATGCCTGTCCGCGAAGAACTGTCATTCTCCTCCTGTTGGCCGTTGTGACGTGCCTGACCGGTATGACCCATGCCCCAGCCGGCGTCGCCGAGTCGGTACACGGAGCCGCACTGTCGGCTCATCTCACTGAAACTCAGCGGCAATGCAGCCCTGGACTCGATGTGGGGCCTGGACCCGCGGCGTCGAAAGTCGCTGGCGAAACACCAGCGCCCCTGGCTGGTGACTCCGGGACTTGCTCTGCCGGGACCACCTTCCATGACGGGTGCCTCACAGTTTCTCCCGATCAGCAACTCGCGGCACCAGTGCCGTCGTCCATCGGCTGGCCGGCCGACGCGCCTCGCCCACTGCAGCCGCTGAAGCACTCGGTGACGTACCACCCATTGGGGCCTAATCCAGGCTCGCTTTCCATCAATAGGACGTAGACCACCAACTCGCCTCCAGCCGGGTGTTCACCCGGCGATACGAGTTCACTTGGCGCGCCGCGATCCTGCTCCGGATCTGCAAGTTGGCGTGCCGCCACCAGCGTGGGTCATGTGCCCCCTGCGTCCTGAAGGAAATTCACGACCATGAAAATACCTCCCGTATCACGTCCTACCCGGAATGTTCGCCCACCAGCCCTCCCAATGGTGGCCACCAGCCTGTTCCTAGCTCTGGCAGGTTGTTCCTCCACGGTAGAAACAACTGATCCCACGCCTGCGGCCAGTGACGATTTGCCCGGCGGGCATGTCCACGGACTGTCGGCGGATGCCGAGAGTGGGGAAATCCTGCTGGCCACTCATGAAGGGCTATTCGACGTGTCGACCGAACCTGCACGGAAGATCGGCCCGGACTTCGACATGATGGGGTTCGCCGCAGCGGATGACGCGGAAGTCTTCTATGCCTCCGGCCACCCCGCTGCCGGGCAGCCTGGCCCGGATCCCGTGGGCCTGTTGCGCAGCAACGATGGAGGCGAAACTTGGGAGACCCTCTCGAGGCAAGGGGAATCTGATTTCCATGCACTCACGAGCACCAAGTCTGGAGTCGTGGGCTTCGATGGGGCATTGCGCACCAGTGAAGACGGACTCACCTGGAACATCGTCGAAGTGCCTTTCGGCCCCTTCTCCCTGGCCGCCGACCCAACCACCAACACGCTTCTTGCCACTACGGAGTCGGGGCCGCAGCGCTCAGTCGACGGGGGAAACAAGTGGGGGCCACTCGCCGGTGCCCCCGTCATCCAGTGGGCAGCTTTCGCCGGACCACAGGACGTGTTCGGAGTCAGCCCCGACGGCGAAATTCTCCTTCATGTGGCAACGACCGAAGGGCTGCTGACATCGATCGACGAAGGCAAAACCTTCGAGGCGTCTGCCGATGTCTGAACGACGTGCCTTCCTTATCTTCGCCGCACCAACTTTCAAGGACCTACCATGACCCCTTTCATCGACCGCCGCCGTTTCCTCTCCTTCTCCGCCGCTGGGGTAGCTGTTGCTGGCCTCTCAGCTTGTTCAGGAGGAACCGGCCCCTCTTCTGCTTCGGCGCGGATTCTGCCCACCGACCCTGCTGTCGCCACTCGCGAAGCACGCCGCGCCACAACGGGAACCGAAGTGACGAAAAGGCTCACCGCTTCGCCCATCAAAAGCACCGTGAACGGGAAGAGCGTAGCCACGTGGGGCTATGACGACGCGATCCGTGGGCCGGTGATCCGGACTAAAGCAGGAGACCAACTGCGTGCAGTCGTCGACAACCAGTTGCCTGAACCGACTAGCATCCATTGGCACGGCCTGGCGTTGCGCAATGACCAGGACGGTGTCCCAGGCGTCACGCAAGATGCCGTGGCTGCTGATTCCGTCTTCACCTACGATTTCCGGGTGCCTCACCCGGGAACACACTGGTATCACTCGCATGTCGGTACCCAGCGCGACCGTGGCCTGCTGGGCGCCCTGATTGTGGAGGACCCGGACGAGCCGCTTGAGTACACCCGTGACTGGGTCATCGTTCTCGACGACTGGCTCGATGGCCTGGACGCGACGCCTGACGAGACTCTCGAGCGCCTGGCCGAAGGCATGTCCGGGATGGGCCACGGGTCCATGCCTGGGATGGACCACGGGTCCACGCCAACTGGTGGTCAGGGCACGAAGAGCGGGGGCATGGCCGGTATGTCCATGGGCTCGGGCAGCGACTACTTGGGAGGAGACGCAGGAGACGTCGACTACCCAGTCCACCTGTTCAACGGAAAAGATCCGGAAGAAGCCGAGACACTGGAGGCCGCGGCCGGCGACGTCATCCGGCTGCGGATCATCAATGCCGCCGGAGATACGGCATACCGTGTGGGACTCCCGGGGCAACAGCTCACGCCCACTCACACCGATGGGTACCCCGTACGTCATACAGACGTCGACGCAGTCGTGCTGGGAATGGGCGAGAGGATCGATGCCCTCGTGAAGGTTCAGTCGGGGACGACAGCCGTACTTGCCCTGCCCGAAGGCAAAATCGGCCAGGCTGTCGGTTATATCGACGCCGGTTCAGGAAAGATCCCTGCCTCCTCGAAGCTGCCGGACACACTCGAAGGCAAGGTCGTCGACGGCGGAAAACTGCAGGCGGATCCCTCGGTCGCACTGTCAGAGAAGGCAACGGACCGAACTCATGAGCTCCACCTCACCGGGGGTATGGCCAAATTCGACTGGGGCATCAACGGCCACCGATTCAATTTGGAGACACCGTATGCGCAGGCTTTCGAGGTCAAGGTCGACGAACGGGTCGAGGTTGTTTTCATCAACGACACCATGATGTGGCACCCTATGCATCTGCATGGGCACACATTCCAAGTTGGGAACGACGGGGCACGAAAGGACACGGTGATCGTCCGGCCGGGCGAGACCGTGCGGGTGTTATTCGATGCCGATAATCCTGGGCAGTGGCTGACTCACTGCCACAACGTCTACCACGCCGAGCAAGGAATGATGGGAGTTTTCTCTTACACCAACTAGACGATTGCTCCCACGGGGCAGGGTCTCGGCGCCTGGCTGTACGTCACGAGATGAAGATCCACCGCGAGCATGCACCACTCCGACCGATGGTGGGAAACATCCCTCGTATCCCCGACGCCAAGCTGATCACCCTGCACTGTGATGTGGGCCCTTCTGCAAAACGCTTCCGCACAACGTTGACTCAGTTTTCACCAGTCCATGGTCTGCTCTCGTCAAGTTTTTGAGACAGTTCATTGATTGTTTCTCCTACACTGCCAGGTCGGACTGGCCAGTCTCTTGATACTCGTTAACAGCCTGTACCGGTCTCCGATGCCCAACCCTGGCATTCGTACGCTGACGGTTGTACCAAGACTCGATATAATCCATCACGGCCATCCGCGCCGCCAATCGTGTTCCGAGGCTGTGATTGGATCACCCCGAGTTCAGTGGAGAGCTGGCAACGGTACGCCGGCCCCATCAAGGATGCTTGCGGTAGAGATAGTGAAGAAGATCTTCGGCATCCATGGCATCCATGGCATCCACGATGTCGTCCAGGCCGATCGTGGAACCTCGATGACATCGAAGACCGTTGCCGGGCTGCTGTCAGATCTTGAAGTCACCCGGCCTCAATCCAGGCCCCGCGTGAGCAACGACAACCCATAAGGCGAGGCGCTCTTTAAATCGTTGAAGTACGGGCCGGCGTTCCCGAACCGCTTCGCTTCCCGGCCCGATGCGCGTGCCTTCATCAGCGGATTCGTGGATCGGTACACAATCACCAGCACCCCGGGATCGGGTTCCACACCCCTGCCAACGTGAATTATGGTTTCGCTGATGCGGTGGCTCTGAAGCGTTCGAAGACCCTGGCGACTGCCCGGGACCAAACACTCCAACCGTTTCAGCATCGCTACTGATTCCAAGATCCTGGCTTTACCGGGCCAGCATGAATAAACGAACCGAAGAAGATGGCCGAAGTACAAGCTGCTTAACCGTCGCTTCACTCACCTTGGTACCACTTGACCTGAAAACTTCCGTTATCCGCAAAGTACTTCTCGATCGTGCTCATCATTTTGCCCTTCAGTCCAAGCCGGGGACGCCAATTCCGACGTCGCTGATAGTTGTTCCAGCATTCTGTGCTATGGCGGATCCTTTGGGGTTAACGATCCGACGTTGTGCTTCGATCATGTGCTCCATGGTCACACTCTCATCGTGAGAATCGCGATCACGGAGCAGTTTTATCACTCAACACTGGGTATAGCCGTCGACTGCTGTGGCGTAGCTGGAGCATAATGATCTGGTGAGACTGGTTCGTTGGGTGTGCTCCCTGCTTTCGCCTCGACCCCTTTCAGATTCTCCTGTAGGTGTTGGATCTTTCCGTGAGCATCCACCAACTGTGACTCGTGGGTCTTCAACTCGTCCTCGTGAGCTGTGCTGTCTGCTGAATCCACCGCGGCCGAGTAAGCCTTCAGCCCGGTCGAGCACATTTTGTCTAACCGCTCCAGCTCAGCTCGATAGACGCTCAACGCTGGAGAGAGCTTGCTCGTATCAGTGGCCTCACCCCGCACACGCTCCACTGCTGCTTTGGACCGTTCCTCGACCTGGCGGGTGATCCTCTTGGCTTCGTCTCCCAACCGTTCCGAGCGTCCCATTCGTGAACTCTGAGCCTGCGCGGCCACACCGGATGCAGACCCGTCCAGTTTCGAGACCACCTGACCCGCCGACGTGTATTCCTGAGTCTCGGGTTCGCTGGTCAGGTCAAGTCCCTTTTCGTGGTGTTCTTCGGTAGTTCCTTTAACTTGGTATTAAGCAGCGGGGTCGGGCTACGAATCACGCGGTCAGTGGCATCACCACCCCGACCGGGTCGACCTCGGCCTGCCCATGCAACACCGTCACGAGTTTGCGCATCGAGATCTCCGACAAATAGCGTCGCTCACCGTACTGCCATTCCTCGTGCTGCTCCTGCAACACGGCCCCGATCAACCGAGTCACCGACTCCCGGTTCGGAAAGATCTGAACGACATCAGCACGGCGTTTGATCTCCCGGTTCAACCGCTCGATCGGGTTATTCGACCAGATCTTCTGCC
>NZ_FXZD01000002.1 GCF_900169145.1 Brevibacterium antiquum CNRZ 918 | reverse complement strand
GTCAGCCATCGTGGGATGCCTTTCGTGAGGTTCTTGGCGGAACTACTAGCGGGATCCCACGATGGTTCTTCACATTTTTGGGGGTAAAGTCCCTGGTGGGAATGCCACCACTCTATGGGACTCACCCTGACAGCGTGCGACTTTCAGGCTTCAAGCCCCATGGCCAACACAGTCTTTTCAGTGGATCAACTCGTCCCCTTCCCGTATTTACACATTTCAACTCCTCAACCTACGGTGGGTGCCGCGATTCCATCCCAAACTGAGAGGGCCAAGTCACCGTGAACGGGCAACTGGGCAGAGTGGTCGGCACCCACAGCATCGGTGGTGACCTGTGCCAGCGCGTGGACCAGCTGCGCAAGGAAACCCGTGGTCGCTGTTCCCGGGATCAGGTGAGTCGGAACTGCAGTCTTGGCAAAGCCGATAATGTCGTAACCCCGCGCATCGATCTCGCGTAGTTGGAGCACCCAAGTAGGAGAAAGTAGCACGGCGTTGCCCCGGACCGGCATTTTGCGAATAGAAGGTAGCGCCTCCGCTGGCACTCCGACGAAATTGATCATGGCGTGCTCAATTTTGCCATCGAGTTCGTTACAGTCGATGATCTCATCGCGGCCGGGCAGACGATCGCCAGCCACTGGCCCTGTGTGGCGAGGGCGGCCCATAGCTGCGGTGAGTGCCTCCACCAATCCATGTTGCCGCGAGTACGCCAATGTCCAAAGCGAGCCGAACGAGTGGCCTAAGCAGATGGCCCCAAGGACCGGCGAGATCCATCATCGTGGTGATGTCAGCGACCTCGGTAGCGGGCGAGTAGCTGTCGGTGTCACCTGCAGCTCCACGCATGGGACTCATCTGGCTCTTCATAAATAGGGCAGTGCGGTAGCTACGCTCAAGCACAACATACTGCCGGAAAAACGTGTAGCAACAGGCGCACCATGTGTCCACCGACGATCCAGTGGTCGCTGGCACCAGCCATGGCATCGGCCACGGTAGCCAAGGGCATCGGAGATGCTGAGGGCGTGCACACGTATTCCAGTGGGCCTCCCTGCCTCGGCCTTCAAGGTCCTGTCGCAAGGAGGCGATCGACGCGCTCGGCAGGTTCAGCGCTGTCGACGTCTGCGCTGGCGAGCACATCCCAGTAGACGAGAGCAGCATCCGACAACCCCAGATGCGGAGAGTCCCACCCGGCAAGGCGCCACAATGTGGGGTCCTGCGAAACGCAGGTGATCAGCGTGGACTCGTCGACCGGCGCAAGGACGATTCCTTCGCCAGAATGGTCTATGGGGCTCTAGACACAGATCTGACCGCGAGTGGGCAGCTTCCAAGGTGCCAACCTGTCGGCGGCAACATCCCCACTGCCTTGGGTTCGTTAGCTATCTCGACCTTCGAGTGCGTGATCGATCCCCGAGGCGAATGCAAGAATCCGTTCACGCGCGAGCTCCTCGAAATGAGGCTGGATCTGCAAGCTGGCGACGATAGCTTCCGCAGAGTCTCCATCTACTATTTTCCGTATGCGGGCGACGACGTCGGGCGCATATCGCTCAGGCACGCGTCTGCCGACACGGAACGGCCCGATGCAATGCGGCTGCCACCCGACCAGATCCCCTGATTCTTCGTCAGCCCAGACTTCCTCTTCATATTCTCCCGAAGAGGTCGCCTGGAGTAGAAGATCGAGATCCTCTCCGTCTTTAGTGGTACTGGTCTGTCGATAGTCCCAGGCAATGACCTTGAGAACGATGAGCGCAGTGAGGTCAGGGCACCGCACGACGAGCTCGTCCCGCAGCGCGAACCTCACTGTGTGTTCGTGGGCCTCCCTCATTCCCGTAACGTCGAGCGTCACACCTTTTTGCGGCTCGATGATTCCTTCGGACTCAATTCCGCCGAATGGGATGAGGTCGAGCTGGAAGCCGTCGACTGTGAAGCACAGGCCAGTGCCGCTCAACGGTGTGAGGCCTTCGACGAGCTCGGAGAAGTTGCCCTCAGTCGCTACCTCCACCGCGAAATCGGCATCGACCGTTCGCCGCCCCAGCGGCAGACATGCCAACCCGTGCGTGTGAAGGTCTCGCGCATAAGAACCGAGGAGGAACGCGTCAGGGAATCGGCTGACGGCGAAGTCCATGACGTGCCACTCGCGGTTGGTCAATGCAAATTCCGACATGTCGTATGTCACCGCTCACCTCCGGAGGTGCCGCCACAGAGCAATCTCGTAGTCACCGCTGTGCCCCTTGAACGACAGGCAGGTGGTCGAGCTCATCCGCGATCTCCCGAACTCGAGGATCAGCACTCGCCCTGCAGTCGGCATAGACGAGCAACGGCGGAACCGTCGCAGATTCCCCGAGAGCTTCCGCGAGCACTTCAGGGTCCCAGAATCGCTCCCGAAGGATGACCCGGCTGCCCGTTCCCGCCGCACTCAGTCGGGCTCGCCTGCGCACATCCAGCCACGATGGCTCACCGTAGACGATCGTCGTCGTGGGGACGATTCGGTCGGTCAGCGCAGCGAGCGCCGCATCTCCGCTGACTCGGCCCCTGATCACAGTCGAGTCGCCGCCCCCCTCGGTCCACCATTCCGGTTTGGGTCCGAACACGGTTTCCTCCTTGAGCTTAGGCAGAAGTCGGGACCAGTACCCTGAAAGCCAAGTTCGGGCGAGAGCCTCCGGATCCTTCAACCGTCCGGCCCGTCCGCGGACTATCAGTCCGCTTTCTGCCATTGATACAAGGGCGGCCTGTGCGCTGCCCGTCGATACCCGAGCCGCTTGCGCAACCTTTCGCACCGGCTGAAGGAGCAAGCTCGGATCGATAAGGACGACGAACGCGACCCGCAATCCTGCAACCGAAAGCTCGCCGATCCCTGCGCGGCGTCGGTCAGGCCCTTCCATCACCGGCCTGCGTCCGTCGACCTCGACGTAGAACCCGGGCAGATCGATCCAGGCATTGCCACTCGCGTCTATAAACGGTATCCCCTCTGCACGCAGGCGTCTCGCCGTCCTTGTGTCCACGTAGGGCAGACCCAACACCACAGGTCCACCCACCCGGCTCCTCATGTGCCGGTATCTGCGGGCCAGGCCACCTTGCGTGCCCCATGAAATCTCCACCACAACGTCGCGCGGCCCGTCCCGAGTCGGGACGGTGAGTTCTACATCGGCCTCGAATGTCTCGCGCACGACGTTAGTGGCCGCCACAATATCCGGGTGCAGCGCCAAGATCCGCTCGACTATACGTTCGGTCAGTTCGTTCGCGGCAATGGCTTCGCCGTGCACGGCTCCGTGGCCACGACCAACGTTCAAATCATTCACATGTTCATAATACTTGAACGTAGAGAATTTTTGAACATGTACTGTGTGCGCTTCGTAGACAACGACACTGCCGTCGGCGACACTCTCCTCATCGCGGCACCAACCGCCTGCTTGCCACCCTCAAAATCTAGTGGCATTCACTTCTCTTACTCATCACGAACACCGTCACCGAGCTCCCAGCCAGGTCGATCCGCAACGTACTATCCCCCGCCCCGTCGGTCGGGGCAGAGGACGCACTCGCACCAGCAGATCCCGACGCCCCGCCCCACTGAACGGAACCTCACCAGGCAACGGATTCGTCGGCGCGACCTGAGTGGCATTCTTGACGTCATTCGAGGGTCCATAGACCTGCGAGGCCGAATCGACAGAAAAACCATCAGGCATCGTTAACGTCACCGGATTGCCACCCACCGAATCGGCTTCGTTGGCGTTGATCACCGTCGTCACCAGGGTGCGGCCGTCGTTCTTTACAAAGATGTAGGCGGTCATGTTCCCGCCGCCCTTGACCGCACTCCGAGTGAAATCCCCGCCGAGGCTGGGCACGAGCAGTCGCAGCCCGGGCATGTTCGGACGCGTTTGGAACTCATTCGACCGGCTCTACGGCACCGCCATCTACCTGACCATGGCCTCGCTGTTCGTCTCCAGCGCCATGGGCATGCCGATGAGCCTGGGCGAGCAGATCTCGCTGCTGGTGTTCATGATCATCGCTTCGAAGGGTGCCGCCGGTGTCTCCGGTGCGGGACTGGCAACACTGGCCGCGGGACTGCAATCACACCGACCCGAACTCCTCGACGGCATGGGCGTCATCGTCGGCATCGATAAGTTCATGTCCGAGTGCCGTGCCCTGACGAACTTCACCGGCAACGCCGTGGCCACCCTGCTCATCGGCAAGTGGACCCGCGAGATCGACCTCGATCAGGCACGTGCGGCACTCAACGGCTCCAGCCCCTTCGATGAGCTTTCACTCGAGCCGGATGCTCACGGCGCCCCGGCTCCCGGTGCCTGGGATGACCAGGGCGAGAAGGCGAAGGCGTCCGTGAGCTGATCTTCGAACGTTCCTTAGCTACACCACCACGGGTGCCGATATCCTCATCGTGAGGAGGTCGGCACCCGTGGTGTTTCATCTCCCCTCGACGAGGCGGCCCTGCCGTTTCCGCGAGGCAGAGGTCCACGGAAGCGCGGATCCGAGCAACGTCGTAAGTCGCCGAGGTCAGATCGCCTCCTGTCAGCTCGGCGCTTCAAACAGGAAGTCACCTACATCAACGCACATGCATAACTCGTAGCTTGGCAGAACACCGTAAGATCTTGTGGCGCCACAACCTTAGTCGCGATCGCACGCTTGTGGCCGCAGCCGCTCTCTTACTTATTTGGAAGCGCTCAGCGACGCATCTAAGAAAGGGGCCGAGGCGCTGACCAGCATTTTTGCCCTGCTGCGTTGAACTCTTCTTGCTTAGCTCTCCAACAGCTGACAAAACTTAAGTAAGCTTCCACCGTGGTTTTGACCGACTGCCTACGTTCACAATCACCCCCAGATGACGCCAAACGTCTCCTGATCACCGAAACCGACAAGAGTGAAACGGCTGAGGTTCACTGAGCAACTTGCTTCTTGATGTGATGCCCTGCCTTCAGACAGGAAGACAGGGCATCACATCTACAGTGAGCTGGACATGATTACGGCCTCTTTCGGCTCCGCCCCGCTGCTCAGTTATTCTCTCTTGGACATCACAAACACGGTCATCGAACTCCCGGCAAGATCGATCCGCAGCTTTCCGTCGTCACCCATGCCGCCAGTGGCCTGCGGCGAGCTGGAACCACCCGACGGACTAGCCCCAGCCGACGCCGAAGCCCCCGCCCCATCCCCACTGAACGGCACATCATCCGTCAGCGGATTAGCCGGCACCACCTGAGTAGCGCTCTTCACGTCGTTCGACTCCCCGAACACCTGCGAAGCCGACGACACACTGAACTCCGAAGGCACCGACAGCGTCACGGGATTCCCACCCACCGAGGCCGCATCGTTCGCGTTGATCACCGTCGTCACCAGAGTCTTGCCGTCGTCCTTGACCACGGTGTAGGCGCTCATGTTCCCGCCGCCAGACACCGAAGTCTTCGTAAACTCCCCGCCGAGGCTCGGCACCAACAGCCGCAGCCCCAACATATTCGGCCTCACCTGAAACGCGTTCGACCGGTCCCCGTGATCGGCCGGATCGCAGATGAGCGACATCGGCGCTCCCCCATTGCACGCCCCGAGCATCGAGTGCATGGCCATCCGCTCGACCCCGAGCGTCGCCGCATACAACGTGTAATCGGCTGCCCACAACGCTGACGCGTTCGTCAGTGACGTGTCGTTCGTGCCCGGGCAGCTCGTCGGCCCGGTCTCCTCGAGCCACAGCGGCAAATCCGCAGCGTCAGCCTTCGACTTGCCGATGCCGAGATTCTTCTTCGCCGCCTTCTTCGCCAAGGGATCGATGAGGTTCGCCGCCTGCGGCCCCCGCCCCGGAACCTGAGCCGAATCGCATTCGTAGAGCTGATACCAATGCTGCGAAATCGCCTTCTTATGCTTGACCCCGGAGCTGGCAAAAGCCTCCATCCATGCCCCGTCGTAGACATCGGGACCGATGATCGGCGCATCGGGCCGCTTTGCATGGATGGTCTTCGCATACGCCTCAAGCTGTTTGACGTACTTGTCCTTATTCCAGCCCTTGCCGCGCACGGCACCGCTGGGCACATCCTTGACGGTGTACCCGTTCGGTTCGTTGCCGATTGCCAGACCGACAAGAGAATCGCCGAGGATGTCGACCGCGTGCGCGGCCATGTCCGCTCCTCGTCCCGGATCGTAGGTACCTAAGGGGATGCCGATGGTGACGGACGAGCCGGTGATGTCGACGAGTTTCTTCAACCGCTTGAGGTCATCCGGGGTGATGGTGACCTTCTCGCCATGTTTCGCTTTCTCACCTTTTGACGTCCAGAACGTTCTTCGATCGAGGGCATTGCCGCCGAACCGCAGCGCCGGCGAACCGAGGGATTTCAGCTGCTCGTCGAGGTTGGACTGCGCCGGGTCGAGCCTGGGATCAGCGAGGTCGGTCGCTTCGAAAGAGACTCCGACATTGTCTGCCGTGAGACTCGGGCCCGTTCGGTCGGTGGTCGCCGAGACAACCGCGTCCTCACCGGACACGTCGCCGGCAAAAGTCTGCTCGAACTCGGTCGGAGTGGGGCTCGGTTTCGGGGACTGGCTCGAGGACGACGTACCGTCCGAATCAGACCACGAACACCCCGACAGAACGAGGGCGAGCGCCACGACGCCACCTTGAATACTCCGCCTGATGCCCACGACAATAACTCTGCCCTGTCTCCGCAGAATCAACAACTTCCACAGTCGCACTGAGAAACCACGGAGACCGAGACACCACCCGCCCAGCCCACCAATACACAGAGGTTGTCCGAATCCCCACCTGCCGAGGCGGCCGCCTCCAGACCATGGCATCGTAGTGGTGGAGATCACGCCACCTGAGCCCACCCGAGGAGAGGAACCGCCATGCCCGAAAGCATCGCCAGGCCCGCTCTCACCCCGGTTCGCGGGGCGCTTGGCCTCTCGGTGGCGATGGGCATGGGCCGGTTCTTCTACACTCCGGCACTGCCGCTCATGGTCGCGGCCCTGTACTGGAGTTCGGCTCCCGGCGCATGGATCGCGACGCTGAACTACGTCGGCTACTTCATCGGCACCCTCGTCATCGCTCAAGGTTGGGTCGAACCCAATCGCTTCGTCTACCGGCTCAGCCTCATCGTCTCCACGGTGGGTCTCGCCGCGGTCGCTCTGACCCCGAACCTCATCTGGCAGGGCGGCATCCGCACGATCGCCGGCATCGCCTCGGGGCTGATCTTCGTCTGCGTGACCCAACGGATTCCCGCGAACTCCCGAAAACCGCGCGACGGCGGCATCTCCTACGGCGGAGTCGGCTTCGGCATCCTCGTCTCCGGAGCCATCGTGCTCGCCGCCGGCAGCATCGCCGATTGGCGGCAGCTGTGGCTCATCTGCGCGGCCGTATCCGCGATCTTCTCCGTACTCGCCTGGACCTGGCCGATCCCCGCCCGGATCCCCCAGCACACCCCGGCCGAGGCGGCTGAACCGACCACCACCGACGAATCCACCGATACGCCCACTCCCTTCGAGGCCAACCGTCGCCGAGCCATGGCCCTCCTCTCCACCGGCTACTTTTTCCAAGGCGGCGGCTACATCATCATCGGCACCTACCTCGTCGTGCTCGCCGGTCCCGTCTTCGGAGCGACGGCGGCCGCCTCGACGTGGCTCATCGCCGGGATCGCCACGGCAGCGTCTCCCCTGACGTGGTCGGCCGTCGCGGCCCGCATCGGCACGGTCAAGGCGTTGACGCTCTGCTACTGCCTCCAGGTCTTCGGCGCCCTGCTCGCGGTCTTCGGCTCCACTCCGTTCGTGCTGATCATCGCCGCTGCCCTCTTCGGCTTCACCTTCATAGGGGTGGTCATGATGACGATCGGCATCGGCACACAGATGGGTGTCACGAACGCCTCGGCGAAGCTGACGTCCTGGTACAGCATCGGTCAGATCGTGGGACCGGCCATCGTCGCGGCGGCCCTGAGCGAGCACATCGCCGTTGCTTTCATCGCATCAGCGATCGCTTTGGCCATTGCCATGGCGTTGACCTTGGTCGGTGTCGTCACCGGCAACGTCGACCGCTGACACGACTCATTCCGCGACGCCGTTGTCACCCCACCCCCGCCATGGTCTCGCGTGTGCGCGGAGCGTTCAATGATGTCTCCGGCTTCGCCGACATCGCCGAGGATCTCGCCGACTCGAATGCCGAAGTCATCATCCAGACCGCGAGCGTCGACACCCGCAGCGCGGACCGGGACACCCACCTGCGCTCGGCCGACTTCTTCGACGTCGACGCCTACCCGGAGATCCGCTTCGTCTCCTCCGCCATCGACGAGGTGGACGAGAGCTCCTATATCGTCACCGGTGATCTGACGATCCGTGACATGACGAAGACCGTGTCCATCCCGCTCGAGCTCATCGGCGTCGAGTCCGATCCCTTCGGCAACCTGCGCGCCGGCCTCGAGGGCTCGCGCCGCATCGACCGTAAGGACTGGGGCGTGACCTGGAATACGAAGCTCGATTCCGGTGGCGTACTCGTCAGCGACAAGATCACGCTCGAGTTCGAGCTCTCCCTGATCAAGAACGTCGCCGAGGCGGCCCCCGCCGATTCGTCCAGGACCACCGATGAGAACGAGGCCCCCGCCGAGGCCCCGGAACCCGTCACCGAGGCGACCCCGGCTCCGAAAGCCGACACCGCAGCCCCGCAGCCGGAAGCGCCGGAGTCGGTGACCCCGACCCCAGCCGCTGACGAGCCTGCCCCTCCCGTGCCGAAGGCTCCCGAAAGCGCAGCATCGGTGGACCCGAAGGCAGAACCTGCCGCCGAGGAGTTCCCTCCCCCGCCGCCGGTCAAGCCCGCCGAAACTCCAGCAGAGAGACCGGCCGAGAAAGCACCTGAGGTCAAGCAGTCGGACTCTCAGCCGTCCGGAGGCGGCCTCGGCAAACTCTTCGGCCTCCGCTGAAACCAGAACACCTCGACCGAGCAGCGACAAGCTGCTCGGTCTAGGTGTTTGTGGGTGGAATGCGCAAAGTACCGGCACCGCAGGAACCCTCATTCCAACGAATTGATAACCGTTGCCCTCCACCCCGGCCAGAGGCATTCTCGCTCACGAGTAACCAGTTACGATAAGTCGTCTGCTTCGGTCAGAATCGAATCGGGGTCCCGTGAAGCATCGCTCACCTCTGTTGAGGTCCTTGCTGTGGCAAGTGAATATAAGACGCGCCTTTGTCGCGCTGGTCTTAGTTTTTGCCCTCGTCGCTCTTTCGGGTTGCTCTACAGTCGAGAAGCCACCGCAGACCGGTGATTCGACCGGATCCTCCGCTGACCCCATCGAGGAGGTCAATCCGGCAGCCGTTGACGAACCAGCGCCCGAGGCGGTGTCTGAGGATCTGGACCCATACTCGGCGGAGGACGAACAGCTCATCTACTACGGCGAAGTGCTCGCCTTTCGCTATGGAATTGACGTAGAACCAGATGAATGGCTGTCGGTCGCAGACAAGGAATGCGACTCGTATTCTGAGGCTGGCAGCACTCGTGTCTATGGCCCGAGGTCTGCCGACACCCTCGCCGACGATCCTCGCTCTGGTCTTCTGCTCGAAACCTTCGTCTTCATGGTGAACGGTTCATTCTGGTGTGGCATCGACGATTACGGCACGAACTTCGAAAGGTACGGCTCGGAAGCACAGCTGATCTCTTTGGCTTTTCTGGAAACGGTCAATACCATCGGACCCACCAATTTGTCGGCTGCGGACTTCTCGGACTACTACGACAATCAGCTGTTCATCACTCGGTACGATTTCGATACACCGCCGGAGTCCGACAGGTCAGATCCAACGGTGCCAGACGCTCCCGACCCGTATGACAGTTCAGACGCGTTCGAGGACGAAGCACCCGAGTACGGCAGTTCCGGCCCCGACTACCCATACCCGGGCCCGTACAACGAGTATGAGGGGAACTCTGGCGGACCAACTCAGTGCAACGATGGCACCGTTTCCAATTCGTCCGGCCAAGGGACTTGCAGTTGGCACGGTGGAGAGCGCTGAAAGCTCCTCTCGCTCTACGTATCCCGCGGGTGAGATCGGTACACGAGCCGCTCTCACCCGCGGCTACTATTGAGACCAGCACCAAATGACCGGACAGAGGAAGTAGGACTGCCATGGCCAAGCTGACGAAGATGGTTTCCGCCATCGGTTCTCTCAAGGACCTCAACTCCGCCCGCGCCGAGTTCGACGACGCATCGAAGACCATTCCCACCGAGGCTGCCTTCCCGCCCGCAGACATCCGTCCAACTGCGGACGACTCCCGCACCCTGATGCTTCGGGTGACGAATCCCGAAAACCCCGCCGAGGCGGCCGAACAGTCATCGAGCCAAGGTGACATCTTCGCGGTCATCCATGTTCCCTCCGCCGGCGATTTCGCCGCAGCTCTCGTTCTCAACCCCTCCGCTCAGATCGAGGCCGGTCAGACCTTCGCGGCCATTGCCGACGAGGGCGGGTGGGCGGTTGTCGTCGCCATGGTTGAGGAGTTCCTCGGCACCCGCATCGATCACATTGCACAGCTGGAATCGGACGCGCTCGGTCGCGTCATCGACGAACTCGGCGGTCTGCAGGTCTACAGCCGCGTTGCGTTCAGCGCTGGCGGTACCGACTTCGTCGAGGGGACGAACAACCTCGACGGAGCGACATCGTCGATCTTCACCGCAGCGGACCCCGTCGATGATGCCGGCCAGACGCGAACCCGCAACCAGCGTGCGGTCGTGCGCGCACTCGTCCAGGGGCTGAAGTCGGGCGGCTTGGTCAAGCACCCGAACAAGGGCGCGGCTGTGCTCGGACATTTCGCTTCAGGAATTCAGCACAACGCCGAGCTGACCACGAGTGAGCTCGTCAAGATCGCCAGCGGCCTCCGCACCTTGCAGACGGATGACATCGCAGTGGTCACCGTGCCCACGAACTCACGTCGCGAGGATGACGGCACGGTCATCATTGATTTTGATCCCGAGGCGATGCCTCCGCTGAAGAATACGTTGGCCAGCAACGACCTCGCAGACTTCTTCCGCTACCTCGAGTCTTTGGGGTACTGAAATCTGCAAGATTCATCCGAAGGCTCCGTCGTCTGGCCGGAGACTTTCAAGTCTCCACCGTGCGGTTGCCAGCTCTTCAAACTGTTGCATCAATTCTCCGCGAAGAAATACCTAACCGACTGCGCACAAAGCGGGAGCATTCTCTGCCTTTTTTGAAGGTACCGATAACGTGCGCGTCGTCATAGACATAAGCACTTGGAAGACAGGCAGTTCTCGCGCAGCATCTCGAGTATGTCGATCCGCGTCTCTCACCGACTGCAAGCTTGAGTTCGCGTATCCATCGCTTGGCGAATTAAGCTCCGTAAACCCAGGACTCGAACAACCGCGAAGCCCTTACCGACAGCCTCAGTAGGCATCCACACGGTGTCCCTGACGCCAATTGCCACCACCGATGACAGGAGCTCGCAACACGGAGGCACCTGAACCAGCTCTTCGATGCGTACGAGCACTTCAGACCGTCCCACGAGTATCTACCCCAGCGACGCCGCCAACTGGGCCAAGACAAGCCTAGCAGCGTGGCTACAAAAAACGAACACGGCCTGCTCATCTCGTGAAGTGAAGATTGCCCCCGGCTGCTCTTTCACGCCCTGGACGCCTGACCTAGGAAGCCATCCTTGAATCGCGTATGCCGATATCCCGCAATACCCTCAGCGCCGGACACCTCGCCAGCAGAACTGGCATAGCCAGATAATCCGGGTGCGCGCCGACGGTGTTTTGCAGAACGCGCCCGCCCATGCAGTCCTTTGTCTAGAAATTGAAGGGCTCAGCGAAACGTGTGCGAAAACGCAAGACGAGCGTTTCCCTTAGCGCCAAGCCTCCATAAGCGATATATTCAATGAGTCAACGAACACGCGATATAAGCAAAATGAGGCCCGTCCGTGCAGTCCACTCTCCCAAGCGTGACCATCGTCGTAGAAGGTGCACGAAGGTTCGTAGACCAAGATACCAAAGATACTCCTACGATAGTAGATAGAATCAAAGCCGAACTTGGTAGTCAGCATACGGCAACCATACGTTATGCAGAAAGAGCTCTCTCACATAAACATCTCTGGGAACAGATCACAAGTATCGATACACAATACGCAATTTTCATAAAAGAGGGCCACAACTGGTCTGCCCGGTTATTCCCAAACCTGATTCAAACTGCTCGCGCCACAGGCGCAAAACTGGTTGAGCCATATACCTTCACCACCACACTACCTAATAACCCTTCGTGGGCAGCGCGGCAAACGGAATACGACTATTATCGAGACTTAAGCATTTACGGAAAGCTCTTTGATGTAGATGAGCTTAGAAAATTACGTGCGATAACCACAAGAATAGACAAATCGACACTTTATCTGACCTATAGACTTTATTGGAACATTCTCCACACTCAACCTACAGGTGAGGCCTACACATCCAATAATCCCATGATCAATTCGAGTGGAATGAAGTTGCGGGGCTCGGAGAATCAAATACTGCCGATAGCAACTGATTCTTCTCTTGAGCTAAGACGAGGAATACTCCGCCTGCTAATATTAGCCCTACGAAGACTACGCCAAAGATCCAAAGGGAACCTGAGCCTTGAAGAGATGGGGCGGCTAATTAAACATTACAACTTAACGCCGCTGATCGAGCTAGCAAAGCAACATCATCCTATCGAATCGATGTGGGTACAAACACTAGCCAATCCCGACTCGACTGAACACCTGACAAAAGTACTGACAGATCATGATCTGTACACACGCATTTCAACTTCACCGCTAGAATTGTCACCCCCTTCCGCATTAATCAACACAGTACGAACAAGAGATGCATCAACATACATATACCGGGAATACAGACCAAAGTCACTGCGAAACCGTAGTTCATCTCCAAGAGAATACGATTTCTATCGGCGGCCGATCACAAACCGCTCAACAATACTTCTTTTCGACCGGCCCACCGAAGCTGACGACAACGCGGAGCATCTATACCGATTCATCGCGGAGAAAATGCCCGACTACACTAATCTCTATTTTGCATTAAATGAATCATCGCCGGATTGGAACAGGCTACTCAAGCAGGGCTTCAATTTAGTCAACTTTTATTCTCCAAAATTTGACCAAATACTTCTCGAATCCGATGTTGTTATTTCATCCCAACTTATGAATATAAACAGATTCGGAAAGGACTTCTCCAATTCAAGGTTTGTTTATCTGCAACACGGCATACAATTGAACGACATGACCGCCTGGCTAGCTTCAAATTATTTTGATCTTATAGTATCAACAGGCGAGATGGAAACCCAATATTTACGAACCATAGCCCCGGTTGAAACGCTTGCAAGCGGCATGCCACGCCTACAAAGTCTCCGCAAAAAGGACGTTCGTTCCAATCAAATAAGTTACATGCCAACATGGAATTTTAAAGACCACGGATTATCGGACGACGATTTTTCCAAAACTCGAACAGCAAAACAGATCAATGAACTTATTCACAACGAACGCTTGCGACAGTATTTGCGGTCGACTGAGACAGTCCTAAAGATAAAGCTACATCCCAATCTTCAAGGCAAATCGAAAAGCTTTCACACTAGCAGTGACATTCAGATTAGTTATGAGAACTACCAGAATATAATAGAAAATAGTGAATTCGTATTTAGCGATTACAGCTCAGTAGCACTAGACGCTGCTTTCGCGGGAGTACCCATTGCTTTTTACCAACAGGATTCAGAGGACTTTTACAGGTCCCAGGTGTACAATAGGCGTTTAAACTACGAAGCGTTAGGCCTTGGGCCCGTGTTCACTAAAGTCGAAGCGATTGTTTCCTACATTATTAATGAAGCGTATAAATTTGATCGTGTCGCTTATAAAGCCTCTATCGATAGCTTCTTCGGAACGGTCGACCGTAAAGATATTTGCCAGGCAATCATGCGCCGAGTGATCAAGTTATGATGAAACGTCCATGGTGTCTCATTCGCAAAATTGCATTATCACTATGCTTCTCCTCGGCTGTGCGTCCCCTAATACAGTCCTCGTTGAGGTTGCCATTTTCACTGAACATAGTGAGGGCAATCGAGTCTAGGGGACATTATGGATTGCTAGCCGCTCTATCAACCGAGCGCGCCCCGCGCGGAGCGGTTTATCTTACTACAAATGGTTTCTCACCGGGGAAGACGGTGCAGAAGGAAGTTGACAGTGAATCGGCCCCCGTAGTTTCAGGTTCGACACGCAGCGAGAAGCCTGTGGTGAACCGCCTGTTATCCAAAGTGGAGCTCGAGAGCCTTCTCGATAACGGGCCCATTCAGCAAACACGCATTTCGAAGTATCAATATTCGACAACTGCCCAACGCGCCTACGATAACCATCACAAGATAAGACATCGCCGAGGCGTGTATTTTGCGGTACGAGGCAACACCATCGATCCGAAACGCATCGTGGTTACATTTTCACAGGTGAACAGTTTTGAGAACGATGTCCGGTATCCAATAACCCATCTCGCTCGAATTGCTGATGTAGAATTGCACGAAAGTCTGGTTCTCGCGGTTCAACCCCGCACAGACGATTCTTCAGCGTTTTCCGAATTGACATCGGTGGACGCCGTCGCAAAGTATCAATCTTTCATCAAAGATCTACTTAATCATTATAATTTGGCGGCCGAAACTATTACCTGGCTGGCTGACAATTCAAATTATTCAGTCTTGGTTGAGTTAAGGAAGCGGTTTCAAACATCATCGTCTATACTATTGTGCGGGAATATCGACGGAACATCGTTGCAGAAGTACGCGCCTGTAACTTTAGCCGGACTACCCGGCATGGAAGGCAATTCAAAGGTAGATTTCGGACAGCCCTTGCACGCCCCTGTAGATTTCCTTGTTGCTACCTCTGTAGACAGCGATGCACTCTCATCGGATCTTCTAGGATCCGTCCTCACCTCACAACGGAATTTGGTGATAATTGATTTCGCGAATGCCCAAGATCGAACGTGGTCTGTTGGCGAAGCTACCATCGATACATTACTTCGATATAGCCTTGGAATTTGCAGCGCCCGCCCTGGGCCACCAGTCAACGAGCTGCGAGCATTTTCGGATGACGACTTCTTGGGGTTCCAACTTCGCATAGATCATGACTGGAACTATTCAACGACTGAGACACAATGGTTTCTTGAAATAAGTTATGAGCGAATGCGCTATCTTCTCAATCTCTCAGAGCACCGGCTGCCCTTTGTAAAATATACAAACGGACGTCAACGAGTAGCTAAAAACTTCGCCCTACCCAATCGTGTTCTGGGAGCTAGAAGCTTTAATTCAGAATTAGGTATCGCTAGCCACGGCGTGACGCCGCATACTCAACGGTAAACAGCCCGGTGGTGACGCTTTACCTGAATTGCCCACCAGCATACCAACGGCCAGTAGGACCTGACTTCCACAGCTAGACGCTGATTTCGCGATTCTGTTTGCATTTGCGCTGGTCATGAGGTCAGATGTCTTGTTGGTGGGACACAGATATGTGGGCCCAATAGTCAAGAGGCAGAACTATATTTTCCCGGATCGCATGTCGTCGTACCCGGGCATGTAAGAGTGCCGCCGCGGCAGGGGCCGAGGCTCAGACGCGTCGTTGTCGACTCACATGGCCAGACTGATATTCGAGGATTTGCTACCTCATGACGATTATTCGAACCGGAGCTTCCCGTGATCTAAAACCGAGCGTCGCTCAGCCGACTGGCCATGACTTTCACAATTGGGCTCTGATTTCGCGATTCTGCTTTTGTTTGTGCTGGTCATAGGGTCAGCAATCGTGTTGGTGGGACACTAATCGGCTGTCTACGATGGGGTTATGTCGCCTCGTCTACGGAAAGTCACCACTGCCTCCGGGGCCACAGCCGTGCAAATCGTGCGCAAACACCGCGGTAAAGTCACCGTTCTTGAACACCTCGGATCCGCTCACACCGAGGCAGAACTGACAGCCCTGCTCGCCGCCGGCGACGAGAAGCTCACCGACTACGGGGCAGCGGAACAACTCGAACTCGAATTGGGCTTACCCGCCGATACTGCTGCACCGCCACGAGCGCGAACCGTTGTGGGATCACGGTCATCGGTCCTCATCGACGCCATCACCGAGTCGTGGAAGAGACTCGGTTTCGCCGACGTGATCAATGACAACGCGTTCTTCCGCCTCGTTTTGGCACGGCTGGTCGAACCCACCTCTCCTTGCATCAGTCCCTTCAGTCCACAGGTGCTACCGAATGCACCTTCCCTACACGTTCACACCGGAAGTACCCAAAACTGTAGAGAACATGCTCAAGGTGCTGGAAAAATCGTAGATTCGGACCTCAGCGGCGGGTAACTAAACCTTGATCCACCGATTCGCTTGATGGCAAGGGGCTCACTCGGATTCGAGTGCGAACGCGGTGCGAGGGCAGGAAGTAGTGTCCCGGTCTCTCACCGGTCTCTTCCACATAGATGATTCCCCGGGGTCTCCTCCAGACCCTGCGGCGTCGTGCTCGAGCAGGAGCGAATCGGTCAGGACAATGATCGTGTAGGTGGGCTCAGAGCCGCGTGCCAGAGTCGTGCGAATTCCGTCGCCCACGGCCACCGTCTCGGCAGGTGCACAATCAGCTTCCTGGCCCGGTGAGCAATCCGGGCCGGGATGCCGATGATCCGTGTCCGCAGCGTCTGAGCGCGCACTTTGCTCATCCTGCCACCGATGAGTCCGGCAGCAGCCCGCAGCAGGTTGTGTGTGATCGCTGCGACTGCTACCCAGGCGGCGTTGGCGTTGAACACCCCAGAGGGCATATGCGCCAGGGCACCGTTCTTCAACTCCGCATTGATCTGCTCGATGATCGCGTGCTTGCGGTGGATGTGATCAGCAGCGACGGTGTCGAAACGGTCTTTGTCCACCGTGGTGAAGAACGCGTGATAGCGGAACAAGTCGAACAATGGGTCCTGCCCGGCAGTGCGTTTGGTCTCGTTGAGTTCAGGGATGCGGCGGACCACCAAGCGGCCGGCGGCGTGCAGGGACTTCTTCTTCGAGGTGAATGCGGTGAACGGGACCTCGGCGACTTCGGCCTTCGAAATCCAGGCCCTGGTCTCTTCGTCGTAGATCGCTTCGGGGTATTCGATGCCAGTCCATGCGCCGTCGCTGATTGTTCCGATCGCTGCTTTGACCTTCTTGTCCATGCGGACCGTGATCGATACTTCAGCCCCGGCATCCCGGGCGGCTTTGGTCACAGTCGAGGAGTAGTACGCCGAATCAGCCCTGACCAGGGCTGGGAGGCCGGAGTTGATTCGGGTCGTGGTGGCCAGAGCGTCGGCGACGAACTTGTCAGCACCCCGGGCTGACGAGGTTGAGCCCTTGCGCAGGCGCTGGCCGACGATGATCTGGCCGGAGTCGCCCGTCGATGCGGTCGCCAACAGTGCGTTGAGGCCACGACTGCCTTGGTAGCCGAATCCAGCTCCCTGCTTCGACGCGGAGTGGACATCGATGACGGTGTCGTCGACATCGACGAACACCATCGCTTGTCCAGTGTCTTCGCTGGCTGGTAGCAGCGGTGTGTGCTCGTTGAGGTTGGTCAGGAAGCGGGAGGAGATCGCGTCGAGTTGCCGGACGTGGCCGAAGGCGAACGAGCGCAGGAACGAACCCAGGGTCGAGGGCGCGTAGACACGATCGAAGAGGTGTGTCATGCCGCCGTGGCGGAGAAGGTTCATGTCATCGATCGAGTCAGCCCCGGCGGCAATTCCGCCGACGAGGGTGGCGAGTTTCGCGGCTGGGTTCGCGCCTTTATCAGCTCCGGTGGTCGACACGGTCAACCTGTCGTCGGCGAGGTCTGGCAGGCCGGCTTTCTGGGCGAGGCCCATGATCGGGACCAGCCCGGTGGTCGCGGTGAGGTTCTCATCATCGAAGGAATGAGACACAGCCGCGGGTGTGTGATTGAATAGCACCTGAGAGGTGCCCCTTTCTTGGCCGGGAATGTTGACTTAGAACATCACCATTTTCCCAGCTCAGGAGGGGCATTTCCATTCCACGCGCGGCTTGATCCGGCTATTTACATCGGTGGATCAAGGCTAAAGTTGTGCAACTCAGGTCAACGGCCAGCAGGAACTGCCCGTACGCGGCCACAAAGAATGCCCACTGGTGGCCAGCAGAACAGCCCATAGGTAGCCACGAATTCTGCCCATCCAGTACTCGTGTCTAGTCGTCGCCACCGGGCTCGATCACCCTCAGTGCAAGGCGACTACCCCCGCACAAGAATCGTCCTAGCTCAGCTTAATTATCAAGCCCCTGGCTACGTTGAGGCTCATTTTCCTGGTTTCCCAAGCAGCCGTGGGTTCTGTCGCGGACTGATTGATCCATGCAAAACGGACCTCGAGCGGCGTTCGGTATGTGAGCGTATTAAGAAACCAACAGCCCAATGTGGCTCAACTCGTCTAGCAGCTCGTAGGATCTTCCAGACAAGTTCACTCTCATCGCACCGTACGTCCTATGACACTTCGGCAGAAGGTCATCGCCGACCTCGTCCACAAGTTGTAACACGTAAGAACCAGGACCAAGACTTTCAAGATCCAACGGCTCGGCGTCTCGGAACGAGAACGCACCGAAAGAATTAGTAACAGAATCCACGTGCACTGGTAACGTATCTAGTATTTCGCGCCGCAACGCTCCCAACCGTTCCGACAGTATTTCAATCTCCCCGTTCCACACCTTGAACTCGTGGTAGCGAGCTGACCAACTGTGGGCAAGCCGCGTCTGCCTCACATCGAATCCATACAACCGCAACCCAGCTGCCTCAAGCGATAGACGCACACCCGAAGTACGAGCAATACTGGATTCTCCTGCCGCGTCCACCAGCCATTGTTCGCTGGGCGGGAATCCCCGATGGCAAAACAATGACCGTAAGTAGACGGCCGGGTCACCCTGGCCTCGCAGCGTAGCCACAGCTCCTGAAAGCAGAGAGATAAGCCGCCGGTTACCGCCAACCGCACCGGACTGCGAAAGGTGCGACGGAAAGTAGACGATGCGCGGCGAACAAACAGAAGAATGAACACTGTCATGCAGGAGAATCGCAGTGTTGCGTTCCAACAATGGGCTGCTATGAACGTACCGAACCAACTCTCTGATCTCAGATTCCCCTTGCGAATTCTCGTTGGATCGGTTGGACATTTGAGCAGGCGGAAGATTGTCAAAATAGACAACAAACATCTCTGGACGCAATTTACGCAAAGCGCTGACCAACTGCCAGTCCACACAGGCAACAAAAATCAACACGTAACTCGGTTCGACACCAAGCCGCGAAATCACCGCTGATAGCTGATGGACGTCAACGCCGTCGCTTCCCCCGTCAAGACCTAAAAACCACCCCTGAACGTTCTCGATCGCAGACGCATCGAAACTTCCTTGAGAACCAAGAACGACAACAGCGCTCCCAGGATCCTCACGAGGCGCTCGAATACGTATGCCCTCAATCGAAAACCACTCAGTATCCCGCCATCGGAGAGAATCCAAATCACAATTAATGAAATGCGGATCCTCGACCACAAGGTCACGAGCCATAATAGAACTTCGCCTCCAACTTACTCAACGCCGATCGATCACCATGTTCACGTAAAATCGCACCCAGGCGATTATCCACGTTCTCCAAATCATGGCCTTCCAATCTTGCAAATGATTCCGGGGTCCAGGAGTTATGTAATGAAATGATCCCGCCACAGTCCGCCCAGGAAACTGGCGCTGCAACGGATGCCATATCGGAGAACCAAAATAGTTCGTAAAGCTGCCGCCGGTCCATACCAGAATAATAATTCTCCAACAATAGTTCTGGGGTCGCAAGATTAGTTCGGACATCTACGCATCGCGATAGACCAGCATATTCCTGCGCGCGAATTAAAGGCTCAAGTACGGCATTGCCCAGATAAGCCCAGGACCTATCATCCTCCCAACGAGTCAACCTTTCTAGCGCGCCAGACAACCACGCCGAAGCGATAGATGAACCTCGTGAACCGGATAAAGCGCCAATATGGACACCACCCCTATTCGAATCTCCAAAGTAGACGAACGAATCCCCTTCCTCAGAAACATCAAGAAAAAATAATGCCCGATTGTTAACCATAACTGTGTCTACATCTAAGAAACACCCACCGAACTCACTAAGCCAAGCCGCAGAGACAACATCAGACTGTTTAGCAAAACTAAATCGACGGAACGCATCGACGTCAATCAATCCATCAAATATACGATGGACGTTCGACTGATTAACAACAACGATGTCATCGATTGAAACATAACGAAGCCACGTCGAAACGCACCACATCAGGTACTCAGGAGGGCGATTCCCTTCCCAGTAGCAGCAAACCCTTGTCATATCTGTCAAACCACTCCACAGTTAGTAAGTCATTAAAACGATCCAAGAAATTACGCAGATTACAACTTTTCAATCGCTGATACGATGCGTTCCCTGTTCCGCGCATCTCGTGAAACGAAGGTATCTATAGCACGTTCCAGATACCGTTCACGCTCAGAAACATCCGTCAACATCGTCCGAACCGCGTCGACAGCTGTTTCAACATCGAATCCAATTGGGCCGAACCCAGATCTCGAATAGTCGTAATACCCCTTACGATAGTTATGTCCACCCCCAAATACAGACTCACTATCAAAATGAAAATACACCGAGGGAACGTCGATGTACGCAGCATCGAATGCGACTGACGAATAGTCAGTGACGAAAACGGCAGCCTTCGCCAACGTCTCCTGAAAAGAACAGGTTCCCAGATCGACCCTAGTCACATGAGCTGGCAGATCAAGGTCTGGCAAAAGCTTACTCAGCGATGGATGAACTACAAATTCAACGGTGTAACCGGTAGATTGCGCAAGCAGCTTGAGATTCTCGGAATTGAGCAGCTCGAGCCAAGTGCGACCATAATCCGTCCGCGAGAATGCAGCTTGCCGGCTCTCAATCGGATAGCCAATCAACTCGTCCCGTATGCTCGCACGCCAAGTAGGCATGATGAGGATAGTTTCAGACGATGAGCAATCCGCTATCTCTGTCAATCTGTCATAACGCGCAAAGCCAGTAAGAGCAACATTGTTAGCGCGAATCTTGTACGGCGAATCAGGCCCAACAAAAGACTGGTGCTCCTCGTAACTCGCAGTAATCAAGAGATCGATCTGCTTGGGGTTCAACCAGCGAGAAAGATCATCTTTTGTAACACCATGCTGCAGAAAGACGAATTTGCCCTTTGGAGGGCCAAACAACTCGCGAGGAGCCGGATACATTACGTCAGCAGTAGCGTCAGACGATATTCTAAAACTTGCGTTCATAGCTGCCGAGTAGAGTTCAGCAGACCTATACTCCAACAATCGGAAGCCCTCAGCAGCGAGACGCGACCAATCTACCGAATCCCTCGACAATACGAAGAAGGCATTAATATCAGGACGAGTAGTCGCCAGATATCTATACAGATGTTCACCATTGTCATCGGCTTTATCCGGGCGATCCATGATCAGCCAAGCATCTGCATATTTGCCAGCTTTCTTCGGACTGGTTGCATCATCAACGATGCTAGCAATTTGTTTCTTAGCAGCATCTGGGAGTAAACGGCTGGCCAACCTTGTCCCATTGTTTATGGCCTTAACCAATACCACTTGAGCTCTGGAACGATTGGTGGTCAGAGAATTGACTCGGATGCGGGCAATGGCTTTTGAAGCCTGCTGCTTGCCGCGCTTTTTGCGAGAGGGCCCGACATAGGGTTTCAGCCTATCGACGGAAGCTTTAGAAGGTCGCGGCCATTTAGGATTGGAAAACTTTCGCGGAGTGATCAGTAACCCGTCACAAAAAACTGCGACCTCTCGACCATCTAGAGTCAAACTCTCTTCTACCAGAAATCTCTGGCCAAAATAGTTATGGACAGTATAATCATGTTCAATGGGCGGTCTTACTACACCGTCGGCATAGAATTCAACATGCGGCCTGCTACCGGAATACAGAAATGTTAGTTTCGCTCGTCCATAGACATCAGGCCTCCATTCATAGAGTGCCACTCTCTCCTGCTTTGAGTTTGCACAGTACAGACGAAGAGCCTCGCGAAGAGCCCAAGGGTGTGGATTGCAACTGAACTCCTCGATCGTTCGGGGCTCGATAAATTCCATAATTTGGGCAAGCAGTCTCAGAAACTCGTTCCGAGTATCGATGTCGATCCATGCTACCTTAGAAACCATATTCCGATCCTCTTTGAAATACCAAAGGAGATCGTAGAGAACCATATACTGCGCCCAAACCGGCGCGATACCACCAACCGAAATGTTCTTTAGCATGTCCAAATAGCCCAAACTAGGCGTATTCAAAAACCGATCGGTTGAATTCCAACTAGATTGGACCAGAGAATTTTGTGCACTGCGTTTACGATAGTAATAGACGGCCCGCGACACCAAACCAACCATTGGATGTTCGAAGGTATTTAAATAGCGACCAATTAGGTGAGCGTCTTCAAAGGTCGGCCTAATATTAGGATTATAGTTCAAGGAATTTTCGCGAAGATGGCCCAGCTGGAAGAAAGCGGTAGCACCTAGCTGGAAAGCTTCAGGCTCCTCAGCAAGATCTGCAATGCGCTCACCCGATCGAAATTTCTGAGCCAATGGATGACTGTCCTTATATTCCCCAGTCTCGTCGTTGAGAATATAAACGCGAGTCGAAAGAATAGAGCTCAAGCTATTTTTGTCGCGCTCAATAAAATCGAGGACGGACGAGAAGTAGGCAGGATCGAGTATATCATCGGGATCGGCCACGGTGACCCAATCGCCGGTAACTATCTCCAGCGCTACTGAACGAGCGGCCGCGGCTCCCAGATTCTCTTGGTTAATAAGCGTTACGTTGGCGCGCCCGCTCATCCAAGATTCAAATATCGCTTTAGAACTGTCAGTCGATCCATCATTAACGGCGACAATCTCAATATCGTTTATAGAATAGATCTGGGAATCCAAGGATTGCAAGAATGCAGAGATATAATCCTCGACATTGTAAATAGCGACTATAAGACTAAATGTAGGTTTCATATTAATTCGTTTCTAGAGAAGGCGAAATCATAATCGCGCCAACCTCTTCCGTTGCGTCGTCATCATCGTATGCGGCAAGTCGCAACACCAAGTAGTCATCGCGATCCGGCTTGCCGTTAGAAAACGACTCACTATACAGTTTTGCTTCAGTTATCGCACCTTGGCGGTGAAGCACCAGGCTCTTGGCATAGAGTTCTACCAGAGCGTCGTCACCAGTCAGGTCAACATGATCAACGAGCCGGTTCGCGTCCTCGAGCCGACCCATCGCCAGCAGCACTCGAACAAGTGAAACCCTCGCCCACGATTCCAGATTCGCACTCAAATTCAACTTTTGGGCCCGACTATGTACATACGATAGAACTCGCTGGGCGTGCTCAATTCGTCCTAAAGACTCGAGGAGGAGTGCTTGGGTGAAACGAAGCCGAAAGATGGCCTCGCGATCACGATACTTTGCCCTTATCAACTCATCGCAAGCCGATCCGATCCTGGAGACTACTGCCGGAACAGTAGAATCTCGTAAAGCGTTCACTATATCTCGATATATCGATACGATTGGCAGCAGACGTTCAACGGGAAAGGCTCCCTCGCCAACCGGAGCTGAGACCTCGATCTCTTTTATGTCGCGTAAGAGACCTTCAACTACAAGCAAGCTATCGATGCGGTTGTCCTTGGACGCGTTAGTCGAAGGAAGCTCCCAGACTAAATTTCTCCGGCTCAATCGATGGAAAGCTTGCACCATGGACAACAGATAGTTGAGACAATTTCGTTGATTACCATCCGCCAACAGCAATCGAGCTTCGGATCCGGCTCGGGAAGTATGCCCCGTCTTAAGAAGGGCCAGGACCATCAATTGTCGAAGGCATATCGCCAAAGGCGAATTATAACCAAACTGATTCACGTGGTATTTCAATTCGCGTTCAAGGTTCGAAACATTCGTTACTACATTCTGCGAGAATAGATCATTGACGGTCGTGTATGCATAGCTATAGAACCGATTTATAGGAAACTCTGCTTCCTCTACGGAGGTGGCATCTCTGCTGGAAGAAGACGGACCTTGTGTAATCAATTCCGGTAGCCGTTGAGCCTGGATGTGAAAATCTACGTCAGTCAAGTCGTCCAGAAGTTGGCACAAGCCCTGATGTGGCGAACTCTCTAGACCATATGTGGAATCGAAATCTCCTATATTGGCTCCTGAATCAGTCCGCAATTCTATGAGTTGTTCTACGCTGACGATGCATCGGCGGATCAAGTGCATTGCTTTCAACGCAGGGAGCCAAGAAAAATCCGGTTCGCATCCCTTCAACTCGACCAGCATATCTGCAGGTCGCATCGCGCCTTTCAAGTATGCTAACCAAGCCCGAATGGGGTGGGAAATGTTTGTACCCGGATCTATGACATCAGGGTTAACCATCAGTCCTCTTGATAGAAGTACAAACTGAACGATAAGCTCTCCTTCTGCCAATGAAGCATCGAGATAGTTCTTGATCAATTGCACGATTTTTGAGTAATTACGCACTATGAACTCATCTAGACGTCCAAGTGAGTTCAAAGCATACGCAGTTCCGACAAATCTCGTTCCGAAGTCGAGACTCGCGTCCGCGCAAATTCTCAGAGCGTCAGCGGCTGCTCCAGACATACACATTGTTTTCAAGTCGGAGACCGAGATTGTGGTCATATACGGACAGCAGTAGCCAAAGAGCGCAGCCGCAACGTCGGTGTTCCCGCAGCTAGCCGATTCGTGCGCTAGCGCCCAGGCGTTATTGAGGTCGTCAGAAGGTATGTCGGTCGATTTCACCAACCGAGCTGAATGTGATTCAAGCAACCGTAACCCATCTGCCCATTCCTCGTCGGCAAATACTGAAAGTGCCTCCTTCAAGATTTGGTTCGACACAATTCTCCCCTCCTAAACTCGCGATTGCCGAATATCCAATGTGTAGATCGTTGATTCGGTATGGCATTGTTCGACTGCTCAGTCATTAGTGGCCCAACTCAAAGCACGCATCCATACCCAATTGTTTCCTAAGACTGGCGTGAAAGTTTGAGTAATAACGTTCCTCATAATGCACCGGACCCGGACCCCATTGGTGATATGAGTCGGCTTGTATTCCAAGCGGCATGCTGTCCAGAACTACCGGATTAAAAGTACTGACAAATTTATCGTCTAGTATATCCCAGAGTTTATTGAGTCTAATTATTTCGCCTCGGGAGAACTTTCCACCTTCCGTGTTGACGCCCCGGTGGATATAGGTGTTTCTGGCGGAATTTAGGCATATTCTAGTATTGGGAATATTTTCCGCTATAAACTCTTTGAGTTTTACACAGCCTTCTGTGAACAGTATTATAAACTCATCTTCGTTGACACTTCCGCTGACCCTCCTGTTATCTTTAAGAGACTCGTATCCCACTGCATTTGGCAGTTTCCATTCATTGTTGGTAGCCCATGAACCTCCCACCTCTATTACTCCGAAACGAGTGTCTGCAAATAGATCCAGAATAAGGATGTCCGGTGGGGTTTGAGCAAGCTCATTAAGAAATGATTTTGAAAAGTCGCGACTTACCACTTCTCTGTCATGCTTATTTAACCCGTCCACGAAGCTTTCAGGCACGTCGACAGTATCTGACATCAGCGACACGATTGACGACTGATAAAAGGTATCATTCAATCGCCAGAGCGACTTCCAATACGGAGATATAGAACTATTGAAATTATCCCTTGTCACGCAGGAACCGATGATACTGACCTCCGGCAGCAAGGCCTGATTCTGATCTGAATTGTTGCTCACGTTCAAAGTGCGGCGCAGAGGCCGGCAGAATACATCGTCTCCAGCCCGGCCAGAGATCCACAATTCGTATTGACCGGGGACAACGCTCGTCAAATCGATCCCACCATATCCGAAAGTCGCAAAATAGGCTTTCGATTGGTCTCTCCATCTTTCACCGGTTAGCTCCCGCGCATTTGGTCTGTCGCCGTTTGCCAGTCTTATTGATGTTCGGGGTCCAATTGCGTTTTCCGGAATTAGTGAGAGCGAATAGTCTATCGAATTCCAAGTCGCGAAGTCTTTTCCGTGGGGTACAAAGTATCCTTGCAAATAGAGCCGTTTCTCTATGACTTCTAGTTCCGATAGTTTGAAATACGCATCGGATATCGCGCGTCCTGGCAACGGAATTTTATAAAGTGTCCACTGCTTCCCATCCGAGGTAGATCCAATGAGTGAATTGGCAGAGAGAGTCCACTGTTCGTGGATTGGTGCTTTTAACGAGAGCTGCTCGAATTCGCCTTCAGCTCGCATTAGGCTAAATCCTGTTGTATACCGACCGGGGGTAGAGTTGATAAGTCAATACCAGCTTCGCTCAGAGTCGTTATTGCACCATGTGAGTAATCGATTTTGTCATTTTGTCCAATTTTTGTGTTGAGGCTCGGATCACTCAGCGTGGCGACTGGGTACCAATGATCTTCTCCTCCAGGATCCTCATTCGATAATAGAAGTTGATTTTTTGTCAGCCCGTACGAATGACTGGAAAGTCCCAGCACCACAGCGTATCCGTAGAAATGCAAAAGTCCATTCTCTTGCAATTGTACTTCAAACATTTCGGACTGTATTTTACTCATTTCGGGGTGCAAAGATGACATAATGCGATTACCATATTTTCCGGAGTCGTTCAACGCTGGTTACAGGGAGTCCGCCACCTGTCGTCTCAGCGAATTGTGCGTAGTCATTTGTCAATATTAAACTCACTCCTTTAGGGTAAGCTTGCCTGCGGACCAAGTAATGAACTTCAACTTTTCTGGAGTCATGCGGCGGGGTCTCTTAAATCCCTCTTGACGGTTCCTAGTTCCGGCCGTCAGTATTTGTTCGAAAGAGAGCTGGCTCTCGAGCGGAATTCTGGCCTTAAATGTTTCCTCGCACCTCAGCGTGCCACAGATGCCAAAATTCTACTTTTTACTGACGTCCACTTACATGGCCTTACCACCGTTCTTCTTCACCTGCTGCCGTATGCTGTCGACGATCGACTGATAATCGGCGTGCCGATAGTGGAACGGTTGAGGTCCCCACTTATGGTCTTTGTCGATTCGGACCTCGCGGCTTTCTCTCACCACTGACGACGCTGCTAGCGATCGTGCCTCTCCACGATACCGGATGTAGTCGCTGTTGGCTGAAAGAGCTCGATCTGCATACTCCTCAGCCTCGGTCGGTTTGACGTTTCGCATGCGTTGCCATGCACCTGCGAGACCGCGGCCCCTCGAGAGCTCTCTGCCCGCCTCACGTGAACCACGCTGGAGACGCCTCCAGCGGCGGCCAAGGCTGACGAAGCTGTCGTTCTGTGGATGCTGGGCTCCGTCGACGGCTCCGGCCCATTCGATGTCGAGGAGAATGGTCTTCTCCCATAGCTCCGCGGCTTTGAGGTCCTGGATGAGCGTCGCGAAGCCTGTGCTCCAGCGTGTGAAGTGCTCATCGGTGCCGAATTCGATCAGTCGAGCCCCTTCACGACGTGCCGTCCGAGCTGCGCCGCAGGACTCCACCTCGATCGAGTTCGTCATGGTCGTGCCGTCGGGGAACTTCCAGAATCCTCGACGTTCATCGACCAAGTCGAGGAGCACGACGTCCAGATCGCCTGCATTCTTGACGATCCTCTCAATGCCGCTCCCCTTGAGGTCACTGGTGACCATTCGTTTCTGGAAGGCGGAGGTCAAGTCGCTGAGATCGATTCCAGATGTCCCATGGGGTGACTCCAGGCTCGTCACCGAGTGCCTGGCCACGTAAGCCACGACCTCAGCTTCAGGCATGAACTCCGCCGTATCACGGCTCACGCAGGAACCGAAGATTGCGATCTTCATCGGCCCGAATCCTGGTGGATGGCAGGCGCATCTTCTTCCTGCCGCACGCGTTGCCGCTCCTCGTATCGTTCGTCGGCGATCTTGCGCGCGCGAGAAGCGAGTCTGCGGCCGGTGAAGTCATCGGCGGCGGCGACCGATGAGGCACGGTCGTCTGGATTCGCTGCTCGCAGTACGACCCGCTTCTTACTCGGGTTCAGTCGCAGCGGCGGGGCATCGGAGATCGGTGGGGCACTCACCGCTTGAGAAGCAGGTTTGGGCAACGCTGGGAACTTGGCCTTCGGCATCTCGGCAGCGAAGGATTTCGGCCAGACCTGCTCCTCGGCGGCGGCCAGCATCGGAGTCGGCGTCTCTTCGACTTCGTCGACCGTTTGCTGTCTCTTGACATGGCGAGCCGGGGCAGTCTTCTTCTTGGGCCGGCGTGATGCATGGCGGGGGATGGGGTTCTGGATGAGCTCGGGTTCGAGGATGTTGATCTCCTCTTTGACCGCATTGCTCACCACGTCGGCGAGGAGCTTGTCGGCGATGTCTTCCTTGCCTTTGGCAACGTTCCACGCCCACCAGCGGTATTTTTCGGCGACAGCCTCGGCGGGGCCGTTCATGAGTACCTCGCCACGATGCATCCACACAGCACGCGTGCAGAGTTCCTGAATTACCTTGGCTGCGTGGTTCACTAACAATACGGTTCCGGCTTCTGCCAATAGTTCGTCCATTGCGCGTTCGCTGCGCTCGGCGAAAGTCGCGTCTCCCGTTGACAGTGCTTCGTCGATGAGCAGGATCTTCGGCCGGGCGGCAAGAGCGATAGCGAAACGGAGGCGCGCACCCATGCCAGACGAGTAGGTGCCCATAGGTCGATGAATAGCGGCACCCAATGCAGACAGTTCCACTACACGTTCATACGCGTCGGCAGCCTCGTCTGGAGTCAGACCCATGGCCAAGCAGCCGAGGCGGACGTTTTCACTTCCCGACAGAGACGGCTGAAGAGCAGCACTGACTCCCAGAAGCAACGGCTGGTAACGGACAAGGATTCGTCCGCGATCTGGCTGCTCGACTCCCGCAACGTTTCGGAGGAATGTGGACTTTCCGGAACCATTGGCTCCGACGATTCCGACCATTTCGCCCTCCCGAGCGACGAAATTGACGCCCCGCAGTGCGCGGACGGTGGTCTGTCCTCTGCGTCCGACCGCAGCATCGGCTATGCGGCGCAGTCCTTTGGACCTGAGTCCGGGATCGTTCGAATTGACGGTATACCTGACTTGGACGTTCTCCGCGATGATATTGGGGGCCTGCGGCTCAGAGTCGACCATAGCTCTCCTCCCCACGCCAGAAGTACAAGAACCCGATGATCAGCATTCCGAATGCCCAAACAATGGCTGATGCCCACATCCACCAAGGGGAATCGACACCGTAAAGGAGCGAATTGCGGGTGAGCTCTAGATAGGAATACATAGGATTCGCCCGCATGATCGCAAGCAATTCTGGTTGGCCAGCCAGTTTGTCATCAATGACGAAGAATACTCCGGAGCCGTACAGCCAGAACCGGCTGAGGATGGACATGAGGTTCACGATGTCAGGGATTTTGTGCCCGATACGAGCCAACAGACATGCGATCCCCACATTGAAGATCGTCTGTAGGATGACCACCGGCACGACCAGCACGATTCTCCACGTGACCAACTCCATAGGTGGGAGGGCGATGAGAAGCAGAACCATCACCCCTACGCTCGGGATGAAGTCCAGGAAGTTCCGCACCACTGTGGAGATCGGCAATGCTGCCCGCGGAAACTGGAAGCCTTTGATCATCGATGCTCCGGCGCGGATGGATCCGGTCCCACCGGTGACTGATCGGCTTGTGTACTGGAAGAAGAACACTCCGATGACGAGGTAGCCGATGAAGTTGTCGACGCTCTTCTGAGTGTTCAAGATGAATCCGAAAATGAACCAGAAGGCCATCACCGACAGCAACGGGTTGATGAACAGCCAGCCGTATCCCAACAAGTTCTGGCGGGTGGAACCGCTCATCTTTGCCCGAGACTCGGCAATGATGAAATGGCGCCGTTCCCACAATGCCGACAGGTAGCTGCGCAGTCCGACACGGCGGCCGACAGGGACCAAGCCCTCACTGGACACAGACGGAATCGAGACCAGGCCCAAAGGATTCTTCGTCTCACTCATCGCACATCACTCCCCACGAGTTGAGAATAGACCTGCCCATATCGTCGTCCGATTTCCTTCCACCTGCGTGTTGCAAGAACATGCGCTCGTCCATTGTCCCCGAATCTTGCCCGTGCCGTGTCATCGGAGGCGAGCTCGGACAGCAGTTCCGCGATTTTCTGCGGGCTCTCCGGCGGTGTCCACAAACCTGCGCTGTCCGGAACCAGTTCACGCAGTGCCGGCAGGTCGGAGATGACAACTGGCCGCGCAAGACCCATCGCTTCGATCGGTTTGATCGGAGTGACCAAACGACAGACCGGTTCGTCCTTGCGCGGCACGACGATCGCATCGAGGGCGAGTTGGTACTCAATTGCCTGGGCTTGAGAGACCCGTCCGGTGAAGACTGCGTTCTCCCCCAGCGGTGCTGCACGTTCCCGTAGTTCCGGCAGAGCGACACCGTCGCCGGCGATCAGCAGCCGCAGGTCCGTGCCTTTGCTCCGGGCCAGGATGACGGCATCGACGAGGTCGTCGAGGCCCTCATAGCCGACGATCGACGCCGCCGTTCCGACCCACACCCCGTCATCGGGCAGGCCGAGGCTTCTTCTCACTTCGGCCGGTGTGCGGGTGACGTCGGTGTCGACGACGGCTTCGGAGACCGAATTCGGAATGAGTGTGATGGTTTCTGCCGGTACTCCCCCGGCGATCAGGTGCTCACGCATCGTCTCGCCCAGAGTGATGACGGCGTCGGCAGCCGATGCGACTTCGATCTCCTTGGCCCGCATGAGCGCGAACCGCTGGCTGTCCCTGCGAGCAGAACGCTCTTCCAGGCTGCCGCCGGCAGCCGCCCATGTCTCTTCCAGGACACCGCGGACTTCGTAGACCCACGGCAGGCCCGCTGCAGCCGCCGCCGCTCCAGCAGCCAGGCCGTTGACGTAGTGCGTTGTCGTGTGGAGGATCTCAGCGCCACGTCCGTGCGCTTCAGCAGCGATGTGATTCGCCTGCTCGCTCAGCCGCTCGGATGGCGTGGGTCGTAGCCTCAGCGGCACGTCACGGATGTATTCGACTCCGTCGACGACTTCGACCGGTGCCTGGCTCAGTCGTCCGATGGTCACGGGATACGACGGGCGTGTGATCGCGGCCGTTTGATGGCCAGCGTCCCGCAGAGTGGTGAGGATGGCATGTGACCGGTACGCATAACCGGAGCGGGTATGCGGCAAAGAGTTCGTCAGCACATGCAGCGCCGTCGGATGCTGAACTCGATCAAGCTCCGCATTGCCGCGTACACGACGAGCTGTGACATGGCTCGACACCTCCGGCCACCATTGAGGCTGCAGAGACTGTCGCTCATCGAGCAGTCGTGTCCGGCGTGCGCCGTCTGGCAGGACTGCGATGGCTTCGTCGATGTGTCCCTTGGTCCACTCGATACGTGAGCTCAGTGCGCGGGCACCGGGGACAGCAGCGGCGATCGATTCGGCTTCGTCGAGGAGTCCCAGATTGAGTGCGATTTCGCCGAGAAGGCGCGAGGGCGAGACAGATCCGGCGACCAATGACTTCGCCACCGTCTCTTGTCCGAGCAGCCACGCAGATGCCGCCCGACTGGCGTCGCCCGGCAAGCGCCCGAGCGCGTGTCCGACGAAACGCGAGGCAGGGCCCGGCAGGCGACGTGCCAACTGCATGCCGAAGAACACGCGGTCGTCGTTGATGTGTCCGAGAGTCGTCACAAGGACGTTCGTCAGCTGCCGGGCGAGGAAGCGCAGGTTCACGAGACCACCTGCTCGAGGACGCGTTCGTAAGTGCGCCCCATTGCGGCTGCCGAAGCGTGTCGAATCACCCAGTCGCGCGGGTTCTCACCTGTAGGCGGATTCGATCCGAACTCCTCACCGGCTTCGACTCGTTCTCGCATCCTCGACATTGCCGCGGCCACGGAATCGACATCACCGGGAACCGCGACTTCTCCCGCTTCGGTCTGTGTGATGATGTCGGCGGCCTCACCGGCGACGACTCCGAGGACCGGAATTCGACGGGCCATCAACGAATAGAGCTTCGACGGGACTGTGCATTCATAGGAATCGAGGCAGCTGAGGCTGACCAGTCCGGCATCTGCCCATTCCCAGTGGGCCGCGAGTTCGGCGCCTGCGATCTGGGGATGGAATTCCACCGGCACCCCATACGCTGCGGCTGTGGTTTTGAGCTCGCCGGTATCGACGCCGCCGCCGACGATGCGCAGTCGCACACCTTCGGTGCGGGCCAACGCTCGAATCGAGGTGCTGAGATCCTGGGATCGCCCGACAGTGCCCACGTACAGCAGGTTGAGCCCTCGACAGTCGGCAGGAGTCCTGCCCTTGACGGCGTCGCCAGCGTTGCCCGTCTCCTCTGCGACAGGGACGAGGGGGATCGCACCCGTGGCGGTCAGGCCGGATGCGCCTTCCAACTCCGCCGGTGAGACTCCGCTGCGAACGACCTCTGCGGTCACTCCACGTTGTTCCAGGCGACGTTTGAAACCTTCCGTGGTGACGACGACGACCGCCGCACGCCGTTGGGCACGAGTGAGCAGGTCCGGCAGCAGTCGATGCTCGAGGCCGCGCGTCAGCGTCCCGGGAAGATACTTCCCAACAGCTCCCGTCACCAGGTTCATTTCCGAAATGAGGTCCGGCCACGCATCGCGCACTTCAGCGACATGCGGCACTCGCAGCAGCCGCGACAGGGTGTCGCCTGCCAGCAGAAACGGCAGTGCCGGAGTCGTGGAGACGATAACGTCGGGACGCATTCTGCCCCGCAGCCGGTCAATGACCGCCGACATCGCACCCGTCGCCGATACCGTCTGATCGAGCAGCTGACGAGCCATCGACGATCCGCTGTGCAGGTACGGCACGCGAAGGATCCGCTCACCGTCGACGCCGGTGTCCCAGGTGCCGCCGAGGCGCACGTCGACTCGACGACGCCCCCGCCCGACCTTCGATCCGAAGAACCCGCTGCGGTCGGAATACGGGTAGTGGGGATGCGGTGCCACCGTGATGACATCGTGTCCGGCAGCGCGCAGGTGGTCGACGAGGATCCGCCACCGCCGCTGCGGTGCACCGACCTCGGGATAGTAATAGTGGCTGAGCAGAACGATTCTCATGCGGTCATCGCCTCCTTCAGAGCCCGTCGCCGCAGCCACAGCGGCAGCAGCGCATAAAGGGCGAGCAATCCGACCCAGAACACATGGGCCGGGTACGTTGTCGCTGTATTTCCGCTGATGAGAGTCGGGACGGCCATGATGCAGGCGAGGACGCTCAATGCGGCGTGGAAGAGCGAAACGGAGCTGTGTGGCCAGCCCGCCTGCTGGATCCGCTGGTAGATATGTTCACGATGAGGCAAGAGAATATTCTCTCCCCGGAAGAGCCGTAGGACCAAAGTGAGTCCGACGTCGAAGAAGACGAAGATCATCGGTGCGATGATGACGACGATCGGGACGCCTTGGACGAACAGCCAGACCGCGAGAGCGAAGACGGCCGCTCCGATTCCGTAGCTTCCCGTGTCTCCGAGGAACGCCTTGGCCCGACCGAGGTTGAACGGGAGAAACCCGACAGCAGCGCCGGCCAGCGCCAGAGCAAGCAGTGCAATGTCGTTCTCTCCCACCCAGGAGCTGACGAAGGCGAACCATCCGGCAGTGACGATGGTCCACTCGGTGACATAGCCGTTGAGTCCGTCGACGAAGTTCACGGCGTTGACAGTGGTCACGCCGATGACCGCGAAGGCGATGACGTGAGCGATTCCCTGTGTTGAGAACATGGCGATGATCGCGCTGAACAGCAGAGCCAGGATCACCTGTCCGATCAGCCGCCCGGCGGGGCGCAGGGAGTCGAGATCGTCGCTCATCCCGATGGCCGAATAGCACCAGGTCAGGACCAGGAAACCGACCGGAAGGAGGATCCCGCCGAGGCCGAAGACGCCGTCTTCGCTGACGGTCCACACCATGGCCAGAATCGTGGCCACGGTGATGCCGCAGCCGATGGCGATTCCCCCGCCGCGTACGGTCGACAGCGTATGCGAGGAGCGATGAGAAGGGACATCGACGACGCCCGCTCGGCGCAGCAGCGGAAAGGCGATGAGGGCGCTGAGAACCGTGACCACCGCGGCCACTACCAGGATCACCAGCGACTGCAGAGCCATCAGAGGCCGACTCCGGTGTCATGGGGGTCTGCGTCTGGCTCGGGGGTTCTTGATGTTGTCGCTGCCGGCTCGATGGCCTCCGTCGCGTCACCGGTGGTCGGTGCCGTCTCGGAGTCGAGGAGACGCGTCAGGTGCTCGTCGAGGCCCGACCTGTGAGTGAAGACCTGTGGGTCACGTGATTCGGCGACCAGGGCACCGAGTTTCTCCAGATCGATCGGAGCGATCGGCACCTGAGTGATCAGCGGATGGTTGGGGCGGCTGTCGACCTCCCCGGGCGACAGAAGGGCTTCAGTCAGCTTCTCCCCCGGGCGCAGGCCCGTGTAGACGATCTGCGCATCACTGCGACCTGACAGTGCGATCACTCTCTTGGCAAGGGCGGCGATGCGGATCGGTTCGCCCATGTCGAGGACCAAGGTCTCTCCGGGGCCGCCGATCGCTGCGGCTTGAAGGACGAGTTCACAGGCCTCATCGGCGGTCATGAAGTATCGGGTGACCTCCGGGTCGGTGACTGTGACGGGGTCACCGGCCGCCACCTGGGCCACAAACGTCTCGAGTACGGACCCCCGGGATCCGAGCACATTGCCGAACCGCACCGACATATAACGTCGTCCGGTTGCCGCGGCCACAGAGGCGATCGCCCGTTCGATGGAGAACTTCGTCCGCCCCAGCACCGAGGTCGCACCGGCGGCTTTGTCGGTGGAGATGTGGACGAAGGCATCGACGTCGTGAGCCACTGCAGCGTTGAGCAGGTCGAGGCTGGCTCCGACGTTCGTGCGCACCGCCTGTTCCGGGAAGCGCTCAAGGAAAGTCAGGTGTTTGAGAGCCGCAGCGTGGAAGATGATGTCCGGCTTCGCCTCGGCGACGAGGGCATCGATGAATGCCGGATCTCGCAGGTCTCCGAGGACGAGGTCATCACTGGTCAGAAGGGCCGATCCCTCAAGACCGAGCTCAGTGGCGTGCAGGCCGGATTCGTCCCGGTCGGTCATGATGAGTCGGGCCGGATCGAACCGGGCGACCTGACGGCACAGCTGTGAGCCGATGGAACCGCCTGCACCGGTGACGAGCACGACCTTGCCGGTGATCGCCGAGGCGATGTCGTCGATATTCGTTGAGATCGGTTTGCGTCCGATGAGGTCTTCGAGGCTGACATCCCGGAAGCTGCGGTGACGCAGGTCGGCGACGTCATGCGCGTCCGGTTCGGGACGGGCCAACGCGGAGTCCGAGAGTTTCGGCATGATCTTGATCTCGACCGGCCGGGATTCGAGATTCGACGCGATACGGGAGAGCTCTTCGGGCGGCAGGTCAGCGATCGCAATGATCACGGCCCCGGCTCCGGTGCGATCGACATGGGTGGCGATGTCGGCGATCGGTCCGAGTACGCGGATTCCGTTGTAGCGCAGATGCCGCTTTGCAGGGTCGTCGTCGAGGATGCCGACAGCAACGAATTCGTTGTGCGTGTCCTGAGCGATCATATCGAGGGCGAGCATGCCCTGGTTTCCCGCGCCGACGACGATTGTGGGCCGGGATGCACCGGACGTGGTGAGGCTGCGTTGCCTCAAGTTGCGACGAATCCAGTTCTCGAGGCTCTTGACCACGACCATGAGCGCTCCCGCCGTAATGGGGACGCTGGTCGGGATGAGCAGTCGACTGGCGAAGGCGAATTCGGCCACCCACATGATGCCGACACCCAGGGCAACCGTTCCCACGATTGCGGCGAACTGATCGGTCGAACCACGTCGGTAGCGACCGCGGTAGATTGCCAGAGGCCCGCCGATGAGAAAGACGATCAGACCGACCGCCGAACAGACGAGCATTCCCGGCACGTTGACGAGAGATGCATGGAAGTCGTACCTCACGAGTGTCATCGATACGACGAGGAATGCGAAGACGAGACCATCGATGAGGGAGAGCGCCATGGCTCTGCCGTGCCGTCTCATTGGGGTCCGTGAGGGAATGGGCCCTGAGTTGCTTCCCACTGTCCTCTTTTCGTCCGCTTTCATATGGCCGCTCCTGCTGGTCTGCCGTGCTGGTGATCAGCACCACTTCGACCTGCATGGAGTCTTCTACAACGTCCCGATTGTACTATTGGGATTTACAGGTTTCATTCAGAATGAACGCTGCGCACATTAAGAATTGGTTGCATTCGACACGTCTCGACGCTGTCACTCACTCGGCACGAATCGAGCTTCTAACAAGGACTCTTGCACCGTTCGGGTGGGCTGTCGCCCGCTGCTTCGCACCGTTCCCGCCACCGCTTGGAGGACTCGACACCGTGCCCCGAACACCGCTTCGCACTCTGAGGACCGCTCTGTGGCATCTGCGCAAGGGCGGTGTCTCACAGGTGACGAAATGGCGTCGCCGCCGGACCGTCTCTCAAGGTGCTGCGGAGACCTCGGCCGCGGTGGGCACCGGCAGCCTGTCGGCTGAAGTCCTCGCCGAGCTGTTCCCGCCTCTGCCGCTGTCGCAGCGCGCTCCTATCTTCGATCAGCTCCAGGTCGGGGTCATCCTCGATGAGTTCTCGGCCGAAAGCTTCGGTTTCGAATGGTCGACCCGGGCTCTGTCGCCGACCGGGTGGGCGACGGAGCTCGACGGCCTCGACTTCGTCTTTGTCGAATCGGCATGGAACGGCAATGCCGGGCAGTGGAAGTTCAAGCTCACAGGCCCGTCCGGCCCGAGCACTGAGGTCACCGACCTCCTCACCGCGTGCCGCCGCCGCGGTATTCCGACGGTCTTCTGGAACAAAGAGGATCCCCCACACTTCGAAGACTTCCTGCCGTTGGCCGGACTCTGCGATGTCGTGTTCACCAGTGACATCCGGCTGGTGCCTGAGTATCAGTCGAGGCTCGGCCATGACCGTGTCGCGGCTCTGCCGTTCGCGGCCCAACCGGCAATCCACAATCCGTCCCGGCCCTCGCGCAATGTCGCCGCTCGTGACATCGCCTTCGCCGGCATGTACTTCGCGCACAAGTACCCCGAACGTCGGGAACAGATGGATCTGCTGCTCGGCGCCGCCGAGGCCGTCTCGGGCCGGATGCAGCACGGGCTGGAGATCTTCTCCCGCTTCCTCGGCAATGACGAACGCTACCAGTTCCCCGGTGCCCTGGCCGAGAGAGTCGTGGGATCGTTGCCCTACCGGAACCTGCTCACCGCTTATAAGCACTTCAAGGTCTTCCTCAACGTCAACTCCGTGACCGGCTCCCCCAGCATGTGCGCCAGGCGGATCTTCGAGATCACGGCCGCTGGGACCCCCGTCGTCACGACGCCAAGTGCTGCAACCCGGGAGTTCTTCCCGACCGATGAAGTGCCGCAGCCGGAGACGAAGGAAGAGGCCGAGTGGACGCTGCGTGCCTATGTGCGCAGTCCTGAACTGCGGGACCGCAGTGTGCATCTGGCGCAGCGGCGCATCTGGGCCGAGCACACGTACACGCACCGGGCGATGACGGTGATGGATTCCTTAGGACTCGAGTATGCGCGGCCGTTCCCGACCTCGGTGTCAGCGGTCGTGTCGACGAATCGGCCGGACCACCTCGGCGAGGTGTTGACCACGCATGCCGCTCAGCTGCATGCGGACAAGGAACTCGTGCTCGTTGCGCACGGTTTCGAGGTGCCCGCGGATCTGCGGGCCCGGGCGGCGAGCGCGGGCATCGAACACCTGCAGATCGTTCAGGTGGGCTCCAGCCGGCCCTTGGGTGTCTGCCTCAACCGGGGAGTCGAGGCCGCGTCCGGGGAGGTCATTGCGAAGATGGACGATGATGACGTCTATGGGGCGCACTACCTCGGCGATCAGCTGGCCGCGCTGCGCTATTCGGATGCGGATCTCGTCGGCAAGCAGGCCCATTACCTGCATATCCGCGCACGCGACATCGTCATCTGCCGGTTCCCCGAACGGGAGCATCGGTTCACCGATCTCGTCATGGGTCCGACGTTGATGACGCGGCGGTCGACGCTGGTGGACAATCCGTTTGCCGAGCGCACCCTCGGCGAGGACACCGAGCTCCAGCAGAGGCTCATCGCCTCCGGAGCCCGGATCTACTCAGCGGACAGGTTCAACTTCGTCCAGGTCCGCGGCGACCATGCCCACACGTGGAGCGTCGACGACAGCCACCTGTTGGCCAACGGCGACGTCCACGCATTCGGATACGCTCCCGACCACTACTGTTTCTGACGCATTCCGACTTGAAGATCGTCCAAATCGACGCTGCCCTCGAAGCTCCGAGAGACCCAAACGGACATCTCCACAAGCTCGCTGGCAGCAGGGACGCCGAGAAGATGAGCACGAAACTTCATCTTTGGTGCGTTAACCACAAAACCGACGGCAAGCGTGTCGCGATCTACTTCCACCCAACGCCCAGTTGCGGGTGGTCGGGTTCCCGGCGCGAATCGTGTCCCCAAGATGACCCTGCCTTCTGTCTGGACTTCCGCGGCCGTCACCTGTGCTTCAACAACCAGATCACCGTTACCGCCTACGCTCTCTCGGATCGGTTCTACAGACAAGCTTTGTTCCTTCATTACCGGTGCCAACGGAAAATCCGCGACGATATCCGACTCACGAACCTGAGAAAACTCGGCCTCGAGACCTTCCACAGCGACAATTGGCTTATTGCCTTGTTCCTTCTCCACCGCTGCCAACGCTTGGTCCGGATCCAAGTGGGCGCGGCCGTCCTGCATCGGATGGACGACTGTAATGAACGAAGGCTGCCGGGAATCAAGCAAGGTAGGAGCAAATTGGTCAATAATCGAATGGTCACCCCTGGGCGGCTCGATGAGCCGATCGCTCGATTCGTCGAAGGCGCAGATATAAAGCTGCCCGATGGAGTTCTTAGGCCTGTAGTCCCGCCTCAAGTCCCACAGCTGCCCGTTCGAATAGATCATTGAGTATCCCAGCCCCAAACTGACCACACGGCCCGGCGACTCGGACTCCACGTACGGCACGATTCTGTCGAAATATCGATCAGAGACGATGTCGTCATCGTCTAGCCGGAACCAAGCGAAGCTCGTATACTTCCGGTCCTGTTCCGGGACGATCTCACGGAATGCGGCCGAGACTGACTGATCGTGGACGTGCTTCTCATCGCTACACACGATTTCCAGAAAGTCGTACTGCTGTGACAGTTCGCGCAGTCGCACTTGGTAGTGCGATGGCAGACTGCTTGAGTGCTGCACAATATGGCGGTAATCCGATCCTCGTGAACCTTTGGCCAGCTGCGGCAAGGACAATTGCGTGAAAATCTTCAACCGAGCGTCCAAACGCTCCGGATCGTAGAGTCGCTCCCGATACGACTCAAGCGTCTCCGTTTGAGCCGACAGGTTCCATTGTGTGGCACCGGGCAGCAGCAGCGAGAACCTGGTGACTCCGACGATGCAGACTCTGTTCTTGCTTTCCATCACACCTCAATCTGCTGGGGGTCGCTGCCCATGAACTTCATCTCGCCAGTTCCCATCAGATGTGCGTCCGCAGCTGCCCAGGTGTGACGGGTTTTGTCCGCGTGGCGGTTGACGACATAGTTGAATCGGTCCGAACTGTAGATCGTCCCTCCAGACTTCCTCAGCCTGGTGATGAAGTCGGAGTCTTCGCCCGTGTGTTTTTCTTGAAACCTGGTTTCGCTGAAAGTCTTCCGACGTCCTGCAAACGTTGCACCCCGAACGAAGTCAGTCTCACGATGCGCTTTCCCAGGAAATGTAAGGAAGGTCGCATCTTCTTCCTCGAAGTACATGTAGGTTTCGGCCTTTCCCACCAAGTCGGCGCCACTGTACAGAATTGCGTTGAGTTGGTCGCGAACATAGTTCGCTCCGTAATAGTCGTCATCGTCCATGCGGAATGCGAATTCGCCGGAGGCTTCGTCGAACCCGGTGTTGAGCAACTCGCCCAGACTAGCTTGCTGATCGGCCTCGATCACGACTATGGGCCCCGGTTCCCGACCGCAGTCCTGACGTTCAGAAACGTCATCGAGGACAGATTTGAGCAACTCTTCTTTCACATTGAAGCCGTGTGTGACAACGACCAGCTCAATCGATCCGATTTGCTCGGCCCGATTCTGACGTAAGAAGTTTCCGATGATCAGGGGTAAGTTATGGGGACGGTTGGTGCACACGACGATCGAACAACGCATCGATACTTCTGTGGCATCCAGGTTGAGGAGTTCCATCACCTGACGGGCCCGATGCGTATATGTGTCGTTCTCCCAGATGCGTCGCTGTGCGCGGTGCACTCGGCGCTCTCGAAGTTCGTCGGAGCGGATAAGTGCCCGCATCCGGTCGTGAGCCGTCGATTCGTCTTCGATCAGCGTCAGCAAATCGTCGTCAAAGAATCTGTCGATCGCGGCTGTAGGTGTCGTAACTACTGCTGCTCCGCACGCGGTTGCTTCGAATACACGCCTGGCGCACATCGAACTCGAGTTCACAACTGAATTGACGTTGATGACGACTTTGTAACCGTGGTAAGCCGAAATCATCTGCTGGTACGGAATGCCAGGTCTGACAGATGCCGCAAATCGCTCAGGGAATCTGTATCGTTCCTCGTCTCCTGAGTTGCGAGAGTAGATATCCAAACCCAATTTCTCGGCCGCGGGAAGCAGGACGTCAAGCTGCTGCCGACGTTCTGCATACTTGTCCCGGAAGTACATCCCTCCGAATACGATCGAGCGATCTCTGTCAACTCCACGCACACGTTTCGGATTGTGAATCGCCGGCTGGGCGGCGAATGGGAGCAGATGCACCCTGTCATGGCCCAGGCGTGAGACATACTCGGGGATCTTGTCTCCGTCCGTCGTGAATACAAAGTCAAACAGTGAAGCGGTGTCCAGGAAGTCTTCGAAATGTGGGGGATCCTCCTTATTCCAGAAGAGAGTATGGATTCCCTGTTCGCGGCAGTATCCCGTCAGGTCTCGGACAGCTTGTCGTGGAGCCGAGGATCCAACGAGGTGGTACTTCCAGCTTCCGCCGTTGCCTTCCCATGCGCTTTCGACAAACACGAATTGAGGTCGTTCGGCATGAATGACTTGCATCCAGTCGTCGGGTGTCGCGGTAACGACATTCCACTCGTGAGCAAATGCTTTGAGAGTAAACTCATCCGCGATCATCAATACTGTTATTGCAGGAAATGTTGGGAGTCGATCGGTTTCCGGGGCATTAGGGAAAGAAATAGGCGCACTCCCCGTCGCGTGGGCTTCCAACTTTCCTGGGTTGAGTGCGGCAATTGTGACGGGGTCGGCCCCGCCCGTCAGCGCACGCGCAGTGCTATTGAAGTCGGATCTGAGTCCATTGACAGAAGCGTCGATTCGGCGAATGATCGGAGAGCTTCTCCCAGCAGATCCGGCCGTATCGTTGAGAACGCGCTCCATCCGGCGCCCCCGAATGTCCAAGTGTGCAAGCGCCGCTGAGCATTCGCTTGCCAATTTCCGCGTATTCAGTTCGCTCTGTGCAACAGCATTCCGAATGTTGATGGCGACCCGTTCGGATGCAAACAGCAGGACAATGACAACAGCGCCGAGTCCTAGCGCATTGAATAGGTACAGGGGTTCGCTGAAGAACACCGTTGCAAGCAGGCCGCCGACTATCAGGATGATCGCAATCGCTGCCGCCGCAATATTCGCGCGGCTTGCACGCTGCATCTTGGAAAAGGACATACTTTACATCATCTTCGCCGTCCCTTAACTGTTTGAAAACGTCGGATGAAGGCGAAGCGTCGTTCGGTTAACAGGTAAGTATTTCTGGCCTGTGCTCGCTTAGCGGAGCGCCGATGTCAGCCGTTTCCTCACCCGCGAGGCAATCTGTCGGCAGCTCACACTTCGACGTTGTCCGGCTCAGCGGCAAAGTCATCAATCCTAGTGCCGACACCGAGCAGCTCCGCGATTGCGGCAACTGACCGCTCTGCGGCTCGACCATCGCCATAGGGGTTGACGGCGCGAGCCATCGAACCGTAGGCAAACGAGTCGTCGAAGAGCCGCGACACTTCGGAGACGATTGCAAGCCTGTCAGTTCCGACGAGCCTGACCGATCCGGCCGTGACGGCTTCAGGGCGCTCGGTATTCTCACGCATCACGAGCACGGGTTTGCCGAGGCTCGGTGCCTCTTCCTGGATTCCGCCGGAATCGGTAAGGATCACGTCTGAGGCGGCCATAACAGTGGTGAACTCGCCGTAGGACAGCGGTTCGGTGACGAGCACGTTGTCGAACTTCTCGACTCGGGGAAGAACGGCCTCGCGCACGAGCGGGTTGCGGTGGGCTGGGAGCAGGATGACCAGTTCGGGTCGGGCAGCGGCCAGTTCGGCCAGCGCGTCTCCGATGTTCTCCATGGACGAGCCGAGATTCTCCCGACGGTGGGTCGTCACGAGAAGTTTCGGGCGGTCAGAGGCGACATAGTCGGCGACGACCGGATCAGCGGGGGCGACATTCATGTCGACGGCCAGGTGGAGGGCGTCGATGACCGTATTGCCAGTGGTGACGACGTCGGCAGGAATGATTCCTTCGGCCACCAGATTGTCACGGGATCGGGGAGTCGGAGCCAGGTGGAGGGCAGAGATCTGACTGGTCAGTTTCCTGTTGGCCTCCTCGGGGAAGGGACTGAGCAGGTTACCCGAGCGCAGTCCGGCCTCGAGGTGGATGATCGGGATGCTGCGGTTGAAGGCGGCGATGGAGGCGCCCATGACTGTGGTCGTATCGCCTTGGACGAGCACGGCGTCGGGCGCCTCACTTTCCAGCACGGTGTCGAGTTCCCCGATGACACGGGAGGCGATCCCGTTGAGAGTCTGTCCCTGGGACATAATGTTGAGGTCCACGTCCGGGGTGATGCCGAACAGGTCATTGACCTGGTCGAGCATCTCACGATGCTGGGCTGTGACGACGGTGCGGGAGCGCAGGGTCGTACTTGATTCGATTGCCCGGATGAGTGGGGCCACCTTGATGGCTTCCGGCCTGGTGCCGAAAACGGTGAGGACAGTTGGGGTCACGCACGAACTCCTGGTCGGGAGAACCACGGGGGCCGCCTCGGCGAGGCAGGGTTCTCGCATCAATTCCGATGTGGGTAATGGTATGCAGTTCTGTGGCACTTGGACATACCGACTGGGTCAATCACATCATGACAGCCCGGTTGCAATTGTCGGCAATTGCAAACTTTTGCAACTCGTTCACCCAAAGTTGTTGACAAAGTCACGCCAGGGGTCATTTCATGAGTCACTGTGGTGAAGTTGTTCCGGCTCAGCCTCGGGTAACATCAGAAGTCGTTCATCTTCAGTTTGGAGCATCGCACACATGCCGCCCACCGCCACCTCTCAACGCCCCTCGGTCGCCGTCATCGGCCTCGGTTATATCGGTCTTCCGACAGCAGCTGTTCTGGCCAGTTCGGGCGCAGAGGTCGTCGGGGTCGATATCAACGCCGATGCCGTGGCTACGATCAACGCCGGTCAGGTTCCTTTCGTCGAGCCGGACATGGCGACGACGGTGGCCGGTGTCGTCTCTCAGGGTTATCTGCGGGCCACGACCGAGACCCCGCACGCGGACAACTACATCGTCGCGGTGCCGACGCCGTTCAAGGACGGGCACGAACCTGATCTCTCCTACATCGAGACCGCGGGCAAGCAGATCGCTCCCCTGCTCGAGGGCAATGAGCTCATCATCCTCGAATCGACCTCGCCTCCCGGAGCAACGGAGTTCCTGGCCGAGACGATCATCAATGCTCGCCCGGATCTCACTCTCAAACCCGGCAGCGCACAGACCGTCTACTTCGCGCACTGCCCTGAGCGCGTTCTGCCCGGCCGGATCATGATCGAGCTGAGGACGAACGATCGCATCGTCGGCACCCTCAACGGAAATGCCGGCGAACGTGCTCGTGACCTGTACGAACTGTTCTGTGAGGGCGAGTTCCTCATGACTGACGCTCGCACTGCGGAGATGGCGAAGCTGACCGAGAACGCTTATCGCGACGTCAACATCGCCTTCGCCAACGAGCTGTCGGTGATTTCCGACGGTCTCGACATCAACGTGTGGGAGCTCATCAAGCTTGCGAACCACCACCCTCGAGTCAACATCCTGCAGCCCGGCCCCGGAGTCGGCGGCCACTGCATTGCGGTCGACCCGTGGTTCATCGTCTCCACTGCGCCCGAGCAGTCGTCACTTATCCGCACCGCACGTGAGGTCAACGACTCGAAGCCCGGATATGTGCTCGACAAGCTCCTCCCCCAGGCCCGTCGCATTCAGGACGTGCAGATCGCAGCGCTTGGCCTGGCGTTCAAGCCGAACATCGATGACCTGCGGGAGAGCCCGGCCCGGCAGATCGTCGGGCAGCTCGCCGATGCACTCCCGGAAGCCAAAATCATGGCAGTGGAGCCCAACATCGACAGCCTGCCCGCGGAACTCGAAGAGCGCGACAACGTCAGTCTCACTGAGGTGAACGAAGCCATTCGCGCTGCCGATATCGTGCTGCTGCTCGTCGACCACAATGAGTTCACGCGCATCGACCGAACGCTGCTGACGCAGAAGATCGTTCACGATACGCGCGGGGTGTGGGGCTGAATACCCAGTGGGCGGAAAGTTCAGTTACATCACCGACTCCTCATTCCGTTTTAGGACTACATTCGGTATTCGATAACATCAGTCTATGAATGTCGAACAAAACGATAGAGTGCGCAAAGCCGTGATCCCCGTCGCCGGCTTAGGAACTCGGTTCCTCCCCGCCACGAAGGCCACCCCCAAAGAGATGCTCCCCGTCGTCGACAAGCCGGCAATCCAGTACGTCGTTGAAGAGGCGACAGAAGCTGGTCTTCGAGACGTCGTTATGATCACTGGGCGCAACAAGCGGCCGCTCGAGGACCATTTCGACCGTGTGGACGGCCTGGAAGACGCGCTGGCTCAGAAAGGCGATGAGAAGAAGCTCGCCGCTGTTCAGCATTCGACAGATCTCGCCGACATCCACTACGTGCGGCAAGGCGATCCGAAGGGCCTCGGCCATGCCGTGCTCAAGGGACGCCAGCACGTCGGCAACGAGCCGTTCGCCGTCCTCCTCGGCGATGACCTCATTGACGAACGTAACCCCATCCTGCCGAAGATGATCGAGGTTGCCGAGAAGACCGGCGGCAGTGTCGTCGCGCTTATGGAAGTCCCCAGCGAAGCAATCCACCTCTACGGCTGCGCCGCAGTCGAGACCACCTCGGACGATGAGGTTGTCAAAATCAATAACCTGGTGGAAAAGCCTGCCACCGAGGACGCCCCCTCGAATCTGGCCGTCATCGGCCGTTACGTGCTGGCGCCAGAGGTCTTCGATGTCCTCGAGACCACGAAGCCGGGACGCGGCAACGAAATCCAGCTCACCGACGCCCTCCAAGAGCTCGCCGGAAACGCGGACGGGAATGGCGTCTACGGGGTCGTGTTCAAGGGTGCCCGCTACGACACGGGCGACAAGCTCGATTACCTCAAAGCTGTCATGCAGATTGCCTGCGATCGGGAGGACCTCGGCGACGACCTCAAGGCGTGGCTGCGCGAGTTCGTGCCGACACTGGACTGAGCAGGCTCTGCTCGCACAGAAGATCGTCCACGACACCCGTGGCGTGTGGGGCTGAACCTCAAACCACCTTCCTATCGACTGCGCCGCTGAGAGTTCTCAGCGGCGCAGTTGCGTTATGGACAGCCGACAAAGGCAGCAGAGTCAGCGGCGTAAGGTGGACTCAACGTCTCCACTGCAGACTGAGTGCATCTCATTCGTGCTGGTGAAGACCTCGCCCGTTGCCGTACACCGAAGTGCTGAGGAGAAGAATTGACCGCTGAACCGATCTGGCTTCCCGACCCCGACCAGACCCCGCGACCGCAGATCGCTGACTTCATCGACTTCGCGAATCAGCGCACCGACCAAACAATGGCCGACTATGACGATCTGTGGAACTGGTCGGTCAGCGACCTCGACGGATTCTGGGGTGCGGTCTGGGACTTCTTCGACGTCATCGCCGACGAGCCCTACACAGAAGTCCTCGCCGATCGGTCCATGCCCGGGGCCACCTGGTTCCCCGGGACCCGGCTCAACTACGCCGAACACGCACTGCGGGCCGGCCTCGACGACACTCTCGCTGACGAACCGGCCATCATCACCATCAAAGAATCCGGCGAGCGCACCGAAACCACCTGGCGCGAGCTGCGTCGCCAAGTTGGATCCGTCGCCGCCTGGCTGCGTGAGCAAGGAGTCGAACAAGGCGACCGTGTCGTCGGCTACCTCCCGAACACCCACCACACCCTCATCGCGTTCCTCGCGACCGCTTCCGTCGGAGCCATCTGGTCCGCCTGCGCCCAGGACTACGCGGCCGAAGGTGCCGGGACGAAACTCGGCCAGCTCGAACCGAAGGTGCTCTTCGCCGCCGACGGATACCTGTGGAACGGGCAGGCTTTCGACCGCCGCGACCAGGTCGCGGATCTGGCCAACCGGATGCCGAGCCTGCGGGCCGTGGTCGGGGTGGGCAACCTCGGCGAGGAATTCATCGATGAACACGGGCGGATCACGAACCTCACCACCTGGGACGATGTCGCTTCCGGGGATGTCGAACCCGAGTTCGCGCGCGTCGATTTCGATACCCCGCTGTGGGTGCTGTATTCCTCGGGCACGACGGGGATTCCCAAGGGGATCGTGCACAGCCACGGCGGGGTCGTCATCGATCATCTGCGTCTGCTGGGTCTCCACCTCGACATTCGCCCCGGTGACCGGTTCTTCTGGTACACGAATACGAACTGGATGATGTGGAACCTCGTCGCCTCGGCGCTGGTGGGCGGTGCGACCACGGTGTGCTTCGACGGCAGTCCCCTCTATCCGGGGCCGGGCCGGCTGTGGGAGATCGCCGCGGACACGGAGGCGAATGTGCTCGGGGTCAGTCCCGGGATCTTCCTGGCCGGGATGAAGGCCGGGATCGAACCCGGCACCGAATTCGACCTCTCTGCGCTGCGGACGATCGGTGCCACCGGTGCCCCGGTGCCCGCCCACTGCTTCCCGTGGGTGCGCGATGCCGTGGGCGAGCGCGTGCAGCTGGCCTCGACGAGCGGCGGCACGGACGTCGTCAGCGGCTTCGCCGGGTCCGCTCCGAACTGTCCGATCTGGGCTGGCGAGCTCTCGCGGCCGGTGCTCGGTGTGGCGTTGGAGTCCTGGGATGACTCGGGGCAGCCTTTAATTGGCGAGGTCGGGGAGATGGTCATCACCGCCCCGATGCCGTCGATGCCGGTGAAGTTCTGGAACGATCCGGACGGTGAGCGCTACCGCGACACGTACTTCTCGATGTTCCCCGGAGTCTGGCGCCACGGCGACTGGATCACCATCACCGACCGCGGCAGCGTCATCATCTCCGGCCGCTCGGACGCCACCCTCAATCGGCAGGGAGTGCGCCTGGGCAGTGCCGACATCTACGACGTCGTCGATGGCATCCCCGAGGTGGCCGAGTCCCTGGTCATCGGTGCCGAGCAGCCCGACGGCGGGTACTGGATGCCGTTGTTCGTTGTATTGGCTGAGGGAGTTTCGCTTGATGATAGCTTGCGGAAGCGGATCGCCCGGGATCTGAAGGAAAAGGCCTCACCTCGACACGTGCCCGATGACATCATCGCCGTGCCCGCCGTCCCGCACACCAAGACGGGCAAGAAGCTCGAAGTGCCGGTCAAGCGTCTCATCCAGGGGCATCCACTGGAGAAGGTGGCAACCCCGGACGCCGTGGACTCGTTCGAGGCGCTGGAGTACTTCGCGCAGTTTGCGGCTGGTAAAGACGGCGCAGCTAGCGAGGGGTGAGAGACCTCTTACAGTGAAGGGTGAACGATAAGCGACGAACAACCGGGGCGCCGCTTATCGACTTCGAGCTTATTCAGCTCTCATCGCGTGGTCGACCGGTCTGAATCTAAAACCGCCGGGAGAACTAAAACCACTCCGCTTCACGGCTGGTAAAGCGAAAGCTCCGGGCTCTTCTACAACAAACTTTCTCTTTAGCGGGTAGTGTAAAGTAAAAGTTATGAGTCAACCGCAGAATGAGTTTTCGTTTGAGCCAGGAACAGAACTGATGAGGGACCGCGCACGGTCTCGCGAAGAGGTGGATGAATGCCTCAACTCGTTGCGAAACGGTACCTTGCCTGACAGCGCCGAACGGCAGCGAGTGGATTTCAAAGAAGAAGCCGGACGCCGAGGTGCCGCCGGGCGTCTACTTCCTGGTACACCGGAAAACACGAAAGCCGCTGATCAGCTCGCGAATGAAGTTGCCTCCATGGCGAACACCCCTGGTGGCGGAGCATTGATCATCGGAGTTGAAGACCGCTCTGGCGATCTTCTCGGTACAGACCTAGACATCGAATGGTTACGTCAACAGATTTACAGACGAGTCGAAGTCGCTCCCGAGATCGAAGAACGTATAGAGCAAGGAATTCGGCTGCTAGTTATCTATGTGGCCGAGGCACGCGAGCCTGTGGACGATACAGGCGGACGAATCCGCTGGAGAGTGGGCGATTCCTCCGTCCCCGTAGATCGCGGTGAGTGGTGGGCCCGTCGACAAGATCGCAGCGGTTGGGACTCTATGGCTCGGCTCACAGCATTCACCCTAGATAGCGTGAAGCCAGCGGCCGTTGCAGTCGCCCGGGATTACTTGGCGAGGCGCGACGGATCCGATGACGCTCAGACTGACCTGGCTACGGCTGCTCCCGCCGACATGTTACGCCGGATTGGCGTGCTCAGCGTTGACGGCTACCTAACCGAGGCGGGAGCGATTCTCTTCTGCCCTGCTCCGCGCGCGTGGCTTACGTGGACCCGACTCGATGTCGAAGGCGGAGATATCCTTGCCTCCGATTCAGCCTACGAAGGCCTAAGTCTCCTCGAACAAATTGAGCGGGTCGAAGCACTTCTGGATGCCGCTAACGACAGGGTTACGCTCCCTGGTGAATTTTCGGAACGCGCGCTTAGGCAGTTGCCGACGCGGTCTGCCCGAGAAGCAGTCCTCAACGGAGTCGTCCATCGCGACTGGAATCGGCAGGAGCCAACGACGGCGACCTGGATTGAAGCCGATGCGTCACTGACGGTCATATCTCCAGGGGGTTTTGTCGGCGGAATTTCAGCAGACAACGTGTTGACCCAGCGGTTCAGTCGATACCCCGCGCTGGCAGATGCCTCCCGTGCACTTGGCCTGGTCGATAAGCAAGGAGTCGGGGTAGACAGAATGTACCGAGAAATGGTCACTATCGGACACCGACCACCACTGCTTGTTGAAGAGCCTGGACCTCGAGTTCGAGTTCGCCTCGCGGGTGGACAGCCACTATTGCCGATCATTCGGTTGACTTCGAAGATTCAGCCAGCGGCCAGGCAACGCGACGTCCAAATCGCGCTCATTGTTTACACGCTGTTGAGAAATCCGTTCACAACGGTGAAGCGCATGTCTAAGATATTGCAACGTACAACCGAAGAAGCCGCAGAGGCCCTCGAGATTGCACACAGATGTGTAGTTGATGGGCAGCCTCTGATATCTCCGCTGAAGAATGTGTGGACACTTTCGAACGAAGCTCGCCGCATCGTGGGAGGACAGACCGCCGACCGCAAGATGTTGCAACGCCAGCGAGTCCTCTGGTTCATCACTCCAGGAGGGGATGCAGCTTCCGAAGTTGTTAGCCAATGGTTTGAGGTTCAAGATCGAATTTCATCCGGCGACTACTCCAAATTGACAGGACTGACACTAGCCGGAGCGAGAGGTGCGCTGGATCGACTCGTACAGGATGGGCGCCTAGTCCGCGGGGATGCTACCGGCAGGAATGCTCACTATCTCCAGCCAGTCAACGCCTACGGTCTGTACAGTGAATCCGACAGCAGAGTATGAGCAGGATGGACCGAGCTACGTAGCCTGCCTTTCAACGGGCGGAGCCACGAATTGGAAGCGAATCGATTCTACGATGTCTACTTTTTCTTTACGGGATGTCGTAAAGGAAAACTAGACCGCCCTACCTCAAAAGACTTTCCATTTGGCTATTGGACCTCTCGCGATATGCCTTCAGTGGGTTCCCGTTCACGTACAGGGTCGGTCCCTTCGTTTCTGCGGGGTAGTCACACTGGCCTAGTGCCGAACGTCACGGCACGATGAGGAGTCGGCCGTAAACTCCCCCGGCTTCGAGGGCGCGGTGGGCGTCGGCCGCCTCAGCGAGGTGGAACGTCGCACCCACTCGACCTTTCAGACGCCCAGTTGCCAGCATCTGGTTGATCACCTTCGCCGCCTCGGCGAGGTCCGCGGCCGAGGCGTTGCTGATCGCGAACCCGAGCACGCTGGCATCGCGGGTGTAGAGCTGGTTGATAGGCACCCTCGGCGAGGATTGCATTCCGGCCATCACGATCACCCGCGCACCGTGCGCGAGCAGGGGAACTGACTTTTCGAAGTCATCGTCGCCGCTGGCATCCCACCACACGTCGACGCCGCGCGGGGCAGCCCGCTCGACTTGCATGTAGTAGTCAGGGGCATGCTTATCGATGACAAGGTCGGCTCCGCAGTCGCTCACCCAATGTTCGTCTCCGGTTGAGCCACCGGCGATGACACGGGCACCCATGACTGCCGCGAGTCGGACGATCGCTGTGCCCACTGCCCCACTGGCCGAGCCGACCACGATAGTCTCCCCCGGTCGCAGCGCCGCCTCTCGGACGAGTCCGATAGAGGCGGTTCCTGCCACGTGCAGGACAGGGGCCGCCTCGGCAGGGTCGAGGCCTTCGGGAAGAGGGTAAAGCCGTTCGACCGGTGCAACGACGAATTCGGCGAACGTGCCTTGGCGACCCTCATAGCCGAGGCTGTTGGATCACACTCGATCGCCCGACCTGAAGTTCTCGGCTGTTTCCCCGATGGCGACGAGGGTACCCACGAGATCACGGCCGATGACGAAAGGGAACGACACCGGAGTGGGAAAGCCCCCGGACCGGACGAAGAGGTCGACGTGGTTGACCTCGCTGGCCTTCACCGAACCGAACTCTCCACCGGCGGAAATGCCCTGGATGATGCGCGCGATGCCCTATTTGCCAGGCGATGAACGAGCGCGTCTCACAAGGTGACCGCGCGTGACAGCAGTCCTTTGGTCGCTTTCGCGATCAGTCCTTCTGAGCCTTCGTGAAGGCCTGGTATTCCCTGATGACTTCAAGAGCCGGACCGTCTGCGCGCAGGACACCCTGCTCGATCCACAACGCACGGTTGCAGGTGTCTTTGATCGTGCGCATCGAGTGGGAGACGAGGAAGACCGTACCGGCGTTCTCTCGGATCGCACGGATTCGGCCCTCGGACCGGTCGCGGAACTTCTTGTCACCGACGTTGAGCGCCTCATCGACGATGAGGATCTCGTGCTGGACTGAAGTCGCGATGGCGAACTTCAGCCTCTGGGACATTCCCGAGGAATACGTTCGCATCGGCAGATCGATGAAATCGCTCAGTCCGGTGAACTCGACGATATCGTCGAACCTCTCCTCCACCTCGGCGCGGGTGAGCCCGAGAGCCAGGGAGCCGAGAACAATGTTGCGTGCACCGGAGAGGTCAGGGATCAACGCTGCTCCGACGCCGAGGAGGTTCGGCCTCGAGGTCGCGTAGATCGCACCCTCCGAGGTGGGCGTTAGGCCCGTGATCGAACGCATGAGCGTGGATTTGCCGGAGCCGTTGCTGCCGATGATGCCGATGGATTCGTTTTTGTGGGCGACGAAGCTGACGCCCTTGAGAGCATGGACCTCTCGGAGACCGCGCCGCTTCGTCATCACGTCTTTGCTGCCGAGCTTGAGCTTCTTGCCCGTAGCCAAGGTCTTGTAACGGACGTGGACGTTGTCGCAGACCACGACGGGCGGGTTGTTCCTCGTTACGTCAGGAAGGTTGCCTGTATCGAACGTTTCCGGTTCTTCCGTCTCACTCATCGCGACCGAACCTTTCCTCGGCCTGCCAGAAGAAGACGAAGCCGATGATGAAAATACCGAAAGCCCAGATGGCAAGGTGCCAGAAGTAGTCGTAGGGAATGACTCCGTCCTTCATGAGGATGCCGCGAGCGATTGACAGCACATTGTTCAGTGGCTGCCAATCGGCGAAGGGCTGCAGTGCGGGATTGATCTTTTCGACCATGACCTTGAGGTCGAAGAACACACCAGAGGTGTAGAAGATCATGCGCGAAATGAAGGGAGTGACCTGGGAGAGATCACGGAAGTGGACCGTGGCCCGAGCGAAGATGAATGCCACGCCTTGATTGAAGATCCAGAACAGTATGACCAGCGGGATGAAGAGGAACCAGTCCCAGCTAGGCCGCGCTCCCCAAAGCATGACAAGGAGTGCCATGAAGATGAATGTGGGGATGAAGTTGAGGAGATTCTGAAACACCGTGGCGATCGGCAGCACGATGCGCGGGAACGGCAGGGATTGCACAAGGGATGCGTTCGAGATGATCGACTTCGCACCACCGTTCATCGAGGTGTTGAAGAACTCGAGGACGAAGACGCCGATGATGACGAAGGGTGCGAAGTCGTCGGGTCGCGCTGTGGCGCCCTTCATGATGTACCCGAAGACCGTGCCGTAGATCAGGGCTGAGAACGCTGGTCGCAGCAACACCCAGAGCATACCGAGGCGGTTGCGTTCGTTCTCACTCTGCATCCGGTATTTGGCGAGAGTGTAGGTGAAGTCGCTGCGAGTGATCAGCTGCTTAATGTACTCGGGCAGTGACGGCCGCCCGCCGACTCTTTCGAGCCCGTGCTCCTCAGCTAGCTTAGCCATATCCATGAACAGAAGTTTCTCTCGTCGGCGACTGGGGGCGAACACAGGAAGTCTACGTGATGAGGGTGGCCGATTCTCACAGTCGGCTATGAGCCTTGAAGTTGAAATCGGGGTCCTCGATCTGAGCCCTCGTCGGAATGTTATTACCCGCTAGTACGCGACGAGCCGCGGCTTGCAGAGGAGGCCAGTTGAGCGTCTCGACACCAACGAGCTGTGCGTCTGGGGCTGATCCGTCGAAATGGAAGACCTGGAATTTCTTGCCGCTGGGATCGTGCCTGATGAGCGTATCTGTGGCATCGGGGCTGGTCAGACCTGCAGTGAAGACTTTTTCTGGGCCTTGGAAACTCCAGTGCCACGGGATATCCGACCAGGGTTCGCCGGTGCCGCCGTCGTCGGAGCTGAGCAGTTCGGCAAGGTACTTGCCGTGGCTCTCAGCCACGGGCTCACATGCCCACGGGTGGTCGAGGGCGAAGGCTCCGTCGGTGATGAGTGCGCAATCACCCGCAGCCCAGACTCCGGCGTGAGATGTTGCCAATTTCTCATTCACCTCCCACGCCTCGGCGGGTCGAACGCCATCGATGGGAATCAGAGCCGGGCGAGCACCGACGCTGGTGACGAACAGGTTGTGAGTATCTGCCGGGATGTCGTCCGGGCTGCTGGTGTGCGCCACGAACTTCACGCCGGCTTCTTTGTGCTTCTCAAACAGGGCCGTGCGCACGGGCTCCGAGAGCTGCTTGCGCAGGGGCTCATCGCCGCGCAGATATATGGTCGCCTCATGACCAGCCGCGACCGCCGAGGTGGCCACTTCCATGCCTAAGTATCCGGAGCCGAGGACTCCGACGTTCAGTGGCCCATCGGACTCGGCTACGAACTCACGGATCCACTCCGCCTCGGCCAGGTTGTACACGGGCAGTGCATCCGGGTATCCGGGGATCTCCGGTCGGTTCGCCTCCATGCCCGTAGCGAGGATGCAGTGGGTGAAGTCCAGAGTCTCCCCCGACGCCAAGTGGACGGTGCCGGCTACTGGGGTGTCTACGGTGGGACTGGCCTGCTGGGAGTGGGCCGCCGCCTCGGCGAGGGTGATCTCTGTGGCCTTGTCACGGACGAAGGTGATGAGGTCACTTGCCTCGAGATGGAAGGGCAGGTGGTACCTGGAGTCGTCGAAGAGGTGCTTCGACAGTGGGGGCCGTTCGCTGGTCTCCCCCGCGGCCGGGTCGACGAGTGTGACCGCCTGACCGCGTTCGCTGAGCTCCCGGGCGGCGGTGGTTCCGGCCAGCCCTGCACCGATGATGACGATCGTCTTTGCCATGTCTCCATGCTAGACCGCAAGCTGCGAAGTGTGGTGTGAGATGAGACGCGGCAGTGGTCAGTGCGGCCTAGGCTCAGAGTTCTGTGGTGCTGCTGCCTCCCCCGGTGCGCTGTCCCGTGACCTTAGCTTTGACGATCTGGGCCAAGCCAGCGACCTTGCCGCCTTTGAGACCCCAGTGCTGTGCGGACTCTCCGGTGACCTTGATCAGACCGAGCTCCGGGTCGGTCAGGCCGCCGTCGAACCAGGTGGCAGCTTCCTTGTTCCAGAGCTTAGCGAGCTTGGCCTGATCATCGACGAAGTCGACCCGACCGGCCACCGAGAGCCAGTTGCCCGCCTCGGAGACGGCGATATTGACTTGCGGATTCTGCAGCAGTGCTGTTGCTTGGTCGCCCTGCAGACCGATGAAGAACCACACGTCACCGTCGTCGGTGACCTCTTGGGGCACCATCGGGTGGGCGAGCAGCTTGCCGTCGTCGAGGGCGGTCGTGAGCATCACATAGCCGCTGTCGCGGAGGATCTTCACGACGTCTTTCTGCTCGAGGGACCCAGTGTCAGCGCCTGCGCCCGCTCTCTGCGTCGCGTTGCCCTTTGCGGCTGGGCTCTCGTCGGCGTCTCTCTCAGCAGCCTTCACAGCGCTTTCATCGACGGCCGTATGTGAGCCGTCGGGGTTGCGATGAAGGGTCACACCGATGTCAGCGGCCGTATCTTGGGCACGGTCTTCGACGTTCTCTTCGGTGTAGCCGACCTGCGCCTGCGAATCGACTTCGGAGGTGCCTCCCAGTGGCTCGGTCGCCTCGTCGAGCTTCGCCGCGGCATCGCGTGCCTTCTTCTCGCCGGTGGATTCGTTGCTTATGTCTCTGCTGCTCATCAACATTCCCTTCACAGACGATTCTTGACCCAAGTCTCACACGGGGCCGCCGACAACAGAAGAGGGCGTAGAGAAGTTTCCAGGTTTGTCAGGCAACCATCAGACACTGATTCACCTCAGGTCAGATACGTGGCCGCGCGGTGTCAATAGGACTGGGTGCTGTGCTCTACGAGGCTGTCGACGGTCGCGGGATGCACGGCGAATGTGCTCATGCCTAGACTGTGAGCATGGATGAAGAATCAGTCTCCGTGACAAAGATCCCCGAAGGCGCTGCCATCATCGACGTTCGTGAGGACGACGAGTGGGAGGCCGGGCACATCGAGGGCGCACTGCACGTGCCGCTGGGCGAACTGCCCACCCGGCTCGACGATCTCCCCCTCGATGACGACATGTACGTCATCTGCCGCACCGGCGGACGCTCCCACCGCGCAGTCGCCTGGCTGACGAACAACGGCTTCGACGCCTATAACGTCACCGGCGGCATGGGATCCTGGAACCTCGACCACGGCAAGCCGATCGTGTCCGAAAACGGCGAGGAGCCGTGGGTGATGTGACGGTTCACGCCGTCTGAGGTCAGGCAGATCGGACCCCTCACCGTCCACGATGCAAGAACTCCGTGGACACAACTGTGCGAGGCCGTCGGTGTTTGGCACAGTAGTTCTATGACTACTCGCGCCGGCCAGCTGGCCCAGGACAGGGATCTCGTCGATATCTCTGCACTGCTTGATTCCTATTACGATCTCGTCCCCGATTCCTCCGTGCCCGCGCAGGCTGTGAGCTTCGGGACCTCGGGACACCGCGGGTCAAGCTTCAACCGCGCATTCAACGAAGCCCACATCGCAGCGATCACCGCCGCCATCGTCGACTTCCGGAAGAAACAGGGCATCCACGGGCCCATCTTCCTAGGCCGTGACACCCACGCGCTGAGCGAACCCGCTTTCCTCACCGTCCTCGAAGTCCTCGCCGCGGCTGAGGTGCCCGCACTCATCGATGAGCGTGACGGCTTCACTCCCACGCCGGTGCTCTCCCACGCGATTCTGGGTTTCAACGCGGGCAAGACCGCAACGGATGCGCAGGCCGACGGCATCATCGTGACCCCCAGCCACAACCCGCCCTCCGACGGCGGCATCAAATACAACCCACCGCACGGCGGCCCGGCCGGCTCAGAGACAACGACGTGGATCGCCGAACGCGCGAACTCCTACCTCGAAGCAGGATGGGAGAAGATTCCACGCACCGGGTTCCAGCGGGCCTTCCACCTGGAGAACACCGAGAACTTCGACTTCATCTCCAACTACACCGAGGACCTCGAGTCGGTCATCGACCTCGACGTCATCCGCAGCTCCGACATCCACATCGGCGCCGACCCCTTGGGCGGAGCCAGCGTCGACTACTGGGCCGCGATTGCCGAGGACTTCGATCTCAATCTCACCGTCGTCCACCCCGAGATCGACCCCACCTGGTCATTCATGACCCTGGACTGGGACGAGAACATCCGCATGGACTGCTCCTCGCCCTACGCCATGGCCGGGCTCATCGCCTCCCGCAACGACTTCGACATCGCCACGGGCAATGACGCCGATGCCGACCGCCACGGCATCGTCACTCCCGACGCCGGGCTGATGAACCCCAACCACTATCTGGCGACTGCCATCGACTACCTGCTCGACAACCGACCCGAATGGTCCTCCAGCGCCGGCATCGGCAAGACGCTGGTCACCTCTTCGATCGTCGACCGAATCGTCGCCGCCCATGATCGGCGACTGTTCGAGGTTCCCGTCGGGTTCAAATGGTTCGTCCCCGGACTCCTCGATTCGACACTGGCCTTCGGCGGTGAGGAATCTGCTGGCGCATCGTTCCTGCGTCGCAACGGCAAGGTCTGGTCGACTGACAAGGACGGCATCATCATGGCTCTGCTGGCCGCTGAGATGACCGCGAAGACCGGACAGACTCCATCCCAGCGCTATGCGGGACTGGCTGCGAACTTCGGCACCAGCGCCTACGCCCGCCAGGACGCCCCGGCCACCCGGGAGCAGAAGGCGAAACTGGGAGCACTCGACGCCTCCCAGGTGAAGGCGAAGACCGTCGGCGGTGAACCGGTGACCTCAACACTCACCTCGGCGCCGGGAAACAACGCACCCATCGGCGGGCTCAAGGTCACGACCGAGAACTCCTGGTTCGCGGTGCGACCCTCCGGCACGGAGGACGTGTACAAGATCTACGCCGAGTCTCTGCGCGATGAGGACCATCTGCGGGCCGTCCAGCACGACGCTCGGACATTGGTGGATGGGGTGCTGGAGTAGCCCGAAGCGGCTCCCAGCCACCAGCTGGTTACAGCTCGACGTCCTGATTCTGAGGCGGCAGGGCGGCGATGGCTGGGTGGTCCCGGCCGGTGTTGCCCAGGGCTGCAGCGCCTCCCGGCGAACCGAGCTCGTCGAAGAAGTCCACGTTATAGGTGTAGTAGTCCGCCCATTCCTCCGGGACATCGTCTTCATAGAAGATCGCCTCGACGGGGCAGACCGGTTCGCAGGCACCGCAGTCGATGCATTCGTCGGGATGGATGTAGAGACTGCGTTCACCTTCGTAGATGCAATCGACAGGACATTCGTCGACACACGACTTGTCCTTGACATCGATGCACGGCTGCGCGATCACGTAGGTCATGCGGGCCTCCGCTCTCTGCTCGGATCGTCCACTTCCTCCAAGTGACGAATGGGATGAATCTCAGAGCCCACTCTAGGGCCTCGACCCCAGTCTTCATATGGCCCGGATCACGTCCGACGAGAACGAAGAACCACCTCGGCGAGGCAATGATGATGCCCTGCTTATTTCCCGAGACCGTCGAGGAAGTCTCCGGTCAGCGCCAGCCCAGACCTCAACGTCTCCGTGTCGTCGGCGAAGCCGACGCGGAAAGTGCGTGAGATGTCGAAAGCATCGCCGGGAGTGAACATGACTCCGTGTTCGTCGAGGAGCCGACGGCAGAAGTCGTAGGAGTCGATGTCCGCAGTGTAACGAATGAGTGATGTGGTGCCAGACTGCGGCTTCACATAGCTGACGTCCTCCCGTGAGGCGACCCAGTCGTCGAGGACGGCCAGGTTCTCCCGGGTGATCGCTCGCGACTGGGCGAGGATTGTGTCTCGGTTCTCCAGGGCCACGACGGCGAGCGCGTCGTCGATGCGGCCGACGCTGATCGTGGTGTAGTCGCGGTGGGTCCCAACAGATTCCAGGAAGTCGCGAGGTCCGACGATCCATCCCAACCGCAGACCTGCCAGCGCATACGGTTTCGACATGCTTCCTGTGGAGATGCCCCTCTCGTAGAGGTCGACGATTGACGCAGAGAACCCGTCGCCGTCCTGATCGACTCCGCGGTAGACCTCGTCGCAGACCACCCAGGCCCCGACCTCACGGGCAATGTCGACGATGGCCTCCATACGGTCGCGGGGAATCAGCGCACCTGTGGGGTTATTCGGATTGTTCAGCGCAATCAGCTTCGTCTCCGACGTCACTGCGGCAGCGATGTCAGCAAGGCGCGGCAGCCAGCCATCGTCTGCTCGCAGGTGGACGAGGTCCACCTCGGCGCCCATGCTCTCCGGGATCGAGTAATGCTGCTGATATGTGGGGACCACAGTGACGACATGGTCGCCGCGTTCAACTAGGGCGGAGTAGACCAGAGAATTAGCGCCGATCGCGCCATGTGTGATCATCACATCGTCGGCGCTCTTGTGTTCGTAGAGTTCGGCCACGAGCTCTCGCAGTCGGGGGCTGCCGATGATGGGCCCGTACGTCAGCTGCGTCTGGCCAAGCGCCTCCCAGAAGGCCGACCGGTCCCCGGTGAGGTCGACGAGTTCGTTCAGGGTCAACGATCGCACGCAGGTCTCGGCCAAGTTGAAGCGGCACCAATCTTCGTAGGCATTCATCCACTGCTCGACAGCGAACGCTTCGATCTGTACCAACTGGCTTCCTTCGTTCGAGAAATATAGTGCTCAGATTTAGAGTGCAATATAGTACTCATCATGTCAATGAAGAGCCCGCGCATCCAGACCTTCCTCGATCGCGTCGGACACCGGGTCCGTAGCCGTCGCAAGGTGCGGGGGTGGACCATCCAAAGGCTGGCGAACGAGGCTGCGCTGAGCCGACGTATGCTCACTCAGATCGAGCTGGCCCAGGCGAACCCGAGTCTGGCCACCATCGACCGCATCGCCCATGCCCTCGATGTGAGCTTCGCCGATCTGGCCCTGAGCGATGCTGCCGCGTCGGGACCCGGCAGCTCGACGCCCTCGCCATCAGAACCGGGACGGTCTGCGGCCCTCGGCAGCACCGAACATTCAGATCCCAGCACCGATCACACCCTGGCTTGGGAGGGTCCGCGCGACAGCACCGCGTACATCCTCGGCGCATCTTCCGTTCCCGGCACCGAGCTGTGGCGGTGGCATCTGGGGCCAAGTGTGCGGTATCAGGCTGAAGCCGACCGTGCCGGCACCGAGGAGATCCTCCACGTTCTGTCCGGGGAACTCGTCCTCGAACTCAACGACGAATCCCTGACGCTCTCCGCGGGAAAGTCGACACGAATCTCCACCGACCGGGACTACTCCTACACGGCAGGTCAGGAGGCCTCGGTCGACTTCATCCGCGTGGTCATCGGTGCCTGATGAGGCGACCCGGGGCTGATACATCGCAAGGCGAGGGCGGTTCGTCGCGTTCGCGCGTCAACGTGCTGTGCTGGCAGATCGGCTACGGGACCTTCGGTGTTCCGCAGGCGGCGGCACCCATTGCCTTCGCCCTCCTCGCACTGCCGCTGACCGGGTCCGCCGAGTCAGGTGCCGGCTTGGTCTTTGCGATGACGGCGGCACAGTTCCTCGGCTCGGTGCCCATCACTCGCCTGGGCTACCGGTTCGGCAGCGTCGGCTACCTGCGCACACTCATCGCCTTCCGGACGCTCGGGCTGCTCGCGGTGACGATCCTGGCCGCTGCCTCGGCACCGTTCGGCTACCTCGTCGTCGCCGTCGTCGTGGCCGGTCTGGTCAATGGTGCGGCCTACGGTTACATGCGAACACTGCTAGACCACCTCGTCGAGCTCTCGGGAATGCCACGCGCCTTGGGAATCGCTGCCACCCTCAACGAGGTCGCCTTCGCCACCTCACCAGTGCTGGCATCCCTACTCGGCGCCTGGTCACCCGTCGCGGCGATGGCTGTTGTCACCGCCCTCGGCGCGGGGCCGATGCTGCTCATCCCCGCCACCCCCGAGGCCCGGTCGACGCCTGCGGCTGTGTCGGGTTCGGGACGTCGAGCTCCGGTGCCGGGTGCGGTCTGGATCTGGCTGTTCGCCTCCGGCGCGACCGGAGCCTCCATTGCGGGAATCGAGGTGGGAGCGGTGTCCTTCGCACTGTCGTTCGGGCTCAGCCCGGCCTGGGCCTTCCTGTTTGCCCTGGCGATGTGCATCGGCTCGGTCCTCGGCGGAGTCTGGGTGAGCATCCGCAACCGCATGCCCGGGCGGTGGAAGGTCACAACCTTCTTCGCCATCACCACGCTCGCCTTCTCCCTGCTCCTCATCGATGGGCATATTGCGCTGACACTTGCCGGTGCCCTCATCGTCGGATGGTTCCTGCCGATGCTCGACACCTTCTATCTGCTCGCACTCGACAGCCTTGCACCGGAGGAACGTCGAGCGGAGATGTTCGCACTGCTGCGGACGACGAATGCCCTGGGCATCATGGCCACCAGCGGACTTCTCGCCTTACTCGGGCTGACGGCAGCTCTCATCGGAGCTCTCGGTCTGCTTGTCATCGCGACAGTGCTGGCTGCGGTCTACTTCACGCGAGGACAGCGAAACCGACGGGAAGTGCCTTTGGGGTAACCGGCGGGGACCACGTGCAGGTCTGCGCGGTCGACGGGGACGGCGGGCAACCTCGGCGAGGTCCGGTCACGATCGGGTTTCACTGTTCTGTCGAAAACGTAGCAAACGGTGCTCGGCAACAACCGTTCGTCACGGTCGGGTCGACTCTGCCCAGGACTTCCTCGCACCCAGCTATCAGGCAAGAGATGTTGTGGTGTGAGAGCCTTTGCCCTGGCCTGTGTCAGTCACCGCCGCAGAACTGCCGACAGCTCGTCTCCAAGCTGTTACACGCTCCGAGCCTCCTCCCAGCCGCTGTGGTTCTGACTTCAAGCGCGGCGGCAATACTGGGCCGCGTCGCTGATGTGTCACCCATCCGGTGGCAACTCCGACAGAAGACGCCCCTCGAAGAAGAAGGATCAACACGATGAAGACCACCATCCGCAATCACGCAGCAGCTCTGGGAATCGCCGCGGTCGCCAGCCTCGCAGGAATCGGCCTGGCCAGTGGCCCCGCACTGGCAGCCCCCGCACCCGCAGAGGGTACGAGCACAGCTGCCGACGCCGCACCGCAATCGGTTCACTTTCCCACCGACACCGGCATCTACGCCGATGAGCTCGTCAGAGCCTGGGGCGCAGACAACGCCGACCGGGTCGAAGCCTTTGCCTCACCGCAGGTCGTCGAGGCTCTGAACGAGCACGGCAACGAGGATGCGACCCACTGGGTCAGGACCGGCGGCGACGGAGCCGCAGGGACCATCTATTCGACCTATGAGAACACCGTCACCGGCGAGACGATGTCCGTCGGTGTCTCCAATGACGAAGTGTCGAACGGCGGCGAGTGGGGCGCACCTCACGGAGTCCACAAGGTCCAGTTCGGCAGCTGAGGCGACATCACCCGATACGGGTGCGAAGCTGGGCATTGCGCCCCGCCGGCAACAATGGCCTGTGCATTTTGCTTCAATACAAACCCGAATTTGATACCAAGGACCGAACCTATTGGGCCTTTCGTTTGACATCACCTGTACACGACGATGTCAAACGAAAGGTGGGTCGCCCCAATTTTCATTGTGTGAGCTGAACGCAATGTTCCGAAAGGACAACCCTCCGATATTCTCTCCAATGCCGAGACATAGAGAGTACACAGCCAACTTCAGTATACGAACTGCGGCTCCTTTTCGTAAAGCATGTCGTCAAAATAGTCGTCATCCCACACAAAAGCGCCCAGAGTAGGCAACGAAACCACGCCACGACGTGCGAGCCCTTCATCAGCTATACAACGCTTCAAGAACCGGCGCGCCGAGCGAAGCGGATCACCTGTAAAGTCGAACTGGTCCCTCAGCGTTGCCAACACCCACCCCTTGTTCAAAAGCGCAAATTTCCTAGCCTCATCGATAAATGGACACTCTAGCAACGCAAGCAGCAACAATTCCTGAGACGCATGACTCACGACTGACCGAGGTGGCAAGAACTGACCGTCGAATAGAAGATCCGAGAAATCGGAACATACAGCTAGCAACTGATCGACTTGGGCTGGATCAGATCGATCCCGAGCTAAGAAATATTTCATAGTCGAGAGCAATAAAAAGAGGCCCGCCTGATTAGATTTCGGAGCCCGATTGGACGTTAGATATTCGCGAAGAAGATTGCACAAATCAGCCAAAACACTATCGCCTGAGGCCATTTCCAAGTCACTGGCAGAGGCCAACGAAAGAAACTGACAAATTTCAATCTCGGCCCCTGAGGTAAATAGTAAACGACCAATAGCCCGGGTTACGGCAAAATGCAAAGACTCAGATGATTCGAGATCAATCATCGATCGACTACGAGGTGTCAATTGTGAACACAACATGGACGCCCTTCGCACATCCCTCAAAGTCCGAATCAATTTCATTGAAGAAGAAACAGAGGGATTTGCCAAATAGAGGTAAAGCATACTGTGCGCAAAACTCCACACATACGATAGGAGCTCCTGCGCCTCCTCATAATCGGCACACTTTGAAGCTCTTTGCTTTAAAAACTTTCTCAATCGTCGTTCAACCTGCGTCAACGCTGCACCGATAGCCTGAGCATCGCTGTCGGAGCTGATCATAGTCGAACGAAGCTGAACGCCAATCTCTCTAATATCATACCCAGGCAAGGACCCGTCAAAAGGAAGCGCGTGCTTGAGAAAAATCTTCAGAGACGCCTTGCGCTCAGAAATGGCAGTAGTAAAAGGCGTTGTATAGTCTTTAGTTTTCGAACTATTAAGTGTAAATCCGCTTTCTTCCAATACGGAACTAATCACCGCAGTCACACGGTCAAGATCCGGCTCCTCCCTCACAAACACGAAAAAGTCATCCACATACCTTAGGATCTCATAATCTCTACCGGATAGACCCGTATTGTGAAGTCTCTGCCGAATAATCAAGTCCAGTTTTTGAAAGATAATCTCGGCGAAAACCCTAGACGACTCAGGTCCTACACAAATACCGTGAGTCTCGCCCCAATTCGAAGCCTGCATCACTTTATCGAACACACGCCCCAAATCAGCATCGCCAAATTTGGGAAGTCCGCCCAAATGCGCCTTGCTGTGAGCGTCGGTACTGGTAGCCCACGAAAACGAATGAGTGTAGATACTGCCAAAACAATTGGAAACGTCTAGACGCCTTAGAAATCTCCAATGGCCCTCGAGCGCATGCCACCTTTTGGAGTCGTAGAATTCGCCAATAAATGCGTACCGCTCATAAGCAAAGAACGAATTATACGTACCCAATACCCTTGCACGGGTTTCAATTGACGTCTCCTGACCTTTTCCAGCTACCTTAAACTTGGAACTCAGGTGCTTCCCCGGAGATGTGATCCGCGATGGAAATCTCAACGCAGAGTGACTTCTACTACCATAATAGAGTAGTGAATCTCTGTGGTTTGCGTAAACGAAAGCGATCGCAAGCTGCGATCCGAGCGAAAGAAGCTCAAGCCTGCGGGTTTTCAATTGATTACGTCTGACCAAGAAGGTGGCGGGTGCTCGCCACTTCTTGGCTATCCCCTCTCCAGAAATCGGAATCCTAATCAGATGTCCGCCTGAAGCGAAAACCGGAAGCCGGCCGCCCGAACCGAGAAGCGCCACCAGCAGTAAATCCTTTCGGCTGCTGGTGACTACCGTCGCCTTATATCCACTGAGTCTCACAATCTTAGAATCAAACCACTGATAGAGCCAAGGTCGACTAGCTTCCAACGGCAGTTCAAATGGAAGGCATTCAGTCGCCAAAGCCCGCAGCCTCGACGCGCCACCCCTCAGGAGTTCCACAATAGCTCCCTAGCCTGGTCGCGCAATACGCCATCCACGTGAGGCCTGGCTTTCATCCGAAGAATTTTGGCCGGACGATAGGGTCTATTCAAGATGAATCTTAAATCATCAACTCGAAGAACGGGCCTGGCGCAACACGGGCAACCTGGATTCCCCGATTTAGCTTTCAATATTGTGCCTAAGATGGGGTTCAGCCCGACTCTAATTGCGTGAAAGATCTCCTTGATATGCTTCAGATCCGAATTAACTTTTAACACATACCTTGCGCTGAAGGCAAGACCCGATAGTATCCGGATGGAATCTCTGTCTCCGCTGGAATAGTGCGGTTCAACCAAATATTGGTATGCAGAAATGAATAGATCGACATTATTGGCATTATTCCAACAAACGCCATTTCCTGCGTACTTACGTAAATTATTCGCGGCACCTATATATCTATCTCGCTTAGACTTAGATATGTCAATTCCAATCAATTGACCGGTGCGTCCGGAAAATTTGAATTGGTAACCTAAATAGGTGATATCAGCCGGCTTATTTCCATGTGACGGATAAGCAATCGAATCGCACTTCTGATGATTTCGAACGAGCCGCAACTGCGAAAGCTCACTGTCAACCGCCTTATCTATTGCGCCCGCCGTGTCACCGTCGGCTATTATTAGAATATCGTCGACGTAACGTACATATAGGATTATATTCGGATGCTGCTTCAATCGTTCGTCTAGCGGTTCTAGATAGATTTCCGAAAGGACGGATGAGCAAGGTACTCCCTGTGGGAGCCCTGCCTTCCTTTCATATAGGCGCTCGTATGCGTCGAGCAGGGAATTCACATGTTTCGATGCAAAGCGTGGAACACCATGATTCGAATTGATCTTCTTTTTCAAGATTTCGTGGTCAATCTCCTGAAAAAAGTTCCGAATGTCGATTCGGACTAGGGAGCGCGTGGCCTCGCTCGAACCATTCGTCATTCGCAAGGTATTTAATACGTTCTGTATTATATAATCCCGTCCGTGACTTCGTACACTAAATGAACGACTCATAACTTTTGCTACATAGCGATCAAAGAGGGTTACAGTTGAACGTCGCTTATTTAGAGTCGTTATTTCTCGATCCGAGTCATTTCCTCGGGCCAGGCGTATCCTACTGGGTTGATTTAATATATAATCTGTGACACGGGCTGCTTGCCTATCGAAATATGCTTCCTCTGTTTTTCGCTTCTCCTCCAGTAGCAGACGTAGCTGTTTTTCGAGGACTACCGTTAGTCGTGGATCGGTCGTTTTCTCTAGTACTTCTCGAGTGGTTCTAACTTCGTCGTTTAGCTCCGCGGTCAATACCGCGTGTTGCGGAAGTATATTCTTCTTTCGCTGTTGCTTGAAGTAGATCTGTCGCATGTCTTTGGACGTCGGGAGCGCTGTATTCATTGAACTAGCTCGTTACCTCTCTCGACCGTATTTCACTTCCGGTGCTAATCAATACTCGTCTGCAATACGAACTAAGGCTAACGGTAAGCCTGTTATGTAGCCCCTATCGATATCCGTAGTAGTTTACAGGTGCGACTCCGGGGCGTTCTGCACGTACTCATCGAGAGTGTCGTTCTTGTAGGCGTCCTGGACCTTCTTCAGTTCCTCTTCGTCGACGTTGACGATCGACTGACCGTCACTCGAGGTGCCGACTCCCGCGGTTGGGGAGGTGAAGAACTCGATGTCGCCGGGGCGGACGTCGCGCATGGCGAAGGCCGTGGCGGAGATGTACTGGGCGTCGAGACCGGAGTCGACGTACATGTACGGGGAGAAGTTCTTGACCATGTCCTGGATCTTCTTCGGGTTCGACAGGGTGTCGGCGGAGATAATCTCGTTGGTCAGTCCCCGGATGAAGGCCTGCTGGTTGCGGGCGCGCTGGAAGTCACCGTCCTGGAAGGACTTGCGTTCGCGCACGAAGGTCAGCGCCTCGTCGCCGTCGAGGACGTTCTCTCCCTTGGTGAAGGTGTAGCCGTTCTTCTCAAACGCCTGCTCGGAGTTCACGGTCACTCCGCCGAGGCTGTCGGTCAGTGCCTTGAAGCCCTCGAAGTCGATGATCGCGACGTGGTCGAGTTCCGTGCCGATGAAGTCCGAGATCGTCGACACGGCCAGGGGCAGGCCACCGGTTGAGAGTGCCGAGTTGATCTTGGCCTTGCCATGGCCTTCGATGTCGACCCAGCTGTCACGCGGGATCGACATGACCTGGACGTTGGATCCGGACTCCGGGATGTGCATGACCATGATCGTGTCCGAGCGCAGACCGCGGGAGTCATTGACGTCGACCTGGTCCATCGGCTCATCGGAGCCCAGCAGCAGGATATTCGTGCCGCCGTCTTCCTTCTGATCGTCAGGACGCTCCGTACCGAAGATCTGCTCGTCGGTGAGCTTGTTCGCGTTGTTGTCGAAGGTCCGACCCACGTTCCACAGGTAGAGGCCTACACCGAGCACGCCGAGGATGACGATCACCAGCAGAGCGACAAGGATCTTGCGCCACACCTTCTTCTTGCGGCGGGGTCGCTGAGGTCGCTCTTCCTGGCTGTCGAACAGATCATCGAAACTGCTGTGGTCTGACATCGGCACTCCGGGTTTCAGTCAATGCGGCGTGGGTGCCGGCGGGAGAGGATTGCAATATCAGCAATTATATAGCTTTTGTTACATTCCCCCGGACACCTTGCCCCGGTGCGCGGGTGTGTCTTGCCTGTGACCTGGGTTGATCGCTCGCCTGCGACTCGAATGACCGTCGCCGAGGTGACTCGACTCACCGGTAACAACGTCGTATCCGTATAGTGGACGCTTCATGCGCTAGGTAGACTTTGCTGGTGTTCAACAACTATCGGGAAATTCTGTCTCTTCCCGGTGCTCTCAAGTTCTCCTTGGCCGGTCTTGTTGCACGTATGCCCATCGCAGTTCTGGGCCTGGGAATCGTTCTGTTCATCCAGGGCGTCAGCGGCTCCTATGGTCTGGCAGGCATCGTCGCCGCCGTGTACATGATCGTCCAAGCTCTTGCCGGCCCCGGGATCGCGCGCCTTGTCGACCGTCGTGGCCAAGCCACCGTCATGGTGCCCATCGTCATCACCCACCTCGTGGCGCTTTCGATGCTCATCGTCTCCGTCTACGCAGACTGGTGGGTGGGCCTCATCTTCGTCTTCGCCGGAATCGGCGGTGCCACTGTCGGCTCCGTCGGGTCGCTGGTGCGTTCGCGCTGGTCACACATCGTGGATTCGCCGAAAAAGCTGCAGACCGCCTTCTCCTGGGAGTCCGTCGCCGATGAGCTGCTCTTCGTCACCGGCCCCGTCGTCGCCACCGTGCTCGCCACTGCCGTGTTCCCCCCGGCAGGCATCATCCTCTCGATGCTCACCGCCGGGATCGGCTCGGCTCTGCTCTACATCCAAAAGTCGACCGAGCCCCCGCCGATCGAACGCACCACAGAGGCTCGCGGGCACGTGTTCTCCAATCCGGGGATCTTCACGATCATCATCGTCAATGTGTTCCTGGGTGTGAACTTCGGCGCCATCGACGTCATCGCCGTGGCCTTCGCCGACGAGCAGGGTGTGAAGTCCCTGGCCGGCATCCTGCTCAGCGCCTTCGCCCTGGGCTCACTCATCGCCGGTGCGCTCTACGGGTCGAGGAACTGGAACTCTGCAACCCATCACCGTTTCGGCGTCACCGTTGCCCTGCTGGCCATCGGCGCGTGTTCGATGATGCTGGCCCAGGGAATGGTCTCCTACACGATCATCCTGTTCATCGTCGGCTTCACGATCGCCCCGAGCCTCATCGGCGCGAACTCCGTCATCGAAGCGCTGGCACCGCCGAGGCGCCTGACCGAGGCCTTCGCCTGGCTGGGTACCTCCCTGGGCTTCGGCGTCGCCTTCGGATCGGCCCTCGCCGGCAACATCATCGACGCCTCGAATGCGAAGACGGCGATGCTGCTGCCGGCCGGCTGCGCCATCGTCGGTGCTCTCTTGGCGCTGTCGCTGCTCAAACTGCTCAACCCGAAGCGGTCGAGTCACGAGGTCAGGTCAGCCCGGGACCTCCGGCGGGTGAACATCGAGGAGTAGTCTCGCGATGATCGTCCGGCGAGTCAGCCCGAGGTGTGCGAGTCGGCACCGGCCTTCGACCGTCAACGGCGAGTCTGCGTGCGTCACTTCACGACTTCCCCCTCGGCGGGTGCGATCCGCCGAAGAAGGGCGACGGCGAGCAGCAATGCGGCTGTGGTCACGATGACGGCCACCCACACAGGCCCGAGCGCGCCAGGCCTCACGCTGAGTGCGGCAGCGGCGAGGACGGGACCGGTTGCTGCACCCACGTTGAGTGCCGCTGTCGCGTAAGAACCAGCCATGGTGGGCGCACCCGGCGCCGCATAGAGCACTCGCGTGATCAGCGTGCTCCCGACAGCGAACCCCAACACGCCCTGAGTGAAAACGAGCCCGAGCAGGGCAGCGGGATTCGTCGCGAAGAGCGCCAACGCGACCCACCCGAGCACAAGAACGCTGCCGCCCACCACGATGACGATTCGGGGTCGAGCATCGGAGAGTCGTCCCGCAGCGGTGACACCGAAGAAGGAGCCGACGCCGAAGAGCACAAGAGCCACCGACACCCACCATTGGCTCAAACCGGCGGTGTCTGTGACGATCGGCGCGAGGAAGGTCAGCGTGGCGAAGGTCCCGGCATTGACCAGGGCAGCAAGCAGCATCGTCAGGACAAGGCGCGGGGAGGTCAGCTGCGCCAGCTCCGCCCGCAGCGAGGGCGAGGGCGAGGGCGGCTCTTCCCTTGACGAGTCGTCGGTTCGAGTGGTGAAGCCTGCGGCAATGCCGATCGCTGCGGGGACACAGAGAAGAGCGATCGCCCAGAACGTCGACTGCCAGCCGAGTGCCGTACCCAGCAGTGCACCCGCGGGAACGCCGGCGACGGTCGCGACAGTGGTACCCGCCAGCAGAACCGCCACGGCCCGGCCTTTGGCATCGGGTGCCACGAGTTTCGTCGCCGCGCCCAGCGCGACCGCCAAGAAGCCTGCATTGACGATAGCCGCGATCACACGCGTGATGAACAGAACAGTGAAGTCCGGCGTGAGTGCACCGACGATATGTGACAGCGCAAACACGAGTACGCAGCCCAAGAGTGTCGCTTTCACGGGGAGGCGACGAGTGAACGCAGCCATCACCGGTGCGCCGATCACCATCCCCGCGGCGAATGCCGATGTCAGGAGACCAGCGGTCCCCACGGAAACGGCGAAGTATGTTGAGATGTCGGGCACGAGGCCAGCGAGCATGAATTCGGAAGTACCCATGGCGAAGACCACCAGGGCAAGAAGATAGAGAGCGAAAGGCATCGAGATAGCTCCGAAGCGAGAGTACGAACAAGAGAACGTCTCGTCACCGCGGTCAGCGCCCAAAGGACACCCGGATGTCGTGCTGCGAGCAGCGCGGACAGCAACAGGAGCAGAGGCTCAGCGGAGGTGAGGGGCTGACGGCGTGACCGAAAGCCCCTGAGTGTCTGATTCAGGACTCGCCATACGGCTCATCGTACCCGTCTGCGCCACCACCCAGAAACGGCACCAGCCTTCTGGTCGGCAACAGCTAGCGCAGAGGACGGAGGAAGTCGCGAATATCTGCCGTCAGCAGCTCAGGTTCTTCGTGAGGCGCAAAATGACCGCCCCGTGGCATCGTGGAATATCGGACAACGTTGTACGTGCGTTCAGCCCAACTGCGTGGTGGTTGGGCGAGGTCGTGTGGGAACACAGCCACCGCGGTAGGAGCGGAGACTGAATCGACTCGCTCGGTCCATCCGGTGGCGAACTCCCAGTAGGGACGGAATGAGCTCGCGATCGTATTGGTGAACCAATACAGCGAAGCCTGTGTGAGCAGGAAGTCATCGGTGAACCTCGAGGACAGATCGCCATCGCAGTCGCTCCACGATCGGTACTTCTCCAGAATCCAAGCGAGCAGTCCAGTTGGAGAATCGGCCAAGCCTGGAGCCAGCGTGAGCGGACGAGTCTGCTGCTGATGCTGGTAAGCACCTTCATCGGCCTCCCACTCCTGCTCTGCCTCCACAAATTCTTGTTCAGCCGTCGTCAGTGTCCTCGAATCAAGGTCTGCTGGAGCGGCCACGGCAAGCAGATGGATGCCCACCAGCGCCTCCGGATGCGACTGGGCCAGCCTCGATGTGATGCCAGCTCCGAGGTCTCCACCATGGGCGGCGTAGCGTTCGAATCCGAGTTCTTCGTGCATCAGTGTGTGCCAGAGCTCGTGGTTCTGTTCGTCATGGCCCGGCCGCTGCGGAGAGAAGGGAAAACCGGGAAGCGCGGGAATGATCACGGTGAATGCGTCCGCAGCTTCGCCGCCGTATTGCGTGGGCTCTGCTAAGCGTCTGGCGCACTCGACAAGCTCGAGCGCAGTGCTCGGCCAGCCATTCGTCAGAATGAGCGGGAGGGCACCGGAGACCTCCGCATCGAATCGCAGATAGCGGATTGGACTACCGGAGATCGTTGAGGTCCTCCATGGCAGTTCGTTGATGGTTCGCTGTTGGGCGTACCAGTCGAAACCGTCAGCCCAGTAGCTGCACAGCCTCTGGAGTTCCGCCACGTCCGTTCCGGCGCTCCACCCGTGACTGGGCCAGGCCGGAGACCAGCGGGTGTGGCGCAGACGATGCCGCAGATCGTCTAAGTCTCGCTGATGCACTTCGATCACCGGTGTGCGCGTCATGGTCAAACAGTACTCCGGTGACGAATCCATCCTGAGCCGACTGGATATCGACGGTGCTGACCAAGCGAAATGTTCACATCCAGAGGGTCATCCCCAGTTCTTGTGCGGCGAGGTCTCACCGACGCCCGGGTTGAAGACATTGCAGGGGTCGAGTTCCTTGAAGTGGGCTTCCATCTCCGGCGGCACCTGGTAGAGGCGACCGTAGTTGTGCTCGGCGGGCACGGCGGCTCCACGTTCCTCGAGCAGCGCCATCATCTGCTTTTTCAACGCCACCGGGTCAACACCCTTCTTCGCCACATGGTCCTGATGGAGGACGTGGCAGAAGAAGTGGCCGTAATAGGAACTGATGTGCAGCTGGTCTGAGATCTCCGTTGGCAGCACCTCGAGCCAATCCTCGTCATCGCGTGTCAGCGCAACGTCGAAGGTGATCATCTCCGAGGACTCGTCACGGTGGAGATTGAAGTAGCGTGTGGCGGCACTGGCGGCACCGAAGCGGTGGAGCATGGCGGACTGAGCTTCATCGGCAGTGCAGATGAAGAAGTCACCGTCATGCCCCACCTCGGCGAAGAAGGTCGTGAGGAACTCCTCGGTCCTCTGCTTCTGGTCGCCGCTGACGACGAGGAGCAGATGGTGTTCAAAGCGATCGCGGTACTCAAGCATGCGGTCCGGCAGCTGCTGCGGCAGCAAGCTGAAGGCACCCTGCGCAATGGAATCGGCAACGGTCTGTCCGAAGAAGGGCAGCTTCGCGAACACCCCGTTCGCCCAGTTCTTCAACGCGAAGAGCTTGATCTGTTCGCGGCTGCCGGCGTGCTTGACGGAGACGAACGTGTCCTTGCCGTACTTCTCGGCAAGGTCGAAGGAGGGCCGTCCCATGTACTCACCGGAGATCGGCAGCGGCATGTCCGAAGTCAGGATCGCCCGGCGCAGGGCCTCGAGCTCGGCGGGGCTGTTGGTGCCCACGTAGAAGGTCGTCGAATCCTTCTGCTTGGGGAAGGTCCGCGTGCGCACGGCGAAGACCATGAGTTTACCGGCCGACCCTGACGCCTCGTGGAGGAACTTCGGGTTGGCGTTGTAGCGGGCAGGAGAATCGGTGATTTCGCGGACGTGCTCGCTGTATTCGGTATCGAGACTGTCTTCCGGGGGCGGCGTGACATCGGCTTCGTCCCATTCGCCGCGTTGGAGTCTGTCGAGGATATGGGCCGGATCATCGCCGAGGCTGATGCCCAGGTGATTGACGAGTTCGACCTTGCCCTCGTCATCGACCCGGGCGAAGATCGCGTGCTTCGTGAAGGCCGGGCCCTTGCGAATCTGACTGCCGCCGGAGTTGTTCGCGATGCCGCCGACGACCGAAGCACCGATTGAGGACGAACCGATCACCGAGTGGGGTTCACGCCCGTGAAGTGCCAACTTGTCATCGAGTTCGTACAGCGTGGATCCGGCCAGACACACGGCCTCACGAGCATCGTTGATGAGATGGATCTGGTTGATGCGCAGGGTGGAGATGATGATGATCTCACGATCGTAGTCCTGATCGCCGGGACCCGAACCTCCGGTCAGGCCGGTGTTCGCCGACTGTGGGATGACGATGAGATCGTGATCGACGCAGACCTGCAGAGCCCGCCACATATCGACAAGGCTGCCCGGCTTGAGGACCGCGAGCACACTGCCGCCGCCGAAGCGATTGCCTTTGGCGAAGGGCTCCGTCGCCCGGGCGGAGGTGAGCACATGACGACTGCCCATGATGTCGATGAAGGCGCTGACCGCCTGTGATTGGTGCTGACGCTGTCGTCCGAACATTGTTGATAGCTCCTCTTGCATCGATGCGAACGTTGTTCACTCTACAAGCCTGCGGATGGAATGGCGCCTGCGCCCATCCGTTATTTGTTCATGTGTCCCCATCGTCTGACGGGTCATTGTCGGCGCGACCTTCGTGCTGACGTTTTTCAGCACGCATCCGATCCCACTCGGTCAGACGCTTCGCGATGATGTGCTCGTAACCGTTGCTGGTGGGTCGGTACACCTTCTCCGGTTCCATGCCCTCGGGAAAGTAGTTCGCACCGGAAAAGCCCCCCGGCCTGTCCGGGTCATACTCGTAACCCTCCCCGTAGCCGAGGTTCTTCATCAGCTTCGTCGGGGCGTTGAGAATATTTGCTGGTGGCATGAGAGACCCGGTCTGTTTCGCGAGCTTCTTCGCGGCGTTGAATCCACGGTAGACGGCGATGGACTTCGGTGCGGTTGCGAGATAGACGACGGCTTGGGCGATGGCGAGTTCCCCCTCTGGGGAGCCCAGACGTTCGAACACGTCCCATGCCGCCAGCGCTTGCTGGATGGCTTGCGGGTCGGCAATCGCGATGTCTTCGTTGGCGAATCTGACCAGCCGTCGGGCGATATAGAGGGGATCTTCCCCACCCTCGAGCATGCGCGCCAACCAGTACAGTGACGCGTCGGGATCTGAGCCGCGCATTGACTTATGCAGCGCGGAGATGAGGTTGTAATGCCCCTCTTGCGCCTTGTCGTAGATCGGCGCACGCTGTTGGACAAGATCGACTAGACCGGAGGTGTCGAGAGTCCCGCTGACGGTTTGGAGCTGCTCGATGAGGTTGAGCAGGTAGCGACCGTCGCCATCGGCCATTGCCACCAGGGCATGTCGTGCCTGCGCATCAAGCGGCAGTTCTCTCTCAGTGGTTTCCTCTGCTCGTTTGATGAGCGTGGTCAGCGCCTCCTCGTCGAGGCGTTTGAGGACGAATACCTGGCAGCGGGAGAGCAGTGCGGAGTTGAGCTCGAAGCTGGGGTTCTCCGTGGTCGCGCCGACGAGTACGACCGTGCCGTCTTCTACGTAGGGGAGGAAAGAATCCTGCTGGGCGCGGTTGAAGCGGTGGATCTCGTCGACGAACAGCATTGTGCCCTGACCGATCTCGCGTCGTTTGGCTGCTGCTTGGAAGACTTTGCGGAGTTCGGCGACGCCGGAGAATGTGGCTGAGACCGACTCGAAGACTAAGTTGGTGCGTTCGGCCAGCAGTCGCGCAATGGTTGTCTTCCCACAGCCCGGCGGCCCCCACAGCACCATCGAAACCAGTCTGCGCTCGGCGACCATCCGCCCAATCGGTGCGTCGTCGCCAAGAAGATGATCTTGCCCGATGACATCTTCAAGGGACTCCGGGCGCAGTCGATCAGCCAGCGGGCGGCCCACATCGTCAGGCTCAAACAATGACGGCGGTTCTTGGCTCACACTGTCACCTCCATTCTCATAGCCTAATTGCCGCGGCTGATCGAATGGTGTTCGCGCCGCTGTCTGTCGCGAGGGACGCAAGGGCGTTAAGCGCGAGCCCTCGACGCCAGCGACACTACGGAGAGGCTGAGCAGACAGATCACTGCGACTGCTCCAAGCGAGATGCTGTAGGGCATGACGGGCAGCAGGGCGGCGAGCACCGTGGGCAGCAGGAATCCGGAGTAGGCCAGCGAATAGTAGACGCCGGTGATTCCTGCGAGGTCCTTCGGTTCCGCGATGGCCTGGACGATGACGAGTCCTGCCACCACGCAGATGCCGTAGGCGATGCCGAGGACGATGGCGACGACGAAGGCCATGATCGGATCAGCTGCGAGCGCCGCGACGACTGCAAGGCCCATGCCGAGTGTCATGAGCGTGAGTCCGACGACCAGCGCACGTCCGCCCGTCCACCTGTTGATGCGTGGGACGAGGTTCTGCACCAGTGCGCCGGCGCCCAGGGTGACGACGGTCAGCACGGTCGCGAACAGGGTCGTCCACTCCCCCAACTCCTCCTGGACCAGAGCGGGCATGACCGCATAGGCAACGCCTGCGGCGGCGAAGACCCACGGTGCGGCTGGGATGATGAGGCGGATGAAGGTGCGATGGCCGACCAGCGGTATCCGCAGGCCCCGCCACCAGTGCTGAGCCGACCGGCGTTCCTTCGTCAGGGTCTCTGGCGCGGTGAACACGATGAACAGCGCCACGACGGACAGCAGCCCGTGGACCGCGTAGGGAATCGTTTCGGGCATCGGTCCCCACTGCGCCAGGCAGCCGGTGACCGCGGCACCGATGGCGAATCCCACAGTCAGTGTCAATGCCGGGCGGCGAGCGCCGGCGGTGATTCCGGCCTTGTGGTCAAACGGTGGTGACGAGAGTTCCTTGATCCAGCTCGTGCCCACCGACATGGCCACTCCCACGCCGATCCCGGCGAGTACGCGGCCCACGCACAGCAGCCAGAAGAGATCGAAGCCGAGCCCCAGAAGGACGCTGCCAACGATTGCGGCGATCATACCGGCAACGAGGATCGGCTTGCGTCCTCGGCGATCCGAGAGCGCCGAGGCGACCAGGAGTCCCGGTATCAGTCCCCCGACGTACATGCCCAGAAGGAGGTTCGCCTGCCAGACCGCGTAGCCGCCGTCCTCTTCGTACATGTGCACGAGCGGGGTGAAGTGGTTGCCGCCCCAGGCGAGCAGGAACATTGCGGGGACGACGCGAAGCCAAGCTCTGCGTTGGGGCACTGTTGTTGCGGAGTGAGAGATTGTCGTTGCGATCTGGTGGTCTGCTGTTTCAGTTGCGGGTTCTGAAGTCATTGCTGGCGATTCTGGGTTGAGTGCTGCGGTTTCCGATGTCACTGGTTCTCGGGGAAGTGGGAGGACTGAATGTGCTCGCGCACGACCTTTCCGAAATCCTTGGCCTCACCGCGTTCTGCGAGATCGGTGAGCTCGGCATGCTCGTCGAAGAGGGTGTGCAGCGAACTGGGCTGATCGATGACCACTTGGTAGGTCAGGCGGGCCAAGCGCGGGCCCATCGTGGTCAGCATCTCCTCGACAATGCTGTTGCCGCCGCTGCGGATGATGCGGGAGTGGAAGGCGTAGTCGGCACTGGCGAAGTCGAGTGGATGACTGGCATCCAGAGCCTTCTGCTGCCGATCGAGGAGCGTGCGCAGGTCTGCCGCCAGCGGCGCGAAGTCGCTGTCGAGAGTGAATGCCTGGACGGCGTCGGTTTCGAACATGGCGCGCACCGCAAGCAGGTCGCGGCGCTCCTGCCGGGTCACCGTGGTCACGATCGCGCCCTTCTTCGGCACGAGCCGGACCAGCCTCCAGCGCTCGAGTTGGAGCATCGCCTCCCGAGCCGGTGTGCGACTGGCCCTCTGAGCCTCGGCGAGCTCAGCCTCGGTGAGGAGTTGGCCGGGCTCGTAGCGCTGCTCGATGATCTCGCGGGCGGCCCACGCAGCCATCCGCGCAGCGATCGGGGAAGCATCGTCGGTGGTCTCCCACGGGAGCGTCAGCAGGTCTTTCATTGCTCCACTCTATCAGATGCATACATTGATAGATGCATCAGTCATCGATGCACCTATCACCCGAAGGTGCTGAAGTTCCCGCGGAAGATCCCGGCCGGGTCCCGCTCATTCTTGAGCCGGCGCAGCCGCAGCAGCAATTCTTCGGGCAGTGCATCCGCGAGGCTCTCGCTAGGGTTGAGAAACGTCACGGGCTTGCGTCCGGTCGTCGGCAGAGTCCGCGCCAGATCTGCCTGCTTCTTCGTGATGGGCTCAGCGGCCTCCTCGGTGGCGGGCAGTCCGAACATGTAGACACTGAACTGTTCACTCAATGCCCCGTGCGGATTGTCGGTTGCTCGCGCGAGCGCCCCGCCGAGGTGCCTGACCTGCACCGATAGCAGCGGATCGATGGGCGTCTCGAGCAGTGCGTCGAGGGCTGAGTCGTCGAGTGAGGTGAGCAGCTCCGCGCGGGAGCTGCCGGGAACAGGGTCGGTCGGTTCGGCGGTGATGGTTCCCAGATCCGCAACGCTCATCGGTGCGCGAGTGTCAGAGAGCGGTGTCGGCAATGCATCGCTCGCGCGCATCAGGCTGCGGGCCTCAGCGTCGGATCCGATGCAGGTTGAGTCGATCGCTACCATCGGATCGGCGCCGGGGAAACTGAGGAGCTCCAGCCACAGGTTCAGATTATCCGGCGCGCTCGCTGCCATCGACCGGAACACCTCGGCGACTTCCCTCGCATGGGCGGCCAGAGCGAAGACCTGCGCTGGGAAGGCTCGTCGGAGGATCAGACATCGAGCGGTGCGGTCACGGACTATTCAGTGTCGAGCGATGGCGCTCCTCGGGCAATCTACTGGTTCCGGTTCGCATATGGCAGGGTCGTCTCCGTCGATGTGCTCGCCGATGAGACGATCCTGGCCTGTCTCGACATCATGGTCTAGGTGTCGTTCAAGAACTCGGAACTCGTAGGCACTGTGGACAACGCCGGTAATACCGGTAACGCAGTCAATACAGAATGCGAGACATTTTTTACTCAACGATCCTTGTCAGTTATTGTAGTCCTCGGCGCTATTCCGCGCTCAACGTCGAGCACAATTGCAGAGGAGATTTCCGGGCACCCATGAGCTGGGCATTCGGTGGTGTGATCAACGTGGAATCAGTTATCTGGAGCGCCATCACCCTCAGCCTCATCACCGGAATGCTGTCGAAGGCATTGCCTCGAGTTCCGGGCGCGGTCGTGGGAACCGCGTGGGGAGCCACTGCACTGGCGGTGACCGGAGCTCTTCTCGTCAGAGACACCGCCGACACCAACCTTGAGATCGTTGGGCTCGGGCTCTTAGCCACTTTCCCGGCCTTCCTCACAGGTTTCACCCTGATCAGCCTTGTCGGGGATTGGAAGCGCGAGCTCACCGCCTGACAGCTCTGGCGGTGAGCTCGCGGCCCGAGGAACGCCGTCTCACTCCACTGCTGCTTCACTCCACGAGCTTGCCGACCTGGCTGATCTCCTCGTGGCGCATGAGCTCGGCGACCTCGGGATCGACTGCCGGGATGCTCTCCTTCACAACCCCGGTCGAAGGTGACCAGACGAGGTTGACCTGCAGCTTCTCATCCTGCTCGGGGTAATCGCTGCGGTTGTGGCAGCCGCGGGTCTCGCGACGCTCAAGCGCGCATTCCAGCGTCGCTCGGGCCGCCAGTGCCGAAGACTTGAGATCGAAGGCATGCGAGAGGTCGGAGTAGCCGGCGATGTCGGGGTGGATGCCCACCTCGCTCATGCGCGCCTCGATCGACGCAAGCTTCTCGAGTCCTGCCAGCAGCCCGGCCTCGTCACGGACGACGCCGGCGTGCTCGGTCATGAGGTTGCGGATCTCGCGCTGCAGGGCGCGGACGTTCTCCGTCCCTTCGGAGGACAGGAGATCATCGATCTCAGCCCGCGCCTCGGCGATGGCAGACTGCGACCGCACCTGCGCACCCAGATCAGACGAGTACGCGATGGCGGACTGGCCGACGATACGACCGAAGACGAGGAGCTCGATGAGGGAATTGCCGCCGAGGCGGTTGGCCCCGTGCAGCCCGGACGAGGCCTCGCCGATGGCCCACAGTCCCTCGACGTCGGTGCTGTGCTCGACTGGGTCGACCCACACCCCGCCCATCGAGTAGTGCGCGGTCGGGGCGATCTCGATCGGTGACTGGGTGATGTCGAGCATCTGCGTCTCCATCATCGTCTGGAACACGCGCGGCAGGCGGTTCATGATGGTCTCGCGCGGCAGGTGAGAGACGTCGAGCCAGACACCGCCGTTTTCGGTGCCGCGGCCCTCTGCGATCTCGGTGTAGGCGGCCAGGGCCACGCGGTCGCGGGTGGAGAGTTCCATGCGTTCGGGGTCGTAGCGTTCCATGAACCGCTCCCCCAGTCCGTTGCGCAGGATGCCGCCCTCACCGCGGGCAGCCTCGGAGACCAGGGTTCCGGCGGCATTCTCGGGTTCGATGATGCCCGAGGGGTGGAACTGGACGAGTTCGGCGTCGCGCAGGCGAGCTCCGGCTTCGACGGCCAGTCGGAAGGAGTCGCCGGTGTTCTCGTCGCGGCGAGACGAGGTGCGGCGCCAGATCCGGTTGTGCCCGCCGGCGGCGAGGATGACCGCGTCGGCATGGATGCGGTACCGGGAGCCGTCGACGATGTCGAAGCCGAAGGCACCGAAGACGCGGCCATCGGCGACGAGGAGTTTGGTGATGTAGACGCGGTCGAGGATGGGGACGTTCAGGGCCTCGGCACGATGAATGAGGGTGCGCTGGATTTCAAGTCCCGTGTAATCGCCGGCGAAAGCGGTGCGACGCCAGGTGTGGGCGCCGAAGAAGCGCTGCGAGATCCGACCGTCGTCCTCCTTCGCGAAGTCCATTCCGTATCGCTCCAGGTCAGCGATTCCCTGTTCGGCTCCCTGGGTGACGATTTCGACGGTGCGGGGGTTGGCGAGGTCATAGGATTCCTTGATCGTGTCGGCTGCGTGCTGCTGCCAGGAGTCGTCGGGGTCCATCGTGGCCAGGGCCGCGTTGATGCCGCCGGCGGCCAGCGAGGTGTGCGCGTCGTCCTTGGGTCGCTTGCCGACGGCGAGGACGTCGGTGCCGGATTCGGCGACCTCGATCGAGGCGCGCAGGCCGGATCCGCCGGTGCCGATGACCAGCACCGAGGTGGAGATCGTGTGTTCGTGTGCGTGGGCATTTCCCTGTGTGGAGTTCATGTATTCCACGCTAGGCTCGGACACTTCATGCGTCCAATGCATTGTTTCGCTCAACTCGATAGCGATACGCTATGGGTATGAATTTGGAACAGCTCGCGAGCTTCGTCGAGGTCGCCAACACCGGTCATTTCACGAAGGCCGCCGCCACACTTCACCTGGCACAACCGTCGCTGAGTCGGCAGATTTCGACGCTGGAGAAGGAGCTCGGCTCCGAGCTCTTCCATCGCGCCCATGGACACATCAGTCTCACCGCCGCGGGCGAGACTCTACTGCCGAGCGCCCGACGAATGCTCGCCGACGCCGAGGCGGTCCGCCGTGACATGGATGAGCTCGCCGGACTGCGCAAGGGTCGCATCCGCCTGGGTGCGACCCCGACGCTGTGCGTCAGCTTGGTCGCCGAGGCGATCAGCGGTTTCCATCATGAGCATCCCGGGGTCGAGCTCGAGCTCGTGGAGAAAGGCTCGCGGGAACTCATCGAGGCGCTGGGCGCCGGGGAACTCGACCTTGCCTTGATCACACGAACACACTCTCCGAGTGCGCAGATGCCGCGGCTGCGGATGCAGGGGGTGCTCAGTGAGGACCTGGTGGTCATCGCCGCGGCAGAGTCACCTCGGGGCGGTGCTGAGTTTCTGCCCGGTGACACGGTGACTCTGGGGGACGTTGCCGCACTCCCCCAGGTGCTGTTCCATCACGGATACGATCTGCGCGAAGCCACCTCGGCGGCTTTCGATGCTGCGGGCCTGGCGCCGAACATCGTCGTCGAGGGAGCCGAGATGGACGCAGTGCTGCGCTTCGTCGAACGCGGACTCGGGGTCGCGATCGTCCCGGCCATGGTCCTCGTCGACCGCCCCCGGCTGACCTCGGCACAGCTGCTGGAGCCGAGCCTGTCACGCACGGTCAGCCTCGCCACCCGAGCGGACGTACGGCCGACCAGGGCCGCCTCGGCGATGGAGACAACGATCCTCTCGACCGCGAGGGTACTGGCCGAAGAGGATGCCGGTCTGGCTGCGCATGTGCGGCTGGTGGAGTGAGGCATATGCACCGAAAGTATCTATATGAGATACAATTGGTGTATGTCCAAGATGGTAACTGTAGCGCTGGATCTCGCGTCCGAGCAAGGTGGCATGCTGACAACACAGCAGGCCCTGCGTCGGGGCGTGTCCAGACTGACGCTCAGTCGTCTCGCCGGTCAGGGTGTGATTGAGCGCCTCGCTCATGGTGTGTACGCCACCGCCGAGGGTGCGTTCGGGAAAAATTCAGCACTTAAAGCGGCCTGGCTGTCACTTGACCCCCATCGCTTCGCGTTCGAACGCATGGAGGACGATCCAGCAGGATTCACAGTCACTCATCGGTCTGCCGCAGAACTGTGGGGCATCGGACAGCTCATTCCCGACAAGATTGAATTCGTGTCGACTTCGCGAAAGCGAACGAGGAGGGAAGACGTTCGTCTCCGGCGACGCGCGATCACCAGCGACGACATCACCATAGTTGAGGGTCTGCCGTGCACAACGATAGAGAGAACGATCGCAGATCTCATTGACTCTCACGAAGATCTCTCGCTAGTCGCCGACGCGTTCGGAGACACTACATTCGGCAAGGTCGACTTTGACCGGCTGCGTGCACTCCTCGATCCCCTTGCCCACCGAAATGGCTACGAGAACGGATCAGACTTCGTTCGGTTTCTTATGTCGGACTCCGTCGAGTTCGAACGCAGCGTTGTAGCTTCAATGCTCTCTGGTCCGCTCAAACCGCTGATGGACTCATTCCGCCCGCAACTGCCCCACCTAGTGCTGAATCCGCCATCATCACCAGCCTTCAAAAAAGCGATGGCCGACATTGCGAAACAGGCGAGCCTGGAGGAATTCCGTCCCCTGGCACAGGCACCCCTCGACAATCCGAAGGGTGCCCAACGAGGGGATCGCTGATGGTTGAGACCGCCAGTTTCGAACCGCTTCAGAACCAGGCGTCAGCGAGCAGCTTGAGGGAACGCTCGGCCGTTGCAGGTTCGTAGGCGTAGGTGACGGTGATGAGCTCGTCGGCGCCGGTGCGCTCGACGAACTCCGACAGTTGACGGGTTGCGGTCTCAGGTGAACCGACCGCGCTGATTCGAAGCATCGGGCTCTCACCGCCACCGGCGAGTTCACTCGGGTCGACGGGCGGCTGGAGATGACGGCGGCGACCGCGGCCGATGTCGGCAAACATCTGCTTCACTGTCGTGAACTCGCGCTCAGCCTCTTCGTCTGTCTCGGCCACCAGCACATTGATCCCAGCCATGACGTAGGGCTTGTCGATCTGTGCGGTGGGAGCCTCGGTGGTGAAGGATTCGCGGTAGACGCGGATCGCGGCATCGATCTGGTCGGGTGCGAAGTGTGAGGCCAGCGAGAACGGCAGCCCCAGCTGACCGGCGATCGCGGCACCGTTCGTCGTCGACCCCAGCACCCAGATGGGGACCTCGGTTCCGACAGAAACAGCGGATTCGATCGGCATCGTGTGAGCCTTGCCCTCGGAGCTGAACCAGCCCTGCATGTCATAGATGTTCTGGGCAAACGACTGCGGTTCAGCCGAGGAACGGCTGAGCGCCTGCGCTGTCATTCCATCGGTGCCAGGCGCGCGGCCCAACCCCAGATCGATGCGATCGCCGTGAATGTTGGCCAGTGTTCCGTACTGCTCGGCGACCATGAGCGGTGCATGGTTGGGCAGCATCACTCCGCCTGACCCCACACGGATCTTCTCGGTCACCGACGCGGCTTGGGAGATCAGCAGCGCCGTCGCGCTCGCGGCCAGTCCCATGGTGTTGTGGTGCTCGGCGAACCACAGACGGCTGTAGCCGAGCTCATCGGCCAGGCGTGCGGCCTGCATCGAGGTGTCGATGGCTTCGCTGGCGGTAGATCCTTCGCGGATGGGGACGAGGTCGAGAATATTCAGTGGAACGGACAAAGCGATGCGGCCCTTCGTTCGAGAAAGTAGAAAGATCAGTTACCAGGGACAACAGCGGCTCGACGTAGTTCTATTCCGACTCTGCTGTCCCGTTGTAGTCACGTTGCTGGTCCGTGCGGCTTAGCGCTTCCCGTGCCTCTGTGACCGTTCACTCCGGAATAGGCAAGTAGATTGATCAATTTGTTTGTACAATGAGGTAATGCCCGATCCGAACCTTGCTGCCGAGTTCCGCAGCGCGCTCCGTCCGCTCATCCGCCGCTTCTACGCGGAACGGACGACCTCCCGAGGGAAGTCCGGCATCCTCACTCACCTGAACGAACGGGGACCGGCCACGGCATCCGAACTCTCAGTAGCAGAGCGGATCACTCCGCAGGCGGTCGCCGTGGCACTGCGCGAGCTGGAAGAGCTGTCCTATGTCACCCGGGCACGAGACGACGTCGACCGTCGCAAGGTCCGCGTCCAAATCACCGAGACGGGGCGCAGCGCTCTCGAGAGCGAACATGAGGCCGGTACTCGGTGGTTCGCCGACGCGCTTGTCGAACATCTCGATGCCTCCGAGCGTGCGACACTGTCGGCGGCAGTTCCCGTGCTGCGCAAACTCATGCAGGAGTCCGTGGATGAGTGAGCCTCAACCAGGCGGTCGACTGCTTCCCGCGCTCGTCTATGCGGCACTGTCGACGGCGGTCGTCAGCTCGCTGGGCATGCTCCTCGTACCGACGATCTCGACAGAATTCCATGTCTCGATCAGCGCCGCACAATGGATGCTCACGATCAACCTGCTCGTCGGCGCGATCGTCACCCCGGTGATGGGCCGCCTCAGCGATGGCCCGCATAAGAAGAGACTCCTCGTCGGCGCTCTCACCATCATCCTGGTCGGTTCGGTGGTCGCCGCTCTTGCCAACAACTTTGCGGTCTTCCTCATCGGGCGCGCGCTGCAGGGACTGAGCTACGGCATCGTGCCCATGACGATCGCACTTGCCCGCCGGTATCTGCCTGTGGAGAAGAGCACGCGCGGCATCGCCAGCTTGTCGGTGACCGTGTCGACGGGAATGGGCATCGGGTATCCCCTGACGGGACTTATCGCGGGATCGCTGGACTATCAGTTCGCGTTCTGGTTCGCAGCGCTCTTCGTCGCCACAGCCATGATCGTCGTGATCGTCGCCGTCCCATCGGGACCAGACACCCAGGCACCGCGTGTCCGCTTCGACGTCCCCGGTGCGACAGTGCTCGCCTTCGGACTCGCGACACTGCTGCTCGGAGTCAGCGAAGGAGAGACCTGGGGGTGGGCGACCCCGGCGACCCTGAGCTGCTTCGCGGTCGCGCTCGTCCTGCTCACGATCTGGGTCCTGCTGGAGCTGAGGGTCAAGCATCCGCTCATCAACCTTCGGGTCCTCCGCAGCCCGGACGCACTCGTCGCGAACCTCACGGCCATCACCCTCGGCACAGTGATGTACATGGTGCTCTCGATCGGCAGCATCATCGCGCAGGCGCCGAGTGAGACCGGCTACGGTGTCTCCCTGCCGGTGTTCTGGGCCGGCTTCGTGATGCTTCCGTTCTCTGTCGGCAGCTTCCTCGCCAACCGTCTTGTTCGACATCTGACGAAGCGGATTCAGATGACGACCCTGCTGCCGCTGGGCGCAACTCTGGTCACCGCGTCATCGGTGCTGCTCCTCTTCGCTCACACCGAGCTCTGGGAAATCCTGATCGGAATGTTCGTCGTCGGGATGGGTGTCGGCACCACCTATGCCGCCATGCCAGCGCTCATCGCCCGCACGGTCGCAACTGAGGAATTGGGCAGTGCGGTCAGCTTCAATCAGGTGCTGCGCACCGTCGGCGGTTCCTTCGGCAGCGCGATCTCCGGGGCGGTGCTGGCCGCACACCTGGGTGCAGATGGCCATCCGAACGCGGACGGCATCTTCCTGGCCCTCGCGATTTCAGCGATCGGGTGTGTCGCGGTGCTCATCGGCCTGCTCGCCGACCGAGCGCGCGGCAACCGTACAGCCGCCTGACGCACGCGCGGCCAGGCCAGCGCGTCCACGCCGCACTACCAGCACAGAGCGGGGCCCCGGAAGTTCATCACTCCCGGGGCCCCGCTCTGTGGATTACGTGCCCTGCACGCATCACGTCACAAACTCAGTCGCGCTTCGGACCGTCTCCCGAGTCGTCGTTCTTGGTGCCGGGCAGACCCTGGGCCTTACGGCGCATGAGGAGGACGACGATGACGATGATGGCCAGTCCGCCGACGCCCAGCAGTACGATCATCGGGGTCGACATGCCGGAGTCGCTGCCGGTCGACTCGCCGATCTCGCCACGCTCCTCGGTGTTCTTGCCCGGCTCGTCGACGACTCCGCCGCCGAGTCCGGCCTGTGAGGATTCTTCGACCGAGCCGCCGGCGCCTTCGGCATCGGCGATGGTGAAGTCGAAGTCACCGGAGATCGGGTGGCCGTCCTGGGAGACCACGCGCCAGGTGACCGTGTAGTCGCCGGGCTTGAGATTGTCGGGCAGAGCCGAGCTGAGTTTCTTGCCGTCAACGGTGAGCTCACCGGCAGAGACATCCGTGCCATCGGTGACGACCTTGACCTCTGAACCGACCTCTTGGATGTCACCGGAGAAGGTCATTTCGATCCATTCCGGCTGCTGATCGAGCTTCGATCCATCCTCAGGCGTCGAGGAGACGAGCTGGTCGTGGGCACTGGCCGGGGCGAATGCAAAGACACTCAAGGCAGCCACCAGCAGTGCGGCGAAGCCGAGCTTGAGAGCGGACCACGTGGTTCGAGTCATGTGAAATTCTCCTTCAACGAATACCTTCAGTATCACCGAGTCTGCTCGGCCAAAGAGTGCAGATAGTCTGTGATTCCCGGCACGGACACCTCTATTGTCTCAACAGTTTCTTCGAAATCCTTCATTTGCCCCGCCCACGGGTCGGCGACGTCCGGTGCCGGGGCATCGGCGGTCTCTTCCCCAACCACCCGCGGATCGAATTCGCGCAGCATACGCAGCTTCGGGGCCACCTCGGCGGGGAGGTCTTCGATGAGCTTCTGCAGGGCGCGGTAATGCCTGCGGGTCATCGCGATCGCCACGTCTCGCTCGGCCAACCGTTCGGGAGTGATCTGGCGGGCGACATGAGCCTCGGTGCGGTAACCGGCGGTTCTCAGCACCCGAGCCTGGGTGGGGTCGATGGGGTTGCCGGCCTCCTCATCACTGATGCCGGCCGAGTCCACGACCGCCTCGACGCCGGCGCGGGCCAGGTGATGCTGGAGCACACGCTCGGCCGTGACCGAACGACAGATATTGCCCGTGCACACGAACACCACGGATGCGAGACTCATACGTTCCTCCTCGTCGAACTGGGGCGGGCCATCGGGCCACATTCGCCCCGGTGACTCCTGACCATTGTGCCTGTTGATCACGATACTGTTGCACCATGACATCTGTTGCATCTCACGCTCCGGCGCGCCCTCAGGACGATCTGTTCCGCCACACCAACGGCGAATGGATCGACTCGTTCACCATCCCCGACGACCGTGCCGGCGACGGCGCGATGCGCGAGCTCTTCGACACCGCTGAGACCAAGGTCCGCGACATCATCACCGCCGTGACCGACGCTCCGCAGGAGCCGGGCAGCGAAGGCCAGAAGGTCGCCGACGTGTACTCCTCGTTCATGGATCTCGAGCAGATCAACTCGCTCGGAGTCAGCCCCCTCGATTCCTCCTTCGCCGCCATCGACGCGGCCGAGGACAAGTCGGAGCTGGCGAATCTGCTCGGTCGCCTCGAGGTCGAAGGCATCGGCGGCGTGCTCGGCGGCTACGTCACCGCAGATGCGAAGGACTCCGACATCTACGCCCTCTACCTCGACCAGGCCGGGATCTCCCTGCCCGACGAGGACTACTACTTCAACGACGACCACGCCGAGGTGCGCGTGAAGTTCGTCGAGCACGTGAAGAAGATGTCCGCCCTCGGTGGGATCGGCACCAGGAGCAACATCTCCGACGCCGAGGTGGCCGCCAAGGTGATGGCGTTCGAAACCTCCCTGGCCCGCCACCATTGGGACCGGGTCGCCTGCCGCGACGCGGAGAAGACCTACAACAAGGTCACCCTTGATGAGCTGCGCAAACTGGGTCCAGGCTTCGACTTCGACTCCTGGTTCTCCACCCTGACCGCCGATGCCGACGACGAGCTGACCTACCTGGTCATCGGCCAGCCCTCCTTCGTCACCGGCATGGCCGAGGAGTGGGAGCGCACCGACATCGAGACCATCAAGATCTGGCTGCGCTTCTGCGTCCTCTCCGCCACAGCCTCGCTGCTGACCGATGAGATCGTCGAGGAGAACTTCGACTTCAACGCCCGCACCCTCTCGGGCACCCCTGCCCTGCGGGAGCGCTGGAAGCGCGGTGTCGGACTGGTGCAGGGCCTCCTCGGCGAGGCAGTGGGCAAGCTCTACGTGGCCCAGGAGTTCCCACCGGAGGCCAAGGACGCCATCGACCACCTCGTCGAGATGCTCATCAAGGCCTACGACAAGTCGATCAACGAGCTCGACTGGATGAGTGAGGAGACGAAGCAGAAGGCCCTGGTCAAGCTCTCGAAGTTCACGCCGAAGGTCGGCTACCCCGAGGTGTGGCGCGAGTACCCGGCCGCGATCGACTCCTCCGATCTGGTCGGCAACGTCCGCCGCTGCGCCCGCGCCGAGCATGCGCGTCAGATCAAGCGCATCGGCAAGGAGATCGACCGCACCGAATGGCTGATGACGCCGCAGACCGTCAACGCCTACTACCACCCGGTGATGAACGAGATCGTCTTCCCGGCCGCGATCCTGCAGCCACCGTTCTTCGACGCCGCCGGTGATGTGGCGGCGAACTTCGGTGCCATCGGCGCGGTCATCGGCCACGAGATCGGGCACGGCTTCGACGATCAGGGCTCACGCTATGACGGCGACGGCAACCTCGTCGACTGGTGGACGGCCGAGGATCGGGAGCGCTTCGAGGAACGCACCAACGCCCTCATCGCCCAGTACGAGGCACTTGTTCCCGCCGGTCTGGACGAAGCGCAGCACGTCAACGGCGCGCTGACCGTGGGTGAGAACATCGGAGACCTCGGCGGACTGTCCATCGGCTGGAAGGCACTTGAGCTGGAGCTTGAACGGGAGCCCTCGTCGGATGAAGCTGCAACCTTCTTCGAGGCCTGGGCGAAGGCCTGGCGGGCGAAGATGCGCACCGAGGAGCGCGTGCGACGGCTGAGCATCGACCCGCACGCACCGGAGGAGTTCCGCTGCAACCAGGTCGTGAAGAACATGACCGCCTTCCACGACACCTACGGCGTCACAGAATCCGACGGCATGTACCTGGCTCCCGAGGAGCGCGTCACCATCTGGTAGAGCCTGGTAGAGGCTTGATGAAGCGGACTGGCGGCCAGGCTGGCTAGCTGGATTTGCTGGCTAGCTGGGCTGTCCCACTAAAACTACCTGACGGCGGCCCAGCAACCTTGCGCGAGGTTGCTGGGCCGCCGTCAGGTAGTTGTGGGAGAGTGCGAGCACAAGCAACCCTGTACTCTCTCAGGGGCTCTCCCTCGGCTCAGCGGTGCTGGCGGATGAGGCAGACCATGCGGTAGTCGAATTCTTCCCAGCTGTTGATCGGGGCATCCGCGTGCATCGCGGCCTCGAACTCGTCGACCTCGGAGAAGTCTGATTCCAGTGGGATGTCATAAGGCATCTCGACGTAGAGGAGGCCGCTGGCATCGGTGTGGACAACGTCGAATCCGGCGCGCTGCGGCATCAGCTCATTGTTCATCACGATGAGCAGCTTGCCATCGGTGCCCGAGTACTCCTGCTCGATGCCGTCGGCGTACCCCTCGGATTCGCGCAGTTCGCGCTGTGCTCGGACGACGAACTCGGCATAGGCGCCGATGCCGATCACGGGGATGCGGGAGGTCAGTGCCTCTGTCGCGACCTTGACCAGGTGCGACCTCGCCTTGCGAGTCAGTGGGGCGAGGTCCCCTCCGGACATGGCGACGCCGTCGAAGCCGACCAGCGATTGTGCAACGTCGTCGTGGTTCGGGTTGATAAGTGTGGTGTCGACCCCGAAGCGGGCGTACCACGGCCGGGTCACCTTGGCGCTTTCCTCGTCCCACCACACGTAGAACAGGAATGGCACGTTGATGCCGGCCTCGGAGAAGTAGAACGGTGGGGTGCGCTCTCCCGCGGTGACGTCGAAGGGAACGACGTTGCCCTCAACCGGTGCCGGGCAGGTGGCGAAGGCGGTGAACGCGAATGGGTAGTTGACGGCCCGGTTGAAATCGACGACCAGTGAGCCGTCATGGTTCGGGATGCCCAAGTCCAGGGTTCTCCACGCGGGTGTGGAGACGCCATTCGTGGAGTCGTGGAAGTCGAGCTGCAGCCCGCTGGCGGGGTTGCCTGTGGCCAGAAGCCTCACCTCGCCGGCTTCGCTGGTGAAGGACACGGTTCCGACTGCCGCAGTCTCCACGTTCAGGTCGTCTTGCGCCGTGCTGATCGCGTGCACCTCCGGCGTCTCGAAGGGAGTGAACTTGGCGAGGAACACGAAGCTGGGGTCCGGGTCGAAGACGGGCACCTCGAAGAACTTGCCCAGCAGCGGCGACTTGGCATCACGCACCCGAATTCCGATCCGACCAGAACGGTCGATGAGTTCGTAGAGCACATTGCCGACAGTGAACCATTGGAGGGACCCATTGGTGGGCAGCTTCGCGCTGAACCCGTTTTCTTTGACTCGCACCTCGGGACCGGAGATCTCTGGGATCTTCGGCAGAATCGTGGTGTCACTGGGCACCGAGGCCGAGCTGGAGGGAGACGCTTCGTCGGGGTTCGGGCCCGCCTCGGCGGACTTGCTCATGAGGTCGAAGGTCGCAGCAGCAGGACCGGCTTTGGTCCCGGGTTCCAAGGTCACGCTGACCCAGCCGTCGTCGACTCTGAAGGTTCCTGGGGCGTCGGGCCACGTCGTGGTTTCGTCGAGCCAGTGCAGACCGGACACGCTCAGCCAGCCGAAAGGAGTCGCCAGTGCCGAGTTCCTAGAATCCCGCCATGTGTTCCATTCGGTCACGAACTGGTTCACTTCGAACACTCCTTGCATCGTGTTGCTTTTCGGCGCTGGTTCTCGGGCGTTGAACAATGAAGCCCGAGCAGTCGATGGCTCCCGCGGCACCAGCCCCTCACCCGCTGCCGTGTCGACGCAGACTCGAGGCCCAATGCCCTTGTGGCCAAAGCTACCGCAAACGATAGGCTGTGAAAATGAGTACATCGCCCGTGACATCACGTACGAAAACCCAGGTCGCAGTCGATCTGAGAGACTTCATCAATTCTTCTCCCAGCTCCTATCATGCCACCGCGACGGCGGCCGCACGATTGGAGTCCGCAGGTTTCCTCCGACTCGACGAGCGGAAGAAATGGTCACTCGAGCCTGGTCAGGGCCACTATGTCATTCGCGACGGTGCGATCATCGCATGGCGGACTCCAGCTAGCAAAGCTGGTGCCTCCGATGTTGACTCGGGTGGACCATCCGGGGCGATTCCAGGCTTCCGCGTGTTCGGTTCTCACACGGATTCCCCAGCCTTCAAGCTCAAACCGGGCGAGGAGTTCACCGCCGAGGGCACCCGCCAGATCGGCGTCGAGATCTACGGCGGGCCGCTGCTCAACTCGTGGCTTGACCGGGAACTGGCGCTGGCCGGGCAGCTCAGCCTCGCAGACGGTTCCGTCGTCCTCGCGCAGACCCCGCCCATCGCGCGCATCCCGCAGCTGGCCATCCACCTCGACCGCCAGGTCAACGAGGGGCTGACGCTGGACAAGCAACGCCACACCACTCCGATCATCGGTCTGGCAGACCTGGCTGAAGCCGATGTCATCGAGATCCTCGCCGCCTCCGCCGAGGTGGATCCTGAGCAGGTCGTGGGACACGACGTCTACACGATCCCTGTTCAGTCCCCCGGCCTCTTCGGTGCCCAGGAGGAGTTCTTCGCCTCGCCGAGGTTGGACAACCTGCTGTCCGTCCACGCCGGCGTCAACGCCCTGGTCGATGTCGACGCGCGTTCACTGGATTCCATTGCACTCTTCGCCGGGTTCGATCATGAGGAGATCGGATCGAACTCACGCTCCGGTGCCTGCGGGCCGTTCCTCGCCGACGTCACCGAACGCATCATCGCCTCCCTGTTCCCGGAGTCAACGCGCAGCGACTACTTGGCTGCACTCGCGTCGTCGATCTGTGTGTCCTCCGACGCGGGGCATGCCGCCCACCCGAACTATCCGGAACGCCACGATCCTCATGTGCGCCCCCGCCTCGGCTGCGGTCCGCTGCTGAAACTCAACGCCCAGCAGCGCTATGCCACGGATGCTGTGGGCACCGCCGCGTGGTCACAGGCGTGCACGGCGGCCGGGGTCGAATACCAGAACTTCGTGTCCAACAACGCGATGCCCTGTGGGTCGACGATCGGCCCGCTGACCGCGACCCGCCTGGGCATGACCACCGTCGATGTGGGGCCGGCACTGTATTCGATGCACTCGGCCCGCGAAATGGTCGCCATCGACGACGTGGTGTCCCTTGGCGCCGCGGCGAAGGCGTTCCTGCAGGGGTGATCGCTGGGGTCGCTCGCGGTTGCTGACCGATCGAAGTTTCATAGCCCCGCTTTGAAGGTGGGCTATGAAACTTCGACCGATCCCTTTCGGCGAACTTACGGGGCTCAACCGAGGAGGCAGCTGCCGCCAGAACGGTCGGGGCGAGACTTCCGACAGGACCGCTTAGCAGAAGGTGAACGTTGCGGCTGCCGTGGCGCCATTCATTGAAATGAAACGTGACTTGCCGAACACGAGGAGAGGTGGAGGCCATGGTTTCTGCGACCCCGGTCTTCGACGCGCACCTGCACATCATCGATCCGAAACATCCTCTGGTCGAGAACAACGGCTACCTGCCCGACCCCTTCACGGTCGAGGACTATCTGATGCGCGTCGGTGGCCTGCGCATTGCCGGTGGCCTGGGCATTGCCGGTGGAGCAGTGGTCTCTGGATCGTTCCAAGGGTTCGATCAGTGTTTCCTGGTCGACGCCTTGAGTACTCTTGGCCCCGATTTCGTCGGCGTCACTCAGCTTCCAGCCGACACGTCCGACGATCGCATCCTCGAGCTCGACCGTAACGGCGTGAAAGCACTGCGCTTCAACGTCGCTCGAGGCGGATCCGCAGCCCTGGTCGATCTTGACCATATGGCCCGACGGGTCCATGATCTCGCTGGGTGGCACTCGGAGCTCTACGTCGATGCCCGCACCATCGATGAAGACCTCAGTCATCGCATCGCCGGGCTGCCTGCCGTGAGCATTGACCATTTCGGCATGCACAGCGACGGACTGCCCGCCCTGCTGAAGCTGGTTGAACAAGGCGTGAAGGTGAAGGCGACAGGTTTCGGCCGCATCGAACTCGATGCTGCCGCCGCGATGCGAGCTATCGTCGACGTCGATCCTTCAGCACTCATGGTGGGAACCGATCTGCCCTCCACCAGGGCACCCCGACCGTTCGAGAACGCGGACTTCGACATCATCCGTGACACCCTGTCATCTGAGGAACTCACCGCCGTGTTCTGGGACAACGCCGCCGCGTACTATCTGGGGCGCGAACGCGGCTGATCTCGGAGCCAACGACAGCCTGGTTCGCGAAATGGATCCGAGGCGACCGGCCCTGGCGAAGCGCGGGACGGCGGGTCCTGTCTTGGCCTCTGCTGACCTCGATCAAGTAGCATTCCACGCATGAACTCCCAACGATCGAATCTCGCCTCCACCCTGCACAGCCTCGATGGCCGCAGCTACGGAAACTACAAGCAGATCCGTGGCAGCTACGAGTTCGGGCCGGTCACCGTGTTCATCGACCGGGTCCAGGTTGACCCTTTCGCATCGCCGTCGAAGGTCCGGATCAGGATCAACCGCGCCGAGGCGGGGTTCCCCACTGATATCACCACCGAACGCACGGATCGCATCGCGGCCTCTGATTTCCTCTTCCGCGTCGGCGATTCGTTCCTGCACCGCAATGACCGGCGCGCGATCATCCTCGGACGCCCGGGCCAGGAGGTGCTTGAGCGCACCAATGTCGTCATCGATGACGAGGGACTCGAGGCGCGTCTGCTCGTCAATCTCCCGGCTCGCGGCAGACGCATCCTGGGGCACCAGGCTGCCGACATCCTCACCCGCGATGTCCCCGAGCTAGCCCAGGCGATGTTCGTCCACTCAAATCTCTCCGGCGACGATCTGCGCGAGCATGTTCAGCTCCACCGAGATCAGCTGGAACTGCGCAACCGCCTCGGCGAGGAAGGCCTCCTCGCGTTCATCGGCAACGGTGCGATCCTGCCGAGGCGCTCCGGCGATTCGGATCTGCCGATGGATTCCAGCGCCGTGGCCTTCAGCAGCCCGGCATCACTCGAGCACACCGTCACGCTCTCGAGCGGACGCAGTCTCACAGGCATGGCGATCCCGCGTGGCGTCACAGTCATCGTCGGCGGCGGCTATCACGGGAAGTCGACGATTCTGCGCGCTCTCGAGCGCGGCGTCTACCCGCATATCGCAGGCGACGGCCGGGAATGGGTCATCACGGAACCCAGTGCCACCTCCATCCGGGCCGAGGACGGTCGCGCCGTCACCGGCGACGACATCTCACCCTTCATCAACAATCTGCCATCCGGCACTGACACACGAGCTTTCACCTCCACGAACGCGAGCGGGTCCACGTCACAGGCGGCCAACCTCGTTGAGGCCGTGGAGGTCGGTGCACGTTCGCTGCTCATCGACGAGGACACCTCGGCGACGAACTTCATGATCCGCGACGATCGGATGCGGGCGCTGATCCCGGCCGACCGCGAACCCATCACCCCGTTCGTCGACCGCATCCGGCCGCTTTTCACCCGCCGAGGCGTGTCCACAGTGCTGGTCGCCGGTGGTTCGAGTGCGTTCTTCGAGGTCGCAGACCATGTCATCGCCCTCGACGCCTACGTGCCTCAGGAGGTCACCGAGACAGCGCATGAACTCGTCGGTGTGAGCGCTGCGGACCTGACCGGCAGTGTCGAGCCGGACAGCGCCGAGGTGGGGGACGATTCGGACGTGAGTGCACCGCGCAACCCGGCCGAAGCGGCTGCCGAAACGGCTGGAGAGGTATTCACCACCCCACAGCCCCGAATCCCGACGGCGAAGGCACTGCGTCCCAGCTCGAAGACGAAGTCAGCGAAGGCGAAAGGGTTGGGCCAGGTCCAGTTCGGCAAGGCCTTCATCGACCTGTCCGCCGTCTCCCAAATCGTCGACCCACAGCAGACCACGGGCATCGCCGAGGCACTCGAATACATGTCAGAGATCTTCGACGACCGGGTCTCACTCACCGAGGCTCTGGCGGAGGTCGAAGACATGCTCGATGCGCAGGGGGTCGACGGTCTGACCGGCAACCGCGACCACCCGGGACACGTCGCCCGACCCCGCCCGCAGGAGATCGCGGCCGCCCTCAACCGCTTCCGGGGACTGCACCTCGTCGACTGAAGCGAGCACCTGTTCGACTGCGGAGGTGCCTCAGGTATCCAGCAGTCCTATCAGCTCCTCAACCGTGGTCACAGGCAGCGAGCACTGCGTTCCCCGGCAGACGATGGCAGTGCCGTCGGGCACCTCGACCTCGCCACCGCTTTCGGCTGGAACGCCAGTTGAACGAGTGATCAGCGCGACCGCCGGATGCCTGGCCGCGATACTGGACAGCGCAGCATCACGGGTGGCGACGCGAACCGGGTTGAGTGCCCGTTCTGACTGCCACAGCGCGTGGCCACAGCCGCGAGGAGCTCGACCGGCGAGCGCCCGATAGACGCCGAGCAGACGGTCGCGCAGATCCAGAAGCCCGCTTGTGCTCAAGCCTTCAGCCGGAGCGGTGCCCGTCGAACCAGCCTCAGAGCTGCCCTCCACACCGATCTCCGCGAGCAGGAGTGCGACTTCTGCTGCGGCGGATCTGCCGGAGGGCACTGTGTTGTCCACCGGGTCGGAAGCTCTCACACCCAGGATCTCGTCGCCCATGTAGTCGAAGACCTCGAGCGTTTCGCCCTCGGCGGTGAAGTCTGTGAACATCGTCGCGCTCGCAGACATCAGATCGCTCACCTGCACCGATGCGTCCGGCAGTTGGCTGACCGTGATGCCGGCGGTGATGAACTGTGCCCAGTCAGCGAGTCCGGCTTGGCCTGGTCCCGGCCTGTCACCGGTGAAGCTGCGGCGGACATGGAGCCCCGTATCCGAACTGGCGCTGGAACTATCGGCGCTCACGTCCGAGTCGCGGTCACTGCCTGCAGCGGAGTCGCCGAAGCGTGCCAGCATCGCGTCCCACAGATGCATCGCCGCACTCCCCCAGTTCACCGCCGAATCGGCGACTGCGGAATCGCCGGTGCCACTTACTCCGGTGCGCCCCACGCCGGGCTCACCAGCACCAGCACCCGCCTCGTCGACACCACCGGTGTACAGCGCTGCTTCGGCCAGTGCCGTGATCGCCAGCGAATTCCATTCGGTGATCGTCTTCTCGTCCCGTGCGGGCTGGGGTCGCTGAGCCAGCAGTTCTCTGAGTCTGTCCTGCTGTGCGACCGTCGCCGAGGTGGTCCACGGGGCCGGGTGCTCCTCGTCGAAGGGCACATCGTCCATGCCCAGCCAGTCGATGATGCGGATGGCGGCGACGACGGAACCGGAGAGCTCTCCGGCGGCGGGCGAATCGACGAGCTGCAGCAGGCCGTCCTCCCCCACCTCGGCGAACTCCTCGGGTGTGACGACGTACGCGGCGCCTTCCTCCATCACTCCCTCAGCATTGAGTGAGTCAGCGTCGAGCGCTGCGATGAAGCGGTCACCATCGGACATGTCCGCGGTGAGGAAGTTCGCGGTGTCGGTGACTTCGCGTTCGGCCAGCGCCAGCCACTTCGAATCCGGGTTGAGGGCGCGTTCGACCTTCGCCCACACGACGACGGCGCGCAGGTAGAGCGCATTGTCGTAGGCCATCTTCTCGAAGTGCGGCACGAACCACTGCCGGTCGACGCTGTAGCGGGCGATGCCGCCGCGCACCTGGTCACGCATGCCGCCGCTGGCGATCCGCGCGAAGGTGCTGCGGGCCGCGATGAGGCAGTCGAGGACGAGTTCGCCTTCAAGGTGCCCGTCTGCGCCCAACCGGTCGACCATGTCAGGCCCAAGTGCCTTCTCCCTCGCCGAGGTGGTCCCACCCAAGCGTACGAACGTGGCCAGGAGCTGCATGAGGTTCATCAGCGGTGGGAACTTCGGTGCCTTGCCGAACCCACCCCACGCCGGGTCGTAGGAGTCGAGCAGGGACTCGGCTGCCGAGTCGAGTTCCTCGGCGCTGAGCAGTTCGGATGCGGCTTCGGCAGGCAGTGCGTCAGAGACGGCGCTGGCCATATCGGCCAGCCCACGATCCATGCGCTGGGTCATCTCGTTCACCTCGGCGCGGCGATCCGTCCACGACTGTGACACGGCGCCGAGCACCTGCGTGAACGCAGGCAGGTTCCCCCGCGGTGCCGGCGGGAAGTACGTCCCGGCATAGAAGGGACTGCCCTTGGGGGTAGCGAAGATCGTCATCGGCCACCCGCCCTGGCCGCGCATCGCCTGGAGGGCGTTCATGTAATAGGCGTCGATGTCCGGCAGCTCTTCGCGGTCGATCTTGATCGGGAGGAAGTTCTCATTGATGACGCGCGCAATGGCCTCGTCCTCGAAGGATTCGTGGGCCATGACGTGGCACCAATGGCATGTGGAGTAACCGATCGAGATCAGCAGTGGCACGTCTCGGCGGGCCGCCTCGGCGAGGGCCTCTTTGCTCCAGGGCCACCAGTCAACCGGATTCTCGGAATGCTGGCGCAGGTAGGGGCTGGTCGTGCTCTTCAGTCGATTCGTCATCGGTGTTACTCCAAACGCGGGGTAGCTGCATCATGTTCGCGGCTGCGGGCATCCTCAATTGGGCATGAAGCCTCGACGGTCTTCAGCAATGGAGCTGTGACTGCTCATGCCCCCGTCGACGACGAGGAGCTGACCGGTCAGGTAGCGGGACTCGTCCGAGGCCAAGAAGAGCATCGTATTGGCGATGTCCTCCGCTTCGCCGAGGAATGGGAGCGCATTGTGCCCCTTGATGGCCTCGATCTCGTCCTCGGAGAGATTGTCCCGCAGTGCCGGGGTGGAGATGGCGCCCGGTGCCACCGCGTTGCAGCGCACCATCTGGGGGCCGTACTGCGTAGCGATGTACTGGGTCAGACGGATCACCGCCGCCTTGGCGGTGCCGTAGGCGGATTGCAGATAGTCCCCTGAGAGCCCGCCGACCGATGCGGTGTTGATGATGGACCCGCCGCCGGCTTCGATCATGTGCGGCAGCGCCAATCGGGACCCGAGCACCGTGCTGCGCACGTTCAGGGCCATGGTTTTGTCGAACTCATCCATGTCCATCCGCAGCAGGTCCAGGTCCTTGCGCGGATTGCTGCCCCCGACGTGATTGCACAGTACGTGCAGGCTGCCGAACTCATCGACAGCCCGGGCGATGAGTGCGGCAATCGATGCTTCCTCAAGCACATTCACGGCGACCCCGATCGCGGTTCCACCAGCGTCGGTGATCTCCTGGGCCGCGGCCTGGGCGTGCTTCTCGTCCAAATCGCCGATGACGACGGACGCGCCTTCGGCGGCGAAGCGATGTGCCGCCGCCAGGCCTATTCCGCTGGCGCCACCGGTGATCACGACCACTTTGTCAGGCATACGCATAAGCTGTCTCCTCCGTACTCTTCAATCGTGATCTCAAATCGTGTTGTCTCTCGATGGTCTCACTGGATGGCTGAAGATGTGCTGTGCGGCGGACGTTGCTGAGATGGCAGAGACCAGACTGTGGCTCATCGTTCCCTTGTGAGCCGCTTTAATCTACACTTCGTAGAACCTGGTGATGGCGATGCCCCGCTCACGTGGCATCCTTCCGCCCCGAGGAGAGGAAGAGAGATGGACGCGAAGTCGAACATGATCTTGGACATCAACGACTGCTGGGAATATCTCCGCAGTACGACGATCGGGTGCCTGGCAGTCATCGGCCCAGACGGACCCGACATCTTCCCCGTCAACTACGCCGTCGAGCACTCGGCGATCGTCTTCCGCTCCGGAGAGGGAACGAAGGTCGACGCCATCTGCGAGCACCCGGCGACGGCGTTCGAGGTCGACGGGTACGAACCCGAGACCGACACCGCCTGGAGCGTCGTACTCAAGGGCCAGGCGAAGGTGATCAACGACCCGGATGAACTGCGGGAGACCGTCGCCCTCGATGTGTTCCCCTGGCAGCCCGGAGCAAAGAACCGCTTCATCCGGATCACCGCCGAGGATGTGTCTGGCAGGCGCTTCCCAGTGACGGATTCCGCCGCCTGGGAGACCCCGCTGAGTCACGTGGCGCGCGCACCGCGGGAATGACCGGACTCAGATCTCCTCAACCAACTGCACGAGACGATCGGGCAGGTTGGTGATGATGCCATCAGCTCCGAGGTCGATGGCCTTCTCCATGTCGTCGACACTGTCGACGGTCCAGACCAGGCTCGACATTCCGAGCTCGTGGACGAAGTCCAGATAGATCGGATCGACCGCGGTGTACTCGGAGTTGATCTGATCGGCCCAGGTGGCGAATTCGCGCACCTCGGCCAGGCTGGGTCGACCCAGTATCCCGACGGGAATCTCCGGCGCCAGCTCGTGGAACTCGCGGACGAAGCTCCAGTCTGCGGACTGGACGACGAGCAGTGCTGCGGCCAGAGCCCGCTCAAGATATCCGGGCACGGATCTCAGGGACTCGGCAATAGCCTCGGCGATTCCAGGGTACCGGGCGGGTTGCTTGACTTCGAGGAGCAGACCGGTGCGGGTTGTGTGCACCAGATCCAGCACTTCCGCGAGGTGAGGGACGGTGACCCCGGCGAAGGATGCCCCCTTCCAGCTGCCCGCGTCCAGGGCAGCGATCTCTGCCGTCGTCATGCCACTCACGCTGATCTCGGCACGGTCAGGGTGGAGCGTGCGGACGTTCGTGGTGCGGTCGAAGGTGTCGTCGTGGATGACGATGAGATCGCCGTCCCGGTTCAGGTGCACGTCGGTCTCGATCATGTCTGCACCCTGGTCGATTCCGGCGACGAAGGCAGGGATCGTATTCTCGGGATGCTGCACGGACGCCCCTCGGTGAGCGACGACCAGCGGTGGAACACGAGCGTGCGTGACCTCCGCGGCGGAGTCATTTATCAGTGTGATCGGCATGTCGGGCTCCTCCGGGGATGACAGCTCACGATGGCGGCGAGCAGCCGAAGCTGCAGTCCAATGCGGCTCACACTAGACTTCGTGGGCCAGGAGCCAGTGATGCGCGAGTAGACAGAGCGTGAATGCTGCCTGGGAAGGCCCGGAATATGAGAACGGCCCAAGGCGTCTGAGAGCTGCTCGGGCCGTTCTGCCTCGGTCTGCGCCTATGAGCACCTACCTCATTGAGGACTTCGAGGTCACCTCTTGGCAGATTTCGAGGTGGCTCCGGTCGCCCAGCTCACCTGGCTGAAGGTCACGCGGTAGGTCTTCTTGCTCGTCGTCTTGACCTTGTACGTGGCCTTGCCCTTCTTTGCGGTCACCGTCTTGATGGTCTTCCATTTGCTCCCGGACTTTACCTGGAACTTCACTTTCGGGCTGTAGCTGACCTTGTCGTACTTCTCGGGATTGTAGACCTTCGTCTTCGACGTCAGAGTGACGGTTTTGCCGCTGCGCTTGGCTGCGAGCGAAGCATAGGACTTTCCGCGGACGTAGAAGCTGCCCTTGGTGTGGTCGGCGCGCTCGACCTCACCGTATTCGTCGTAGTCATAGCCCCCGTAGTAGTAGGCAGAAATCTCGGACGGACCGAGGGTGTACTTTCCGAGCCCATCAGACGTCGGGCAGATGGAGATGCGGTCCTTCGTGCTGCCGCCATATGACGAGAAGTCCGCCCAGTCTGAGAGCCCGTGCTTTCCATAGATTTTGGTCTCGACGTCCCAGTCGTCCACCTTCGACTTCTTATGTTTCATGGAGACATTCGTCTTCTTGCAGTCCCAGGCGGAGACGACGACGTTGTCAGCCGACAGCTTCGTAACATCGAACGAGGTGCCAGCCGCCTCAGCGGAAACAGCTGGACCGACAATAAGTGCCACAGCGGCAATAGCTGAGACGAGGGCACGCCTGATGAACTTCATGGAGACTCCAGATAGTGGAATTGAACAGAGGGATGCCAGAGTCGGAGTCTTGGAAAGTGTCAGTCGGCAGGCATCGTTACGATACTTGAAGTGTCAATAAGCCGAATAATATCACAGCTGAAGTCTGATCACGCACCAGCAGCTGCATGCAAAAAAACTGGTGGTCGCGGAACCTCGGTGAAACCCGCAGATTGCGGATCTTCCTCGATTCCGTGACCACCAGTCATGGTGTCCAGAGGCCGGACGATGCGTCGGTCACCGATCAGACAGCGGGCAACCTCGGCGAGTAGAGCTCTTCAGCTCAGGGGGAGGACTTCAGTCCTCTTCGACGATGAGCGGGTAGACGCCGTTCTCGTCGTGGGTCTCACGACCGGTGACCGGCGGGTTGAACACGCAGGCCATGCGCAGCTCTTCTTCAGCCACGACGGTGTGCTTCTCATGACCGTCGAGCAGGTACATGGTGCCATCGGACAGTGGGTATTCCTTGCCGGTCTCCAGGTCGGTCAGAGTGCCTTTGCCCTGCACGCAGTACACGGCTTCGACGTGGTTCTGGTAGTGAAAGGTCGAGGTGGTGCCGGCGTAGATCACGGTGTCGTGGAGCGAGAATCCGACGCGTTCCTTGCCCAGCACCATGCGGCGGCTGCGCCAGGTCTCCGACTTGATGTCGCGGTCGGTGTCATTGAGGTCATCGCGGTTGACTACGTACATTCGTGGTCCTTTCGAGTGGTCTATCAGACGGGTTGCCGGTGCATCAGTCGAAAAGTCGAGAGATCCACCGGCAACGCGTCATACAAGTTTCATGATTGAGTCTCGGCGAACCGAAGCTCTGTTTTTCAGGCTCTCGCGCTCAGCTGGGAGCAGGCTCAGACCGCCGCAGTTTCTGCGGCCGGAGCGAACTTCAGCACAGCGGCCTCGATGATGTCGAGGCCCTGCTCCAGATCGTGCGAGGAGATAGTCAGCGGAGGCATGATCTTCGTGACCTCATCCTTCGGACCGGAGGTCTCGAGGAGCAGTCCGTTGTCGAATGCGTACGCTGCGATCTTTCCGGCGACCTCGTCATCCTCGAAGTGCAGTCCGGCGAGGAGTCCGCGTCCACGGATGGATGCTCCCTCTGCCTTCTCCACGATCGAGTCGAGGCGCTGGTGCAGTGCGGCGATCGTGTCGGCCAATTCGTTCTGGAACGTGTTGTCGGCCCAGAAGTTCTTGATCGCGGCGGTCGCCGTGACGAATGCGGGGTTGTTTCCGCGGAAGGTTCCGTTGTGCTCGCCGGCCTCCCAGACGTCGAGCTCAGGACGGAACAGGGTCAGTGCCATCGGCAGACCCGAACCGGAGATCGACTTCGACAGGCAGACGATGTCGGGCTCGATGCCAGCCTCTTCGAAGCTGAAGAACGAACCGGTGCGGCCACAGCCGGCCTGGACGTCATCGACGATGAGCAGGATGTCGTGCTTCTTGGTCAGCTTCGACAGCTCGCGCAGCCATTCGGCACGAGCGGCGCGGAGGCCGCCTTCGCCCTGCACAGTCTCAACGATGACAGCGGCCGGCTTGTCGACGCCTGAGCCGGAGTCTTCGAGGACCTTCTCGAGCCACAGGAAGTCAGGGATCTCGCCGTCGAAGTAATCGTCATAGGGAATCTTCGAGCTGTTGGTCAGCGGGATGCCTGCGCCTTCGCGCTTCATCGAGTTACCGGTCACCGACAGCGAACCCAGGGTCATGCCGTGGAATGCGTTGGTGAAGGACAGCATGTGCTGACGACCGGTGACCTTGCGCGCCAGCTTGAGGGCAGCCTCGACGGTGTTTGTTCCCGTTGGTCCGGGGAACATCACGGTGTAGTCGAGTCCGCGGGGCTTGAGGATGAGGTCCTGGAAGGTCTCGAGGAACTCACGCTTGGCCGGTGTCTTCATGTCCAGCGAGTGCAGGACTGCACCCGACTGGAGGTACTCGATGAGAGGGTTCATCACGACGGGGTTGTTGTGCCCGTAGTTGAGTGCTCCGGCGCCGGAGAAGAAATCGATGAATTCCTTGCCGTCTTCGCCCCACTGCTTCGCACCCTGTGCCTTGGCAAAGGTGGCGGGCCAGGAGCGCGAGTATCCTCGCACCTCTGATTCGCGGGTTTCAAAGATGTCGGGCTTCGTGGTCTTAGAGTTTTCGGTCATCACTTGAGTCCTTTCGACTTCTGGATTACGCACTTGCCTCGTGAGCAAGCGCCTAGGCGGTGGCCGCGACCGATCAACATCGGGTACGGCTGTCGCCGGTCGGCACCCTCAGACGGAATCAGTTGATCCCTCGGACGCCAGGTGGCACCAGGCTTTTCAGCGGTGCATCACAGTGGTGCGATCTCGTACAGGTATTCTGTGTCGTGACCGTCCGGGTACAGATCCGGAGTGATCAGCGCGCTTCGTTCGCAATTAGCGTCACGCTGCTCAGCGAATGACTGGAACAGACGGTTTGAAGCGTCGTTGTCATCGGTGATCGTCGTCTCCAGGCGGAGCGCATTGGTGCGATCGGCCAGCTCGTTGAGCATGGTCTTCGCCAATCCGTGTCCGCGGAAGTCCGACGAGACTGCGACCTGCCAGATCATCAGCGTGTTAGGCCGATCCGGGCGGGTGTAGCCGGTGACGAACCCGGCGGGCTCTCCGCCGATTCGCGCGATCGTCGAGGTGGCCGAGAAGTCTCGGCACCACAGAATGTAGGAGTACGAGGAGTTCAGGTCGAGAACGGCCGAATCTTTAGCCAGTCTCCACATGTGTTGACCGTCTTCCATAGTTGGAACACGGACATCGGTTTCTGTTTGAGGTTCAGCGACTGCGTTTCTCACGCCTTCAAACCTAACGACCTGAGGATGAGCGTCAACTCGAAAACCGGTGATTCACGCCCCATTCAGTGGTGATTCCCGCGCGTGTTCCCGACGTCACGAACCGGGGTTTCCCCATGGCATCTCTGGGATGCGCCAGGGCGCTCTTCCGCGCTCATTCCGGGGTAGAGCTTCGTTATCGTTTCGTTACATTTCAGCACTTTTGGAACAGCGGTTCCACGGTTGTTCCACGTTTCGACGCCACCTCGGGGCATGACTTCCGGATGACTATTCGGGGTGCCGGAGACAGCCATCCGGCTGGACGGCGGGAAAGGCAGGGAGGGTTGCTGGATAGGGCAATGCATGGATGCGGGCGAGGGCAGCGGGTGTCAGATACCGGCCTCTCACGCAGCTGAAACAGGCAGCAGGAAGCGACTTTTCACCGAGACAGCGCCTGCGTGTCGAAGCCCCTATGCCCACAGCGATGTTTCGACGCGCAGGCGGGGTTTCGACGGCACCGGAGGGTGAAAACCTAGCGCGGCAGCCTCGAGGACGCTGGAAGGGCCGCCCATACGACAGCCCCGCGGGCTACCTCAGCATTCGACGACGTTGACGGCGAGGCCGCCCTGCGCTGTCTCCTTGTACTTCGAGCTCATGTCCGCACCTGTCTGGCGCATCGTCTCGATCACCTCGTCGAGGCTGACCCTGTGCTGGCCATCGCCCCACAGGGCCATCCGGGAGGCGTTGATGGCCTTGCCTGCCGCGATCGCGTTGCGTTCGATGCAGGGGACCTGCACGAGCCCGGAGATCGGGTCGCAGGTCAGGCCCAGGTTGTGCTCCATGGCGATCTCGGCGGCGTTCTCGATCTGCTCCGGGGTGCCGCCCATGATCGCGGCCAGTCCCCCGGCAGCCATCGAGGAGGCGGATCCGACCTCGCCCTGGCAGCCCACCTCGGCGCCGGAGATGGATGCTCTCTCCTTATAGAGGACACCCACCGCCGCCGAGGTGAGCACGAAGTCCACGATCGCCGCGTGCTTGGCAGCCTCGCCGCCCTTGACCACGGAATCCACGTAGTTGAGCGCATAGTGGAGGACTGCGGGGATGATGCCGGCAGCGCCGTTCGTCGGGGCGGTGACGACGCGTCCGCCCGAGGCGTTCTCCTCGTTGACGGCCATGGCGATGAGATTGACCCACTCCAGGTAGTAGCCGGGGTCGCGGTCGGGATCCTCGGCCTTGAACTTGAGGTACCAGTCGTGGGCGCGCCTGCGCACCTTGAGCCCGCCCGGCAGGTAGCCCGAGCGGTCCAGGGACGCCGAAGCGCACTCTTCCATCACGGAGTAGATGTGGAGGAGGCCGTGACGGATCTCGTCCTCATCGCGCATCGACTTCTCGTTGGCGAGCATGATCTCGGCGATCGACATGTCGCTTTCCTTGCAGCGCTGCAGGAGTTCGACGGCCGAGTGGAACGGATAGGGCAGCTCTTCGCTGTAGGACTGCAGCTCGGCGTCGACGACAGCATCGGCAACGGCGAACTCGCTGGTGTCGTCCTCTCCCGACTCAGCAACAACCTCGGCGGCCTGCTCCTTCTCCAGGAACTCGGTCTCGGAGGTGACGAAGCCGCCGCCGACGGAATAGTAGGTCTCTTCGGCCAGGGTCTGGCCTTCGGCGTCGAAGGCTGTGATGGTCATGGCGTTCGTGTGGCGAGGCTTGATGGTCAGGGGACGCTTGACCATGTCGTCCTCGGTGAAGGCGATCTCGACGCCGTGCCCGACTGCGTCGCCGAGGAGGATCGTCCCGGTTTCGGACATACGGGTCCGGCGGGCGGTGAGTTCATTGGCTTCGACAGCGTCGGGTGCACAGCCTTCCAGGCCGATCAGGATCGCGTCGAAGGTGCCGTGTCCGGCACCGGTGGCGGCGAGGGATCCGAAGACATCAACCTTGATGCTTGCAACGGATCCCAGCTTGTCGCCCAGAAGTGTGAGGAAGCTCGATGCCGCTCGCATCGGGCCGACGGTGTGGGAACTCGACGGGCCGATGCCGACGGTAAAGAGATCGAAGACGCTCAATGGCATGGAAGATACTCCGATTCTTTTCGGGTGATCGATGGGACCGACCGGGCCGGGTCGTTCCGGCCCAGTCAGGCCGGATGACTCCAGCCGTGGTCGGTCCCATCGGTCGGAGGGTGTGTCAGAGGGAGTTGGCCTCTGCGTAGCCTGCTGCGTCCATCACTTCGCCCAGTTCGGTGACGTTGACTTCGAACAGCCAGCCGTCGCCGTAGGGGTCGGAGTTGAGCACGCCGGGGTTGTCCGTGGCGGCCTCGTTGATGGCGGTGACCTCGCCGGTGACCGGGCAGTAGAGGTCGGAGACCGACTTGGTCGATTCGACCTCGCCACAGGTCTCGCCGGCGGTGACGGTGTCGCCGACCTCAGGCAGGTCCACGTAGACGACCTCGCCGAGGGCGTCAGCGGCGACTGCGGTGATGCCGATCTTCACCGTGTTGCCGACAATGGCGTCGGCTCCGGCGTTGATCCACTCGTGCTCAGCGGAGTAGGTGAAGTTCTGTGGGAGCGGGGGCAATTCAGCCATGATTGTCCTTTTCTGCTTAATTGACAGCTAGTTGGTGAGCAGGTGCCCCCAGTGTACGAGCCACCGGGGGCAACAGCATCAGGATCGACGGATCAGTTCTCGCCGCGCTTGTAGAACGGCAGCTCGGTCACGGAGAACTCGTGTGCCTTGCCGCGGATGTCCACGAATACGGGCGTGCCGGGGTCGGCGAGTCCGCGGTCGAGGAACGCCAACGCGATGGGGTGTCCCAACGTCGGCGAGGGCTGTCCGGAGGTGATGGTGCCGACGGAGCTGCTGCCTTCGGCGCCGACCTCGTCTGCCGAGGCGAAGACGCTCGCCCCGGATCGTGCGGCACGACGACCCGCGGAGGTGAGTCCGACGAGCACCCGCGGAGGCTCGGTCTCCCCCAGCTTGGCCAACGCGTCGCGGGCGGCGAAGTTCTCCTTCGTTGTGAACCCGATCATGCGGCCGAGTCCGACGTCGAAGGGCGAAGTCTCGAGGCTGAGTTCGTTGCCGTAGAGCGGCATACCCGCTTCCAAGCGCAGCGAGTCACGCGAGGCCAGGCCGCAGGGCACGAGGCCGTAGTCGGCACCAGCAGTCGTCAGGGTCTCCCACAGACGCGGCGCGGCGATGTTGGGAATGTAGAGCTCGAAGCCGTCTTCGCCGGTGTAGCCGGTGCGCGCCAGCATCATGTCGATGCCCGCGATCGTCAGCGGCATCCACGCGTAGTACTTCAGCTCCCGGACCGCCTCGCCGACGGTGATTCCGGTCGAGTTCACCGCGGAATCATTCGCGGATCCGTCGACGGCTGCATCGTTGGCCGATGATCCATCCGCCGAGGTGGTCGCTGGCCCGAATTCCCCGTGTGCACCCTCGTCGAGGGCGCGGAGGATGATGGCCTCTGAGTTCGGCCCCTGCACGGCGATGAGAGCGGTGACGTCGGACTCGTCGAAGAGTTTGGCATCGGCGCCCGGGGACTCGTCACGCAGAAAGGCCTGCAGCCGTTCCTTCAATGCTGCGACCACGGTCGGAGTGTTCGAGGCGTTGGGGACGATGAGGAACTCTTCGTCTCCGATCCGGTAGGTGATGAGGTCATCGAGGAGGTAGCCTGCCTCGTTGACGAGCACACCGTACTTGGCCTTGCCGATCTTCATCTTCGAGTACTTCGCCACGAGCGCGTAGTCGAGGAATGCCGCAGCGTCGGAGCCGGTGAGGCGGACTTCGCCCATGTGGGAGAGGTCGAAGATGCCTGCGGCTTCGCGCACGGCACGGTGCTCAGCCAGTTCGGACCCGTACTTCAGCGGCATGTCCCAGCCGCCGAAGTCGGTGAAGGATGCGCCCAGCTGGGCATGGATATCGTGCAGCGGGGTCTCCCGCGGCGAATTCTCAGTACTCATCAGTCGTCTTCTTCCTCATTGTCTTCGAAGGCCTCTGGCGGTGGGCAGCTGCACACCAGGTTGCGGTCGCCGTAGGCACCGTCAATCCGGCTCACCGGTGGGAAGTACTTGGTCTGGCGCAGCCCCTTGACTGGGAAAACGGCAGTCTCGCGGGAGTACTTGGCGTCCCAGTCATCCATCACCGCGGTGGCCGGGTGCGGGGCACCGGCCAGCGGTGACTCCTCGTAGGAGTAGGTGTCGCCGATGGCATCGATCTCTGCGCGGATGGTGCGCATGGCTTCGATGAAGCGGTCGAGTTCGGCCTTGTCCTCGGACTCGGTCGGTTCGACCATGAGGGTCCCTGGAACCGGGAACGCCAGGGTCGGGGCGTGGAAGCCGAAGTCGATGAGGCGCTTGGCCACATCCTCGGCGGTGACGCCGGACTTCGCGGTCAGCTCACGCAGGTCGAGGATCGTCTCGTGGCCGACGAGTCCGTGCTCACCCGAGTAGAGGATGGGGAACACGTCGTGGAGCTTGGACGCCAGGTAGTTCGCGCCCAGAAGTGCGGCACGGGAGGCCTCACGCAGACCGTCGCCGCCCATGAGTTCGAGATAGGCGAAGCTGATCGGCAGGACGCCGGCGGAGCCGAACATCGAGGCCGAGATCGGCAGTTCGTGAGCGTCTTCCTTACCCGCAACGAGTTCCGCCGAGGTGGGATCGCCGGGCAGGTAAGGAGCGAGGTGTTCGCGCACTGCGACAGGTCCGACTCCGGGTCCGCCGCCGCCGTGAGGGATGCAGAAGGTCTTGTGCAGGTTGAGGTGTGAGACGTCGCCGCCGAATTCGCCGGGCTTGGCGAGTCCGACCATGGCGTTGAGGTTCGCACCGTCGACGTAGACCTGGCCGCCGGCTGCGTGGATCTTCTCGCAGACGTCACGGACCTCGGACTCGAAGATTCCGTTGGTCGACGGGTAGGTGATCATGATCGCGGCGAGCTTGTCCGCGTTCTTCTCGATCTTCGCGGCGAGGTCGGCGATGTCGACCGATCCGTCTTCGGCGGTCGCGATGACCTGGACCTTGAGACCGGCCAGGACTGCCGAGGCGGCGTTGGTGCCGTGGGCTGACTGCGGGATGAGGACCACGTCGCGGTCGGTGTCGCCGTTGGCGACGTGGAAGTTGCGGATCGCGAGCAGTCCTGCCAGCTCACCCTGGGAGCCGGCGTTGGGCTGCAGTGACACGCGGTCGTAGCCGGTGACCTCGACGAGCGAGTTCTCCAGGCGGGTGATGAGGGTGCGCCAGCCGTGGGTCTGCTCGGCCGGGGCGAAGGGGTGGATGGAGGCGAACTCGGGCCAGGTGATGGGTTCCATCTCTGCCGCGGCGTTGAGCTTCATCGTGCACGAGCCCAGCGGGATCATCGTCCGGTCCAGTGCCAGGTCACGGTCGGCCAGGGTGCGCAGGTAGCGCATCATCGAGGTCTCGGAGCCGTGTGCGCTGAAGATCGGGTGGGTGAGGAACTCGGTGGTGCGGTGGAACTTCTCGTCGAAGGCCGGGGTGGGCACGTGGTTGGCTCCGAATGTGCCCGCCGAGGCGGCTTCGAAGTTCGCTTCATCGACCCGGGCGATGATGCCCAGAGCTTCGAGCAGTCCGTTGGCATCGGCGACCGAGTGGGATTCGCCGAAGGAGACGCCGATGGTGGAGTCGTCGATGACGCGGATGTTGAAGCCGGCACGTTCGGACACGACTCGGGCGGCTTCTGCGTCGGCGACGCGGATGGCCACGGTGTCGAAGAACTCACGGGTGACCACCTCGGCGCCGGGGGCGGTGTCCGCAGCGGTCGCGAAGGCCTGGGCCAGGCGGTGGATGCGGGAGGCGATGCGGGTCAGGCCGACGGGGCCGTGGTAGACGGCGTACATCGATGCGACGTTGGCCAGCAGAGCCTGCGCGGTGCAGATGTTGGACGTGGCCTTCTGGCGGCGGATGTGCTGTTCACGGGTCTGCAGGGCCAGACGGTAACCGGGCTTGCCCTGGGCGTCCTTGGAGACACCGACGAGGCGGCCGGGCAGCTGACGCTGGAGACCGGACTTCACAGCCATGAAGCCGGCGTGGGGTCCGCCGAAGAACAGGGGAACACCGAAGCGCTGGGCCGAGCCCACGGAGATGTCGGCGCCCTGGGAGGCGGGATCCTTGAGCAGGGTCAGGGCCAGCAGGTCGGCGTCGAAGGTGACGAGGGCGCCGCGGTCATGGGCGCCGTCGACGGCTTCGGTGAAGTCGCGGATGACGCCGGTGGTGCCGGGCTGGGCGCAGACGATGCCGAAGATGTCTTCGCCCACGAGGCCTTTGGCCAGGTCAGCGACGGTGACGCGGAAGTCCATGGCCTTCGCGCGGGCACGGACGACGGCGATGGTCTGCGGGTGGAGTTCGGAGTCGAGGACGACGGTTGTCCCCTTCTTCACGGCCCGACGCATCAGCAGGACCGCCTCGGCGACGGCGGTGGCCTCGTCGAGGAGGGAGGCGTTGGCGATGTCGAGGCCGGTGAGATCCTGGACGACCTGCTGGAAGTTGAGCAGAGCCTCGAGGCGACCCTGGGAGATCTCGGGCTGGTACGGGGTGTAGGCGGTGTACCAGGCGGGGTTCTCGACCAGGTTGCGGCGGATGACGGCCGGGGTGATCGTGTCGTAGTAGCCCTGGCCGATCATCTGCGTGCGCATGATGTTCTGACCGGCGATCGCGCGGAGGTCATCGAGGACCTCGGCTTCGGAGCGACCGGTGGGCAGGTCGAGTCCGTCGATCTGAATGGATTCTGGGACGGCTGCGCTGGAGAGCGCTTCGAGGGAGTCGTAGCCGAGTTCGACCAGCATGGCCTGGGTGTCGTCGGCGCGGGGGCCGATGTGCCGGTCGGAGAAGGGGCGTTCCGTGTCTCCGGTGGGCGCTGTGGTGTGCGCGAGTGAACTTGTGTGGGCGAGTGAACTGGTCATTGCCGTCCTCGGGTCGGTGTCGCGCCCGCCTATGGAGGACGCACTGAGCAGTGGTGGTCCTCCCCGTTCTGTCAGACTGACAGCGCGCGAGCGCGGTGGCGGTCCTTCAGATATGCCTGCAATCGGTGGTACTGGGCCTGAGAGTTTCCCGGGGAGGGAATTGCACCTACGGCGCTGCTTCGGACTGTTCGGGCAACTGGTGGTTGCGACAGTTGAGCAGCTCTCCCACGTCATGTCTTAACGGCAGTATTCAATTGTGTGTGGCTATATTCCTATAGCCGGTGTGGCTATGAACTTATGGGGCCAAGTCTAGTGTCTGCGATCACGGCGGACAAACACCGTGATGGGACTCGGTGACCGACGAGTATGCGGGGCATGGGGCGAGACGGATTGAGGAACTTTCAGTGTGAAAAAGCGGTCCGGAATCACACTGAAAGTTCCTCACTGTCGCGAAGGGGACGACCGCCCGACGAAAATCGACGTTCTGCTTCCCCAGAATCTCGCGTCGCGTTGGCTGCCTGGCAACAGGTCAGGGCACCAGGTCAGGCATTGCCTCCGGCGGTGATGACTCCCCCATCGGCGGTGAGAACCTGCGCGGTGATCCAATCCGCGTCGGAGGACGCGAGGTAGGCCACGGCAGCGGCGATGTCTTCGGGAGTTCCGAGGCGCTTGACCGGGTAAGCAGAGGAGACCTCTTCTTCCCTGCCTTCATAGAGCGCGGTGGCAAAGTCCGTCTTCACCACGGCTGGGGCGACGGCGTTGACCCTGATGTCCGGGCCGAGCTCGACGGCCAGCGACTTAGTCAGGTGCGAGACCGCCGCCTTCGAGATGCCGTAGAAGGAGATACCCGGGCTCGGCCGCTCCCCTGCGACGGAGGAGATGCTCACGACGCGTCCCTTGTTCTCACGGAAGTTCAGCTTCTCGTGGTGGACGGCTTCCTGGACCCAGGCGAGCGTGCCGAGGACGTTGACGTCGAGGATCTTGCGGGCCGCGTCGAGGTCGAGGTCGATGAGCGGACCGTAGACGGGGTTGATGCCGACGTTGGTGACCAACACGTCGAGGCGACCGAACTTCTCCGCGATCGTGTCATAGACCTCTGCCCGGTGCTCGGGATCGTCCGACTTCCCGGCGACGGCCAGCGCGGTGCCTTCGGGGAACTGCGCGACCGCCTCGGCGAGGGCCTCGGGCTTACGTGCGGTGAGGACGACGGTGGCACCCTCGGCCTGCAGCCGCTGGGCGATGCCGAGGCCGATGCCGCGGCTGGCACCGGTGATCAGTGCGACCTGGCCGGCGAAGCGCTTGCCGAAGTGAGCCTGGGCGTCCGTGGTGGCGTGCTCTGTCATGTGGGAACTCCGTCGTTCGTGAAGGAAACCGAGCGTTCGCTCAGTGCGGTATTTGTATCGTAGGCAGGAGCAGGCGAGGATCACAAGGAGAAGTCGACGGAAAGCAGAAGGAGTTCGCGGATGAACCGTTTGGAGCACACCCTCGATCTCGGATCTGCCGAGCTGTTTCCCTTGGCGCGGGAGGCGATTCTGACGTGGAAGCTCCAGGAATCTGCCGGAGTCATTGCGCGTCCGGTGCGGCGAGCGCATGTCGGTCAGATCGTCGATCTCTGGCTCAACCCGGTCTGGCCGCGTCGAGCGGTGCGCCTGCGCGGTCGCGAGCTTTCGGTTCCGGTCGGCCCGTGCGAAGTCGTCGAGGTCATCGACACCGAAGTGACTGACGAGGAACGGCAGTTTCAACGAGCGGCGGGCTTCGTCTATCGCACTCTGCCGGGTCACCTGGAGTCCGGGGAACAGACCTTTCTTGTGACGGTCAGTTCGGACGACCGCCTGCGCGTCACCATCACGTCCGAATCGGTTCCCGGGCATCCGCTGCTGAAGGCCTTTGCCCCACTGTCGGTCGCGGCGCAGAAGATGATGGCCGCACGCTATGCGACCGGACTGAAGCGGATGCTGCAGCGGCTCCCCTCGCCTGGGCCCAGTTCACTCCACGGTCGGCAGCACATCCTCGGCGAGGGCCAGCACCGCATCCAGTGACGTCTTCCCATGGTCGGTTCGGTGCGCCAGGTACAGCGTCGAAGGTTCCTGCTCGATGTCGAGCGGCACGGCCACGGTTCCGGCCTCACGCGTATTCGCCGAGACCGAGTCGAAGGTGATTGAGATCCCCAACCCTGCGGCGACGAGGGCTCCAATCGTCTGCGAGTCCGGGGCCACCTGCGCCACGCGAGGCGTGAAGCCGGCATCGTGGCACAATCGCAGCGTGTTCTCGCGCAGCGTCGAACTGGGATGGGCGGGCAGTGTGATGAAGTCTTCGTCGGCGAGTTCGTCGACACGCAGGGAGGAGCGCCCTGCCAGCCGATGGTCTTCGGGCAGAGCTGCGCACAGGCGTTCGATCATGACCGTTCGTCCCGTCACTCCCGGCGGCTGTTTGTCCCATCTGACCAGTGCGAGGTCGAGGGTTCCGTCGACGAGTCGGGCCAGCCCCTCCTCGGCGAAGACATTGGACTCGAGGCTGAAGACGATTCCCGGATTCCGCCTCCGCGAGGCTGCCACCAGTGCCGCAGCCAGAGCACGCGAGGAGGATCTGGCGAAGCCGAAGCTGATGCGCCCGGTCTCCCCCGACGCCGCCCGCTGGACGGAATCGACGGCAAGGCTCTGGTATTCGAGCATTTTCCGGGCAGGTTCGATCAGCGCCTCGCCCTCCGGGGAGAGTTTCACATTCCGGGTCGTGCGCTGGAACAGCGAGACCCCGAGCTCGTCCTCGAGCGCCCGGATCGTGCGACTCAGCGGGGGCTGGAGCACTCCCAGTCGCTCGGCGGCGCGACCGAAGTGCAGTTCCTCGGCGACGGCGAGAAAGGCACGCACCTGCTGAATATCCATCATGTTCCGATCTCCTCCGCCGTCCTCTTAAATATCAATTCCGATAACAATTGCTTCTCATTATTGCTCACATTGCTATATTGTGGGGTGAAACACTCTGAGAAACCTCAGAGACGAGCAGAATCACCGGGAGCGTTCATCGATGAATGGCGAGACAGCCACGAGCCAGGCACCAACGGATCAGGGCAAGACCGCAGGCGATCGGGCCGAGTCCATCGCCGGCTTCCTCCCCCGCACCGGCAATGGTCCCTTGAGCGGTCAGCTCGTCGTCGACTTCTCTCGAGTCCTCGCTGGCCCGTATTCGACGATGATGCTCGCCGACCTCGGCGCCACCGTCATCAAGGTCGAGGGCCCGAGTGGCGACGACACGAGGCACTGGGCACCCCCGGTCCGCGATGACGATGCCACCTACTATCTGTCGATCAACCGCAACAAATACGACATCGTCCTCGACTTCTCTGACGCTGATGACCTCGCCGTGGCCCAGAGGCTCGCCGCCCGGGCCGACATCATTGTTGAGAACTTCAAACCCGGTGGGCTGAAGAAGTTCGGCCTCGACTACGACTCGGTGTCAGAGACCAATGCCGAGGTCATCTACGCCTCGGTCACCGGTTTCGGCGCCCACAATGCCCTGCCCGGCTACGACCTGCTCGTCCAGGCGATGTCCGGATTCATGAGCGTCACCGGCGACCCGGATGGCTCGCCCTTCCGCGCCGGTGTCGCGATCTTCGACGTCATCACCGGCCTGCACACGACGATCGGCATCATGGCCGCGATCCAGCACAAGAACCTCACCGGCGAGGGCCAGCTGGTCCAGACCAATCTCATGTCCTCAGCGATGTCCGGCCTAGCCAACCAGTCGGGCGCCTACGCAGCGGCGGGTGTGACGCCGACCCGCATGGGCAACGCCCACCCGAGTCTCTACCCCTACCAGCCGATGGCGACCAAGGACGGCGAACTCATCGTGGCTGCAGCCAATGACGGTCAGTTCGCCAAGCTCGCCACCGCATTGGGACGGCCGGACCTCGCCGAGGACGAACGCTTCGCCAAGGCCAAGACCCGCAACGCCAATCGCGACCAGCTCGAACCCGAACTTCTCGAGGCCCTCCAAGCCCACACGGCTCAGAAGTGGTTCGAGAAACTCACTGCCGTCGGCCTGCCCTGCGCACCGATCAACTCCATCGCCCAGGGAGTCGAACGCGCAAAGGACCTCGGCCTCGAACCCATCGTCGACACCGGCGGCGGCGAGCGCGTCATCCCCACGATCCGCAATCCGATCACCCTGTCGAAGTCCGAGGTCTCCTACGACCTCGCCCCGCCAGAACTAGGGGCCGACTCCGATCGGGTCCGAGCCTGGCTCGACAGCCTCTAGACCACCTCGGCGAAACCCGGCAGCCACCTCGGCGACCACACAGACATCACCTCAACCACAAGGAGAACGAAGAATGGATACCTCGGAACTCGACGACGTCCTCTCGATCGTCCGCGAATTCGTCCGCGAGAAGGTCGTGCCCATCGAACTCGACATCGAGGCCAACGACGCCATCCCGGAGACGATCATCAAGGAATCCGCAGAGATGGGACTCTTCGGTTGGGCGCTGCCCGAGGAATACGGCGGCCTGGGCATGAATGCCGAACAGGACGCGCAGCTGGCGATGGAGCTCGGCTACACCACACCGGCCTTCCGGTCCGTCTTCGGCACGAACAACGGCATCGCCGGGCAGGTGCTCGTCAACTACGGCACAGATGAGCAGAAGAGCCAGTGGCTGCCGAAGCTGACCTCCGGCGAGGTCGTGGCCTCATTCGCTCTCACCGAATCTGAGGCCGGGTCCGACCCCTCGGGCATGCGCACCCGCGCCGTGCGTGAGGGCGACGACTACGTCATCAACGGCAGCAAGCGCTTCATCACCAGCGCCGAGTCCTCCGATGTGCTCATGGTCTTCGCCCGCACCGACCCGAATGCGAAGGGCTCGAAGGGCATCTCCGTCTTCCTCGTCCCGACGAAGACGGCCGGCGTCACTGTCGGAACACATGACAACAAAATGGGACAGGCCGGAGCGTGGACCTCGGAGATCTTCTTCGACGACGTCCGCATCCCCGCCGCGAACCTCATCGGCGGCGAGGAGGAGAAGGGCTTCTACGCCGCGATGGCCTCCCTGAACAAGGGTCGCCTGCACATCGCCGCGATCTGCGTGGGTCAGGCCACCCGCATCCTCGATGAGTCCGTGAACTACGCCGCCGAGGCGAAACAGGGCGGAGAGCCCATCGCCCGGTTCCAGCTGGTCCAGGCCATGCTCGCCGATATGTACACCGAAACCGCCGCCGCCAAGGCCCTGGTCCTCGCTGCCGCGAAACGCTGGGACAGCGAAGAGGACCGGAAGCTGGGCCCCAGCTCGGCCAAGCTCTTCGCCTCCGAGGCGCTGGGTCGCATCGCCGATAAGGGTGTCCAGATCCAGGGCGGAACAGGCTACATGCGCGAGTCCGCCGTCGAGCGCTTCTACCGTCACGCTCGTCTCTTCCGCATCTATGAGGGCACCTCGGAAGTCCAGCGCGTCGTCGTTGCCCGACAGCTGCTCAAGGGCGCCCACAAACCACAGTTCAACCTGTAACTCGTCTACACGCTGAGAAGACACATCCTCATGCAAGGAAAGAAGGACCTGATGACCGACGCACCAGCCACCACCGCCTCCACCACCCAGGGCATCTCCGAGATCCCCGGCCTGCTCACCGGCAAGGTCGCCGTCGTCACCGGCGGCGCCCAGGGACTCGGCCTGGCCATGGCCCGCACCCTCGTGAACTCCGGAGCGAAGGTCGTGCTCGGCGACATGAATGAAGAGAGCCTGCAGGCGGCCGTCGACGAACTCGGCGGCGCAGAGTCTGCCGCCGGAGTCGTGTGCAATGTGGCCTCTCTGGAGAACACCGAGAAACTCGCCGAGGCGGCAACGCAGACCTTCGGCGGCGCCGACATCTGGGTCAACAACGCCGGCATCACCCGCGACGCCACGATCCGCAAGATGACCGAGAAGGAGTTCGACGACGTCATCTCCGTCCACCTGCGCGGAACCTGGAACGGACTCAAGGTCGCCACCGGTCTCATGCGCGAACAGGACCGCGGCGGCGCCATCATCAACGTCTCCTCCATCAGCGGCAAGGTCGGCATGCTCGGCCAGTCGAACTACTCGGCGGCGAAGGCAGGCATCGTCGGCATGACGAAGGCCGTGGCCAAGGAGGTCGCATTCAAGGGCATCCGCATCAATGCGATCCAGCCCGGTTTCATCAACACCGCGATGACCGCGGCCATGCCCCAGCACGCCATCGACTCGAAGCTCGCCGAGATCCCCCTGGGCCGTCCCGGTGAGCCCGAAGAGGTCGCCTCGGTAGTGCTGTTCCTGGCCTCCGGCCTCTCCAGCTACCTCACCGGCACCGTCACCGAGATCTCCGGCGGTCGCCACATCTGATCGTCGCGCGTCACTGATCAGCAGATCACCGGCGCCGAGGTGAGCCGACGTCCCCGCGGGGACGTCGGCTCTTCGCTGTGTGGGGTCAACCTCGGCGGGAGAATGTACGTGGGAGTTTGACCACACCGAAGACGAGCATGCCCGCCAACGGCAGCAGCGGCCAGATCCAGGTCACACCGTTGGCGTCGACCATTCCCACGTCTGCCATGATCGCCAGTCCCGCACAGATCGATGCGGCGGCGAGGATCGGCATCCAAATTTTCGGTGCTGGGCGATCATCAGGCTGCGGTGTCTCGAACCGGCCGAAGATCACCACGAGGAGGCCGGTGATCGCGAGCAGCCCCAGGCACCACAGCGGACGGGTCAGCCACCACACACCGGTCAGCGGGGTGGGCAGAAGTGCCTCGGCGTCGAGTGCCAGGAGCACTTGGGCCAGTGCCGTCAGCGCGGTGAGATGCCACAGGAACCAGGTCATGATCCGCTGGTTCACCAGAACGGTGAGCATCCACAGTCCGGGGCTGCGCAGCAGTGCCGCCAGCGGGCGTTGCAGCATGAGCACGATTCCTGCCTGTGCCATTCCGAGGAACGCCATGGTCACCCGGGTCGGGGCCGAGTTGGAGATCGCATCGGTACCGGCGGTGATCATCGAGACCGGGTAGGGGCCGAAGCCGACGAGGAGTCCGAGCCCGATCGCACCGATGGCGAAGAGCAGCAGGCAGCGTTTCAGGCTCGAGAGTCTGCCATCAAGCCACGCGTAGCCGAACTGGTGGAAGCTGGCCCAGACGAGGAGATAGTTGGGGTAGCCGGCCAGGATGCTGCCAGTGGTGATGCTGATGAGGTCGATGATTCCGGCCGCGGCGATGCCGAGGATGATCGACCACCAACCCCACTTCTCCCACAGCATCAGGCAGGGTGGGGCGACGATGGCGACGAGCAGGTAGGCGGCCAGGAACCAAGTGGGCACCAGCGCCATCTGTGAAGCCAACTGCACCGCGGCCGGCTCGGCGCCGGCGCTCAGGGCGATGATGCAGGTGACCAGCCAGACGAGCAGCAGTGGGATCAGCGGCAGTCCCAAACGGCGCAGGCGAGCCCGCAGCCATTCGGCGTAGCCGGTGTTATTCCTCCTGGCCGAACGCCAGGACAGTGCGTTGGAGTAGCCGCCCACGAGGAAGAAGATCGGCATCACCTGGAACACCCATGTCAGCGGGTGAGTCCAGCGGGCTTCATCGAGGAGTCCATGCGGTTCGATGCCTCCGGTGGAGCTGACCGCGATGATCGTCCAGTGTCCCAGCACGACGACGGTGATCGCAGCAGCACGGAGGAAGTCGACCTCGCGGTTGCGGGAAGCGGGGGTGGCGGCATCGATCTTCTGTGCCTGAGCCATGAACGAACGAGGCATGCGTAAGGATCCTTATCGGCAGGACGAGATGAGGGGTGGGCCGTCGCAACGCAACGGTCGGCGGGTGCGCGGCAGGTCAGGCCTGGTACTTCACCTGGCCGCCGACCACGGTCAGTGCGACCGTGGTGTCACGGATCGCCTCGGCGTGGGCGAAGAGCGCTTCCTCGGACTCATAGCCGAGCAGCCCGTCGTGGTCGAGCGTGGTCAGCTCCGTCAGACCCTCGGCGGTGCAGGGGTCGGTGTCGACGACGATGAAGTCAGCGTCCATGCCCGGTGCCAGATAACCTCGGCGATCATCGAGTCCTGCCGCGTACGCGGGGCCGAAGGTGTGCTGCCGAATGGCTTCCGTGACAGAGAGCCGCCGCCGAGGTTGGAAGCTCGTCGTCGTATCTCCGGAGATGTTGGCCCTGGTCATCGCCGCATAGATCGCGGCGAAGGGATTGGCTGGTTCGACCGGACCGTCGGAGCCGAAGGCCACATGCGCTCCCGCGCTCAGCAGGTCGGGCCAGGCGTAGGCGGCGAGCTGGGCCGATTCGTCGATGAGGTGGAGCAGGTGCAGATCAGAGATGCAGTGGCGTGGCTGCATGGAGGCGATGACGTCGAGTTCGGCGAATCGGGCGACATCGTCCGGTTGGATGAACTGGGCGTGTTCGACCCGGTGACGCAGGGGTCGCTCGAAGCGCTCCTCGGCGTCTTTCGTGGTTTCGCGGAGGCGTTCGAAGACGTTGAGCACGTGGTGGTTGGCCTGGTCGCCGATGGCGTGGATGGCCACCGAGATGCCGGCCTCGGTGGCGAGCCTGGCGTTGTCGAAGAGGTCGTCCTCTGACATCTGGGCGATCCCGTAGTTGGCGTCGACCGCCTCGGTGCTCAGTGCCTCTTCGGGCAGTGATCCGGGGTATGTGTAGTACTCCTGCTCGGATGCTTCTGCGGAGACACCGAGGTCCCCGGATGCGTCGTCCCGCTCACGGTCCGTCGTCTCCACTGCTTCGGCGTCCTGCTCGGCTTCGACGTCCCGCTCGCTGTCGTGTGCGTCATCGTGTGCGTTCGGGTCGGGGAACGGTGAGGACATGTGGCTGGTGTGCGAGCCCAGGGCTCCGTCGGAGAAGAGCTTCAGCCCGCCTCGGTGCAGCCAGTCATCGCCGTCGCCGGTGTGCCATCCGGTTTCGATCGCCCAGGGCACCTCGGGTCCGCGCAGGTATTTCGTGACTCGAATGTGCTGCTGGTCGGCTTCGCGCAGGTCATACCAGCCCAGGGTCGAGGCGATGGAGTCGAAGTCATGGATCCCGGTCAGTCCCTGGGACAGGAACAGCTTCTGGGTGCGGTCGAGTCGTTCGACCTGTTCCTCACGCGTGGGTTCGGGAATGTAGCGGGCCACCAGGTCGGTGGCGTCTTCGCGGACCAGTCCGGTCAGCCATCCCTCGTCGTCGCGCACGAACTCCCCGCCGAACGGATCTGCAGTGAGGTCATCGATGCCGGCGATCTCGAGCCCATGGGCGTTCGTCCAAAGCGTGTGCAGATCGACCGACCACATCGCCACGGGATGGTCGGGCACGGCCTGGTCGAGCAGTTGCCGATCGGGGTATCGCGGGTCATCCCACTTATTGAGGTCCCACCCGGACCCGACCACCCATTCACCGAAGGGCATCTGACTGGCGCGTTCACGGATGGCCTCGACCGCCTCGGCGAGGGATCGGACGTTGGAAAGATCAAGGTCGGTCAGGGAGTCCGCGTAGTGGACGGAGTGCATGTGGGCGTCGACGAGGCCGGGCAGGATGACCTGGCCGGCGCAGTCGATCTCTTCGATCTCGAGGCCTGGAATCACCGTGGTGGCACCGATTCCACCCGCCGAGGCGAGCGCTGCCGCCGTCGAGGATTCTGTGGCGGCGATGTCGAGCAGTTCAGCCCTGGTTCCCACGGCCACGATCTTCTCGCCGTTGACGAGGATCGAGTCGGGTGCGACCGCCGAGGTGGTGTCAGGGGCGGCGGGGTCAAAACTTCGCACGACGGCGTTGGAGAACAGACGCATGAGCACCAGTCTAGAGCGCAGGGACCGCTCTTCCCGGCAGGTGTGCACGGCAGTTCTTCCCCGCCCCGCCGGCCCTGGTGCCGCACTTCCGCACGGCACACTTTCTACCGGGAGTAGAATTCGGGGCATGGCCAATGTTTTCAGCTCTCAGGACACCCGACTCTCCGCTGGTGCCCGCGTCATACTTCCCGCCATCTGGCTCGGTCTCATCATCGGCATCTCGCTGATCGAGGCGCCGCTGAAGTTCACCGCCCCGGGCATCACGATCCCGCTGGGCCTGGGCATCGGCCGACTGGTCTTCACGGCCATGAACTGGGTGGAGATCGGCATCGCCGTGATCCTGCTGTGGTCGGTGCTCAAAGACCATGTGGGCCGGTTGTACCGGTGGTTGGCCTGCGGCATGATCGCCGTCCTCATCATCAAGGTCACCGTCATCCGCCCCCTGCTCAACAACCGCACGGATGCTGTCCTCGCCGGTGTCGACGACGGCGGGTCGAGCTTGCACCTGTTCTACATCGCCGCCGACGGGATCCTCATCCTCGGCCTCGTCACCATGCTCATCGTGGCGGCTCGCCGCTGGGTGTGGGTCCGGCCTGCCGTCGACAACCCGCACTCATAGGTCGACAGCGCTTCAGTAGTAAACAGCCAGCCGGCCGCGGGGCCCGTCGATGACCTCGACCGGGGTGTCGAATACGCGGGAGAGCACCTCGGCGGTCATGATCTCCGCAGGCGTTCCGAACTCCACCACGCTGCCGGTCTTCACAGCACAGATGTGGTCGGCGTAGTGACCGGCGAAGTTGATGTCGTGGAGGACGATGACGATGGTCCGCCCCATTTCGGTGGCGGCCCGACGCAGGTGAGCCATCATCTGCACGGAGTGCTTCATGTCGAGGTTGTTCAGCGGTTCGTCCAGCAGCACGTAGTCGGTGTCCTGGGCCAGGACCATTGCCACGTAGGCACGCTGTCGCTGACCACCGGAGAGTTCGTCGATGAACCGATCTTCGAGTTCGGCCAGTTCGAGGAAGTCGATCGCCTGCGAGATGATCTCCTCATCGGCGGTCGTGAGACGCCCCTTGGAATAGGGGAAGCGGCCGAATCCGACGAGCTGGCGGATCGTGAGCCGGGTGATGAAGTGGTTCTCCTGGCGCAGGATGGACACGATCTTCGCCAGGTCCTTCGACTTTGTGGACGACACGTCGTATCCGGCGACCTCGATCGCCCCGTCGTCGATACCCAGCAGACGCCCGATCATCGTCAGCAGCGTCGACTTTCCGGCACCGTTGGGCCCGACCAGCGCGGTGACTCCCCCGGCGGGGATCTCCACGTCGACGGGTCCGATCTCGACGTCGTTGCCATAGGCCTTGCGGACCTGGTTCAGGGTGATCACAGGCGTCCCTTTCTCATGATGACGATGAGGAATGCGCCGCCGCCGATGACCTCGATGATGATCGACACGACGCCCTCTGCGTAGAACAGGTTCTTCATGACGAAGTACGCCCCGCCCAGGACGACGAACCCGAGGAGGGCCGCCATCGGCAGCACGTATTTGTGGTCATAGGTGTCGGAGAACTGGTAGGCGAGCATTGCGACCAGGAAGCCGAGGAAGATCATCGGCCCGATCATCGACACGGACACCGCCATGAGAATCGAGACGAAGAAGAGGACCTTCATCATTTCGAACTTGTGATTCAGCCCCAGGTTGCTGGTTGTGTCCCGGCCGAGAGCGAGGACGTTGAGTCGCGAGGACATCAAGTAGATCGCAGCGCAGGCGAGCAAGCACAGCGGAATCGAGACCGGCAGATAGCTGGAGTCCGAGTTCGAGACCGAGCCGAAGAGGCGGGCCGCGAGGACGTCGAATTCACTCGGTGTCAGGGTCCGCTGCATGAACGTCGCGATCGATCCGAGCCCGCCGCCGATGACGACGCCGATGAGCAGCATGATCGCAATGTTCCCGTACCTGCCCGAGAGCAGCCACCCGTAGAGCGCCAACGAGAGCCCGACCATGAGCAGCAGCTGCACGGTGAAGGGCACCAGCCCCTTGAGGTCGACGATCGCGGTGACCCCGACGAAGTACATGGCCCCGGTCTGGATGGCCACGTACAGAGATTCGAAGCCCATGATCGAGGGCGTGATGATCCGGTTGTTCGTCACCGTCTGAAACGCCACGGTCGCGAACGCCTGGCACAGGGCGACGATCGCGATGACGGCGAGGTTCTTCATCCGCAGCTGCGCGATGAGCCAGAATCCGTCGTCGGTGATCGGCATCGGATTATCCCAGGCCAGGAGGCCCAGAGCGATGGCCGCCGAGGCGATGATGAGGCCGATCATGATCGACCAGTAACGCCACCTGGCCTTGGCAGTCCCCAAAGAGCCGGAAGATCGCCGAGGCTGTTCTCCGGTCGGCGCCAACGCTGACGCGGTCCGTCGCTTCGTCGTCGGCGTGGTCCGTCGCTTCGTCGACGCGGTCCGTCGCTTCGTCGGCGTGGTCCCACGCGTCGCCGTCTTCGACGGGGCGTTCGAGAACGTGGTTGTCTTCCCCTGCTCCGAGCGACTCGTCGTCGGGGAGGTCGTGGATTCTGTCGTCTCTGCGCTCATGGTGCGCCTCAGCCCCGCTTCCGCTGTCGCAGGAGAAGCCCGACGAACACGGCGGCACCGACGACCCCGAGGATGACGGAGACGGGCAGCTCGAAGGGCATAATGATGACTCGGCCGATGAGGTCGCAGATCGTGGCGATGGCGATGCCCAGCAGGCACACCCAGGGCAGATTGCTGCGCAGGTCATCGCCGCGGATCATCGACACGATGTTGGGGACGATGAGGCCGAGGAACGGCAGACTGCCGACGACCACCGTGACGACGCCCGTGGCGATGGCCACGAGTATGGTGCCGATGAGGATGACCTGGTTGTAGTTGAGTCCGACGTTCGTCGCGACTTCTTTGCCCAGACCGGCCACGGTGAACCGGTCGGCGGCGATGAAGACCGCGATCACGACGATGACGACGACCCACAGTATCTCGTACTGTCCGCGCAGGATCGAGGTGAAGCTGCCGGCGAACCAGATGCCCAGGCTCTGGAGCATATCGGTCTGGACGGCAACGAAGGTCGAGATCGCCCCGACCACCGCACCGAGCATGATGCCGATGATGGGCACGATGAGCGATGACTTCAGCGAGACCCGGCGCAGGAACAGGAAGAAGACGAGTGTGCCGATGAAGGCGGCGATGATGGCCCCGATCATTCGGGCCAGGATGGAGGCGTCCGGGTAGACGATGACGGTGAGCATGAGGCCCAGCCCGGCCCATTCGGTGGTGCCCGTCGTCGTCGGTTCGACGAATCGGTTCTGCGTCAGCAGCTGCATGACCAGACCGCACATCGCCATCGCCGCCCCGGAGAGGACAAGTGCAATGGTGCGCGGCACACGGGTGATCTGGAACATCTCGGCTCCGCCGTCACCGCCGAAGATGTCGTAGACGCCGGTCAACAGGGAGAGGACGAGCAGCAGCAGGACACCGACGACGCCCGCCGCGAGCTTCCAGCTCAGCAGCGGGCTCTTCACCTCGGCAGAGCCCTTCCTCGCCGAGGTGGCACCACCTCCTGTGGAGACACCGGTATCCGTCGCCGTCGGGCCGACGTCGCCACCGTGAGTGGTGGGGCCGTTGCGTGTACTCGTCATACTCTCGATCTCAATTACAGCTGGGAATCACTACTTCTGCTCTTCGAGCTTGTCTGCGAAGGAGTTGTAGAACTCGGTGTAGGTCTGAATTCCTTCGTTGAGGTAGGTGTCCTGCGGGAAGTAGACGATCTTGTCGTCCTTGATCGCGGGAACGTCCTTGAGCGCTTCGGAGTCCTCGAGGACTTCGGCAGCGGGCGCCGAGCCTTCATCGCGCTCCTCGGGTGCGAATGAGGCATCGCGATCCATGACGACCATGAGATCGGGTTTGGAGTCTGCGATGGCTTCGACCGAGATGTCATCTCCCTGGTGATCTTCGCTGCTCGCCTCGACTTCAAGGGCAGGACTGAGACCGAGGGCGTCGAAGACCGGTCCGACGGTGCGTCCGGTCGAGGGTGCGGAATAGCCGATGTCACCCGCCGAGGTGATGAGGCCCATGGCCGTGTCACTGCTGTCATAGGCCGCCTTGGCTCGTTTCACCGAGGCGTCGTAGTCGTCGATGATCTTCTTCGCCTCGTCCTGTTTGCCGAAGACTTCACCCAGGACGGTCGTCTGGCGCTTGAGTTCCGATCCGAAGTCCTCGCCGTCGCGAGGATCGAGCTCGAGCACCGTGGCCTCGGGCGCTAGCTTCGCGAGGTCGTCGTGGAATTGCGCGAATCGCTGGCCATTGATGACGAGGTCCGGCTTGGCCTCGACGATCTTCTCCAGGTCGGGTTCGCGGTGCGAGCCGAGGTCGAGGACCGAGTCGTCCTTCGTGTAGCTGAGGTCCTCGGACATCAGGGAGACCGCGGCGGCGCTGAGTTCGATGTCCCAGGCGTCCAGGGTCTCGAAGGTGCGGTTGTCCGTGGCGACCACCGAGGTGGGAGGACTCACCACGGTCTGCGTTCCGTTGTTGTCTTCGATGTCGATGGTGCTGCTCGAATCGGCGTCGGCGCCGGTGTCCTCGGCGGCAGCTTGGCCACATCCGGCTAGAGCGAGTGCGACCACGCCGGCCAGGGCGCTGAGACGGAGGCGAGACGAAACCATGGTGATCTACTTCCTGCAGATGTCATTGATGTCAGATGAATACGAACCGTGAATTAGCTTAGCCTAAGCTTCACACAATACGTGACAGTAATCTAACATTATTCTTCTCACATTCACGGCGGAAGTAGTCAGCCGTATCGACCTGTCAGATAGGGGCCTGTCAGATCGAGGCGATGAGTCGTCGCGCTTCCTGCTCGGATTCTGCGGCAGCCGTGGGGCCACCGGATCCACCGCGGTGCACAGAAGCGCCGGCCTCGGCGGCAATGACTCCGCCGCCGGCATAGTCATAGATCCCCAGGCCTCGTTCGGCATAGCTGTTGACCTTGCCTTCTGCGAGCATGCACAGGTCAATGGCCGCCGATCCGCAGCGACGAATGTCGTCGTAGCCGTCCATGAGGGTCAGCAGCTTCGCCAGCTGCGGACCGCGATTGTCCCCGGTGTAGGCGAAGCCGGTTGCCAGCAGTCTTCCGGAGAGTCCGGCTGGTGTGCCGTACAGCCGTCGAGCGGGGATGGCCAGCGTCGACCCTCGAGCCTCGGACAGCTGTCCCTCGACGCGGTAGGAGCCCTGACCCTTCGCACCGAGCCACGTGGCATTCAGCCCAGGGGATGCGACGAGTCCGATGAGCCATCCTTCCTCGCCCAGTCCTCGGCCATGGTCTTCGCCTGCCTCACAGACGCCGACGGAGAACGCATAGTGTTCGATGTTGCGCACATAGTTGACGGTGCCGTCGATGGGATCGACGTGCCATTCCAGGGGCTGACCATGGTCGCTCATATCGAGCAGATCATTGCTGCCGGGATCAAAGCAGTTGAGTCGGCTCAGAAGCTGGGTGTCGAAGAAGCCGGTGGGGTCCAGCGCTGGGGCGCCCTCTTCGCCGACCATGATGTCAGCGGGTCGAACCTTCGTCAGGTAGCCGCGGACCAGTGATTCGATCTGCGCATCTGCGAGAGTCACGAGGTCATTGGGTGAGGTCTTCGTGTCCACCACGGAGGCGTCAAGCTGTGCACCGAGGGAACTGCGCCAGGCCACCATCTGCTCCCACGCCATCGTGGCCAGATCCGAGGCGATCCGGATCAGGGGAAGTTCACTGACATCACTGGGCAGAAGGTTTGTCTCGGAGCTCATGGTTCAACTCTAGTCGGCCCTCGCCAACCGCCTCGTGTAACAACACTGCAATACAGATGCGAGTGTGTACTTCTTGTATCTAAGCCGCTCAGGCGCTCTGTCAGGGTCGACTGCCACGGAGAATTCGACCGACTGCGCCTCGTTGCAGGGAACAGAAATCGATGATCCGAAAGCAAACTTTTCGATCACATTCGTTCGCATTCAGAACGAGTCTTCATTACCCGAGTGCAATCGCTCCATTAATGTCGCATGCACGCTCTTCACATGATTTCCACAATAAAGAGGTCTTGTTATCAGATAGTGATAAAACGAATGACTTCACACATGACTCAACGCCCGAGGTGGGCGCCCGCGCTGATCACCTCATTGTGATGCGCGGGCCGCTTGTCCCACCTCGGTCGACCTGCAGCGCTCGGGTGCCTCCACGGCACCCTTTTGGCCTTATTTTGCGGGAGCTGGAACGGACTTGGCGGCATCGGGGCGCTGGACCTGCCCATGCCGACGCACGATCTCCTGCACCGCCTGCGATGAGGTGCCTGCCGCTTCGGCGATGGAACCGAAGGTCGCACCCTCTTCACGGGCACGAAGAATCGCCATCACGTAATCGGTGTTGATTTTTGCTCGTTGACGAGAAACCTTCCGGACTGCACCAACTAAGGCTGTCTGGTCAACTGTTAATTCACGGGCTCGACGCGACATGGTTTCTTCCCTTGCTTACGACTCTGGCTCGATGCCAGCTAATGGTGTAGTTCCATTAAATACCATGCATATGACAATAATCCAATAATTCCCGAATTACAGAAGAGAAGGCACTGTCCCGGTCCTGTTTTATAACAGTTCAATAACATCCCGGCTCCCTCCTGCCCTCTGTACGTCGGTCTGCTCTGTCCGGAGTCGGCACTGTCCCACGCCGAGCGCGGGGAGTACACGGGGCATACGTGAAGTGGCACAATGCGAACATGACGACTTCGGTTCATAGCACTGGTGCACGTCGAACGTCTGCGGAGACAGAGATGTCCCTCGCCGATGTTCTCTCAACCGAGCTGAGGACTGCGGGCGTGCGTGATTTCAGCGTCGATGACACCGATCGTGCCGCCTATACCTCGGATGCGTCCCTGTTCCGCCTGGTTCCGCAGGCCATCGTGTTCCCGCACGACGAAGCAGACGTCTCATCCACACTGGCAGTCGCACGTCGACTGGGTGTTCCCATCACCAGCCGCGGGGCCGGCACCTCGATCGCCGGGAATGCGATCAGCACAGGCATCATCCTCGACTTCTCCCGCCATATGAATGAGGTCCTCTCACTCGACCCCGACGCACAGTCGGCCTGGGTCCAAGCCGGATGCATCCACGCCCACCTGCAGGCGCAGGCACGACCCCACGGACTGCGCTTCGGCCCAGACCCCTCCACCCACACGCGCTGCACGATCGGCGGAATGATCGGCAACAACGCCTGCGGACCACGTGCGCTGGGCTACGGTCGCACCGGCGACAACATCCTCGCCCTGGTCGTCATGCTCGTCGACGGCACCGTCGTCACCCTCGACGACATTGACTCCTCAGAGACGTTCCCGCGCCTGCACGAACTCGTCGCCGGGCAGCTGGGCACCATCCGGACGAATCTGGGCACCTTCTCTCGCCAGGTCTCCGGATATGGACTCGAATCCCTGCTGCCGGAGAACGACTTCGACCTGCGTCGGGCCTTCGCCGGATCCGAAGGCACCTGGGGCATCGTCCTTGCCGCGAAGATGCGTCTGGTCAAAGACCCCGACAACACCGCGGCAGTGGTGCTCGGATATGAGGACATGGTCGCGGCCGCACACGACGCTCCCCTGCTCAAGGGCTTTCCGGTTGCGGCCTGCGAGGGCCTCGACAAGCGCATGCTCGATCGGGTCATCGAGACCAAGGGCGCCGAGGCTGTCCCCCGTCTGCCCGAGGGCGCCGGCTGGCTCGTGGTTGAGCTCACCGGCGAGGACGAAGCCGAGCTGGTGGATGAGACGAAACGACTGATCCGGGAGTCTGCTGCCTTGGACTCTGCCGTGCTGGGTGCCCAGGCCGCCGCCGAGATCTGGGGGATCCGCGCCGATGGCGCCGGTCTCGTGTCGCGGACGCCGGATGGTCGTGACGCCCACGCCGGGTGGGAGGATTCTGCGGTTCCGGTGGACAACCTCGGCGACTACCTGCGTGATCTCATGGAACTGCTCACCGAGCATGGGCTGTGGGGAATTCCCTACGGGCACTTCGGTGACGGGTGCCTGCACATGCGGGTGGACTTTCCGCTCGAGGATCCCGACGGTCCGGAGGTGATGCGGACGTTCATGGTCGCTGCGACGAAGCTTGTGGCCCGCTACGGCGGGTCCGTCTCCGGTGAGCATGGGGATGGTCGGGCTCGGTCCGAGCTGCTGCGTCTCGTCTATCCGCCGGCGGTGCTCGATCTGTTCAAGGAGGTCAAGGAGCTCTTCGACCCGCAGTATCTGCTCAATCCGGGTGTCATCGTCGATCCCGATGCGCTGACCGAGTCGCTGCGACTGACCCAGCTGCCGCTGCGGGAGGAGCTGCCCGGCAGTTTGGCGATGAGCTACGAGGGTGAGTCCGCTGGGTTCGCCTCGGCCGTGCATCGGTGCACCGGTGTCGGCAAATGCCGCGCCGATTCCGCCGACAGCGGTGGCGTCATGTGCCCGTCCTACCAGGCCACCCGCGATGAACGGCATTCCACCCGTGGTCGTGCCAGGGTGCTGCAGGAGATGGTGTCCGGGGATCTCCTCGATTCCTCATGGCAGTCCCCCGAGGTCGCTGACGCCCTCGATCTCTGCCTGTCCTGCAAGGCCTGCGGCACCGAGTGCCCGACGGGGACGGACATGTCCACGTATAAGGCCGAGGTTCTCTACCAGTCCTATAAGGGCAGGCTGCGCCCGATGAAGCACTATTCGCTCGGGTTCCTCCCGCAGCTGGCGCGCGCCATCACTCCCCTGGCGCCGGTGATCAACCGTTTCTCGGGGCTGCCTGGGCTGACGAGCGTGGCCAAGAAGATGGCCGGGATCGATGTCCGCAGGTCCATCCCCCAGTTCGCGGCCACGACCTTCCGCAAGTGGTGGAAGACCTCAGGCTCCACCCCCGCCGAGGTGGGGGCCGGGACGAAGACACGCGAAGTCGTTCTGTTCGCCGATTCGTGGTCGAATCATTTCGCACCGCGCATCCTCGAGGCCGCCGTGGCCGTGCTCGAGCGCGCGGGTGTCACCGTGCGCGTCATCGACCAGACCGTGTGCTGTGGCCTGCCGCTGATCTCAACCGGGCAGCTCGACGCGGCGAAGGCGAATCTGGGTCAGACGATCAGCGCGCTCGATGCCACCGGGGATGTGCCGATCATCGGGGTCGAACCCTCATGCCTGGCGACTCTGAAGGACGATTCGCAGAAGCTCTTGGCGAATGAGGCCTCGGCCCGGGTCGCGGCACGTGTGCAGACCTTCGCCCAATACCTGCTCAGCGTCGGCGCCGAACTTCCGCGCCTGGACGGGGTCGAGGCTCTGGTCCAGCCGCACTGTCATCAGTCGGCGATCTTCGGCAACGCCGCAGACAAGGAACTCCTGGCCAGAACCGGTGCCGCCTCGAAGTTCCTGGGCGGCTGCTGCGGTCTGGCCGGAAACTTCGGCGTCGAAGAGGGCCACTATGAGACCTCGGTCGCCGTGGCCGAAGTGGCTCTGCTGCCGGCGTTGCGCGAGCAGGAGGCACTGCGTGACCGGACCCCGAATGCGGTTGGGGCTGGTGGAGCTGCCGGGACGGGAGCCGTTGAAGGCGATGGTGACCGGACGCGGGTCGTTCTCGCCGATGGCTATTCCTGCCGCACTCAGATCGCCGACCTCAGCAACGCCCAGGGCGTGTCATTGCCGGAGCTGCTCGCCTGGGGTTGGGTCTCGAACCCAGCCGCTAATACAGCGAGGGGCTGAGCTCAGGCCTTGGCAGTGAGGACAGGGACCTCTGCCTCGAGCAGGATCCGCTGTGCCTGTGAGCCGAGGATGAACTTGCCGATCGCCGAGCGTTTGCGCAGTCCGATGACGATGAGCTGGGCGTCGTGCTCTTCGACGAGTTCGTTGAGCGTTCCCGGCAGGTCGTCCTCATGGTCGGGCTGGAGCACCTCAACTTCGACGTCTGAATCCTTGCCGAGAGAGACGATGCGGTCGATGACGTCTTGGTCGATCTCGGTCGGGGTTCCACTGGCTCCGCGTCGTTGGGAGTTGATCACGACAGCATTGCTCGACCGAAGTTTGGCCTCTGCGAAGCCCGCGCGCAGAGCCGCCTCACCCTCAGGAGCAGGAAGATAGCCAATGAGAATCGTCATAACAACAAGTATATTGGCTCGGTCCTGATTCGTTCATTCCCGTATCATCCACAGGACATCCCACGGTCACCGCCGCCGCACCCCGAGACCGGCTGTGCTTCGAATCCGGGCGCACATCACTGCTCGCTCCGTTCGGCTGCCACCATTTCCGTACTGCCGGTTCTGCTCACTTGGGCCGCCCGCTGTCCCAGATCGCGCAGTGCATCCAGCAGTTCCGGTGGCTCGATGACCCGGAAGTCCACGGGAGTCGCTGCCGTGATCACTGCCGCCCACGCCAGGTCCTCGACCCCGAATTCCACGCGGGCACCGTCGCCGGAATTCGTAATCGTCGCTGTCCTTGTCGGGAACCAGGCCTTGGTCTCGGCCACGGTGGCATCGACCTCCAGGATCACCGTGTGGCGGTACGCAGCGGTGGTGACAGCGGAACTCACGGCCACCTCGGCGTCGGGATGGTCCCTGGGGGCGAAGGCGAACGTCGTTTCGTGAATCTCACTCATCCGGTCGAGGCGGAAGACTCGCCAATCGCTGCGGGTGAGATCCCAGCCGTAGAGGTACCAGTGCCCGCCGAGGACGACCATGCGCACCGGCTCCACCCGGCGTTGCGTCGTCTCGGATCTCGTCTCGGATCTGGTGGGGCGTCGTTTCTCATGGGCGAACGTGAGGACGTTTCTCGACGCGATCGCCGAGGTGGTCGTCATCACCGCTGTCATGTCGACTCCGGGTTCGTGACCAGGGAGGACGGACACCGCCGTGCTGATGTCTCCGATCGTCTTGTGCATGACCGGAGGCAGCATTGTGCGCAGCTTCGCGGTGGCCGACTCCGCATCAGTCGTGCTCAGCCCGGCTCCGTTGAGCAGGGACAGACCGACGGCCGTGGCCAGCGCTTCACCGGTCTGCAGCTGCAGTGGAGGCAGGACTGTGCGCGAGTGGGCGCGGTATCCGCCGGTCGCTCCGGGGAGGGATTCGATGACATAGCCGAGTTCCCGCAGGCTCGCGATATCGCGACGAACCGAGCGTGGGGTGACACCGAAGTGTGCGCCCAGCTCACCCGCGGTGTAGGTCCGTCCCGCGGCGAGCATCCCCAAGAGGGAGAGCAGGCGAGATTCAACGGTCATAGCGGACATTATATGTCCGCATTGCTGGAGACACTGGTATCAGTGATCCGGGGATGACCGGATCGACGACACACGATCAGGAGTTCTCATGGCATTCTTCGCCGCATCAGTCACGACCGAAGCCGACGCGCTGTTCACCTACCTCGAGCAGCAGTGCACGCAGCTCAAGCTCACGGCCCTCGACCTCACCGATGAACAGGCTCGCAGCACTCCGACCACGAGCCCGTTGAGCATCGCGGGTCTGCTGGCCCATGCGGCGCAGGTCCTCAACGGGTGGCTGCTGCAGGTGAAGGAGCCCGAGCGATACATCGATGAAGAGGAGTATCCGACGATCAACGACGGGCTCGGACTCGATGGAATGTTCGATGGTTCAGCGGTTCCCGACCTCGACATCGCCGAGGTGGTGGTGATTTTTGAGAAGCGCATCGCCGAAATCGAGTTGGCTCGTCAGGCTGTCGCAGTCAATGGAACCGATCTGGGCACCGTGGTTCCGATGCCGGGCAATCCCTGGATGCCCAAGGACTTCGTCATGAATGTCCGGTGGATCCTGTGCCATCTCACCACGGAGATCGCTCGTCATGCCGGGCATGCCGACATCATCCGCGAGTCCATCGATGGGGCGATCTCCTACCAGCTCAATGCCCAGGCCGACGGCCAGCCGTGGCCTCCCGCTGAGTGGAGCTGAGCTCTTCCGCTCGAGCTGAGCCAGAACAGAGAAACCCGGATGTCGGACCGCAGCCTGTCGAGTGGCTGTTGTCCGACATCCGGGTAGTCGGTGAGTTCAGATCAGGCCGAGAACACCGCGCCCTTCGACACCCTGTCGACCAGGTGGTCGGAGTAGGCGGGCATCGTGAGGAATTCGGGGAAGTCCTCACCCAGTGCGCTCTTGCGGAAGATCTCAACCGCTTCGGTGTAGTGGTCGGCGGGGTGGCGCTCGATGACTGCGAGCTCCTCGCCCATGTAGCGCTCGACCAGGTCGCGGGTCAGCTGCTTGCCGTTGTCCAAGGTCACCGAGTGGCGGATCCACTGCCAGATCTGGGACCGCGAGATCTCTGCGGTCGAGGCGTCCTCGAGCAGGTTCTCGAGGGCAACGTTGCCGTTGCCGCCCAACCATTCGTTCATGTAGCCGATGGCCACGCGGATGTTGAGGCGAACGCCTTCCTCGGTGACCGTCTTGTCCAGTCCCGACACGTCGAGCATGTGCTCGGCGCAGGCGTGGGCATCGACGCGGCGGTTGTCGAGCTGGTTGGGCTTGTCGCCGAGTGCTGCGTCGAAGACCTCAAGCGCGTCATCGACGAGTCCCGGCTCGGCCACCCAGGTGCCGTCGAAGCCGCGTGAGGCTTCGCGAGCCTTGTCTTCGCGCATCTTCACCATCTCTGAGGCCACGAATTCCTTGTCCGGGTGCGTGGTCATGAGGTTGCTCATGGTGCCGATCGCGTGTGCTCCGCGACGGTGGCAGGTTGAGACGAGACGGTCGGCGAATGCCTGCAGCAGCGGCAGTCCCATGGTCAGGTGCTCACGATCCGGCAGCACCCACTCCGGGGAGTTGCGGAAGTTCTTCACCAGCGAGAACAGGTAGTCCCAGCCGGCCGCGTTGAGTCCTGCACAGTGGTCGCGCAGCTCCCACAGGATCTCTTCCATCTGGAACACAGCGGTGATCGTCTCGATGTGTGCCGTGGCTCGGATGGTTCCCTGCGGCAGACCCATGTAGTCCTGAGCGAAGACGAAGATCTCGTTCCACAGGCGTGCTTCGCGGAAGGATTCGAGCTTCGGCAGGTAGAAGTAGGGTCCCGAGCCGCTGTCGACGAGTCGGCGTGCGTTGTGGAAGAAGTAGAGACCGAAGTCGACCATGGCGCCCGAGGTCTCTGTCTCCCTGCCCTGGCCGTCAACATGGAGCAGGTGCTTCTCGGGCAGGTGCCAGCCGCGGGGGCGCAGTCCGATGGTGGGCTGCTGGCGGTTGTTCACGCCGGGCAGATTGCCGCGGATGGCGTTGAACAGGTTGAGCTGTCCGCCGATGATGTTGGCCCAGGTCGGGCTGGTCGCGTCTTCGAGGTCGGCGAGCCAGACCTTCGCACGGGAGTTCAGTGCCGCAATCACTTCGGGTTCGGAGACGGGGCCGGTCAGCTCAACGCGGCGGTCTTCGAGACCGGGAGCTCCGGTCGAGCCGGCGACCTTCCAGGTGGTGTCGGCCCGGATTCCTGCGGTGTCGGGGGTGAACCTCGGGAACGTGCCGTTCCGGATGCTCTGCGCCTGACGTCCACGGACACCGAGCAGCTTGCCCAAACGGTCGCTGAAGCGATCGTGGAGTGCCGCGATGAAGTTGAGGGCGGACTCCGAGAGGATTGTGTCGAAGCCTGGTTCGATGGGGGCGTTGATTTTGATGTGAGACATGGGGCTTCTCCTCACCCGTCGGAATGTGTGCTGCTGATGTGTGGTGCGATGGCGGTGCTTCGGTACTTCGGTGGTGCGGTGCTTCGGTGGTGCTGCTTGTGTCGCCGAGGTTGTGGTTGGTGTTGAGATGACCGGTGTGCCGGCGCGGATCAACAGTGCAAACCCCGTGAAAACACTGTCGACCCGCGCCGAGTACTATGTGACCGGTCCACCGGCAGAGCCGGTGCCTGTCATCCGATGACCGCGATGGTCACCGCGGGCTCAGCTGAACTGAGCGGATTCGGTCGAACCGGCCAGAGCTGTCGTCGAGGACTCTGGGTTCAGCGCGGTCGAGACCAGGTCGAAGTATCCGGTTCCGACCTCACGCTGGTGCTTGGTTGCGGTGTAGCCGCGGTCCTCGGCAGCGAACTCGCGTTCCTGCAGATCGACGTATGCAGTCATCTGTTCGCGGGCGTAGCCGTGAGCCAGGTCGAACATCGAGTAGTTGAGCGCGTGGAAGCCGGCCAGGGTGATGAACTGGAACTTGTAGCCCATGGCTCCCAGCTCGCGCTGGAACTTCGCGATGGTGGCATCGTCGAGGTGCTTGCGCCAGTTGAACGACGGCGAGCAGTTGTAGGCCAGCATCTGGTCCGGGTACTCCGCATGGATCGCGTCCGCGAACTGCTTGGCGGCCGCGAGGTCAGGTGTGGAGGTCTCCATCCACAGCAGATCCGAGTACGGAGCGAAGGACAGTCCGCGGGCGATGCCTGCTTCGATGCCGTTCGTGATCTTGTAGTAGCCCTCTGCGGTGCGCTCACCGGTCACGAAGCGCTGATCGCGCTCGTCGATGTCCGAGGTCATGAGCGTGGCGGCCTCAGCGTCCGTACGGGCGATGACGAGGCTGGGCACGTTCTCGACGTCGGCCGCCAGGCGAGCCGCGTTGAGGGTGCGGATGTGCTGCGAGGTCGGAACGAGAACCTTGCCGCCGAGGTGGCCGCACTTCTTCTCGGAACCGAGCTGATCCTCGAAGTGCACACCGGCTGCGCCGGAGGAGATCATCGAACGCATGAGCTCGTAGACGTTGAGCGCGCCGCCGAATCCGGCTTCCGCGTCAGCGACGATCGGGGCGAACCAGTCGTCGACATTCTTCTGACCTTCCGAGGTCTCGATCTGGTCGGCACGCATGAGCGCATTGTTGATGCGACGCACGACCTGCGGGACCGAGTTGGCCGGGTAGATCGACTGATCGGGGTAGGTCTGTCCAGCTGCGTTCGCGTCAGCGGCGACCTGCCAGCCGGAGAGGTAGATGGCGTTGAGGCCGGCCTTGACCTGCTCAACTGCCTGGTTGCCGGTCAGCGCACCCAGTGCGTTGACGTAGTCGCCGGACTTGATGTCGGTGGAGCTGACCTGATTCCAGAGGCGCTCGGCACCGTGGCGAGCCAGTGTGTGCTCTTCGATCAGCGAACCGCGCAGTTTGACGACATCCTCGGGCTCGTAGTCACGAGCGACTCCCGACCAGCGGGCGTTGGTTGCCCAGTCACGGCGGATGGCCTCAGCATCGTGCAAGTTGGCCTGCGTGGTGTTGTCAGTCATTGTCATTCACTCCTACTCGTTCGGGGTTGATGAGTTCAGTCTGCCGTGAGCACAAGGGGGTCGATAGAGGTTTCTTCGATGAATAATCGCCCGTTTTCCGGTTTTAGAAATTTCCCTGTTCTGTCATACTGAATCCCACTGCACGTGAACCACGCCACAATGCCACCGGGAGCCGCAATGACAAGCAACGAGACCGACCTGAGGGATGCTGAGCAAGAGGCGGACACCCTGAGTATCGGCAGAAGAATTCGCTTTTTTCGCAAACAGCATGGACTCACGCTCACCGAGCTGGGTGAGAAGGTGGGTCGTGCAGCCTCTCAGATCTCGACGATCGAGAACGGCAAGCGAGAAACTTCTGTCACCCTGCTCAGCGCGATCGCGAAGGCCCTGCAGACCGAGGTCGCCGAGCTCATCGATCCCACTCCGGTCGACGGCAGGCAGGCTCTCGAGCTTGAAGCCGAACGCAATCAGGCCTCGCCCATGTACTCCTCGTTGGGTCTGCCGCAGGTGCGGACCAAGTCGCTGCCCCACGATGCCCTCGAGGCGATCGTGGGTCTGCAGAGACAACTCGGCCAGGTCCTCGAACGCCGGGCCGCGACTCCGGAGGAGGCTCGCCGGGCCAACCGGGAACTGCGCGAGCGGATGCGAGAGAAGAACAACTACTTCGCCGATCTCGAGGCCCAGGCGGCGGAGCTGCTGCGCCTGGCCGACTACGAATCCGGTACAGTCTCCCAGCGGCAGACGGCACTGATCGCGGAGAAGCTGGGTTTCAGCCTCCACTACGTCTCGGACCTGCCGAACTCGACCCGGTCGATCTCCGATACCGCGAACAACCGTCTCTACCTGCCCAACGCCGACGCTGCCGCAGACCCACGCTCCCATCTGCTCACGAGTCTCGCTGCACACGTTCTCGGCCATGACTCGCCGAGGGACTTCAGCGAATTCCTGCAGCAGCGGGTCGAGGCGAACTATCTGGCCGCGGCGGTGCTGCTGCCCCAGAGCGCTGCTGTGCCGATGCTCGTCGAGGAGAAGCGGAAGCGCGAGATCTCGGTCGAGCACCTGCGTGACATGTTCGGCGTCAGCTACGAGATGGCCGCCCACCGGTTCACGAATCTGGCCACCGAGCACCTGGGGCTGCCCGTCCACTTCATGAAGGTTCACCGCTCCGGGACGATCCACAAGGCGTATTCGAACGACGGTCTGCCCTACCCCACGGACCCGCTCGGCGCCATCGAGGGACAGTTCGCATGCAAACGATTCACCTCACGCACAGTGTTCCGGGTCGCGGACAGGTTCAGCCCGTACTACCAGTACACGGACACACCGGAGGGCTCGTTCTGGTGCACCGCCCGTGTGCTGCCCGGCGGTGACTTCGCCATCAGCGTGGGCGTCCCCTTCGCCCACGTGAAGTGGTTCGAGGGACGAGAGTCGCAGATACGGTCCAAATCAGCCTGCCCGGATCCGGCCTGCTGTCGGCAGGCACCGGAAGATCTGGCCGAGAAGTGGGAGAACCACGCTCTGCCCTCGGCACAGATGCACGCCTCCCTGCTGGCGGCCGTTCCGCCCGGTGCTGTCCCGGGCGTCGACGATACCGAGGTCTACGAGTTCCTCGAACGCCACTCCGGCTGAGCGAGCTCCCGGTTCACACCGCTTGTGTCGGCCAGCGACTTCGCTGGCCGGCTGTCCTCACTGGCCGTCCAGGTCGGCGGGCGCGTCAGCCGTTCGCGTCTCTAGGCGCGTCAAGGACCGCAGCGGCGATGTCTTCGGCCACGGCCAGCGCCGAGGTGGCCCCTGACCTCGGGAGGCTCCTGACCATGGTGAGCCTGCCGCGGGTGGTCACCCGCAGTTCGTCGACCAGGTCGCCGTTGACACTCATGGCCTGTGCGCGGACGCCCCGGAATCCGTGTTCGACCGCCGCTGCATCGATGGCGGGGACGAACTTCTGAATGCCGTCGACGAAGGCAGAGGTGCTCACGGTCGACCTGACATCGCGCGCCGCAGTCTTGGCCGTCTGCGCCGCAAATTTCCAGAATCCTTTGAAGCCGACGGTCGATCCCATATCGCCCAGATCGAATCCGTGCCTGTCGTATCGTTCGCGCCCCAGGGACACGAAGGTGTTCGGCCCCAAGGTCAGCGCACCGTAGGTGGCTGGGACAACGGTCTTCTCGGAAAACGGGGAGCCGGGTTCCGGGACGGTTCCGATGATGCCTCGGACCTCCTCTGCGGGGGTATCCACCCGGTAGTAGTCGCTGGTGAAGGGGACGATGCGGGGGTCGTCGTCGAAGCCTGCAGCCACGGCCAGGCGGTCGGCTTGGAGCCCGGCACAGACGATGACGAGATCGAAGAGTTCGGAGTCTTCGTCACCGGTGGGGTGCTGGGGGGTCTCGGCGGGCCTTCGCCCCGAGGCGGGATTTGAAAACCGGTGGCTGAGGTTGCCGATCGTGTCCTCGACCTGTTTGAACCAGTCCTGCTCGCCGAAGCGATTGCGCAGCCCTTCGCTGAAGTCGATGACCGGACCTGTGCTGTCATCGCCGCGATACGTCCGCGGCGCCTCGTGCACCTGATCGTCGAGATTGCTGCCAGCGTCTGCGCTGGCAGGCTCATGCCCATCATTGTCCCCGTGTTCGACATCGGCTTCGCTGGGGTCTGGCGCGGCTGTGCGGGTACGGACCCGGACCTCGTTGCTCATCACATCAATTCCGGTGACCTCTGTGCTCAGGCGCAATGTCCCGCCGGCGGCGCTGACATCGGAGGCCAGCGCCTCGGTCAGGGTAACGAAGTCGGTGACGGCGGTGTGCGGCGAGTACAGAGCGAGGACGCCCCTGGCGTTGGGTTCAACCTCCCGCATCTGCGTGCGATCGAGCAGCCGGACCCCCGGGACCTGGTTCGCTTCGGCGCGGGTGAGGATGTCCTCGAGCCTGTCAGCTTCGTCGGTGTTCTGCGCGACGAGGAGCTGCCCGCACTCGCGGTAGGGGATGCCGCGTTCGGACACGTACGGGACCAGCAGCTCAACACCTCGGCGGGCGAGCTTCGCTTCCGCTGATCCGGCCTCCGCGTCGAGGGCAGGGTCCACGATTCCGGACGTGTGCCCGCTCTGATGTGCGGCGACGCGATTGGCCTTGTCGAAGACGGTCACTTCGGCTGTGGGGAGTCTGCGGGTGATCTCTCTGGCGAGCGCCACTCCGACGATCCCGGCACCGACCACGGCCACTCGTGAAATACTCATACAGCAATCTTGGCACCGATCGCAGAGAATCGGCACCGATCGCGGAGAAGGAGAAGGATGTCGACGGCCCTGAACTGGACTGGCAAGGACGCCTCCTTCGCGCTCGGTCGAGCGCTGGAACAGCAGAGCAGCCTCGGCGAGGGTCCGCGCTTCCTGCGCGACGGTGACACCTACGTGCCAGGCGCTACCGAGAATATGTTGGTCGTCGGGGACAATCTGCCGGGCCTGACCGGCCTGCTGGCCACGCATCGGGGACGGGTCAAGGTCGTCTACATCGATCCGCCCTACAACACGGGCAATGCGCTGGCGTACAAGGATCATGGTCACGATCACGCGAGCTGGCTGAACTTCATGACGCCGCGGCTGATGCTCGCGCGTGAACTCATGCGTGATGACGGCGTGATCTTCATCCACCTCGACGACGGTGAGAGTGCGTGGGCGCAGCTGCTGGGACATGAGATCTTCGGCGAGGACAATTCACAGGGCACCCTGATCCATCAGCGTGCGAAGGGCGGAGGCAACTCACCCTCCTTCGTCCGCGGTCACGACTATGTCCACGTGTGGGCCAAGGTCGCTGATCGGGCGGGCGCATTCCTGACGGAGAAGAAGGCTCCGGCGAAGCTCGAGATCATCGACGGCAAACGCATGCTCGTCGAAACCGATGTGCTGCGCGCTGGTTTCGGCCGCTATGCCCGAGGCCAGGAACGTCGGCTGATGTACGAGGACATCCTCGAGGTCAAAGGAGCGAAGAAGCTCGCCGAGGTGGATGCGAAGTTGGCCTCGGGCGAGTTCATGCTCAAGCCCTGGGGTGGCGGCAAGCATGCCGTGGTGCGGGTGACGCCGGCAGAGAAGGCGAGTTCGAAGCTCTACTCGATCATCAAGGCCCTGGGCGGGCAGAACGATCTCGAGGACCTCGGTCTGGGTGGAATCTTCAGCTATCCGAAGCCCGTCGAGCTGGTCAAGACGCTTGTGGCCTCGCAGACGTTCTTCGATCCCGAAGCGATCGTCCTCGACTTCTTCGCCGGTTCCGGTACGACGGCGCAGGCGGTGATGGAGGCCAACCGACGTGACGGAGGTGCGCGGCAGTTCATCCTCATCCAGACGCCGGAGCCGCTGCGTTCGACGAATGCGCGCAGCCTGGTCGACGCGGATCCCGACGCCGGCTTCCCTGAGATCAGCAAGCTCACTGCGGAGCGGATCCGGCGTGCTGCCCGGCGTCTCGATCCGGAGCTGACATTCACCGAAATCGCCGTGGCCGAGGAATGAATTCTCGCCAGCACCCTTGAGTCTTTCCTGGTGACAGTGTAGGAATGCATCAAGGCCTCAATGTCGGCAATGATTTCGAGAAGAGTGATCCAGTGCCCACCTACGTCTACCGATGCACGACCTGCGGCGACACCGAACAGGTCTTTCCGATGAGCCGGAAACCGGAATCCATCACGTGCCCCGACTGCCGGGGAACGGCCGTCTCCGCATTCACATCCCCCCACCTCGGCGCCGGGTCGGGGACTGTCTTCGGCGTCATCGACGCGACGAAGAAGACCGCAGAGTCACCACCCGTCGTCTCGCGCATCCCCTCCACCGGTCGCCGTTCGCAGCCGGTCAGTCGGGATCCGCGGCACGCCAAGCTCCCCCGCGCCTGAGGTCGATCGGCTTCGGCGGCAGGGACCACGAAAGGGATAGAACAATGCCGGACAATGTATTTCCACTCGATTCGACTCAGCCCTTCACCGCCCAGGAGATCACCGGTCACAACCGCTGGCACCCGGACATTCCCGCAGCTGTGCACGTGAAACCGGGGGAATCATTCCGGCTGGACTGCCGCGAATGGTTCGACGGAGCCATCAAGAACGATGACAGTGCCGATGACATCCGCGACGCACCGATGGACATCGTCCACGCTCTGTCCGGTCCGGTGGCGATCGAAGGCGCGAAGCCCGGTGACCTGCTCATCGTCGACATCCTCGATGTCGGTCCGATCCCGCAGGAGGATGGCCCACTGGCCGGGCAGGGCTGGGGCTACACCGGCATCTTCGCGAAGAAGAACGGCGGCTCGTTCCTCGTCGACCAGTTCCCTGACGCCTACAAGGCAGTCTGGGACTTCTCCGGCGGGACGGCGACATCACGCCACGTCCCCGGTGTCTCCTTCACCGGGATCGTCCATCCGGGCCTCATGGGCACCGCCCCGAGCAAGGACCTGCTGGGCAAGTGGAACACCCGTGAGGCGGCCCTCATCGCCACCGAGCCGAACCGCGAACCACCCCTGGCGCTGCCGCCTGAACCCCAGGGTGCGATCCTCGGCTCGCTGAGCGGCGAGGACTTCAACCAGGTCGCATCCGAAGGTGCGCGCACCGCTCCCCCACGGGAGAACGGCGGCAACCAGGACATCAAGAACCTCACCAAGGGCACACGAATCTTCTATCCGGTGTTCGTCGACGGCGCGAACTTCTCCGTCGGCGATCTCCACTTCAGCCAGGGCGACGGTGAGATCACCTTCTGCGGCGGCATCGAAATGGGCGGTTTCGTCGACATCAGCGTCGACCTCATCAAGGGTGGGATGGACACCTATGGGGTGAGCGAGAATGCCATCTTCCAACCTGGCAATTCCGCCCCGCAGTATTCCGAATGGCTGGCATTCTCCGGAACCTCGGTGACGCTTGACGGCGAGCAGCGCTACCTCGACTCCCATCTGGCCTACCAGCGAGCATGCCTGCACGCGATCGACTACCTGTCCAAGTTCGGCTACAGCCCGGAGCAGGCTTATCTGCTGCTCGGCGCGGCACCGATCGAAGGCAGATTCTCCGGTGTCGTCGACATTCCCAACGCCTGCGCCACCGTGTACCTGCCGACGGCGATGTTCGACGTCGATATCTCGCCCAGTTCGAACGGGCCGACTCAGATCGATCCGGGCATCGGCGCACCGCACTCGGCGTTCTGAGCGCCGTCGTCCCTGTCATCTCCTGGTGCTGAGACGGGGCGTGGTCTCATGTGGACAATTCAGCTCGAATCCAGACTTCGGTCGTAGCCTCGAAGAAGACTCGAACGGTTTCACCGTCGGTCTGTGAACCACTGCACTGCAGATAATCGTTCCCCAGTTCTAGGAGCCAGTATGTCCGTCGTCGCCATCAATACCCTCACCGTCCCCGAGGCTGCACGCGGTGAGCTCGAGAAGCGCTTCGCGGCACGCAAGCACTCCGTCGACGGCTCGCCCGGCTTCGAAGGCTTCCAGCTGCTGCGCCCGGTCGCCGGCGGTGACCAGTACTTCGTCTACACGCAGTGGGCCACCCGCGAAGACTTCGAGAACTGGAAGCAGGCACGCCAGCCCGCACACGAAACCAACGGCAAGGAGCCGGTCTCTGAGCAGGCCAACCTTCTCGAGTTCGAGGTAGTCGACCTCGGCGAGTGACAACGACCTCTCGTGGGCTCCGGCTGCGCCTGCGAGACAGCACCCGAAGCCGCCTGGGCATCTCTGCGAAGGTTACTGGCCGGAAACTCTCCGCTTTACTGCTACTCTGCGAAACAGTAATAGCAGGGACACGAGAGGCATGCGATGACTCAACAGCAATCAGTGGCCACCGACCGGGGCCACGGCTTCGTCAAGGCACTCGGAACGGTCGACGCACTGTTCATCGGGTTCGGAGCGATGATCGGCTTCGGCTGGGTCGTCCTCACCGGTGAGTGGCTCAGCGGCGCCGGAACCCTGGGTGCCATCCTCGCCTTCGCCGTCGGCGGCGTCATCATGTGCTTCGTCGGCACGGTCTACTCCGAGCTGGTTGCCGCCATACCGCACGCCGGCGGTGAGCACAATTACCTCATCCGGGCGATGGGCCCCCGCGTCTCTCTGTTCGGCTCGTGGGCGATCACCGGCGGCTACATCAGTGTCGTCATGTTCGAAGCAGTCGCAGTACCCAAAACTGCGCTCTATCTGTTCCCGAACCTCGAGCACATCAAGCTGTGGACTATTGCCGACTCCGATGTGTACCTCACCTGGGCTCTCGTCGGCACGATCACCGCGATCTTCATCTCCTGGATCAACATCCGCGGCGTCAAACTCGCCTCGCTGGTCCAGACCTTCGTGGTCTCGTTCCTCATCATCGTTGCCTTCCTGCTCCTGACCGGTGGTCTGGTCGGAGGCGAAACCGCCAATGCCGAACCGCTCTTCACCGGTGGCGGTGCCGGCTTCATCGCAGTGGTCGCCGTCGTGCCCTTCCTGTTCGTCGGTTTCGACGTCATTCCGCAGTCCGCGGAGGAGATCAAGCTGCCGCCGGCGAAGATCGGCAAGCTCGTCGTCATCTCCGTCCTCATGGCAGTCGCGTTCTACATCATCATCATCTGGATGACGTCGCTGGCCATGCCCGCCTCGGAGCTCGCTACCCATGACCTCGTGACCGCGGATGCTCTGGCCACCATGTTCAACTCCGCGTTCTGGGGCAAGCTCGTCATCGCCGGCGGTCTGGCCGGCATCATCACCTCCTGGAACGCATTCCTCATGGGTTCGTCTCGCCTGATGTGGGCCATGGCCGTGGCCGGTATGATCCCCGCCTGGTTCGGCAAGCTGCACCCGCGCTACCGCACCCCCGTCAACTCGATCATCTTCATCGGCATTCTCTCGGCGCTGGCTCCATTCCTCGGCGCAGCGGCCCTGGGCTGGATCGTCGACGCAGGCTCACCCGCCATCGTCATCGCCTACTTCCTCGTCAGCATCGGATTCCTCGTCCTGCGCAAGCGCGAACCGGCGATGGACCGCCCCCTGCGCATCGGCGGCAAGAGCAACGGCGGCATGGTCATCGGAGTCATCTCGGCGGTGCTCACCCTGGCGCTGTTCGTTCTCTATCTGCCGATCACCCCCTGGTCGGCACAGCTGGCATGGCAGTCCTGGGCGATGTTCGGCCTCTGGCTGGCAGTCGGAGTCTTCTTCATGTTCCGTCTGCCCACCGGCGTCAAGGCAGGACCCAACGCAGAAATCGAACTCCTCGCCAAGGTGAAGTCCCTGCGCAGGAAGTGACTCGGTGAGGCTCGGCCCGACAAAGAGCGGCTGAGACGAGAATGCGGCCATCGGAGACATCTCCGGTGGCCGCACGTCATCGCAGGAGGGCTGCGCCTGATGACTGTGATCGACGATCGTGCCGTGCGGATTGACGCCGAGGTGCACCTGCTGGTGGTCTACCCCTCACCGTGAGCAGCACATCACCCCCGTGCACATGTATGAATTGTCGCCACCGGTGCCTCGCGTGAAACCACCGGTTGCCATTACGGCCGCGGGGAGGAAGTCTTGGTGCGGGGAGGAAGTCGTGGTGTGGGGAGCTATTGGAGTTGCGGGTGTGGGCAGAGGCGAGCGCGGCCACCGGCATATCGCACAGTGACCGCGCTCGGACCAGGGGAATGGAACCAGGCGGCATAGACCCAGACGCTTGCCGCGACTCAGACGGCGGCGTCGAGGCCGTGCATCTTCAGACGTTCACGCTGGTTGGGATTGACGCTTGGTCGAAACGGCATCTCCACCACCTCGGCGCGGACGGGTTCACCCGGGGTGTCGGCGAAGGGCTCGGGCAGCTGAACCCAGTACTCGGTTCCCAGCGCACTGCCCTCAACTGGCACATGAGCCATCGCGATATTGGCCTCGAGTTCCGGCGAGTACCAGGGCGAAGTCACGTACCCGACTGGGTCGCCACCGGATGTGGCGCTGACCAGCCAGAAGTCGGGAGCGTAGTCCGTGATCGGCTTTCCGCCGACCAGCAAGCCCACGAGCTGAGTCCTGAACGGTGGAGTGCCGGCCGCGATCTGCTCGCGGACTTCCTCGAGCTTGGCCTTTCCGATGTAGTCGGCCTCCTTCTTCCGCGGCACCTGGTAGGAGAGGTTGACTTGGAATGGGTAGGTTTCGAAGTCCATGTCCTGGCCCCACGAGAGGATGCCGGCGGCGATCCTGCGGTGGTGGCTGGGAGCAACGACCCTGAGATTGTGGGCAACGCCGGCTTCGAGCACCGCGTTCCACATGTCCTCGGCGTACTTGGTCGAATCCTTGAGATAGATCTCGTAGCCCTTCTCTCCCGTGAATCCTGTCTGGGAGATGATCACGTCATGCCCGCCCACCTGGGCCTCCATCAGTCCATAGCTGGGCAGCGTGCGCCCCTCCTCCCCGACCAGGTCGGAGATGAGATCGACGGACTTCGGTCCCTGAACCTGGACCGGCGAGACGTCGATCTCCTGGATGGTGACATCGAACTTCCTGCCGACGTTGACTCCTTGCAGCCAGAGCATGAGGTCGGTGTCGGAGAGGCTGAACCAGAATTCGTCGATCGCCACACGCAACAGGATCGGGTCATTGAGAATGCCCCCGGCCTCATTGCACAGGATCACGTAGCGGGCACGCATGACTGGGATCTTGGTCGCATCACGGGTGATGACAAAGTTCACGAACGCCTCGGCGTCGGGACCCTTGACCTGAATCTGACGCTCGACGGCGACGTTCCACAAGGTCACGTCGTTGACGAGGGACTGGTACTCGACCATCATCCCGCCGTCTTCGCGCGGCACATAGCCGCGCGGGTGGTACATCCGGTTGTAGATGGAGGCCCGCCAGCATCCCTGCTGCATGGACAGTTCCCAGTACGGCGACTTGCGCACTCTGGTGTCGATGAGCATCTCAACTGGGGTGGGGCCTGATTGGCGTAGGTTGATCGGGACTTCTCTGTCGCTTTGATCCACTGACGGGACGTTATTGTCCATGGTGTTCCCCCTGCTAACAGTTCTACAATGTAGAACTCGATTCCCATATTATGGGTATATTCAGTGTAGAATCGAAGTGTCGGCGGAAGCAAGGGTTTCCGTCCAGATTCATCGGCCGCCGACCTCTTTCCAAGGAGTCTCTCAAGGGAGCCGGAATGTCACAGGCAAATCTGAGCACACTGCTCAAGTCCGCACGGTACGAAATCCTGCCCACTGCCGGAGTCGTCGACCGTGTCCACGAATACGTCGCGCCCGGCCGGGTGATCACGGTGACCGCCTCGACGGGCCTGACCCTTGAGGCGACACTGTCCACTGCGGAGCAGCTGCAGGCACTCGGCTTCCAAGCGGTCCCCCACATCGCCGCGCGGATGGTGCAGAGCAGAACCGAGCTCGAAGAGATCGTCGCCCGCATCGCCCAAGCCGGCATCGACCGAATCTTCGTCCCCGCCGGTGACGCCACTCCTCCGGCTGGCGGCTACGCGGGTGCACTCGACCTCATCGTCGACCTCGCGAGCATGGCGGCACCGATCCAGCACCTCGGCGTCAGCGCCTACCCCGAGACCCACCCCCTCATCTCCGACGACGTCACCGTCCAGGCCATGTGGGACAAACGCGACTACGCCACCCACCTCGTATCGAACCTGTGCTTCGATCCCGGCGTGATCGCCACCTGGCTGGCCCGGGTCCGGGCCCGCGGCATCGAGCTGCCGCTCGTCCTCGGCATCGCGGGCAAGGTGGAGCTGACAAAGCTCGCAAGAGTGGCGGGCAAGATCGGTGTCGGCGAATCGACGCGCTTCCTGCGCAAGAACACGGCGACCTTCTCGCGGATGGCCAAACCCGGCGGTTACAACCCACGGAAGTTCCTCGACAAGCTCGCCCCCACCCTCGACAATCCGGCCATGGGCGTGGTCGGACTGCACATCTACACGTTCAACCAGATCAAGGACACTGAGATCTGGAGGCGCAAGCAGCTCGCCGCCCTTGGCCACACCGACGAGGCGACGATCAGCAACGGCTGATCTCGCCGGCGCACCCAGAGCGCGGCTGGCACCGGCGCACTCACGCCTCGCAGGAGGAATCTCACAGTTCTCACCGGGCCTGGGCATACGATGGCAGGAAGAGAGATGCTGCCCGACGCCGCTCATCACCACACAGAACTAACGGCGCCCGTTGCTGAGACCGTGACCCGAAACTCGGGGCTCCATCTTTCGCTCGGGAGGAGATCGCGATGGGACGTTTCCTGGCAATCGCTGCGACACTCAGCATTCTGGTGGCCCTGGGATGGGCGGCAGCAGTCGGACCGTGGGCATGGTGGGTGATCGGGGCGCTCGTCGCCGCCGTCATCGTTCTCGCGATCTACGACCTCACGCAGAAGAAGCACGCGATCCTGCGCAACTATCCGGTTGTCGGACACCTGCGGTTCCTGCTCGAGAGCCTGCGACCAGAACTCCAGCAGTACTTCATCGAACGCAACTGGGACGGTCGCCCCTTCGACCGTGACACACGCTCAATCGTCTACGAACGATCGAAGGGCATCCACGGAGAGAAGGCCTTCGGCACCGAACGCGATGTCAACGCCGCCGGCTATGAATACCTCACCCATTCGACCGCTCCGGTCACCGCACCCAGCACTGCCCCACGCGTCATGGTAGGCGGTCCCGACTGCTCACAGCCCTACAGCATGTCCCTGCTCAACGTCTCAGCGATGAGCTTCGGCGCCCTGTCCCCGAATGCCGTGCGCGCACTCAACCGAGGAGCCGAGATGGGCGGCTTCGCCCATGACACCGGCGAAGGCGGCATCTCGCCCTACCACCTCGAGAACAATGGCGATCTGATCTGGGAGGTCGGCTCCGGATACTTCGGCACACGCACCGACGATGGCCGGTTCGATCCGGACCAGTTCGCGCAGCAGAGCTCGCGTGAGCAGATCAAATGTGTGTCCCTGAAACTGAGCCAGGGAGCGAAGCCGGGCATCGGCGGCGTCCTGCCGGCGGCCAAGGTCACTGCGGAGATCGCGCGAGCCCGCGGGGTCCCGGAGGGTGAAAAATGCGTCAGCCCCGCGGCCCATTCTGCTTTCAGCACCCCGACCGAACTCATTGAGTTCATCGCTCGCATGCGTGAACTCTCGGGCGGGAAGCCGGCTGGTTTCAAATTGTGCGTCGGCTCCCGTATCGATGTGCTGGCGATCTGCAAGGCCATCAAAGAGGTCGGCACAGCACCGGACTTCATCATCGTCGACGGATCCGAAGGCGGAACCGGTGCGGCTCCGCTCGAGTTCGAAGACCATATGGGAACGCCACTGACCGACGGCCTGCTCACCGTGCACAACGCACTGGTGGGAACCGGTCTGCGAGACCAGATCCGGATCGGGGCCAGCGGCAAGGTCGCCGCGGGCAACGACATCGTCAAACGCCTGGCGCAAGGGGCCGACTACACGAATTCTGCACGAGCGATGATGATGGCCGTCGGTTGCATCCAGGCCCAGATCTGCCATACCGGCCTGTGCCCTGTCGGCGTGACGACACAGGATCCGAAGCGGCAGCGGGCCCTGCACGTGGGAGACAAGAGCGAACGCGTACAGAACTACCAGAAAGCGACCGTCGATCAGGCCGTCCAGATCATGGCATCCATGGGTGTCAGCGACCCACGAGATCTGCGCCCCGAGTTCCTGCAGCGCAATATCGCACGCAATGAGCATCGCTCATATGCCGAACTCTACGAATGGCTGGAGCCGGGAGAGCTGCTGGCACAGGCGCCGGAGTCATGGGCGACGGACTGGGCTCGTGCCGACTCAGGCACCTTCCGGCGCGCGTGACTCAGCGGCGCGCCTGACACTTTCCCCGCGCCTCGACTGCACCAGACTCAGCGGTGGGTGACCTTGCGCTTGAGGCTGCGGGAGAGCAGGCCCGCTTCGTCGACGAGGAGACGCCCGACCTCATCGTGGTGGTCAGCGATGCGCATGGTCGGACCCGAGATTCCGATCGCCGCAATCACCCGGCCGTCGACGCCGTTCACGGGTGCGGCCAGGGCATCGAGGCCCTCTTCGAACTCTTGGTGCACGATCGCGTATCCACGTTCGCGCGCCTCGGCGAGGTTGTCCAGGAGCTCTTTCCGGGACCCCAAGGTGTACGGGGTGCGCCGTTCCAGACGGCCCGAGGGGACCGGAATGATGTCGAAGGCATACATGATCTTGCCCAGCGCCGAGCAGTGCGGCGGCACCTCCACATCGACCCAGTTCGTAGCGCCGAGGACGAAGGTCGAATCGATCTGCGCGACCTGCACGACACCCGTGGAGCTGGGGACGGCGAGGTTGACCGTCTCACCGGTCTCCTCGCTCAGCCGCTGCAGTGTGGGATCAGCCGCCGTGACCAGCGTCTCGACGCGATCGAAGCGCGAAGCGTAGGTCGCGAACAGGGAACCTCCGCGATACTGCCCGCCCCCGTCACGTTCGACCAGCCCGTTGCGTTCGAGGGCGGAGAGCAGGCGTGAGACCGTCGAGCGCGCCAGTTGGGTCGACTCCACCACCTCGGTGTAGGAGATCGGGGCATCCGCCTTCACCACCAGCGACAATATCTCTGCCGCACGATCGATCGACTGGGTCCCATTGGTCATAACGCTCAACTCCGTCGGGGAAATTATGCCGCGGCACCAGTGGCACTCCGGCGGCATTCACCCTACAGCACACGTGATTGGCCCCTGTTCGTGTTGTGTCATGTGAGCTACAGTTTCGAAATGAGCAACAGCGAGACGAACACCGGTTCTGTGCAGTCGGTCGACCGCGCGGTCACGATCCTCGAGATCATCGCCCGCACCGGCCTCGCCGGCGTCACCGACATCGCCGCCGAACTCGGCGTGCACAAATCGACCGCCTCCCGCATCGTATCCACGCTCGAGGCCCGCGGCCTCGTCGAACAGGACCAGCATCGCGGCAAATACCGGCTGGGCCTGGGCATCCTCCGCCTCGCCGGAGCCACCACCGCACGCCTCGACATCGTGCAGGAGGCCCGCCCGATCGCGAAACTCCTGGCCGAACGCACCGGTGAGACGATCAACATCGCAGTCCTCTCCGACGGCGCGGCCCTCTACCTCGACCAAGTATCGGGCACCGCCTCCGTCCAGAGCCACAACTGGGTCGGACAGCGCATCCCCCTGCACGCGACATCGAACGGCAAGGTCCTCCTGTCGGGCCTGAGCGAGGCCGGCATCCGCACCGCACTCGAGCCCAGGCTTCCGACCTACACCCCGCGCACCGTGACTTCGATCCCCCACCTGCTCACCGAAATCGCCGAGGTGGTCGCCGCCGGGCACTCGATCGTCATCGATGAGCTCGAGATCGGCCTCACCGCCGTCTCCGCACCCATCCGCAACGCCCACGGCGATGTCATCGCCTCGATCTCGACCTCGGGGCCGGGGTTCCGCTTCACCGACGAAAAGGTCGCTGCCGCCCAGGACCTGTTGGTGGCTGCGGCCGCCGACGTCTCGTCACGGTTCGGCTGGCGCGAAAACCCTTGACACGCCTCGGCGGGCGGGGGACGATCAGAGCACCCAGTTTCACATAGTGCGTCACGTTGCATAGTACGCAACATGTGCCGTTGAAGGCGAGGATGCCTTCGGAGAGGAGCCTGACATGGCTTCCATTCCCACCCAGGCCAGTGTCGTTGTCGTCGGTGCAGGCATCGTCGGCAACAGCCTCGTCCACCATCTGACCGAACTCGGCTGGAGGGACATCGTCCAGGTCGACAAGGGTCCGCTGCCCAACCCGGGCGGCTCGACCGGGCACGCCTCGAACTTCATCTTCCCGGTCGACCACTCCCGCGAGATCACCGACCTCACCCTCGACAGCGTGCGTCAGTACAAAGACCTGGGCGTCTTCACCCAGTCCGGTGGCTTCGAGGTCGCCCGCACCCAGGAGCGCATGCAGGAGCTGCGGCGCAGGATGGCCTCGGCGAAGGCCTGGGGCATCGAGTCCCACCTGGTCACCCCCGAAGAGGTCGTTGAGAAGGTCCCCTTCCTCGACCCTGACGTCATCGTCGGTGCCTTCTGGACACCAACTGTCGGCGTCGTCGACTCTGTCGGAGCGGGCACGATGATGCGCGAATCCGCACAGAGCACGGGTGGCCTCACGGTGTCAGCGAACACCGAGGTGACTGGCATCGACGTCGAGAACGGAGCGATCGCACGCGTCCACACGACCAAGGGTCCGATCGAGACCGATAAGATCCTCATCGCCTGCGGAGTCTGGAGCCCGCGCATAGCCGCCATGGCCGGCGCCGCGATCCCGCTGACGCCGGCGGTGCACCAGATGATCAGCGTCGGCCCGGTCCCGCAGCTGGCCGAGCAGACGGGTGAGATCTCCGTTCCCATCGTGCGCGACATGGACACCTTCTGCTACGAACGCCAGCACGGATCGGACATGGAGATCGGCTCCTATGCCCACCGTGCGATCCTCCACGAACCAGACGAGATCCCGTCGATCGAGGCCGCGAAGCTCTCTCCCACAGAGATGCCCTTCACCGACGACGATTTCGACCCCCAGCTCGAACAGGCCCTCGAACTCATGCCCGAGGTCCTGTCCAACCCCGACGTCGAGATCCGCTATGCGATCAATGGCCTGCTGTCCCTGACCCCGGACGGTGCCCCCATCCTCGGCGAGTCACCCGAGGTCAAAGGCCTGTGGTCGGCGGCAGCGGTGTGGGTGAAGGAAGGACCGGGCGTGGGCCGGGCCGTGGCCGAATGGATGACGAACGGCCTGCCCTCCATCGACGTGCAGGGCGCAGACATCGCCCGCTTCCACCCGCACCAGCGCACTCGCGAACACGTGAGGGCCCGCACCTCCGAGGCATTCATCAAGACCTACGGCATCGTCCACCCGGGCGAGCAGTGGAACTCCGACCGCAATGTCCGCCTCTCCCCCATGCATGAGCGCGAGAAGGAACTCGGAGCCGTCTTCTTCGAGGTCGCCGGCTGGGAACGCCCGCAATGGTACGAATCGAATGCGAAGCTGCTCGAGGAGTTCGGCGAGCGCGTCATGGACCGCAGCGCGGAATGGGACTCACGCTGGTGGTCACCGATCATCAATGCCGAACATCTGGCACTGCGCGAGCGCGCCGGGCTCGTAGACCTCTCAAGCTTCGTCATCTTCGATGTGTTCGGGCCTGCAGCCCTCGATGCCGTCCAGTCCATCGTGCTCGCCCAGATGGATGTGAGCATCGGCCGCGTGGTCTACACACCGGTCCTCGATGAGGCTGGCGGGTTCCGCTCGGACCTGACCATCATGCGCCTGGCTCACGACCGGTTCCGGGTCGTCACGGGTGCCGCCCACGGCATGGTCGACGTCAAATGGTTCGCCGATCGGCTTCCGGTCACCGGTGCCCAGATCGCCGACCTCACCTCCTCGTGGACGACGATCGGACTCTGGGGGCCACGGGCACGGGACATCCTCTCGCAGCTTACGAGCGCAGACGTCAGCCACGAAGGCTTCAAGTTCGGCACGGCGCGGACCATCGAAATCGGCTCGCTGACGGTCTTGGCCTCCCGCATCTCCTACGTCGGCGATCTGGGTTGGGAGCTCTACGTCCCCATGGAATCCGGGCTGAAGCTCTGGGATGTCCTCACCGAGGCCGGACGCGAGCACGGACTCGTACCTGTGGGGCTCGGCGTCTATGGCACGACTGGGCGCATCGAGAAGGGCTACCGCGCCTTCGGTGCCGAACTCGACTCCGAACGCAGCGTCATCGAGGTCAGTATGGCCCGGCCGAAGGTGAAGTCGCAGAACTTCGTCGGCCGCGATGCCCACCTGCGCCACCGCGAGGAGGACCCGAAAGCCGTCCTCTGCTCACTCACGGTCGACGATCATACGAGCGCCAGCGGCGAGAAGCGCTACATGCTCGGCGGGGAACCCATCCTGTCCCAGGACGGCGACCCGCTGGTCGATGGGCATGGGCACCACGCCTTCGTCACCTCGGCGGGGTCCGCTCCGAGCCTGGGACAGCACGTCCTGATGGCCTTCCTCCCTCCTGCCGAGGCGGTCCTGGGCAACCAGCTCACCGTCGTCTACATGGAGGAGTCCTACCCGGTGACGGTGGCCTCGATCGACGCCACCCCACTCTTCGACCCCAGCAACGAGAGCATCAGGAGGTAGGCGATGAATATCCTCGTCTGCATCAAGCGCATCCCCGACATCTCGGGCCAGATCACACTCAACGACTCCGGCACGGACATCGATGACTCGGGCCTGGGCCACACCACCTCGGCGCATGAGGAGTGCGCGGTGGAGCTGGCCATCCAGACCGCGGCGGCCACCGGCGGCAAGGTCACGGTGCTGACCCTGGGCCCCGCCGAGGCGGTCGAACAGCTGCGCGCGGCCGTGGCCGTGGGCGCCAACGACGGGATCCTCATCGAAGCCGAGGATCCCGGAGCCTTCGGACCCGAGGACATTGCCCAGGTCATCGGCGACGTCATTCGCGACCGCGCCGAGGAGGGGCAGAGCTTTGATCTCGTGCTGTTGGGCAATGATGCCGCCGACACCGGTGATTTCCAGGTCGGAATCCGCCTGGCCTACGACCTCGAATACCCCGTGCTGACAGGGATCCAGACGCTGAGTGCGACCGGTGGTTCTGGCGGTTCGGCGGCGATCGAGGCCCATGGGATCGGGCCGGCTGGGACAGAGGTCTTCTCCCTTGATCTGCCCGCCGTCATCGCCGTTCAGGAGGGCGGCGTCGACCCGCGCTATCCCTCGATCACCGGGCGGATGAAGGCGAAGAAGGCTCGCATCGCCGAATATGTGGCGCCGGAACCGGGTGCCGGAAGTCCGCGCATCGGCCTCGAGCTGCCACCGGAGACGGCGAGCGCGGTCACCATCCTCGGTGAGGGGCCCGATGCTGCCGGCGCCCTGGTTGATGTTCTGGAAGAGATCGGAGTGATCAGGTCATGACTCTCGTATACGTCGAAACCGATGAGAACGCTCAGGTGCAGCTGACCTCGGCCGAGGCGATCACCTTCGCCCGCACGAACGCGGACGTCCTCGCCGCAACCACCCCCACACAACTACCTGGCGGGGCCCCAGATACCTCGCGCGAGGTTGCTGGGCCGCCCTCAGGTAGTTCGGGGAGTGGTGGCTTGCGTGGAGGGGTGGAGGTTGCGGTCATCGGGACGCTCTCCGGCGACTGCGTCGATGAGTTGGCCCGCCTCGGGGTAGACACCATTCATCACCTTGAGCACCCTGACCTTGAGGCCTATTCGGCCGCTGCGTGGGCGCAGGCACTGGTCGACATTGCGCCGGAGACCGGGACCATGATGGCGTCGGGGACGCCGCGCGGAATGGAGCTCATGGCGCATGTGGCGGTGAGGACCGGGGAGCGGATGGCGGCCAATGTCGTGGCCGCCGATGACGGGGGTCTGCTGCGGCAGGTGCTCGGCGGGGCCGCGTTCGAACGCCTCCAGCTCGGCGGTGACCTGCAGGTTCTCACGATCGCCGGTCACGCCTGCAATCCGCAGGAGACGACACCGACAAGCCCTGAGATCGTCAGCTACTCACCAGCGGCCGCGGCCGAAGATCTGCGAACACGAGTCGTGCGCACCGAGGTTGAGACCGCCGATGACACCGACACCTCGGGCTTGACCCAGGCCCGCGCAGTTGTCGGTGCCGGCCGCGGGGTCGGTTCGGAGAACGGCTTCGGCGAGGTCCTCGAACTCGTCGACCACCTCGGCGGGGCACTGGGTGTCTCTCGTGTCGTCACGGGTCTGGGCTGGCGGCCGCATGCGGAGCAGGTCGGTCAGACCGGCAGTCGGATCACGCCCGATGTCTACATCGCGTGCGGAATCTCCGGCGCGGTCCAGCACATGGCCGGCGTCGAGGGCGCGAAGACGATCATCGCGATCAACACCGATGAGGAGTCGACAATGGTCCAGCGCGCCGACTACGCGATCATCGGCGACCTCCACGAGGTTGTGGGTGCGGTCAACGAGGAGATCATGAACCGTCGAGGTTGATCCCGCTCACAGGCCCAATTCGGCGATCACCGCGTCGGTGTCGGAACCGATGGCCGGAGCCCGCCGAGGCTGGTCTGCACTGTCCGTGCCAGCTGAGGTGGGTGCGCCATCAGCTGAGGTGGGCGCGGTTGCCTGGCCGAACCTCGGTGCCGGTGTGGGCTGATCGATTCCGGCTTCGTCGGTGCAGAAGAGGCCGCGGTGTAAGTTGTGGGGATCGGTCTTCGAGTTCGGCCAAGGTGCGTGAGGCGAGCGCCTCGGCAAAGACTCGTCGCATGATGGACCAGTGCCTCGGCTGCCAATGATCGATCTCGCTCAGCGGTTCGGGCAGTTGGTCCTCGATGCCGAGGGTGCCCAGGAAATCGGCGAAGACTGCCGGTTCGATGCAGGCAACGGACACGTACCTGTCATCGGCGGTGGGATAGACGTCGTAGAACGGTGTTCCGGAATCCAAGAGGTTGCGCCCGCGTGCGTCGTGGCGCCACATTCCCATCGCGGAGAAGCCGTGCATCATCGAATACAGATGGTTCGCGCCGTCGATCATGGCGGTGTCGACTACAGTGTCGATGCCGGTGGTGCGGGCGCTGGTGAGGACGCCGACGACGCCGACGACGAGGAGCATGTCGCCACCGCCGAAGTCGTCGATGAGGTTCGCGGGGAACTGTGGCGGTCCTTCGGGGCGAGCGAGCTGGTTGAGCAGTCCCGTTGAGGCGATATAGCCCAGGTCGTGGCCGGCCCTCTGCGCCTTCGGCCCGTCTTGGCCATAGCCGGTGATGCGGCCGTAGACGAGTGCCGGATTGAGCGCGTGGAGATCGTCCGCCCGAGGCCCAACCGTTCCGCAGCGCCTGGGCGAAAGCCTTCGATGACGATGTCGGACTTCGCAGCCAAGGAGCGGGCGAGTTCGATGCCGGCCTCGGACTTGAAGTCTGCGGTGACCGAGCTTTTGCCCCGGTCGAGGACGGGGTTCATCGGCTGACCTGCAACTGCGGGCGGATCGAGGCGAATCACCTCGGCGCCCATATCTGCCAACATCATTGTGGCGAAGGGACCGGGGCCGATTCCGCCGAGGTCGAGAACGCGCACGCTTTTGAGCACTGCCATGATTTCCCTTCGTCGACCAGTCCTGTTTAACTATAGAACGATCGATCAGTTCCGCTCAGGAAACAGGACCGCTCGTGAGCATGAGGGATCCCGGCGATCAGGGCCGCCCTGCCGTCCTGGTAACGTCCCAGAGTCGGAGATGGAGAGTCTCCGAAGCAGTTGAGTCGAAAGGTTGTCCGTGAAGACATTCGAGTATTCCCCAGAGGTGCGTTGGTCCGATCAGGACATGCTTGGCCACGTGAACAACGCGCGCATGATCACCCTCATCGAGGAGTGCCGCATCAGGTGGCTCCATGAAACCGAAGCGGGCAGCCTGACCGGCGGGGGCATGCTCGTCGCCAACCAGTCGATCGACTACCTGCTCCCCGTCATGTACGGCCCCGAGCTCACAATGACGGTGACCGTCAAGCGGATCGGCAGCTCCTCGTTCACTGTCCACACGCGTGGTGACCAGAGCGGCCAGAAGGTGTTCAACTCCGACGTCATCCTCGTCCACATCGACCGGGAAACCGGCCGACCAACACCGATCACCGAGGACATTCGCAGCGTTCTCGAGGGATACCTCGCCGAGGCCGGCTGAGGCCCTCCGCATAGCCTGAAGGCATGAAACTCGACGCGATCTCCATCATCACCGCCAACATGCCCGCAGCCGTGCAGTTCTACTCGGCGTTCGGTCTCGAACTCAACGACGGCGGCCGCGATGCCGCGCACACGGAGTTCTCTTCCGGCACCCTGCGCATCCTCCTCGATTCGGAGCAGGTCATGCTCAGCATCGACCCCGAGTGGACGTGGCCCACCGGTGGCCACAAGATGTCCTTGGCCTTCGACTGCTCCACCGCCGAGGCTGTAGATGCGACATTTGCCCGGCTCACCTCCGCTGGCGCAGAGTCCGCCCCGGTCGCGAGCGTCGTCCACGAACCGTGGGATGCGTTCTGGGGTCAGCGCTACGCCGTGGTCTCCGACCCCGATGGCAACAAGGTCGACCTCTTCGCCTCTCTCTGAGCACGCGGCACATCCGCCGCCGCAACTGCCGGGGTGAGTACGCGAGATGTGCGGCCACTTCGTACATGGATGCTCGGCCTTCCTCAGTTTCGAGCGGTAAACTCGTGGGTGATCACCCCGGAGCGGGCAGTCCGTTCCGCTCTCAGACCAGCGGGTCATCCGCGCTCGATCTCGGCTCTCGCAGCCGATCGTCGCGCTCTGCTCTCGCAAGAGGACTGACCCTCGACTCCCCCAGGAAGGAACAATGGCAGCTGCATCCCCCTCACCGACGTCAGCACGTCGGCAGGCTCGGCATGTCACTGTCTTCCTCGACGTCGATGGAGTGCTCAACTCATACCCGGTGCCCAAGCTGCGCATCATGACCGAAGGGCGCAAGAAGCTGCAGGCCTGGCACTACGAACTGCACTACAGGCCTGCGGTCGTCGCGTTCTTCGACCGTCTCGTCGAAACCCACGATGTCGACGTAGTGTGGCTCTCCACCTGGTCCCAGCGGTGCAAGACGGAACTGGAGCCGAAGTTCGGTCTGCGCAATTCCTTCGAGGTCATTCAGATGCCCGATGAGTCCCACAACCGGTACGCCAACGATCCGCACCTGTGGTGGAAGGCCCGGGCCATGGAGGAGTGGCTCGCAGCGCCCGAGCATGGTCGGGCGGTCTGGATCGATGACGACCTCGCCGCACCTGCCACGCGGGACTACTTCGTCGAGCATTACTCGGCGAACAGACTCAAGCTCATTGCTCCTGAGTTCGCGCAGGGCCTGACGAAGGCGCACCTGAAGGAGATCAAGGATTTCGCCTACCCGAAAGAGGAATCATGACGCGTATCGGCCTGCTCGACTCCGGTCTCGGGCTGCTCGGGGCCGCCGATGCACTCTTCCATCTGGCTCCGCACGCGGATCTGATCCTGGCCATGGACCCGGATTTCACCCCCTACGGCAGCCTCAGCCCTGAAGCGCTCGAGGCCAGGGCACTGAACTCGGCAGCGGTGCTCGCCGCATGGGAGCCCGATGCGATCGTCATCGCCTGCAACACCGCATCGGTTCAGGCGCTGGAGACCGTACGCGCCCGCTACGAGCCCGACATCCCCGTCATCGGCACCGTGCCCGCGGTGAAGATGGCGGCCGGGACCGGGCAGGACTTCGCCATCTGGGCGACCCCGGCAACAACGGGCAGTGCCTATCAGCAGAACCTCATCGACACCTTCGCCGCCGAGGTGGCAGTGTCGCCAGTGGCATGCCCGGGCCTCGCCGAGGCGATCAATGAGGCTGACATCGCCATGATCGATTCCGCGATCGACGCGGCCCTGGACCAGATGGATCCCGGCATGGAGACGATCGTGCTCGGATGCACCCACTACGGCCTGGTCGCCGAGCGGATCATGGCCGCCAGGGCCGGCGCGATCACACTCTTCGACTCCCCCATTCCGGTGGCGAAGCAGACTCTGCGCAGAATCGGCATCGATGCCCACGGGGTCGGCCCTGGCCAGCCCGACACGGGGGAGGTCATCGCCACGTATGCCTCCGGTCGGCTCGTGCGACTGCCACGGTCACTGAATGCCTATCCGGCCGGGAAGCGCCTGCTGGCACGAGAGTCCTCGGCGGCTCCCCTCACCGAGATCTGAACGGATCCAGCCAATCGGCTCAGCATTGTAACCAAGACGGGTCAACATTTCCAATCCGGTGCTAGCGTGGATAGGAGAGCCAATCGTCAAAGGAGGCGGTCCCGATGTTCTTGCTGTATATAGTCCTCGGCCTGGTTGTACTGGGTCTGATCACGCTTGGCAATAGCCTGAAGGTCATCAAACAGTACGAGCGCGGGGTCGTCTTCCGTCTGGGACGAGTCACGAACGACCACAAGAATCCAGGTATGACGGCGATCGTGCCGTTCGTCGACAAGCTGGAGAAGGTCAATCTGCAGATCATCACCATGCCGATCCCCGCTCAGGACGGGATCACCCGCGACAATGTCACCGTCCGAGTCGATGCCGTCATCTATTACAAGGTTGTCGATCCCCGCCGTGCGATCGTCGATGTCGAGAACTATCACCTGGCCGTGAGTCAGGTGGCACAGACATCATTGCGGTCGATCATCGGTCAGAGCGAACTCGATGACCTGCTGACGAATCGAGAACAACTCAACCAGGGTCTGGCGATCATGATCGACAGTCCTGCGGTCGACTGGGGCGTCCACATCGACCGTGTCGAAATCAAGGACGTCGCGCTGCCCGAGTCGATGAAGCGCTCGATGTCGCGCCAGGCCGAAGCCGAACGTGAGCGTCGTTCACGCGTGATCATCGCCGACGGTGAGTTCCAGGCCTCCAACAAGCTCGCACAGGCAGCCGAGATAATGGCGGACACGCCCGCAGCTCTGCAGCTACGCCTGCTTCAGACGATCGTCGAAGTCTCCGCCGAGAAGAATTCGACCCTGGTCCTGCCCTTCCCCGTCGAGCTCCTGCGATTCTTGGAGGGGAACACTCCGACGGCTGCGACGACCTCAGCCGAGGACGTCCCCGCGGGGACGTCTGGCAACGACAGCACCGCCTCGGCGGCGAACGCCTCGTTGAGCTCCACTTTCGGAGCCAAGGACACCGAAGCCTCGCTGGAGGATCTCAACGGAATCGTCCGGGCACTCTCCAATTCGATGAGGCTGAACGAGACGATGAACCTACCCGCATCGATCAAGCTTCCAGGCAGTGAGAGCAGCGCTGCAGTCTCGGCGAACATAGCTGGGAACGACGAAAAGGCGCCTGCATAGTCTGATGCGCTCAGCGAGCTTCCATACCGAGTGACTACGCTTGAGGCATGGACCTGAAACGCACCAGCAGAACAGTCATCGTCAACGGCGTCATCGCCTTTCTCGTGGGTGTCCTCATGATGGTCTGGCCCGGTGCCAGCGCCGAGGTGGTTGTGCGAATCTTCGCCGCCTGGCTGGCCGTCATCGCCGTTTCCTCCTTCGTCCTCGCCCCGAAGGGCGGACGAACTGGGAGCTTGGTGGCCCGTTCTGTCCTGCTGATCCTCCTCGGCGCGCTCATCTTCTTCTCCCCCCTGTTCTTCGCGGCCTTCGTCACCGTACTGACCGGGTTCGCGGTCATCTTCTTCAGCTTCCTCGCCGTCACCGCCTCACTATTCATTCGCAGCATGGGTGTGCGGATGTGGTGGGCACTGACACTCATCGGAGTGATCGGCATCATTCTCGGCGCCTTCTTCCTCTTCGCCCCAGAGGCCGGCGTCACAGCGCTCATCTTCACGCTCGCGACCTTCATCGTCGTCGTCGGCATCGCCCTGGTCGCTCTCGGCAGGCGTCTGCACAAGACCGCTCAGAACCTGCAGCATGACCCGAACCGCCGGCCACCGGAGGACGGCGGCGGCGACATCATCAGCGGCGAAGTCATCGAATAGGGTTCGGCCACCTCGGCCCCCAGAAATTTCGCCGAGCGGACCACTTAGCACCGAAGGGACCAGTTGCACTGAGCTCCCTCGACGCCAAGTGGTCCGTTCGGCGTTCAGCAGGCATTCGGCAGGCCCCGACGCTGAATGGCCCGGTCCCATCTTGAAGATCGGTCCCGGCATCGGTGCAGTAGCTGCTCAGTCCCCAATGTGCCCCCTGGTTCGACATTCGCCGCATCGAACGCTTTCCGACCGGGCGATGAAGAAGCTCGAAGCCCAGCCCCTAGGCTTCAACGGTGATGCCAAGCTGAAGAGTCACGACCAGGGGCACGTGCCCGTGTGTGATGTGCGTGCCCGCGTGTCTGCGTGTCTGCGTGTCTGCGTGTCTGCGTGTCTGCGTGTCTGCGTGTCTGCGTGTCCATCATCACAGTCCGAGATCTGCCCAGCGGACATGACGGCTGAGCCGGCGGTAACTGGCCAGGGCATACCATCTGACCTGGAACTTCAGGTGAACCCCGAGTGCACTTTCGCGAGTATGCATCCACTGTTCCTCGGGCGCGAGAAGTTTGTTCACCGTCCGTTCACCTTCTGCTTAACCTTGCGGACATCCTGGATGCGAATCATGGGTCATAGCTGGAAACACACCCCATGATTCTCGCAAGGAGACACGCATGACCCAGGTCTTGGCCCCGGAGACTTTCACTCCGACGCCTGCAGTCGGCCGCAGCAATGATCGCCGCTGGAACCTGGCCTTTGGCCTGCTCCTCGCGATCAGTCTCATCGCCTTCACCCTGTGGTCATTCGGCTATGTCGGCCAGGACGCACCCCGCATGGTGCTCATCACAACGGTCATCTTCGGCGCATTCATGGCCTTCAACATCGGCGGCAACGATGTGGCAAACGCCTTCGGCACCTCGGTGGGCGCTGGCACCCTGACAATGAAGCAGGCACTCCTCGTCGCAGCCGTCTTCGAGGTCAGCGGCGCGCTGCTGGCCGGCGGTGAGGTCACCGACACCGTCAAGAGCGGAATCGTCGATCTCGGCGCTGCCGCTCTTGACCCGATGGAGTTCGCCTACATCATGATGGCGGCCCTGCTCGGTGGAGCAGTGTGGCTGCTGATCGCCACCCGCATGGGATGGCCGGTCTCGACCACACACTCGATCATCGGTGGCATCATCGGTGCTTCACTGGCCACTGGCTTCGTCACCGGCACAGGCGGATTCGCCATGGTGCAGTGGTCAGAGGTCGGCATGATCGCGATTTCCTGGGTCCTCTCCCCAGCACTCGGCGCACTCGTCGCCTTCCTCATCTACGGCGCGATCAAGAAGCATGTCCTCGGCAATGGACTGTCGCAGACTCTCAAACCGCACATGCTTGCCCGGACCAGCGGCGAAGGCAACGCTGCAGAGACCGAGATGGACCTCGAGCGCGATGCCGCGACGTCGACCGACTCAACGGTCGGCTCGCACTCCACACTGCAGCGCTGGGTTCCCCTCATCGCAGCCGGCGGTGCCGTCATCATCACCGGGATGCTCCTGTTCAAGGGCCTGAAGAACCTCGACATGAGTGTCAGCACCGTCGGCGGAATCCTCATCATGGCGATGATCGGCCTCGCCGTCTGGATGGCAGTGTTCGTCTTCGCCAAGACCCTGCGCAAGCAGACCGTGCCCCGCGCGACCTACATTCTCTTCTCCTGGATGCAGGTGTTCACGGCCTCCGCGTTCGCCTTCAGTCACGGATCCAACGACATCGCGAACGCGATCGGACCTTTCGCAGCCGTCCTCGACGTACTCAAGACAGGCAGCATCAGCTCTGAGGCAACAGTTCCCCTAGCCGCCATGCTCACCTGCGGAATCGCCCTCATCGCCGGCCTGTGGTTCATCGGTCGCAAGGTCATCACCACAGTCGGGACCAAGCTCACCGAGATCCACCCGGCCTCGGGCTTCGCCGCCGAGCTCGCCGCAGCAGCCGTCGTGATGGCAGCTTCGATCAGCGGACTGCCCGTCTCCTCCACCCACATCCTCATCGGTGCGATCATCGGCGTGGGCCTGGTCAACCGGTCGGCGAACTGGAAGCTGATGAAGCCGATCGCCATGGCCTGGATCATCACCCTGCCCGCCGCCGCAAGCATCGGCGCCATCAGCGTGCTCGCGCTGCGCACGTTCTTCGGCTGACTCGCCGCATTCAATCGAGGGATTGAGATTCGTCCCGGCCGCGGACCCATACACGGAGCCGGCCGGAGCGACTCGCCTGTCACACTTCCGAATAGATCGTTGGCTCAGTCCCCGACAAGCTGTCTATAAAAACGCTGATTTTCGCACCTTCCCTTCGCTTTGCGGAACTGACGCCAAAGCAATAACCGCCAATTGAACTAACGAAAGCTGGCCTCAAACTCACCGCCTTGAACCTTCTCATCATCGTGATGCAAACTGTACATCAGACGCAGTTCGTCGATTGGTTATTAAGCTCGCTGGGGAGGATTATTGAATTACGTTGCGGATAGTCCCAGCAGCAGACGACACCTGCATTCCAGCGTCGAATCCTTCCTGTCCCATCATGGATTGCTCATACCGCAGGTCAAAGCGATGTCAGTCGACATTAAGCATCGACCAGACCTGGAACTTCGGCTACCTCGTCTGGTCGCGTATGCACTCCACCAGGAGAAGCTCTATCCCACTCTGCGGGCCGCCGAATCACTGGGAAACAGCAGAGTGCAAAAGGTACTGTTACGCGGCATTACACTTTTTGCACGAGAAGCCCCTTGGGCAGACCAGGTCGACTTCGTAGTCAATAGGCTGCTCCCACTCAGTGAATCCTCGTCGCGACAGACTGAAACTCTCATCTCGGCATCCAAAATCTTAAAATCTGACAGCGAACGCTCCCCTGCGCGAAAGCGCATAGTCCAAAGAGCCAGACTCACCAAGAAGTCTCGCCCATATCAGCTCGCCGTCTTAAGGGACATCGGCTGGCTGGACACCGCAGAATGGCTCAACGGCCAACCATACGCGGCGTCAACTCACGCCAGCCGCCCAAGCTACTCCCCCAGCGAGATAAAGGCTCTCAACCTTCCGAAAATTGACGGAGATTCCGCTAGTCGCAAGAAGCGAAAGAGGCCACCCCAGAACAAGCTCAGCAGTAGCCCAGCTCCCACCAACAGGCAGCAAATTCCCGAACCCACCGCCAACGAAACTACTCTTCCTCCGCTCAGAGCACGATCTCTAGGAGGGGCACTGGTCGTATTCGATACGAATATCTTCGACAACCTCAAGAGACGCCTAGAAATCTCCAACTGGCGCGTCATCTCCGCCGACACCTACTTCCTCGCCGAGGCTCTCAGCGTCCACCAGAGGTGGGTGGTTAGATTTTCTGGAAGTATTCGTATCAGTTCAGGAACCGTGATCGATCAGCTAGAAGTTCGAGTGCAGCCGAAAGGGCTGGTGGTAGACCTCTGGAACAAATCAGCCGAGGTCGATCGGGTGAATTTCCAAAGATCGTTGCTTCGGAGCAAAATCGAAATCCCAACCGACACCAAACAAGGAATCGGTCTGATACTTCTTTACATATTCAACAAGAATCGCAAGCTTAAGAAGTCAATCCTGGCTGACGATGTAGCAGTTGCCCATCAGTTCTCAGCAGAACTCTTCCAAATCTCATCGGTTTATCGTGTCAAAACCCCCAGCTCGCTCGCAGATATAGGAGTTCACTCGAAGGTGTCCGAAAACTCGGACCGCCTGGGTTCAGAACGGCACGACGTGCGCGGCCACAACAGACGAGTGGGCGGCGTAGATTATCGAGTGCGCGCCCATCGGAGAGGGCGTTGAAACTCGAAAGTAACCCTTGCCCTTAGTCCGGTTCTCACGTTCTCGAGGAGCCGCCTTCGTCAGCTGAGTTCCACGAGGCTCGCGTCGATCACACCGCCACCCCTTTCGCCAACTGCTCCATCTGATCGATGACCAGTTTGATTGCTTCTTTTCTGCGATCCGGTGGATATTTGTGCCTGATGAGCAACAGTTTGACCGAAGTCCGCAATTTGGCGCGAACATCGTCGCGCACAGTCCAGTCGGTCTTTACGTCACGTTGCATGATGAGCACCAACTCTCGAGCGATTTTTGCCAAGGTATCGGGCCCCTGGGCCTGGACCGCCGACTCGTTCTCAGCCACGGCGTCGTAGAAGGCGAGCTCTTTCCAATCCAGAGGAGGCTCGAACTGCTGACCTCGATTGCCTTCCTCCGCGACCTCGCGGGCCAGCTCGACGAGCTCGGCAATGACCTCGGCCGATGTCAGCTGCTGATTGGTGTAGCGATTCATCAGCTCACGGATCCGCTCGGCAAATGCTTTCTGCCTGACCAAGTTGTTCTTCGTCAGCTGGGTCGCCTGGTCCGTGAGTACATCTCTGAGCGCCTCGATCGCCAAATGAGGAGTTGGGGACTGCTGTGCCTGTTCCGTGAGGTCCGGAGTCAGTTCCAGCAAGGACGGTTTCGGCAAACCCGCAGCCTCATAGATATCGACAATTTCGCCCGCATGGGTCGAATCCTCCAACAGTCCCGCAAGCATCCGCTCGACGTCCTCGGAGACCGGGCGGCCCTCGGCCTGCCGTTCCTGGGCGTCGAATTTGGCCATCCAGACGCGCACTTCTTCATAGAACTGCGCATCGGCCCGTCTACCCTTCAAGGTTTCGGCACCGCGGGCCAACGCCCACGCGCGTGCCAGACTTCCGGACAACCGGCGATAGGACTCGGCCAGACTGGCTGGCTCAGCCTCATGCGCAGCTGGCTGATTGCCCACCGGGCCGGGCTCGTCGGACGCCTGCTCGCCCAGATCTCGGGGCACCTGCGGCAGCTTCACACCATCGTGGGCGGGTGCGCGCAGATAGTTGGTCAGCCCCAGTGCGGCCTTGATATGGCTGCCGGGCTTACCGTCGAGTTTCGCTCGCCAGTCGTAACCGGCGCAGAACACGTCGAGGGCATCTAGGAATTCTCCGACGACTCTCACCGCGTCATCGATGTTGCGCCCCAGCGGCTCGGTTTCCTGGTCACGAACGGTGTATTCGGCCAACGCATTGCGCAGGTTCTCCGCGATCGGAGCGTAGGCGACCATGAGTCCGTCGGCTTTGCCCCGATAGGTCCGGTTGACTCGTGCCAGAGTCTGCATGAGCAAAGCGTTCTTCAACGGCCTGTCCAGGTACAGAGTGTGCAGCTGCGGAGCGTCGAAACCGGTGAGCATCATGTCTTTGACGATGACGAGTTCGAGTTCGTCATCGACGTCCTTGATGCGCTTCTGGATCGTCTTGTTCTGCGCCTGTCTGCGCCGATGTTTGGCGATCAGGCCGGAGTCTGCCGAACTCGAGGAGTAGACGACCTTGAGCTTCCCCTTGTCGACATCGTCGCTGTGCCACTCCGGACGGAGGGCGATGATCTCTTCGTAGAGACGCGCACAGATCTCACGGGTCGCGCAGACAATCATTGCTTTGCCGGGAGACGCGATAAATGATCGCATCGACTCCGATCGCTGTTCCCAATGCTCGACGATGTCGGCGGCCAGCAGCCGGAGCCGTTCGTGATTGCCATAGACCGAGTTGATCACAGCGACGGATTGTTCCACACGCGTGCGCTCAACGTCGTCGAGACCAGCGGTGGCTTCGTCTGCCGATGAGTTGAGGTCCTCTTCAGACACCTCCTGGCCGAGGTTCATTTCGATCAGTCGCGGCTCATAGACGACGGGCACAGTGGCCCCGTCGCTGACAGCCCGTGACAGATCGTAGGTGTCGATGACGTCGCCGAACACTTCTTGCGTGTTCCGGTCGGAGAACGAGATCGGGGTTCCGGTGAAGGCAATGAACGAAGCTCTGGGCAATGCGTCTCGGATGTGCCGGGCAAAGCCATCGAGTTCGTCATAGTGCGATCGATGCGCCTCGTCGACGATGACGATGATGTTGCGCCGATTGCTCAGCTCGGGATGGTCGACGCCGTCTGCACGTTCTTCCGAGGTACGCCCGAACTTCTGCAGGGTGCTGAAGTAGATTCCGCCCGTCGTCTTATGTGTGAGCGAATCACGCAGCTCCTGCCTGGAACCGATCTTGACCGGGTTCTCCGCCAGAAGCTGTGAGCGGTCGAAGGTCTCGAACAGTTGAGAATCGAGTTCGGTTCTGTCCGTGACAACGACGATCGTCGGGTTCTTCAGTTCGGGGCGAATCGCGACGAGGTGCGCGTACAGCTCCATTTCCATGGATTTGCCGGACCCTTGAGTGTGCCAGACGACTCCGGCTCGACCGTCGCTGCGCACCGCGTCGACGGTCGTGCCCACGGCTTTGGTGACGGCGAAGTACTGGTGTGGCTTGGCGACTCGTTTGGCCAGTCCATCTGCGCCTTCGTCGAAGGCCACGAAATTGCGCACGATCTGCCCGAACCGCTCGGGATTGAACAGGCCATCGACGAGGACTTCGCTGCCCAGGCTCGCCCCTGTGTCCGTGCGGTCACGCCCCAGAGCGATCAATGCCCCGTCGTCATCGACGTTCCACGGGGAGAAGTGATTGAACGGGGTGAACGGGGTCCCGTACTTCGCATTGACTCCGTCACTGACAACGGTCAGCACACAACAGGTGAATGCATGTGGGAACTCGCGCAGATAGGTCTGCAGCTGTGAGTGTGCCTCCTTCTCGCCGATGTTCGCATCGCCGGCCCGTTTGATCTCCATGATCACCAGCGGGAACCCGTTGACGTAGAGCACGAGGTCGAATCTGCGTTCGATTTCGCGATTGCGGATCGTCACCTGGTTGACGGCGAGGTAGGTATTGTCTTCGGGGCGGTGGCTGAAGAGGCGAATCGTCGGGTTCTGTTCGGTGCCGTCCGCGTCGATGTAGGAGATCCCCCGATAACCGTTGGTCAAGTAATCGTGGAATCTGAAATTCTCGGCTACCGGGTCCGCCGAGGCGGCTGCCAGGATCTCTCCCAGTGCTTCGTCAAGGTAGCGCGGGGGCACACCCGGGTTGAGTGAGCGCAACGCCTGCGCCGCCCGAGATTTGAGAACGAGGCTGTCCCATTCCATGCGTCCATCAGCCTGTCCGGGAACGATATCCGGACCGGGCAGGTGTTCCCACCCGTGATCGCCGAGGCGGTCGATGATGTAGGTTTCCCACTCTGATTCCGTGATCATGGTGTCTCTTCCTCTCCGACGAGGCGGTAGCTCTGTTTGGGGCTGTTTCTGGACCCGGTACGTTCGACCTCTCCGCGATCGATCAGCGAATTCAGCCGTCTGTTCACGGTCTTTCTGGGCAAGCCGAGTCGTTCACTGATGTCGGCGGCTGTGTAGGCTCCGGAGGCGATCGCTTGTTTGGTCGCCTCCATCTCAACGTCTGTCCCGCTCCGACCCGGCAGTGGCCGCTCACTGGCACGTATTGCATCTGCCGTCTCTCCAACCTGGTCTCTCGCGGAGGCTTCGCTTCCGAATACTCCAGGCAGGATGCCCTCAGTGTCACTGGGAGGTTCGTCGAGTTCGTACCAGGCGTATCTTCGGCCTCCTCGCTTGCGTGCAACTCCTGCGCCGACGAGCTCTCGGAGGACTTCACGGGCCGTGATCGTCTCTATTCCCCAGGTTTTGAGCATGGTGGCGGTGGTTCGTCCTGTGTTCATCATCATGGCCAAAGCCAGATGGTGGGCATCCGACAGCTGGCCCAAACCCAATCGACCGATTCGTTGGATCGTTTCCGGGGACAGCAGTGCCGCTCTCTTGATGGTGACGGTGATGCTTCCGGGGCGTGCCTGGACTTCGGGCGGTGACATGCCTGCTCTGCGGAGCGAATCGATGACAGTGATCAATCCGGAACCCCGATTCTCGACCAATGTCTCACGAGTTCCCTCGATGGTGATGTCCGACATGAGCCTGGCCAAGAGTGCATTTCGGGATGTCGACATCGCCCGGCCGACGCGGATTGCTTCTTCGGTCACGTTGCCAAAAAGGCCGCCGGGGCTGCGGACCACCAGTCTGTCTGGATAGAGCTCGATGTGAACTTGAGTGCCGCGGGAGTCCGGGCTGTAGTCCCGGTGCAGGACAGCGTTGACGAAGATCTCTCGCAGAGCCTCGATCGGGTAGTCGAATCGATCTTCGCGGCCGATTCCGCGGATGATCGCTGCCTGGCTCATATGCTTGCGCATAGCGTCCATGGCGTCTTCTATGACGTGCGGCAATGGGCCGTCAAGGCTGAGGTTGTCGTAGAACCGTTCGCCGGAGGGTCCACGCGATCCGATCTCTTTGCCGGGTACTACGACGAAGGATATGAAGAGTTGGGGGAGGAACTGCTGCGGATAGGTGCCGAATGCCAAGAGTCCGGCCAGACTGATCGTTGGTGCGGTACCGGCTAGAGTCACCACTCCCAAGCGCTCGAGTGCGGCAAGCCGGTCGAGTCCCTTGAAGGCGCGAGGAGAGCGGTTCCGGGCATGGGCGAGGGCATTGCTGATCAGTTCCTGGTCCAGATCGTCAATGCTTGGGCCTCGAACTTGCTCTCTGTCGAATTGCGGTTGTTCCGTGTTGCTCAGCAGCTGGCTCACTTCATAGTGGTTGAGCCTGACGTCACCGTCTCCACTGCGGATATACGAGCCGCCGTAGACTCCTCGGCTCTTGACGTAACACGGCATCTCATTGGGGTCGAGGGGGTCGACCACCAGCCGGATGATCTCTCCACCGTCGAACTCCAGCACCTCGATGGCAGATCGGATCGCTGGTACTACCTTGTTCGAACAGGCATCGGCCAGAGCGTCCCGAACCCTGTCGACGTGAAAGTCGTGGACCGGGGAGAAACCGTCTGCCTCAGATAGGCCCAAGAGGAGGGTGCCACCACTGCCGTTGGCGAATGCACTGAGACTGTCGACAACGGTGCCGGGCAGTCCCCCAGCGGCTTCCTTGACCTCCACGTCCTCGGGCTCGACACCGATTCGGCGTAGCCGAGCGATCATCTCGACCAACGCGGGATCTGCCATGAATCCGCTCCTCGTTCAACCTACTTGGCCGTTACTGTATCAGCTACTTAGACAACTGGGACAAGCTACTCACCCCAGTTGTCCAAGTAGATGAAAAGGCGTAGATGAACTCCGCTCTCAAGGGTGAGCTACGGATCTCCACCTCAAGACTCAGACCACGTCGCTCACCACTTTCTCCGCGTCCTTCACTGTGATCTTGCCGGACATCAAGAGCGGGAGCAGCTCGTCGCGGGCGCGGGCGAGAGCTCGGGACTCTGCCCCCAGCTTGGCTGCCAAATCTGCCCGCCGCTGCACTTCATGGCTGAAGCTTTCGGCCACACTGCGGCCGGGCCAGCGGATGCTAGTATCTGACAAATCTTTCCAACTCGTTCGAGGCATCCTCGTGCCTTCTGAAGAAGATACTGCCGCCGCCACAGTTTCTTTACTTCCAACCGCGGCAAGAATCAAACCAGCCAGATCCGATTCCATTGCCCGGATCACCAAAACGTCAGTCGAGCACACACCACCGAACGGAGCCGAAACAACCTTATGAAAGTAAGGGCGCAGCTTCCCAAAGAGCACATCGCCTTCTTCGAACCTGGACTTGGCGCTCGTTATTTCGCTTGTGTTCCCGTGGCCTGTCACCCAAAAATGCTCGCGCGGGAGGTGTTCAAGTCCAAGATAGATTGCCTCACCGTCCACAACCTCGGGCTTAACCTGGTCACGGACGTTCTTGGCCAAGCCTCCAAGAGGCACAGGTTCGCCCTTCAGAGACAAGTATTCGAAGCGAATAAGATTATCCAACGTGGAAGATACACGTTCATTGGCGGCGATTTTGTCGTCGAGGGCGCCGAGGACATCAGATATCGCGCGCTGGTTTTCTAGGCTCGGGATTGAAATTGGCCATTCGCCCATCGTTGCAAGCCCGATCCTTGGCACTGTCGCACCTTGAATCTGTCGCTGCTGAATCAGATCTTGAAAATGCGGACTGAGATAATAGTAGAGTAAGAACCGAGGAACGATCCTTTCGCGATCAGGACGCAATAGGGCCATTCGCCGACCGAGGCACGCAGCAACGCCGCCCGGCATCAATGCAGCTTCGCCTAGGCGCGTCTCATATGAAAACAACAAATCGTCTTCTTGCGGGGTAACACGTCTGGTCCATTTCTTAAACTCTTCGTCGGATACATGATCGGATTGGCTCAGGTCGAGTCTTCCGGCATCGAGACTAGAGATATTCAGAAAATAAGGTCCTTCGTCGATGCGCTTCGGGGTTGCATGAGGCCCGTCGAACAGCTCACCGATGTCCCTAAACAAGAGATCTGACATTTCGCTCATCCCAGACGCTCCAACTGCTCGCGGACGACCTTCTCCAGCCGGGCCGATTCGTCGAAAGCCTCGAACAATTCGCCTTTGAGCCGCGCGATCTTCTCATCGATCGGTTCGAGGTCTTCGGCCACCGGAACAGCACCGACATACCGCCCAGGCGTCAGTGCGTATCCGGCCTCTTTGATCTCGGCCAACGGCACTGTGCGGCAGAATCCGGGAACGTCTTCGTACTCACGCCCGGCCGCCTCGGCGGAAGGAGAATCAATCCACGCGTGGAAGGTACCGGCGATCTTTTCGATGTCTTCATTGGACAAAGACCGCTCAGCCCGGGAAATCATGTGCCCCATGTCGCGGGCATCGATGAACAGCACTTCGCCGGCTCGGGCCCCCTTCTTCTTCGCGAAGAACCAGACACACACCGGAATACCCGTCGACCGGAACAACTGGGTCGGCAGTGCCAGCATGCACGACACCAGATCCGCCTCGACAATCTGGGCGCGAATGTCGCCCTCGCCACCGGTGTTCGACGACATCGACCCATTCGCCATGACCACGCCGGCCTTGCCCGAATCATTGAGCTTGGACAGGATGTGCTGAATCCACGCATAGTTCGCGTTCTTCTCCGGCGGCACGCCGAAAGTCCACCGGGGATCCTCCTCGCTGCGCGCCCAGACCTTGAGGTTGAACGGAGGATTCGCGAGGACGTAGTCCATCTGCGTGTCCGCGTGGATATCGCGGGCGAAGGTATCGCCCCACTTCTCTCCGAGGCCCTGGACCTCGATCCCGTTGATCGCGAGGTTCATCTTTGCCATCCGCCAGGTCTCCTCGATGGATTCCTGCCCATAGACGGCGATCTCGCGCGGATCGCCGTTGTTGTCCTCGATGAACTTCTCGGACTGGACGAACATGCCGCCCGAGCCACAGCACGGGTCATAGACTCGACCGCTGTAGGGTTCGAGGATCTCGACCATCGTGCGCACCACCGGTCGCGGGGTGAAGAACTCTCCACCGCGCTTACCCTCCGCCCGCGCGAACTCGCCGAGGAAGTACTCGTACACCTCACCCATGAGATCGCGAGCCTTGTGCTCGCCCTGTCGGGAGAAGCGCGTGCTGCTGAACAGGTCGACGAGCTCACCCAACCGACGCTGGTCGATATTGTCCTTGTTGTACAGTCGCGGCAGGGTTCCCCTGAGAGACGGATTGTCCCTCATCAGCTGGTCCATCGCCTCATCGATCAGTGCACCGATGGTTCTTCCGGCCTCGGCTCCCGACGGGGCCCGGCCCTTGGCATTCTCGGCCAGAAAGGTCCACCGTGCGGCTTCGGAGACGAGGAAGATGCCTTCACCGACGTAGGTGTCGGTGTCGAGCAGAAGCTCGGCAATGTCCTCCTCTTCAATCCCCTGGGCCTCATACTCGGCGCGAAGGATGGACTGCTCTTCTTCGAAGGCGTCCGAGACGTATTTGAGGAAGACGAGTCCGAGGATCACGTCTTTGTACTGATTGGCACTCAGCGAGCCTCTCAGCCGGTCTGCCGCCTTCCACAGGGTCGCTTTGAGTTCGTTCATCGTCGTCGGCTCAGCGACGGCGGTCTTCTTCGTTGCCATTTCACCTTCCATGTGATGTCTGCGGCTCAAGGCTGCTCTCCATCAGTTCCATCGTCCCGGATGCGACACCACTCAAGAGCGCATGTCCCAACTTCATCGCGGCACGTTCCTTCATCTGCAATTGTTGTCGATACTCGCTCAATCTCCGCATTGCGTCTTCTACCGCCTCCACCTGGTCGACCGGGACGCTCGGAACCTGCCAATTCGCATACTCCTTGAACCTCGCATCGTTGATGACTGCGGCCAAGGTGTGTGGACCGATACGAGCATCGTCGCCAAGCCTGAGGATCTTGTTCGGAGTGAACACAAGTGAACCTCCGCGGCCATCAACCCACGCCGTCGGCGGGTTCGAACAGCAGACGACGTCTCCCGGCAGGGTCCTTATGCTGCGGCGAAATGAGTTCTCGGCGACGAACGCGTCGACCCGGAAAACTTCGCCGCTCTTTCGGGCATCGACGACGGGTACCGTGCCGGAGGCCTCGGCCCACGCGCCGTCGATTCGGCTCCCGCTGTGTCGAGTGATCGTACCGCTTTCGATCATTGCTCCCAGCGACGTCGATCCCACCACCACCGAGGCGGGGCGATCGTTGACATAGATGTCGAAGAGGTCGGTCGCTTCGGCAGTTTCGATCGAGGCCGCACGCACATCATTGATGAAGTCATATCGATCGGATGCGAAGCTCACTGCCCGAGTACCAGGAGGCACGACTGCTTCGCCTCTGAGGATCGACCGAATGTCACGGGCTCTGACATAGCGAAAGGCGCGGGCAGGCAACTCGTTCGGTGCAGAACTTGTTGCGAGCACACCTGCGATATCAGCAGCAAGCTCGCCCGAGTCGATCTCTGTCTCGGTCAGATCGGCTACCCAGGGACGAGCAATACCGGCCTGCCCCTTGAGGATCCACAGTCCGCTATTCTGCCGTGGAGCATGCTTCCACAGCCCCCGGGGCAGTCGAAGGGCTCCCACCAACGGGCCATGATTGGCGGACCTGCTTCCGCGCAGTGACTCCGATCGATGACGTTCAGCAGTGCCTTCGAGCCGGTCGCACAGCAGATCAGCCGAACCGGCAATGATCGCATATTCGAAGGGTTCCAGATCAAGAACTACGTGATCGAGTTGTTCAAGAGCCGCGGTGCGTTCCCATCCATGGACGGAAGTCACAGTCACCTTCGGCTGATCGACATCGAGAGCGAGCCATCCTCGTAGGAGCGCTCGTCGGCGCAAGTCACGCAGCTGAGAGGAATCGGTTCTGCCATGCGAGTCCAAACCAGCCAAGTTTTGCGCAATGGCAAGAAGATCGAGGTCCTCACATGCGAGGACGAACCTTCCAGCACCGGGCGGTTCGACTCCACCGGTTGAGAGGTCGGCATGAGCGACCATTCCATCGACGACGGCGGCGACGATGTCAACCAATTCGCCACTGAATCCCCGGCGTTCCTGATTTCTCCCCAACTGCCCCGATTCCAATCGATCGAGAGCGTCTGGTGCACCATACGAAGCCGAATAGAGGTCGTCGACGAACTCCAGAGCAGCGGCGGGAAAGTTCCCATCAATCGCTTCGCTCAGCACTACGCCGTCGGCAGGATCAATGGACATCGCAATCTCAACTAATGTCGATTCGTCCAGATTGCTCAGGTCGTCTTCCGAGTTGTCCCTGAGGCACAGAAGAATCAGAGACTGGTCGAAAGTCACTCCAGCGGGGATTCCTGCAGCAGGCGCGTCCTCGGCGAATTCTGCGTTATTGCCGCGACCAGTGCTGCGCAGCCAGTCGACGACTTCTCGGGTCTCGAAGAGCTCTCGACCGCCCGGGTCGTACGAAGGCTGAGGAAAGGGAACATCGCGGCCTCTGACCTTGGTCCGCCTGCGCCACTGAGAAACGGCCGGTCGGGTGACTCCTGCCAAATCAGCAATATCTTGCATCGTCATCAATGTTTCGCCCATTGCGCCTCCCCTCCAGATTGTGCATCCATCGATAGCTCAATCATAGACAGGCCCCTAGACATATCTATCTCGCTTCACTGTTAAGCCCACTTAACAGTGTTTCCGTTGCGTAACTCCTTCGATCTGAATTGAACTGGGTCAGTAGCGAACGGCGAGCGTTCGTCCTTTCACTCTCCGACTCAGCAGAACGGTCATGATGAACTCAGATCCAGCACCTCATCCGTATCACCAGAGTGGGCCGCATCAGCCGGGCGGCCATGAACCCGAGCAGTTCCACAACACTTCGCTCTCTCCGTCGCCGGTGACTCCACCTCGAGCCCGGAAGCACATTTGGTTCGGGCTCGGAGGCATTGCAATTGGCTTCCTGCTCGGAGTGGGTCTCGTCGGAGGAGTCGTCGGCGTCAACTCACTTGCCGCCGCTAACGATCACGCGGCGAAGGCGGGCCTGATCGCGGACGCATACGAAACCTGCACACTCGATTCAGTCGACGGTGCCACTCTCAGCGCCGACAAGATGAGTATCGACGTCAGTGGGGCCGGCAAATACTTCGGCCCGGATATCACCGACGTGCACTGCCTCGGCGACGCCCTGGGAATGCCTGACTCCGTGAGTTCACGAATGGGACAGACTCGTGCGCTCGATGGGACACAGACTGCGGATTGGGACTCATTCACCGTTTCTTGGAACTACCACCCCGATGACGGACTCGGAGCGATCTTCGAATACGTTCCTGAGTCGTAGGCCTACAGAAACACACGCGAGCAGACCAGCGGCATGTCACGCAGGTGTATGAGTACGGTTCTACACCATCCACTCACCAACTAGGAGGAAACATGAGACACGATCAGCAGGAGCCGGGGAGCAGCCCCACTGACTCAACCGGCCACCGACAGTCTCGTTCGACGCCTGCGCCGCATGTGCAGCACCAGCCGATGCCGCCAGGAATGCAGCACGTCGGAACGTACCCGCCCAAATCTGATCAGGAATCGGAGAAGAGTTTCGTCCTGACTTGGCTGTTTGCGTGGTTCTTCGGTTTCTTCGGGGTTGACCGGTTCTATCTTGGAAAGGTTGGCACGGGCATCCTTAAGCTCATCACACTGGCGGGCTTCGGAATCTGGTGGCTCGTCGATGTCGTCGTTGTACTGGCGGGCAAAACCACGGACAAGACCCGACGTCCGCTATCGGGATACAGACAGCATCGGACCATGGCGTTCGCCGTGACCGCGGGTTTCCTCGTAGTAGGGATCATCGGAGGAAGCATCGCCGGCAGCAACGGTGCAGATGTCAGCACTCCACCAGTCGCAGAGGAACAGCCGGCCAACGATGCTCCACCAGAGGAAGAGCCTGCAGTTGAGGAAGCTGTGGCTGAAGAGTCAGCACCTGAGCCTATGGAGGAGAGCGTCGACGCCGCTTCGTGGGCCGACGACAAGTACGGAACGTTCGAGGAGATCAACGAGAGTGGTTCCGGCGATTCGATCATCTCGATTCCAGCCGAGGCGAGCGCTGGACTCGTCATTGCAAACAACACTGGCAGTGGCAACTTCGTCATCGATGTCCTCGACGAATCCAATCAGTCGACTGGGGACCTTTTGGTCAACGAGATCGGCTCGTATGAAGGAGCAACGGCATTCGGCATCAACGCCTTCAGCGAGGCCTCAACGCTGCAGGTGACTTCGGACGGGGATTGGACCATTGATATCGCTCCCATCTCTGCCGCACCTGAGCTCGAGTCGGCAGGCACAGGGGACAACGCGTTCCTCTATGCAGGCACAGCTGCTCAACTGAGAGCTACTCACGCCGGTGATTCCAACTTCGTCGTCCAGGAAGATGCCGACTCCTTCTCGATGGGCCTGCTCATCAATGAGATCGGAACGTATGAAGGAACCGTTCCACTGTCCGAAGGCCCGTCGCTAATCACCGTCAACGCGGACGGCGAATGGAGCCTGATCACCAAATAGGCGATCACTGACTTGGATGCGATCGTTGAGCACTCAGCGATCGCATCCAGTGCACTGTTCAGCCTTGGGCCCAACAGCCCGAGGCATCCCTGACAGCCGCCAAGCAGATCCCCTGTGTCAGTGCGGTCGGATAGGATCATTCACACGTTCACGAGTCGTGGCTATCGGTACCTGGCCGGCCACGCGGCAACCCGTCATCGACCGGGTGCCCCAGGGAAAGAACGGGTCAGCACCACGTGGTGCTGGCAAGATTCGATCCGGGCGCGATGCGCCCGAGAAACGGGTGCCGTCATGTCACTTGACACTAACGAGAACTGGCCAGGATTCTCCCCGGAGGAATCCCTCCAATGGGCCCGAGCTCTCCTCCACCATTCTCCCCAACCTCTGCGAGCCAGCATCAAGGCACAGATGTCGGAGGCCGTGACACGCGGCACCCCGGTCGCCGGACCGGACTGGGCGAGAACAGCCGATCAGGCCCGCGCCTGCGGCTTCACTCCTGTCCTATACCGCTCGCTCTTCCAGGTTCTGCGATCAATCGACCCGGTCTCGTTCACATCGCATCCTCACCATCGCAGAATCGCCTACCGCAACTACGTTCCAGGCACACCCTTCGAGCCCGAACTGTGGCACGAGTGGCCTCGCCTTGTGCTCAATGACGGATGTGCCCCGGGAACGGCGGCCGAGCTGGTGCTCCTATTTGCGAAATCGCGCTGACCAGCCTGATCTCGTCCTCAGGGTCATCAGGGCAGGGCTGGGGCGTCAGGCCCTCGTCAGATACACCGCCGAGGCGACCGTGCGCTCCACCTCAACCTGCTTCGCCTCGGTATGGCCCGCTTCGGTCTGCTCCGCTGCGGTCCAACACATGTCGTTCGGTTCGGCCCCGACCGCAGCCCGTACCGGCCCACTGCCTTCCCCATCGAAGACGTCTATCCGGGCACCCGGGACGACCCCCGCCTCGGCGAGGTGGGCGAGCACTGCGGGATCGGCATCCGAGACCCGGATGACCTCGTAGGACCCGGGCCCCGCCTCGGTGAGGAGGATCGAGGAGTCGTGTGATTCGATCTGCCCCTCGGGATCGGGAATCGGATCACCGTGGGGATCTGCCTGAGGACGGCCGAGGAACGCGTCGATGCGATCGACGAGCCGGTCAGAGGCCGCATGTTCGAGGATCTCCGCCTCGTCGTGGACCTCGTCCCAGCCATAGCCCAGCGATTCGACGAGGAAGGTCTCGAGCAGCCTGTGCCGACGCACCATGGACAGGGCGACCTTCTCCCCGGCAGGGGTGAGAACGGGCGGGCGGTAGGGCACCCGGACGATGAGACCGAGCTCGTCGAGTCGTTTGAGCACCTCGGTGACGTTGGCCTTCGTGGTGCCGAAGCGGTTCGCCAGCTCCGTTGCGGTCATCGGCTCTCCGCCCCATTCCTGGGCCGACCAGATCGCTTTGAGGTAGTCCTGGCTGACCTCGGAGACTTCGCCTGCACGCATGCAATCAGAGTATCCGATGTGCCGAGACCGCCAATAGGTTCAAATTCGAGGTCGAGGCGAGGTCGAGGCGGGGCCGGGCGTGCGGCGGACTGCCGGCCAGACGTCGTCGCGACACAGATCTGGAACATTCCCTCGCCTCCTGTGCCGAAACGAAATGGAAGAATCACAGTATGAGGTTCAGAACGCACAAGTTCAGCACGACGATGCTCTTCGCGGTGGCGCTCGCCGTCTTCATGCTGATCATCTTCGCTTTGACGAATGCCGGCTTGGACCCCCGTGCGGGCCACTTCAGGGACTTCGACCCTGAAGATGCCGCCCCGGTGTGCTTCGGCCTGCTCGGTCTCTACCACTCCATCGCGATCATCTTCTTCGATGAGGACGACTCGACACCCTCGAAGGCTAAGGCGGCTGCCGACTCTCATATCCCACGGGCTCCCGACTCCTACACTGGCTTCATCCGGCAACCCTGGTACAAGGTCCTTTCCGTGGGACCGGTCTTCGCCGCATTTTCCGCGGCCTCGGTGTTCCTCTGGCACACTTTCGCCGAATTTCCGGGTACTCCGGGCACGATGTGGGGCGACTACGCCTCTTCGGCGCTGCCCGCCTTCGCACTCTTCCTTACATGTTGGTCCGCTGCGAACATCGGATTCATGTTCGCCGCCATCGCCGAGGCGTTCAACCGCGACCATCCGGGGATCACCATCACATCCCTCATCGTCATGTTCATCGTCGGCATCGGCCTCACCATCGGCTTCATCTTCATGGCGAACGGACCCACGGACAGGATCCTGACCCTAGCCGCTCTGGTGTTCCCACTGAGCCTGTGTGCCTCGATCGGCACCCACGTGTGGGCTCGCGTCCGCGTCGCCCGATACGACGCCGCTCATCCCCATCAAAGTCCTCGAGCACGCAGGCGGGCGACAAAATTCGGTGCACACAAGGTGAATCAGGGCGGGCCCGGCCGAGGTGGTCCTCCGGTGGATCTGCTCGAACCCGGTGAGCGTCTGCTCATGCACTTCAGAAGCGATAGAACCCCGGAACCCCAGCTCCTCATCGCCACGGATCAGAGGTTCGTGCGTGCCTCGATCCTCGGATCAGATCGGACCTTCATCCTCGAACAGGCCAGTCCTGGGCAGCTGTCCGGAGGCACATCGGAACGAGTGGGCCATGACCTCATGACCACCGCGCACTTCCGCGATCGTCAGGCCATGCGCGTCGTCGGCGGAGACCCCGAACAGTCTCGAGCCTTCGCCGAGGCGATCACCTTCCTCGCACGCACCGGAAAGGTTCGCCGCTGACACAGCGACCGTGGCTGACCTCGCCGAACTCCTCTGCAGAGCGGAAATCGCACCCTGCACGACTTACCGCACAGTAACGACTCCGTCCTGAAAACCGGGGGTGGAGTCGCTGACAAAGTTCCGAGAGTTTAGTATTGGTCGGTGCCCTTTTGGGCGAGTCCAGAGTTTCCGACCGGAGGTTATGCGTGCAGGATCCCAACGATGAGAAGATGAAGCGGCCGATCGTCGAGCGCGAGCTCTTCGGCGGAACCGACAGGCCCTCCCGAGACGTCGACCCCGAGAAGCTCCCTCCGATCTCCAGCACGGAGATGAGCCGCGGCCCCGCGGAACTCACGGACGAGCGGGGATCCCGCGTCAATTGGAAGGTCTTCCTCATCTGATCGGCGGTGATCCTCGCCTTCTCGATCTGGGCGATGCTCATGCCGGACACGGCTCAGTCGACGATGAAGGCCGCTGTCGATTGGATCTCGGTCAACCTCGGCTGGTTCTATGTCGTCACGGTCACCGTCGTCATCGTCTTCGTCCTGTGGGTCGCCTTGTCGAAGGAAGGCTCCGTCCGGCTGGGGCCCGACCATTCCAGGCCGCAATACAATCTCTTCACCTGGGTCGCGATGCTCTTCGCCGCGGGCGTGGGCATCGACATGCTCTTCTACTCTGTGACGGGACCGATCACCCAGTTCCTCCAGCCGGTCAATGCCGATCCCGAATCCGCGGCCGCCGCTCAGGATGCCGTGGTGTGGACGATGTTCCACTACGGCATCGCCGGCTGGTCGATGTACTCGCTGCTCGGCATCGCCATGGGCTATTTCGCCTATCGCTGGGGCATGCCCCTGTCGATCCGTGCGGTCCTCTACCCGCTGCTGGGCAAGCGGGTGCGCGGAGCCACCGGTGACGTCATCGACATCTTCGCCCTCGTCGGCACCGTCTTCGGTGTGGCCACCTCGATGGGCATCGGCGTCGTCCTGCTCAACGTCGGCTTCTCGACGCTTTTCGGACTGCCCCAAGGACTCGCCCTCCAGATCGGCCTCGTGCTCGTCGCCGTCATCATGACGGTCGCCGCCTGCACCTCGGGCGTGGACAAGGGCATCCGTCTGGTCTCCGAGCTCAACCTCTGGTCCTGTGCCGCGATGATGCTCTACATCCTCGTCACCGGCAAGACCGCGTTCCTGCTCAACGCCATGGTCGAGAACATCGGCCGGTTCATCTTCACTCTGCCTGAACGCACCCTGTCGACCTTCGCCTACGTCAGCGACGGCTCCGAGTGGATGGGCGCGTGGACCTTGTTCTTCTGGGCCTTCTGGCTGGCCTGGGGTCCCTTCGTCGGACTGTTCCTGGCCCGCATCTCCCGTGGTCGCACCTTGCGCGAGTTCGTCATCGCCGCGATCAGCGCCCCGGTGCTCTGCGACTTCATCATCGTGACGATCTTCGGAAACTCTGCCCTGTCGGAGGTCTTCGACGGCAATTCCGAATTCGCGAAGCTCGCCATCGACTCACCGGAGCAGGGCTGGTATGCCCTTCTCGAGATGTTCCCCGGAGCGACCTTCCTCATCGGGCTGGCGACGCTCTCGGGGCTGCTCTTCTATCTCACGAGCGCGAATTCGGGCGCCATGGTGATGTCGAACTTCTCCTCCACGATCCCCAACCCCGAAGAGGACGGCGCGAAATGGCTTCGGATCTTCTGGGCGGTCGTGACCGCGGTGCTGACCATCGCCATGCTCGTGGCCGGCGGAGTGACGACGATGGAGTACGCGACGCTGATCTTCGCACTGCCCGTGACGATCATCGCCTATCTCGTCATGGCCTCATTCTCCAAGGTCCTGCGCATGGAGAGAGCCGAGCGGGAGGGCAGGACCCGCAAGCGCCGGACGACCGCCGTCCATGGCGGCAGGACGCCGGAGAAGACGTGGCGGCAGCGCTTGGCGACCCTGCGCTCGTACCCGTCTAAGAAGTCGGTCGACAGATTCGTCTCCGAGGTGGTCGAACCTGCCCTGGAAGCGGTGGCCGCAGAGTTCCGCGAGCTCGACTACACGGTCGAGCTGATACAGGAGCCGGGCCCGGAATCGGGCATCACGGAAAGCACCCTCATCGTCGACATGGGCGAGCAGCGCAACTTCCAGTATCAGATCGCGGCGGTCGAACACAATGTCCCGTCGTTCGGTGGTCGCAATGCTCCTCGCGGCAACGACGTGTACTTCCGAATCGAAGTCTTCACACAGACCGGCTCCGAAGGCTACGACCTGATGGGCCTGAGCTCTCAGCAGATCATCGACGACGTCCTCGACCGCTACGAGAACCACCTGTCGTTCCTCGCCTACTCCCACGAGCACTCGTACCAGTCGGTGGTCACTCCGCCGGCACCCCCGGCCACGGATTCGATTCCAGCTGTTCCCACCTCGGCGGAAGAGGTCGAGGAGATCGACCCGGAACCGGCATCGGAACCGGTACACGACCGTACTTGATCAAAGGCACAATGCCCGAGCCCTGATTCCGGTCTATGGCGAACCGGGCCAAACGAGGCTGTCCCCGATCCCCGGGGCAGCCTCGGCGCATTCATGACAGGTATTGCACGACACCGTACTTGGGACCATAGTCGAGGCAGGGCCGTTGGGAACCGCGCTGACGCACGAACCGGGAGGTGATCGCCGTGGACATCGCCACGGTGCTGTCATTCTTATCAGCCGAGGACTACACGATCGCCCGCGAAGTCATCCAGCGCGGATTCGGCGTCCTATTCTTCATCGCCTTCCTCAGTGCTTTCAACCAGTTCCCCGCCCTGCTGGGCGAACACGGACTGACCCCAGCCCCGCGCTTCATCGAGCTCACCACCGCCAAGCAGGCACCCACGCTGTTCCGGTGGAAACACACCCGCTACACCGATCGTCGACTGCGCATCGTGTGCGGCGTCGGCATGCTGCTGGCCGTCTCAGTCATCGCCGGCCTCCCTCAGGCGGGGCCCGCGTGGACGATGATCCCAGTGTTCTGGCTGATGTGGTGGCTCTACTTCTCGATCGTGGGCATCGGACAGCGCTTCTACGGCTTCGGCTGGGAGTCCCTCCTGCTCGAAGCGGGCTTCCTCGTCGGATTCCTCGGCTCCCACGAGGTCGCACCCCCTCTGCTGATGATCCTTCTCCTGCGGTTCTTCGTCGTCCGCATCGAGTTCGGGGCGGGCATGATCAAGATGCGCGGGGACAGCTCCTGGCGGGACCTGTCCGCCATGGACTATCACCATCAGACCCAGCCCATGCCCAATCCGCTCAGCCGCCGTGCGCACCTGATGCCCGGGTGGTGGCATCGAGGAGAGACTCTGGGCAGCCATATCGTCCAGCTCAGCGCACCGTGGCTGCTCTTCCTGCCCCAACCCATCGCGTCCTTCGCCGCGCTGGCCATCATCATCACGCAGCTCGCACTCGTCATCACCGGCAATTACGCCTGGCTGAACTGGGCGACGATCCTGCTCGCATTTGCCGGGATCAGCGACTCATTCCTCGGCTGGGTTCTCGGCGGCCCGTGGCCCGGGTGGGGGCTGCCAGGATTGCCCGGCGCCGAGGCGGTCGGATCATCCGCGTCTCCCGCTGCGCTCACGTCGTCCTCGGCTCTCCCCCTGTGGTGGGCCGTCCTCGTCGCCGTCTTCGTCGTGTGGCAGTGCGCACTCAACGTCCCTGCCCTGCGCAATCTGTTCTCGCCGCACCAGCTGATGAATGCCAGCTTCAACCGGTGGGGGCTGGGCAATGCCTATGGTGCCTTCGGTTCGATGACCGAATCCCGGGACGAGATCATCATCGAGGGCACTCTCGACCCTGATGCGAGCGACCACGCGGATGCCGACGACGATGCGGATGCCGACGACGATGCTGCGGACACCGCTGGAGGCTGGCGGCCGTATGTCTTCAAGGGCAAACCCGGTGACGTGTCCCGGCGCTCACCGATCGTCGCGCCCTATCATCTGCGCCTGGACTGGCTGATGTGGTTCGCCGCCCTCGGCGACTACCGGCAGTCGTGGTTCTACGCGCTGCTCGAACGCATCGGCTCCGGCGACCCACTGATCCGGAAGCTGTTGGGCCCGGATCCCTTCGACGGCCAGGCACCGGCGCTCATCCGCGTGCGGGTCTTCACCTACCGCTACGCCACAGACGAGGAACGACGCCAGGCAGCGAACGAGGGCCAGCCTCGGCCGTGGTGGGTGCGTTCTGATCCTCGCACCATGGTCGAGCCCACAGCCCTGCGCAAGGACTGAGGTTTCCACCGAAACGGGCAGCGGTTCCCACCGAACCGGTCAGGGGCTCCCCTGACTCCGATTGCACACTTGCGCAGGCAGGAAATTGAAACTCCACCCGCGAATGCTTAAAGTTAATGTACATTAACTTTTCGGCTCCGGTGCTGGTGCCGAACCCGACTTCGTGCCAGGAGCCGCCTTGCCCCACCTCAGATCCCGCCGTCTCACACTCCCACTGATGGCCCTCACCGCGTCCATTCTCGTACTCGGCCTCAGCGCGTGCGGTACCAGCAGCTTGGCAACCGAGTCGAACGGTGGAGAGAAGCCGGTCGTCCTCACCACCTTCACCGTCCTCGCCGACATCGCCGAGAACGTCGCGGGTGACCACCTCGAGGTCGAGTCCATCACCAAGGTCGGTGCCGAGATCCACGGCTACGAGCCCACCCCAGGCGATATCCGCCGCGCATCGAAGGCTGACCTCGTCCTCGACAACGGGCTGAATCTCGAGCAGTGGTTCGAACAGTTCGTCAACGATCTCGACGTCCCTCACGCCGTCGTCAGCGAAGGAGTCGAGGAGCTCTCGATCACCGCGGACGCGTACGCCGGCAAACCCAACCCGCACGCCTGGATGAGTCCGCTCAATGTGCAGATCTACGCACAGAACATGGCCCGGGCATTCGGCGAGCTCGACCCCGATCACGCCGATGACTACAGCGACCGCGCCGAGGCCTACAACGGCCAGCTGCAGGAGGTCCAGGACGAACTCGTCTCAGACCTGTCGGCACTGCCGCAGAAGAAGCGGGCGCTTGTCACCTGCGAAGGCGCGTTCTCCTACCTCGCCAGAGATGCCGAGCTGACCGAGAAGTACATCTGGCCGGTCAATGCCGAGGCGCAGGCGACACCCGGTCAGATCACCTCGGCGATCGAATTCGTCGACGACAACGACGTGCCCGCAGTCTTCTGCGAATCCACGGTCTCTCCGGCCCCCATGGACCGGGTCGTCGAGGCCACCGACGCGGACTTCGGCGGCACCCTCTACGTCGATTCGCTCTCCGAGGCCGACGGCCCGGTCCCGACCTACCTCGACCTCATCCGTCACGACGCGTCCGTGATCACCGAAGCCCTGACAGGAGAGAACTCATGAGCACCCCCGCCATCGCCGTCAACGAAGTGACCGTCCACTACGGGCCCGTCTTGGCCCTCGACCGTGCTTCCTTCACCCTCGAACCGGGCCGGATCTGCGGTCTGATCGGCATGAACGGGTCCGGAAAGTCGACGCTGTTCAAGGCGATCATGGGCATGGCCGACCCCGACTTCGGCACCGTCGCCGTCAACGGCGAATCCACTGCTTCGGCTCGGCGGGCCGGCATCCTCGGCTACGTTCCGCAGAGTGAGGACGTCGACTGGGACTTCCCTCTCTCCGTGCGGGAGGTGGTCATGATGGGCCGGTACGGACACATGGGTCCGCTGCGCATCAGGAGGAGGGCCGACCGCGAGGCGGTCGATCGGGCTCTCGAACGCGTCGAACTCACCGAGTACGCCGACCGTCAGATCGGTCAGCTCTCGGGCGGACAGAAGAAGCGCGCCTTCGTCGCCCGGGGAATCGCACAGGGAGCCACGATCCTCCTCCTCGATGAGCCCTTCGCCGGCGTGGACAAACGCACCGAGGCCACGATCACCCGCCTGCTTCGGGAACTTGCCGCCGCCGGCGCCACGGTGCTCGTGTCCACCCACGACCTGCACGCCCTGCCGGACCTGGCCGACGAAGCGATCCTGCTCATGCGCAGGGTTCTGCTCCAGGGTGAGCCACAGGAGGTTCTCCGACCCGAGAATCTCGCGTTGGCGTTCGGTCTCGACGTGATGAAAAGAGGCGCAGCAGCATGACCGCCGTTCACCTCCTGCTCGAACCCATGAGCTATGACTTCATGCTCCGCGCGCTGGCGACCACGCTCATCGCATCGATCGTCTGCGCCGTGCTCTCGTGCTGGCTGGTCCTCATCGGCTGGTCGCTCATGGGTGATGCGGTTTCGCATGCCGTGCTGCCCGGAGTCGTCCTCGCCTACGTCGTCGGGGCTCCGTTCGCCTTGGGTGCTGTGGTCTTCGGATTCCTCGCCGTCGGGCTCATCGGCGCCGTGCGGGATACGAGCCGGATCAAGGAGGACGCCGCGATCGGAATCGTTTTCACGACGCTGTTCGCTCTTGGGCTCGTGCTCATCTCCGTCGTTCCCTCACACACGGATCTCAACCACATCATCTTCGGCAACCTCCTCGGCGTCTCCTCCTCCGAGCTGCTTCAGGTGTCCGTCCTCGGCGTCATCACTCTGGTGGTGCTCGCGGCGAAGAACCGCGATTTCACCCTCTTCGCCTTCGACCCCACGCATGCTCACGCCCTGGGCCTCAACCCAAAGATCCTCGGAGCGCTGCTGCTGGGTCTGCTCGCGCTGACCTCCGTGGTCGCGCTGCAGGCCGTCGGAGTGGTCCTCGTCGTCGCCATGCTCATCATCCCCGGCGCCACCGCCTACCTGCTCACCGACCGGTTCCAGCGGATGCTGATCATCGCACCGGCGATTTCGGTCGTCTGTGCGCTGGTCGGACTCTACGCCAGCTACTACATCGACACCGCCTCGGGCGGCATGGTCGTGCTCTCACAAGGTGGCGTCTTCGTCCTCGTCTACCTCTTCAGCCCCCGCCACGGTCTGATCGGGCGGCGCCTGTCCGCGCACAGGCGGCGACGGGAGATGGTCGAAGCCGACTTCAGTCGATGCCCAGAGCCAGGAGCACGATGAGCACGACGTTGAGGGCGATGATGAGTCCTGAGGCGAAGATCGCAACGATCGTCATGATCCGTGAGTTCGCGTAGTGACCCATCACCGTTCGGTTCATCGTCAGCCTGACCAGGGGAACCATCGCGAAGGGGATGCCAAGACTGAGGACGACTTGGCTGAGGACGAGCGACCAGGTCGGATCTGCCCCGATTCCTAAGATGATGAGTGCCGGGATCATCGTCACCGCTCTCTGCCACACGATCGGGACCTGGACTCGCAGCAGCCCCTGCATGATGGAGGCCCCCGCATAGGATCCGACTGCGCTCGAGGCCAAGCCGGAGGCGAGCAGTCCGATGCCGAAGAACAGACCCACAACCTCGCCGAGGTTGGCCGACACGACCGCATGCGCACCCTCGATCGTGTCGGTCCCGTCCTGACCGCGCAGCGAGGCAGCGGCTAACAGGAGCATCGCAATATTGACCGAGCCCGCGATGACGAGAGAGGCCACGACGTCCCACCGGGTAGCCTTGAGCAGTTGGGGAATCGAAGCACGCGGCGCCGCGCCGTGCCGGTCGACGGACAACGCCGAATGCAGGTAGATCGCGTGCGGCATCACGGTCGCACCCAACATGCTGGCGGCCAGCACCACCGAGTTCGTGCCCTCGAGTCTGGGCACGATTCCACCTGCCGCTTGTCCCCAATTCACATCGCCGACGAACAGACCTGCTAGAAAGCCGATGGCGATGATTGCCAGCAGGGTGATGATCACCGTTTCGAAGGGACGCTGACCACGGGTGGACTGGATCGAGAGCAGAAGCAGGGACACGACGCCGACGATGATTCCGCCCAGGAGGAGCGGCAGGTCGAAGAGGATCTTCAGGGCGATGGCGCCGCCGATCACCTCGGCGATGTCGGTGGCGATGGCCACGATCTCCGCCTGCACCCAATATGCCAGCCGGGACCTGCGACGCAGCCTGCCGCCGAGGAGGCTCGGCAGGGACTGCCCGGAGACAAGGCCGAGTTTCGACGACAGATACTGAACGAGGACTGCGATGAGGTTGGCCGCGACGAGGACCCACACGAGCAGATATCCGTACTGGGCACCCGCGCTGAGATTGGCGGCGACATTGCCCGGATCGACGTACGCGATCGCTGCGACGAAGGCCGGCCCCAGAAGGAAGAACATGGAGACCTTCTTCGCGGGCGCAGCAGTGGCGGCCGTGCCGGTGTTCGGTGGATCGACGTGCATAAAGTTAAGGTACATTAACTTGCGCCCTCGGGCAACATGTCTGCCTATAACCGAACCTGGCAAATCAACACGGAAAGGCCTACGATCAGACTATGCCCACTGAACATGTTCACTCACGGACGGATCGGCGCCTGAGAACCGAGGAGAAGATCATCTCTGCCGCTGCCGATCTGTTCCTCGAATTCGGCTACAAGACCACAACAGTCAGAGGCATCGCTAAACGCGCCGAGGTGTCCGTAGGCAGAGTGATGGCCGCCGGAGACAAGGACGTCCTCCTCGTCCGCTGCTACGACCGATGGATCGCAGCGCTCCAATCCGGGACCTATACCCTCCCGGCTCGGGCACATGCCATCGCGGAGGCGACACCATCGGCACGAACCGATGCCAAGCCAGCGGCCACCTCGGCGGTGCAGAACCACTTGGTGGGGATCTTCCTGCCGTTTCTCGAATTCTTCGCCGCCCACGAGGACCTGTCCAGGGACTACGCGGCGGCACTGATGCGGGTGGCCGGCAAGCCCCAGGTGTTCGACACCCTGGCGGCCGATCTGCAGGACGAACTGTCCTCCAGCCTGATCTCGATCGGGATCAGCGAAGCCTACGCACTGGCGAGCGCCTCTGCACTCTATGACTCCTACCTCGGCATCCTGTTCCGATGGGCGGCCAGCGATATGAGTTTGCACGAGGCGACCGAAGCCCTCTCGCACAGCGTCGCGTTCCACACCCAGTTGCGGAGACCCGTATGAGCCTGCTCCCCGATCCCTGGTGGCCGGTGGCGGTGATGGCCTTCATCGTCATCGTCGACGGCTTCCTGACGTTCTGGCCGCCGAAGGTCATCGCCGACTGCCTCAACGGAGTCGGACTCCCCCGTGATTGGTGGTGGGTGCTCGCGGTCGTGAAGTTTCTCGCGGCCGCCGGGTTGCTCGCAGGCTTCTGGATCCCGGGCCTCGGCTTGGCTGCGATCGTCGGCCTCATCGTCTACTTCCTCACCGCCGCCGGCGCCCATCTGCGGGCCGGGTACGTGGGCCGTGACTTCTGGCTCAACTGTCTGGGGATGCTCGTGCTCAATATCCTCATCCTCGTCTTCTGCTTCCTCGTCTGAGCCGCAGAATCGTCTCGGTGCCCGCGCCTGACAGATTTGTCTTCGGCCGTGGAGGCGGGTGGGCCGTTGCGGTAGATTTCATTGTGGAGTTGCGTTCGACGATCGGCGATTTTTCGCACGCAACTCCACAATGACCGCTAGGGCGGCCGAATGGTTGGCGTGAAGTTGGAAGGATTGGCAGTGTGACCGAATCTGCAGAGGACCGATACGCCCGATGGGCTTGGATCCACGAGACCGCAGTGATGACCGGGTGGGACTTCGCCTCACTCGGCTCCAGACTCGTCGCCGACGAACCACCCTGGGATTTGACCTGACCTGCGCCAAGGCGATGGCGAGGTCAATGCCGTGCCTCGACATGGGAACCGGCGGAGGAGAGCGCCTCAGCGAAGTCGTCAAACGTGTCAGCACCGTTGGAGGCTTCATCAATCGCAGATCCTCGGTCCATGCCAGTGAAGGGTGGAAGCCGAACTTGGAGCTGGCCACCTCGGCGCTGGCAGAATACGGCATCGAGGTTCGTGAGTACGACAGCGAGACCGGGGAGGCCATGCCGTGGCCCGACGATTTCTTCACCCTCGTGATGAACCGGCATGAGAGCTATGACCCGGCAGAACTCGCTCGCGTCATCGCACCCGACGGCGGCTTCCTCACCCAGCAGGTTGACGGCACGGAAGCCTCCGAGTTCAGACACTGGTTCGGCGGCGCACCGCAGGCGCCGGAGAACCGACTCGAACCGTGCATCGACGGGCTCGAAGCACATGGCTTCACCATCACCGATGCCGACGAGTGGACCGGCACGATGGAATTCGCCGACGTCGAGGCAGTCATCGAGTACCTCGCCTACATCCCCTGGGATGTCCCCGGATTCACCGTGGCCGGAAATCGTGAAGCCCTCGACCGGCTGGCGGCCCGCAGCTCTCCGATCGCGGTGACCCAGAAGCGATTCCACATCGCGGCCGAACGGTAGGGAACCCCTCGGCCAGTCCTGTCCTCACCTGATGGTCAGGTTTTCCCGACCTCGGTCACAGGCAAGCCGCATGGGCGGGCTGTGGCCGGCGTGGATAGTGTCGAAGACATGACCTCGCCGGATTTCACGTATCCCCAGCCCACCGATGACGAGTTGGCCGCACAGCAGCCCTACACCGCAGCGCGGGGAAATCACGTGCACGGCGTCGTTCACAGCAGTGCCGTCGGTCAGGCACCCACCTCACCAGGCGTGCAGCCCGATCACGACCGGATTTCACCCGCAGGCGCGAACCGCCCGCTGCTCGGCACAGTCGCCCTGGTCGTCACCATCGTCTCCGCAGGACTGTCCCTGCTCGCCTCGATCGTCCTCGGCGTCACCATCGGCCCGATGGAGAACGAGAACGGCTACTACTTCGCCGATACTCCCAGCTGGTACCAGAATCTCGCAATCGCACTCGCCGGCCTTCAGGTCCTGTGTGCGGCACTCGGAGTCACCGGCCTCATCATGGGCATCGTGTCTGTTGCCACCAGCCGCGCCAGGACGCAGGGAGTCGTCGCGATCGCCATCGCCGCACTGGCACCCTTCGTCTCCTTCGGGATCTTCATGATCCTCAGCTTCACCGTCGCCTGACGCCATCGCGCAGCTTGGCCACGGTTCCGACTGGCGAGATCAGCGAGCAGGCTGTCGAATCAGCGAAGATCAGTGCTGCCGAGCTCGGCTTCGGCTCACAGCCGGGCGCCACGGCCGAGTTCGTCGCCGGCGGTGCCCCGGAGTTCGTCGAGACGAACCTGGCTACCGACCAACGACCGGACTGCGTGATCATCGACCCGCCTCAGCGAGGGATCGGGGCGCGACCGTCGATGGCTTTGGAAGCTTCCGGGATTGAGCACATCGTGTACTCGACGTTCGCAATCACTAGTTCGCGATGCCCCTGAGCACGATCGCACCGGCAACTGACCCTCAAGTCGATTAGGCTGTGGACCATGACCGGACAGGCTCTCAGCCGCTCACGGATCGGCCACCCGGTCGACCGTTGAGTCGCCGTGGACGCGAATACGATATTCGCGGCCCACCCCTTTCGAAAAGATCTCCCTCGCCGAGCTCCAGCTCGCTATGCCCGCAATCATGTCGGGCCCTCAGCCCCGGCCCCACCTTGTCGGGCCCAATTTGCGAAAGGACATCATGTCAGCAACCTTCAACCACACCATCATCGTCGCCGCCGATCCCGCCGAATCCGCTCAGTTCTACGTCGACATCCTCGAAGCCGAACACACTGAATCCTGGGCAGTCTTCGCCAACATCATGCTCTCCGGCGGAGTCATGCTGCAGTTCGCGGCACCGCCACCTCCCTATGAGTTCTCACCCGTGCATATGGCGTTTCTCTGCACGGATGACCACTTCGATCGGGCAGTCCGACTGTTGCAAGAACGCAGCCTCGACTACTGGGCGGACCCACAGCGGACTCGTCTGCAGGAGACAAACTCCGGACATGACGGGCGTGGGGTCTATTTCCTCGATCCGGCCGACCATTTTCTCGAGCTCATCACGAAGCCATACTTCTGAGGACAAGCGCGACTATCAAGGTCAGCGCCGACTCCACCAAGCGCCCTCGTCAATTCTGCTACCACTTTGGTATCATAGATTTATGGCAATGACATTGCGTTTGAACAAGGACGACGAGCAGCTCCTGGCTCGCCTCGCCGAACAGGACGGGGTAAGCCGCCAGGCCCTCGTCATCAATGCAATCCACGAGGTGGCCGAGCGACGAGGCCACGAGGCACAGGTCAGTGAGGCTTCGAAGCGCGCCCGCGAACGGTATGGCGATCTGCTCGACCGACTCGGCAAGTGACTGTCTACCTTCGAACCGAAGATCTCCTCGAACTAGTCGCCGATCTCAACGTCGGACCGGTACGCGACCTCGGCCTGCTTGATTCTGCTGCGCATCGGCCCACGACCACTCTTTGGGCGACTGAGGTCTATCCATCCGCAGATGAAAAAGGCGCTGTTCTGCTGGAGTCGATCGTTCGAAATCATCCTCTCGTTGACGGCAACAAGCGGCTGGGCTGGCTCAGCCCAGCGGTCTTCTACGATCTCAATGGCGTCGAATTCGATGCGCCGGATGACGATGCCTACGATCTCGTCATTTCGGTCGCGAGTGGTGGCATAGAGACCGCCGACATCGCGGCGAAATTGAGAACTTGGCGCGCTTGACCACTGGGACATGGACGGACGCTACCCCACGAGTCGTACCGCTCAGCGACATCTCGCTCAATGTCGCGCTCGGCCGCCCCAGCTCTACGACAGCAGACTCTGCCGGAAGCGTTCGGCGACGGCCGGCAGCGGGCCGCGCTTGCGGTGGACCACGACCAGTGTGCGCTCGATCGCCGGGCTGCTCCGCGGCGGAGTCACCGGTTCTCCCAACCTGGACGGGCACAGGAAGAGCAGGTGGCAGCTCACACTCGAAATCTGAACTTCTACGGCTGCAGCGAGATACCTCACACTCTTCATCGAAGTGCCGAAACGAGGCGGCAATTCCACGCGAAGGCGAATACACTCGTCACCTACGAGGCTCCACGAACACCCCAGTTCGCGGAGCCTGTTTCTTGCCATTGCGCACTACCCCCACCGCCCCCTGACGAAGACTCCTGCCCGCCGCCGAGGCGGACTCGAGCTTGGAGACCACGATGACGATGCTGGACAACCACGAACCAGAGCCCGAACCTGCCCCCGGTTCTGAGGCCGATTCGGAGCCTGACCCCGCGGCAATTACCACCGACACCCAGCTGGCAGCAGCACCGGATGCAGACTCCGCTCGGCACAACCCTGTCGGCGCCGTCTTCTTCTGGTCGGTGGCGTTCGTCATCGCCTTCGTCATCTGGGCCACGGTGTCGCCCGACAGCCTCGGCGACATCATGACCACGGCGATGACCGCCGTGTCATCGAGCTTCGGCTGGATCTACCTCGTGGTGCCCTTCGCCGCGATCGTCATGCTCGTGTGGTCCGCCGCAAGCCGATTCGGGCGCATCCGTCTCGGTTCTGCCGATTCCCGTCCGGAGTTCACCACGATGTCCTGGCTGGCGATGATCCTCGCCGCAGTCATGGGGATCGGCCTGGTCAGCTACGGTGTGGCCGAACCGATGTCCCACTTCATGGTGCCTCCTCACGGCCTGGCTCAGCCGGAGACCATGGACGCCGCCGTGCGTGCCATGCAGTTCTCCTACCTCGACTGGGGTTTCCAAGCCTGGGCCATCTTCGGCGTCTTCGGTCTGGCGATCGGCTACTCGACGCACAGGAAGGGACGCCCTGCACTGGTCTCCACAATGCTGCGGCCAGTGCTCGGCCGCCTCGTCGACGGTTGGGTCGGCAAGGTCATCGACATCCTCACCATCATCGCCACTCTGTTCGGAACGACAACGTCGCTGGGCCTCGGCGCCTCTCAGATCGGTGAGGGCCTCAATGCGGTGTTCGGCATCGATACGACGATCATGCTGCAGATCGTGGTCGTCGGTGTGCTCACCCTGCTCTTCACCGGATCGGCGTTCACCGGGGTCAGCCGCGGCATCAGATACATCTCGCAGATCACTCTGACCATGGCGACTCTGCTCGGGCTGTTCGTCTTCATCACCGGGCCCAGCGGGTTCGTCGCGAATCTGTTCGTGCGCTCGGTCGGCTCCTTCGCCGGGGACTTCCTGAAGCTCAGCTTCATGACGCCATCGAGTGCTTCCGACAGCGAGTGGATGCTCGGGTGGACCTACTTCATGATGGCCTGGTGGCTGTCCTGGAGCGCGTTCGTGGGAATCTTCCTGGCCAAGATCTCGAAGGGCCGCACGATCCGCCAGTTCGTGGCCGGGGTCCTCCTCGTCCCCAGTGCTGTGTTCTTCGTGTGGTTCACCATCATGGGCGGCTCCGCGATGAAGCTGGACATGGACGGGGCCACGATCGGTGAGGCAACTGCGTCCAATCTCGACACGGCCTTCTTCAGTCTTCTCAACGAACTGCCGCTGTCGCTGCTGACATCGGTCTTCACCATCATCATGGTGATCCTGTTCTTCGTCTCCTCGGCCGACTCGAACACCTTCGTCCTCAGTTCGCTGTCCTCACGGGGTTCGTTCAACCCGAGCCGCCCGGTCATCGCCACCTGGGGCTTCCTCACCGGCGCCTGTGCCATCGTGCTGCTGTTCGTCGGCGGATTGCAGGCACTTCAGCAGGCGGCGATGCTCTCGGCGGTTCCCTTCACCATCATCGTCATCATCCTCGGCATCGCGTTGATCAGGGAATTGCGCAATGACCACCAGGTGATTGAGGAAGTCGCCCGCGAAAGGCGCGCACTGGGACTCTGACCCCCAAGTTTCACCGAGCGGACCACTGAGCATCGGGAGACCAGCTTTCACTGGTTCTCTCCTGGCTCGATGGTCCGCTCGTTAGTTCTTTTTTGAGGGTCACCGCAGCTTGGCGGTCACCTCGACGGCGACAGAGCTCATCAAGCGCCGTCGTTACTCTTATGAACAACACTTCTGATTCATAACAACTGAGGGTGCCAGTTATGAGTTCTGAATAGCGAATGGAACCCGGGCCTGATCGAGCGGACCACTTAATCTCGAGAGAACCAGTTACAACTGACTCTCTCGACGCTAATTGGTCCGCTCGATTACATGGCATGTCGAGGCGCTGGGACGAGCACCCGCCGCTCTCGTTTGAGAGGTCACCGCAGCTTCGCGGTCACCTCGGCGGCGGCCGTGAGGACCTTGTCCACGAGCGGTTCGGTGTCGGTCTCCTCGCTCAGCGCATCACCAGCGAGCGAGAGGCCGATCGCGGCGATCGGGCGGGAGAGGACGTCGTAGACGGGGGCGGCGATCGTTGAGATCCCCGGAGTGACCTCGCCGTGTTCGATCGCCCAGCCAGCTCGGCGGTCCTGAGCCAGGATCGCGTTGAGCGCTTTCACCGTCGTCGGTCCCTGACCGGTGCGGGTGACGAATCCGGACTCGGACTGGAACATCGCCAAAACCTCTGACTTGGGCAGATTCGCCAATATCGCCCGCCCGGTCGCGGTGAGATAGCTGGGCATGCGCACACCGGTCGCGGTGATGACCGCGACCGATTTCAGCGACTGCTCTTTGAGCAGGTACACGGTTTCCCAACCGCGGATGACCGCTAGCTGAGTCGTCGCCGCGGTGTCGTCGGCCAGTTGCCGAACGATGGGCTGCGCCAACCGCTGCAGCGGGTTCGTGCGCAGATAGGAGCTTCCCAGTTCGTGCACACCGGCACCCAGCACGTAGCCGGACTCGGTGCGGACGACGAGCCCGAGCTCCTCAAGGACGGTGAGCAGTTCGTAGGCACTCGAACGCGGAATCTCCAAGGACCTGACCAGGGCTCCGGCAGAGATCGGACGGTTCGACGCCGCCAGATGCCGCAGAATCGCGATCGAGCGTCGCAGTGCCGGAACCTCAGCCACGGTTCAGTCCTCCATCCCGAGGGCCGCGAACGCAGCCCTGTACAGGTCGGCAATCGACCCGAGTGCGGTATGCGCGCCGTCACGCACGCGCACCTGGGCACCGCTGACGGTCATGGCGATGTCCGCCGAGGTGGCCGAGAGGATGGCCTGCTCCCCCACCGATCCGAAGGTGCGCATGGTCTGGGTGTCGATGGCGATGAAGTCGCACGCCTTGCCGACAGCCAGCTCACCGACCGGCAGCTCGAGGCTGCGTGCCCCGCCTTCCGTCAGCGAGGTGATGAGCTCGGCCGGGGAGAACCGGCCGCGTTGGCCGCTGCGGAGTCGTTCACCGGCTTCCAGGCCCTGGGTCTCGCGCAGCGCGTCGAGCACGACGTGCTGGTCGGAGCCGATCGCGATCGTCGCTCCGGCGTCGGCGAGTTCGCGTGCCGGGCCGATGCCGTCGGCAAGATCTGCTTCCGTGCACGGGCACATGACAATCGAGGCCTGTGCCCCGCCCAAGGTCGCGATGTCGTCCTCGCTGAGATGCGTGGCGTGGACGGCCGAGAGGTTCGAAGCAACGACCCCCGAACGTGCGAGCACCTGCGTCGGGGTCGTGCCATAGGCGGCTTGGCTGGCGTCATTCTCCGCCGGCTGTTCGGACAGGTGCACGTGCACGGGTCCGCCGAGTTCTGCGAAGCGGGGCAGGTTCGCTGCCGGGACCGCGCGGATCGAATGAATCGCCGAGCCGACGTGAACATAGCTGCCACCAGCAGATTCGACCGGAAACTCGGTGGCGAAGGCCTCGGACAGAGCCGCGTGACGGTCCATATATCCGTCGATGGTGCCGTCACCGAACCGGGCCTGTTCAGCGGAGAGATCGGTGTCGATGCCGCCGGTGAGATAGCAGGTGTCGAGGAGTCGGATCCGCAGTCCCGCCGAGGCGGCCGCCCGTGCCAGCGCCCGTTCCATTGCGTGGGCGCGACCTGAATCGAGGCTGACCGACGCGTCCCCGCGGGGACGTTCCGACTCCTCAGGTGCGGATGATTCATCGTCTGCGGCTGATGCACCGTACGGGGTCCCGTCGGGTGCGTGGTGGACGTAGTGGAATTCGCCCACCGAGGTGTATCCGCCGGCGAGCATCTCCGCGAAGACGGCGCGAGCCACCGTTTCGTAGCTCTCCGGGCTCAACCGGGCTGCCACGGAGTACATGACTTCGCGCCACGTCCAGAAGGTGCCGCCGTCGCCGTGGGTCCGACCGCGCAGGATGCGGTGGAAGGCGTGGGAGTGGGCATTGACTCCACCGGGCAGAGTGAAGCCGGGAACCACCTCGGCGATGGTGGGCGGGGTGTCGATTCCGGTCTCGACCGAGGTCAGGGTGCCTGTCTCATCGGCGGTGAGCAGGACGCCTGTGGCGACCTGACCGTCGACCCAGGCCGATTCGCACCAGAAACGTGTGCTCATGATGCCACTCCGAGTTCCCCTTCGAGAACCTTCACCAGGGCGGAGACTCCAGCGCGCTGGTCCTCGTCCTCGCAGGCCTCTTCCGGAGCGTGGGAGACGCCGGTCGGGTTGCGCACATAGAGCATCGCCGAGGGCACGTGCGGGGCGAGAATGCCCGCGTCGTGCCCGGCACCGGAGGGCAGCAGCGGTGCGGTTGGAAGCGCCGTGCGCAGACGGTCGTTGAGCTCGGCTGTGAAGTAGGTCGTCGGTGAGTACGACTCCTGGGAGATGGACACCTCAACGCCGGTGTCGCCGGCGTGGGCTTGCGCGCGCTGAAAGATCGCCTCAAGCACCTGCTTCACGACGGCGTCATCGGCGTGACGGATGTCGAGCCAGAAGCTCATGCCCGAGGCGATGACGTTCGTCCCGCCCGGGTGGATGAGGGTGCGGCCGACGGTGGCCACCGCCTGATCGTGGCTGGCGGCGAGGACCGGAATGTCGCCGATGACACGGCTGCCGGCGACGACCGGGTCGGCCCGGTGGCTCATCGGGGTGGTGCCGGCGTGGTTGCCTTGGCCGGAGAAGGCGAAGTGCCAGCGGCCGTGGCCGATGATCGAGGATCCGATCGCCACCGCCTGGTCGGTGTTGATGAGCCCGATGCCCTGTTCGACGTGGAGTTCGATGAAGGATCCGACTGTCGACAGTCGCGAGTGATCGGTGCCGATGCGGTTCGGGTCGAGTCCGTAGCCCGTCGCGACGTCGGCGAACGTGTCACCGTTGGCATCCTTGAGTCCCAGTGCCCGGTCCGCGTCGATGGCGCCGGTGAGCAGACGTGATCCCAGGCAGGCCACACCGAAGCGTGAGCCCTCCTCCTCGGGGAATACAGCGAGCGCGAGCGGCCGCTGGGCCCTCTCGAGTGCGCCGGAGGCCTTGAGGTCGTCGAAGGCCGCCAGCGCCGAGGCGACACCGAGGGGCCCGTCGAAGGCACCGCCACCTGGAACGGAGTCCAGATGAGAGCCGGTGACGACGGCGTTCTCACCGGGCGGCGTCGCCCACGCCCAGGTGATGCCGTTGGCGTCGATCTCGGTGTCGAGGCCGCGACGGGCCGCCTCGGCGAGGAACCAGTCACGCAGTTCACGTTCGGTGTTCGAGAACCCGGGCCGCTGGTATCCGGGTCCGCGGGTGTCACGGCCGGTGTCCTCGATCTGGGACAGGAGGGAGACGACGTCGCTCATCTCAGTTCGCTCCGTCCTGATGGGTCGTGGCAGCGTCCGTGCCTGAGGCCTCGGCCGCTGCGTTGAGGTTGCCCAACGACGTGAACTCGGGGTCGTTGACGGCAGGTGATCCGCCTTCTGGCAGCCAGGTTCCGGCAGCCTCGGTGACGGTGTGCTGCATCGGCGTGACCGACTCTGCGGCAGCGACCAGGGAGCCGTCCTTGACCTTGGCGATCGTCTCGGCGAGCTCAGGGGACAGGAAGCGGTCCGGGCCGGGACCGGGCACTGTCTCGCGGATTGTGGAGATCACGGCTCCGGTGACCGGCGCAGGGGCGGCCTCGCGCATATCGCAGGCCCGGGAGGCGGCGTAGAACTCGATGCCGATGACGCTGGCCAGGTTGTCCACAACCTTGCGCAGTTTGCGCGCGGCCGACCAGCCCATGGAGACGTGGTCCTCCTGCATCGCTGAGGACGGAATCGAGTCCACCGAGGCCGGGCTGGCGCCTCGCTTGGCTTCGGAGACCATCGCGGCCTGCGTGTAATGGGCGATCATCAGGCCCGAGTCGACGCCGGCGTCGTCGGCGAGGAACGGGGTGAGGTTCTGGTTGCGGGTCACGTCCATCATCCGGTCGGTGCGGCGCTCGGACATCGAGGCGACATCGGCGGCGACGATGGCGAGGAAGTCCAGTGCGTGGGCCAAGGGTGCGCCGTGGAAGTTGCCGTTGGAGGAGACCATGCCGTTGGTGAGGACGACGGGGTTGTCGATGGCCGCACGCAGTTCGCGCTCGGCGACGCCGGTGGCGAAGGCCACGGCGTCTCGGGCGGCGCCGTTGACCTGCGGGGCGCAGCGCATCGAGTACGCGTCCTGCACCAGGTGAGTGGAGTCGCGGTGGCTGGCCGTGATGGAGGAGTCCTTGAGAGCGGTGAGCATGTTCGCGGCCGCGGCGGACTGGCCGTCGTGGGGGCGCAGGGCGTAGTGGAGCTCCGGGGCGAAGACCGCGTCGGTGCCGAAGAGTCCCTCGATGCTCATGGCCGCAGAGACGTCGACGGCGGTGAGCAGGTTCTCCAGGTCGGTCAGGGCCATGATGAGCATGCCCAGCATGCCGTCGGTGCCGTTGACCAGCGCCAGTCCTTCCTTCTCGGCCAGGGTCACCGGGGTGATGCCGGCCTTCTTCAGGACTTCGTCGGCAGGTCCGGCAACTCCGTCAGGTCCGGCGGCCACACCTTCGCCCATGACGACAAGCGCGCAGGCCGACAGTGGTGCGAGGTCACCCGAGCAGCCCAGCGAGCCGTATTCGTGGACGACCGGGGTGATGCCGGCATTGAGCAGGTCGACGTAAGTCTGGAGCACCTCGGCGCGCACACCCGCCCGGCCGGTGGCCAGGGTGCGAGCACGCAGGAGCATGAGGGCTCGCACAACCTCGCGCTCAACCGGTTCGCCGACGCCGGCCGCGTGGGAACGGATCAGGGACTTCTGCAGCTGCGTGCGCAGCTCGGCGGGGATGTGGCGCTGGGCGAGTGCCCCGAATCCGGTGGAGACTCCATAGACGGGCTTCTCCGCGGCGGCAAGAGCGTCGATGGCCTCACGGTACTTGTTCACGCGGGCCAGGGTGGTCTCGCTGAGGGCGACCTTCGCGTCATGGCGGGCGACGTCGACGACCTGGGCGAAGGTGAGGGTATCGGGATCAAGATCGATGAAGACTGACATCTGGGACCTTTCGGTTGAGAGATTCATATGTTCGTGTGGCGAAATTGGACGGCGGGGACGCAGGAGGCCGGCAGCCTGCCTGCTGGGTCAGCCTCGCGGGCGGTTGTCGGCGACGAGCTCGCCGCCGCGAATGACCCGCTCGACGAGCTGGACGCCGGGCCGGTAGGCCAGGTGGCGGTAGCTGGGAGCGTCGAGGATGACGAGGTCTGCCCGGGCGCCGGCGCCGAGGTGGCCCACGTCGGTGCGCTGCAGGGCGTTGGCGCCTCCTGCCGTTGCCGCCCAGACGGCCTGCTCGAGCGTGAAGTGCATGTCGCGCACAGCGATGGCGATGACGAAGGGGACGCTGTTGGAGAAACCTGACCCAGGGTTGCAGTCCGTGGCGATCGCCAGACGCACCCCGGCCTCGACGTAGCGGCGCGCATCCGGGTAGGGCTGACGGGTGGAGAATTCGATGCTCGGCAGCAGCGTGACCACGGTTTCGGACTTCGCGAGAGCCGCAAGGTCCTCATCCGAGGCGAAGGTCGCGTGGTCGACGGAGACACAGCCGAGTTCCGCACCGAGTCGCAGAGCTCCACCCTCGGTGAGCTGGTTCGCGTGCAGTCGCGGCTTCATTCCCGCGGCCTTGCCTGCCTCGATGATGCGCCGGGTCTGGTCCTCGGTGAAGGCCCCCTTCTCGCAGAACACGTCGATCCATTTGGCGTGACCCGTCGCGGCCGGGATGATCTCGTCGATGACGAGGTCGACATAGCCCCCCGGGTTCTCCTTGTATTCGGGTGGGACCACGTGGGCGGCGATGAGCGTCGATTCCTCGGTGTGCCGGTTGATGATCGTCAGCGCCCGAAGTTCGTCCTTGAGAGTGAGCCCGTAGCCGGACTTGATCTCGAAGGTCGTCGTGCCCTGCCTGGTCGCCTGGTCGAGGAGGTGGACGAGGTTGGCCTCGAGCTCCTCATCGCTGGCGGCCCGGGTGGCGGCGACGGTCGTCGCGATGCCACCGGCCGAATACTTCTGCCCGGCCATGCGCGCGGCGAACTCCGCCGAGCGGTCGCCGGCGAAGATGAGGTGGTTGTGGCTGTCGACGAAGCCGGGGATGACGGCCTTGCCGCCCACATCGATCGTCTCGAGCTCGACCCCACCTCTGGTTGAGGTGAGGGTGCCGTTTTCGATGTCATCATCGTCGAGGGTCGCGGTCGCAGACGAGTCTGATCGGGCATCGCCGAGGTGGCCCTGCACAGCGCTGTCCGCCTGAGCGGACGGCCCCGACCACAGAACCCGGCCCTCGTCGATGAGCACGGCGGCGTCCTCGACGACGCCGAGGGCGCCGAAGTCGGCACGGTCATTGACGACCAGTTCGCTGATCCCGGTGATGAGCTGCAAGGGAGTGTCCTTCACGGTCGAGAGTAGTTCAGTTTCAGTATGGACCGGGTGAGCTTGCTGCTGAACCGAGATCGACAAAATTTGTCCGATATTTCGGACAGTAAGTGATCGGCGACTCGGCCTCCTTCGATGCACCCGCCCGGGAAGAAGCATAGGCAAACGATGTGCCCGACGAGTAGTCTGCAACACACACCCTCAGCATCGAACCACGGACAAAGGAGACCAACGATGAGCACTGACAGCCACCTCGGCGCGGGAGAATCCCCCTCTGAATCCACACGCTCACTGGCCGGACGCACAATCATCATGAGCGGCGGCAGCCGCGGAATCGGCCTGGCGATCGCGCTGCGCGCGGCGGCGGATGGGGCCAACGTCGCCATTCTCGCGAAGACATCACAGCCGCATCCGAAGCTTGAGGGCACCGTCTACACGGCGGCCGAACAGATCGAGGCCGCTGGCGGCAAAGCCCTGCCGATCATCGGCGATGTCCGTGACGATGCTTCCGTGGCAGAGGCGGTCGCGCAGACCGCGGAGACCTTCGGCGGGATCGACATCGTGGTCAACAATGCCAGCGCAATCGACCTGTCGTCGACGCAGGATCTGCCGATGAAGAAGTTCGATCTCATGCAGTCGATCAACTCGCGCGGCTCGTTCATGCTGGCCAAGACCGCACTGCCTCACCTCAAGTCCTCGAGCGCCGCGCACATCCTCACGCTCTCCCCACCACTCAACCTCAACCCGCGGTGGGCGGGGCAGCACCTCGGATACACAATGGCGAAGTACGGAATGTCGCTCGTGACTCTTGGCCTGGCAGAAGAGCTCAAGGCAGACGGGATCGCTGCGAACAGCCTGTGGCCCAAGACCACGATCGGGACCGCCGCGATCGCGAATCTCCTAGGCGGGGCAGAGGTGATGGCTCGCAGCCGCAGCCCGCGGATCATGTCGGACGCGGCGTGGGCGATCCTGACACGTGATCCCCGCACGACGACGGGCAACTTCTTCATCGACGAGGAGGCTCTGCGTGAGGAGGGGATCACTGATCTCTCGGTCTACAGTGGGGCGGCGAATGAGGAGGACCTGCAACTCGACCTCTTCCTCGACTCCTGAGCCCTGGGTCCTGAGCCCTGGGCCCTGAGTCCTGAGTCCTGGGCCCTGAGTGCCCTGAGTGCCCTGAGTCCTGAGCCCTGGGGTGCGAGACACCGGTGGCCCCATACCACGCACGTCGCCGCTGGACGAAAGAGCTCGGTCTGAGTCTGAGTGATCGGGTTCAAACGCGATCACTCAGACTCAGACCGAGCAGCAACGGACGGGACGTGGCCTTTCCGCAGAACAGCCACGCCACCCCGTGGGCTTACTGTGCTGCGGACTCCTCGTCGCGCTTGTCGAGTTCCGGGATCATCGGCACTCGCATGCCACGCTCTTCGGCGACCTCGGCAGCACGGTCGTAGCCGGCATCGACGTGGCGGATGACGCCCATTCCCGGGTCGTTGGTGAGCAGCCGGGCGAGCTTCTTGGCAGCCAGTTCGGTGCCATCGGCCACGGAGACCTGTCCGGCGTGGATGGAACGGCCGATGCCGACGCCGCCGCCGTGGTGGATGGAGACCCAAGTGGCACCCGATGAGGCGTTGACCATGGCGTTGAGCAGCGGCCAGTCGGCCACGGCGTCGGTGCCGTCAAGCATCGACTCGGTCTCACGGTAGGGGCTGGCGACCGATCCGGAGTCGAGGTGGTCGCGGCCAATGACGATCGGGGCCGAGATCTTGCCCTCGGCGACGAGCTGGTTGAACAGCAGACCGGCCTGCTGGCGTTCCTTGTATCCGAGCCAGCAGATGCGGGCCGGCAGACCTTCGAACTCGACGTATTCGTTCGCGGCGTCGAGCCAGGTGGCCAGGTGCTCGTTGTCCGGGAAGAGCTCCTTGAGTGCCTTGTCCGTGACCTCAATGTCCTTCGGGTCGCCGGACAGTGCCACCCAGCGGAAGGGCCCGAGTCCTTCGCAGAACAGCGGGCGGATATAGGCCGGGACGAAGCCGGGGAACTCGAAGGCACGATCGTAGCCGGCCTTGCGGGCTTCATCGCGGATCGAGTTGCCGTAGTCGAAGACCTCGGCGCCGCGGTCCTGGAATTCGACCATGGCACGCACGTGCTTGGCCATGGACTCCTCGGCGCGGATGGTGAACTTCTCCGCATCCTGTTCGGCCTCTTCGCGCCAGTCATCGACGCTGACGCCGATAGGCAGGTAGGACAGCGGGTCATGGGCCGAGGTCTGGTCGGTGACGATGTCGACCTCTGCGGCCTCGTCGCGATCGAGGATGAGCGGCAGGATCTCTGCGGCATTGCCGACGAGCCCGACCGACAGGGCCTGCTTGTTCTTCTTGGCCTCGATGACCTTGGCGAGTGCGGTATCGAGATCGGTTTCGACCTCGTCGAGGTAGCGCTTGGACTTGCGACGATCGAGGCGAGTCTTGTCGACATCGATGATGAGGCAGACACCTCCGTTGAGCGTCACGGACAGTGGCTGGGCTCCACCCATTCCGCCACAGCCACCAGTGATGGTCAGGGTGCCGGCCAGCGTGCCGCCATAGCGCTTCTGCGCGATGGCCCCGAAGGTCTCGTAGGTGCCCTGGAGGATGCCCTGAGTGGCGATGTAGATCCAGGACCCGGCGGTCATCTGTCCGTACATCATCAGGCCCTCGGCCTCGAGCTCACGGAAGTGCTCCCAGTTGGCCCAGTCGCCGACGAGGTTGGAGTTGGCGATGAGCACGCGTGGCGCCCATTCGTGGGTGCGCATGACGCCGACCGGCTTGCCGGACTGGACGAGGAGGGTTTCGTCGTCCTCGAGGTCATCGAGGGTGCGCACGATTGCGTCATAGGCCTCCCAGGAGCGCGCCGCACGGCCTGTGCCGCCGTAGACGACGAGGTCTTCGGGACGTTCGGCGACCTCGGGGTCGAGGTTGTTCATGAGCATGCGCTTGGGGGCTTCGGTCTGCCAGCTCTTGGCGGTGATCTCGGTACCGCGGTCGGCGCGGATCACGCGGCTGGGGTCGTGCTGGGTGAAGCCTGGCTTGGTGGTCATACGGCTCTCCTTGTCGTCGTGTCCGATGGAGCAGAATCGTCCATGGAGATCGATCGTGGCGCGAGACCATCGGCCCCTGCGCTGTCTTCTCTGACTACACGATCCATTCTGACGCGTGAAGAGAAATGTGAAAGTGTTTTGAATCAAGTTCTGTCCGATATTTCGGACAATTGACCATCCGACATATCGGACGAATCTCATCGGAACACCGTTGTCTTCGGGCAGACCCGCCTCGAGGATTGACCTCATGACTGCAACGAAGCAACTTCTCAACGGGGTCAGGGTCGCCGACTTCTCGCGCGTCCTCGCCGGACCCTATGCCACGGCCATGCTTTCCGATCAGGGCGCCGAAGTGTACAAGATCGAGATGCCCGGCCATGGTGACGACTCCCGGCATCTGGGTCCCTTCACGGATACCGGATCGACCTATTTCACCTCGCTCAATCGTGGCAAGCTCTCGATCGAGGCCGACCTCAAGGACCCCAGTGCGCACGCACAGCTGCTCGACTTCATCCGCACCTGCGATGTCGTCGTCGAGAACTTCCGGCCCGGGGTCGCTGCGAAACTCGGCCTGTCCTACGAGGACCTGAAAGCGATCAAGCCGGACGTCGTCTACGCCTCGATCTCCGGCTTCGGACAGACCGGCACTCAGGCGAAGCGACCCGCCTACGACACCGTCATCCAGGCGCTGAGCGGCCTCATGTCGGCCACCGGATTCCCCGACGGCTCCCCCACCAACGCCCCGCCATGACTCGGTCTGCGAACGAGAGGCACGTCTGCAGACAGGCCTCTCGTTTGCAGACCGAGTCGTCCTTGCACGCAAAGTGAGCAACCAGACGCCGAGGCAGGGCCCGCGTGCGCGATCACGGCGAGCAGCCTCGGCGCTGAGTCACCCAAGCACCGCCTACCCAACATTTCCGAAATATCGGACGAAACGTGTGATCTGAACCTCGAAACGAGTTGTGCGATGGCGCCACACTGTCACTGATTCAACTTTCAAAGGAGAAACCCATGGCGAGATCGTCCAGTTCGGGGATCGAAAAACGATCCATCGAGATGGTGCCCGACAACGAACGACACGGCACCCCTCGTTCCCAGTTCACGCTGTGGTTCGGCGCCAACACCCAGATCACTGCGATCGTCGATGGGGCTCTCGCCGTCGTCTTCGGCGCCGATGCTCTATGGGCCATCATCGGCAACATCATCGGCGGCATCGTCATGGCACTGCACTCGGCCCAGGGCCCACAGTTGGGCCTGCCGCAGATGATCTCCTCCCGAGCGCAGTTCGGCATCATCGGAGCGATCATTCCGCTGGTGCTCGTCGTGCTCATGTACATCGGCTTCGCCTCGACCGGTGCTGTGCTGTCCGGTCAGGCCGTCAACCTCATCATCGGTGTCGATACTCCAGCAGTGGGGATCGTCATCTTCGGTGCACTGACAGCGGCAGTCGCACTGCTGGGGTACAAATACATTCACGTGCTCGGCCGCATCTCCTCGGTGACCGGTCTGCTGGGCTTCCTGTTCATCACCTACTGCGTCTTCACGAAGATCGATGTTCCCGGACTCATCTCCGGCTCGTCCTTCGCCTTCCCCGCATTCCTGTCCGCGATCGCCCTGTCAGTGGGCTGGCAGCTGACCTACGGCCCCTACGTCGCTGACTACTCGCGCTACCTGCCCAGGTCGACTCCGTCGTCGAAGACCTTCTGGTTCACATTCGGCGGCTCCGTCGTCGGTTCGCAGTGGTCGATGACCCTGGGTGCGCTCATCGGTGCCGCCGCGATGACGGAGACCGGAAACTCCTTCGTCGAGAACCAGGTCGGCTTCGTCGGCGAGATCGTCGGCGGAGGCATCTTCGCCTTCCTCATCTTCATCGTCATCCTGTTGGGCAAGCTCACCGTCAACACGCTCAATGCCTACGGTGCCTTCATGTGCACGCTGACCATTCTCACAACCTTCGGTGAGAAGACGAATATTCGCCGTTGGACGCGGGCGGTCTTCGTCATCGGCATCGTGACGTTGACGGTGCTCGTCGCGCTGGTGGCGTCCTCAGACTTCCTCGCGAACTTCAAGAACTTCGTCCTCGCCCTGCTCATGGTGTTCACACCGTGGAGCATCATCAACCTCACCGACTACTACCTGATCTCCAAGGACCGTTTCGACATTCCTGCCTTCTACAAGCTCGATGGTCGGTACGGCAGGTGGAACTGGCGCGCCCTCGCCTCCTACGGCATCGGCGTCGTGGTTCAGATTCCATTCCTTGCTCAGTCCTTCTACACCGGGCCGATGGTCGAGAAGCTGGGCGGGGCCGACGTCTCGTGGATCGTCGGCATCGCCGTCACCTTCCTCCTCTACTACTTCCTCGTCCGCAACCGCAGTGTTGCCCCGAGCGAGACTATCTACCCCGACGTCGAGGCGCTCGACGCACAGCGGCGCTGAGGCTCAAGCGCGCAGGCGGGGCGCTGCGTGCGTAAAGCGGAAACCCGATGCGCACCCGGATCCGCACCGCTGCGAAGCACTGCGAAATGAACTCAGTTCCATCGATGTACAGTTGAAGTCAGGGTGGGCAGGTTTAAACCTGCCCACCCTGACTTCAACTGTGCATGGAGCGCAACGGCGACGAGATGTGTGCTCCACGGACGCTGACATCATCGGCAGACGTCGGTCAGCCTCGGCGGGTGAGGACGGTTCTATCCCACTGACGGAAGACTGTCGCGCAGCGTCCACACGCGCGATGACCAGATAGTCGATGACCATCGCAGCAACACCAAAGACTTCGGAGTCCACGTAGTCGAGTCGGCCGCAACGTCTGCCGTCAGGGACAGAGACCGGACACGAACTCCAGCAGCCTCTCATCACTGTGCGGAGGGCCGACGATCTGCACCGACTCGGGCTTCGCCGCTCGGGTCGATGCATTTTCTGTTTCGGGGGTCTCTCGCGCCTCGGCCAGGTTGGCCACAGCTCCGACCGGCAGCGTCACCGCCGGCCACCCCAATACGTTGAACGGCATCGAGTAACGCATGAATCGTGCGGCAGAATCCGGGCCGATCTCATCCCAGCGGATCACGTCTGAGTCGATTGCCGGAGTGATGAGGAAGTCGACATCGTCGAAGATCGATGCCGCCGAGGCGCGGAGTTCTTCCAACGCCACCACCTGCTCGTGGTATTCGGCGTCTGTGATGGCCCGCCCCGACATGATCTTGGCCCACACTCCGGGCTGATAGAGCTCGCCCTGAGTATCCGCTAGCTGGCTGTGCAGCACAAAGGCCTCGTACCGGCGCACGACGTCGTAGATCTCGGTGCACCGGTGGAAGATCTCCGTCAGTTCGCGAGATCTCGCCGAGGCGACCGCACAGTCCGAGAGATGCTGCTTGGTCCACCTGCGCGCCCCGTTCGCAGAATCACCGGCTGAGTCCAGGAGGCTGAGATCGACCGTCGTCGTATTCGAACCTGACCGGGCCTTTGCCGTTGGCTGCACTTCCTCTGGCCCAGGTCCCTCTTCAGCGGAGCCTCGACCGGTAGCTGCGGAGCCTCGACCGTTGGTCGTGATCGCGGCAAACGCTGAGGCCAGCAACGAGAGGTCCCGAGCCAGCAGCCCGACCGTGTCAAAGGACGGCGACAGCGGGAACACCCCCTCGATAGGCACTGTGCCGAACGAGGGTTTGAACCCGATGATGCCCTGACACACTGCGGGCACGCGCACCGAGCCCGCGGTGTCCGTGCCCAGGGCCAGCGGCACCACCCCGGCAGCGACCAGCGCTGCTGACCCGGAGCTCGAGCCCCCGGTGCACAACGCCATGTCGATCGGATTGACGACCCTACCGAAGGCGCTCTCATCGCCGAGGATGCCGTATGAGTACTCCTGACAGTTCGTCTTCGCCACAGGCATGGCTCCGGCCTGCTCCAACAGGTACACGACCGGGGCAGTGGTGCTCGGATCCGGCCCGCTGCTGACCTTCGAACCCATCGTCGTCGGTATTCCCGCCACGTCGATGACGTCCTTGACCGCGAAGGGGATTCCTTCCAGGCTGCGTGCCGGTGTGCCCGCAGCAGCACGATCGGCGGACGTCAACACCAATGCGCGTGCCCGACGCTCCATCACCGAGGTGACCGCATTGAGGTCTCGCCCGGTGCCGGCAACGGCATCGAGTGTCTGTTCGAGGCTCGCGGCTGAGTTCACCCCGGCGCCAGACCTGTCCACGGCACCAGCTGCTCCACTGCGGCCGCGACGTCGAAGGCGCTGCGGTCGTCGAAGGGATGCGCGATGACCTGGAGTCCTGTCGGGATGCCGCAGTCAGCCATGCCGGAGGGTACGTTGACGATCGGCACCCGATTGCAGATGTTGAACGGCATCGTCATGTGCCCCTGCCAGTAGTGCTCGAGGTGCACTCCCCCAGTATCCGTCCCGCCGGCCGAACCCGGTCCAGCGCCGGAGCCAAGGCCATCGCGCCCCACCCCGTTGTCATCGATCGTGATCCCACCCAGATAGTTGCCGTCGGCTTCGAGCCCCGCCACCGCCGAGGTGGGTGCCAAGAGCACATCGAACCCGTCCATTGCCCTCGCGAGCTCCGCCTGGATCTGCGCCTCCATCCTCAGTCCCTCGTACTGGGTATGCCGGGCGGCGACCGCCTCGGCGTCTGTCATCAGTTGGAGTGTGTAGTCGGCCAGCGTGTCCTCGTGGCCGCGGGTCGCGGCCCGCATCGCCGGTGCCAGAATGTTCCCGAAATGGGTGAAGGCCGTCTCGAAGATCCGCTCAGTCGTCCACGGCAGTTCGATCTCCTCGACGATCGCACCGGCGGCTTCGAGCGCCGAGGCGACCGCCCGGGTGTTGCCGATGATGTCCTCCCCGACAGGGAAGTCCCCCAGCCGCAGACACAAGGCGATGCGCTTCCCCTTCACACCATCGACCGCTTCAGCCAAGGAGGCGTCGAAGCCGTCAAGGAATCCGGTGGAGTCGATCGTCGCGTGGTCGCTGGCGTCGGTGCCGACCATGACTCGGGCCAGCAGCGCAGTGTCCGCGACTGTGCGTGCCATCGGCCCGTCCCCGCGGTACCAGTCGGCGGCCAAGGGCTGAACACCAGGGATCCGACCATAGGGCGCCTTGTACCCCACGGTGCCGGTGAATGCCGCGGGCAGTCGCGTCGATCCGGCGATGTCCGAGGCCGTCGCCAAAGGTGCGAAGCCCGAGGCCAGGGCCGCGCCCGAGCCACCCGAGGATCCTCCCGGGGAGAGCTCGGTGTTCCACGGGTTGCGGGTCACACCCCACATCGGCGAGTGTGTGACCGTCGCGCAGCTGAACTCCGGGGACGTCGCCCGCGCGTGGATGTATCCTCCGGCGCCTCTGATGCGGCCGATGATTGCGGCATCGGCCGCGGCCACGGTGTCGCGTTCGTGGACGAGGCCCTGGGTGAGTGTGCGGCCGGCGATCGCGTGCTTCTCTTTGGCGATCACGGGCAGTCCGAGCAGCGGCCGTGAGGCGAGCGCCTCGGCGAGGTCACCGGTCGTGGCGTTTGCGTAGAAGCGCTCCGCTTCCCTCGCCGAGGTGACCGCCTCCTCGACGACTTCCGTGACCGCGTTGATGCGTTCGTCCTCGGTGGTGATGCGGCCGATGAGTGCGCTGAGGTACTCGACCGGGGAAAGTTCCTGCGACCGGAACTTCGCGAGCGCCTCGGTGGCGGTCAAGGCCCAGGTTTCATTCGACGCTGACCCAGCCAAGGTGCCAGTGCCCGCGGAATTGGATGTGGAACTCATGCGTTCACCTGAGATGACGCGGACGATGACGCGAACGACGACGTGGAGGACTGCGAGGTCGAGGCTCCTCGCGCCTCGGCGACGGATCTGCCGACCCACACTTCACCGTCGCGCTCGTCACCGAGCTCACCGCCCACGAGTTCGGTCGCCACCGAGGTGAGGACGCCCAAGCCGCGGACCATGTCCTCGTCGGTGGTGAATTCGCGCTCGCAATGGGAGACGCCGTCGACGCTGGGCACGAACATCATGACGGCCGGGACTCGATGGTTCATCGCCACAGAGTCGTGGCCGGCCATGGTTTCGAGGCGGCGGATGGACAGCCCCTCGTTGGCCACGGTCTTCTCAGCCAGTTCGACCCCGGCCTCTGGAAAGTAGCGCTTCTCGCGTATATCGAAGTCCTCGACGTTGATCGTGATGTCGTGGGCGCGGGCGATGTCGGCGATCTGCTTCCGCAGGAGGTCGCGGGCCGCAATCACGACAGCTGGGTCGGAGGAGCGCAGGTCGGCGACCATGTGCACGCGGCGAGGAACGACGATCGGCGAGTTCGGTTCGACGACGTGGTGACCGACGGAGGACACGAGCGCTTCGTCGTCGAATTCGGCTGTGATGTCGTGGACGGCGAGGACGACCTTGGATCCGGCAACCAGGGCGTCGTGGCGGTCGGCCATCGCCGTGGCTCCGGTGTGGGACTGTTCACCGAGGACATCGATGTCGAGCTTCTGCGTGTACCAGCTGGATTCGACGACGCCTAAATGGGTGGACTCGCGTTCGAGGATGCGGCCCTGTTCGATGTGGATCTCCGCGTAGGAGATCGCCTCAGGCGGGGTGTCTGCGCCGTTGTATCCGATGGCTGCGAGCGCCTCGGCGACGGAGGTTCCCTCCAGGTCGCACACGGCGAGCATCTCCTCGAGATCGAACAGGCCCGCGTAGACGGAACTGCCCATGATCGAGGGTGCGAAGCGGCCACCTTCCTCGTTGAACCAGTTGACCACTGCGAGGTTGAACCGGGGAGTCTGCCCGGATTCGGCGACGTTCTCCTTGACCCGCAAGGCCGCGAACAGCGCGGCGATGACACCGTAGGCGCCGTCGAAGCGACCGCCCAGCGGCTGGGAGTCCAGGTGTGAGCCGATGAGGACGTAGGGGGCGTCGGGAACGAATTCGAGGCAGGCGAACATGTTCCCGATGGCGTCGACGCGGACCTCGAAGCCATTGCCTTCGGCCCAGCTGCGCATCCAATCACGGGTCTGCTTGTCCTCAGACGTCAGTGTCTGCCGGTCGACGCCGTCATTGTTCGTCGCACCGATGGTGGCGACGTGGTGGAAGTCGGAGAGGAAGGTGTGGTCGCTCGAGGGGGCCGCGTTCGAGGGGGCGGCGGTCGGTGCGGTCATGGTGCGTCTCTTTCTGTGGCTACGGGCTGAGGCTGCGCGGGCTGGGGCTGGTGAGCTGAGGCTGGTGGGCTGAGGCTGGTGAGGCGTCGACTACTCGCTTTGCGGACGAGAAGCCTGTTTGCAGACAGGCTTCTCGTCCGCAGACCGAGGTAGCGATGTCCGCAAGACGAGCCTCATCCCAGACGCCCACGGGTCTCGGGCAGGCGGGTGACGAAGATGAGCACCAGGACGACGACGGCGGCCGCGGTCATGTAGAACCCAGGAGCTGTGTTCACACCGGTGACGTCGACGAGCCAGGTGCCGACGAACGGTGCGGTCCCGCCGAGGATCGCGTAAGAGATGTTGTAGCTGATCGCAGCCGAGGTGAAGCGGGTCTTCGTGGAGAAGCGCTCGCAGAAGAAGGTGTAGCAACCACCGCCGTAGCAGCACAGGGAGATGACGAAGATCGTCTGCCCGATGAAGGCCAGACCCATGTTGCCGCTGGTGACCAGCCCGAATGCCGGGATCGACGTGACCGCCAGGAGGATGGCGCCAGCGATGAGCATCGGTTTGCGGCCGACCCTGTCGCCCATGGCTCCGGCGATCGGCAGGAAGATCGTGTAGCTGGCCATCGCGATGGCGTTGGTCAGCAGCGACTGTTCACGCGTGAGGTCACCGGTGGTCTGGATGTAGGTGACGAAGTAGGCCGAGAGCATGTAGAAGCCGAGCGCGGTGAGGCCGAGGACGAAGAAGACCTGCAGCATCCCCACCCAGTTCTCCCGGAAGGACTCCCGGATCGGGCTGAATTCCTTAGGGCGTTCCGCGGCGGTCTTCTTGAACAGTTCGGACTCATCGGTCCGCGACCGGATCCAGAGTCCCACAGCTGAGAGAGGCAAGGCGAGAAGGAATGGGATCCGCCAGCCCCAGGAGTCGAACGAGGCATCGCTCATCACGGTCGAGAGCAGCAGGATGAGACCGCCGGCGAAGACCGAGGGCAGTGCGGTCGCAGCGAGGGTGATGTTGATCCACAGCCCGCGCTTGCCGACCGGAGCGTGCTCGTAGACGAAGGAGGGGCCGCCGACCGATTCGCCGCCAGCGGAGAATCCCTGACCCAGGCGGGCGAGGATGAGCAGGATGGGAGCGAACCAGCCGATCTGATCGAAGCCGGGAAGGATGCCGATGAGCGCGGTGCAGCAGCCGACGAGGAAGATCGTGATCGTCAGCGTCTTGCGTCGGCCGACCTTGTCGCCGAGGGCCCCGAAGAAGAGCCCGCCCAGGGGCCGCATGACGAAGGCGACGCCGAAGGTCGCAAAGATGACGAGCAGTCCGGTGACCTTGTCCCCAGCGGGGAAGAAACAGTCGGCGAGGATGACCGCCGAGAGCCCGTAGAGCGTGAAGTCGTAGAACTCGACGAATTGGCCGATGCTCCCGCCGACGAGCACCTTCTTCTGCATGCTCGTGGTCTTGCTCATGCCCTTGTCGGGCCGTTGTACCTGCGTCGCGGACATGAAGCTCCTTCGCTGTGTCGTCCAGTGTGGACACCATTGTTGCGGCCTACGTCACATCAGTCCAACAGATACTGTTTAGATCCAGCATTCATCAAATCTATGAGGCGGCTGGTCCGCATCCTCACACGTCGTCAGAGCGGAGGATCTCGCGAGTCAGTTCGCAGAACGCCCGCGCACGCCGGCTCAGTCGCAGCTCCTTGGGCCAGACCATTGACAGGTCGACGGTCGGGAAGTCGTCGAGCAGCGGCACGTCGACCGTCCTCAACCCGATGTACGTTCCCGAAGACACGCTCTGGCTCAGCAGCGAGTACCCGTGCCCCATCGCCACGAACGACCGAACAGTCTCATAGCCGGAGAAACGGTGCCGCAGCTTCGGCACAATGCCGGCGATGCGGAAGAGCTCGTCGTAGTACTGCCGGGAGAAGGGCAGGTCGAGCTGAATGTAGTTCTCCTCGGCGAGCTCGCGCAGGTGGATCGGCTGCGGCTTGCCTCCTCCCCCGCCGAGGCGATGGTCGAGTGAGACGAGAGCGTGCGGTTCGACGACGTCGATGAGAAACGAGTCGAACCGGTCCGGCAGCCCCAGCGTATAGGTCAGGGCGATGTCGCATTCGCCGACGGTCACGGCGCGCTGCAGTTCCTGCAGGTCCGCTTCGAGATAGTTGACCCGGACGCCCGGATACTGCTTTTCGAACTCGTCGTGGATGAGTGGGAGTCGAGTCGGTGCAATCGGGGAGAAGACGCCGACCGTCAGATTCCCGGTCAGCGAATGAGCCAAGCCGTGCGCGATCTCGCCCAACGCATCGGAGGATTCGAGGAACGGACTGACCTCTGCAAGGAAGCGCCTGCCTGCAGGTGAGAGCACAACAGAGCGGTTCTTCTGACGGATGAACAGATCGATGCCCAGAGTCCGCTCGAGCTGGGCCATCGCCGTCGAGATCGCCGACTGCGTGACGTTGAGGCGTTTGGACGCTTCGGTCATGCTCTCGCGGCGGGCAACCTCCTGGAAGTACGCCAGTTGGACGAGAGTGAAGTCGAGTGCCATAGGAATCATCATCTCACCGCAGGCGCCCAGTATTGTTTCGTCGCGGTTACTCGCTTTGCAGACGAGGGACCTGTCTGCAGACGGGCCCCTCGTCTGCAAACCGAGTCACGGCCGCCTGCAAACCGAGCCGCTGCCGTCTGCAAACCGAGTCACCGTTGCATAGGCGTCAACGGCTCCGCTCAGCTGCACAGCACCTGCACCTCCCAGCGGGTGCACCGGCGCCGAAATGTCTCATCGGGGCACCAAGCAAATAGACTGGGCCCGTGCTAGCCAATCCTGCGGTCGAGATCCTGCCCACGAGTTCTGTCGATGTTCTGGCGTCGATTCCCAGCCCAAGCGTCTCCAGCTTCCAACTGGGCCCCCTGACGATCCATTTCTATGCGCTGTGCATCCTCACCGGAATCGTCCTCGCCATCATCCTCACCAATCGCCATCTGACCAAGCGCGGAGTGCCTGAGTGGCAGGTGCTCGACATCGCCACCCTGGCAGTCCCGATGGCCATCATCGGCGCACGGATCTATCACGTCATCACGCATTACACCGATTACTTCGGTCCGGGACGCAATCCCTGGAACATCTTCGAACCCGGCTCGGTGTGGGCGATCTGGGAGGGCGGGATCGCCATCTTCGGGTCGCTGATCGGCGGCACCCTTGGTGCCCTGATCATGTGCCGCAGGCTCAACATCAAGCTCTCAGCACTCCTCGATGCCCTCGCCCCCGGACTGATCCTCGCCCAGGCCTGCGGACGGTTCGGCAATTGGTTCAACCAGGAGCTCTTCGGCTTGCCGACGACGCTGCCCTGGGGCTTGGAGATCGACCCGAGCAACGCGAATTTCCCAGCGGGCCTGCCGGCCGACACTCTCTTCCATCCCACGTTCCTCTACGAAGTGGTGTGGAACAGCTTGGGCTGTTTGGCCCTGCTGTGGCTGGGACGGCACCTGTTCTTCCAGTGGGGACGCCTCTTCGGCATGTACCTCATCTGGTACGGCGCGGGCCGTATCGTGTGGGAGTCCATCCGCCTCGACCCCAGCTTCGTGGTCCTCGGTCTGCGCACCAATGTGTGGGCGGCGATCGGGGCTGTGGCGCTGGGGCTTGCCATCATCATCGTCCAGAAAATGCGACACCCGGAACCGGAGGAGTCACCATTCATCCCCGGCCGGGAAGCCGTGCGCACCGACTGACCGGGTCTGCACGGCTGCCGAGCGAGACGGGTGTGCCTGTCCGCTGACTACCTGCTCAGACCTACCCGATCCAGTCGCGCAGCCTGCCCAGACCTTCGGTGATGTCGTCCTCACCGATGCCGGAATAGGCCAGACGAATGTAGTGCCGGTCCTCACCGCCCTGTCGACGCCCGAAGTGCTCACGGGTGCAGAAGGAGACTCCGGTGGTGTGGAGTGCCTCGGTGGAGAAGTCAGACAGTGAGGCGATGCCTTTGGACTCCATCGCCTCGGTGACGTCGGGGAAGACGTAGAAGGTTGATCCCGGAGTCGCCACGCTCATGCCGGGGATCGAGTTGATGATCGAGCACGTGGCGTCGCGGCGCTTGCGCAGCACCTCGAGCATCCGTCCGACGGAGTCCTGAGGTCCCTGCAGGGCGGCGATGCCTGCCCATTGGACGTAGTGGGTGGTGCAGGATTCGTCGTTGGTGTTCATGGTCGAAATCGCCTCGGCGATCTCTGGTGGTGCCACGGCACAGCCCAGCCTCGACCCGGTCATCGCGAACTTCTTCGAGAAGGTGTAGAGGATGACCGTGCGCTCGCGCATGCCGTCAAGTGCGGCGATGGACTTCGAACGGCCCTTGTAGCGCATCTCGAAATAGGCTTCATCGGAGAGTACCCAGAGATCGTACTCTTCCGCGATCGCCGCGATCGCCTCGCGTTCGGCATCGGTGGATTCGGCCGAGATCGGGTTCTGCAGGTCGTTGTAGATGATGGCCACAGTTGTGTCGTCGATGCAGGCTCGCATGTGGTCGAGGTCGATGGCGAAGCCGTCATCTGTGGGGACGTACCGGTACGGCAACGCAGTTCCGCCGAGGTATTCGATCTGGGATTCGTAGATGGGGAACCCTGGGTTGGGGTAGAGCACTCCATCGCCTGGATCCATGACGGCTTGGAGGAATTTCGTGATCACGGGCTTACCGCCGGTCGTGACGATGACCTCGCTGGGGTCGATCGTCAGGCCCCTCCGGGTTCCGATGTCTTCGGCCAGGGTCGCGCGCAGTTCAGGAATTCCGGGGCCCGGGCAATACCCGGTCTTGCCATCCCTGATCGCCTTGTCCATCGCCTCAACGATATGACCGGCCATGGGGAAATTCAGATCGCCGAGGTGGAAGGGATAAACCTGGTTGCCCTGGCCCTTCCAATCGGCGGCGGCCTGAGCGACCCGGAACGCGGTCTCCGTGCCCAGTTTTTCCAAGCGTCGAGCAGTCTTCATCGTCGGCTCCTTCATCGGGACGGATGGGGCACGGGGCCGACGGTATCTGACGGCCCGACGACCCGCATCGTTTCCCTCACGATAGAGCACGCCGAGTCATAATGTCAGCAGTGTGCGGAAACCTCGGCCCGCCACCAGAGCGATGTGCCCAGGCCGCAGAGCCCGATCCAACCCAGCCGATAGACCTCAGACGATGGAATTCACACTGCCGTCCAGATGTCATCACCGCGGCGGAGGGCGTCGAAGCCTCCGTCGACGAAGATTATCTGCCCGGTCATTCGCGAGTTCGCAGCAGAGACGAGGAAGGCGTGCACGGCACCGATGTCCTCGGCATCCGCGGGACCGTTGAATGGAGTGGGCATCGCCGAGGCGGCCTGCTTCCGTCCCTCCTCCGAGTCGAAGAGCTCCTTCGTCATCGCTGTGCGCACCTGTCCCGGACCGACTCCGTTGATGCCGATTCCGGCACCTGCGAACTCATCGGTCGGGGCCACGCGGCGGATCCACCGGGAGATGGCCCGTTTCGAACTCGAGTAGTTCGCATAGCCGGCTTCGGGACCCGCTTCGGCTAGCTCGGCACCCCTGGCCAGTGCCGCCTCGGCGTCTCCGGCGAGGAGGAGATCGACGAGCCTCTCATCGTTGCCCTGCAGTGTGGCCGCCGAGGTGGTCACGCTGATCCGCGGCGCGTCGGATGCCGTCAGCTGTGGGAGCAGGGCTTCGATGAGGGCGACCGTGCCCAGATAGTTGATCTTCGGTGAGAGTGGATTCGGCATCGAAACGCCGGCGTTGGCCACCAGACCGTCGATTCGTCCGCCGCTGATCTCGGCGATCGTCTGTGCGACCTGTGCGATCGATGCGGGGTCTCCGAGGTCACCGGTCACGTCGCCTTCTCTGAGGTCGACTCGAATGACGGTGTCTCCCTGCTGCTCCAGGACTTCTGCGGTGGCAGCGCCGATTCCCGATGCTGCTCCGGTGACGACGATTGTGCGTGCCATGATTCCTCCCCGAGGGTGCCCGCTCGGGGGCGAGCGCCCGATTGTGCACTGTTGCGTGCGAGCTCGGGCGGCCTTCCCGCCCACTCTCAGTCTAGGAGTCCTGTCGGAGCGCACGCTGACCATCGGAGGCCGGCGACGGTGCTACACGCCCGTCCTCCCCCGGGGCGATGAAGAGCTTCCGCAGCGGGGCGTCATCGGTGTACCACCGCGTCTTCATCCCCTCCTCGAGTCGCACCAGCGACCCGGGTGCGAGTTCGATGTCTGTTCGGCTCGGCTCGTCGAACTCGATGCGGCCGGTGCCGCTGATGACGAGAAATACCTCATCACCTTCGACATCGCGCATGGTTCCGGCGCTCATCTCCCACAACCCGTACTCCGCACCGGCGATGGTGCCGAGTTCTGCGAAGGCAGTGGTGGTCTCGCTAAGTGTCCGATCCGTCGGCGAATCCTCCTGCGCCGAGGCGGCCGGTTCCAGTCGCTGCCAGTTCTCGACGGGCTCGTGGTCGAGAGGGAATTCGTGGGTGTCAATCGGCTCCGTTGCGCTCATAGGATCAGTGTAGCCAGCGCCGATACCATCGCGCGGCAGTGAAACTGGAATCAGAACCCCACCTCGCGGATTTCACATTGCAATACGCCCCACCGCAACCATTTACTTCACCTCGGCCGTGAGATAGAACTGATTTCGTACGCGCTCATCATCCGTATCCACCGACGAGCGGGGCGTACCCACGATCAGGAGATGTCCAATGTCCTACCTCAACGGTGAGGCCTCACACTGGCTGGCCCAGTCGCCCGCTGAATCCACAACCCCTTCTCCGCTGCCCACCGAGAAGCAGGATCTCGTCATCGTCGGCGGCGGTATGACCGGGCTGTGGTCGGCCTATTGTGCGCGACGCTCCCACCCCGACTGGCAGATCACAATCATTGAAGCCAAGCACATCGGTTACGGGGCCTCGGGCCGCAACGGCGGCTGGCTCTCGACACTGTTGCCGGGCAACAGGACCAAGTACGTCGAGGCGGTCGATCGCGCCCGCACCGATGATCCCACCGGCCCCGTCGGGTCAGCCGGGCTCGACGGCGTGGCATCGGTGAGCTCGTTCCAATCGGCGCTCTTCGACTCGATCGACGAGGTCCTCGAGATCCTCGACCGTGGGGAGATCGACGCCCATCAGGTCCGCGGTGGTCACATCGACATCGCGCAGTCCGAGGCCGGAATGTCGAGGCTGCGCGAGCTCTTCGCGGGCAATGAGACGTTCGGGTACGGCCCGGAGGACATGCAGTTCCTCGACGCCGAGGAGACTCGGGCCCGCATCAACGTCGACAACGCTCAGGGCAGTCTGTTCTTTCCCGGCACCGCCCGCATCGACCCGGCACTCCTGGTGGAGGGGCTCGCCAAGGTGCTCCGGGCTCAGGGTGTGAGAATCTGCGAAGACACCTCGGCGGGCCACATCAGCAAGGGCGTCGTGGCGACGAACCGTGGTCCGGTCAACGGGGACACGATCTTCGTCTGCCTCGAAGGCTATTCGGACACGGTCACCGGCGACCTGCCCGGGCTGGAGGGACGCCAGGTCATCCCGGTGTTCTCCTCGATGATCGCGACCGATCCGCTACCGGCTGAAGCGTGGGAGAACATCGGCTGGGACGGTCGAGAGTGCCTGGGCGACACGGCGCACACCTTCATCTACGCCCAACGCACCGCCGACGATCGGATCGCGCTGGGCGGACGCGGTGCACCCTACGAGTTCGGCTCGCGTCTGCCCGGCGACGGCCAGGTACCGGCCGAGGTGGTCGAACTGCTGCGTACGCGACTGTCCTCGCTCTTCCCCGACCTCGAGTTCGAGGTCGCCCATGCGTGGCGGGGCGCGCTCGGGGTCACCCGGGACTGGTGCGCTGGCGTCTTCTTCGATGCCGAGCAGCACATCGGTGTCGCGCGCGGCTATGCCGGGCACGGGGTCACTGCCACACACCTGGCGGCGAAGACTCTGCTCGATCGCGCCTCGGGTGCCTCGACACCGCTGACAGCACTGCCCTGGAATGACCACTTCTCCGGTCAGTGGGAGCCTGAGCCGATCCGCTGGCTGGGCATCCGCTCGATGTACCGGATCTTCAACATCGCCGACGACTGGGAACGTATCACCGGGGCGAAGAGGACGAGCCTGCTCGCCCAATTCGGATCTCGTTTGGCCGGTCTCCACGAATAGGCACCCGCCACCGCACCACACGCGCTGCGCACCACCCGCCACCGGCGCGATGAAGAAATTTACAGACATACGAGAGGAAAACGATGACCCGCCAGTACCGCCGCATCTCCCCCGTGGCTGAGAACTATCCGGCCTCAGACATCCGCAAGATATTCAATCTTGTGCTCGACTTCCCTGATGCGGTGAAGCTGACCGTCGGCGAACCAGACTTCAACACACCGGAACACATCAAGACCGCAGGCATCCGAGCCATCGAGAACAACAACACCCGCTATGTCGCCAATGCCGGCATGCCCGAACTGCGCAGCGCAATCGCCCGCAAACACTCAGGCCGCTGGGATCGCGGAATCGCCCCGGAGAACGTCATGGTCACCTTCGGCGCCATGGAGGCCCTGACCTTCGCCCTCGAGGTCACCGTCGCAGCTGGCGAAGAAGTGATCATCCCCGATCCGAGTTTCCCGAACTATCGGGGCCAGATCCACCGCCTCGGCGGGGTCGCCGTCCCGGTTCCGGTCCGCGAGGACAACGACTTCAAGCTCCGCGCCGATGACATCCGAGCCGCCATCAGTGACAACACAGCAGCCGTGCTCATCAACAGCCCCTCGAATCCTCTGGGCTCTGTCATGGATCGGGCCGAGCTCGAGCAGATCGCCGACCTCGCCGATGAGCACGGCTTCACCGTCATCTCCGACGAGGTCTATGACGAGATGGTCTTCGACGATGCCGTGTTCACCTCCATCGCCGAGGTGCGCCCGGACTTCGACCGGTTCCTCGCCATCGGCAGCTTCTCGAAGACCTACGCGATGACGGGCTGGCGCTGTGGTTTCGTCATCGGGTCCGAGGACCTCATCGCACCGATGTCTCTGCTCCAGGAGGGCCTGACCTCGAGCCTGCCGGGATTCGTCCAGGAGGCCGCGGTCGCCGCGATCGAGGGGCCCCAGACCGACGTCGAGATGATGGTGAAGTCGTATGCGCAGCGGCGCGAGATCCTCATCGATCGCGTCAACGCCATCGACGGACTCAGCGTCATCCGCCCCGAAGCGACCTTCTATGCCTTCGTCAACGTCAAGGAGTGGGGCTTAAGCTCCTGGGAGCTCGCGATCGCGCTGCTCGAGAACCAGAACCTCGCCACAATTCCCGGCTCGGCGTTCGGGCCCGCAGGAGAAGGCTACCTGCGACTGACCTTCGCTGCCGGCACCGAGACCATCGAGACCGCCTGCGACCGCCTGGAGGCATTTGCCAAGTCGCGGTAGCGTCCGGCCTCGTCACGTCTGCACCCGCATACGCTCTCGTACGCAGCCGCGCTTTTGCAGGTTCAGATAGCCATGAGATGCCGGTATCAGCCGAGCGCGGCCAGCGCCGCGTTCCAGCTTCCGTAGAATTTCCGGACGGCCGCTGCAGAGGGCACCTCGCCCTTGTGCTCGGAAGCGTATTCGCCGTAGGCCTTGTACGTGGCGCCAACCCCGTGGGATTCGCAGTCTGCGATGAATGCGGCGATCGCCTTGTCATACGCCGCGGCATCGAATCGGAGCTGGCCGCGTGCACGGCCAACCGAACTCGTGGCCAATCCCGCGGCCTTAAGCGCCTCGTTCCAAGAGCCGAAGCGCTGCACAGCGGTCTGGCTGGTCGGCGGCCACACGCTGGCACCCTTGATTGAGGCGATGCCCAGCTCAGTGAGCAATGCCATGCGCTGCTTCTCATACTTCGCGGCAGTCAAAGACACGTCTGCGGAGGTGGTCCGCAGGCTCGATAGGGATGCGGCCACCTCGGCGAGAGTCTTCTTCACACCTCGCTCGTCCTGCGTCTGCTTGCGGAGGGCGACCTCAACCTCGGCGAGGATCTCCTGATCGGAAGGACCAAGCACGGGTGCGGCCGAACCACCGGGTGTGAGCTCAGCGTCTCTGGCGGCAAGATGGAGCAGCGCCCCGATGAGTGCGGGCGATGCGGTGTGGGATTTCTCGGTACCGGAGTCAGTCATCGGCTTCATCTTACGTGGGATGCTTTGCAGCTCTGTGTCTCCAGGCGATAACGAGGCGGCGAAGCAGCCAGTCTTCGGGTGCAGTAAAAAAACTTTTGCGAATGACCCATCCACTGCGGCAATCCTTACGAATCCTCTGTGTACGGCCCCAAACGGGACTGTCTACACAAAGATAAATGCGAAGGGAAGACACCATGCGCACAGCGAAGAAGCTCATGCTCACTCCAGTCCTCGCCTTGACCGCCTTCGGTCTTGCAGCAGGCCCGGCAGCCGCGGCAACAGCCGGCAACACCGACTCCGGAGAAAACTGGACGTACCAGGCCGATCTCAACGAGGTTAATGACAGCGGAGCCTCCGGCGACATCATGATCACCCTCAAGGGCAACAAAGCGATGGTCACGGAACACGTCGAAGGACTGGCCGAGACATTCCAGGACGGGAAGTACCCCCACGTCCAGCACATCCACGTCAAAGCAGGCGGCAATGGCACATGCCCCACCGCCTCGGCTGACGAGGACGGCGATGGAATCGTCAACACCCCCGAAGGTGGTGCCGCCTACGGCGAGGTCGCCACGACTCTGACGGACTCCGGTGACACCAGCGCCGCTGCCGCTGTCGATGTCGAGCACGCCGGCATCAAGGGTGGCTCAGCCACCTACGAGCGCACCATCGACCTCGATGACAAGACCGCTGATGCCATCAAGAATGGCGGAGCATCCGTCGTCGTCCACGGTCTCAACCCCGAGGACCTGCCCAAGGACGTTCAGGACGCCAAGAGCCCCCTCGATGACAGCCTGCCACAGGCCGCCACCGCCCCGGCTCTGTGCGGAACGCTCGCGGACAGCCAGATGGGACAGCCACCAAAGGGCGGACCTGACACCGGCGGCGGCAGCACAGCCGGCACCGATGACACAGTGATGCTGGCCGCCGGCGGCGGAGCACTCGTCGCAGCCGGAGCCGCGTTCGCGATCTCGCGGAAGAAGAAGGCGAACAGCGCTCACTGAGACCCAGCCGAGCTCACTGAGACCCAGCCGATCTAACTGATCGGCAATAGAAAGGATGACACCAGTCATGACTGACAAGCAGGCAAGGACTCGCCGCGGCATCAACGTATGGGCCGTGACGGGCCTTGCCCTGCTCGTCGTCGCGGCACTACTCATCACCGTCGGCCTCGTGCGCGGACAATCACCACCACAGCCGGATGCAGCCTCCAGCAGCGACTCTGTCGCAGCGCAAACCAGTGGTGGCGCCGACGGCACAGAATCACCGACCCCCGCAGCACCTGAGGCACCCACAAACACTGAAGCCGACCCCACGCCAGAGGCAAAGCCCGACAACGCGATGGATGCCTCCACCCCGACGAAACTGACGATTCCAGCCATCGATGTCGACACCAGCATCATGGAGCTCGGCCTGACAGACGAAGACGTGCTCGAAGTCCCCCCGTTGGGCAAGGACGCGCCCGCAGGCTGGTACAAACGTTCGCCCACACCCGGTGAAGTCGGCCCCTCACTCATCGTCGGGCACGTGGACTCCGCAAAAGAAGGCCCAGCGGTGTTCTTCGACCTCGGCGCCCTGAAACCCAAAGACACTCTCACCGTGACTCGCGACGACGGTTCGAAGGCCACATTCAGCATCGATGATGTCACCGACTACGGCAAAGACTCCTTCCCCGACTACAAGGTCTATGGCAATACGAAGGAACCGGAGATCCGACTCATCACCTGCGGCGGTGAGTTCAACGAGCAGACCGGTCACTATGAAGACAACATCGTCGTCACCGGCCACCTCGTCGACGACAACTGAGAGCCGCCATCTCGGGCACTGTGTCACCAGTGCCCACGACATTGAAGGCAAGGACACCATGCCAACACAACGCGCTGGGAGCCGGCGACTCGTCGGCGTCTATGCTGCCGACGGCGGTCTCTTCGGAGAGCTGGGCTATATCCTCGGCAAGATCCGTGGCACCAGATCCTGCAGCCTCTGCGACATCTCTCACGGTAGGTCGCTGAAGGCCAGACCGGCATGGACCCGTGGCCTCAACGAACTCAGCGTCCCCCTGACCGTTGTCCACCTCAATGAGATGGACGCCGACACCGCTCGCACAGCCGCCGGTCGCTCACCCGTCGTCGTACTGCTCGAGGACCGGCGGGCGAGGATCTTGCTCGACGAGACGGACCTGGCAGGCTGCCGAGGAGATCCTGAGACCTTCTTCTCACTGCTGCGAGGCCGGCTCGCAGCGGATGGCGAGAGCTCGAACTGACAGCGAAGCGGACCATCGAGGGAATCGCTCATCGTGCCGCCGCGGAGGTTTTCCGCAATGACGAAGCCGGCACCCCTCACCTCCGCCGAGTGGAGTGAGGGCTGCGAAGTCATCGCAGGTCATCAAGCGCTGACTCGGCGCGCTCGCGCCTCTCAACGACCGTCATCTCCCACCAGTAGTCACCGCGCTCCCCCAGTCCGTGCTTGGCGCTGTTCACGCGTCCCCGGGCATTCTTGAGGTCGTCGTCCGAGCCTGACTTCTTCGCGGCGCGCAGACCGTTTCGAGCTGCGCCGAGGTGGTGTTTGAGTTCTTCGACCACGTCCGGACTCAGCTCTGGATCGGTTCTGCGCCAACGACGGCCCTTGATGAGCAACCACTTGTCATCGTCGGTGTAAGGCGCCCCCATCACGCGACGAAGATGCAGAACGGGTGCCCGGCAGGGTCTGTGAATACGTAGAGCGGTTCGTCGGGGTCCTCGGTGTGGTCAACCAGCACCTGAGCACCAAGCTCCTCGGCTCGTTCGCGTTGGCATTCGAGCTCGGCTCTAGCCGTCACGATGAGATCGAGATGCATCTGCATGGGGACCGTGGCACTGGGCCAGGTAGTGGGTTCGAGGTGCTCAACCTGTTGAAACGCCAGCTTCCGGATGCCGCTCGAGTCGGTGAGCACCAACCAGTCGGAATCATCGGCCTCCCCGTTGTATTCTGGTTCGTCACCGGGGCGGTAGACGTAGCCGAGTAGTTTCCGATAGAACTCGGCGAGCGCCCGCGGCGCGGTCGTATCGATGACAGTCTGCAGCAGCTTTGGATAGTCAGCCATCATTGCCCCTAACCCCTTCACCCGAGCGTCATGGGCGTGAGGACGGCGACCTTCCAGCCGCCTTTGGTGCGGACGAGTTGGTACATGTTCCGTTCATCCGGAGCACCTCCGTGATATCGCCAGGTGACATCAGCCCAAATGCTGTGCCCGGTCGAGGCAACCACCTCGACGGCGGCATCAATGTCCGTCACCCCCTCGTACTGGCCAAACGCTCCGGCGAAGAAGACCTTTGTCTGACTCGTATCGGTGACCGCTATCCGCTGCCCGGGGAACTCGATCTGTGCCGGGACTGCATAGTGGTCGGCGATCGCTGCGGCGTCACGGTCGATCAAGGCTCGGGTATAGGTGCCGAAGAACTCTGTGTGAACGTCGTTGTTCTCATCCATACCCTCGAGGATAGCGCGCAGCCCTGACACGGTCGGTTCGCCGGTGGTGAGAGGATGGCACAGTGCCCGACAATGACCATGCCTCGTCCCATCACACCACCACCAGCTGGCGTGATGCCTTCGCCTCCCTCGCCGAGGCGGCTCCCAAGGAGTACACGCCCGTGGCCTTGGGATTCGAGCTCGTCGAGGTTGTGGCTCGCACCTGGTTCGAACCGAAGCATTCGACCCTGCTTGCCAAGAACGAGGTCACTCCGGGAGCCAACCCGAGCTTGGCCATCCGCCCACTCCTCCTCAGCGAGTCCGGCAACTGGGTGAAGAAGTCGCTGACCTGGCGCAATATCGACCGAATGGCCAGGCAGTTCGACGTCGATCCACGCCACCAGGAATGGTTCTCCCAGCTCGCGGGCCTACGAACCCGAGACAAGACGGACTTCACACCCGACGGTGCGCCCTACAGCCTCGGCGACTTTCGCACTCCCCTGCTGTGGGAGATGTTCGATCAGGGGACGGCGCTCGGCATCGAGCTCGTCGGGGTCAATCAGGGCATGAACATCCACATCGGGCGGCATGCCAAGGCCGTCGTCGACGTCAACCGCGTCCAAGGGCAGCTGCGGGTGCAACCGCGGGCCACCATCGATGAGCGCGAGTTCGCCCCCGGCCTCATCAAGCCGATCTGGACGCACGGGTTCTTCGGCGTCGACCTGCGCTCGGGCTTCACCGTGACCCTGGCACCGACCACCGCATCAACGAGGGAGTCAGCACTCTCTGTCTTCAACGCACCCGGGCCGATCACCATCCCCAATGACGAGGCCGAGGAGTTCTTCGAGGAGTACTACCCGCAGCTGCGCAACAGCACCGAGGTGGTCAGCACCGATGAGTCGGTGAAGTTTCCCCAGTTCAGCCAGCCGCGACTGGTGCTGTTCCTCAAGTTCGGAGTTTCAGACCAGGTGAGCCTGGAGTGGTATTGGGAGTATTCGGGGCCGCGACGGACGTTGCCGGTGGCGCTGGCAGCGACGAGCAGTGGCCACGCTGCACGTGAGAACCGCGATCTCGAGCATGAAGCAGGCGTCACCCGCGACGTCGAAGCCCACCTGGCCGATGCCTCATTTCCCAGCGGCATCCGCGATATGGAGCTCACCGACGCCGACACCGCGGACTTCGTCGTCAACGTCCTGCCCGGACTCGAGGACATCGAGCACGTCAAGGTCATCACCCGCGGGAAGAAGCAGCCGTATCGGGAGCTCGGCGGCGAACCTAACGTCAAGATCACCTCGGTGGAGTCGGAGAAGAACGACTGGTTCGACCTCGGCTTCCAGATCACCGTCGATGGCCACCCGGTGCCCTTCGTCAAACTCTTCAAGGCCCTGGCGGCGGGCACGAAGAAGATCAAACTCTCCGACGACACCTTCCTGTCGCTGAACAAACCGGTCTTCGACAAGATCAAGGCCCTACTGGCCGAGGCGGATCTCGTCCCCGAATGGGAACCCGAGTCACCGAAGATCAGCCGCTTGCAGGTGGGTCTGTGGTCCGAATTCGAGGACCTAGCCGATGAGTCCGAGCCCGCCCAGTCCTGGAGGGAGTCGGCCCTGGCGCTGGCCGATCTCGATCATCTGCCCGCTGTTGAGGTGCCGCCGCTGGGCGGTGTGACCATGCGGCCCTACCAGGTGCAGGGCTTCCGGTGGTTGGCGCTGCTGCATCGGTGCCGCCTCGGTGGGATCCTCGCCGATGACATGGGGCTGGGCAAGACCCTGCAGACCCTGGCACTCATCGCCCATGCGAAGGCCGAGCACGCGAAGACTGCGCACGCGAACTCCGGGGATGTGGAACCGCACCCGCCGTTCCTCGTCGTCGCCCCCACCTCGGTGGTGGGCAACTGGGCGAAGGAAGCCGCGAAGTTCACCCCCGACCTCGACGTTCGCGTGGTTGCCGAGTCGACGAAGAAGAGGAAGAAGCACCTCGCCGAGGTAGTCGACGGTGCCGATGTCATCGTCATGTCCTATGCCATGCTCCGCCTCGACGAAGACCCGATCTCAGACCTGACCTGGTCGGGATTCGTCCTCGATGAGGCGCAGTTCGTCAAGAACAGCTCGTCCCAGGTCCACCAGGCCGCGACGTCGGTCAACGCCCCCTTCCGGCTGGCGTTGACTGGCACGCCACTGGAGAATTCGCTGCGGGACCTGTGGTCGCTGTTTTCGATCACCGCGCCGGGCCTCTTCCCCAGCGCACACCGCTTCGAAGAAGAGTATGTGCGGCCCATCGAAGGTGGTGAGAATCCGGGGCGGATGACGCGACTGCAGCGCCGGATCAGGCCGTTCATGCTGCGCCGATCGAAGGATCTTGTGGCCGCCGATCTGCCTCAGAAGCAGGAGCAGGTGATTAATGTCGAGCTCAACTCCGAGCACAGGAAGCTCTATGACCGGGTGCTGCAGAAGGAGAGGAAGAAGATCCTCGGCTTCATCGACAGCGAGTACGACAAGCAGCGGTTCATCGTCTTCCGGTCGCTGACCCTGCTGCGGATGCTCGCCCTGGACCCGCGCATCGTCGACGTCGAGCATGAGGGCGTAGCCTCGAGCAAGCTCGCGGCTCTCATGGAGCGTCTCGAGGATGTCGTCGCCGAGGGGCACCGGTCGATCGTGTTCAGCCAGTTCACCTCGTTCCTCGACAAGGTCGCCGAGGACCTCGATCGCCGAGGTGTCCCCTACGTCGTCCTCGATGGCTCGACGCGCAAACGGGAGACGATCATCGATGAGTTCCGCACCGGGGCGGCTCCGGTGTTCCTCATCAGCCTCAAGGCCGGCGGGTTCGGCCTCAACCTCACCGAGGCGGACTATGTCTTCCTCATGGACCCGTGGTGGAATCCGGCCACAGAGAATCAGGCCATCGACCGGGCCCACCGGATCGGGCAGACGAAGAGCGTCATGGTCTACCGCTACGTCGCCGAGGGCACGATCGAGGAGAAGGTCCTGGCCCTGCAGAAGAGGAAGGCCGAGCTCTTCGACTCGCTCATGAGCGACGGCGGAGCGTTCGGAGGACGTGGACCCAGCGGTCAGGCCTTCAGCCAGACGGTGACCGCCGATGACATCAGGGGGCTGTTGGAGGGATAGATGCGTGCGCGAGGCTGGTCCGACACTACAGCGGTCTTGCCGGAGTGCGATGACCGTTTATCCTGTGGGGGACGATGAATGAGCACCCGAACGCAACGAGCCGAGAGCAGCGCTGGCAAGAGCGACTGGCGATGCCGGTCCTCATCGCTGCGCTCGTGTCGATTCCAGCGGTGTTCCTCAGCTTCCTCTCCGGACCGTGGGCCGATGCCGGAAGGGTCATCAATTTCCTCTCCGGACTGGTCCTCGTCGGCGAGACCCTCATCCTCCTCGTCATCGCCCCTGACAAGATCGCCTGGTTCAAACGGCATCTGTGGCTGGTGGTGCTCACCATCCTCATCGTCCTCGGCGTCGTCTTCGCCCTCGGTCCGGTGCAGCTGTTTCGACTGATCAGACTCATCGGTGCACTGCGAATTCTGCGCACGGGACGGATCATCAAGGCCGGACGGCTGCTGTCTGGGCACATTGATGGAGCCTGGAACCGATTCGCCGCACTGGGGGTCTCGATCCTGGTCGCAATCTTCGTCGCCGCCACACTCGCAGATCCGAGTTCGACGGTGCGCGGGCTGCTCCGCAATGTCCTGCCCTTCCAGTTCGGGCCCATCGCAATCGTCATCTCCGGGCTGGTGCTGGCCGGGGCCACATTCATCGTCCTCTTCGATAGGAGCAGCCGGGATGAGGAAACCGACGACGACACCAGCGACGAAGGCGATGGAGAAAGCAGCGGCAGAAGCTGCGCCGGCAAAAGCGAAGAGACCGACTCCGGCTCGGGCTGAACACGGCTGCATCGGCGGCGGGGGTGGGAGTCTCCTAGGCCAGGGTCAGGAAGAGCTTCTCCAGCTCGTCGACCTGCGCGCCGTCCTCAGTTTCGCCGTCAAGGCATTCGCGCAGCGCGGTCGAGATCACAAGGAATCCCGCGCGGTCGAGCGCCTTCGTCACAGCTGACAGCTGGTGGATGACATCGCGGCAGTGGGACCCGTCTTCGACGGCGCTGATGACGGCTCCGAGCTGTCCCTGCGCACGACGCAATCGGTTGAGAATCTTCTTCTGCGCCGCCGGATCGGCGAGAACGACCTCGGACCCCAGCTCCGCTTCGGTCGCGCCGGCATCGGGTACAGCCATGTCGGCCTCGCTCTTCGCAGCGATGGTTCCCGCATGTTCTGTGGACAGCGTCTGGTCGGTCATGAGCGTTCCCCCATCGTGGTCTTTCGGTATTCGGATTGACAATCACTATACCCCCATAGGTATATTGAAGTTATACCTACCGGGGTATCCGAACGGGCGTCCCGGGCACTCTCCGACGACAGCGATGAAAGAGGCCACCGCGTGCAGAGCAGTGACATGCAAAGTCTGCGAGAAGACAACCTGGGCCGGTTGCGGCAACCACATCCAATCAGTCAAGCAGACCGTGCCCGCCGGACAGTGGTGCAACGGCAAACACACCGACACCGAGGTCGCGGCGGCCCGCGCGAACAAGAGCGGCGGCTTCTTCGCTCGCCTCTTCGGCTGCTGAGACGCGGTGGCGAACGCATCTGAGACAAGCCGCCGTCTCGGACGAATACATTGTGTCGCATTGGGTGGCGTGGACCCTCGAGCTGTTCGGCAACATCGATCCTGCCTCAGCAGAGTGACGCGTCGCCGCTCCGGGTATAGCCTGGCCACCAGGATCAGGTCAGTCGACCGGGTCTCGAACAGCCGGAGTAAAAGCAACGAAAGGCGAAGACCATGACAGAGACGAAAGTCAGCGCTTCCAGAACGATCGATGCTGCACCGGAGGACATCTTCGCAGTACTCTCCAACCCCGAGCGACACTCAGAGATCGACGGTTCGGGCATGGTGGTCTCCGACGACAAGACCGATCGCATCACCGCCGTCGGTCAGGTGTTCACGATGAACATGCATTGGGACAAGATGGGCGGCGACTACAAGACCGATAACCACGTCGTCGGCTACGAGGAGAACAAACTCCTGGCCTGGACCACCGCGCCGAGCGGTCAGGAGCCCGCGGGATGGGAGTGGGTCTGGGAGCTCACTCCTCTGGGCCGCCACTCGACCGAGGCCTCCATCACCTATGACTGGAGTTCAGTCACGGACAAGGACGTGCTGGCACAGATCAGCTTCCCCGTCGTCGATCAGGACGGACTCGAATCCTCGTTGGCCAACCTGGCCGCCTCGGTGTCTCAGGACTGAGCGCACACTCACCTCTCGAGGCGTGAGGTTCGATCCGAGCCTCATGCCTCGAGTGAGCTCGCCAAGGCCGGCCTGTGGTCCCGACGACAGCAGTCGCAGATACTTGACCACCGATTATTTGTCCCACTGGGGCGTCAGTGGCCGCGCGAACTCCATTGCCTCCACCGCCGGAGCGGCCTCCAGGTCACCCGTCGAAATAATAGTCTGAATGCGCTTCGCACCGCGGGTTGAACGGCGCCGCGCACTCGGGACAAGCAGGTGCGCGTCTATACGCCTCGATCGTCAGCTCCGTCCAACAGCTTCCGCAGAGGACGGCCCTTTGATCCCATTTCTCACGGGGCCACTGCCGCGCGAGGTGGTCGACGGACTGGCTGTGACAAAGATGGCACGGATAGTACCGGTTACAGCATGCGAAGCGAATGGCGATGATATCCAGCTCGGTCGAATAGTGTTCGCACCGAGTGTGTTCATCGACCGTCTTGCCGTAAACGCGGGGCGCTTGCGCCACTACACACCCTCCTTCCGCTGCATTGGTCATTGTGCGGCTCCAGCCTAGTCGGTGCCCGTTTTCGCCCGAAGGCTTCTCCCTTCCGGCCGTGGATCGAATGTCCCTCAAACGTCAGTGGGCCCTCGAGGAGCAAGGGTTCGCGATTGCACGCTGAGCGATCAAAGGTGAATGCGGAAGAACGCTGGAAACGCAGCACGGTCAGCGGTCCAAGCATCCGTTCGACGACCTCGGGCAAGCGCACGCGCACAGTCGCAGCATCCCAGAACTGCTGCACCCGGTAGATACGCGTCAGCAAAACTCTCGAATATTTACTTTAGATACACTAAAGTAAATATTCAGAGATCATCTGTGAGTTTAGCCGACGCCCGGAAGGACACCCATGCCGGACAGCATCGAGCGCTACTGGGCTTCACCCAACCCTGCGGGTCTGAGCAGAAAGGATCGTGCGTCAGGCACCTACCGGGCGTACATTCCCGACGAGCTGCCTGCAGAACTTCCCGAGCTCGGTCGCGAAGCCCAACGGGCGGCAGAGGCTGCAGTCGCCGTGCTCGCACGCCTCGATGAGCGCATCGGCGAATTGGGAGCTCGCTACCTCAACCACCTGCTCATTCGGTCGGAGAGCATTTCATCATCGTGGATCGAGGGGAACCGGCTCAGCCTGAAGAAGCTCGCCATCGCCGAACGGCTTCAGCATGGCAGTCGAGTGGCACTCGACGTCATCGCCAACGTCCGCGCAACCGAAGCAGCGATCGCTGAGCTCGCAGATCCGAATCGCGCAATCACGATCTCCGATATCGAAGAGCTGCAGCACTCCATCGAGCCGCGCCTGAATTTCGGTCTGCGACAGGAGCAGAACTGGGTCGGCGGTCCGGGCAACAGTCCGCTGCGTGCAGAGTTCATTCCGCCTCCCGAGACAGAAGTCCCGCGACTGACTGCTGATCTCGCAGAATTTCTCACGAACACTTCTGGCAATGCGGTCGTGCGTGCTGCTCTGGCGCATGCTCAGTTCGAGACCATCCACCCGTTCGCTGACGGCAACGGCAGAACCGGTCGAGCACTCATCCACACGGTCCTGAAGAGATCAGACGCGATCCGCAATGTGCTGGTGCCTATCAGCACAGTATTCGCCTCTGACACCGACGCCTACATCGGCGGACTGACCTCGTTTCGGCGCGATCCTGCCGACCTGGATGGTTGGGTTCTCTCGTTCGCTGCCGCAGTCGAACATGCCGCGGACAATGCGATCCTGCTCTCCGAGGACATCATCGCCCTGGATCACACCGTCGTCGACGACCTCGTTCGCCATCGTCAAGAGCAGGGAAAGTCTCCAGCACGTCCACGCGCCAATTCGACGATATTGAAGATCCTGGACGGTCTAGCTCGCGAACCCGTGCTCACGATCGACTCAGTTGCCACAGAACATGGGGTTTCTCGGGCCGCCGCATACCGGGCTCTGGTCGAGCTCACCGGGGCAGGAATACTCAGACGCACGACGAATCACAAGGGCAAGATCGTCTGCTTCACCGCGGATCGCCACCTGGCATATGTCGAGCTGACCGAGTCGAACAACAGACGACGGTGAGCTGCGCACACGCAACCACCGCCGAGGTGACAGAATCGACTCTGCGCACCCGCCGCCGGGTGCCCTGTCGGCACACCCACCGCAGGCCCTCGACGAAGGAACCGACATGACATCCCCCGAAGATTTCGTCACCCCGTTCGCCCAGGTCGCGCTGTCCAACATCACCCGTGACTATCCGTACGCTGCGCATCACGTCGCGCGTTCGGCCGATGACATCGTCGAGCCGCGGAAGAAGAACCCGGCGTTCGCGAACTCCTTCGACTGGCATTCAAGCGTCCACATGCACTTCCTCCTCGTGTCGCTGCTGAGCACCGAAACCGCCCAGGCCGCACCGTGGCGCGACGAGGCCCTCGAGACACTGGCTGCTCATCTCAGCTCTGAGAAGCTCACCGCCGAGGCGGCTTTCCTGCGTGAGAATCCGACGTGGGAACGTCCCTATGGGTGGGCATGGGCCGTCGAACTCGTCCGGGCTTTGCATGCCAGTTCGGAACCGCGGCTGCGGGATCTGGCCACCGACGCCGAGGTGCTTGCTGAGACGGTCTTCGACCTGACCGCGGCATGGCTGCCGAAGATGGCAGCACCCGTTCGTCACGGACTGCACTCGAATACGGCGTTCGGCCTGCGTCGGATCCTCCTCGGCGCTCGGGAACTGGGACGCCACGACGTCGACGATGCCATCGCCGCATCCGCCAGGCGCTGCTTTACCGATGACCATGCCTGGAACTTCCATCAGGAGCGCAGCGGTCAGGACTTTCTCTCCCCTGGGCTTTGCGAAGCCGATCTCATGGCAGAGGTACTGACCGAGGATGAGCTCGCCGTCTGGTTGCCGGACTTCTTGTCGGAACTGACTCCGGAGTCGCCTGCGCTCAAGCCGGTCCAAGTGCTCGATCCCACAGACGGATATCAGAGTCATCTCTACGGCCTGGGGCTGTCGGTCGCCGCATCGCTGATGCGTCTGGCGCCACGACTGCTGGACATCGCTGAAGGCTCGAGTGACCACGAGCTCGCCGTCCGTGCCAAAGGGATCCTCACCAGAGTCGAGACACTCATGGCTCCCGGGCTCGAAGCTTCTGTCTCGGACGAGTACATGGCCTCACACTGGGTCGCAACATTCGCCTGGGAGGCCTTGGGGCTGCGGAATCACTGAGCTGTCGCCTGCCGTACGCAACCAATGCGCGGACTGGCGAAACTGGTTCACTCAGCAGACGCCATCACAGGGATCTCCGAGGTCATCTCGTCACGAGGAACCGCCTCGGCGCCCTCGGTCGTGTTCTCGACACCATGGTCGGCGGGCAGGCCGGTCAGGCGTTCGGGCTTGAGGATCTCCTCGAGTTGGGCACGGTCGAGCAGACCCTGCGCAATAACCAGGTCGGAAATCGGTTCATTGGTCGCCAGCGCCTGCTTGGCCAGCTGCGCGGCCGGTACATAGCCGATGACCGGAGCGAGTGCGGTGATGACGGTGACAGACCTGGCCACGGTGTCCTCGAGCGCCGCCTCGTTGGCGGTGATGCCGTTGACGCAGTTGACGCGGAAGGTCTGGCAGGCACGCTCGAGCCAGGTGATCGACTGGAACAGGGAATGGGCGATGACCGGCTCGAAGGCGTTGAGCTGGAGCTGGCCGGCCTCGACGGCCATGGACACGGTGACGTCGGCACCGGCGACCGAGTAGGCGACCTGGGAGACAGCCTCGGGGATGACGGGGTTGACCTTGCCGGGCATGATCGATGAGCCCGCTTGGCGGGCAGGCAGGTTGATCTCACCGAAGCCGGCCTGTGGTCCCGAGGACAGCAGACGCAGGTCGTTGGCGATCTACGACATCTTCAGAGCGCTGCGCTTGAGCGCCCCGGAGAAGGTGATGAAGACTCCGGTGTCCGAGGTGGATTCGACGAGGTCGCCGGCGGTGACGAGTTCGAGTCCGGTGATGGTGCGCAGGTGCTTGATCACCGCTTCCTTGTACCCGACGGGTGCGTTGATCGCCGTTCCGATCGCAGTGGCGCCCATGTTGACCTCGCCGAGGAGTGCGACCGCATCTTCGAGACGCTGGACGTCCTCACGCAGAGTGGTGGCGAAGGCGTTGAATTCCTGACCCAGGGTCATCGGCACCGCGTCCTGGAGCTGGGTGCGACCGACCTTGATGATATCGGAGAACTCGCGACCCTTCGCGGCAAAGGCATCCGCCAAAAGCGTGAGTTCGCCGAGGAGGTTCTGCAGTGAGAAGGCCAGCGCGATCTTGATCGCCGTCGGGTAGGTGTCGTTCGTCGACTGGCTGTGGTTCGTATGGTCATTGGGGTTGATGAACGAGTAGTCGCCCTTCGCGTGACCGCCGATCTCAAGTGCGCGGTTCGTGATCACCTCGTTGGCGTTCATGTTCGTCGAGGTGCCCGCCCCACCCTGGATCACGCCGACGGTGAACTCGTCGTGGAGCCGCCCGCCCTTGATCTCCTCGCAGGCGGCGTCGATGAGGTTGGCTCGCTGCTCATCAAGGGCACCGATCTCCAGGTTCGCCCGCGCCGCGGCCTGTTTCACACAGGCGAAGGCACGGACGAAGTCGGGGTAGACGGAGACTGGGCGGCGCGCGATCGGGAAGTTCTCCATCGCGCGAGCCGTGTGCACACCCCAATACGCTGCAGCGGGGATCTCGAGACTGCCGATCGAATCGGTCTCGGTGCGGGTTGGGGCGGAAGCGCTGTCGGTCACCGCTGGTGCCTTTCGTTGTGGGGAGGCATTGTTGCCCGCCGCGGTAGTTCGCCACTGCGTCTCGGTAGTACCTGAACACGCGGCGATCTCGTCGCCAAGCCGAACAGCGGCCTCATCCCGACATCGTTTATGGTCAATCACGCTTTCGTTGTCCGCTATCGTTCGTGATTCATCAATAGTTGGGCCAATTTAAGTATCCCAGGTGAACTCGAGTCTGGAAGGGCCCAGCACGCGAAGGAGAGCCGCACGTTCGGCTGCAAGTTAGCTGCTTATCTTCTGGTCGGTGTGCCCTGGGCCGGCCGCTCGACTTTTGGACCCGGCGACTGAGGGTTGCCGGGATTTTCAGCGGCGCCAGTGGCATCCACAGCTGACGACGTACTCACCGCGCACCTGTGTGCGGACACCCTCGCCGCCGAGGCCACAGTTCTCCGCGAGAATCCGCTTTCGGAGCGAACCAATGGCAAGGCGTGGGCAGTCGAACTCGTCGATGTCCTGAAAACCAGAACCGAAAAACGGTTACGCAAAATGACTCCCGGCGCGAAGGTAATTACCGACAGCATCTTCGACACGACAGTGGCCCGGCGGCAAGGATGCCTGAACCGGTCCATCACGGATTGCACACGACCACCGCTTTCGGTCTACGGCGCATTCTGCTCGGAGGGCGAGACTTCGGTAGCCAGGACGCCGTCGAGGCGATCACCAGCACCGCCCGCCGCAGCTTTACGTAAGATCTCGTTCGGAACCTCTAGTAGGAATGCAGCGGTCAGGACTTTCACTCCCCCGCCCGATACGAGGGAGACCTCATGGCCAACGACGAACTCGTGCGATGTGTGCCGGCCGTCTTCTCGGAGCAGACACCGGAATCCCTGTGATCACGCCGGTCAGAATCCTAGATCCCGCCGACAACTACCATAGCCATACCTATGAACCGGGTCTGTCGCCGCCTCACCATGCGCTTGGACACGCGCCTGCTTCCGATCGCCGAACGCTCGGGCAAACTGGACCTCACCGACAGAGTCAGGAGATTCCTCATCACGACCGGTGGCCTGCTGGCTACCGGGTTCGAGACCGCTGTGCCCGATGAGTACATGCCCGCACACTTGGGCCACGACATTTACCCGCAAAGCAGTTGGGCAAGGGCAGGAGTGGCGCCACTAACCTACAGTCCCAAAGGCCTACGTTCAGCTATAGTATTTATATATAGACCAGTTCATAAAAACAACTACATCGCACTTACGCCAACTGAACACAACTTAACGAAAAAGGCCCTCAATTGCTAAAAAGTGTCACCCTCCGGAATTTTAAATCACTTAGCAACACTACACTTCAACTAGGAAAAGTAACAGTACTTGTGGGACCAAACAATGCGGGTAAAAGTTCACTACTACAGGGGATACAATTCGCGGTGTCAGTTGCGCAAAGTCTGAAACTAGATGGAGTATCCAAGTGGAGAAACGATGCCATCTCGGGAACCCTATCAACCGAGCAGTTAATATACACGCCATTACGTGATGTTCAAGCATTAGCGCCGCATGGAAAGTTGACTCAAGATCATTCGAAGGCAATACACGCCGAATTTAAAGACGACGAAGGACAAATTAATCTGACGGTAGCCAAAGGTAAAAACAAGAACATCAGCATAAAGATGTCGGGCGAAGCCTTAGGTAAAAAACTCGAAAATTACGAACAACCCTACAGTATCGTGGCACCGGGGTTAGCCGGTATACCTGCGTTCGAAGAGTATAAATCGGCGGGTCTGGTCAGACGCGCCGCAGCTCGCGGCGATGCGAACAGCGTCTTCAGAAACGTCCTATTGGACTTGAGCCAAGATCAAACCTCATGGAGCATTTTTCAGGACCAGCTACATGAGATTTTCCCTGACGTGGATATCTCAGTATACTTCAACCAAGAGGCGGACGAGACGATATCAGCTTACGTCAAAAGAGAAGGAAGCAATTTACCGATTGACTCAAGTGGGACCGGCATCCTGCAAGCAATCCAGGTACTTGCTTACGTCGGCGTCTACAGGCCTTCCTTGCTAATACTTGACGAACCAGACTCTCATTTGCATCCAAACAATCAGCGTAAACTTGCCACTCTCCTAGTGAAACTTGCAACTGAACTAGATTTCCAAATTCTATTATCGACACACTCTCGGTCCTTTATTGACGCCCTCCATGAAAACGACGCCGACATAACCTGGCTAGCTTCTGGTCAGATACAAGATAGCGAATTTGATAGAATCGACGCATTGTTGGAACTCGGGGCACTCGACGCTGCAGATCGACTCAACCATGGCAAGGTGCCATTTGTGGTCATCACCGAAGATGAAAATCATAAAGCTTTACGCACTCTGCTGGATTCCTCTGGTCTGACGACTCTGAAATACGACATCTGGTCATATAAAGGTTGTACTAATCTCAAGTCAGCGGTAGCAATTGCGAAGTTTATTCACGACAAAGCGCCCGGCACACGGGTCATAATCCACAGAGACCGTGACTATGTTGACGAAATTGAACTCACTGATTTCGTCACTGAAATGCGAGCAACTGGCGCGTTGCCTTTTATTACCGATGGAACCGACATAGAATCACATTATTTGAATATTCACCACCTTCGAGAGGTCTTCCCTGAAATCGACATCTCCGATCTTGATTCCATTTTGGCGCAAGCGACTTTGGAAACACGTGACCTATCAGTAAAAATGTTAATCAACGAACGAGTAGAATTTTCGAAACGTCAAAAAAGCGCAGGAGTAAAGAACACGCCGTCTGCTGGTACGGTTGCGAGCGAATCACATACACAATTTGATAAGAACCCGGAGCGATATCGGCACGGTAAAAAGACATTGAAGGCTACGCGCAGGCTGATCCAGGAACGATTCGGCTTGAATCGGCCCTTGGAAATATCAACTCCTGCACTTAGATGTGTGCAAATTTCAGACTACGTAGGTAAGCATATGGGAACCTGATAGCTACGCGGAAACGATTACACGAATTTGCCAGGTTGATATCGATTTCGACAATTGTTGTCCCACAGACCCTGGTCGCCACATCATCGCGCCTATTCGGACACGATTTTGTTAAATTTCGACTTAACCCCGTCCGACACCCAGCGACCGGAAATGGGTTCGGTAACATACACGTGAAACAACTTGGTCAAGAGGTCACGGTCGACGGATTCCAGAACCTCGACCCAAGTTTCAGAGTAAGTTTTACAGGTCCAACGTACATTGTATTTACACACTTCCTCGGTCCATTGGTTTTTCAATTTCGCTTCAATTTCGTGAGCTATAAATATGACCTCGATATCCCAGCTCTCCGGAATTCCAAGTTGGTCAAATTCAGTTTGCCTCTTAGGGAGTATTTTCGAAAAGGATGCACCATGTATGTCAACATAAAACTTCGAAAGCTTTCCACCATGCGCTTCGAATGCCCGGACTTGTCGAAGAGACTTCGATTTAAACTCAACATCGCCAAGTTTCGCTTTTGCAGTATTAGATGCAGAGACCGAGTCTCCCCGCCCACGCACGTCGTACTCCGTTTCCACGGTGTCGAACCAAGCAGTTGCCAAGAAGTCAACCGCTCGCTGCTCCAGAATGCCGAAGGTGCGTGTATTCTCAGCTGATATTCTGTCGAAGAAATTCTCGATTCCGGTCCATGAGGGCGGTTCAACCTCAACACGGTGGACGACGAAGTCTTCCTCTATCCTCATAAGCCATGACCTGATCCAGGATGCCAACTCACGTCGGGCCGGATACGCCATCTGGCTGAGTCCGTCCAATAGATCTGCAAGAGCGAGAGCTTGAACGCGCCCCGATCCTTTGCGCGACCAAGCCCAATTTCGGTCGAAGGCAAAAGCTCCCTTTGAATTGTTCAAGTAGGCGCTTTCGCTCGGATGATATGAAGGATGCTTGTCTCTCTGTAGGACGTGAGATAGTAGACCGCGAGGCTGGAACTCATACGCGGCGGATGCTGGGTGATCATAGCTATCCACTACTAGCAAATTTGTGTTTAAGATTACCGAATATGCTGGAACGAAGCTTTTTGCATCCGGGAAGAAGCGATATAAAGCATCGGCTAAATCGCTCGGATAGCCCAGTCTCGTACCAATGTCGCCGATCAATTCGATACATTCCTTAGGCGAAGCGTCCCCAAACTTCTCCGGAGCTCCGGCAACGTCCTCGTCGGATAGCTTAAGTATTTCTTCTTCGTCCAGTTCCGGCGCTCCACCTAACGCGCGGGCGACTAGTTTGAGTTGGTGCCAGTTGTATTCGAATCCTCCTCTGCGAGCGCTAAGGACGCCTGCTATCTGAGCGCAGGAGAGGTGTTCGTCATTAAGTAGCCTCGCGATTAAATTTGAATGACTAAGCAATGCTGACGCATTTTCGAATGATAGATTTCCCTGTCCAGTGAGCTTCTTGTGTGCGTCGAAATACTTACTGGGAAAGAGTTCCCCAAGACTCTCTTCTACGCTAAGACACTCGCTGACCAATCTTTTCAGAAAGGCCGTTGGTTTTCGTTGCTCCCGCCACCTGTCTATTTCAAACGATAAATAGTCTGCGCGCTCTTCTTCGGTTACTAGGTTTAGTGGCTCCAGTTTATGCTGAGCGCGCTCCCAGGCCGCATGAAAATTGTGCTGGGCTATTGGGAGCAGCAGCTGACTGAGCGCGTATGTGACACTCCGAACTCCGACCATTATTCCTCCCACAAAGTGTTGTTGGTTGCAGTACTTATGCTTTTTACAACCCCCGCCAGTACTTCGCTTGGTGAAACATTCAACACCTGGCAGCATTGCACGAACGCTTCCACGCTCCAGCGGTTCCGGCCGGCTTCCATTCGAGACAGAGTGGATGGGTCCAAATTCATTTGCTCTGCTATGTCCCGTTGAGACAAGTGTTGTGCCTCCCTGACCGCCTGAAGGTAGGCTCCTATAGTTGATTCAATCTGCAAGCCGCACCCTCTTCCGGCGTGATCGGGATCCATGTTTCTGAACAGGGTACATGCAGGCGATGCTACAGCCTCTCGCCGCTGATTTCTGGTAGCATATTTAGTGAGCTCTTGCAGCTGGTGCAAGAGCTCTTTTTCAGGCCATGGAGGGTAATGGTGGACGCGCCTCGAGTAGTTTCCCTATTTAGCGGAGCTGGCGGAATGGATCTCGGGTTCGCTCTTGCGGGGTTCACCCCAGTTTTTGCGAATGATATTGATGCGGTGGCTCTTGACAGTTACACGGCCTGGATGGAGCAGGCACGGAGTCGGTTGCCACATCTAGCGCACGCTGAACATCGCATCGTGGATGGTGACATTAAGTCTGTCCCTGATCTCCCCGAGGCCGGCGATGCAGAAATCGTTATTGGGGGTCCACCTTGTCAAGGATTTTCAGTAGCAGGAAAGATGAATCCGAACGATCCTCGTTCTAGACAGGTCTGGAACTTTTTGGCGGTCGTCAATCGGATTAAGCCAATTGCTTTTGTGATGGAGAATGTGCAAGCCCTCGCCACCAATCGACGTTGGGCAGGTCTACGCGAAGAACTCCTACGCGAGTCCGAAGGTCTTGGATACTCCACTTCCCTCCATGTTCTTAACGCCAGCCACTTTGGTGCGCCTCAGGCTCGATTGCGTATGTTCCTGATTGGGGTGCGAAAGCCACTTCCAGCAATGCCTTCTCCTAGGCCGACTACAGCCGATTCCCAACCGACGCTTAGAACGGCCCTCCAGCAGTTGCCCGCTTGGGGGCAGCCGGGCAACGACACTCTATGTACGGCTCGCGTGACGCCCGCAAAGTCGCCAGTGCTCAGACGCTCGCCATTCGCGGGCATGTTGTTCAACGGTCAAGGTCGGCCGATGGATCTAGAAAGGCCTGCACCTACTCTTCCCGCGTCAATGGGTGGTAATCGGACACCTATTATTGACCAACAGCAACTGAGCACCGGCGCTGAGAGCTGGGTGTCCAGTTACCATCGGCAGCTGTGGGACGGTGGCCCAGTTGCGACTTCGGTTCCCGAGCGAATGCGGAGAATTACGGTTGAAGAGGCGGCATCCATTCAAACATTTCCCACTCGTATGGAATGGCGCGGTCCACAAAGTTCCAAGTATCGACAAATCGGAAACGCTGTACCTCCTATTTTGGCCTATCATGTTGCTGCAGCACTCCGATCTTGGCTCGGGTTCCCCTCTGCAGAGACGCCTACTGACTTTCTTGGTCTCAAACTCCCAGCGTTCGAAAATGACCGCACTCACTTTCTACCGTGGGACAGGTCTGCCGTACCGCAGAAAACCCCGCCGATCAAAGGCTTTTAATCATTTCTCGCATTTTCCCTTTTCTGCAGCAATAAACCAATATCGGATCTCTAGCCTTAACATGGTTCTGCCAGCACGTGCACTTTGATTAATTCTGGAATATAGCTCACTGAGCATAGCCGCCATTTCAGCGCCATTTGCTACCCATAGCCAATTTGGCGACCTCTTCCACATTTAGTCCCAACTTATTCGCCAACACACGTTCAGTATCCCCACCCACCTGCGGAGCCGGAACAGCATCAGCAACCGGCGACCCGGCAAACGACAGCGGCACCCGCGGCGCCAGCACAGTCCCGACTCCCGGCTGATCGATCTCACTGAACAACGGGTTCTCCAACGAGCACCACGGATCGTTGTTGACAAGCTCCTCAAATGTCTGGAACTCCCCCTGTAGGACACCGGCGCCGCTCAACGCCTCCGCAGCCTCGGCGGCAGTGTGCGCAGCGAACCATGGACGCACCACTGCGTCGATGGCTTCGCGAGCTTCGAAGCGCCCGCCTTCCGTGGACAGATCGACATCCAACAGCGGCCCGATCATCTCCAGCTTCTCGGACAGCCCTGTCGCTGTACCCAGCCCGCGCCAGTGTTTGTTCGAGATGACGGCAACCATGATCTCGCGACCATCCGAGGTTTTAAACGACTGACCGTATGCGCCATAGAGCCCATTGCCCAGCGGTCCCCGCGTCTTACCGGTCGACTGGACCTCGGCGATATAGCCGAGGTTGCCCACGGTCGCGAGCATGACATCGGACAATGCCAAGGTGATCTCCTGGCCCTTGCCTGAGGACCGCCGATCAAGTTCGGCGGCAATGATCCCGTTGGAGATGTAGAGCCCTGCCGCGACATCCCACGCCGGCAGCGCATTGTTGACGGGACGCTCGTCGTCACCGGTGATGATAGGGAATCCGCTAGCGGCGTTGATCGTATAGTCCACGGCCGGTTTCCCATCATGGGAACCATTGAGCCGCAGCATGACGAGGTCCTCACGATGCTGCACAAGATTCTCGTACGAAAGCCAGCCGCGAGCGGGCAGGTTCGTGACCAGGGTACCCGCCTCGGCGATGAGGTCGGTCGCGATCTTCTGCCCCTCTTCGGACTTGAGATCGAGGGTGACCGAGCGTTTGCCCTTGTTGAGGCTTGCCCAGTAGATGCTGGTGCCGTCGTCGCTGATCGGCCACCGGTTGGCATCGATGTTGCCGCCGATGGGGTCGATACGGATGACATCGGCACCCAGCTGCGCCAAGGTCATCGCACCCAGAGGTGCTGCGACGAAGGCGGAGATCTCGACGACTCTGAGTCCGGCCAGTGGGGCGGGGCGTGTCTCTGACATAGGTGCTCCTCAGCTTTCCGTGGTCGTCACTGTTGCCGCGATCGCGGCCTTGCCATCAGGTCCGATGGCCTCGAGTTCGTGGGTGTTGCCACCGGTGGACCGCCCGACGAGGTGGATCTGCTCGTTCGCGAACAGGGGTGACTTCGCGCGGAAGTCGTACGTAGCAACAGTCGCCTCTGGATGGTTCTTCATGAACGCGTCCAGGAGGAGCGTTGCGGTCAGCGGGCCGTGGGTGACGAGTCCCGGGTAGCCTTCGACGCCCGTCACGTAGGGGTGGTCATAGTGGATGCGGTGGGAGTTGAACGTCAGCGCTGAGTAGCGGAAGAGCATGACCTCGTTGGGACGGACCGAGCGCACCCAGTCCCATCCTTCGGGTGCAGGTGAATCTGCCCGTGCTGGAGCTGCAGTGGATCCGTTCGGCGCCGAGGTGGCTTCCCGGTAGACGATCGTGTGTCGATCCGTTGTCGCGAGGTTTCCATCGGCGGAGACCTCGTGGCGCAGCACGACGAAGCAGAGGGATCCGCTGCCGCCTGTCTTCTCCGTAATCGATTCGATGGTCGTCGTCCGTGACAGCTTCTGCCCGGCGAGAATCGGTGCATGGAACTGCAGCTTGCTGCCGGCCCACATGCGCCGAGGCAGTCCGACCGGTGGCATGAATCCGCCGAGCTTCACGTGGCCATCTGTTCCCAGTTCGCTCATCGGAACGTCGTCCTCGGCGAAGTGCAGCCAGTGCCCAACAGGGAACAGCTCCCGCGGGCCTGAGCCTTCCGGAACGCCCTGCTCGAGCAGCGTGGCCAAGCGTGCCACGTTGATGCCGGAGGCGATGTCTTCCTCGGTGCTGGAGCGGTCGACCCAGTCCTGCAGATTGATCTCAGTCATTTCAACGTCCTAACAATTCATCGGAGATGATGCGCATCTGGATCTCCGAGGAGCCTTCGAAGATCTTCGTCAACCGGGCATCACGCCAATGGCGTTCAACAGCGAAGTCCTTCGTGTACCCGGCACCACCATGAATCTGGACACCCTCCGAGGTGACCTTCTCCGCCATCTCCGCAGCCAGGTACTTCACCATTGCGGCTTCCTTGTCGCACCGGCGACCCGAGTCGATCTCCGTGCACACGTGATACATCAACGCCCGGCACGCCTCGATCTGAGCCGCCATGTCAGCAACCTTGAACCGCAGATGCTGGAAGTCCGCGAGAGGATGCCCGAACTGGACGCGTTGTTTGAGGTACGCGATCGAATCCTCCAGCGCTGCCTGCGCCAGCCCGATCGACCGGGCAGCAGTATGCGCTCGTCCAACTTCAAGCCCCGACACGGCCTGGTAGAAGCCACGATCTTCCTCGCCCAGGAGTGCCTCCGCTGGGAGGTGGAAGTCGTCGAAGTTGAGGTCCCAGGTCTTCCATCCGAAGTACCCGATCTTCTTCACCGCAGTCCCGCTCATCCCCTCGGGGAAGGAACCACGTTCCTTCTCCACCAGAAACGCCGAGATCCCACGGTGACGCTTGGCCTCATCAGTCGACGTCCGAGCGAAGAGGATGATGTAGTCGGCCTGATCGGCAAACGTGCACCACATCTTCGTGCCGTTGATGATCCACCCACCGTCATCGGCACGGGTGGCCTTGCAGCGGATGTTGGCGACATCGGACCCGGCTTCGGCCTCAGATAGGGAGTAGGCGCCGAGGTACTCGCCGGTGGCGACCTTCGGCAACAGCCGTTCTTCCTGCTCGGGTGAGAACCCACCACCCATCCCGTTGCCACGAGCCAACAGGCCGCCGACGGACATCCAGGCTCTGGAGAGTTCCTCGGCAACAAGGCAGTACTCGAAGACACCGAGCCCGAGGCCCCCGTATTCTTCGGGGATGAGGATGCCGAAGAATCCCATGTCCGCCATCTGCTTGATGAACCAGTCAGGAAATTGACCCTCAACGGGGTCGAGTTCATTCGCCAGCGGGAGGACGACGTCGCGGGCGAACTCACGGGCGAGCGCCTGGATCTCCAGTCTGTCCTCGGTCATGAAGTGCGGGGTGTTCGGTCGTGGCCTGGGCTTATGCGTCATGGTCAGTCCTCCTTCAGGCCTTATTGCGGCCGATGAGCTGCTTGGCGATGACGCCCAGCTGGATTTCGTTGGTGCCCTCGCCGACGATCATCAGCGGAGCGTCACGGTAGTAGCGTTCGACGTCGTACTCGGTGGAATATCCGTAACCACCATGGACACGGATAGCGTCAAGTGCCACCTCGGCGGCCATTTCCGAGGCGTAGTACTTGGCCATGCCGGCTTCCATGTCCACGCGATCACCGGAGTCATAGGTGCGGGCGGTGTGGAGGACGAGCTGCCGGGCGGCTTCGAGCTTCGTGGCCATCCTCGCCAGCTGATTGCCCACGGCCTGGTGACGCCAAATCGGCTTGCCCATGGACTCGCGCTCCTGTGAATACTTCACCGCGTCATTCAGCGCAGCCTGAGCCACGCCGAGCGAGCGGGAGGCGACCTGAATGCGGCCGATCTCCAGGCCCTTCATCATCTGCTTGAAGCCCACACCCTCTTTCTCACCGAGCAGCTGGGACTGTGGCTGGCGCAGGTTCTCGAACACGAGCTCACAGGTCTCAACACCCTTGTAGCCGAGCTTCGAAAGGTTCTTCGACACAGTGAAGCCCTCGCCCTTTTCGACGAGGATGATCGAGATCCCATTGTGACGCGGTTCGGCGGACGGGTCGGTCTTGCACAGCAGGGCGATGAGGTCGGACTTGCGGGCGTTGGTGATCCAGGTCTTCGAGCCGTTGATGACGTAGTCCTCGCCATCCTTGGTCGCCGAGGTGCGCATGGCCTGCAGGTCGGAGCCGCCGCCGGGTTCTGTCAGGGCCATGGTCGCGCGGAGTTCACCGGTGGCCATGCGCGGCAGGTACTGATCCTTCTGCTCACTGGTGCCGTACTCGGCGATGAGCTTGGCCACGACGGTGTGCCCGCCCATGGCCCCGGCCAGGGACATCCATCCGCGGGCCAGTTCCTGCGTGATCAGGGCGTAGGCCTCGGTCGAGACCTTGCCCATCCCCCAGGGTTCGTCGATCGCGAGACCGTAGATGCCCATGTCCTTCATGGTCTGGATCCACTTCTCCGGGTATTCGTCGGCGTGCTCGACCCGGTTGACGTGGGGTTTGACGTCGTGGTCGATGAACTCAGCGACCGTGTCGATCATCATCTGCTCTTCGCTGCTGACTGCCATTGCGAATTCCTCTTCCTCTGCTGCTGAAAATCTGTGTGTATGCCTCGCCGAGGTGGCCCGGCGTGACCGTATCAACGGTGGTTTGTGGCCGGTTCAGTCCAGTTGGGCGCCGTCCTTGGCCGTTCTGGTTCGTCCGAGACTGATGGTGGTGTCGGGTCCGGTGGTGTCGAAGAAGTCGTGGCCTTTGTCGTCGGTGATGATGAAGGCGGGGAAGTCCTCCACCTTGATTCGCCAGACCGCTTCCATGCCGAGGTCTTCCATGTCGAGGACCTCGACTTCGGTGATGCAGTCCTGGGCCAAACGTGCCGCGGGTCCGCCGATGGAGCCTAAGTAGAAGCCACCGAATTCGGCGCAGGAGTTCTTCACCTGCGCCGAGCGGTTGCCCTTGGCGAGCATGATCATCGATCCGCCGGCTTCCTGGAATTGGTGGACATAGGTGTCCATCCGCGAGGCGGTGGTCGGGCCGAACGATCCCGAGGGCATGCCTTCCGGGTTCTTCGCCGGTCCCGCGTAGTAGATCGGATGGTCCTTGAAGTAGTCGGGGAGTTCTCCGCCGTCGCTAAGGCGCTGCCGCAGGTTCGCGTGGACGATGTCCCTGGCCACGATCATCGTGCCCGACAGTGAAAGCCGATCGCCGACGGTCAATTCGCTCAGCTTCGCCTGGAGTTCAGGCATGGGCCGGTCGAGGTCCACCTCGGTGACGTTGCCCGATTCGATCTCCTCGACGCGGCCCATCGAGGGCAGGAACCGGGCGGGATCGTGTTCGAGCTCTTCGATGAAGACGCCGTCTGAGTTGATGCGGGCGATGATCTGCCGATCGGCCGAACAGCTCACGGCGATCGCGATCGGCAGTGACCCGTTGTGGCGGGGCAGCCTCACGACGCGCACATCGTGGCAGAAGTACTTGCCACCGAACTGCGCGCCGAAGCCGAGCGTCTGGGTCAGCTTGAACACGGTGTCTTCGAAGTCCGTGTCGCGGAAGCCGTGACCCAGTGTTGCGTTACCGGTGGTGGGCAGGTCGTCGAGGTAGTGGGCGCTGGCGAGCTTCGCGGTCTTGAGCGTGAACTCCGCCGAGGGTCCGCCGATGACGACTGCGAGGTGGTAGGGCGGGCAGGCCGCGGTGCCCAGGGTGGAGATCTTCTCGGCGAGGAATTCGAGCATCGAGTCTTCGTTGAGCACGGCCTTCGTCTCTTGGTAGAGGAAGGACTTGTTCGCACTTCCCCCGCCCTTGGCCATGAACAGCAGCTCGTAGTCATCGGCTGGGCTCAACCCCACTTCGATCTGCGCGGGCAGGTTGGTGCCCGTGTTCTTCTCTTCGAAGAGGCTGACCGGGGCGAGCTGGGAGTAGCGGAGGTTGAGTTCCTCATAGGCCCGGTGGATGCCGGCCGAGAGATGTTTGGCGTCGTCACCGTCGGTGAGCACATTGGGTCCGCGTTTGGCGGAGACGATCGCGGTGCCGGTGTCCTGGCACATGGGCAGGATTTCGCCGGCGGAGACCGAGGCGTTCTGCAGCAGGTCCAGTGCGACGAAGACGTCGTTGGCGCTGGCTTCCGGATCGTCGATGATCGCGCGCAGGCTGGCCAGGTGGTCGGTGCGCAGGTAGTGGGAGACCTCTTTGAACGCGACCTCGGCGAGGTCGGTCAGCGTCGACGGTGCCACCTGCAGGAAGGACCTGGACTGGCCGGCCACATCGGCGTGGACCGTTTCGACTCCGTCGATGTCGAGGCGCCGCATGGCCGGGCCGTCACCGTGAGTGGGCAGCAGCGGAGTGTAGGCGACGGTGGAAGCTGCGGGTGCGGATTGATCGGCCATGGCGTTCAGATGGCTCCTTCACGATGGAGTTCGGCAACCTTCTCCGTGCTGATTCCGAGATCGCCGAGGATGGACTCCGTATGGTCTCCAACATCGGGAATCGGATCCATCCGAGGTTCGACCCCGGACATCTCGACCGGAGGCACGAGCATCGAAATCGGCCCGACCGGGGAGCCGACGTCCTGCCAGCGGTCACGCTCGACCAGCTGGGGGTGATCGGCGATCTCAGTCATGTCCCGCTGCCGCGAGTGTGCGACCTTGGCGGTTTCGAGGAGCTCGTCGCATTGCGCGCCGGTGAAGTCGGCGAAGACTGCTTCGATGATGGTTTGCAGCTCATCGCGGTGGGCGTAGCGGTGGGCTGCCCGATCGAAGCGTTCGTCGGTGACCATGTCGTCACGGCCCAGGACCTGGGTGGCGAAGCTCTTCCATTCGCGTTCATTCTGAATCGCGAGCATAATCTGGGTGCCGTCACCGCAGGTGAACGCACCATAGGGGGCGATGGCCGCATGGGAGGTCCCTGCCCGGGTGGGGCGGGTGCCGCTGCCGTGGGTGAAGTAGAGGGGGTAGCCCATCCATTCGACGAGGGAGTCGAAGAGGCTGATTTGGAGGGTGGCGCCTTCGCCTGTCTTCTCACGGTTGAACAGGGCGGTGAGGATGCCGGAATAGGTGTACATGCCGGCGGAGATGTCCGCCGTTGAGATCCCCGTCTTCGCGGGGTGATCCTCGGTCCCTGTCACGGAGACCAATCCTGCTTCGGCCTGCACAAGTGCATCGTATGCCTTGGCGTTCTTGTACGGCCCGTCTGGTCCGTATCCGGAGATCGAGGCGTAGATGAGTCGGTCATTGGTCCCGCGCAGGTCATCGGCGCCGAAGCCCAAGCGTTCGGCGGCTCCGGGGGCGAAGTTCTGGATGAACACGTCGGCCTCGGCGACGAGGCTCTTGAGAATCGCTTTGCCCTGCGGGTGCTTGAGGTCGAGGCTCAGGCTCTCCTTGTTGCGGTTGAGCCATACGAAGTGGCTTGCCATGCCGTTGACGGTGGTGTCGTAGCCGCGGGCGAAGTCTCCGGTTCCGGGGCGCTCGATCTTGATCACGCGCGCACCCAGATCGGCGAGCTGCCTGGAGGCGAACGGTGCCGCCACGGCCTGCTCGCAGCTGATGACGGTGATACCGGACAACGGAAGTTCGGCGTGCACGGGGCCTCCACAACGAGATTTCATAAGCTTTCCACGACAGAATACATCATTCTCTGGATCATGCATTATTCACGCTGAAACCTTGCAGCGGGATACACTTCACGAAGCGAAGGCAATTGGCGAGGCACGACGAGCGGCGACGGAAGGCTGTGGAGTGGAGCAGGAATCAGCATCGACGAAGCGGGACAAGATCGTCCTGGGCCTGCGTCGGAAGATCCTCGGCCGCGAGCTCGAACGCGGTGAACGACTGCGTCAGGACGAGGTCGCCGAATGGTTCAAGGCCTCGATCACTCCTGTCCGCGAAGCCTTGCGCATCCTCGAATCCGAAGGCCTCGTATCCTCCGAGGCCCATCGCGGCGTGCGCGTGGCCGGCGTCGACGTCGACCGCCTCAAATCTCTCTTCGTCACACGCAAACTGACCGAGACCTTCGCCATCGCCCGCGCCACGACCCGGATCTCCCGTCACGAGCTGCGCCAGGCCGAGAAGCTCCTCGAGGCACTGGACTCCGCCAGCGAAGAGGGCGATGCCATGGGCCGCAACACCCGCAACGAGGAGTTCCACTTCTTCTTCTACGATCGGTGCGGACTCCCGGCCCTGCGCGATGACATCGCCACCCGGTGGCGGGCCTTTCCCTGGGATCTCACCCTCGACAGTTCGGACCGATTCAATCAGGTCCACAGTGAGCACCAGGCCATCGTCGATGCTGTGAAACGCATCGATCCGGACGCTGCGGCGAAGCACCTCGGCGATCACATCACCAATGGATTCCTGCGCCTGGCCGAGTCCACGGCCGGTGAGCCGATCTCCGACCCCTTCGATTTCGACGCGGACTGAGCAGCCCCACTCCCCCGTTCTCTGTATCCATCGCCCTTGGATTCCCACACTCAAGAAATAATGCATTCTTTGGTAGATAATATTGGAAATCGACTGATTCTCGTCTAAGCTCAAATCGTTTGACTCCTTGTGTGACTCAGCGCACCGCCAAGGCACGTTGCCGTGCATTGTGCAGCAGACTGCGATGTCTGCACTGGTCACCTCGGAGACTGACATGACACTGGTCTCGATTACTGGAGCTGACGATGACGTCGATACGACGACCCAGGTGGAAACCGCTGGTTGCCTGCCTGTCGATCTGCCTGCTGGCCCTGAGCGGGTGCAATCCCGCGCGCAGCGGCAAGCAGGAGAAGTTCGAACTGCGCTTCGCCCATGTGACTTCGACGAGCACGCCGAAGGGACTCGCCGCTGACTTCTTCGCCAAGCAGATCGAAGAGAAGTCCGATGGCCGCATCCAGGTCGAGGTGTTCCCGAACTCGGAACTCTACGGCGACAAGGACGAGATGCAGGCGCTGCAGTCCAACGCCGTGCAGATGCTCGCCCCGGCGAGCGCGAAGTTCACGACGATCGCGCCGAGCCTGCAGGTTCTCGACTTGCCGTTCATTTTCGATCACCCGGATGAGATCCCGGAGATCGTCAGTCCCGACACCGAGATCGGCAAGGCCATCTACGCTAACCCCGACCTCGAGGCCAATGGACTGAAGGTTCTGGGCCTGTGGGATTCGGGAATGAAGCAGATCCATTCGAACAATGCGACGCTGTCCCCGGATGACATGAAGGGCAAGAAGTATCGCATCCAACCTTCGGACGTGCTGCGCACTCAGTTCGAGACCTGGGGCGGAATCCCGTCGCCCCTGGCCTTCGCGGAGGTCTACAACGGACTTCAGCAGGGACTCATCGACGGTGGTGAGAACACATACTCGAACATCGAGTCGCAGAAGATGCACACCGTCCAGAAGTACGTCACCGAACTCAATCACGGTTACATCGGCTACATCCTCACCGTGAACAAGCGCTGGTATGACGAACTGCCCGATGACCTGCAGGCCGTCGTCGACGAATCTGCCGATGAAGCCTCCGAGTTCAACCGCAAGGAAGCACAGAAGGTCAACGCGGAATCCAAGCGGCTCATCGAGGAGTCCGGGGGCACGAAGATCGTGGTGCCCACGAAGGAAGAACGTCAGTCGTTCAAGGACATGGTCGTGCCATCCGAGTACGAGAAGTACAGCGATGTCATCGGACCTGAGGTCGTCGACGAGCTCCTGCAGCGCGACAAGGAACGTGAGTGACGATGAAGACCTTCGACAAGTATCTGAGCCGGGTCGAGAACTTCCTGGCCGGCGCCAGTCTCATCGGCGCCACAGCACTCGCGGTCTTCGCAGTGCTCCTGCGCAATATCACCGGAGACGTGCTCTTCTGGTCCGAAGAGGCCATCATCTATCTCATCATCTGCTCGACCTTCTTCGGTGCGGTCGTGACCCTGCGCCACAACGAGCACGTGGCCGTGGACATCATGCCGACGCTGCTCAAGGGCAAGAAGAAGAAGTTCTTCGTCGTCCTCGGCGGCCTGATGACTCTCATCTATGCGGGCTTCATCGCCTACCTGTCCTGGGCACTGATCAGCGAACCCTTCTCGCGCACGACGATCACCCCGGCGCTCAAGCTGCCGCTGTGGGTCGTCGAACTCTCACTGGCGATCGGCATGACGCTGTTCTTCATCCGCGCCGCCGAAATGCTCATCCGTGCGGTGAAGACACCACCGGAGGCACTCGACAAGGACGTGTTCGCCGAAGAGGCCGCGGCAGTCGGCATCGACGTGAAGGATGTCGCCATCGATGACGACGACGATTCGAAGGAAGGGGATCGCTGATGCTCGAAGCAACATTCGTTCTCATTGCAGTCCTCATTCTGCTGCTCGTCACCTCGGCGCCCATTGCGGTGGCCCTGGGCCTGACCAGCCTCGTCTACTTCTACTACTTCACGCTCATCCCGATGACCCAGGTCTCGGAACGGCTCTTCAACGCGCTGAACTCGTTCCCGCTGATGGCGATCCCGTTCTTCATCCTCGCGGCCAACATCATGTCCCGCGGTGGAATCTCGCGGCGCCTGACCGACTTCGGTGCCGCGATGGTCGGGCACCTGCGCGGGGGCATGGCGATCACCACGGTGCTTGCCTGTATGTTCTTCGCAGCGGTCTCCGGTTCATCACCTGCCACGGTCGTGGCCGTCGGGGCGCTGATGATCCCGGCCATGATCAAGAACGGATACCCGAAGGAGTTCTCCACCGGACTCGTGGCCACCTCGGGGTCCTTGGGCATCCTCATTCCACCGTCGATCCCGCTCATCGTCTTCGGCATCGCCACCGAGCAGAACATCGGTGACCTGTTCCTCGCCGGCATTCTGCCGGGAATCCTCGCCGGAGTCATGCTGCTGGGCATGGCCGTGTTCGTGGCCTGGAAGAACGGTTACGGCAACGCCGGGGAATGCTTCCGGATGTCGAATGTGGACAAGCTCAAGGCATTCCGTGACGCGATCCTGGCCCTGGCGCTGCCGTTCCTGGTTCTGGGCGGAATCTACTCAGGCTGGTTCACCCCCACCGAGGCGGCGGCCGTCGCAGTCGCCTACTCCCTGGTGGTGTCCCTGGTCATCTACCGCGAGATCAAGATCTCGCAGCTGTGGGAAGTCACGCTGTCTTCGGTGAAGACCTCGGCCATGGTCATGTTCATCATCGCCAACGGCATCCTCTTCACCTTCGTCCTCGCCAGTGAGCGGATCCCAGGGTCGATCTCGGAGACGATCACAGCTTGGGACCTGCAGCCCTGGCAGTTCCTCATCCTCGTCAACATCCTGCTGCTGTTCGTGGGCTGTGTGATGGAGACGTCCTCGGCGATCCTCATCCTGGCACCGATCCTGCTGCCGATCGCCATGGAGTTGGGCATCGACCCGATCCACTTCGGCATCATCGTCGTGATGAACCTGGAGATCGGCATGATCACGCCGCCACTGGGGCTCAACCTGTTCGTCGCCTCCGGCATGTCGGGTATGAGCGTCATGCGCGTGGCCAAGGCCGCCATCCCGAGTGCGCTGGTGCTGCTGACAGCCCTGGCGCTGGTGACCTTCGTGCCGTTCTTCGCGACGGCGTTCGTGGGGTCGTAGGGCCAGCCGACGTTTAACGGACCCTAGCGCACCCGAGCCGAGGTGGGGCGGCGTATGCGAGTAATCGTATGCGCCGCCCTTCTGTTTACATACACTCTTGCCTCAGGTTGCAGACGAGAAGCCAGTTTGCAGACTGGCTACTCGTCTGCAAAGTGCGATACACGCATTTGACCGTCACTCCAACCCGCGAATTTCTTCACCCCAACCCTTGACTTAGAGTGCGCTCAAAGCCGTAGGTTTAATTCCATGGCACACCAACCAGCCAGCCCAGCGACACCAGTCACCACCCCTGCCCCGCCACTGCCGATCAGAGACCCGAGAATCCGCAGAGCACTGTCGACCGAGTACGGCAGCGAACTGTCCATCTCCGAAGTCTGCGAGCACCTCGGCATCACCGCACACACCGCCCGCTACTACGAACGCGCCGGACTCATCGAAGTGCCGCGAAGCCAGTCGGGCCACAGAACCTATGATCAGTCGACCGTTGAACGCCTCGACTTCCTTGTTCGCATGCGCACGTCCGGTATGGGCATCAGCGAACTCCGTCGCTATGTCGACCTTGTCCGTGCTGGTGAAGCGACCACCGAGCAACGACTGCAGATCATGCTCGACCAACGTGAGCGCATCGTCTCCCAGCTTCACGAACTGGAGCTGGCCCTCGTCACCACCGACTACAAAATCGTCAAATACGGCGGGGCACCCAATGACAACCGCACACCGGAAAACACCTCACCAAGCTCCCACCACACTGAAGGAGATCCATCATGACCACCACCCACCTCGGCGACCTCGCCGTCTCCCCCATCGGCTTCGGCTGCATGGCCCTGTCCCACGTCTACGGCGGCACCACCGATGACGCGGCCCGAGCCACCTTGAGCGCAGCCGTCGACGCAGGCATCACCTTCTTCGACACATCCGACGTCTACGGCAAACCCCGCGAAGGCGCCACCGGACCAGCTGGAACCAACGAGGAGATGCTCGCCCCGTTCCTCAAGGGCCGACGCGACGAGGTGCAGTTGGCCACGAAGTTCGGTATCACCGCTCCCAGGGATGGGACGGATGCCTCGGCCAAACGCACCGATGGACGCCCGGAATACGCTCGCTCAGCGTGCGATGCTTCGCTGCGCCGCCTCGGCGTGGACACGATCGACCTCTATTACCACCACCGCCCGGATCCTGATGTGCCGATCGAAGAGACCGTCGGCGCCATGTCCGAACTTGTCGAAGCCGGCAAGATCCGCCACCTCGGGCTCTCGGAGGTCACATCCGAAGAGCTGCGGCGAGCTCACGCTACCCATCCGATCGCCGCACTCCAGTCCGAGTGGAGCCTGTGGTCACGCGATGTCGAAGACCATGTGGTGCCCGCCTGCGCCGAGCTCGGGGTGGGGTTCGTGCCGTACAGTCCCCTGGGGCGCGGTTTCCTCACCGGCACCCTGACCAAGGAGCAGGTCGCCGATGACTTCCGCGGCGGCACCAAGCGCATGGGTGAGGCTTGGGACGCCAACCAGAAGATCGTCGATATCGTCGCCGAGGTGGCCCGCCGTCACGATGCCACCAACGCTCAGGTGGCGCTGGCTTGGCTCTTCCACCGTGCCGCGCAGATGGGTGTTAACGCTGTGCCGATCCCAGGATCACGCAAGCCCGAACGTGCGCTTGAGAACCTCGGGGCCGCTGACCTGCGGCTTGATGCCGACGACATGAGGGAACTCGACTCCATCCGCGCGCTGGTGGAGGGCACCCGCAATATCGTCGACAACCCGACGTGGATCAGCTCCGGTCGGGAGTAAAGTGGCGCGAAAAGGTAGCGTATGGGCGTGAGAAATAGTAGCGTGTGAAGCCGATAAAAGGTAGCGTATAGACTTGCGAAATAGTAGTGTAGGAAGCCAGATCCCCGCGAATCACTGATTCGGTATCGCGGGTAGCGGCCCAAAGGACATACTCCATGAAATACCTAACGCGCACCATTGATCTCGAGCTAGACGAGCTGCTTGACGAAACCGCGGCAATAGCGATCGACGGCCCCAAAGGCATCGGAAAGACCGATACGGCATTGCGCAGGTCGGATCAGGCCTGGTATCTGGATGACCCAGCTCAACGTGACGTCCTTCGTTCTGACTTCTCACTGAAGTCAATCCCAGAGGGCACGGTGCTCCTCGACGAGTGGCAGCAACTGCCGCAGGTCTGGGATTCAGTTCGACGAGTGGTGGACACGGGTGCGCCGTACGGACGATTTATTCTCACCGGATCCGCATCACCGGTCAATACCTCTGGAACACATAGCGGAGCGGGACGCATCTTGTCCCTCCGTATGCGTCCAATGGGTGTGCACGAACGCGGACTTGTCACGCCGACGGTCTCATTGACTCGGCTCTTGTCAGGACAGCGCTCGCCAATCGCCGGGACATCCGCGTTTCTGCTGACCGACTACGCCGGAGCCATCGCTTCCAGCGGATTCCCTGGCATCATGAATACCGCGCCCCGAGTCCAACGCCGCATGATTGATGCCTACCTTCAGAGAATCATCGACAGAGACCTGCCTGACCTAGGATTCACTGTCAGGCGTCCAGAAACACTCAGACGGTGGCTGGCCGCTTATGCCGCAGCTTCATCAACGACAACGGCATATTCGCGCCTTCTCGACACGACAACAGGTGGTGATGGAACGCAACCAGCGAAGACCACGACTATCGCCTACAGAGACCACCTCAGCCAACTGTGGCTCCTCGACCCAGTCCCAGGCTGGGTGCCGAACAATAATCCGAACCGACGCCTGCAACAGGCCCCAAAACATCATTTGGCCGATCCCGCTCTCGCCGCCAACCTTCTCAACCAGACCGCAGAATCACTATTGTCCCCCAGAGGAGCGCATCTTGCCGGACCTCTGTTCGAGTCACTTGTGACATTGGGCGTTCGTGTCATGGCTCAAGCGGCCGAAGCCTCGGTCAGCCACCTCCGGTTGCATGGGGGCGCCAGAGAAGTCGACCTCATCGTCGAAGGCGTGGACGGCGCGATCGTCGGTATCGAGGTCAAGCTGGCTGCCGATGTCTCCGATTCAGATGTGAAGCATCTGCATTGGCTCCGAGAGCAGATCCCTGATCGCGTCGCCGACTTGGTTGTTGTCACCACGGGCACAACGGCCTACCGCCGCAAAGACGGAATCGCTGTCGTGCCGCTAGCCCTGCTTGGTCCTTGAGAAAATTACCCCAGCAGCCCCATCAACGACTCCCGCACCTGCAGCACGGCAAGGAATCCGAACAGCAGGAAACACACGGTGAGCAGCACATTCGACAACCCCTTGTTCCTCAGTGCGGCTGGCACCGATGAACGGTTGAGGATGACGAGGAGCGCAAACGCGAGCACCGGCAGGATGAAGGCGCTGATTGCGGCGTAGATGAGAACCAGGGTCACCGGCTTGCCCAAGCTCATGATCACCAACGCTGCGATGCTGAGGTAGACGAGCACTCCACGGAACTCGACTGACTTCGCCGACATCTCGAACTCGGGCTTGTCCTGGTGGGGATACCGCCTGAGGACGCGGATGCAGTCGGCGGTGACATAGGCGATGCCGGAGAAACCGCCGAGCACACTGGTGTAGACGACGGCAAGGAAGCTGATGAGGAAGACGATGCGGCCAGGTTCGCCGATGCGAGAGACCAGGTTGTCGGCGATGGCGAAGAGCGAGCCGTTGTCGGCGATCGTGAAGCCCTGTCCGTAGAGGATGAAGGCGCCCACCGCGCTCATGGCCACGGCGAAGACGAAGACCAGCCCGTAGCTGATGAACAGGTCGATGCGCACGACTGGCTTCCACGCGGCATCACGCCAGGACTTCTCCCGGATCCAGAACGAATAGGCGAGGATTCCGGTGGCTCCGCCGACCCCGCCGATGAGTGACATGACGGTGATACTCGACCCGTTCGGGAAGGTCGGAGCGATGGTCTCGACGGCCACTTCCTGGGCGCCCTGCCCTTGGAGCACGGAGATCGCCAGCGCAAGGATGCCGAAGAACATGATGATCCCGAAGCCGATCATCGCCTTCTCCACCACGCTGTAGCGCCCGATGCCGACGAGGATCGCGGCGGAGAGCAGAACGACGACCGCGGTCGGCCAGAACGACAGCACGGGGAAGAGTGCCTGCAGGATGTTCGTCGTCACGGCGATGACGCCGGCGCCGAAGAAGAGGCCGACGAGGAGTTCGGCGATGAGGAACAGGGCTGGGAACAGCCGTCCACCGAAGGTCGTCAGGTGAGACAGCAGGGATCGATCCCCACTCATCTGCAGTCGCGAGACAGCCTCGGAGAGGACGAACTTCAAAATGATGCCGACGGTGAAGACCCAGACGAGCGCCAATCCGTACTCGGCACCGGAGTTCATTGTCGTGATCATGTCCGAGGCACCGACGCTGGCCAGGGCGAGGACGATGCCCGGTCCGATCAGTCGCAGCCGCCCGGTCAATGATGCGGGCGCCGAGGTGGTGGCGCCCTTCGTCTGTGTCGTCGTCTCGGAGGGCATGGGAGGGGTGTGGCTCCTTCATGGGGTTCGTCGGCGACGGCTCTGGCGGCGTCTGAATGAGCTTCATTCGCACGGATGCCGTGCACGGTGGTGTCGTTCGCTCAGATGAGTATGGACGAGACCGTCACATGTCGGGATTTAAGTCTCAGAACCCGGGAAGGAGCCCTGGCTCAAAGCCGAAGAATAGGGCTGCTGGGTTCCATTTTATCCTCCACAGCTGGGGGTCGTTTCCAGGCTCCGGGCGTATATTCGACGCCATGACTGATGCACTCGAAGAAGGTCCGTTCTTCCATGGCACCAAGGCTCAACTGGAGGTCGGTGACCTGCTGAGAGCAGGGTTCAATTCGAACTACCGGCCAGAGGTTGTCATGAACCACATCTATTTCACCGCACTCACCGATGGTGCGGGCCTCGCCGCGGAGATCACCGCGCTGGACGGGGAGCCTCATGTCTATGAGGTCGAGCCGACCGGTGACTTTGAGAATGACCCAAACGTCACCGACAAGAAGTTCCCGGGAAATCCCACCCGGTCCTATCGCAGCACCGCCCCTTTACGAGTCGTCCGTGAGGTCACCGACTTCAAACGCCTGACTCCCGAGGAGCTTCAGGACTGGCGGGACAAACTGGCGAAACTCCACGCCGACCCCACAGCGAAGATCATCAACTGAGCATTCTGACCTGCTCAGATGCCGTCGACCGCCGAGGTGGTTCTCGGCTCGGAGTGCAGTAGTCGAGCGTGGGCCCCGACGAAGTCCCTCCCGCGCCAACGCGTCCCCCGCTGTCGATTTCGCTGGCCGCGTTCGTCTCCAGCTTCGACCGTTTCGCGATCAGTCCGCTCATCGTTCTCGTGGCCCACGACCTCGGCGCAACCCTCACAGGCGTGGCGGCGACCTTCGCCCCGACACTGAGCATCCTCGTCATCACTCGCGCCCTGTCCGGTGCGTTCTACGGAGCCATCGTCCCGACCTCGATGACCTATGTCGGCGACACCGTCGACGAGGCGAATCGTCAGCCCGCACTCACCGATCTCATGGCCGCCATCGCCGTCAGAACCGCCAGTGCCACAGCACCGGCCGGCGTCCTCGCCCACTTCATCGACTGGCGAGTGGTCTTCGCCATCCCGGCCGTCCTCGCCGTCGGATGCGCCTTCGGTCTGCGCCGGCTGTCTGAACCGTCCAGGGAGCAGCCAGGCAGCGTCGTTGCCACTATCCGTGCCGCAATCACCCACCGGTGGGTGCTCATCGTCATCGGCTTGGCTTACATCGAAGGCGCCGTGGTCCTCGGGGTCCTCACCCTGCTCGCCCCGGCCCTGCAGTCCCAAGGCACTGGCGCTGCGATCGCCGGCCTGGCCACCGCCGCATACGGTGTCGGCGTCATCATCACCAGCCGCATGGTCAAGGCCCTCAGCTCTCGCCTGTCAATGCCGCGACTCATCGCAATCGGCGGCAGCGCGACGGTGCTCGCCTTCGGACTCCTCGCCGTGCACCTGTCGATCACCACGGTCATCATCGCCGCACTCCTGCTCGGCACGACTTGGTCCTTCCAACACTCCTCCCTGCAGACGTGGGGCGACCGGTGTTCTGCCGCAGGCTCGCGGAACGGTCGTCTCGTTCTTCGCCGGCACCCTCTTCGCTGGCAGCGCAGCCGGCGCCGCGCTCGGCGGTGGACTCGGCGACAAGAATCAGTGGACGCTGCTGTTCGCGATCACATGCGCCGTCGCCATCGTCGTCAGCCGCCGCATCTACGCGGGCCCGCACAAGAGCTGAGGCCTGCGAACCTACCGTCCGAAGAACTCCTTGCACGCCCGACGGACGTTCTCAATCGCCTCGTCGTCGATGTCGAGGTGCGTGACCCAGCGCTGGCCCCCGTGCCCGCCACCGGTGATGATGCCGCGCTCGGCGAGGAACGAGGTGAAGGCCTTCATATCGACGTCGTCCGGAGACAGGAAGACCATGTTCGTCCGCGCCTGGCCGGCCCCGAGCTCGGGAAACTCTCGGAAGACCTCAGACAGCCGGGTCGCCCGATCATGGTCCTCACGCAGCCGGCTCACATTGTGCTCGAGAGCGTAGATGCCTGCAGCGGCGAGCACTCCGGTCTGGCGCATTCCACCGCCGAGAGTCTTGCGGATGCGCTTGGCACGTGCGACGAGCTCCTTCGAACCGGCGAGCAGCGCGCCGACCGGAGCGCCCAGGCTCTTCGACAGGCACAGTGACACTGAGTCGAACCTGCCCGTGATCGACGACGGTTCAGCCCCGACTGCCACGGCCGCGTTCATGATCCGCGCCCCGTCGAGGTGGGTCGCCAGACCACGGCTGTGAGCCAGTTCGGTCGCATCCCGCACATAGTCCTCGGGCAGGGGACGACCGTTGTACGTGTTCTCCACCGTCAGCAGCCTGGTGATCGGGTTGTGGAAGTCATCGGGTTTGATCGCCGAGGTGATCGCCTCGAGGTCGATGATGCCATCGGGTTCGTTGGGCAATGGCTGCGGTTGGATCGATCCCAGCACCGCGGCTCCCCCGCCCTCGTCGCGGTAGGCGTGTGCGGTCTGGCCGACGATGTATTCGTCTCCGCGGCCGCAGTGGGCCATGATGCCGGCGAGGTTGGCCTGCGTGGCGGAGGGGAAGAACAGTCCCGCCTCTTGGCCGAGGAGTTCGGCGGTCATCGACTCGAGCCGGTTGGTCGTCGGGTCTTCGTCGTAGACGGCATCGCCCACCTCGGCGTCGGCCATGGCCCTGCGCATTCCCTCGCTGGGTGTGGTGACGGTGTCGGAGCGGAAATCGATTCGCGCAGTCAACAGGTGGTCCTTTCGATCAGGGTTGTGCACTCGGCCTGGCTCGGCCGCGTTCTCAGCTCTCTGCGGTCCGTGGGCGGGCGACAGGGTGGTTGCTGGCGATCGAGATGCGGTTGAACGCGTTGATCAGCGTCACGGTCCATTCGACTGCCGAGATCTGGTCGGCGCTGAGGTATTCGCCGGCTTCGGCGGCGATCGCATCCCGGTCGGCGGCCTTGTCGATGACGGTCAGCGTCTCCGCCAGCAGCAGAGCCGAACGTTCCTGATCGTCGAAGATCTCGGCCTCACGCCAGGTGGGCAGGAGGTCGAGCTTGAGTTCCTCGACCCCGGCCTTCCGCGAAGCTGCTGCGGCCTGGATCATGGGCTTGTAGACCTCGGGGTGGACCTTGTCGATGTAGGGGCGATTGACGTTGGCGCGTGACACTCTTCAGGCCTCCCGTTTGACGAGATCGATGTCGGCACCGGTGGCCTTGCGGAATCGTCCGCCTTGGGCCAGGTAGTCATCACCGGTATCGGCGAGCTTCTTCACGAACAGCGGGCACACGGGCACCACTGTCACCCCCTGCTCACGACTGCCTTCCAACGATTGAGCGATCAGCACCTTCGAGAGTCCACGACCGCCGAATGCATCATCAACCTCGGTGTGATGGAAGATCCGCGCTCCATCAGGCCCGGTGATGTAGAAGGCACGGCCGGCGTCAGTGCCTGAGGCGTCCATGATGACGTAGGCGCCGCGGGCTTCGTCGAGGTCGACGGTGACGGCCTCGCCGGTCTTGTCGGTCAGTGCTTCGCTCATTGTTGAGTCTCCTTGTTCTGCGGGCTCTCAGTCTTCGAGGTGGCCTCAGGGTCGGCGTGAACGTGGGGCGGCGGATTCCTCCGCGCTTTGATGCGGACGTCGGGCAACCTCGGCGCGGGAAGCCTGGACAGCCCGTCGGCGTTCTGCCCGGGACCGCCCTTGCCGACGTACCCGTCGACGACCCCGAAACGCTCGCCTTCTGCCTGCCATTCCTCACGGTAGGCGGCGATCTCCTCATGGGTGCGACCGATGAAGTTCCACCACATGAGGATCTCCTCGTCGAAGGGTTCGCCTCCGATGAGGACGATGCGGGCGTCGGTCTCGGCGCGGTTGGTGATGCGCATCTCGGACAGGCCCACGCCGGTGTAGCCGAGGGCATTCGCGGGCAGGGGAACGTCTTCGACGGTGATGTCGCCGGAATCGACGAGGACTCCGTGTTCGAAGCCCGCATTGACGGGCAGGTCGACGGCGGCTCCCGGACGCAGGCGCACCTCGGCGCCCATGAGCGGGGAATATGTGTTCACGGGTGAGCGCGTTCCCCACAGCTCGCCGAGGAAGACGAGCATCTCGCCACCGTCGAAGGAAGCGACCTCTGGGGCGAAGTGCTCGAAGTCTCGGGACTCTCGATGTCGCACGGAATCGGGCAGCGCCAACCACAGTTGGACTCCGTGCAGCGCCGTCGTGTCCTCCGTCGAGACCTCGGAATGGCAGATGCCGCGACCCGAGGTCATGAGGTTGACCTCCCCGGGCAGGACCAGACCGGTGTTTCCACCGGAGTCGACGTGCTCGACGGCGCCCGCGAAGAGCCAGCTGACCGTCTGCAGACCTGTGTGCGGGTGCGGGGCGACGTCCATGCCGCCCGAGGTCGAGACATCATCGGGCCCGTAGTGGTCGACGAAGCACCAGGGGCCGATGAGGGAACGCTGTCGCTGCGGCAGGGTGCGGCGCACGCTCATGGCACGCGGTCCGCCCAGGGGAACGTCGCGGGCAGTGAGGATCTCGACCGGCGCCCTGCCCTGTTGTGCGCATTCGGGTCCCGGCAGGCCTCCGGGTTTGCAGACGACCTCCGTCGGTTTCGTCTCCACATTGCTCATGTCTGCCGTCCCTTCACACTGCGACCTCAAAGCCAGTGTAGGCCGCGCTGGACGATCTCGGGGTCGCAGCCTCTCAGATCTCTCTCCACGCAAGTCTGTCCTGCCGCTTGGCCATCACCATCGTGATGGCCAAGGCAGCGACCGCCACGACGGCGCCGATGAGGTCGAAGATGTAGCTCGGGGTGACGAGGCCGATCGCGCCGATGACGAGGAGACCCCGCAGCCAGGGCGGCAGCGGAACGAAGAGCTGCCCTTCCGCAGCTACGGCGATGAGGCAGACACCGATGAGCAGGATGACCGTGGCTCGGGCCGTGTCCCACAGTGTGCCGTCGAGCATGAGCAGTTCGGGCTGATAGACAAAGACGAAGGGCACGATCAGTCCGCCGAGGGCCAGACGCATCGCCAGGAATCCTGTGCGCATCGGGCTGCCGCCGGAGAGTCCGGCCGCGGCGAAGGCCGCGAGCGCAACGGGCGGCGTGATGTTGGCGAAGAGCCCGAAGTAGAACACGAACAGGTGTGCAGCCAGGGCAGGAACCTCGAGCTGGACCAGAGCCGGAGCCGCCATCGTGGACACGATGATGTATGCGGGGATGCTCGGCAGCCCCATGCCCAGGATGATGCAGGCGACCGCCGTCATCAGCAGCGTCGGCAGCAGGAAGCCGCCGCCGATGGTCACGATCGTCCCGGCCAGTTTCACGCCGAAGCCGGTCTGGGTGGCCACACCGACGATGATGCCCACACAGGCACAGGCCACCGCCACGGAGACTGCGGTGAGCGCGCCGTCTCGCAGGGCGTGGACGATGTCCAGCATCGACATCCGGGTCGTCTTGCGCACCATCGCTGCGGCCACCGTCACGAAGATCGTGGTCACCGCGGCGAAGAGGATCGTCGTTCCGGAGAAGAAGAGCATGTAGAGCAGGAACAGCAGCGGCAGCAGCAGATGCCCGCGTGCCTTCATCACCTCCATCACCGCCGGCAGGTTCTCGCGGCTGATGCCGCTGAGGCCCTGGCTGGTCGCACGCAGGTGGACCTGGATGAGGATCGCCAAGTAGTAGAGCACGGCGGGAATGATGGCGACGAGGACGATCTGAGTGTAGGGGATGCCGAGTGTCTCGGACATGATGAAGGCCGCCGCACCCATGATCGGCGGCATGATCTGACCACCCACCGAGGCGGCCGATTCCACTGCCCCGGCGAAGTTGCGGTGATACCCCACCCGCTTCATCATCGGAATGGTGAATGCGCCGGTGGTGACGACGTTGGCGATCGCCGAACCGTTGATCGAGCCGAGGAAGCCCGATGCGAGGACCGCGACCTTCGCGGGACCTCCACGCGCCTGCCCGGCCAGGGCCATCGCGATGTCGTTGAAGAACTGGCCCATTCCCGATTTCTGCAGGATGGCACCGAACAGGATGAAGAGGAAGATGTAGGTCGAGGACACTCCGATCGCCGTTGAGAAGATTCCCTCAGTCGACTCGTACATGAACGTGACGATCTGGTCGAGGTCATAGCCGCGGTGCCGGAAGAGTCCGGGCATCGATCGCCCGTAGTAGTCGTAGACGATGAAGAGCACGGCGAGGATCGGCAGCACCGGCCCGGTGACCCGGCGTGCTGCCTCGAGCACGAGGAGCAGGCACAGCGAGGAGAACACGACATCGATGGGGTCGAAGCGTCCGCCGCTGACGGTCAGCTTCTCGAATACGACAGCGAGATAGACCACGATGGCGATCGAGCCGGCGATGAACAGCCAGTCGTACCAAGGCGGGGTTCTGCGCTTCTCGCCGAGGCGGAAGCGCTGCACAGCGAAGCAGAGCACGAGGATCGCTCCCACGTGGATGGCACGGTGGACGAGCGTCGGAGGACCTCCGAAGAGGGCGTAGTAGATCTGATAGAGCGAGAGCCCAACAGCGAAGATCGTCAGCGGCAGCGCCAGCTTCGTCGACCAGACGTCACGGGTGCGCGATTCGCGATCGTACTTCTCGACGGCGTCGGTCGATGAAGCCTGCTCCGGCGCGATGCGCGCTTCGGCCTGCACCGAGCCCTCTGTTGATATGTCCGGCGTCAGAGACGAACTCGAGGCCTCCTGGGGGCCCGCTTCGGGACGATGCTCGTTCGTCATGGTTCTTCAGTCTCCGATCACAATCATTTCGGCACGTACGTGATGGTCGATGGCCTGCGTGGGCAGCAGCAGCTCATCGTCGAGGTAGATCCGGTGGTGGACGCGGTGGGAATGGATCCAGCGAATGGCGGGGAAATGCTCATCGAGTCCGCACAGCCGGACCATGTCGCCGTCGAGCTCGGTCTCCGGCGCATTGAACGGTGTGCCGGCGCCCATGAGGGCCAGCTCGGTGCAGTCGAGGACGAGTTCGTCACCGACGACGTCGTAGAACTCCCACCACGGAGTCTTGTCCACTGAATGCATCCAGGTCATCGCGACCATGTCGTTGTCGTTGACGGGTACGGACCGAAAGACCTGATGTCCCGGCGGCTGCTCGCGAATGATCAACCGCTTCGGCGTCGGCCCGGACACGGTCGCCGAAACGACGGCGCCCATCCCCACCGCCGTCGCGAAGGTCAGAGCCGCCCTCCGTGTCAGGCTCCTGATGGGTCAGCCTTGTTCGTCGAAGTACTTCTGTGCCCCGGGAGCGAGCTCACTGACGGACACGTCCTGAGCTCCGTCGACTGTGATGTCCTTGGCCGCGTTGTGCGAGGCCTGGATCTGATCGAGATTGTCAAACAGCGTCTTGGTGATGTCGTGGACGGCGTCGTCGCTCAGCGACGGGCTCGCCACGAGCAGGTTAGGGATGGTCAGCGTATCCGCAGCCTCGTTGTCACCATAGGTTCCGGCTGGCACTTCTCCCTCGCCGAAGTACGAATGCTCCGACAGGAGCTTCTCACGTCCGTCTCCCGTGAAGGGAATGACTTTCACGTCGTCGCTGGTGGCCAGGTCGGTGACGGCCGAGTTCGGCAGTCCGCTGGTGACGAAGGCTGCTTCGAGCTGGCCGTTGCGCATCTGGTCGATGGCTTCGCTGTAGGGCAGGTAGTCGGCATTGAAGTCCTCGTAGCTGAGCCCGTAGGCGTCAACGACCGTGCGCGCGTTGAGTTCGACGCCGGAGTTCTGATCGCCGACGGAGACCGCTTTGCCCTTGAGATCGTCAATGGTCTCGATGCCCGACCCCTCGATGGTCACGAGCTGCACGTACTGGTTGTAGAGGTTGGCGACGACCGGCAGGGAGTCGATCTTCTTGCCTTCGAAGGCGCCTTCGCCCGCCAACGCCTGGTCCACGGCATCTCCCTGGGTGAAGGCCAGTTCCGCCCCGCCGTCCTGGATCAGGGTGAGGTTCTCGACCGAGGCACCGGTCGACTGGACGGAGGTGTCGGCACCGAGCTCGTCGGCCAGAATCTCGGACATGGTGGCTCCGACCTGGTAATACACGCCGGAAGATCCACCCGTTGCAACTGTGATGAAGTCAGCGCTCGCTTCGCCTTCCTCACCGCCACCGCCTCCTCCTCCACCGCATCCGGTGGCCATGAGAGCCACGGCGGCAAGGCCCGCCGCTGACGTGAAGATCTTTGAACGGCGAAGAGGGCGCTTCATGGTGTTCTCCTTCGAAACCTGAGTGCAATATGACAGTTGCTTGAGAGAAAGCTACTTTCCGTACACTAGACGATAAACACCATCGTCGCCATCACTGCATCAGGCGACAAGACCGAATGTGATCATTCCGTTTCCTGTCACTGGATCTGCACCTTTGCCGATCAGCTGAGTTCCTCTGTTGCCAGGGCCGCCAGCAGCGTCAACGATGTGTCAGATGTTCTGCTTCACGAACTCGACGTCAGCCTCGGTGGCCCAGCGGTACCGGCCTCCGATGGCGAGGAAGTCGTTGCCATGCTCTTTCAGCCGCTCGGCGAACAGCGGACAGACCGGCACCACCGTGACCATTGTGTCGCTGCTGGTTTTGAGCGCGTGGGAGACGAGGATCTTCGCCAGGCCGCGTCCCGAGAATTCCTCGCCGACTTCCGTGTGATACATGATCCGCTCGGAGCCCGCCCCGGATTCGGCACCCGACCCGGGACCGGCGAGGTAGTGGGCCCGCCCGGCCACCTCTCCTGAGTCGACTCTGACTACGAACGCCGAGTTCTGCTCATCGTGTTCCACGCTCACCCTGGCACCGGTGGAATCCTGCACTGTTTCAGACATGTTCCAGCCTCCTCGAACGGCATCACTTCCATTGTGCACGTCTGGAGGCGGTCTGCACATCCCCTGGTGTTCGACCATCGACCGGAATCCGCTTCCGCCACGGCCACCAGACGCTGCGGCCGATGTCGTGGACGAGTGCCGGGACGACGAGTGAGCGCACCAGGATGGCGTCGAGGAGGACGCCGAAGGTGACGATGAAGGCCAGCTGGAACAGGAACATGACCGGAATGACGGCAAGTGCGGCGAAGGTCGTCGCAAGCACGATCCCCGCCGAGGTGATGACCCCGCCCGTGGCCACCAGCCCTTCCAGCACGCCCTTGCGGGTGCCGAGGCGCAAGGATTCCTCCCGCACACGCGACATGAGGAAGATGTTGTAGTCGATGCCCAGCGCGACGAGGAACACGAACGCGTACAGCGGCACCGAAGGATCGGCTCCGGAGAATCCGATGAGGTGGTTGAACACCAGCGCGGAGACACCGAGTGCAGTGCCGAAGGACAGCACCGTCAGCGCCACGAGCAGCAGCGGTGCGACGAGCGAGCGCAGCAGCAGGATGAGCACGATAGTGATGACGACGAGGATGAGCGGGATCGCCAATGCTCGATCCGCCTCGGCGGTGGTGTTCGTATCGAGGTCGACCGCGGTCTCCCCGCCGACGAGGGCCTGGGAGTCGACCTCGTGGACGGCGTCGCGGATGGAGGTGACCGTGTCCTCGGCGGCCAGGGAATCGGCAGCGTCGGACAGTGTTGCCTCGAGCAGCACCTGACCATCGATCTCGGTGGGCTCCAGCGATGCCGTCGACTGCGAGTCGGGTCCGCCCTGGCCCTGCGGCGCTTGGCCCTGCGGCGCTTGGAGCGCTCCGTCATCGTCGAGGGCAACAGTTCCGCTCGGGGAGTCGTTGGCGACGACCGACATCGATTCGACTCCGCCGAGGTCGCCGAGGGCTTGCGCTGTCGCCTTGAGCTGGTCCTTGTCCACGACGATCTGGGTGGGCGAACCTGATCCGCCGGGGAAATGCTCGGTCAGGACGTCCTGGCCATCGCGGGCCTCGGACTCGCCGAGGACGAAATCGCTCTGTGCGACTCCGGAGGCCTTGAACTGGGGGAATGCGATCAGGGGCAGGGCGAGGAGGACGACGAGACCGATCCAGATGACGCGCGGCCGCCGAGCGACCACCTCGGCGATGCGGCCCCACAGCCCCTTCTTCGGCGCTGGCGACCCGCTTGTGCGCACCTGCGGGCGGAAGGGCCAGAACACGGCGCGGCCGATGATCATCAGGGCGGCGGGCAGGAAGGTCAGGGCCGCGAGCATGGCCATGACGATGCCGATCGCTGCGACCGGGCCGAGCGCTCGAGTCGAGGCGAGGTCGGTCAGAAGCAGAACGAGGAGGCTGGCGATGACGGTGCCACCCGAAGCCGCGATCGGCTCGAGGACTCCCTTGACGGCTGCCAACCCGGCTCTGACTCGGTCGCGTTCCCTCAGGAGGGCGTCGCGGAAGCGGGCGACGACCAGGAGGGAGTAGTCCGTGGTCGCGCCCACGACGAGGATGAAGAGGATGCCTTGGACCTGGCCGTTGATGAGGAGGACGCCAGCATCGGCGAGGTGCCAGACGATGAAGATCGAGGCCGACAGCGCCGCCACCGAGGTGAAGAGGACGATGACGGGAAGCAGCGGCGAGCGGTAGACGATGATGAGGATGACGAAGACGGCAATGAGGGCCACGAGCAGGAGGATGCCGTCGATGCCCGCGAACGCCGAGGTCAGATCCGCGGAGAATCCGCCGGGGCCGGTGACATACACGTCCGCCGAGGTGGGCATGGAGTTGCCATCGCCGGTGGCGGTCGCGTTGTCGGCGGTCGCAGTCGGGAACTCCCCAGCGATGATGGAGCGAATCTGCTCCACATCATCGGCGGTGGTGTCGGTGGAGACCGGGAGGATGAGCTCGAGGGCATCGCCGTCCTCGGAAGGAATGACAGGCGACGCGTCGGCGGCGAGCAGTCCCTCGTCGTCGAGCGTGTTGGCCAGGTCCTTGAGGTCGTTCGTGCTCTCCTCGCTCACCCCGTCCTTGTCTTCGAGTACGACAATGGCGGGAACATAGTCGAGGTCGCTGAACTGGTCGATGAGCTCCTGGGCCTTGGTGGACTCGGCCGATTCGGGCAGGAATGTCGACCTGTCGTTCGTTGACACTTCGGAGATCTTGCCGAAGTAGGGGCCACCGACCCCGGCGATGCCCACCCACGCGACGAGAAGCACTGCAAAGAGTGCGATGAGGGAGCGGCGGGCGGGGATGGGCTTGCGCGACTTCGGAGACTCAGGGGATTCATCGAGGCCTGAAGAATCGAGCTTGGTCGGCTCCGGAGGGGTGCTGGTGAGCAGGTGGCGGGGCATGTTCTCAGACTACGCGGTCGGCATCGGAAAATTCTTCCGCACCTCTCCCCGCTAGTAGTGAACCATTGGTACAGTACCAGTATGGACACAACAGCACAGGCAGCGCAGACAGCCAATGCCCGTTCCCTCCTCTTCCCCTATGCCCTGACGCTCATCGGCGCCATGCTCATCATCCAGTTCGTCATCGCACTGACCGGCGGTGAAGTGACGATCCTCGCTGGAATCCTCACCGCGATCGTCGCCATCGGAATCGCGGCATGGGTCGTGATCAACCGTCGGAGACTGCTGCATGTGCGTTTCGGCCTCGTCATCGCCCATGTCATCGCCTATGTCGCGGTGACGACATCGTTCAATCTCCACGCCGTCATTCGTGCGATGATCGCCGGCGGAGACGCCGAGGTTCAGTCCGTGGCGCACACTCTCCTGGGCTCGTCGTGGTTCGGAGCAACCTTGGTGATGAGCGCATTCTGGGGCCTCGGACTGCTCATTCATCTCCTCGGCTCGGTGCTCGGACGCGGCTGGGAGGACTAAGGTGGCCCAGCATCCTCGGGAAGACAGTGGTCGTCTCGATGAGAACGACGAGTGGCTGACGCACAAGGTCGACGCCTGGGTCGAGACCTACAAGAAGTCCATGCTCACGCCGGTCACGCTGACCATCGTCGCCGAGCATCAGCCGATCGGGGTCGCCGCCGTTGCCGAGAAGGTCACCGCCACCACAGGCTGGCACGTGACCGAGCGCGGCCTGTATCGCACGCTCAAACGCCTGCAGGACTCCGGACTCCTGGCCAGCACCGATACCAGCGCCCCGAGGACAGGAGCGAAACGGAAGGACCTTTCGCTCACGCCGCTCGGGACTCGGTATCTTGCTGGGATCGCGGACAACATCGTTGACTTGCCGCGGAGTGCTCCCGACGGGGGTGCCAACTAGCCCTTCAAACGCCGCCTCCCCCGTAGTCGGAGAAGTCGACGCGGTCCGTGATTTCCATGGTGTCGACGTCGATCGCAGCGGCATCGACCGCGGTTGGGAAGCTGCGCTGGATCTCTTGGACCGCCCACGCCGAGTCGTCATCGGCCGGTGGCAGGATCTCGACGAGTCCGGTGTTGACGTTGACGTCCTGGGCCACACCCAGCATCCCAATCGCGGCCCATACCCTGCGGATCCGGAGTGGTGCATCGCGTGCCGCTCAACCGCGTTGGACGGGCCTTGGGTCCCCGCCATCGGGGTGAAGACGGAGAAGAGGAGATGGGACAGTGACTGGCTGGCCAGCACCGACAAGGTCAGCCGCGACAAAGACAGCCCGCGGCCGCAGCCCCGCGCAGGGCACGCCGATCACGCGGTGCACGCTGGTCCCGTGCGGCACCTTGGCTCCTCAGCTCCGATCTCACAGGGAACATTCTCACATGGACTTACGGTCCCACCTCGGCGATGTCGACGATTCGAGACCTATCTGAACGCGGGTTCGTTTCCTTCCAGCCGGGGAACCGAGACTCCCAGTCGACGGGCGTCGGCGAGGACATCGCGGGGGTAGATGGCCTTCGCCTCGTAGTCGATGTGTCCGGTGGCCTGCGCCTGGTCCATGATGAAGGTGTAGAGGTTGTCGCCTGTCAGCAGCTTATGCATGGCGAAGCCGATGAGGCCGGAAGGAATGTACGTTGCCGCTGCGCCGCCGAGCCTAGAGGTCCCGCCTTTCGCCTTGAGCACCGGGATCATCTCTCGCACGAGACGCACGACTTCTCCCAGGGCACGACGCGATCGGACGAGTGCGTCGAAGCTTCCCATCCGCAGCCATCCGACCATGATTCCCGCGTCGAGGATGACGTGGAACCACAGCCAGCTGCGGAAGTCTGCGACATCTGAGATTGAGAATCCTGCCGTCGTGAAGAGCTCACGGACCGCCCGGTGTCTGTCAGTGCGGCTCGACCCATCGACGTCGCCCAGGAAGACGCTTTTGACGAAGCCGCCATGCAGAGTGTTGTCGGAATAGCCGCCTCCGCCTCCGGGAAATCCCCACACGACCTGCTTGCGGGGCAGCCGTGCCACGGCGGCGGCGGGATCGGCCCAGACGTTGTTGAAGATGAGAACCGTGGCCCCACCGACCCGGGTGCTGAGGATGTCGACCGCGGTGTCCAGCTGATCGTGGTTGACGCTGACGATGATGAGATCGTAATCATGATCGGCTTCGAGGTCTTCGCGCAGGGTCACCGGCCACGGCCCTTTGACGGGCTTCCCCTTTCGCAAAGCCCGGCCATCCCTGATGTCCAGGTCGACCGAGGGACCGAAGTCGGCGGTCCGGCCAGGGCGAACATAGAAGTCGACATCGTTTCCGGCCTTCTCCAGCGCCCATCCGTACAGTGTCGTAATGACTCCGCGACCGAACATCAGAATCTTCATAGGTCTTGCACTCCTCTGCGCCGTTCGACGCTTCTCATTGCCCCACAATATGTGGAACCTGGCTTCCACTTACGTCTAGACTAAGCGGAGAAACCAACGATGCATTCCGATTTTGCGGAAGTGAGAGAAGAAATGACCGAGCCGACTCAGATCGACACTCAGCGCTCCCCCGCCGATTCGGACAGCCCGGATTCGGACAGCGTGTATTCGGGCAGCCCCAATTCGGCCGACTCCAAGCTGCGCGCCGACGCTGCTCACAACCGGGCTCGCATTCTCACGGCCGCGCGCGAGCTCTTCGCCGAACGCGGCATCGATGTGCCCATGACGGCGATCGCCCGACGAGCAGGGGTGGGTGCTGCGACCCTGTTCCGACGTTTCCCCGACCGCCGGTCCCTGATCGCCGAGGTGTTTGCCACGCAGATCGGGCATTGCGAATCAGTCCTCGACGAGGCAGCGGCAGACCCTGATCCGTGGCACGGGTTCTGCACTTTCATCGCAGACCTCGGGCGGATGCAGATCGAGGACCGCGGATTCACCGAAGCCTTCCTCTCGACGTTCGCTGAGGACTCGGGAGTCGACGAGAAGCGCATTCGCGCGGAATCGACCTTCGCGAACCTCGTCGACCGTGCCCAGAAGGCAGGCAGACTGCGGTCGGACTTCGACCCGAGCGACCTGCTGCTGATCTTCCTCGCCAACGGCGGCCTGGGCGAGGCCCCGCCCGAGCATGCCCATGACCTCTCCCGCCGGCTCATGGCCTATCTGCTGCAGAGCTTCGAGGCGAACGGTTCAACGACTGCCAGACCGTTGCCCCGGCCGAGTCGCATGGGACTGCACGAGGTCTTTCCTCCTGCGTCCGCCCCAGAGGCATGAGGCGCTCCCCAAGCGCTGCCGAGTCCGTCGTTGGCAGTTCGTCCGAGCCTGCAGGCTCACACCGGCCCTCCGGTCGGTCCGCGTTCAGACAAGGAGATCGGCGAGCTGGCGCACGGCCTCGGGCCCGGTGAGCTCGCCTGCCAGGAGCGGCACCTCACTCACCGGCACCGGCGCGACGCCCCTGGTCAGTTCCGCCAGCTGGCGGTCCTCGAGGTCACGGCGGGCGGCGAGGAGGTCTCCCGCGTTCGCGGGCGAGCGGCGATTGACGACGACCCCGGCGAGGTCGACGTGCAGGTCGCGCAGCTGTCGAACCAGTTCGAGGGTCTCGGCCACGGGCAGCCGTTCGGCCAGCGTGGTGATGAGGAAACCCGTCTGCTGTGAGTCGGCGATGGTCCGTCGCAGCAGAGCGAAGCGGTCCCGACGGGCCAGCAGGGTTCGTCGCATCTGCGCATCGGGGCCCGGCGTCTCCTCCTTGGGGCTGACGAGTGAGCGCGCCGCGGCGGCGAAGCGTTCGGAGCGGTCGCGGTTGGACACCAGGGTCTCGGCCCAGCCGGTCAGCCGCTCGGGCAGCGACAGCAGGTGCACGGTGTGGCCGGTCGGCGCCGTGTCGAAGATGACGAGGTCGTAGGCCCCGACCGAGTCCTCGGTGATCGTCGCGATCCGTTCGAGCACGGCCGACTCATGGCTGCCGGGAGCGGTCTTTGCTGTCTTGAGATGATCGCGCACCGCGGTGTGCGTGCGTTCGGGCAGCATGCGCACCATCATCGACTCGACGCTTGCGAAGTGCGCCTCGATCGTCGCCTGCGGATCAACCTCGATAGCATCGACATACCCCGCCTCGGCCCTTAACACGCGCGAAGGAGCGTCGGAGAGCTTGTGCTGCCAGATATCGCCGAGGTTGTGGGCCGGATCCGTCGACACCAGCAGAACCCGACCGCCGTCGAGTGCCCGTGCCAGCGCAAGCCCGGACGAGACCGAGGTCTTGCCCGTTCCGCCTTTGCCGCCGACGAAGAGGAGTCTGCGGGAGCGAGCGACGTCTAACAGCATGCGATGTGATCCAGAGGAGAGCGCGGCAGGCCCATCCGCCGGTGCCAGGCGTGGAAGTCTCCCCACACGGCGGGCATGAGTTCGGCCGTGTAATAGGCTGCCGGGTCGGGAACGCCCAGCGACTCGCCGAGGACGACGATTGAGAAGAAGTCGTCTTCGGCCTGCTGCTCACGCTTCAGCGTCTGCCGATACGGTCCGATGTAGAACTCGAGCAGACCGGAGCGAAAGGCCGTCCACTTCTCCGGCAGAGCCCTCAGGCCGTGGAGGATGGAACCGCGACTGATCGGCGACATCACAGGTCAGATGCTCTCTCGGGAGGCCACGATCTTCTCGTCCGCATCCGGTGTCTCCGGCGGCTCCTTGTAAGCCCGACGCATCGCCAGGATCGCTTCGATGGCGACCCAGATGCTGGCGATGATGATGATCACATCGAGGGCGAAGAGCAGCCAGTCCGCAGATCCGGGGGTGGCGAAGCTGACCAACTGGTCGATGGCAGCCCAGAACGACATGACGAAGACGATGACCAGGGGGATCAACGCCGGCAACGGGCTCCTCTGCTTGCGGATGAGGATCACCGCGATGATGGACAGTGACAGAGAGGCCATGAGCTGATTGGTCGTACCGAACAGCGGCCATATCCGCAGACCGCCTTCACCGCCGAGACCCTGCGAGAACGTCAGCCCGAGTCCGATGACGACGACGAGAAGGGTGGCCGGAACGTTGCTGATGCGCAGCTTGACGGTCTCGCCGATCTCCTGGATGACAAACCGCAGCAGACGCATGCCGGTGTCCATCGTCGTCGCCGCGAACAGGACCGCCATGGTGGCCAGGACGGTCGCCGAGAGGGATGCGGGCAGCCCGAGTCCGTTCTCCATCAGGGCGCCGCCGCCCTGGACGAAGGCGTCGACGCCGCCTTCACCGAAGGCCGAGTAGATCTCGCGCCAAGCGGCCGTCGACTTGATGCCGCCGATGATGGCCAGAATGGTGCCCAGGGACAGCAGCCCTCGCCGACTGCGCCGAAGTAGCCGACGAATCGTGCATCGGTCTCCTTGTCCAGCTGCTTCGAGCTCGTTCCGGAGGCAACCATGCCGTGGAAGCCGGAGATGGCACCGCAGGCGATGGTGACGAAGAGCAGGGGAACCATGCTCGGTGTGCCGTCGGGGACGTTCATGTTGACGGCTGGGGCGACGATCTCCGGTTTGACCGCGGAGAACAGTGTGGCGGTGAGCACCGAGCCGAAGAGCAGGATGAGGCCGATGAACAGCTGGACGCCGTTGATGTAGTCACGTGGCTGCAGCAGCACCCACACCGGCAGCAGCGAGGCGATTGCACCATAGACGAAGAGGGCGACGATCCAGAACGTGGCCGGGCTCATCCCGAGGATTGATTCGGGCAGGACCACAGGCACAGCGTTGCCGAGGACGATGAGGGAGTAGAGGGCCACGACACCGATGACGGTGACCGGGATCAGCGGAATCCGCAGGCGGTAGACACACAGACCCACGAGCAGAGCGACGACGATGGCGCCCCAAGTCGGGATGACCGCCGTGGGGGTGCTGATGAGCAGGTTCTTGATGACCACGGCGAAGGCCGCGATGACCATGAGCAGGAGGAGGAAGATGACGATGAGGAAGAGGTTGGCCCCGCGCTTGCCGATGTAGCGGGAGGACAGAGCCCCGATCGAACGTCCCTTGTTCCGCACCGAGGCCCACAGTGTTCCCAGGTCATGCATACCGGCGAAGAAGATGGTGCCGATCGTCACCCACAGCAGGGCCGGGAGCCAGCCCCAGATGATCGCGATCGCCGGGCCCACGATCGGTGCCGCGCCGGCGACCGAGGTGAAGTGGTGGCCCCAGAGGATGTACTTGTTCGTGGGAACGTAGTCGACTCCATCACGCATCTCATGCGCGGGGGTCGTGAATCCGTCGGAGAGCTGGAAGACCTTACGACCGAGATACTTCGAATACAGGAGATAGCCGCCGACGAACATCGCCAGGCCGATGAGCATGATGATCAGGGACCCATGGGGCGCCTCCCTTTCGCCGCGCATCACTGCGCCGCCGCCAAGAATTCAAAGTAATCTACACTCCAACCCTACCAGGTGCTGTGAGTTTCCTTACCTTTCACCCAGTGGCAGTGATTGCCTGCAGGCCCGGTTCCTGCGTTCTCACATCTCTTCGTGGGTCAGCGGGTCACGATCCTTCATCCGACCGCGCTCGAGAGCGGTGATCGCGTCCACCTCGGCGGGGGTGAGATTGAAGTCGAAGATGTCAGCGTTGAGCCCCTGGCGGGCAGGGTTGGCCGACTTCGGAATCGGAAGACTGCCGACCTCGAGGTGCCAGCGCAGCACGACCTGGGCCGGTTCGACGCCATGGGCACTGGCCGCCTCGGCGATGGGGGCCTCATTGAACAGCCCTTGGTCGCGGTACAGCGGTGACCAGGATTCGGTCTGAACGCCGATGGATTTGTGGAATTCGATGAGCTCGGTCTGCGGAAAATAGGGGTGGAGTTCGACCTGATTGACGGCAGGCGTCACACCGGTCTCGGCAATGAGCTGTTCGAGCATCGCCTCGGTGAAGTTCGAGACGCCGATCGAGGTCACCAGTCCACGCTCGCGCAGCTCGATGAGGCCGCGCCAAGTGTCGACGTACTTGCCCACGCTCGGGTTGGGCCAGTGGATGAGGTGGAGGTCGAGTCGTTCCAGGCCGATCCTGGCCAGCGACTCCTCTGTGCTGGCGATGGCCTCCTCGTAGCCGTGATGGCGGCCCGGGATCTTGCTCGTGATGAAGAGCTCGTCCCGGCCGGCAGGACTGTTCGCGATGGCCTGGCCGACCTCGCGCTCATTCTCGTAGTTGACCGCGGTGTCGAGAAGACGATAGCCATTGCCGATGCCGGCCACGATCGCGTCGACGCCCTCATCGCCCTTCATCGCGTAGGTGCCGAGGCCGATCTGCGGGATCGACGTGCCGTCGTTGAGGTCAAGGGTGGGAATCGCTGAGCCGTGCACTGATGAGGACATGCCCCAACCCTATGACCGCCGAGGCGGTTCGGGCCAGAGGTCACGCGGCCGTGGGATCACGCGACCGCCCAGCCGCGCGACATCCAGCCGTGCGACATCGAGACAGTTGCGGAGGTTCGAGACCACTCTGTGCGCACAGTGGGCTCGGCACTCCACCGTGGTGTCGACGCGCCGCGTGCCTCCCCTACTGCACCGCCCCAAGCACCTCGTTCAGCGCTTCCGTCGCGGAGGGGTGGGTGTAGATCGTGTCGCGCAGCTCGGTGGCGGTGACATCGTGACGCATCGCCAGGGCCACGGTGTTGATGACCTCCTGCGAGTGCACGTGGACGAGTGCGGCGCCGAGGATGTGGTCGGTGGCTCCGTCGACGACGAACTTGACGATGCCGCGCGGGTCACCCTCGATCTTCGCCCGGGGCGCTGCGGCGATGTCGGCCATCGCCTTCGCCCCGACCTTGACGTCATACCCCTGTTCGCGAGCGGCGTCCTCGCTCAGCCCGACGCGGGCCACAGGCGGGGTCAGGAACATCGTGTAGGGCACAGCACTCCGGTCTGCGGTACTCCGCTCACCCTCTCCGAGCAGCTGATCAGCAAGAATCCGATTGTCGTCGAGAGAGATGTAGGTGAACATCGGTCCGCCATTGACGTCGCCGACGGCAAAGACGCCCTCGGCCGAGGTGCGCAGGTGCTCGTCGACCGTGATGAAGCCGCGCTTGTCGGTCTCGATCCCGGCCTTGCCCAGGCCCAGGCCCTCGGTTGTTGGCGCACGGCCAACGGCCAGGAGGACAGCCTCGGCGTCGACCTGCTTCTCTTCGCCACCAACCTCGTAGGTCACGGTGGCCTGATCGGTTCCATCGGCAACAGCGGTCACGGATGCTTCGTTGATGATCGTGACTCCGTCATCGGCCAGAGCCTGAGCGACCACCTCGGCGACGTCGGCATCCTCATTGGCCAGCGGACGCTCGCCGCGGTCGAGGACGGTGACCTGGGAGCCGAAGTGAGTGAACATCGATGCGAACTCGAGTCCGATGTATCCACCGCCGACGACGACCAGGCGTTTGGGGAACGGGGAGACGTGCTGCAGGGCCTCCGAGTCGTAGATGCGACCGCCGAGCGTCGCTCCGTCGATCGGTGGGATGTTCGCGAGCGAGCCGGTGTTGACGACGACGGTGTCCGCGGTGATCTGCATGGTGTCGTCACCGCCGGTGACGAGGACTTCGCGTTCGCCGGTGAACTCGGCGCGACCGGAGACCAGGAGAACCGAGTCGAGGTCGTCGAGCATGGAGAAGTTCTTCTTCCGCATCGCCCCGGTCAACGTGTCGCGGCGCTTCACGGCCTTCGCGAAGTACTCGTCAGTGTCGTCGTCATCGCGTTTGTTCTCCGCGTCGTGGACCAAGATCTTCGTGGGGATGCAGGCGATGTTGATGCAGGATCCGCCGATCATGGCATCCGACTGCTCGACGACGGCGACGCGCTTGCCGGCTCTGGCCATGGTCCCGGCCAGGGTCTTTCCGCCCTTGCCCCACCCGATGACGAGGAGGTCCACGTGCTCGTGCGAATCGGCGTCGTGGTTGTTCTCGGCCATGATCGGTTCCTTCCAGCAGACGATGCGTTGGTTGACGATGCGTTGGTTGTGAGCCTACCAGCAGACGATGCGTTGGTTGACGATGCGTTGGTTGTGAGCCTACTCCGGAGCGGTGAACCTCAGATGTCGCCGAGGTTGGTCGACGTCAATGCCATCGAGCTGGGGTTTCCCCGGGTGGAGTTCATCGTAAAGCTGGCCTTCCACGGAAGGTAGCGGTCGTCAGAGGACTCGATCAGCGCGCCCGCGCCGGTGAATGCGCGGCGTCGGACTCGCAGCAGGGGTGTGCCGACGGGAACTTCGAGCAGTGTGGCGTCGTCCTCGTTGGCACCGATCGCATCGATGGTTCGCGAGGTTCGGCTGATGTCGACGCCCTGGTCGATGAGTTCCTGGTAGATCGACCCGGAGTCGGTGTCGAAGGCGAGAACGTGGCGCCCGAACTCCAGGGGGTAGTTCAGGCGCTCGACCATGGTGGGCACATCGTCCATGAGGCGGAGCCGGAAGACGGAGACGACCGGGTCACCGTCTGGGATCCGCAGACTTGCGGCCAGCGACTTCTCGGCGGGCCTGCGGGTCACCCATTGGGTGCGCTGGCCTGGGACGATGTCGGCATTGTGGCACCACCGGGAGAAGGAGATGATGTCGTCGAAGGACTGTGTGGGCACATTGTCCAATACGACCGTCCGGCGCCCGCGTCCCGAAGAGATCAGGCCCTCGGTCCGCAGTGTCGACATCGCCTGTCGAACCGGGCCGCGGGAGCTGGTGAACTTCCGGGTCAGTTCCGCTTCCGAGGGCAGTTCGTCGCCGGGCTGGAAATACCCCTCGCGAATCGCAGTTCGCAGATAGTGGGCGATTTCGTCGTACTGCTGTCGTGTGCGCTGCTGAGTCATGTGTGCTGGCCTCGTCGGGGTCGGGGATGGGGACACGTGCTTCCAACTGTGCTGCCGTGGTGCTGTGCTTGCCGTGCGCTGCGCTGCTCGAGGTCGTCGTGTTCTCCGATCGGCGGCGTCTCTTCCTTCCTATTCGGGGCGAATGAACCGGGAGTGCCGGCCGAGAAGCGCAACGTCACGTTCAGGTGAACAATCGCCAAACTTGTACATACATGTGTTCATCGTACGACAACAAGCGACCAAGATGGGGGAATGTCGAAAACTGATCTCATCATCGTAGGTTCCGGAATTCTGGGCCTGGCCACCGCATTCCGCGCACACCGTCAGGGCCGCAGCGTCCGTGTCATCGACCGTTCCGCCCGCCCTGTGGGCTCATCGATCCAGAACTTCGGGCACGCCTGCTTCACTGGGCAGGCCGATGACGCTCAGGATCTGGCGATGGCGTCTCGAGCCGGCTGGCTGGAGGCCGCGGCAGCCACCGGGATCTGGGCGGCAGAGACCGGGTCCTTCATCCCTGCCATGACCGAACCGGAACTGCGCGTCCTCCAGGAGTTCGCCGATCACCGGGGTCCGGATCAGGCGACGATGCTCAGCGCCGAGGAGGTGGCGGCGGCCATCGGGAACCCGAGCCTGGGCGCCATCGGTGGGGCTCACCTGCCCCTGGATATGCGCGTCGACCCACGTGAGGCAGCCCCCGCCCTTGCCGAGTGGCTGGCTGGAGAGGGTGTCGAATTCACGTGGAACACTACCGTCACCGAGGTGGGCGACGGCACCGTGTCCACCAACCGTGGCGATGTCCACGGTGAGCAGGTCGTCGTCTGCCCCGGCTATCAGCTCACCTCCCTGTTCCCGGAGATCGCCGAGGCGCACGGGGTGCGCATCTGCACGCTGGCAATGTCCCTAATCGAGCGACCGCAACGGATCCCGAGCGGGTTCGCCATGCTCACGGGCACCTCATTGGCCCGTTACGACGGGTTCGCCGCCATGCCGGGAGCATCGGCACTGCGTGAGGATCTGACGCAGCGGGAGCCGGAGCTCGTCGATGTCATCGCCAACCTCATGGTCACCGATATCCCCGGCGGACTGCTCATCGGCGACTCCCACGCCTATGATCTCAGCCCCGAGCCCTTCATCGACGCACGCGTCGGGGATCTGCTGCTTGATCGCGCCACCAGCATCCTCGGCATCGATGAACCCGTGGTTCGCCAGCGGTGGCTGGGCCAGTATGCCGACAGCACCGAGACGAATCTGATCCTCGAGCGCCCTGACGCGCGAACGACGGTCGCCGTGGTCACCTCGGGGATCGGGATGACTCTGTCGTTTGGGATCGCGGACCGCATCCTCGGCGGCTACCCGGCCGAGACAGACGCACGGCCCTCCACCTGAGACCGGCACCACATTCGAAGCCCCTCGCCCCAACCGCCGATGAAGTTGTCATGTCCGATCGGTGAACAGGGTCGAATTGTATAGACATGTTGATTCGAGGTGTCGAAGAATGAAGCCAAGCGATCACCCCGACCACTCGAAAGGCAGGCCGCCCATGGCCCTGTTCCCACGCTTCCGCTCCCGCACCGTCCGCTCACTCACGGCCGCAGCGCTCGCACTCCCGCTGCTCGCCGCTTGCGGTTCCTCCGGCGACGACGGCGACACCATCACCTTTGCCGCAGTCCCCGCCGAGTCATCGTCCACGTTGGAATCGACCTTCGAAAACGTCACCGCACTGCTCGAGGAGGAGACCGGCAAGACGGTCGAGTTCCAGAATGCCTCCGATTATGCAGCGGTGATCGAAGGAATGCGGGCCGGCCAGATCGATGCCGCCTCGTTCGGTCCGTTCGCCTATGTCATCGCCAAGGACTCCGGCATCGACATGGAGCCCGCGGCTGCTCCGACGAGCGATCCGAAGAAGGATCCGGCCTACACCTCGCTTGCCTACGTCAAGAAGGGCTCGGACATCAAGGGCCTGAGCGATCTCAAGGGCAAGAAGGTCTGCTTCGTCGACAAGGCCTCCACCTCGGGCTACCTCGTGCCGATGAAGGGGATCATGGATGAAGGTCTCGACATGGAGAAGGACATGGAACAGGTCCTGACCGGCGGTCATGACGCCTCGCTGCTGTCCCTGGACTCCGGCGAATGCGATGCGGCCTTCGCCCACGACACCATGCTCAAGACGCTCGAGGAATCCGACCAGGTCAAGCCCGGCAGCCTGGAGCCCGCATGGGAGTCCGAGCCCATCACCGAGGACCCGATCGCTGTCAACAACGAGTCTATGGACCCTGAGCTGGCCAAGCAGATCACGACCATCCTGCGTGAGAAGGCCAACGTTCCGGCCATGGTCGACGCCGGCATCTGCTCCTCCGAGGACGACTGCGTCCTACCTGAGGAGATCGAATACGGCTACAAGCCCGTCGAGGACTCAGACTTCGATTCCATCCGCGACATCTGCGATGCCACCCAGGCAGATGCCTGCAAGAACGTCGGCTAGGAGACGCACTCATGACCACTGAACTCCAGCGAGAGATCGACGATATCTACGCAGTCCAGCTCGACCATGTGACCAAGGACTTCGGCGGCGGAGTCCTCGGACTCGACGACGTCAACCTCGGCTTCCGCACCGGCAGGGTCACTGTTCTGCTCGGCCTGTCGGGATCGGGCAAGTCGACGCTGCTGCGCCACATCAATGGACTGCACGCCCCTACCTCGGGCACGGTGCGTGTCCTGGGCCAGGACGTGAATTCGGTGGGGAAACGAGGGCTGCGGGAGCTGCGCCGGAACATCGGCGTGATCTTCCAGTCCTTCAACCTCGTCGGTCCGATGTCCGTGTTGGAGAATGTCTGCGCCGGGCAGCTCGGCTCGCTGAAGGGACCGCGCATCTCGCTGATGATGTACCCGAAGTCCGTGCGCCGCGAAGCCATCGAGAAGCTCGACCGCGTCGGCCTGGCCGATCGCGCCTATCAGCGCGCGGACACGCTCTCCGGCGGTCAGCAGCAGCGAGTGGCCATCGCTCGGGCACTCATGCAGCGCCCCACCGTGCTCCTGGCCGATGAACCGGTGGCCTCGCTGGATCCTGTGTCGGCGCTCGACGTGATCAACCTGCTGCGCCAGATCGCCGAGGAGGACAATCTCACGGTCATCGCCTCGCTCCATCAGGTTCAGCTCGCCATCGAGTTCGCCGATCGGATCATCGGCCTGCGCGGCGGCCAGGCGGTCCTCGATCGTTCGACTGCCGGCCTGAGTGCCGAAGAGGCCTCGACGATCTATTCGAGTGTCTCCGGCATGGACCTCGCCGAGGCTGGGCCCAGTGCCGCGGGCAAGGACCAGCCCGCTGCCGGTTCCGTCCGCACCCCGCTGTCGAGTGGCCTCACCCGCTGATGTCCACGCTCACCCAGGCCTCACCCGAGAATCTCGAGGTTCCAGCACGTCCGCGACCGGCCGGGTCCAGCATCGCGGCCACGATCGTCATGATCGCCTTGGTCGCCGGGGGTGTGTGGTCCGTGGGTTCGCTCGGCATCGATGTCGCGACGATCGTCGATTCCTTCGACAATGCGGTGAACTTCTTCGCCCGCATGGTCCCCCTCGACTTCCCACCTGTGGCAGAGACCCTCTCCCTGGTGTTCGAGACCTTGGCCATCGTCTTCCTCGCAACCCTCCTCTCGGTCGCCGTGTCCATTCCGGTGGCTCTGGCCGCCGCCCGACCCACACGATGGGGAGTCACCTCGCAGTGGGTGGCTCGCGGGCTGACGGTGCTGGCTCGTGCAGTCCCGGACCTGGTTCTCGCGATCATCTTCCTGCGCATGTTCGGGCTCGGAGCCACGGCCGGCATCATCGCCATGGGCATCCATTCGGTCGGCATGATCGCCAAACTCTACGCCGACGCGATCGAGGAACTCGACGACGGCCCACGCGAGTCCGTGGAGTCCCTCGGCGGCAGTCGCGCACAGCAGATCATGGCGGCCCTCCCGCAGACGCTGATGCCTCAGCTCATTGCGACGGCGCTGCACCGCTTCGACATCAATCTGCGCACTTCGGTGCTGCTGGGTTACGTCGGTGTGGGCGGCATCGGCCTGGCGATCGCTGATTCCCTGCGGACGCTGGACTATCAGCGGGGCATGGCCCTCGCGGTGCTCGTCCTGCTCCTGTGCATCGGCATCGAACTCGTCTCCGGCACCATCCGCGCTGGACTGATGAGGTCGGCCGGGCAGACGATCACCGGCGGCACTTGGGTCGATCGTCTGTTCAACGCCGGCCGCGAGTCCGGCGTCAACGATCTTCACCTGACGCCACCCTGGAGCGCGGCTCGTTTCAAGCGATTCCTCTCGGTTGCACTGATCGTCGTCTTCACCGTTGCGGCCCTGTGGCGCGTGGACGTGTCCTGGTCGGCACTCCTGCAGGGGATCCTCGAGCTGCCGCAGACCCTGGCACTGTTCTTCCCACCATCGGCCGGCGGGTCCATGTCCAGCCTCTTCGAACAGCTGTTGGTGACCGTGCAGATCTCACTCGCGGCCACTCTCATCGGTGCCGTTCTCGCGATTCCGATCGGCATCCTCGCCGCCCGCAACGCCGTGGCGAATGCCTCTGTGCATCAGACGTTCCGCGTGATCATCGTGATCGTACGCGGCATTCCCGAACTCATCCTCGCCATCATCTTCGTCGTCATCTCCGGTCTGGGCGAGGTCGCCGGCACGCTGGCTCTGTCCATCGGGGCGATCGGCCTGCTCTCGAAGCTCATCGCCGATTCGCTTGAGGAGACGGACACTCAGGTGCAGGAGGCGATGCGGGCCACTGGTGCCAGCGAGGCACAGGTGTTCTTCTCGGCCACACTGCGCCAGGCGGCACCGGCCTTCGTCGCCCACACGATGTACCTACTCGACAACAACATCCGCTCGGCCACGCTCCTCGGAGTCGTCGGTGCAGGCGGCATCGGCTTCCTGCTGCTCAATGCCTCGCGCGTCAACCAGTTCGATGTGGTCACCATGGTCCTCATCCTCATGGTTGCCGTCGTCCTGGCCGTCGAAGCGCTGTCGATGTGGCTGCGCAAGGCCGTGCGCTGACGCGCAATGGCTTCTGCGGAACGCCGCCGACCCCGTCAGCCACCCACCAGGCAACCATCCCGGCCCCAGGCAGATGGAACCCATCTGCACCCTGCAGAGAAATGGAGAGAGAAAATGATTGAACTCGCAGTCTTCGACATGGCGAGCACCACCATCGACGAACGAGACGAGGTCTATCGCGTCCTGCGACAGGCGACGGAACGCGAAGGCGCACAGTACTCCGATGCAGTATTCCAGAAGTGGATGGGCACGGAGAAGAGGTGGGCAATCAAGAATCTGCTTCGCCTCGGCGGGGTCGATGTGACCGAGGAGAACCACGAGCGAGCCTGGCAATGGTTCCGTGCCGAACTGCACCGCACCTATACCGAGAATCCACCGACTCCCCTGCCCGGCGTCGAGGAGGCGCTGGCGACCTTGCGCGAACGCGGTGTCCAAGTGGGCTTGACCACGGGATTCTCGCGCGAAATCGCCGACCTCATCCTCGACACAATGGGGTGGACTCAGGGCCGAATCTTCGACGCTTCGACCACGGGGGACGAGGTGCCCCATGGACGACCAGCACCAGACATGATCTTCTCTGTGATGGAGAGTCTCGGAGTCGAGGACCGGAACGCGGTCATCAGCACCGGCGACACCTCAGCAGACGTGCAGTCGGCTCTGCGCGCCGAGGTGACCGCCATCGGCGTCCTCACTGGGCATCTCACACGTGAGGATTTCGAGTCCGAAGGTGCGCACATCGTCCTCGAGTCCGTGGCTGAGCTTCCCGCAGTGATGGCTGAGTTCTCAGTTGCCGTCACCGAGCGTGCGGATACGGTGACGCAGTGACGACTTCAGCCCAGAAGCAGGATTGCGTTCGCTCAGCTTCTGCCCGTCAGCGCCCAGCACAGACTCGGGTCCAAGCCGTGGTCTGGACCGGAGGGGGCCACTTCGAGACTCAGTCCTTCGCTTTCCCGAAACTTGCCGAGGGTGAGAGTCTCATCCGACTGACCACAGCCACCGTCTGCGGCTCGGATCGGCACACCGTTCGCGGACGCCGCCCCGGAGCGTGCCCCTCGGTGCTCGGCCACGAAGGCGTCGGCGTGGTCGAGGATTCTCGGGCGGATCTCACACCCGGGCAGCGCGTGGTCTTCTCGGTCACCTCGGTGTGTGGGCAGTGTCGGAACTGCAGGCGCGGGCTCAGCGCGAAATGCACGTCGGTGGTCAAGGTCGGCCACGAAGCCACCGACAGCGGCTGGACGCTGTCGGGCACCTACGCCTCACACATCCACCTGCCCGCCGGTGTGGCCGTCGTCCCGGTACCGGAATCGGTGCCCGACGCGGTGGCTGCGACCGCCGGCTGTGCCGTGGCCACCGTCATGGCCATGGTGGAGGCCGCCGGTGGCCTGCGGGGACGTCGAGTCTTCGTCAATGGCCTGGGAATGCTGGGGCTCACGGCGGTGGCCGCCGCCCGATCTCTGGGAGCCGCCGAGGTGATTGCCTTCGATCCGACGCCGCAGCGCCAGGACGTGGCCCTGTACGCCGGGGCGAGCACGATCATGGAAGAGGAGGTGCCTCCGGATGTCGACGTCGCACTCGAGCTCTCCGGCACCACCTCTGGCGTGCAGACCTGCTTGGCCGGCCTCGGCGTCGGCGGCACCGCGGTGCTCGCCGGCAGTGTCAGCCCGGGACCGAGCGTCGAGATCAGTCCCGAGCAGCTCGTCCGGGGCTGGCGCACGATCACCGGTGTGCACAATTTCGAACCCCACCACCTGCAGCAGGCAGTCGACTTCCTTGCTGCGGACGGCGGGGGCATGCCGTGGGAGCACATCCTCGGCGGCCCCATCGGTCTATCAGACTTGGCGGCTGAGTTCGCCGAGCCGAGTCCGGGGCTGCGGACCGTGGTGGATATCGACCGGTGACCAACCACGTGTTGCCTCATCCCCGTGCTGTCGCCAGGTCCTCCCGGAATGCACGGCCGGCGGCCCCGATGTCCCCCGCCGAGGTGATGAAGCGGAAGCCCTGTGCCTTGCGCACCTTGGCTTCCGCACCGTTGCCGCAGTGAATGCCGGGGATGATCCCGGCAACGTCGGCGGCCGTGCGGATCCGCGCCACCGCCTCGGCGTGGGCGTCATTGGGCTGACCGGGGAGAGCGTCGACAGCGAAGGCGAGATCTGCGGGGCCGATGTAGACGCCGTCGATACCGGGAACTGCGCAGATCTTCTCGACGTTCGCCAGGCCCTCCTCGTTCTCGATCATGACGAAGAGCAGGGGGCGCTCGTCGCGGGTGTCCTGCACCGCATTGTGCATGAGGTCCGCGGTCGGGCCCCATGAACGGTCGCCGCCGCGGCTCGGGTAGTCGAGTGCGGAAGCCGCCGCCTCAGCATCGGCAACAGAGGAGACGAGAGGGACGATGACGGCCTCGACACCTGCATCGGCGAGCATCCCGATCTCGGCGAATCGGTTTGCCGCGACCCGGGCGGTGACCAGCGCTGGACCGCTGGCTCGGACGGCGTCGGTGAGGCGCAGGATGTCCGAGGGTCGGGCGAAGCCGTGCTGCATATCGAGGCACACGTAGTCGTAGCCTGCGGCTGATCCGATCTTCGCGAGCTCCTGGCTCGTCGACATCATCCACAGTCCGTTGTAGATCTCTCCCGCGGCAAGGCTCGCGCGATGCTTTTCCAATGCTTCAGTCATATGTGCATCGAATCACATGCGCCCTGCCGGTGCCAGGCTTGTTCGTTATCCGGATGAGCCTCAGCGGCTTTTCCTAGAGTTCCTGGGTGCGCAGCGCCTCCGCAATGTATTCCGCCTGCCGAATAGCGAGTGCGACGATGGTCAGAGTCGGGTTCGCCGCTGCACTTGTGGTGAAGACCGAACCATCGGAGATGAAGAGGTTCTTCACATCGTGGGAACGACCCCACCTGTCGACGACACCGTCCTCGGGCCTCTCGCTCATCCTCGCGGTGCCGAGGTTGTGGGTCGACGGGTAGGGCGGAGTACGATGCGAGGTCTGCGCTCCGACCGCTTTGTCTACCGCCTCACCCTCGGCACTGCCTCACCCGCGGCGTAACCATGCGCCCTCGCATCGACGCCGAAGATCATCTCTCGCCAGATCGACGGCGACGGCTGGGACGCGATGGGAGAACTCCAGGTCGACTGACCTGCATCGCTGTCGACGAGTGGGAACAGGTCCACCGAGCCTGCTCCCACTCGTTCCTGCTGTCGGTGATGATCCCGGCGGAGACCGTCATCAGTACCCGACCCAGTCCCAGCTCTTCGGGTGCGACCGCTAGCGGAGTTTCCGATCTGTGTCGTGTGGGGTGAGTGTTTGTCCTGGTCAGAACGGATTCAGTCTGCTTTTCAGTGTATGACCCGAACGGGGCTGACAGTGGGAGTTATCGGCGGGGCGCGTAGCAGCCGATGCCGACGAGTTCGCCGAGGCGTTGTGCACTGGTGGAGGCATCGGTGAGCATTCGCCGGGCTCGGGGTCGGCCTTGTTCCCGTCGTGGTCAAGCAGCACGGTCTCTTCGAAACCCGCCAGCTGGTTCAGCAGCTCTCGCAGACGTACCCCGGCCCGCGCACTATGGAACCGGGACCTATGCTTCCAGCAGTCCCTTGATGTCTGCGGCCGAGATCACCTCGTTGAACGCACTTCCATTGTCCATGAGGGCCGTGAACAGCTCGGCTTTCTTCGCCTGCAGCGCGAGCACCTTCTCTTCGATCGTGTGCTCTGCAACCAATCGATAGACCATGACATTGCGAGTCTGACCGATGCGATGCGTGCGGTCGATCGCCTGGGACTCGGCGGCGGGGTTCCACCACGGGTCGAGCAGGAACACATAGTCAGCCTCGGTCAGCGTGAGCCCGATCCCACCGGCCTTGAGGCTGATGAGGAACACCGGGGCGCTTCCCTGACGAAAGGCTTCGATGACCTTCGTCCGGTCCGTGGTCGACCCATCGAGGTAGACGAAGTCGATCCCACCTGCTTCGAGTTCGGCTGCGACCCTGCGCAGATAGCTCGTGAACTGGCTGAAGACGAGCGCCCGATGGCCCTCAGCGGTGATCTCGTTGAGATATTCCATGAGCACGGTCAGCTTGCTCGATCCGATTCCGGAATCGGCGTGGTCGGCAACGATGCCCGGGTCGAGCGCGAGCATCCGCAGCAGCGTCAGCGACCGGAAGATTGCGAACCGGTTCTTCTCGAAATCGCCGAGGAGGCCGAGCACCTGCTTGCGCTCGTGTTGGAGGACTGTGTCGTAGAGCCTGCGGTGCTGTGGTTCGAGTTCGACAGTGAGCACCTGCTCCTGCTTGGCCGGCAGGTCCGCGGCGACGAGGTCCTTCGTCCGTCGCAGCATGAACGGCCGCAGCCGCGACCTCAGCCGAGTCATCCGATCCGGGTCATCTCCCGATTCGATCGGCTTGACGTAGTCCTCCTTGAATTGCTTCGCTGCCGGGAACAATCCCGGTGCCGTGATGGCCGCCAGCGACCACACATCCGTGAGCGAGTTCTCCATCGGCGTACCCGTGATCGCCAACCGGAAGGGTGCCGCGATCCTCCGCGCCGCGCGGTGCGTCTTGGCCTGGTTGTTCTTCATGAACTGCGCCTCGTCGAAGATGACCCCCGCCCATTCGTGGCCCGCGAATTCGTCGATATCCAGACGCATCACCGCGTACGAGGTGACGACGATATCGGCACCCGCGGCCACCTCGGCGACCGGACTCTTCCGCTTCTTCGCCGTTTCCGCAACCGCGGTGACGTTCAGATGCGGGGTGAACTTCCGCGCCTCGAGCACCCAGTTCGCCACCACCGAGGTGGGCGCGACGACGAGGAACGCGGGCCCGGGCTCCTCCCGCTGGCCCCGATCGTGGTCGACGAGCGCCAGGGTCTGCAGAGTCTTGCCCAAGCCCATATCATCAGCGAGGATCCCGCCGAGGTTGTGCTCGTGCAGGAACGCCAACCACCGGAATCCCTCGACCTGGTACTGGCGTAGCTGCGCGTTCACCGTGTCCGGCACGGCCACCTCGGCGATGGAATCGATCTGCCGCAGACCGTCCATGAGCCCGGACCACCGAGGATCCTCGGCGACATCATCGGCCAGTTCCTCGAGATCCTCGTACAGTCCGGCCTGATACCGGCTCAGCTGCGGATTCTCGGGCTTGAAACCGTCGAGGGATGCCGCCTCGGCGAGGAGTTCACGCAGTTTGTCGAAGGCAGAATTGTCGAGGGAGAAGTATGAGCCGTCGTCGAGCATCAGGTGAGTTTCGTCGGTGGCGAGCGCCTTGAACAGAGTGACGAACGGGATCTCGTGGCCCTCGATCGTCACGTCGATGCCGAGGTCGAACCAGTCGGAGTCATCGTTCGCCGAGGTCCGGACTGTGATCGAGGGCGCGGCCTCGAGTTCGCGGAACTCCGGTGGGCCGTCCTGGCCGGTGATCGTGACTTCGACGTCGTCGAGGTCATAGAGCTGCGGCAGGATGCGGGTGGTGAATTTCGCGACTTCGATCCCGGTCAGCGTCGCCGATTCGGTCCGCGCCGCATCAGGTTGAATTCCTCGCACCTTCTGCAGCACCGCTTGTTCGAACTTCGAATCGCGACTGTGCTGCGGGTCGGCGAACTCCGACTGAACGGCCACGAGAGGATACATCCGCTTCGGCGAGTAGTAGGTCCACGACCACTCGAGCCGTGCGCTCGTCTTCGGCGTCTCCTTCGCACTGCCTCCTCTGCCGGTCGCCGCGCTCCCCCGGCCAGTGGTCGTGTCGTAGCTGACCTGCAGATTCAGATGTGGTTGCCGTTCGACGGGCACCTCGACCGAATCGTCGCTGCTGATGATCGAGTCTTGGCCTTGACCCCTGGGCGGGCGCAGCAGCGGGAGGACCCGGTCAAAGAAATCTTCATGTGCCGAGGCTGGTATCTCCGTCGCCGAGGTGTTGGACAGCATCGCCTGCTGCCCCGGGCTCAGGCGCGTGCTCAGGGGTGCGAGCGTGAGAATGGCTCGTGACTTTCCGGTCAGGGCCAGGGAGTGGACGCCGGCGTTGCCGATGGGGCGCACGGTTTCGAGTGGAACCGGTCGGTCGTCGATCGAGACCTCGGGAGAGACCACGAGGTCCTCGGACCTGCTCGTGATGTCGATGTGGAACTGGGCTCTCTCGCCGAGGCGGATCGTGATCTGTCTGTCCGTGCTCACCAGGGGAATGTCGAGGTCGGCGGTTTGGGCGAGGAGGTCCCACAGGAAGGTCGAGGCGAAGTCGTCGAGGGTGATCGTCGTCGAAGAACTCGAATACCCTCGATACCCGAGCGAGTCGTCAAGAGTGGCGAGGCGGAAGAACCATTCGAACTGTTCGGAGTCGAACCGGGCAGAGTTCATGCGAGTGGTGAACCAGTGCCAGCCCGCCTGTCCCTTGATCCAGTTGGACTTCGACCCGGGGACGAGCGGTCTGATGTGCACCTGCGGTTCCGGCTCGTCGGGGATCTCGGCGACCTTGAGTCGGGCGGGTGTCTGGGGCTGGAAGTAGCGTCGGTTCGGCGGCCGATGCAGTTCGAACCCGAGGGCCAGAGGAGTATCGGGCACGCTCGATGTCCGGTTCGACGCCTCGACGACACGGTCCAACTGCTGTTTCCATACAGGGTCCGGAGCCTGCCTGCCCGGAAGCCGGTGCCCGCCCGAATCGTCCTGTTCGGGAGTGCGCGTGTTGTTGAACAGCAGCAGTGCCACACAGTGTTTGCAGTCGCCGCCGACCGGGCATGAGCAATCAGTGGAGACGATCTCACCTGGTTCCCCGTCTTCGAAGTCCTCGAATTCAATCATGGTCCGGTAGAGACCGCTCGAGCCGACGACGTCGCCGACCAGCTGCTGTTCGTTCCCGTACCAGACCGCCCGCAGCACCCGCCCCTGGTTGGCGTAGGCAGTCCCGCGTGAGAAAGCACCTGGTCCACCGAGGTCGATGATCTCGTCGGTCGGCACAACTGTCATCGCTCGATCCATTGCCTCAGTTTCTCACGCCAAGCTGACACGAAACCTCAGACCGCACCCGACTCACCTCTCTTCGAGCCCCCAGCTGGCGCCGTGCTTGTCGCGGAAGATGTCGTAGACGGCCCAGGTGGCCCGGCGAGTGGGCATCGGACGCAGCGGTTCCCCGCTGATCTGAGCCTGCGCCATGTGCGTGCCGACGAGGAAGGCGTTGTTCTCGAACAGGGCGGAGTTGATGACCTGCCCCTCACCGGTGCGTTCACGCACTCGCAGTGCAGAGAGCACGCCGATGACGCCGAACATGCCGCCCATGATGTCGTTGACGCTGGCTCCGGCACGCAGCGGCTGTCCGGGTGGGCCGGTCATATAGGCGAGGCCGCCGAGCATCTGCACGACCTCGTCGAGGGCGGTGCGCTGGCCGTAGGGTCCGGACAGGAATCCCTTGAGGGAGCAGTAGATGAGGCGCGGATTGCGCTGCGCGAGCTCCTCGTAGCCGTAACCCATGGACTCCATCTTCCCGACGCGGAAGTTCTCGAGGAGAACATCGGCGGAATCGATGAGGGACAGGGCGACGTCACGGTCGGCCGCCTCGGCGATGTCGAGCTGCACGGACTGTTTGTTGCGGTTGAAGGCGGGGAAGAGCCCGGATCCTGAGCCGGGCAGATAGCGGGTCTTGTCACCGGCTCCGCGCGGTTCGACCTTGATCACCTCGGCGCCCAAGTCGGCGAGGATCATCCCGCAGCTGGGCCCCATGACCATGTGGGAGAACTCGATGACGCGGATGCCCGCCAGCGGCAGTTCCTCCGCGCCGACGGTCGAGGATTCGCCCTGCTCAAGCATGGTAGGCCGCCGGGACGGCGGGGATCGCGGACAGGCTCGACGTCAGCTCGTGGCCGACGGCTGCCGTCAGCGGTTCCCGGATTGTCGAGAGTGCCTCGACGTCGACGCCGGTGTTCACGCCTTCGCGGTGCAGGAGGTGGACGAGGTCATCGGTGCCGATGTTGCCTGCCGCGCCCGGGGCGAAGGGGCAGCCGCCGAGGCCGCCCATGGCCGCGTCGAAGTTCGAGATTCCGAGGTCGAGTGCGGCGATGACGTTGGCCATTCCGAAGTTGTAGGTGTCGTGCAGGTGCAGGTTGACCGGATTGCCCGGGAAGGCTTCGATGACCGCCGAGGTGTTCCTGGCCACCAGCGATGGGTTGGCGTTTCCGATGGTGTCGGCGACCCCGACCCCGTGTGCCCCGGCATCGACGAAGGGACGCAGGACCTCGACGAGGTGGTCGGCATCGGTGATTCCGTCGAAGGGGCAGATGAAGCTGACTGCGGTGGCGATGTCGAAGCGCACCCCGTTGTCTTTGGCGAAGGTCGCGGCTTCGAGGAGTCGGTGCGTGGCCTGGGCGATAGGGGCGTCGGAGTTCGCCTGCGAGTGACCTTCGGAGGCGGAGAGGACGAGCTTGATGTTCTTCGCCCCTGCGTCGACGGCACGCTGAGCACCCTTGAGGTTGAAGACGAGGGTGAAGAAGTCGACGCCTTCGGCCTCGTGGGACTGGAGGCGCTGCAGGACCTCTCCTGTATCGGCCATCTGTGGGACCTTCTTCGGATTGACGAACGATCCGACCTCGATCTCCTTGAGACCTGCGGCGATGAGCTGCTCGCCGAGTGCGACCTTGGCGTCGGTGGGAACGATGGCGTCTTCGATCTGGAGACCGTCGCGCAGCGTTGTGTCGAGAATCGTGACCGATGTGGGCCGAACCATGGTGGGAGCTCCTTCGTTGACCTGCTTCTTTCCCGGACAGCGGGAAGAGATCGGCCTCACGCTCCCTTGCGTGTTGCCGTCTGCCATCAACATAGCCGTTCGCGGGTCCCCCGTGGTGAGCGCGGACACGAATTGCTCGCTATGTGAGAAGCGGACGTGAAGTGAAGACGGTCACTCCCGTTTAATGGGACTCCTGGTCTCGACAGCTCGGAGGCTCGTGTTCGGCCCTGGCTAGAGGCGTCGTCTAAGACTGTCGTGATCGCCCAAGACTGTCGTGATTATTCAGTCGTGTTCGGGCAGCTTCCCGCCGAGCTGCTCGAGCACTTCGTCGGTGTGTTCGCCCAGATCCGGGCCGAGGTGGTCGATCGGGATCGATGAGCCGCCGATGACCGGGGTGATTCCCGGGAAGGCGACATCGCTGAGCATCTCTTCGCCGGTCGAGACATCGAGGTGCTGGATCATGCCGCGCGCTGCGAGCTGCTCATCGGCCACGAGGTCTTCGGCGGTGTAGATCGGCCCGGCTGGAACGCCCGCGGCCTCCAAAGTCTCGACCACCTCGGCGACATCGCGCTTCGCACACCAGGCACCGATGACCTCGTCGAGTTCCTCTCGTCGCTCCCACCGTCCGGCATTGGTCTGCAGGTCGGGGTCTTCGCCCAGGTCCGGACGGTCGACGGCGTCCATGAGGCGTCTGTAGATTCCGTCTCCGTTGCCGGCGATGACCACGGACTTGCCCCCGGCGCAGAGGTAGCCGTTCGACGGCGCGATGCCCTCCATCCGGCCGCCGGTTCGTGTGCGCATCTCACCGAACGCGGAGTAGTCGGGGACGAGTGACTCCATGACGGAGAACATGGCTTCGTTGAGTGCCACGTCGACCGTGCGATCGGCCAGCGGGCCTCCGCCTTCGAAGCTGTGATCAGAGCCGACAACCGCCTCAGCAGCACCGGTGATCTTCTGCCGCTGACGATCGAAGAGCATCATCACCGCACCGAACGCGGCCTGCATCCCGGCGATGGAGTCGCCGATCGAGACACCCACTCGCACCGGCGGCCGATCGGGGTCACCGACGAGTTCGCGGAACCCGGAGTAGCCTTCGGCAACGGCGGCGAAACCCGGACGTTCGGACATGGGCCCGGTCTGGCCGAAGGCGGAGATCCGGACGAGGATGATGTCGGGATTGGTCTCTTCGAGCACCTCGGGTCCCAGCCCCCACTTCTCGATGGTCCCGGGACGGAAGTTCTCGAGCACGATGTCGGACCGGCGCACGAGTTCGAGGGCTGAGGCCCGGCCCTCCTCCGAGCGCAGATCGAGCACGACGGACTTCTTGTTGCGGTTGATGGTCCGATAGAGCATCGAGGTGGTGCCCTGTTTGAGACGCCAGTTGCGAAGCTCGTCACCCGTGTCGGGGCGCTCGATCTTGATGACCTCCGCGCCGAAGTCGGCAAGCATGCGCCCGGCTGTGGGTGCCGCGATGTAGTTGCCGAGTTCGAGGACTCGCACACCGGTCAGTGGAAGACGACGTGCGCTCATGTCGATGCTCCTGTTCGTCGATCGGTCTCGGATCTGCTCGCCTGCCCGCGCCCCGATGGGCCCCGGGCGCTCTGTGCCGTGCGGCCTGCACCGAGTCATGCCTGTCTGCAATAGTGCCAGGCCAGCACGATCAACGGCGACATTTCATTACGCGGGGAGTCCGGAGCAGCGCCCCTCTGCCATGTCTCCACACCCACGTCACTGAGTGACGGTCACGACCTGCCGGTGCCGCCCGAGGCCGTCGATCTCCACCTCCACGAGGTCGTCATCGGCCAAGAACGGGAACTTCCCGGACAACGCCACACCCTGGGGCGTGCCGGTCAGGATCACGTCGCCGGGTTCGAAGGGCATCGTCTGGCTGAGCTGATGGATGATCTGCCCGACGTCGAAGATCAGGTCGCTCGTCGACGAATCCTGGCGCACCTGGCCATTGACCCAGCTGCGCAGCCGCAGGGACCCGGGGTCCACCTCAGCTGCGGGCCTGATCCACGGACCCAGTGGAGTGAAACCGGGAAGGTTCTTCCCCTTCGACCACTGACCGCCGGATTCCTCGATCTGGAACCTGCGTTCGGACAGGTCGTTGGCCAGCACATAGCCGGCCACATGCGAATACGCCTCCTTCGCCGAGGCGACTCGGAAGGCTCGTGTGCCGATGACCAGTCCCAGCTCGACCTCCCAGTCGGCCTTCGTGGCATAGGGCGGCAACTCGAGTCGGTCATAGGGGCCAGCAATCGTCGAGGGCATCTTGAAGAAGACGACGGGGCGCTCGGGTGGCTCGCCTCCGGCCTCCTTGGCATGCGCCGCGTAGTTCATGCCCACGCACACCACGGCCGAGGGCCGTGCGATCGGGGCGCCGATGCGCAGCGTCTGCGCTGAGTCGAGTGGCTCGAGGCCACCTTCGTCCAGTGCGGCGCGGACTCGTGTGATGCCGTCGTCGGCGAAGAACTCGCCGTCGATGTCGGTGGTCAGGGGGCGCAGATCGTAGTGGACGTCGTCGTCATGCACTACCGGGATCTCGTGGCCGATGGGGCCCAAGCGCAGCAATTCCATACGGTTCCTCTCGTGTTCACCAGGCTCTGGCATCCGGCCGTCGTTGGCCGGACGCGCTATGCTAGCCTGTGGAACCACGGTAGCGGCGTCTCACATTCTAAGTTTGAATAGTTCAAGTATTGGACACTTGTTTTGTGTGACCCACACAGTGCGGGCGCGCGAACACGCCGGCCTGGCCTCCTACTCCCCCGCACCGTCGACGGCAGAGGCCGTGTAATCGGATCTCGCCCGCCTGGGGACGACGACGATCGGAACCGGCGAGTGCTGCAGAATCCGCATGGCGTGACTGCCCAGGGACACCCGCTTGAACGCCCCGAGACCGGATGAGCCGAGCATCATGACTTCGGGATCTTCCCAGTCCACATCGGTCAGCGCACCGGCCCAGCTGGGCCCCGTGCCGATGGCCACATCGGTCTCGCCCGGCTTGATCTGCAGCTGATCGATCGAGCATAGGATCTCGTCAGTTTCTCGCCGGATCACTTTGACCCATTCGTCGATGACGCTGGATTCGACATCGAGTCCCACGCCTGCCGCCGAAATCACCCGCGACCGGGGTGCGAACGAGGCGATGCGGAAGTCCACGCCGGACTCTGCAGAGACCACCGCTGCCCCGAGGATGAGGTCCGCCGAGGTGGACGAACCGCTGTACGCGGCAGTGATCCGCCGCAGCCGAGCCCCCGGTGCAGCCCGGTATCCGACCGGCGCCAGCGCCACCGGCAGGCTGGCGCTGTGCAGCAGTCCGGTGGAGACGGAGCCCAGTGCGATCCGGCCCGGCTTTCCATCAGCCGCGGGGCCCACGACGAGGCGGAAGGCACTTTCCTCTCGGCACACCTCGAGCAGTCCACGTCGCGATGAGCGGGCACTGTGGACGAGGCATTGGGACTCGATGTCATCGGGAAGGAGCGCCCGGACCTCGTCCAGGGCAGCCTCGGCGACACTGCGAAGCTTCTTCTGGTACTCACTGTCGAAGAGCGCGGGACTCATCGGCCAGGCGGCGGAATCGATGGCCGCCGCGACGAGCCGGTGCCCGTAGGACCGTGCGAGCACGATCCCCAACTCAACTGCTGGCCGATTGTCCTGACCTGGTGCGATGCCGACGACGATGCTCATTGTCTGCCTCCCGTTGAATCGGATCCGTCGATGTTGTCATGTGCTGCCCGCTGCTTGCCCAGCACCGAGGATCTGCGGCCGAAGATGAGGTACAGGCCGAGGACGACCGCCGTCCAGATGAGGAAGACGACGATGGTGATGATCTGCAGGTTGCTGATGATCCAGAGGCAGCCGATGATCGCGAGCACCGGCAGGACCGGATAGAAGGGCACCTTGAAGCCGCGTTCGAGGTCGGGTTCGCGCACACGCAGGATGATGACGGCCAGGGACACGACGATGAAGGCGACGAGGGTGCCGATGCTCGTCATCTCGGCGAGAAAATTCAACGGGATGAACCCTGCCAGAATGGCGATGACCACGGTCACGATGATCGTGCCCTTGACCGGGGTCAGCGTGCGCGGATTGACCTCGCCGAAGAGCTTGGGCATCATTCCGTCGCGTGACATGGTGAACAGGATCCGGGTCTGACCGTAGATCGAGACGAGAGTGACGGAGAAGATCGAGATCACGGCGCCGGCGGCGACGATGGTGCCCGGCCATTGGGCGCCGACGATGTTCTCGAGGATCGCCGACAGGCCGGCCGTCTGCCCGTCGAACTCCTGCCACGGCTGAGCCGACAGCGCCGCGATCGCCACGAGAACGTAGACAGTGGTGACGATGATGAGAGCTGAGATGAGTGCCCGGGGCATGGTCTTCTTCGGGTTCTTCGTCTCATCACCGGCGGTGGCCACAGCGTCCATGCCGACGTAGCTGAAGAAGATCAGGCCCGAGCCTGCCACCACCCCGGAGAAGCCGAAGGGCGCGAAGTCGGCGAAGTTGTCGACGTTCCAGCCGGTGACTCCGACAAGTACGAAGAAGAGGAGAACGCCGATCTTCGTGCACACCATGACGGTGTTGATGACGACCGATTCGCCCGTGCCGCGGACCAGCAGGAAGCAGCACATGGCCAGCAGCACGATCGCTGGCAGGTTGACGATCCCGCCCTCCTCCGGGGCATAGGCCAAGGCGTGCGGGATCTCGAACCCGAAGAGGTTGAACAGCAGCTGGTTGACATACTGCGACCAGCCCACGGCGACCGCGGCTCCTGCAACGCCGTATTCGAGGAGAAGGCAGGCCGCGACCCCCATCGCCGGCAGCTCCCCGAGCGTCGCATAGGCATAGGAGTAGGAGGAGCCGGAGACGGGCACGCTGCCGGCCAGTTCCGCATAGCAGATGACCGCGAGGCCCGCGACGAGACCGGCGATGACGAAGGACCAGATGACCGCAGGCCCTGCGACGGGCACGGATTCGGAGAGGATGAAGAAGATGCCGGTGCCGATGGTCGAGCCGACGCCGATCATGGTCAGTGAGAACAGGCCGATAGTGCGTTTGAGATCGCTGCCCGTTTCCTCGCCCTGCTGCGGGACTGGTTTCACTCGGAACAGCTGCTGTCGCAAAGTTGCCATCATCATTCCCCAGACATCGTCGTCTTTCCTGCGTATGGGTGCCGACACCGTCAATCATCGACCATGGCAGTGAGCCCTGACCCCACACTGTCGCTACAGCGACCATACGACAGTCTCACCTCGCCGAGGCGGTGCTCGGCGGAATTCGCGACTGCGAAATCGGTTGTCCCACACTGTCCACATCCCAAACGGGAGACATCAGCACTGGCCAGGTGGCGTGCTTGAGGCCTGCGAAAAACTTATTCAATGAAATGGTTGATTACATACTCACATCATTCTACAGTGGTATCCAACCAATGAGTTGAATACGGATCGGAGGTCCAGTGACAGACCAGCTGACAAAGGTGTTCGCCGCCCTGGCCGACCCCACACGCAGAGACATGGTGGCCCGACTGTCCGTCGCCGACGCCACGGTCAATGAACTCGCCGCACCCTATGAGGTCAGCGTTCAGGCCGTGTCGAAGCACCTCAAGGTGCTCGAAGATTCGGGACTGGTCACTCGCACCCGGGAGGCTCAGCGCAGACCGGTCCACCTCGAAGACAACGTGTTCGATCTGATGACCAAATGGATCGAGAGATACAGGCAGCAGGCCGAAGAGCGCTATCAACGCCTCGACGCAGTCCTGGACACCATGGACACCGACTCTTCAGCCGCCCCTGCAACAGATTCCCCAGAAAACTCACGCACAGGAGCATGACATGACCACCACAGACGACACCGACTATTCGACCCTGCACCTCGACGTCCCGGAAGGGGCTCAGACCGTCTCGATCACCCGCGACTTCGCCGCCACTCCGGACAAGGTGTTCCGTGCCCACACGGATCCGGAGCTCTTCGTCAAATGGTGCGGACCGGACACGATCACGAGCACGATCCGCGAATGGGACGCACAGACAGGTGGACGCTGGAGCTACGTATCAACCGATGACTCCGGCGAATACGGCTTCTTCGGTTCATTCCACGAAATTCGGACGAACGAACGCATCGTCCAGACGTTCACCTTCGAGGGCTTCCCGGATGCGGTGAGCCTGGAAATCCTCACGCTGAGCGACCTCGGCGATGGGCGGACCCGACTGAGCTCGACATCGATCTTCGACTCGCTTCAGTCCCGCGACGGCATGGTCGCCTCGGGTATGGAGCAGGGCATCGTCGAAGGCTATGACAAGCTCGACAGGCTGCTTGCGGAAGGACGGTGATCGCCAGCAGCGGGCTTGTCCCATAAGCTCGTGGGCATGACGGACACACAGGATCGCTCACCCGCTGCTGCCGAAGAGGACATCGACCGCTACGACCCGGAGGCTCGCCGCTGGCTGTCGGGCGCGATCAGAGCCGTGCAGTCGGATGCCAAGAGATCGTCGGATACGCATCTGCTCCATGTTCCGCTGCCGGCCGAGTGGGGGATCGACCTCTACCTCAAGGACGAATCCAGCCATCCCACCGGGTCACTCAAACACCGGCTGGCTCGGTCACTGTTCCTCCATGCGCTGTGCAATGGGTGGATTCGTCCCGGTCGCCCGGTCGTGGAGGCCTCCAGCGGATCGACCGCGGTCTCCGAGGCGTATTTCGCTCAGCTCATCGGCGTCCCGTTCATCGCAGTCATGGCTCGCTCCACGAGTGCCCAGAAGATCTCCCTCATCGAGTTCTATGGAGGCACCTGCCATTTCGTTGACAACGCCAATGAGGTCTACGAGGTCGCTGCACAGCTAGCTGCGGAGTCCGGCGGTCACTACATGGACCAGTTCACGTATGCCGAACGGGCCACGGATTGGCGCGGCAACAACAACATCGCCGAGTCGATCTTTGACCAGATGTCGAACGAACAGCACCCCGAACCGGCCTGGATCGTCGCCACCGCCGGAACGGGCGGCACCTCGGCGACCCTGGCCAGGTATGTTCGCTACACCGGTCGCGCCACAGGCATCTGCGTGGCCGATCCGGACAATTCAGCATTCTTCGCCGGATGGCGCGACCACAATCCGGCCGCGGCGACCGACACCGGCTCCCGGATCGAGGGCATCGGACGCCAGCGGGTCGAGGCGAGCTTCATCCCCTCGAGCATCGACCGGATGATGCATGTCCCCGATGCGGCCTCGATCGCGTCGATTCAACTGCTCGAAAAACTCATCGGGCGCCGTGCCGGAGCCTCGACGGGCACCGGCCTGTGGGCCGCCTTCCGCATCGTGTCGCAGATGAAGGCTGCCGGACAGTCAGGCAGTCTGGTGTCCCTGATCTGTGATCCTGGCGAGCGCTACCTCGACAAGTACTATTCGCAGGACTGGCTGGCAGAAGCCGGACTCGACACCACCGGCTACCGTGCCCGCCTCGACGAATTCATGGCCACCGGCCACCTGGACTGACCGAGACTGGTTATCTCCGGCGAAGCGAAATCAGCTGGACTGTTCGGGCTGGGCCGCCATCATGGCGAAGTAGGAGTCGCGACTGCGGCGAACGTGGCGGGCCATCACCTCGGCGGCCTTCGACTGCTGTCCGGCGTCGATGGCTGCGATGATGTCGCGGTGCTCGGGCCAGGCCTGCGGTCCGCGGCGGGTCACGTTCAGCGAGTACAGCCACTCGATCTTGCCTGAGATCTGACGCAGGAGACTGACGAAGGACAGGCTGCCGCTGAGTTCTGCGATGGCGAAGTGGAAACGCATATTGAGCACTGCCAGGTCCTCGTAGTGCTCCTGGTCGATGACGATGTCGCCGGCGTCGAGGATCTCGTTGATCTCCTTGCGGATCGCCCGCCACCGATCGTCCGGTGCCTCACCGCTGCTCTGCTGCGCAGCGCGCTTCGCCGCCCGTTTGGCGGTCGCGGATTCTAAGACGATGCGGATCTCGAACAGATCCTCGGCATCCTCGGTCGGTGAGGGCGCGACCATGCTGCCGCTGTAGGCCCGGGACTCGACGAGCCCCTCGGCCTCAAGCGCCCGCAGCGCTTCCCGGATCGGGATCCGCGAGACCTCGTATTGTTTCGCCAGGGCCGCTTCCCGCAGTTTGCCGCCCGGCGGGTGCACACCATGGATGATGTCCTGGCGAATCTGTGCGCCGACGCTCACGCTGCTGGACTCAACTTTTGCAGTCATCATCTGCCCGCCGCGTAACCCTGGGCACCGCGCGGGTTCGCCCCAGCGGTGACTCGTCCCGTGGCCGGATCACGAGTCACGCAGGAGAGCCGACCGAGTTCCCAGTCGCCGGCCCTGGTCACGACGTGACCGCGGCTGATGAGTCCGTTGATGACGTCATCGCCGAGGCGATCCTCGACGATCGCCCCGCCCGGGACCCAGGTGCGGGGCCAGAAGGACCCGGCCAGGGCCGTGGTGTGCAGGGCCGGTGCGTCGATCGCCTGCTGTGGTTCGTACCCACCGACGAGCATGCGCAGGATCATCAGCAGCTGCCACTGCTCCTGCTGGTCACCGCCGGGAGAGCCGAGGGCGATGACCGGCTGGTCGTCCTTCGAGATCAGGGTCGGAGTCAGCGTGGTGCGTGGGCGTTTTCCGGGAGTCAGAGCCGAGGGCGCTGTTTCGTCGAGCCACATCATCTGCAGGCGGGTGCCCAGGCAGAAACCGAGCTCCGGAATGATCGGTGAGGACTGCAGCCAACCGCCGGAGGGTGTGGCGGAGATGATATTGCCCCAGCGGTCGACGACGTCGATGTGGCAGGTGTCGCCGTTGTTGACGCCGTTCTTCGCCACGGTGGGCTCGCCGACGCCCGCCTTCGCCATGGCCTCCTCGTCCGCGCCTTCGAGCACGAGTGGTGGGGCGAAGGTCGAGACAGTTCCTGCACGGTTCGCACCGGGACGAAATTCGAGTGAGGCATCATCGGTGATGAGATCACGCCTGCTGGCTGCGTAGTCGTCGCTGAGCAGCCAGTCGAGATCGACATCACCGTCCCCGTAATAGGTGTCGCGGTCGGCCATCGCGAGTTTGAGTGCCTCGAGAATCGTGTGCGCACCGATCTCGGTCGAGGGATCGAGCCGGTCGTCGTCGAAGCCGTCGAGGATCTTCAGTGTCTGCAACAGGACCGGGCCCTGCCCCCACGCGCCGATCTTCGCAATCGAGTAACCACGGAAGTCGATCGTCACCGGCGCCTCGAAGTGCGCGTCGAATCCGGCGAAATCAGCGGTCGTCATCACACCGGTGTGATCACCCCCGGTCGAGTGCCGGTGCGGGGTGGAGATGAACTTCGCGACCGCCTCGGCGACGAAGCCGGACTTCCATTCCTGACGTGCCGCGGCGACTCTGGCAGCACGCCCTTCAGCACCCTCACCTGCGGCAATGAGCTTCCGCAGGACCTCAGCATAGGGACGGTTATAGATGAGATCACCGGACTTCGGGACCTGACCCTCTGGTATCCACTGCGCTGCGGAGGTGGGCCAGTGTTCGGTGAAGAGCTCCTGGACACGCTCGATGGTGCCCACGACTCGGGCGAGGACCGGGTGCCCGTGCTCGGCGTAGTCGACGGCGAAATCGAGAACGTCGGCAAGCTCCCAGGTGCCGTGGTGTTCAAGCAGGTTGAGCCAGGAGTCGACGGCGCCGGGCACCGCGGAGGCGAGCGCTCCGGCACCGGGGACCATGTCGAGCCCCTCGCTGCGATAGTGCTCAATGGTTGCAGCTGCTGGTGCCGGGCCCTGCCCCATCATGACCTGCGGGTTCGCCGGGTCCTCGGCGGTAGCGAAGACTCCTGTCATGTCACCGCCGGGACCGTTGAGGTGGGGTTCGACAACGTGGAGAAGGAAGGCTCCTGCCACGGCAGCATCAAAGGCGTTGCCACCGCGTTCGAGCACGGCCTGCGAAGCTGCGGTGGCCAACCAGTGGGTGGAGGCGGCCATCCCGAAATGCCCCTCCAATGTCGGCCGAGTGGTGAAGGCAGCGGGTGGGGTGAACGGCATATCGGTATTCCTTCGTCGAACTGAGGTCGAGTGTACGGATCAGATGGCGCGATTCTTCTCTGCCACACAAACTCGTTTGCATACAATCTAATCTCTCTTTATCGTTTTGCATACGAACGATCCTCATTTTGTGAAATTCGGGATCCCCCGAGCTCATTGGAGAGCCCCACGAAAGGACCGCGATGACACGTCGACTCGATCTGGCCATGCTGCTCGTGCTGACATTCTCGACCGGAATGGTCGATGCCATCGGCTACCTGGGCTTCGACAAGGTCTTCACCGGAAACATGACGGGCAACGTCGTCATCCTCGGCATGGGCCTAGCCGGGGCCGAGGACACCCCGGTACTTCGCCCGGCACTGGCGCTCGTGTTCTTCATGCTGGGCGCGGCCCTGGGCGGGCGCATCTTGGGGCGGATCGGCGAGGACTGGCACCATCGCACTACGGCGATCTTCTCCGGCGTGGCTCTCGGGTGTGCCGGCCTGGCCGTCTATGTCGCACTCGTGCCCGACCCCGAGGTGGGACTGGCCGGCACGATCTTCACCTCGGCACTGTCGGCCCTCATGGGAGCGCAGGCGGCTGCGGCCCGGCGGATGAAGATCGCCGATGTCACCACAGTGGTCGTGACCTCGACGATCGTCGGTCTCGCCTCCGACTCACGGCTGGCCGGGGGCGACAGCGCCCGCTGGGTCCGGCGTGCGCTGGCCGTCCTTCTCATCCTGATCGGTGCCATCGCCGGTGCCGCGACGCTGATGATCAATCAGTGGATCGGCATCGCCGTCGTCGCCGTGGCCATTGCCGTCGTGGCCATCATCGGCCACCGAGGCGCCCGGAAGCGGTCCCTCGCCGAGGCGGAGGTCTCCCCCGCGCGCGATTCGCCCACGGAAATGCCGCCTACAAGCGCAGCCCACACCCACCTCGGCGAGTGAAAACACCGGACAGCTACGCCGCCCACCGCCGGCGCACGGCCCGCGCGCCGAGATACGGCTGTGCCCCGCCGAAGTTCGACGGGGCACCCGGTTTTTCGATGGGGAGGGCTGGCCGCAGCCTCAGCGCACTGACCGGAGCGACACTGCTCGAACGGTCCGTGGCTGGAGCCATCGTGCGCGTCTGCCGAGAGGCCGGGTTCGACTCCGCCGAGGTGTCCGCCAGTCTCGGCAGCACCACCGGAGCCGTGTTCACCCGGGGGACCGCGCCTTGGCCCGCCGTTGAGTTCACCCACCTGAGAGGGTCCGTGTCGTCAGCATCGGGCGAGAACCCCCGCGTGCACCTCGAGGGCGAGGTCGTCGACGTCGCTGGTGATGTTCACTCCGGTGTACTGGCCGCGGGTGCGAACCTCGTGGCCGTGACCTTCGAGCTCTTCATCCGCCGTAGCTGATTTGCTCCGGCCACTGCCCGGTTGTGCTCCATCGCCGCTGTGACCCACGAAGTCAGGCGCTCGTCGTTCCTGATGGCTTCTGCAGACACTTCGATCCAGCCTGGTCCCATGTCACGTCCGGGCCCCATTTCTGCCTGAGATGCGCCGGGCAGGTCCAGCAGCTCCTCGTGCCTGTCGGCTTCGACCCGCACCAGGAGGCCACCGTCTTTCTGTGCGCTGACCAGCATCTTCTCGTTGACCATCAGGGAGCGTCCACCGAACATCGACACCTCCCGCACGACTGGCTCTTCTGCCACCAGTGCTCGTAGACGTACGACGAGAGAGCTCTGCTCTGGCGTCATCGGCATTGTCCTTACCCTTCGTCGGGCGGGCCGTATGAGAGACGGTCGAAGATCAGCACGCTTTGGCTGATCTTGTCGTCATCGACCGTGAAGAACTCGGCCGCAGGTGCTGTCGAGGTTGTGGAGGTCTGCGGATAGTAGAACAGGGCGACGCGATCGCCATCGGCGAATTCGGCAATGTCGCCGATTCCGGTGAGCATCGGGGCAAACCCACCGATGAAGTCCCGGTAGGCGTCTCTACCGTCGAGGTCCACGCCAGGGGCGCGGCAGGTCACATCATCGGCGACGTATTGCATTGCGGTCTCGATATCGCCACTGGTCCAGGCGTGGTGGTACTTCTTGACGAGGTCGTAGGCGAAGTTGCGGGTCATGGGGCTTTCCTCTTCCTTCCTACGATGATGACGCAGTGGCTTTCAGTCAGGCAACGGGACCCAATGGTCAGTACCGGGGTTCTCGCCCGCGCCCGCAGTGGACAGACGCGGCAGGAAGTTCGACCACCCGTGGGCGTGGCCACGGACTTCTGTCTCGGGCAGGTCAGAATGACGGAGTTCGAGATGAGTGCCGGCAGTGACCGGCGTCAGTCGGAATTCGACCGTCGACGCACCGGAGGGGAGGTCATCGCTGCCGAGGAATCCCCATGAGACCACGACGCGGCTCAGGTACTCGACGCACAGGTATTCGCCGCGCACCGGGTGCCCGGCGATATCAACGGCGAACCGGCCTCCGGTTTTCGGCTCCAGGTCGGCGTACTGCCCCATCCACGCCACCATTCCGGCATTCGTCGTCAGGTAGTCGAACACCACTTCGGGAGGTGCGGCGATGTCGATGGAGTCCCGGGACTCAGCCATGTGCTTTACGCTCCGAGGCTTCGATGACGGATTTCAGTGCCGACAGCTTGATCGGCCAGAAGTCATCCAGGTACGAACGCACCGCCGCGATTCCGTCGGTGTCCACGGTGAACAGGTGTCGCGTGCCGTCCCGAGTGCCGATCGCGAGTCGTGCCTTCTGCAGCACACCGAGATGGTGGGAAGTCGTCTGTTGTGACAGGCCGGTCGTCTCTGCGATGGAACCCACGGGTTGCGGTGCCGACCGGATCGAGGACAGGATCACCCTTCGGTTTTCATCTGCAAGCGCACGCAGCGCCAGATCAAGACTGACTGCGGCCTCATTGCTCATCGTCTTGCCCCTCTGCTCGAACACACACAATCTAGCACAAATGAGTATTTGTACATATGGGTGGACGTATAAACTCATCATCGATTCTGAGGATCACTTGTCGCGAAATATCGTTCGCAGACCTACCGGTTCGCTACGACTCGCCCACGACCTGGGCGTAGGTCCCGAAGAACGGCTCGCCGTTGGCGTTACTACCACGGTACGCGGCAAGGGACTTCAACAGGCGTGGCCCGCGCGCACCGGTCACCGGGTCCAGATCCATGACCGCACATCGAGGAATCGTCTCCCCGATCCGGACACGGACACCACCCAACGACACCTCGCGCCCGGCCCAGGTCTCCTCGACGAACGGTTCCTCGGTGTCGATAAGGAAGGTCGCCCGGAACCGTGCCGCCTCGGCGAGCAGGTCGGGGTGGTCGACCTTGCGGCCCAGATCGCGGATGGAGGCTGTGGCGACGATGGACACCGGATCACCGTAGACGACGTCTCCTCGCGGGACTCTCGCCAGGCGCACGGATTTGCCGAGCCAGGCTGACAGCAGCCCGTCGTGTGGCCCGTCTGTGAGCTCAGCCTCGACAGGTCGACCCCAGTAGTCGCAGGTCAGCGTCTCGCCGGAGACCTCCGGCACTGCACTGACCGATCGGCCATCTGGCAGCCTCGTCTCCAAATGGTCATCGTGGAGCCGGGCGAAGACTGCGACAAGTGAGGGATTCTGCACGGTTCGCAGCACCTGTCGCTTCTCCACGTCGACGAGGCAGTACCGGCGGTCCCCCACTGGTCCGCGCTCGTCGAAGTCGGCATCCGACTGCGACAGATGCCGTGCCCCCTTGATAGGTGTGAAGCCGACGGAGCGGACGTCGAGTGCTTCGGTCAGCGACGATGAATGCTTGGCGGCGCGCGCAGAATCTCGATCCTCCATGCGCCCAGACTACCCATTCTCCTGTGGCCTTCCGGTTCCGAGTCGGCGCCTCACGACATCACGGCTCCACCGTCGATGCGCAGGATCTGGCCCGTTGTGAAGGCGGCACCATCGCTGGCGAGGTAGGCGACCGCCTCGGCGATCTCAGCCGGAACACCCAAACGATCGATGGCCTGGTTCGAGGTGTCGTAGTCCTGACCTGCGGTCAACGCGGATTCGACGGGCCCCGGGGCCACCGAACGACAGCGGATCGCGCTTCGACAAAGGCATAAAGTCGTTGGCGTTGCCCATGCCGCGCCAGGTCACTGCCCGGGGAGCCGATGCGGCGACATCTTCGGCGGCCATGACAAGAGCGACGGCTCCGTTGGAGACCATCGAGCAGTCGGTGCGGCGCAGCGGTTCGGCGACATAGGGGTTCTCTTCCGAGACCGTGTTACAGAAGTCGAATCCGAGGTCCTTCTGCATGTGGGCCAACGGGTTGTGGGAACCGTTGGCGTGATTCTTCGCGGCCAGCTTCGCGAGGGTCTGTGAGCGGTCGCCGTAGCGGTCGAAGTACTGACGGGCGATCTCGCCGAAGACAGCGGCGATGGAATCGTGGGCGGCAAAAACCGCGGTAGAGCCTGTGGCACAGGCGTTCTCATGCCGATGCGCCGGGGTGAGAGCCAGCTCGGGGAACACAACGCCGGGCAGTGCTGCCTCGAATCCCTGCCTGGACAGGCCGTTGTTGTAGACGCCGACATGGATGACGTCGATGTCGGCAGGTTCGAGACCTGCATCGGCGATGGCGGCCCTGGCAACGTCGGCCATCATCTCAGGAAGCGGCGACTCGGAGCGCCCGAACTTTCCATGGGACCAACCGATGATCGCGGGCTTGGGCATGGACACTCCTTCGGGTCCGCCACCGAGGTGGGGAAGTCGACAGTAACTCTTGCTGTCATACTTTCGTCAGTCCCAGTAACTGGTCAACACGAATCCACCATATGGAACGAGGAGTGGACGATACCCTCAGCCGTCAGCCGTCAGCCGTCAGCCGTCAGCCGTCAGCCGTCAGCGTCGGGGTACACGTATTCGCGGAATCGACCAGGTACATGGGCCTTCTGCCATTCGAGTTCGCGTGCCAGTTCGCTACCTGCGAGCGCCTTCTTCGTATAGCGCACCAACTCCCGGCTATGACCTGCCATATGTGCCACCGCCACCGCCTGACCGCAGGCACGCGCAACTGCTGTACTCGCATATTCCGAGGCCTCTCGTGCGGCCGGATGGCAGCCGAAGGCGAGCTTTCGAATTTGCCCCACAGTCATTTGTCCCTCCGCGAACTGCAGTGCTCCGTCGAGAGCCTCCCTCGGTCGCCGATCGTCCGGACGATCAGCAGAGAACACAGGCAGCAGCCGCTCAGCACATGCCACCGACCATGTGATCAATTCCTGTCGGTCACGCTCTGGCAGTGTCAGGTCGGTGGGATCCGGCTTCATGTCTTGATTGTCTCAACAGCGGGTCACGGTGCACGCACCCAATCCAGAAACTGGCGCTGGGCCTGGTGCCTTGTCGCTGCGTCGCTCACCCTTTCAGCCGCGTCATCTCCGGGTCGAAGATCGGTTCGGCGGTTACCGTCGCCGGGAGTCTGCGCCCCAGGTATTCGATCTCGACGCCGTCACCGACAGACAGTGAGTTCGGCAACCAGGCGTAGGCGATGGTCTGCCCGATCGAGTAGCCATAGGCCGCCGAGGTGACATAGCCGTCGGCCTTCCCGGACCCGTTCACAGCCCCACCGGTCAGGTACACCGGCTCACTGCCCAACACCACGTCTTCCCGACAGTCGAGCGTCAGACACGTCAACTTCGTTGTCGCCGCAGCGGCCCGAGCCTCAAGCGCAGCTTTTCCGCGGAAGTCATCGGTCTTCGAGGCCTTGACCGCGAAGCCGAGTCCCGCCTGCACTGGTTCGTGCTCGCTGGTCATATCGGAACCGAAGGAACGGAACCCCTTCTCCAGGCGCAGCGAGTTGAAGGCCTCCCGCCCGGCTGCGATGAGCCCGAATTCCTGTCCGGCCTCCCACAGCACATCCCAGAGTCGGTGCCCCAGGTCCGCCGAGGTGTAGAGCTCCCAACCCAGTTCACCGACGTAGGACAGGCGCATCGCTGTGACGGGGATGCCGCCGATGGTGATCGGCTTGGTGCGGAAGTACTTGAGCCCGTCATTGCTGAGGTCATCGTCGCTGACCTGCGACATCACCTCACGTGCGAGCGGCCCCCAGAGTCCGATGCAGCAGGTCCCCGAGGTCGTCTCCCGCACGGTGGCCCACTTGCTCGGGTCCGCTTCACTCTGATGTTTGGCCGCACGGGTGATGGTGGCGAAGTCGATGTTGGAGTTCGCCCCGACCTGGTAGGTCTCCTCGTCAAGGATCGCGACGGTGATGTCACTGGTGATGCCGCCTTCCTCGTCAAGCATCAGGGTGTAGCTGACCGCGCCGGGCAACCGCCGCATCGACGAGGTGGTCAGCCCGTGCAGCAGCTCGCCGGCTCCTGGGCCCTTGACCTCGAAGCGTTTGAGCGCAGTCATGTCGTACATGGCGACATTCGTCCGGGTCTTCCATGCTTCGACCGCCGCGATCGGCGAATGGAACATGTCAGCCCACCCTTCACGTGCAGGCGCCTTCCACTCTTCGGGCACCTCACCCAGTAGAGCAGCATTGGCTTCGTACCAGTGGGGGCGCTCCCACCCGTTGGTCTCGAGGAAGAATGCGCCGAGGGCCTTCTGCCGGTCGTTGAATGGGCTCAGCCTCAGATCCCGAGGTGACACACGTGGCTGCAGAGGGTGGATGACATCGTAGATCTCGACAAAATTCTGCTGCGAGGTCTCGCTGACGTATTCGGGGGTCGTGAGTGCGTCCTCGAACCGGTTGAGGTCGATGCCGGACAGGTCGGTGTTCGAGCGCCCGAGGGAGATGAGTTCGGCGACCGCCTTCGCGATGCCGGCACCGTGGGTGACCCAGACCGCCTCGGCGACGAAGAACCCGTCGACCTCTCGAGACTGGCCCACGAGTGACCCGCCGTCCGGGGTGAAGGAGAAGATGCCGTTGAAGCCACTCTGGACCTGCGTCTGGCGCAGCTCGGGCAGCAGTTCCTGGGTGGCCTCCCACTCGCGAGCGAAGTCTTCGGGGGTGAAGTCCAGGCTGGAGGGCATGACCTCCTCGGTGATCTCATCGGGCGAGTAGCTGCGCAGAGTATCGAGGTCGACGGGCATCGGCCGGTGAGCGTAGGAGCCGATGCCGATTCGATCGCCCCGTTCACGGTAGTAGAGGTCCTTGTCCTGGTAGCGCAGGATGGGCGCCGAGGCACCTGCGGGCTGCTCGTTCTTGCCGGCCAGGCTGGGCACCTCGGTCGTCCACGCGAACTGGTGGCCCAGCGGCAGCAGCGGGATCCTCGTGCCGACCATCTCACCGATGTTCGGTCCCCAGAAGCCGGCGCAGGAGACCACGATGTCTGCCGGGAACCGGTCGTCTCCGGCAAGCACAGCGGTGACCTTGCCGGCGGACTGCTCGATGCCGGTGACGGTGGTGCGGTCGCGGAATTCGACCCCCGCGGCCCGGGCCCGGTCCATGACCAGCTGGGTGCCACGTGCGGCCAGGGCAAGTCCGTCGCCGGGGGTGAGCAGACCGCCGAGCACCTTGTCGGGATTCAGCATCGGGAACAGCCGCAGGCACTCCTGCGCGTCGACCATCTCGGCGTCGACACCCCAGGAACGGTTCCAGCCGGCACGACGATGCAGGTCCTGGAGCCGATCGGGCTGGGTGGCGATCTCCAGGCCACCGACGGGCAGAAATGATCCCCGACCGTCAGGTCCGGTCAACGAGGTCAGCTTCTCGATCGTGTACTGGGCAAACTCGGTCATCGACTTCGACCCGTTCGAGGAGAAGACGAGACCGGGTGCATGCGAGGTCGATCCCCCGGGGATGGTCAGCGGACCCTGTTCGAGCACAAGCGTGTTGGTCCAGCCCAGCCGGGCGAGTTCGTCTGCGAGGTTGGCTCCGACGATGCCGGCTCCGATGATGACGACTCGGGGTGAGGAATTCGGCACTGTGTACTCCTTTGTGGTGCAGCTGAAATCTGGGGTGGGTGCGAAAGTCGGGTGGGTGCGAAAGCTATGTGGGTGCGAAAGTGGCGCTGGTGGCGATGGTGCAATCGGAGTGGGCAGTCCGCCCGGCCCGTCGTCTCAGGCGTCGATGACCAGGTCGCTCAACGCGGTCGAACAGCAGGGCAGGAACTTCCCGGCGTCGATCTCACGTGCGCGGATGCCGCCCTGGTGGTTCATATCAACCTCCCCGTCGAGCTTGACGACCTTGCAGGAACCGCACATGCCCTCCTGGCAGTTCGCCCCGATCTTCACTCCCGCTCGCCGGGCCGCATCGAGGACGAATTCGTCCGAGGCGACTCGGACGTTGAGCTTGGAACGCACGAAGGACATCGTGTGCTCGCCCTCGCCCACCGTAGCGAAGGTCGACGGGTCAACGGCCGTGGTTTCGTCACCTGGGCCGACATCGGCCACCGTGACGTCACCCGCCGAGGCTGTTGTCGGGTCCGTTGTCGGTTCAGTCTCGACCGCAGCATCCACCTCGGCGTCCGGCACGATCAGGTCGATCTCCGGTTCGACGGGAACCTCTGCCAGGGCGTCGACGGCCTCCACCGGAGCGCCGGTGACTTCGACGGGTCCGTCGGCGGTGTACTCCGGTTCGTACATCTCCAGGGCCGCCGGCTGCTGTTCGTAGTATTCCTCGGTCGAGGACGCGATCTCCTCGGCGATCTCCCCGGCCAGGGCGACCTCCTCGGCGTATTCGAGTCTGGTCGCACGGTCACCGGAGAAGAACTCCATGAACACCGAGGTGTCGTCCACGCCGACCTCGCGCAGACAGTCCGTCGCGGTGTTGAGGTAGCCCTCGGGGCCACATGCGAACACCTGCCGCCCGTTGGCATCGGGCACGACCTCCTCGAGAAGAGCGGTCGAGAGACGACCGGTCTTTCCCGCCCAAGCGCTGGCAGCGCCTACCGACTCGTCCCCCTGCTTCCGATCCCCCTGCGCCAGGTCCCCATGTGCCCGATCCCCCAACGCCTGGTCACCCAGGGCGTAGATGACCTTGATGCGGAAGTCGGCGCGGGCCAGGAAGTCGAGCTCTTCGGAGAATGCGAAGCGATCCGGTGCGGAGCCGTGATAGAGGAGAACGACATCGGCCTGACCGGGCAGGGAATGGATCGTGCGCACCATCGACATGAGCGGGGTGATGCCCGCGCCCGCGCCGAGCAGAAGATAACGGGCTCGCCGGTCGTAGTCGGCGAGGTGGAACGCTCCCACCGGACCGAGCATCTCGAGCACCGTGCCAGGTCTGATGGATTCGTGTGCCCAGGGTGAGACGAGCCCCTTCGGGTCGCGTTTGATCGTGATGGAGAACGTCCACGGTTCTGTCGGCGCGCTCGAGATCGAGTAGCTCCTCGACACGGGTTCGGCACCCTCCCCGCGCACGGGGAAGTCGATGTTGATGTACTGACCGGACCGGAATGCCAGCGGGGCGCCATCCATCCGGCGGAACACGAAGACCATCATGTCGCCCGCCTCGGGGATGGTCTCCACGCATTCCGCCCAGAATTCCTGTGGGTGCCAGGGCCCCAGCGCCGTGGCGGCTCCGGCCGGTCCCATCGTGCTTGAGAGCACCCGATTCCATGGCATTTCGAGGCCCCGGATCCGCTGTGCCAGCGGAATCATCGGGTCATCGACGCGCTTCATCCCACGTGCTCCCGCATCCGCTGCACGTACCAGTTGATGAAGGCCTCGACCTGATATTCGCTCTTCATGTAGGGGCCCTGCTCGTAGAACGGACTCCTTGCACCCTGCTGGCACAGTTCGACGAAGTTCTTATCCTGCAGGTTCGTCTGCTTCCACGTGTGCGTCAGCGACTCAAGGTCGTAGTCGACACCTTCGACGGCATCGTCGGCGACGAGCCAGGTAGTGCGCACCTGCGTCTGGTGAGCATTGATCGGGAGCACCGTGAACGTCACGACATGATCGCCGAGGAGGTGGAACCAGCTGTTGGGCTGCAGGTGCATCGAGCAGCGTCCAAGGCGAAAATCGGGGAGATCGCCGAGGAGCTTCTTCGACAGGCGTCTGCCATCTGCTGAGAATGACTCCCCCTGTCCGTCAAGGGATTCACGTGAGATGCGGATCCCGGCCAGGCGCGTGTCGAGTTCCTCGATGACTTCGTAGGGCAGTCCGTAGCGTCGGCACCGGTATTCCAGCGAGGCCTGTGCCTGCTGATTGCGGTCCCAGACCTCCTCAAGGTGCGGTGGGATCGTCTCATCACTCAGGCCCCAGGTCGGGAACAGGGCGCAGGCGAGCTCCGGGTGGCCATCGCAGTGGTAGCACTCGCGGTTGTTCTCCATCACGAGTTTCCAGTTGGCGTCTTCGATGATGTTCTGCTGATAGGCCACCTTCGTCTTCGCGAGCTCGTGCGGTGCGACGTAGGGGGCGAAGATCGCCGCGGTGTCGTCGAAGTCGGCAGGGGACTCATCGGCCAGGCACAGGAAGACGAGGCCCGCGACGATCTTCCCGTGCGCACGCTTGAGCGAGTAGCAGGCCTTGTCGAATTCCATCTCCCCCGGCGCCGAGGCGTGGATGAGCTGTCCATCGGGTGAATACGTCCACGAGTGGTATCCGCAGACCAGGTTGCCCGTGGTGCCGCTGGCCTCGGTGAGGACGCGGGCGCCGCGGTGGCGGCAGACATTGTGGAGGACGTTGACGCCGCCGTCGTCGGTGCGGAGGACGAGCAGGGAGTAGGGCCCATAGTCGAGGGTGACGTAGTCCCCGGGCTCTGGAATCTCCGCGACGCTGCAGGCGAAGACCCAGTTCCGTGCGAACACGGCCTGCATATCGAGGGTGAAGAGATGGTCATCAGTGTAGAACGGAGCCTCGAGAGAGAATCCGGTGCGTCGCGTCTCGAGCAGTCGACGGATCTCATCGAGTCTCTCTTCGCTGAAACCGGCAGGGAAACCCTTCTTCGTCGGCGCCAGATTCACTGCGGTCAATTCCATCTCCCTTGATGTCTGCTGCTGTCACAGTCGACATTAGCGATCCGAACACTGCAGGAAAAGCGCGATATTCTGGCGGATTATGTGCGGATTCTTCGTATGATCCAAGGCACAATGGTGGCATGATCGATCCGCGTCTCATCACGCTTCGCACGTTCGCCGCCTGCGGCACCGTCGCCGCCACTGCCGAGCTCACCGGGTACTCGCCTTCAGCAGTCTCTGGTCAGCTGCGCGAGCTCCAACATTCGTTGGGGATGACGCTGCTGGTCAAGGATGGGCGAGGACTGCGCTTGACCGCGACGGGCCGGCATCTCGTCCGCCGCTCCGACAGGCTCATCGCCGAATGGGAGGAGATTCGCGCCTCGTCCCTGAGCGCCGGTGACCAGTCTCCGTCGCACTTCGGCATCGGCGGCTTCTCAACGGCGTCATCGAATCTGCTCGCACCGCTTGCCGCCCACCTGGGCAGCGCACACCCGGAAACCGCGGTCCACGTGATCGAAGCCAGTCCGACACGATGCTTCGAACTCCTCGTCGCCGAACGAATCGATCTCGCTGTCGTCGTATCGATGCAAGGCGATGTCCAGGTCGAAGACGATCCCCGGTTTGAGAAGATCGATCTCCTCGACGATCCACTCGACGTCATGGTGCCCTCCGATCATCCGGTGGCGGAACTCGAATCCGTGTCGCTGGCGGATCTGGCCGGCGAGGATTGGATCGCCGCCGTGCCCGGATCGCCCTACCACGCAATGTTCATCGCCGCCTTCACCGCCGCCGGCGTGACCCCGACGATCTCCCACGAATCCGTGGAATGGGAGACCTCGGCCGCCCTGGTCGGCGTCGGAGTCGGCGTGAGTCTCCTGCCGCGGCTGGTCAGTCTCGCCGGAGAGGACAACGTCACCCGAGTGCGCCTGAGCGGGACCGGTCGACTCAGCCGCAAGATCATCGCTGCGGTACGGGCGGGCAGCCGCAGCTCCCCACTGATCAGAGAATCTCTGCGGCATCTGAAGTCCACCTCGCAGCACATTCTGGCGACCCGCCTCGGCGAATAGGCAGTTCGCGGCGGGATTCCAAGCTGTGCACTTGGGCCTCCAGGCACCCGTACCGACCAGCTCCCCCAAGTTTCGAGACGGCAGCCGTCGGCGTCCCAGACGGCTATTGACAGACGCCTGAGCCAACGGCGAGACTGCAGTCACGTCTGATGCAAGACTGATATTTCAGGTGATTGATCGGTTCTCCTGAGGTTCGCCACTTCCACATTCATTTGATTGGAGACTCAACGATGAGCAACAAGGCAATCAGCTACGCAGGTCCCGGCAAGGTCGAAGTCGTCGACACCGCCTATCCCGACTTCGTCCTCAAGGACGGGCCCGGTGTCCATCCCGCCAATGTCGGCCGCAAGGTCGATCACGGCGTGATCCTCAAGACCGTGGCCACGAACATCTGCGGCTCCGACCAGCACATGGTTCGCGGTCGCACCACTGCACCCGAAGGGCTCGTCCTCGGCCACGAGATCACCGGCGAGGTGGTCGAAGTCGGCCGTGACGTCGAATTCGTCAAGGTCGGCGACCTCGTCTCCGTGCCGTTCAACATCTCCTGCGGTCGCTGCCGGAACTGCATCGAACGCCAGACCGGCATCTGCCTCAACGTCAACCCCGACCGCCCGGGCTCTGCCTACGGCTATGTCGACATGGGCGGATGGGTCGGCGGGCAGGCCGAATACGTCCTCGTCCCCTACGCCGACTGGAACGTCCTGAAGTTCCCGGACAAGGAGCAGGCGATGGAGAAGATCCTCGACCTGGCCATGCTCTCCGACATCTTCCCCACCGGCTTCCACGGTGCGGTCGGCGCAGGCGTCACGATAGGGTCGACGGTCTACGTCGCGGGTGCAGGTCCGGTCGGGATCGCTGCGGCCACCTCGGCGCAGCTCCTCGGTGCATCGGTCGTCATCGTCGGCGACCTCAACGAGGACCGCCTGGCGCAGGCACGCGCCTTCGGCTGTGAGACCGTCGACGTGTCCAAGGGCGACCCGAAGGATCAGATCGAGCAGATCCTCAGCACTCCCGAGGTCGACTGCGGCATCGATGCCGTCGGCTTCGAAGCTCGGGGCCATGGCAAAGATGCAGCCACGGAGGCTCCGGCCACCGTGCTCAACTCACTCATGGACATCACCCGCGCCGGCGGCGCCCTGGGCATTCCGGGGCTCTACGTCACCGGCGATCCGGGGGCGGCCGACGAAGCAGCCCAGCAGGGCTCACTGTCGATGCGCTTCGGACTCGGCTTCGCGAAGTCCCACGTCTTCGTCACCGGCCAGTGTCCGGTCATGAAGTACAACCGCGGTCTCATGCACGCGATCCTGAACGACAAGGTCTCGATCGCGAAGAACGTCAACGCTACTCCGATCGCCCTCGACGACGCCCCGCAGGGCTACGCCGACTTCGACTCGGGTGTCGCCAAGAAGTTCGTCCTCGACCCCCATGGCATGATCAAGGCCTGAGGCTCGCGGCGCGCCCTCGCCGCGCGGCAGCGAGCACGCCTATGTTTCGCTGCCGCGCCCGGGTTTCAGGCTTCAAGGCATTGACCGGATGGCCCAGCGAACCCTCAGTCCTGCTCGTCCGCCAGACGCGCAAAGGCCAGGTGGGCCAGAGCCGCTGCCTGGTCGCCGAGGAGCCCGTCGTCGAAGACCACCCTGGGCGAATGGTTGGTCTCCGCATTCGGGTCGACCCCTTCGGGGGTGGCTCCGAGGAACACGAACGTGCCGGGCACCTTCTCCAGCACGTAGGAGAAGTCCTCGGACCCCATCCGCGGGGAACCCATCTCCGTAACGCGGTCGGCCCCGAAGACCTCGCCGAGGCGGTCGATGGCCACGCGGGTCTCGGCGGGGTTGTTCACGGTCACAGGAAATCCGACCTGGAAGTCCACCTCGGCGGTGCATCGGTGTGCGCGGGCGATGTTCTCCGCGATTTCGGGCACACGCTCCTGGAGCAGGGCGATGGAGTCGGCAGAGAGGAAGCGCACCGAAGCAGTCAGCTTCGCGGTGTCCGGGATGATGTTGCTGGCCTGTGAGCCCTCGAGCTGAGTCACGGAGACGACGACGGGGTCGAAGATGTCGAAAGACCGGGTCGTCATCGTGTTCAAGGCGAGCGCGATCTCAGCGACCGCGGGCACCGGATCACGGGTGGACTGCGGCTGCGAGCTATGGCCACCGGCACCGTGGATCGTGAGATTGAGATCGGCGAATCCGGCCATGAGCGGACCGCCTCTGGTCGTGAATAGCCCGCGTTCGGCCGCCTCGACGTGAATTCCGTAGGCGGCGACGAGAGGAGTACCCGCGGCCTCGAGAACGCCCTCGGCGATCATCGGCTCGGCACCGCCCTCGACCTCTTCGGCGGGTTGGAACATGAACACGATCGAACCTGGCAGCTCATCCCTGTGCGCAGCGAGCAGGCGGGCCGCACCGACGAGGCCCGCGGTGTGCATATCGTGGCCGCAGGCGTGCATATTGCCATTCGCCGACGCGAAGTCCAGGCCCGTGTCCTCGACCAGGGGCAGGGCATCCATGTCCCCGCGCAGGAGAACTGCGGGCCCGGGGCGTCCGCCCTTGAGCACGGCCACGATCGACGTCAGCGACTCCCCCGTCGTGATCTCGAGCCCCAGCCCTGCGAGTTCGTCCAGGACGGTCTTTTGCGTGAATGGCAGATCGAAACCGAGCTCCGGATTGGCGTGCAGAGTCCGGCGCAAGTCCCTGAGGTTGCTCAACAGGCCCTGAGCTTCAGTGCGAAAATCGGGAATGGACATGATTCTCCTCTTCGAGTGATGGCTGGCTTGGTGCCTCGCCTGCCCATCGAGGCGATGTGGGCGGTCCGAGGCGATGTGGGTGGTGGACTCGACTCTACTGAGTCCGGTCCGCGTCCGGCTCTTCGGTCTCGCCGCTGGGAACCGGACGAACCGCTTGCCCATACGCCTCGACGAATCGACTGAATCCAGCGAGAAATTCATCGATGTCCGTACCCAGCGCCTCGAGGCCCAAGTGGTAGGCAGCCATGGACTTCTCGACATCGGCCTCGAAGGCCCGCTCCCCCTCGGCCGAGGCAGAGAATTCGTGCGCCGCGCTGCCCGCGCGACGATCACGGCGCAGAAGACCCGCGTTGAGCGCGGCATTGATCTGGCGATTGACCGTGGACTGCTCGAGCCGCAGCTCCTCTGCGATCTCTTTGAGTGTGCGAGCCCGATCGTCGGAGAACATCCACAGAATCCGCAGGTCAGCCGTGCCGAGGTCCATCTGGTGCCCATGGGCCCGTCTGGCGGCGTCGAGTCGCGTGATCAGATCGGCCACCCGGCGGTCCCCGGAAACCGACGCACCGTTGTGATCTCCTCGACATCGGCCCGGATTCCGCTCTGTTCGGCGTCCCGCATTTGATTGCTCGTCCATAGAAATGTATTCTACATAAGTCGTAAATATGTAAATTACATATATGACCGCCGGACTCACCGACTCCCCGGCTCCGACAGGAAGAGGCCAGATCTTTGAACTCCCCACGTACGACCGCTGATACTCCCGAACAGGAGGGCGGACCTGCGGCTCCTCGACCGGTCCTCATCGCTATGGTGCTCGGCTTCTCCAGCCTGTGCGCAGCGCTCATGCAGTCACTGGTGATCCCCCTCCAGCCCGAGCTCCCCCAACTGCTGGACACCCCAGCAAGCAATGCGGCGTGGGTCGTGACGGCCACACTCCTCGCCGGCGGTGTCGCCATGCCCGTAGCCGGGCGACTTGCTGATATCTACGGGCGCAAACCGATCCTTGTCGCCTCCGCGGTCATCATGCTGGCCGGATCCATCATCTGTGCCCTGTACTCGACCATCGGCCCGGTGCTCATCGGTCGAATCCTCCAGGGCTTCGCCATGGGCTACATTCCGGTGGCGATCAGCTTCGTGCGTGAGGTGACACCGCCGGCGATGCGCAATTCCGCCGTGGCCGGCATCAGCGCCACCCTCGGAGTCGGCGGGGCACTGGGACTTCCGATCGCCGCCTGGATCGCTCAGGCCTTCGACTGGCACATGCTGTTCTGGCTCTCGGCGGTTCTCGCGGCTGCGATGACTGTGCTCTCGTTCCTCTTCCTCCCCCAGATCTCCCCGATCGACCGGGGACGCTTCGACTTCCTCGGCGCGGTCGGTCTCGCCGTGGGAATCGTCGGTGTGCTCACGGGAGTCTCCAAGGGCAACGACTGGGGGTGGACGGCGCCCTCGACGCTCATATCGATCATCGGCGGACTCGTCGTCCTCATCGGCTGGGGATTCTTCGAGGCCCATCACACTCATCCTCTCGTCGATCTGCGCACCACGATCAGACGACCGATCCTGCTGACGAACATTGCGGCCCTGCTCATCGGCTTCGGCATGATGGCGCAGTCCATCGTCGTCCCCCAGCTTCTGCAGATGCCCGAGTCCACCGGATACGGGCTCGGACAGACGATGCTCCAGGCCGGACTGTGGATGGCCCCGGGCGGCCTCATGATGCTCGCCTTCACCCCGATCTCGAGTCGTCTGCTCTCAACTCTGGGCGGACGTTCGACTCTCGTACTCGGCGCCCTGGTCATCGCCGCCGGGTACGTCTTCGCGGTGTTCCTTGCCGGAGCGCCATGGATGCTCATGATCGCGACCTGCATCGCCTGCGCCGGAGTGGGAATCGGCTACGCCGCCATGCCGACACTCATCCTCGAGAACTCCCCCGCCGCCGAGGCGGGTTCCGGTGTCGGCGTCAATGCGCTCATGCGCTCGATGGGAACAACCACGGCAGGTGCCGTGATGGCGATCGTCCTGACAAGTCAGACCGTGTCTAACAATGGGATCTCGATCCCCGACGAGGCCGCCTTCCGCACCTGCTTCATCATCGGAGCCGCAGCGGCACTGGCCGGAGCCCTCGTCGTGCTCCTGATCAAACGCGGCAAGCCGGAGACGCATGTCGTCGAGACCTCGGAGCACGCCGAGTCCATCGCCTGACTGACACGATCTTCAGCGCCCGAGTTCCATGAGCCGTCCGAGACCATGGACCTCGGGCTTCGGTGTGCGTAGCGTTGTCACTCACGCCGCCACTGACGGAGGAGCCAGCCATGCGAATCATCATCACCCAGAACATGACCCTCGACGGCCGGGTCGAAATGCTCGACGACTGGTTCGATCCGCAGGCCCAGGACGAGGAGCTGTCCGCTGAACTCATGCGGCAGGCGGCCAATGAGGAAGTGCTGCTGCTTGGTCGGCAGACCTTCGAGGACTTCCGTGGCTACTGGCCGCTGCAAACCGATGACACAACCGGGGTCGCAGCCCACCTCAACCAGATCGACAAGCGGGTGGTGTCAACGACGCTGACCGAACCGGACTGGCAGAACACAACCGTCATCCGCGAAGATCCGCTGCGGGCTGTCGTTGCCCTACGCGATGAACGGGGCCGAGACGTGATCCTCACCGGCAGCATCACCCTGGCACATGCGCTTATCGCAGCCGATCTCGTCGATGAGTACCGCATGTTCACCTATCCGGCGTGGCAGGGACGCGGACGTGGGTTCTTTCCCGACGACGCCGGGCCGCCTCGACTGCGACTGCTCGATTCGAAGTCCTTCGCCAGCGGCGTCGTGTACGCGGCCTACGAGCCCACAGGCATCAAGTGATTCACTGAGTCTTGAAAGCATCTGCGCGCCTGGCAGGTGGTCGGCGAGTGTGCAGAGAGCCTGCGAGGAATCACGCCGTCCCGAACATCACCTTCCGGCCGTCGGGATCTTCGAGCGTGACGACCACATCATCGACCTCGACAAGTGGTGCACCCACACTCTGCACGTGGTCGAGGAACTCCACGAGATCAGGAACCCGAAAGTAGAGATGAGTGAGATTGGACGCCGGGTCGGGCGGATAACTGTAGTCTGCGAAGGATTTTGCGTCATGGAGAGCGATCTGGACACCGTCGATGTCCAGCATCCAGTAGGTGTACTCGTCGCTGCTGACGGCTTCCAACCCGAGGCCTGCGACGTCCCGGTAGAAGTCAGCCGTCGCCCCGGCGTCATCGCAGGTCAGGAACACGCCGCGAAATTTCGATTGCATCTGTGGACACCTCCGCCCGCAAACCGGTCTCCGGTGGGGACCGACCACACACCCGATTCATCACGAGTCTATCCGCAGTCGCTGACTCGACATAGGGGTCTCGCGAAGAAGGCCCGAAGCATTGAGCACCCTCTATGGCCGCCTCGTGGCCGAAGGGCCTGAACTCGTCCTGCCAAGCGACTTTCATCCTCCACACATACTTCAATGAATCGCGACTGTTAGCCTGACAGGCTGACCCCAATATCAGGAGTGAATGTGCAGAAGAGCAAGTGGCTGCTGGGCCTCGTCTTGTCCGTATCCGTGGTGTCCTTCGCCGCTTGCGGTTCAGCCGAGGACAAACCAGCGGACGAGCAGACCTCCGCCGCTGCTGGGCAGAGTCAGGGCCAGGGCCAGGGGCAAGACCAAGCCCAGGGCCAAGACGGCAAGCCGAACACTGATGGCATTCCTGATGTCGTTGCCGAGGTCAACGGTGAGAAGATCACGAAGGATGACTTCGTCCCCCTTTACGAGACCCAGTACCAGCAGATGCAGATGCAGTCACAGCAGTCGGGCCAGCAGGTCGATGAGAAGCAGCTCAAGACGCAGACGGCCGAAAACCTGGTCAGCACCAAGCTGCTCAGCCAGGAAGCCCAGAAGCGTGACATCAAGATCTCCGGTAAGGACATCGACAAGGCTCTCGAGGAGTCTGCCAAAGCGAGTCAGATGAGCAAGAAGGACTTTCTTGCCGCCATGAAGAAGCAGGGCATGGACGAGAAGAAGGTCCATTCCGAGCTGAAGACCCAGTTGGCGATCGAAGATCTCATCAAGGACGAATACGGCGAGTTCAAGGTCAGCGGCGAAGAGATCGGCCAGGCCTACCAGCAGGCGAAGACCCAGCAGGAGCAGATGGCGCAGCAGAGCGGCCAGCAGGCCCAGGAAGTCCCGCCACTTGAGGAAATGCGTCCGCAGCTCGAGAAGCAGGTGAAGAGCCAGAAGTCGACCGAGGCGACCCAGAAGTACGCCAAGAAGCTGCGCGACAAGGGCGACGTCACGATCAACCTCTGACCGGACAGCCCCTAGCCCGAGTCTCATTCTTGGGGAATTTCTGAGTGTTTTTCGCCAAATCCTTGAGTGCGCTCTAATGTGTAGTGGGTCCAGAAACGTGTCGCAATGACACGCTCGGCCTCACAGCACGTGCGACCAATGAATGCCGCACGCAGAGCACACCAATCTAAGGATCCTTCCATGGCTTCCGTCCTCACGCGATCAGCGATCGTCGCCCCGAAGAACTTCAACCGGTGGCTGATCCCGCCGGCGGCCCTGGCAATCCATCTGTGCATCGGGCAGGTCTACGCGTTCAGCGTGTTCAAGATCCCCTTCATGTCACACTTCGACGCCGGTGAAGTCTCGATCGGCTGGATCTTCTCGATCGCGATCCTCATGCTCGGCATCTCCTCGGCCGTCTTCGGTCCCTGGGTGGAGAAGAACGGACCGCGAGCGTCCATGGTCGCAGCAGGTACCTGCTGGGTGGTCGGCTTCTTCATCGCGTCATTGGGAATCACGACCGGACAGCTGTGGCTCGTCTACCTGGGCTACGGTGTCATCGGCGGCATCGGCCTGGGCATCGGCTACATCTCCCCGGTCTCGACGCTGATGAAGTGGTTCCCGGACCGTCCAGGACTGGCCACAGGCCTGGCCATCATGGGCTTCGGCGGCGGCGCCCTCATCGCCAGCCCGATGTCGAACCAGCTGATGAGCATGTACGGCGGCGGGTCAGAACCGGAGAACCTCGTCGCGGGCCTGACTCCGACCTTCATCACCCTCGGCATCGTCTATGCCGTCGTCATCACCGCCGGTGCCTTCGTCATTCGAGTCCCTCACCCCGAGTGGTCGCCGAAGGGCTTCGATCCTGCCAAGGCGACGACCAAGCCCATGCAGACCACGGGCAACGTCTCTGTCCGCAGTGCGATTCGCACCCCTCAGTTCTGGTTGCTGTGGGTCGCCCTCTTCCTCAACGTCACCGCTGGCATCGGCATCCTCGAAAATGCCGCTCCGATGGTCCAGGCCTATTTCGGCATCACTGCCGCAGCAGCAGCCGGCTTCGTCGGTCTTCTGTCAATCGGCAACATGGGCGGTCGTTTCATCTGGTCGACGACCTCGGATTACCTCGGTCGCAAAAACAACTACATGCTCTACCTCGGCGGTGGGCTCCTGCTCTACCTGGTCGTCGCGCTCTTCGGCGGCAGCTCCATCGTGCTCTTCATTCTCGCCACCCTCGTCATCATCTCGTTCTATGGCGGTGGCTTCTCCACCGTTCCGGCCTACCTCAAGGATCTCTTCGGCGTCTACCAGGTCGGCGCGATCCACGGCGCACTGCTCACCGCATGGTCGGCGGCCGGTGTTGCTGGACCACTCATCGTCAACTCCGTTGTCGAGGCCGGCGAGAAGGCCGGCAAGACCGGCCCGGAGCTCTACACCCCGGGCATGTACATCATGGTCGGGGCACTGGCTATCGGCTTCATCGCCAACGCCCTCATCCGGCCGGTCAGCCAAAGGCACTTCGAACGCGAAGAGACAGTCAGGGTCAAACAGTCCACCGTGATCGAAGACAACAACTGAAAGGAAGGGACGGACACCATGAGCGATTCCATTCCCGCAGCACCTGTCCCGGCCGAGGGCTCCCCGCAGTCACCCGTCGGCGGCACCTATAAGGCTGTCGGATCGACCTTGACGGTCGTCGTAGTCGGCGGCCTCGTCTGGGGTCTGACCCTGACCGTGATCAAGGCCGTCGCGATCTTCACCAACTGAACGGGCGCGATGACAGGACAGGGCGGAGCATCATTCGGCTCCTGTACCTGCGCCGAGGTCGCCGGCCGTTTCGCTCTCAGCACCGATGTGATGCCCTGCCGCCCTGGCACGTAGGATCAAGTCATGCCGAAAGATGAGAACCCCGCGCTGGACTCCGGCTCTCACAGTTCAAACAAGGTGCCCTGGGGTTCGATCCTGCGCAACGTGACATTGGCCCTGGCGGTGCTCGCCGGGCTGTGGCTGATCCTCAACGTTCGCCTGCCCTCACTCGACGGTCTCCAGGAAGAGATCGCGGATGCGGGCTTCTGGGGCTTCGGCATCTTCATCCTCCTCTACGCTTTTGTCGCGGCCACTCCGATCCCCGTCACCATCATGGCCGTTGCCGGTGGGCTGGCGTTCGGCCTGGTGTTCGGCACGATCCTGTCGATGGTCGGCGTGCTGGCCGGCTGCTTCGGCGGCTACTGGATCTCGCGGGCCCTGGGTCGCGAGACCGTGATGAGACTGCTGGGCAGCCACGCTGAGGCGATCGAATCTCGGCTGACCAACGGCGGATTCTACGCGGTGTGCACACTGCGTCTCATGCCCGGCTTCCCCTACTGGCCGGTGAACTACGGCAGCGGGGCGCTGGGGATCAGGAGCCGCACCTTCCTCATCGCCACCGTCGTCTCCGCTCTGCCCGGACAGCTCTCCCTCGTGGCCGTCGGAGCCTTCATCGGACAGCCCGGCATCGTCAACGGCATCGCGGTCGCCATCTCCTGGGCCTTGGTCATCGTCCTGACCATCCTCACCTTCCGCCGCTGGAAGTCGACCCAGAAAGCACCCATTCCACCGGATGAATCGCTGGAACAGGCCGGGTCCGAAGAGCAGAACGGTTCGACGCAGCCGGAGGACGAGGACTGATCAAGAAAGGAGCACCACCATGACCGCTGCCTACACCTGGGATGTCTTCTCCACCCTCGACGGCTTCGGATCCTACAACGAACACGGTGATTGGGGCGGGTTCTGGGGCAAACAGGGACCCGAGTTCCTCGATCGGCGAGCCTGTCAGTACGGCGAGCGCCAAAGGCTGGTTCTCGGGGCCACCACGTTCCGCCTGCTCCAGAATTTCCACGCCGGGCTCACCTTGGAGTCGGAAGCAGACGATCCGATCAACACCAGGATGAAATTTCTGCCGACCACCGTCATCTCCAACTCGCTGGACGACCCGCTCGACTGGCCCGATGCGAGCATCGCCCGCGGTGATGGCGTCGACATCGTCAACCGTCTCAAAGCCGAATCCGACATTCCACTGCGCTCACACGGAAGCCCGACCCTCAACCGGAGCCTCTTGGCCGCAGGCCTCGTCGACCGCATCCAGGTGACGATCTTCCCCGTGATCAGCGGTCACAGCGGTGCCGACCCGATATTCGCCGAGGCAGCCGACTTCGATCTCGATCTCCTCGAGTGCCATACCCTCGATGGCAACATCCAAGAGCTGACATACCGCCCCACCCTCCACCCGTGATGCGGCGTCAACGAGCCCTCAGCCGAAGTTCGGTGCCCGGCGCTCTTGGAAGGCCCTGAACCCCTCGGCATAGTCCGGAGTCTGGCGAGCGGTCTCCTGCAGGTTGGCCTCCTCGGCCAGCACCTGTGCCAGGGTCGGACGGTCGTCGGCGAGCTTCTGCACGAAGCCCTTCTCCATCGCGAAGGCCTCGGCCGGCCCGGTCACGATCGTCGCGAGCTTCGACGCGACGAAGTCGGACAGCTCCTCGACGGGGACCGCGCGGGAGACGACGCCGGCGGCTGCCGCCTCGGCGCCGGTCATGAAGTCACCGGTGATGATGAGGTCCATGGTCCGGTGGTAGCCGACCCGGTCGAGGAACACATGGTGGGCACCCGAGTCGAGCATCGCGCCGATCGCTGCGAAGGGCGAGCCGAACTTCGCGGTGTCGGCGGCAATGATGATGTCAGCGGCCGCCGCGACCCCGAAGCCCAACCCCAGGGCGGCACCTTGGACCTGCGAGATCACGGGGATCGGCAGGGCGCGGATGGCCTGGAACACCGGGGTGAAGACCTCGGCGAGGAACGCGTGCGCATCATCGGTCTCGACGCCGACGGCTGAGATGTCGCGACCGGAGCTGAAGACCTTGCCCTCTCCTCTGATCAGGACCGCGCGCACGCTCGGGATCGCCTCGGCGACCTTGGCCACCGCTGCGGCGAGGTCACGGAGGTTGTCGGCGTCCAGGGCATTGCGGGACTCCGGGCCGTCGAGGACGATCTCTGCGATGTTCCCCTGGTTGGACAGTCGGATCTCGGTCATATGTGCTCCTTTGCAGATGACGGTGCGGCAAGTGGGTTCACTGCCTGCCTGGTCACCAAGTATAGAATCCTTGCCCGGACTTGCGGCCCAGCTGACCTGCGGCGACCTTGTCCTTGAGCAGCTGCGGAGGCGCGAACCTGGGACCCAGCTCCGCTTCCAGATGTTCGGCGATGCCGAGTCGGACGTCGAGTCCGACGATGTCCGTGGTCTGCAGCGGCCCGGCCGGATGCCGGTAGCCGAGGGTCATCGCGGTGTCGATGTCCTCGACGCTGGCGACCTCGTCCTCGACCATCCGCATCGCTTCCAGAGCCAGGGCCACGCCGAGGCGGCTGGAGGCGAATCCCGGTGAGTCCCTGACCGTGATCGCGGTCTTGCCCAGCCCCGCCACCCAGGACTTCGCCACGTCGACGAGTTCGGGCTGGGTATGGGTGCCGACGACGACCTCGACGAGGTCGCTGACGGGCACGGGATTGAAGAAGTGGAGTCCGATCAGCGCCTGCGGTCGGGGCAGTGCTGCGGCGAGCTCATCGATGGACAGTGCGCTCGTGTTCGTGGCGATGCTGGCGGCCGGGGCGTGCTTCGCGATGGCGGCGAGGATCTGCTGTTTGAGTTCGACGATCTCCGGGACGGCCTCGACGACGAGGAGTGCCTGGTCGAGCAGGGTCGGATCCCGTGTGACCTCCACCGTCCCGGTGACCGTGAGGCCCTTGGACTTCGATTTCTCGATCGAGGAGTTGACGCGCTCCGTGGCCGCGGCCACGGTCTCTTCGGTGCTCTCGATGATGATGACGCGGGCTCCGGCGCTGGCGAAGGCGTGCGCGATGCCGGCGCCCATCCGTCCGCCGCCGTATACTCCGACGGTCTCCGGGACCTGGGCACCTCTGCTTGAGTTCGCCGTGTGCACGGCGTCAGGTTCGTGTGCGGTCTGCTCGCTCATTCGGGGGCGCCCTTCTGTTCAGCCTTCTTCCGCTTCTTCGCTTCGCGTTTGGCGAGGAAAGCTTCCATGCGAGTGTGCTTCTCTTCGGTTTCGAACAGCACGGCCTGGGCCAGATTGTCGATGAGCGGGTGGGCCTCGCGCGGGGCGTGGAAGGCGGATTTGCTCAGCCTCACGGCCAGAGGTGCGAAGCTCGCAATCCGGTCGGCAAGAGCCTGACCCGCGACTTCGAGGTCCTCGGGGTCGACGACGTCGTTGAGCAGTCCGATCGATTTCGCTTCCTCGGCCTGCAGTGTGCGACCGGCCAGCAGGATCTCCTTCGCACGGGGCTCGCCCACAAGTTCACGCAGACGCCAGGCAGCACCGGCCGCCGCGAGGATGCCGAGGCCGGTCTCCGGGTTGCCGATCTTCGTCGCAGGTGTCCCGATCCGGAAGTCGCAGGCGAAGGCGAGTTCGGCTCCGCCGCCCAGGGCAAAGCCCTCGACGAGAGCGATGACGGGCATCGGCAGTTCCTGAATCCGGGTGAAGACCTTCGAATTGATGCCGGCCAGGGCGTCCTCGCGGCCGCGACCCAGCAGCTGCCCGATATCGGCGCCCGCGGCGAAGACGCCCTTCGAGCCGGTGAGGATGGCGACCTTTGGATCGGCCTCGAGTTCGGCACACACCTCGTGGAGGGCATCGACCATGGACTGGTCGATGGCGTTGCGCACCTCGGGACGGTTGAGCCGAATGATGACGCGATCCTCGCGGCGTTCGATGATGAGCGGAGAGTTCCCGCCGTCGGCGCTCATACCCGCTCCAACAGCAGTGCCGAACCCTGGCCGACGCCGACGCACATCGTCGCCAGACCACGCTTGGCATCCGCCTGTTCGAGGCGGTTGAGCAGGGTCAGGGTGATGCGTGCTCCCGAACAGCCCAGCGGGTGTCCCAGCGCGATCGCACCACCGAAGGCATTCACGGTCTCCGGGTCCAGACCCAGATCGCCGATGCAAGCCAGGGACTGCGAGGCGAAGGCCTCGTTGAGCTCCACGGCTTCGAGATCGTCGACGCTCCAGCCGACACGGTCGAGGACCTTGCGGGTGGCGGGCACAGGTCCGATGCCCATGATCTCCGGGGATACACCGGCGCTGGCACCGGTGACGACGCGCGCCCTGGGGCTCAGGTCATGCTTCTGCGCGTAGGACTCGCTGACGAGGATGACGACGGCGGCACCGTCGTTGAGGGAGGAGGAGTTTCCCGCGGTGATGACCCCTCCTGGGCCGTGGATGGCGCGCAGCTTGGCGAGCTTCTCCACAGTGGTGTCCGCACGCGGTCCTTCGTCGGCGCTGGCTTCGCCGATGGACAGGATCTCGGGATCGAATCTTCCCGCGTCCTGTGCGGCCAGTGCCAACCGATGCGAGTTGTACGCGAATTCGTCGAGCTGCTCACGGCTGAGCTTCCATTTCTCGGCCACACGTTCGGCGGTCTGGGGCATCGACAGGGTCGTGTCCTCGCCGAAGGCGGGGTTGGTGAAGCGCCAGCCGATGGAGGTGTCCCAGGACTTGCCCGGCTTCGCCCAGGCGCGTGAGGGCTTCTCAGTCACCCATGGTGCGCGCGTCATCGATTCGACGCCACCGGCCACAACCACATCGGCGTCACCGGCGGCGATCATCTGCCGTGCAGTCGTGATCGCGGTCAGCCCTGAGGCACACAGGCGGTTGACGGTGAAGCCGGGAACGGACTCGGGCAGACCGGCCAGCAGTACGGCCATGCGGGCGACGTTGCGGTTGTCCTCACCGGCCTGGTTCGCCGAGCCGAGGATCACCTCGTCGATGTCCGCCGGATCGATTCCCGACCGGTCCACGACGGCCTTGAGCGTGGTCGCGACCAGATCATCGGGTCGCTGATCAGCAAGGACTCCGCCGTAGCGGCCGATGGGTGTGCGCAGTCCATCCAGGACGAAAGCCTCAGGCATAGGTCTCCTCAGTAGTGGTGTCTCCAGGATCTCACGAGTCTGAATCGACGCGATCACGAGTCGTAGTCGACCGTGACCTCGTCGCTGGCGGGGAATGTCTGACAGGTGAGGACGAAGTTCTCCTGAACCTCGGCGTCTTCGAGGGCGTAGTTGCGCACCATGTCGACCTCGCCGCCGCAGACCTTGGCACGGCAGGTGCCGCAGACTCCGCCCTTGCAGGCGAACGGCAGGTCCGAGCGTGACTCCTGCGCCGAATCGAGGATCGTCTTGCCCTGTGACATCGCCGAGGTGGTCCGTCGTCCGTCGAGGACGATCGTGACGTCGCTGGTGGCGCCCTCGACGACCTTGTCCGCGTGGATGACTTCTGGTGGCGGTTCGTCCACGTAGAAGAGCTCGAAGTGGATCTTGTCCTTGGGCACACCGAATTCGGCGAGCACCGCGCGGGCGTCGCTGAGCATGCCGAAGGGACCGCAGAGCCACACGTGATCCATGTCGCCGATGGGCACGAGGTTGGTCAGCAGCGCGCGCAGCTTCTCCTCGTCGAGGCGACCGGAGAAGAGATCGACCTCCCGGGGTTCGCGGGAGAGGACATGGATGAGGTCGAGCTGCTGGTTGCGGGAGTCCTTGAGGTCGGCGAGCTCCTCGGCGAACATCACGGTGTTCGTGGTGCGGTTGCCGTAGAGCAAAGTGAGAGAGGCGTCGGGGTTGGACAGCACGGTGCTGGCGATCGAGAGCATCGGGGTGATGCCGGAGCCCGCTGCGATGCACAGGTGCCGTCCGCCCAGGTCAGGATCGGCCTGGAAGCTGCCGCTGGGCGGCTGGACCTCGATCGTCTCACCGGGGCGGACATCGTTGACGAGCCACTGGGAGAAGAGCCCGTCGGGAATCTCGCGGACACCGATGCGCGGATTGGTGCCGGCCGGGGCGCAGATGGAGTAGGAGCGGCGGTGTTCTCCGCCGTCGATCATCCGGCGCAGGGTCAGGGACTGCCCCGCAGCGAAGTCGAAGATCTCGGCGTATTCGTCCGGGACGTCGAAGGTCACCGCTGCCGAGTCCTCGGTCAGGTGGTCGACCGACTTCACGGTCAGCGGGTAGAAGCTCGACCGGGTGGAGCTGCCGGTCGGCTCGATCGCATCGTCGGGCTCGGTCGCGGCAGTCGCCTCGGTGCTCTGATTGATCGTTTCGGTCATCTCAGATCTCCTTCACATGTTGGAACGGTTCGAGGCAGTCGAGGCATTGGTACATCGCCTTGCATGCCGTCGGCCCGAATTCCGAGGACAGCTTCACATCGGCAGAACCGCACAGGGTGCAGGTCAGCGCCCGTTTCGTGGGCATCAGGGTCAGAGCCACGGGCCCCTGATGCTTCGGTGCCTGCCCGGGTGGGGAGATTCCAGCACCTTTCAGCGCCGCCCGCCCTTCCTCGGTGATCCAGTCACTCGTCCAGGCCGGTGTCAGGGACACCCGCACCTCGGCGCCTTCGAATCCCGCGTCCTGGAGTTCGCGCTGCAGGTCATCACGCATCGTCGCCATCGCCGGGCATCCCGAGTAGGTGGGGGTGATGGTCGTGACGACGCGTCCGTCTTCGATCGCGACATCACGAAGCACGCCGAGATCGACGAGCGTGAGCATCGGCATCTCCGGGTCTCTCACGCGAGCTGCGGCGACGCGGGCACGATCGAGCGCCTCGGCGGGGGTGCCGGACATGCGGGTCTGAAGTACTGCGGTCACCATTGTCCTTCCGGGTACTGGCGGGCGACGACCTGCATGTCGGCGAGCATCTTCGACAGTGCTTCGGTGTGCAGTCCGTCGCGACCTTTCTGTCCTCGCACTCCGGCCAGCGCGCCCCGTTCGGGGCGATCGATGCCGGCTGCGGCGAAGACCTGGTCGAGGATGACCCCGGCCTCATCGGCCACCTCGGCGGGATCGACACCGATCCCAGCGGCCGCCACCGAGGCTTCGACTGGGTGGGTCTCGAAGAGTTCGTCCCACAGGGGCCAGAGTCCGTCGAGCGCTGTGAGCAGGCGAGTCTTGGATTCCTCGGTGCCGCGAGCCAGGGTGAGGACCCAGCGGCCGGCGAAGTCGCGGTGGTAGGACATCTCCTTGACGCCCTTGACTGCGATGGCCGAAAGGACGGTGTCCCTGCTCGACTGCAGGCGCTCGAAGATCGCCAGACGCCAGGTGGAGTAGATGAGGATCTTCGCGACCGCCTCGGCGAAGTCACCGTTGGGCACCTCGGCGAGGCGGACATTGCGGAACGCCAGGTCCTCACGGAAGAACGCGAGACGATCTTCGTCGGGCACCGGCGAGCCCTCGGGCAGCTGCGGCACGAGGCTCGGGTCGGCGGCCGCCGTCCGGGCGAGCAGGAGCCGGGACTGGCCCAGCAGGTCCAGAGCGATGTTGGCCAGCGCGATGTCATCTTCGAGGTCGGGCGCTTTGGAGCACCATTCGGAGATGCGCTGGGAGAAGATCAGCGCGTCGTCACCGAGCATCTGGCAGTAGACCGCGAGCTCATGTGAGTCGACGCCCGAGGGGACGGTGGTGTCGACGCCGGCGAGGGGGTCTTCGAAGTCGGTGCCGAAGGCCCAGTGTGCGTCGTTGACGAGCAGACCCGAGTAGGCGTTGTCGTGGTCACCGTGCTCGATGTTGGCTCCGGCCTCGTCGTGATCGACGTTGATGGAAGGTTCGTTGGTCATCGTCGCCGTCTCCTCACATGTGGGGGACATCGTCGGGGATGTCATAGAAGGTGGGATGGCGGTAGACCTTGTCGCCTGCCGGGGCGAACATGGGGTCCTTCTCGTCGGGACTCGAGGCCGTGATCGACGAGGAGCGGACGACCCACAGGCTCACGCCCTCATTGCGGCGGGTGTAGACGTCGCGGGCATGGTGGATCGCCATCTGGTCATCGGCGGCGTGCAGGGATCCGACGTGAACGTGGTTGAGTCCGCGCTTGCCGCGTACGAATACTTCGTAGAGGGGCCATTCGCCACGAGTCGCTGGTGTCTGTGTCTCTGCACTCATTTCGCGGCCTCCTCGGCGGCGGTGTTCTCGGTGTCGGCGGCGGAGTTCTCGGCGAAGGCGAGCGCTGCTTCGCGCACCCAGGCTCCTTCGTCCCATGCGCGTTTGCGGTGGGCAACACGCTGTTCGTTGCAGGGCCCGTTGCCCTTGACCACGGCCCAGAATTCATCCCAATCCGGGGTTGAGAAGTCGTAGTGACCGCGCTCCTCGTTCCATTTCAGCCCCTCGTCGGGGAAGGTCACGCCCAGGGCCTCGGCCTGCGGGACGGACATGTCGACGAACTTCTGACGTAGCTCGTCATTCGTGTGGGTCTTGATGCCCCACTCCATCGACTGCTCGGTGTTCGGCGAGTCGTCATCCGGCGGGCCGAACATCATCAGCGATGGCCACCAGAAGCGGTTGACCGACTCCTGCACCGAGGCCCGCTGCTCCTCGGTCCCGCGCATCATCGTCATCAGCAGTTCGTAGCCCTGACGCTGGTGGAAGGACTCTTCCTTGCAGATGCGGATCATCGCGCGACCGTAGGGGCCGAAGGAGGTCCGGCACAGGGGCACCTGATTGCAGATCGCGGCGCCGTCGACGAGCCAGCCGATCGTGCCGACATCGGTGTAGGACAGCGTCGGATAGTTGAAGATCGAGGAGTACTTCTGTTTACCGGCGATGAGCTTCTCAGTCAGCTCATCGCGCGTGGCTCCCAGGGTCTCGGCCGCCGAGTAGAGGTAGAGACCATGACCGGCCTCGTCCTGGACCTTGGCCAGCAGGATCGCTTTGCGACGCAGCGAGGGTGCACGGGAGATCCAGTTGCCCTCGGGCTGCATGCCGATGATCTCCGAGTGGGCGTGCTGGGCCACCTGCCTCACGAGAGTCTTGCGGTATTTCTCCGGCATCCAGTCACGCGGCTCGATCCGGTCCTTACGGCTGATCGTGTCGGCGAACTGCGCCTCGAGTTCTGTTTCGTTGACTTGCGTCGTCATGACCACTCCACCCTTGGATGTGCCCTTCTGCGGACCGTGCGTTCTGCACTGATCGTTCGGTTCGACCATCGTAGGACCGCCTGTTCGACCATCGTAGGACCGCCTGTTCGAGCACCGTATGACCGCCAGCCCGGGACAACCATTTACTGACCATTTGTTCTGTATTGATCACTATCAGTGTGGCACACCGCACGCCGCGGTGCAACGCCGCGGCCGCAGTGGCGGCGCGCGCGCAATTCCCTCGAAACAAGGGCGCCGCGTCGGCGCTTCCCTCGACACAACGGTGGAGCTCCGAGCCGGCGGTGCACGCACAGAAGCCTCGGCGTGGGACCGTTGCCGCGAGGTTCAAGCTTGCATGTTTCAGCCTTTTAGCTCGTCCGACTTGACAGAGACGCCGATCACAACGATATTTATTGACCAGATGGTCGTTTATTCTCCGACGTCGCTCCAGGGCACTCCTGCTGGGTTCCGCGAGGAATCGATCTCCATCATTCACGTGCAGTCTCAGCGGCTGAGAGTGCCATCAACCAGCGACTCGAGGAGGAGCCTGACATGGGAGAACCCAGCCACGAGGCGACAGCGACAGTCCACGGCGACGAAGGCGAGGAACCGGCCGGCGCCGCGGCGATGTTCGCCAACGATCGCGCCTCCCAGCATCTGGGCATCACCGTCGACGATCACGGCCCCGGCTGGGCGCAGTGTTCGATGACGATCACCGAGATAATGACCAACGGCCACGACATCACCCACGGCGGCTATGTCTTCCTCTTCGCCGACACTACCTTCGCGATGGCCTGCAACTATCCGGGTTCGATCACAGTCGCCTCCGGCGGAGACATCGACTTCCTCAAGCCCACCTTCATGGGCGATCACCTTATCGCTCACGGTCGCGAAGTCGTCAAGCAGGGCCGTTCCGGCGTCTACGACGTCGAAGTCAGACGCGGTGACGAGATCATCGCGGTCTATCGCGGCCGCTCCCGCACCCTGCCACCGCCGAAGCCGACGACGACCTCACCCTGACCTGAACTCAGGGATACCCCACCCGGTGGCCCCTGACACGACGCCCCGCCTCGGCGCCTCACGAACTGCGAAGCACACCAGGATTGACCAAGGAGACAACGATGACTGCCAATGATCTCGACGCCGGCCAGCGCATGAGCCTCGATGAGCTGCGTGCCGACCAGCTCGCCAACCTCCAGTCCACGGTCACGAAGGTCTATGAGAAGGTGCCGTTCTATCGGCAGGCGTTCGACGAGCTCGGCGTGACCCCTGCCGACATCACCAGCCTTGACGACATCGCGAAGCTGCCATTTACGAACAAACAGGACCTGCGCGACAACTATCCGTTCGGGATGTTCGCCGTTCCGCGTGAAGAGGTCGCTCGTGTCCACGCGTCCTCGGGCACGACCGGACTGCCGACCGTCGTGGGCTATACGCTGGGCGACCTCGACAAGTGGGGCAGCCTCATCGCACGCTCAATCCTCGGCGCAGGCGGAAAACGTGGTCAGATGATGCACAACGCCTACGGCTACGGGCTGTTCACCGGCGGTCTGGGCGTCCACGGTGCGGAGCGGCACGGGTTCACAGTCATCCCGGTCTCCGGTGGGCAGACTCAGCGGCAGGTGCAGCTGATCCAGGACTTCAAGCCCGACATCATCACGGCCACGCCGACCTATCTGCTGACCATCCTCGACGAGTTCCGCAGGCAGGGCGTCGACCCCACGACGACGAGTCTGAAGACCGCGATCTGCGGCGCCGAGCCGTGGACGGACGAGATGCGCAAGGAGATCGAGAAGTCCTTCAGCATCAATGCCGTCGACATCTACGGCCTGTCCGAAGTCATGGGCCCTGGTGTGGCCTGCGAATCCGCAGAGACCAAGGACGGCCCGACCATCTGGGAGGATCACTTCTACCCGGAGATCGTCGACCCCTACACCGGCGAGGCCCTGCCCGACGGCGAGGAGGGCGAACTCGTCTTCACTTCGCTGACGAAGGAGGCGCTGCCGATCATCCGCTACCGCACACATGATCTGGCGAGCCTTCTGCCCGGCACTGCGAGCCCAAACTTCCGCCGCATCTCGCGCATCACCGGCCGGTCCGACGACCTCATGATCATCCGCGGCGTCAACGTCTACCCGGCCAACGTCGAGTCCGTGCTCTTCGAGTTCGAACACTTAAGCCCCCACTTCCAGCTCGTGCTCACTCGCCCGGGCCGCATGGACGAGGTCACCGTCGAGGTCGAGTGCCGCGAAGGCGTGGGCGCTGTCGAACTCGACGGTTTGGAGGGCTTGGTCACGGCTCGGATCAAGCAGCGCCTGGGCGTCTCGTCGACCGTGTCGGTACTCCAGCCCGGTGAGCTGCCCCGCTCGGTCGGCAAGCTCAAGCGCATCATCGACCGCCGCGAGGGCCTCAGGTGAGCGAACCTGCGAAGCGGATCGCTGCTGTGACGGGGATCGCGGCGCGCGTACCGCGGGCTGGTTAGACTGGTGCGCATGCCGAAAACGTCTTCACTTGAGCCCACACCTGACCTCGAGTCAGGTGTCGATGCTGCCGTGGGCGCCGAGGCGGGCGTTGGGTCCGAACCGGACGCGGGCGCCGAGGCGGGCGCACCGGCACAGCCCAAGCGCACCCGTCGCGGACGGCCCGGCTACGACCGCGAGACACTGATCAACAAGGCCACCGAGGTCTTCGTCTCGCGCGGCTATGACGGCACGTCCATGGACACTGTGGCGCGCGAGCTCGGAATCACGAAGTCCGCGATCTACCATCACGTGAAGTCGAAGGAAGAGCTGCTGCACTTAGCGATCAACCGCGGCATCAGCGCTCTGGACTCAGCGGTCGAGGACGAACGCCAGCGCACCGGCCTCACCGCGCTCGAGCGCCTGCGGGCAGCCGTGCATGCCAGTGTTGTCATCCTCATCGAATACCACCACTCCGTGACGCTGCTGCTGCGAGTGCGGGGAAACTCAGACGTCGAACGCGAAGCTCTTGACCAGCGCCGGAAGATCGACGACAAGATCAGAACCCTGGTCGCCGAGGCGATCGACGAGGGTGGTCTGCGCTCGGACTTCACACCGGGCCTGATCACACGCCTTCTCTTCGGCATGGTCAACTCCATCACCGAGTGGTATCGCCCGAGCTACCCCGTCGATCCCGAAACCATCGCCGACGCAGTGACCTCCATGGCCTTCACCGGCCTCGAGGTCTGAAGCCCCGCACCGCTCGTCCCGCCGGGCGCACCTGCGCCAACCCGCATCCCGACATAGCTCAAACGGTTGGTAAGTTCTCATCGAAATCCGCTCTTGGGCCGAAGAGAACTTACCAACCGTTGGTGATTCTGACCGCAGTCGCGGAGGCCTGAGCGTCCACGCCTGTGCGAAGGACTGCGGAGGTGCGCCTACTCCTTGGCGACAAGTGTGAGCACGTCGTAGTTCGCGACGGGCTCGTCGTTCTGGTTAACGACTGCCGCGTCCCAGCGAACCTCGCCGTACTCGTCGGTCTCACGCGGTGTGATGCGCTTCGCGGTCAGGGTCACCTTGAGCGAATCCCCTGGTGAGACAGGTGTGATGAAGGTCAGTCCCTCGAGCCCGTAGTTCGCGAGCACCGGGCCGGGGTCCGGCTGGACGAAGAGCCCTGCGGCGAAGGACACGATGAGGTAGCCATGTGCCACGCGTCCCGGGAAGAACGGGTTCGCGGCCGCCGCCTCCTCGTCGGTGTGGGCATAGAAGGTATCTCCCGTGAATTCCGCGAAGTGCGAGATGTCCTCGAGGCTGACGGTGCGCCACTCGGATTCGAGGGCATCGCCGAGGCGCAGATCTGCCAGCGACTTCGTGAACGGATGCTGTCCCACGTGGCGCTCGGCTCCAGCGACCCACTCCCCGCCGATGGCGGTGAGCATGTCCGGGGAGGCCTGGATCGCGGTGCGCTGCATGAAGTGCTCGACGCCGCGCAGTCCGCCCAGCTCCTCGCCGCCGCCGGCACGTCCCGGGCCGCCGTGAATGAGGGTGGGCAGCGGTGAACCGTGCCCGGTCGATTCCTCGGCGTCGTCGCGGTCGAGGACGAGGATGCGTCCGTGCCAGGGCGCGACCTGGCACACGAATTCGGTGGCGAATTCGCGGTCGTGGGTGACGACCGAGCCGACCAGGGAACCGCGCCCGCGAGCGGCCAGGGCGACCGCCTCGGCGGTGGAGGAATAGGTGATCAGCGAGGCCACAGGCCCGAAGGCCTCGATGTCGTGGACGGCGTCGACCCAGGGATCGTCAGCCTGGAGCACCGTTGCAGCGACATAGGCCCCGCCGAGGTCCTTCGCCAGCTCATCAGAGGCTTCGCGACCACCGGTGAGGACGTGGGCCCCCGCCGAGGTGATCGTGTCGATGGCATCGAGGACGTCGTCACGCTGTCTGTTCGACACGACCGGGCCCAGCCGGGTGGACTTCTCACGGGGGTTACCGACGCCTTGAGTCGACAGCTTCGCAACGAGTGCCTCGGCGACGGCCTCGGCGTGCTGTTCGGGGACGAGGGCACGACGGATCGCCGTGCATTTCTGGCCGGCCTTGACGGTCATCTCGGCGACGACGCCGGAGACGAAGAGGTCGAATTCCTCGGTGCCCGGCCCGGCATCGGGACCCAGTAGGGAGAAGTTCAGGGAATCAGCTTCGGCGAAGAAGCGCGTGCCGCGATCGCGCACGCACTCCAGACCGCCCAGGCGCTTCGCCGTGGCCGCGGAACCGGTGAAGGCGATGGCGTCCTGTTCGGCCAGATAGTCGAACAGTGGAGTGACGTCGCCGCTGATGAGCTGGATGGAACCGGCCGGCAGCAGTCCGGAGCCGATCATGTCAGCGACCACTGCACGGGTCAGGTGCGCGGTGTCAGTGGCGGGCTTGACGACGACGGGAATACCGGCGACGAACATGGGGCCGAACTTCTCGAGCATGCCCCAGACGGGGAAGTTGAAGGCATTGATCTGGACTGCCAATCCCTGTCGGGAGGTAAGTATGTGGCGGCCGAGGAAGGTGCCGGTCTTCGACAGACGCTCGACCCCTCCGTCGAGATGGACCGTGGAGTTCGGCATCTGCCGCCGGGCGACGCCGGAATAGGTGAAGAGGGTGCCGATGCCGCCTTCGATGTCGACGAAGCCGTCGCGCTTGGTGGTGCCGGTGGTGAAGGAGATCTCGTGGTAGTCCTTCGCCCGTTCCATCAGGTAGGCGCCGAGCTTCTTGAGTATCACTCCGCGCTGGTGGAAGGTCAGCTTCTGCAGTTCGGGAATTCCGGTGCCGCGCGCGTACTCATCGACGGCGGCGAAATCGACGCCCGCCGAGGAGACGTGGTGGAGGAGCTGGCCGTTTGTCGCGTCGTGGACGGCTCGGGCGCTGTCGGGCTTCCCGTTGGGGGTGTGCCAGTCGCCTGCCACATACGAACTGAGAATTTCGGTCATGTCTGCTCTCCCTGTTCAACGATGTCTCCGGGTGCACGGCGGCCGACGTCGGCACCGCTGCCGATTCCTGAAAGCAATACTAACCAATCGGTCGGTTAATGTCATTGCCGCGTCGACTCCGGCAGATCACCCCGGAACCCTGGAACTACCTCGGCCCGGCTCGGGCGAGGCCCTGCGCCGTCACCACAACGCCCGAGTGACAGCGGTCACCATCTGCATTGTGCTCGTAGGCAATTACCGACCATTCGGTCACTCGCGTGGAAGCAGCGGCGATCACTCAGAGCAGAGGACCACCGTCTCCGCAGCGAACCAGCGATGGAAAGATCACTCATGACTTCAGCAACGCCCGCAGCTGCACCGGCCTCGATCACCCGTGAGGAACGCAAGGTCCTGGCCGGGACCCTCGTCGGCACCACGATCGAGTGGTACGACTTCTTCATCTACGCCCAGGCCGCCGGGCTCATCCTCTCGGCTCAGTACTTCGGCCCCCTCGCCTCCGACAATCCCGCGCTGGGCCAGATCATGGCGTGGGCGTCTCTGGGAATCTCATTCCTGTTCAGACCACTGGGCGCGATCATCGCCGGTCGTCCTCTCCGCTCTGATCTTCATCGGCAACAACGCCGTGGGCTACATGATCATCGCGTTCTTCGCCGCCTACGCCTCCAGGCCCATCGAGCCGGGCGGCATGGTTGGTCTCGACCGGGCTCCCGTGCTGCTGGCCACGACATTGGCAAGCTTCGGCTGGTTGGTCTTCACGATGTGGGGCGGTGCGCTTTCGGACAAGCTGGGGCGCGTACGGACCTTCCAGATCGGCTACATCCTCCTCATCGTGTGGCTGGTCCCGACGTTCCTCATGATCGACAGCGGCAGCATTTGGATGTACGGCATCGGCATCTTCGTCCTCACCCTCGGCATGGGCCTGTCCTACGGCCCGATGTCGGCGATGTATGCGGAGATGTTCCCACCCCAGGTCCGCTATTCCGGTGTCTCGATCGGCTACGCCCTGGGCGCGATCCTCGGCGGCGCCTTCGCCCCGACGATCGCCGAGACCCTGCTCGCGCGCACCGGATCATCGCTGTCGATCGCCGTCTATATGATCATCGTCTGCGTCATCTCGCTCATCGCCGTCAGCCTGGTCAAGGAGACGAAGGGTGTGCCGCTGGGCGTCGCGAAGCACACGAGCTGAGGCTTGCGCTGCGGGTTGAAGGCTGAGGACCCCCCCGGGCCTGAGCTCGGGGGTTTAAGCTGTAGAACAACCAACGCAAGCGCCCGAGGAGGCACCAGTGACGCAGTTGACCTATCCCGATATCGAAGCGGCCGCCGCACGGATCGTCGGTCGGGTACGCCCGGTCACGGTCGCCTCGGCGCAGCCCGGGAACCGCCCCGAGGCTCCGACTCCGACGGCCGCGACATGGAGTGCATCACCGGCTGACGATCCGGACGGTTCGGGCGTTCACTTCGCCCTGGAGTTCATGCAGTACACGGGCACGTTCAAGGCTCGTGGTGCCCAGAACTTCATCCAGACGCACCTGGCCGAAGGGACCTTCCCTGAGGCCGGCGTGACGATCGCCTCGGGCGGCAACGCGGGTCTGGCGTGTGCCTGGGCCGCCCGCGACGCGAATGTTCCGGCGACCGTGTTCCTGCCCGCCAACGCTCCCGCGGTCAAGGTCGAGCGTCTGCGTGACTATGGTGCCGATATGCGCCTGATCGGATCGGAATTCGCCGAGGCGGCCCTGGCCTGCCAGGAATTCGCCGAGTCCTCGGGTGCGCTGGCCTCCCATGCCTATGACCACCCGCTCATCGCCGCCGGTGCCGGCACGATGATGACCGAGATCCTCTCCCAGATCCCCGACCTCGACACGGTCGTCGTCTCCGTCGGCGGAGGCGGGCTGTTCGCTGGCGTGGCAACGGCGGCTACTTTCCATGGGGTGCGCACCGTCGCGGTGGAACCGAGGAACTGTCGAGCGCTGAATGCCGCACTGGAGGCCGGCGAACCCGTCGACGTTCCCGTCGACTCGGTGGCCGCGGACTCTCTGGGCGCACGCCGGGCGACGCCCCTGGCTGTGGCTGCGGCGCAGAACGACCTGGTCACCTCGGTGCTCGTCGATGATGAGCAGATTGTCGGGGCCCGCCGGCATCTGTGGGGTGAGCACCGGCTGGCTGTCGAGCATGCGGCCGCGACAGCGCTGGCGGGAATCCACGGATCCAGCGATTCAGCGGTCTATGTTCCGGCACCCGATGAGAAGGTCTGCGTCGTCCTCTGCGGAGCGAACACCAGCCTCGGCGATCTCTGACTCGCCCCGGTCTGCGGACGAGCGGCCTGTTTGCAGACAGGGTTCTCGTCCGCAAAATGAGGCATCGGGGTCACTCACGCGAAATAGCGCAGGACTGGGGAAATTCGCGCAGGAGCAAGGACAGCAGCGGCGAGTCTCCGGCGCGAGCTATGAGCCTCTAGCGCTGTTTCTGGCGGTCCTTGGACTTGAAGGCCTGTTTGATGAGGGTGAAGATCACGGCCGCGACGACCACTGCGATGATCGCCTTGACGAGGAACCAGGCGATCGAGAACGCGACGTTGACCACCCACCACGCGATGATGATGGCGATGATCGCGCCAATGATGCTCCATACGGTACTCATCTTCATGCTTCAAGACTAAGCCGCTCAGGGAACGTGCGCAATGACGCGGGTCGCGACGGGCCCGCAGTCCTCGTCGGCGCAGGTGAACTACCGAGTCGGCGGCAGTGAACTATCGAACTGCGAGACTGCGCTGCCGGATCGCACGTGCCGAGAAGCGCCCGTCGGCGAAACCGACATCGATCGGGTGCTCGAAGGCCGCACTGACCTGGTCGGTGGTGAGCACCTCGGCGATGTCACCAGCCGCAGTGAGCCGGCCGTGGGAGATGAGCATGGCGTGGGAGGTCGATTCCGGGATCTCCTCAAGATGGTGGGTGACCAGCAGCGTCGTCAGTTGCGGCGAGGTCACCGACAGCGAATCGATCGTCTCGAGGAGCTGCTCACTGGCGGCGACGTCGAGGCCGGTGGTCGGTTCGTCGAAGAGGAGGAGCTGCGGATCGGCGATGAGCGCTCGGGCGACCAGTGCCCGGCCCCGCTCCCCCTGCGAGAGGATCTTCCACCCGGCATCCGCGCGGGAACTGAGCCCCACCTCGGCGATGAGGCCTTCGGCCTTGGCAATCTCCTCCGGGCTGGGCTCCCAACGGAAGGGGCGCTCGATCGTGCCGGTCAGTCCGGTGAGGACGACCTCGCGCACACTCAGGTTCGAGCGCAGCGGATGGCGTGGATTCACGTGCCCGATGTGCCGGCGCAGGGCCTGGAGTTCGACCCTGCCCATGCGCTGCCCAAGGATGTCGACAGTGCCTGACGTGGGAAAGACCTGCGCCGAGGCGAAGCTGAGTATCGTCGACTTCCCCGCACCGTTGGGGCCGATGAGGACCCAGTGCTCGCCGCGGCCGATGCTCAGGTCGATGCCGTGGAGGATCTGCGTCTCCCCGCGTCGGAATGTCACATCGTTGAGATTGAGGACCGTCGTATCCACGTCGCCTGCTTTCGTGCCCGTCATCGCCAGTTCGTCCCCGTCACCATCAGATTGTGTTCGCCCAGATTGAGTTCGCCGGTCCGCCCACAGTGAGCAGGGGACCGATCCGAGTCTAGGAGGCTGGGCACCGGCGCCGCCTCGTGGGGCGCCGAGTCCTGTTCCACATCATGGATCGCCTCGGGCATCGTCCGGGTAGAGCGACACCGACTGGACTGCCCTTATTCGATCGCGACGACCATAATGGAGGCATGCACAACGGCGCCGACCCCCATGACGAACACCGCATCAAAATGCGCGGGAAGATCCTGCGTCGATCGGCGTCATTCAACGTCGCCCACGCCGTCGACGACCTGGAGCCCGGCACCGGCGCCCAGAGCATCCAGCGGGCATTGTCCCTGCTCAATCTCGTCGGCCTCATCGCCGGCGAGCGCGGCAGTGGTGCCAGCCTGTCCGAAGTCGCTTCGATCAGCGGGCGGCCCAAGGCCAGCGTCCATCGCATGCTCCAGGCCCTGATCGCCATGGGCTATGTCGAACGCCTCGACGAAGGCGGCTACCGCCTCGGCGTGCAGTCCCAGATCCTCGGTCAGCTGGCGCAGAAGTCCCTCGACCCTCTGGTCACGGAGGCGGAGTCGAGCCTGCTGCGCCTGGCCGAGCTGAGCCAGGACACCGCCTTCCTGACCCTGCGCACCGGCAACCATTCGATCTGCGCGCGTCGCGAGGAGGGCTTCGGCGAGATCCTCAACAACGCCCTGTCCGTGGGCGACCGCCACCCGTTGGGAATCGGCGCCGGCAGCCTGGCAATCCTCTCCGAGCTCTCCCCCTCCGAGGTGGATGCGCAGTTCGACGCCAATGCTCAGATCTTCACCGAACGGTATCCCAAGGTCTCCGTCACCGCGCTGCGCGACATCATCGACCGGGCCCGGGTCGATGGCTTCGTCCACAATCCCGGCCTCTTTGCCCAGGGATCCTGGGCGGTGGGCGTTCCGCTGAAGATCCGCGGCAGCCGTCCTCGTGCGGCGCTTTCCATCGCGAGCATCGCCGATCGCGTCACCGGTCCCCGCGTCGAACGCCTCGTTGCGCTGCTGCGCCGGGAGGCCAATGCCATCGCCGAAGCACTGAGCACCCAGTCCGAGCCCTGAGCCACGTCCGCGCCCGATCGCAGAGCCGAGGTACACCGCTGGCTGAACCCAGGGTGCCTCCTCTGATCACCCCGCCGAGGCGGCCTCCAGTCGTGCTGCCACCGAACCCAGAATCTCTCCCAGCCAACCCACTGCAGCCGGGGTCGGTCCCGGCCGGGTCACGAAGGACACCCGACGTTGGCCCAGGTCCTGTTTGGCGGGTCGGAGGACGACGTCGAAGTCCGTGTCCACGGCCGCCTCGGTGGTCAGGGCGCACCCGAGACCCTCGGCCACGAGCCCGTGGATCATGTAGAGGTCGTCGCTGCGCATGAGTTCGCGCAGTTCATAGCCGAGGCCGCGTGAGATACGCCGCAGCACCCGCACCGAGGCTTCCGATTCGTTGCGACTGCACACCCAGTCGACGTCGCCCATCGTGGCGAAGTCGAGGACCTCGTGCGTCGCCAGTTCCCCGTCGCTGGCCACCATGACCCGGTACGGCTCGTCGAGGAGGGTGCGCAGCCGCAGCTCGGGGCCCGCGAACTCGGGCAGTTCCGGGATGTCGTAGATGAGGCCCGCGTGGACCTCGCCGCTGTGCAGCATCCGCACCACTTCGCTGGGTTCAGCTTCGACGACCTCGACGCGCACGGATGTCCGGTGCTGGAGTTCCGCGATAGCAGCCGGAAGCAGACGTGAGCCGATCGAGGAGAACGAGCCGACGCGCAGGGAGACGACGCCGGCATCGCGTTGGGCGGTGACGAGCTGCTCGGCCCGGTCGATGCGTGCCAGCACCGGTTCGATCTCCTCGGCGAAGGACTCGCCCAAGGGCGTCAGTCGGGTTCCATTCCGCGACCGGTCGACGAGCTTGATCCGCAGATGGGATTCGAGGCTGCGCAGGTGATGTGTCACGGTCGGGACTCCGTGGTCGAGCACCTCGGCGGCGCGGTTGAGGCTTCCCTCGTCCCTGATGGCCAGGAGCACCCGGAACTGCTGCAGATTCATCATGACATAGACACTATGACACCGTGAATGGTTTCTTGCTATATCGTAGGCAAGTTTCGATCCCTAGTGTGGGAGTCATGCTCGCCGAAACTCATCTGCACCCCGACACCGCGGCTGCCTCCGTCACGGACACAGCGGCCGCCCCAGCAAACGCCACAGCACAGATCGCCACCGCCGTCGATCCTCGCCAGCACACCGCTCCGTATGCCGAGGCGCTGCGCTGCCTGGCCGCCGAGGACTGGCAGCGCCTGCACGTGCCCGCCCATCAGGGCAGCCGCGACCATGCGCCGGGACTGGCCGAAATCGTCGGCGAGGCCGGCATGGGCATCGACTTCCCCATGCTCTTCAGCGGCGTCGACCAGGAGAACTGGCGCATGATCAATCACGAACGGGTGACTCCGATCATGGCCGCCCAGCAGCTCGCCGCCGAGGCCTGGGGCGCAGCACGGACCTGGTTCATCACCAACGGCGCTTCCGGCGGCAACCACATCGCGACAACCGTCGTGCGCGGCTTGGGACGCGAATTCGTCCTCCAGCGCAGCGTCCACTCCTCCGTCATCGACGGCGTCACCCACGCCGAACTGCGACCGCACTTCATCCACGGCCGGGTCGACCCCGGCCTCGGCTCCTCCCACGGTGTGACACCGGCCCAGGTCGAATACGCCCTGAGCGAGCACCCGGAATCGGCCGCTGTCTACCTCGTCTCCCCCAGCTACTTCGGTGCTGTGGCCGATATCGCCGCGATCGCCGAGGTGGCCCACAGCCACAATGTTCCCCTCATCGTCGATGAGGCCTGGGGATCCCACTTCGGTATGCACCCGAGGCTGCCCGTCAACGCGGTCCGTCTGGGCGCCGACCTCGTCATCTCCAGCACCCACAAGGGCGCCGGGTCTTTGGCGCAGTCCGCGATGATCCACCTGGGCCACGGCCGGCAGGCACTGCGCATCGAAACCCTGGTCGACCGGGTCGTGAAGTCCTACCAATCGACCTCGTCCAGTGCCATCCTCCTGTCATCCCTCGACGAGGCTCGCCGTCACCTCGTCACCCACCCGGAGGCGATCGACGAAGCCCTTGCCACCGCCGAGGAGATTCGAGCCCGAGTTCAGAAGGACTCCCGTTTCCGCGATGCGACTCCCGACATCCTCGGCGGTCATGATGCGATCGCCAACGATCCGTTCAAGGTCGTCATCGATACCCGTGGTGCCGGAATCACCGGCGCCGATGCCCAGTACCAGCTCATCCGCGACCACCGGATCTACTGCGAACTCGCGACACCTTCGGCGCTGCTGCTGCTCATCGGCGCGACCTCGCCTGTCGATGTCGATCGCTTCTGGACGGCCCTGCAGGCACTGCCGCGATCCGAGTCCGAGCCTGAGCGCCCCATCGTTCTGCCCGGCAGCTGCGAGAAGCGTCTGGAGATCAGCGACGCCTACTTCGCGGCGCCGCAGACCGTTCCCTTCGCCGAGGCGGTCGGCCGGGTCTCAGCCGATGCCCTGGCCGCGTACCCGCCCGGTGTGCCCAATGTTCTGCCCGGTGAGGTGCTCAGCGCCGAGGTCGTCGATTTCCTCCGCATGACCGCGGCCGCGCCCTCGGGCTATGTGCGCGGAGCCCAGGACGCGAGGATGGATACCTTCAACGTCGTGGCAGAGAGGAGCTGAGTCTTGCCGAGATCCGCTGGGGTCGGCTGATCGGCCAGCACCCACGCCGGCGCTGGCGCTGGCGCTGGCCGTCCATCATCGAGCGGACCACTTATCGCCGAGCGGACCGGCTATAACTGGTCCGCTCAACGGTAAGTGGTCCGCTCGATGATGCAGCGTCGCCCGTGTCGACTTGCAGCGTGGCCTGAAAACTCAGCGCAGGACGACGGTGCGCTTTCCTGAGAGGAACACGCGGCCGTCGCAGTGCCACTTCACGGCGTTGGACAGGGCCTTGCATTCGGCGTCACGACCGGCAGCAACAAGGTCCTTGGGGCCGAAGGAGTGGTCGACCTCGACGAGCTGCTGGGCGATGATCGGCCCCTCGTCGAGTTCACTGTCGACGAAGTGCGCGGTCGCCCCGACGGTCTTGACTCCTCGTTCCCAGGCCTGGTGGTAGGGCTTGGCACCCTTGAACGAGGGCAGGAACGAGTGGTGGATGTTGATGGCCTTGCCTGTCAGCTCGCGGGCCAGGTCGTCGGAGAGGACCTGCATGTAGCGGGCGAGGACGACGAGGTCGATTTCGAAGCGGTCGATGAGTTCGAGCAGCTTCGCCTCCGCCTCGGGCTTCGTCTCCTTGGTCACCGGAATGCGGAAGAACGGGATGTGATGCCATTCGACGAGCTCGCGGTGGTCGGGATGGTTGGACACCACGGCCGCGATCTCGATGGGCAGTTCGCCGATCTGGGCGCGGAAGAGCAGGTCGTTGAGGCAGTGTTCGAACTTCGAGACCATGATGAGGACCCGACGCTTCTCCCCCTGCGGCCACAGCTGCCAGCGCGCATCGAACTCGGTGCCGATGCCTTCGAAGTCGGCGCGCAGACCATCGATCGCACCGTTCGATCCCTCCTCGACACTGAAGTCGATGCGCAGGAACAGGCGCTGTGTGTACTGATCGTCGAACTGCTTGAGTTCCTTGATGTCACCCCCGTGAGTGAGGAGGGCGCCGGTGACGGAATGGAGAATTCCCGGCCGTTCGTCGCATTCCAGGGTGAAGACGTAATCCTGCATATCCGCTGCTTCCTTGCTCGATGGGTGTACTCAATCATTGGGTGACAAGCTCACCTTGGGACTGTTGCAAAGAAGGGTGACAGCGTGAGTGTCATGCTGCGAGAGCAGCTGGCTCTATGATTGCTTCGTACTCTACTGGTGTCAATCGACCCAACCGGGCTTGTCGGCGACGTCGGTGATATGTACGCTCGATCCAGGACACGATCGCGATTCTCAACTGGTCGCGAGTGACCCACCGGCGACGGTCGAGAACGTTCTTCTGCAACAGGGCGAAGAACGATTCCATGGCCGCGTTATCGCCCGCTGCGACGACTCGTCCCATCGACCCGATGATGCCGTGACGGGCCAAAGCCCGAGTGAATTTCTTCGATCTGAATTGGCTGCCACGGTCGCTGTGCGTCACGCATCCGGCCACGTCACCGCGCCTGGTCACAGCCATCTCGAGGGCATCGACAGCCAACCGGGCTTTCATCCTCGAGCTGATCGAATAGCCGACGATGCGTGACGAGTAGGCGTCCTTGACCGCGCAGAGGTAGCGCTTACCCTCATTCGTATGGTGCTCCGAAATGTCGGTCAACCACAGCTGATTCGGTCCATCAGCTCTAAACTCGTGCCTGGTCCGTCCGTCGGCATCGACAACCGCGCACAGATCGTCGTGAACGGGTGGGCCCGGCTTCTTCCCGTTCTTGGCCCGGCCCTTACCGAAGGCGGAAAACCAGTCATTGGCCGAACACAACCGCCACGCAGTGCGTGCCGCCATGGGTTGGCCGGCCGCTTCGGCTTCGTCGGCGAGGTATCGGTACCCGAACTCGGGATCATCACGGTGGGCATCGAAGAGCGCATTGGCCCGATATGCCTCAACGAGATCGGTATCAGGGACAGGCGCGGCCAGCCACCGGTAGTAGGGCTGGCGGGAGAGCTTCAAGACCCGGCACGACACCGCCACGGGGATCCCGTCGACGGCGAGCTCTCTCACGAGCGGGTAGAGCCTTTTGACGGCAGGTTCGCCTGTGACAGATAGGCGGCCGCGCGGCGCAGGACCTCGTTCTCCTGCTCAAGCAGACGATTGCGCCGACGCATCTCTCGTAGTTCGGCGGACTCGTCGCTGGTGTTGCCGGGTTTGTTGCCGGCATCGATTTCTGCTTGGCGGAGCCATTTGTTGATGGTGCCTTCGTGGACTCCGAAGTCCTTGGCGATCTGTCCGATCGTCGTCTTGGAATCCCTGGTCTGGACGACGCGGATGACGTCGTCGCGGAATTCTTTCGGGTAGGGCTGTGGCATGGTGTCTATCCTTCCAGGCTTGCCTATGAACAAGCCAGATTAGATGTCACCTAACCCTGCATCAGTCCCCTTGGTCAACTTCAGACGCTCGGTTCCCGGCTTGCGCAGAGTTCGCGACTTCCGAACCCGCGCCCTTCGAACCCGCGCTCCCCTGCCCGTTCTGCGTCAGTCGGTGAGGAACTCCGCCATTCCGTCGAGCAGCCAACGAATCGTGAAGTCCGCGAAGCTCGCCCGCGGGTAGATACGGTATTCAAGCGCCGAGGAGTGGTGCACGATGACCGGCACCGGCCCCAGTTGGGCCGATATCGCCGTACCGACGCCGAAGGCACGGAGATGGAGATCGGCGCGGACGCTCTTTTCGAGGACTTCACGTGCCTTCGACCCGCTCAGTTCGAGGATCGTGCGGTTCGCGGACAGATCCACAGCCTGTCCCGGCAGCCCCTCGAGGGAGGCCTCGGCTATGAGGGTCTCCCCGGGCTGCTGACGCCGGGAGACGTCGACGGCGAGGAACTCGTCGGGACCCAGCCAGAACGCATGCAGTCCCGCTTCGTCGCCGGTGACCTCGCCGATCTGCCCGGGCAAGGTGATTCCCAGGGCGGACTCGAGGGCCTCGGCCGAGGCGGTTCCCGGCGTGGCGCGCAGCCCGAGCTGGACGGCGAACGCCCGTTCCCGCAGGCCCACCTCGTCTCTGCCGGCCCTGGTGGCGGTGGCCATCTCCTCGGCGAGGTGGGCTCCGGGTGAGACGCGGAGGGTATCGAGCGCCTCGGCGGAGGACTCGACGTTGCGCAGCTGAGTCTGGCGCTGCTCGGTGGTGTGGGTGGTTTCAGCCATCGCGGCGGTTCCCTTCTGGGTCGTAGAAGACGGGCGAGGTGATCTCGACGTCGACGAGGCTGCCTGCAACCGGGGATTGGATGATCTCACCCGTCCGGTTCCGGCCGTTTTCGACGAAGGCGAGACCGATCGGGCGATCGAGGCTCGGCGACATGTAGGAGGAGGTGACGTGGCCGATCATCGGTACGGGCCCGGCCTCCGGGGTCACCGGGGTGCCGGCGGTGATGAGCTGCGCACCTTCGGCCAGCCGGGTCGTGCCGTCGACGGGAAGGACCCCGACGAGGTGTTTGCGGTCCTCGCGGGCCGTGTCGATCCGTGAGTAGGAGCGTTTGCCGATGAAGTCCTTGAACTTCGAGACGATCCACTCCATGCCCGCATCCTGCGGGGTCACGGTCCCGTCGGTGTCCTGACCGACGATGATGAAGCCCTTCTCGGCACGCAGGACGTGCATGACCTCGGTGCCGTAGGGGGTGATGTCGAACTCGGCTCCCGCCTCGGCGACGGCCTCCCACACGGCCAGGCCGTAGTAGTTCTCGACATTGACCTCGAAGGCCAGCTCACCGGAGAAGGAGATCCGGCAGATGCGCGCCGGGATCCCATTGGCCAGGGTGGTCTCGCGGAAGCCCATGAACTCGAAGGCCTCGTTGGACACGTCGAGGTGCGGGGCGATCTTGGCGATGACGTCCCGGGACTGGGGTCCGGCGACCGCGACGGTCGACCATTCTTCCGTCACCGAGGTGAAGACGACGTCGAGTTCGGGCCATTGCGTCTGGTGCCATTCCTCGAGCCATTCGAGGACGGTCGCGGCACCGCCAGTGGTCGTGGTCATGTAGTAGCGGTCCTCGGCCACGCGCAGGGTCACGCCGTCGTCGAAGATCATGCCGTCGGGTTTGCACATGAGACCGTAGCGCCCCTTGCCGACCGCCAGTTTCTTGAAGCCGTTCGTGTAGATCTGGCCCAGGAAATCGCCGGCGTCGGTGCCGCGGATCTCGATCTTGCCCAGCGTCGAGGCGTCCTGGAAGCCGACCGATTCGCGCACGGCCTTACCCTCGCGCAGCACCGCGGCGTCCATGTCCTCTCCCGGTCGGGGGTAGTACCAGGGTCTCTTCCACTGCCCGACGTCCTCGAACTTCGCACCGTGGGCCACATGCCAGGGGTGGATCGCGGTGATGCGTGCCGGATCGAACAGCTCACCCTTCCGCCGGCCGGCCAAGGCTGCGAAGGGCACCGGTGCGAAGGGAGCCCGGAAGGTCGTGTGACCGACTGAGCCCAGGTCGGTCTCGCCGAGGACTGAGGCGATCGCACCGATGGCGTTGACCGCGCTCGTCTTGCCCTGATCATTGGCCGTCGAGATCGAAGTGTAGCGCTTGATGTGCTCGACGGAGCGCATGCCCGCGTTCATCGCCCGCTGCACGTCTGCAACGCTTTGGTCGCGCTGGAAGTCGATGAAGTGCGTGGTCAGCGCCGTGTGGTCGTCCTTGGCCGAGGTGACCAGCCACAGTGGGCGCGCCGGTGCGTACGTCATCGCTGTGGCCTTGGGGGCGTCGAGCGCAGCGGCGAAGCCGGTGCGATCAGCTGCTGCATTGCCCGCCTCGGCCCCGTCTTTGAGGGCCGCTTCGAGGGAGTAGTCGCCATTGATCGCACCGACGGTGAACTGGTTGCGCACCGGTGTTCTCGGGACGAAAGCGGCGATGTCAGCCCGCCAAACGATTGGCCCCTTACGTTGTCCGTGCAGGTGGATGACCGGGGAGAATCCGCCGGCCACGGCGAGCAGGTCGACGTCGATGTCTTCGCCGTCCCCGGCGGCCACGCAGTCATCGTCGAGGGCTGCGACGGTGACCCGGCTGATGCGTCCCGCCGGGCCCTGGCCTGCGGTGCCGGTGACTGCGGAGCCGAGGATGAGTCGGGTTCCCGTCCTGCCAACGACCCGTTCAGCCATCGCCGAGGCGGTGGTCCGGGAGTCGATGATCGCTGGAACCTCGATGCCGGCCGCGTGCAGATCGGCCAGCAGTTCGTAGGCCGAATCATTTGTCGCAGCGATCGCGATGCGCTGACCAGCGGCGACACCGAAACGGTTGAGGTACGTCCGCACGGCCGAGGCGAGCATTATGCCCGGTCGGTCGTTGTCGGCGAACACGATGGGGCGCTCGTGGGCTCCGGTGGCGAGCACAACCTGCTTGGCCCGGATGTGCCACACCCGTTGCCGGGTGCCGGCCCGGGATGTGGCGCTGTGGCCTGCCGTGGATTTGTCGTCCCTGGCTTCGGCCGCAGAGCGGCCTCTGCCGTCGTTCTCGACGAGGTCGAGGGTGCGGTCTTCGAGGGCGACGAAGTAGTTCGAGTCGTAGCTGCCGAACACGGTCGTGTTGGCTCTGTATGTGAGCTCCTCCGCCTCGGCGAAGGAAGCCACAGTCGACTCGATCCACGCAGCGGCAGGTACCTCGTCGATGGTCTCTGCCGACCCTCCTACACCGAATGCCCCTGAGCTCGACAGCAGCGATCCGCCGGGGGCGGCGCGATCGTCGAGGAGCAGGGTGCGGGCACCGGACCTGCCGGCCTCGCGCGCTGCGGCCAGGCCGGCCGGCCCGGCACCGACGACGAGGACGTCGGTGTGGACGTGCTTGTGCTCGTAGACGAGTTCGTCCTGACCGGGGTCGAGGATACCCAGGCCCGCGAGGTAGTCGGCCTCGAGGCCCTCGGTGATGGGAACACGAGTGGCCGGCAGCATTGATTCGCTGACGTCACCGGAAACGCGTGGATGCACGCGGACAAGGGCGTTGGACTCCTCGATGCCGGCGCTGAGGAGGCCGCGGGGCCGTCCCAGGTACGTCGAGTTGCCGCAGTCGATGCGACCTGCAGCAATGAGGGCGCTGGCGATCGTGTCACCGGCGAAACCCTCATAGTGGCGACCGTCGACGGTGAAGGAGATGGGACGCGAACGGTCGATTCCGGTCGCGTGGTCGAGGCGGATGTTCGTGTCTGCGGAGCTCATCGTGCGCCCTCGCCTTCGGCTGGAATCGGGTCAGCGCCTGCAGTGGCTGCAGCGCTCGGGCCTGCGCCTGTCGGTCGCGAATGGCCCATGGGGTAGATGGCCGTGAAGTCATAGGTCACGGTGTCGCGGACGGCGTTGAACCACTTCCGGCAGCCGAGGCTGTGGCTCCACCGCTCGGCAAAGAGGCCGCGGTCGTTGTTGCGATAGAAGAGGAACTCGGCCCACTCTTTGTCGCTCAGCGCGTGGGGGTCGGCCGGGTAGGCCACGTGGGCCTGCCCGCCGTAGTGGAATTCGGTTTCGTCGCGTGGCCCGCAGTTCGGGCAGTCGATGAGAAGCATTGGTCGTCCTTCCAGGTCGGGTCGGCTCAGTGGGCCACGGCGGCCGCGCCGTGCTCATCGATGAGGTGACCGGTTTCGAACCGGTCGAGCGCATAGGGGGCGTTGAGCGGGTGGGGTTCGTCGTTCGCGATGGTGTGGGCGAAAGTGAGTCCCGCGGCAGGCGTGCCCTTGAACCCGCCGGTGCCCCAGCCGCAATTGGCGTAGAGGCCTGCGACCTCGGTCTTCGACACGATGGGTGAGGCATCGAGGGTGACGTCGACGATGCCGCCCCAGGTGCGCAGCACGTGGGCGCGGGCGAAGATCGGGAACAGTTCGACCGCGGCGGCCAGCTGCTCTTCGATGACATGGAAGCCGCCTCGTTGCCCATAGCCGTTATAGGAGTCGACGCCGGCGCCCATGACCAGCTCTCCCTTGTGCGCCTGGGAGACGTAGACGTGAACGTGGTTGGACATCACGACGGTCGGGTGGACGGGCTCGAAGAGTTCGGACACCAGGGCCTGCAGGGGATGGGACTGGATCGGCAGTCGGATGCCGGCCATGTCTGCCAGCACCGAGGAGTCTCCTGCCACGCACATGGCCACGCGTTCGGTGGCGATGTTGCCGCGGTTGGTTTCAACGCCGACGACCTTGTCGCCCATGCGCTCGATGCCGGTGACCTCACAGTTCTGGATGATGTCGACGCCCATTTCGTCACACTTGCGGGCGAAGGCCCAGGCGACGTGGTCGTGCTTGGCGATGCCGGCACGCGGCTGGTAGGTTCCGCCCATGACCGGGTAGCGCAGGTCGTCGCCGATGTTGATGATCGGGCAGACTTCCTTGACCTGCTTGGGGTCGAGCCATTCGGCGTCGACGCCGTTGAGGGCATTGGCGTTGACGCGCCTCTGCGATTCGCGCATGTCCTGGAGGGTGTGGGCGAGGTTGAGGACTCCGCGCTGGGAGAAGAGGAAGTCGTAGTCGAGTTCCTCGGGCAGCTGTTCCCAGAGCTTGAGGGACTTCTCGTAGATCGCGGCAGACTCGTCCCACAGGTAGTTCGAGCGGATGATCGTCGTGTTGCGAGCCATATTGCCGCCGGCCAGCCAGCCGCGTTCGAGGATCGCGATGTTCGTCATGCCATGGTTCTTGGCCAGATAGTACGCGGTGGCCAGGCCGTGTCCGCCGCCGCCGATGATGACGGCTTCATAGGAGGCCTTCGGCTCCGGATTCCGCCACAGGAAATCGGGGTGCTCGGGGAGTTGGTCTGCCATGCGATCTCCTTCGACCATTTGATCATCAACTCATATATCAGATGTGTTCCTGTAGTCTAAGACGAGGAAAAGCAAATGCGCAATAGGTGACTTCAGGAGTTCGGGAATGGATTTGTCGTCCGCTGCGGCGTCGCAGAAGATGTCTCTTGCCGACCGTGCCTACGAGATCCTTCGCCACCGCCTCATCATGCTTGACATCGCTCCTGGCGACCCCATCAACGAAGCTGGACTGAGCGCCGAGCTCGACGTCGGACGGACCCCCATCAGGGAAGCGCTCAAACGGCTGGAGAGCGACCACCTCGTCGTCTCCTACTCGCGTCGTGGCACCTTCGCGAGCAATGTCGACCTCAAGGACCTGTCGACGATTTCCGAGTTGCGCGAGGTCCTCGAGCCCATCGCCGCCCGCAAAGCGGCCTGCAATCTCACTCCTGAGCGTCGGCAGGAGTTCGAGGCGACGATCGCCGATCTGCGTGCACTGACGGAGACCGATGAGCCACGAGCCCTCATGGAGCGCGACCTTGAGGTCCACCGCCTGATCTATCGCTCGGTCGACAACCCGCACTTGATGGAGACTCTCGTCCGCCTCGATGACCTGGCGACCCGGATCTGGTGCCTGGTCATTCCCCGCATTCCGGACCTCATCGGCCACATCCGTGAGCACATCGATCTCCTCGAAGCGATCCTCGAAGGCAAGCAGTCGGTGGCCGAAGCTCATGCCGCCGAGCATGTCCGGGACTTCGACTCAACGCTGCGCGCAGCCCTGCACTGACCCCAACCGTCCTTCGGCGTCTGTTTGTAGCCAATGCTCGAAAAGCTCCACTCGATCGAGGACCTTGCCAACCGTTGGAACACCGTCACCCGCAGGACGTTATGCGGCACGACGAAGGCCCCCGCAGGACTCGATCGTCCTGCGGGGGCCTTCGTGGTCAGCCCGCGGCTAGCGGCTGCTGACTCGCCCGAACATGTTCGCAATCGGTGCCAAGAGCATCGGCCTGGCGGCGAACCAACCTCCGGCAATGACTGCCAGAGACGCCACGAACCAGATGAATCCGATCCAGTTCAGATCATCCGAACCTGCGTACATGTGGTTGAGGTTCTGCCGCATTCCCGTCGCGAACACGAGGAACACGTGGATGAGGATGAACACCACGAAGAAGATCATCGTCGGGAAGTGGATCGCACGCGCCAGTGGTGCCGGATAGATCTTGTTGAGCTTGGTGGCGTTCTTGGGCCACCATTCGCTCATCCGCACACCCGTGATAGCAGCCAGCGGGGCCGCGATGAACACGACGATGAAGTACATCAGCTGTTGGAGGGAGTTGTAGTTGACCCAGCCGTCCTCTGCCGGCCAATCCAACATCGCGTACTGCAGCATGGCCGAGACCGCGTTCGGGAAGACTTCCCAACTCGTCGGCACGATCCGCGCCCAGTGCCCGGAGATGAACAGCAGGACCACGAAGATGACGCCATTGGCCAGCCACAGAAGATCGATGCCCGTGTGGAACCACAGGTTGATGCTGATCTTCTTGCCACCCTTCTTCGGGGTGTAGAAGGCCGGCGGCTTCTGCTGGTGGCGCACCTGCAGACCCGAACGGATGATGAGGACCATGAAGAACACATTGAGGAAATGCGTCCACCTCGCCCAAGCGGGGAAGCCGTCATCGACGAACTCCGGCAGGTGATACTCACCCGGGTAGCGCTCGAGGAACTCGGGGACACCGGGCAGAGTCGTCAGCCCTCGTGCCGCGAGGACGAGGATTCCAGCCACGACGACGAGGCCGCCGAGACCGAGACCACCGAGCTTCGCCCACTGACCCACGGACTTGGAACCGATCATCGTCGGTTCCTTCTTCTTCGCGCCAGCCGGCTTGGCCGCGGCCGAGCCGGAGGCGGAAGTCGATTTCGTCGGTGCGGTGCTCGACTTCGCAGCAGGCTTGTCGGCCTGCTTGGCCGCTGGCTTCGCGGTCGGCTTGTCTGTGGCCTTCGCAGCAGGCTTGGCCATCGGCTTCCGCTGCGCCGGCCCTGTGGACTTCGGCAGTCCGGAACGAGCCGGCTTCTCCTCCGCCGAGGTGGCCGCTGGCTTCTCGTCAGAACTCGACGAGACAGCTGCGCCACCGGCTGCACCGGCACCAACGGCTGCAGCTCCCGCTGCGGCGGCCGGAGCTGCCGACGAGGAGTCGGAATCCGCGTGTGCGGACGTGCCTGCCGACGGCTCCTCAGCCGGGGCAGCAGAGTCCGCGGCTGTGGCGGCGGATGCCGGGGCTGTGGCGGTCGACGTGGTGTCGGCCGAGCCTGCACCTGAAGCGTCGCCTCCGGTCGAAGCAGAGGTGGCCGTGGCATTCGCCGGGGCAAAGCCTTCGGGTGGCCATGGATCCCCACCGACAACACGGGGAAGTCCGCGGCGAAGAGGCGTGTCGCTGAGTTCGCCAGAGGATTTCTTCCCGGACGCGGCGACCGCCGCACCAGCGGCACCGGCAGTCGCGGCGGCAGCCGGAGCTGCGGAGGACGTGTCGGCCTCGGCCGCAGCCACATCGGCAGTCGGTGCTTCGTCTCCGCTGGCGACACCAGCATCAGCAGAAGTCTCGGCCGCAGGAGCACTTGATGGTGCCGAACTCGACGAGGCGGCCTTGGCACCAGCGGGCGCGAACCCTTCTGGCGGCCAGGGGTCGCCACCGGCGACCCTGGGCAGGCCACGACGCAGAGGAACCTCGGCTGCGCTCTGACCACCGGAGGCGGACGCGACTGCGGCTGTGCCGGCAGCGGCTCCCGCACCTGCGGTCGCGGCGGCGGCCAACGGAGCATCAGCAGCTGGTGCATCGGCAGCTGGTGCAGCCGAGGGCTCGGAATCGGACTGAGCTTCCGGCTCACGCTGGGCATCCGAAACAGCAGGTGCGACATCCGGGGCAGCAGGTGCCGCTCCCGAACCGGAAACGGCAGAAGCAGCAGAAGTGTTGGAGGGAGCCTTCACACCGGCAGGTGCGAGGCCCTCGGGCGGCCATGGGTCACCACCTTCGACGCGGGGCAGACCACGACGCAGCGGAACCTCACTGCTCGCCTCGGCGACAGAATCGGACGACTGTTCCTGAGTCTCATCGGGCTCGGCCTCCGAATCGGAGGCAACGGCGGCAGTCCCAGCGGCTGCGCCTACGGCGACACCGGCCGCGCCAACCGCCGCACCGGTCCCGACGGAACCGGGCTCATCGGCGGGCTCTTCGCCCTCAACGGTCTGCTCGACCGCGGCAGGATGCTCGGTCTCTACCGAGTCATCCACCTCGGCGCCGGAATCAGTCGATTCCGACTCGCTGGACTCGTCCGGCGCTGCCGAAGCTTCCGGCTCGAACGACTCTTCCGGCACAACCGAGGCGCCCGGCTCGAGCGGCTCACCGATGGTGCCTTCTGGGGGCCATGGCTCACCGCCCGGGACTCTGGGCAGGCCCGAGCGCAGCGAACTGGAGTACGTGGCCATATCAGGACTGTTTCTCTTTCAAGCTCTCGATCGACTGTGGGACGACCTTGAACAGGTCGCCGACGACGCCGTAATCGGCGATGTCGAAGATCGGCGCTTCGCCGTCCTTGTTCACAGCCACGATGGTCTTCGAGGTCTGCATGCCCGCCTTGTGCTGGATCGCACCGGAGATGCCAAGCGCGACGTAGAGCTGCGGCGACACGGAGACACCGGTCTGTCCGACCTGGTGGGACTGGGCGATGTACCCGGCGTCGACGGCCGCCCGTGAGGCACCGACAGCCGCACCGAGAGCATCGGCGAGTTCGCCGACGAGCTCGAAGGACTCTTCGGAGCCGACACCGCGGCCACCGGAAACGACCTTTGAGGCACCGCGCAGCTCGGGACGCGTTGAGACCTCGACAACGGCTTCGAAGGATTCGATCTGAGCGGAGCGTTTGCCGGAATCGGCAACGTCGAGGGCCTGGGAGTTCGCCGACTGCGCTTCCCCACGGGTCTCGATTGATCCCTGGCGAATGGTGATGACCGGGGCACCGAAGGTCGGTGCCGACGACGCGGTGTAGCCGCCTCCGTAGACGGAGTGGTTGGCCACGATGCCTTCGCTGTCACGCTCGATGCCGAGGGCGTCGACGCAGACAGCCGAACCGCTGCGGACTGCGAAGCGTCCGGCGATGTCGCGGCCGTCGATCGAGTGCGAGAGGAGGATGGCGTCGGGTGTGACAAGGTCGCTGGCGGCACTCAGGGCGTCGACGGCGAAGGTTCCGAGAGCGGAGTTGCCCTCCGGCACCTCGGCGATGAGAACCTGAGCGGCGCCCAACGCTGCGGCCTGTTCAGCAGCTGCCTCGCCCTGACCTGCAGGTGCGAGGACCAGCGCGACGGGTGTCCCGGCCTCACCGGCGCCGCCGAGCAGCTCAGCGGCAGGCTTCTCCAGCTGACCTTCGGTGTCGGCGGTGATGACGGCGAGAATGGAGTCTTGTGGGAATTCGGACATATCGATTCTCCTTAGGCCAAGCGGTTCTTGATGAGGAATTCGGCGAGCTCTGCTCCGCCGTTTCCTTCGTCGACGATCTTCTCTCCGGCTTCACGCGGCGGCTTCTCGGCCACCGTGACCATGATCGATCGTGCTGTGGACTGGTCGTTGGCATCGACCTCGAGGTCCGACAGCGCGATGACCTCGAAGGGCTTCTTCTTTGCTGCCATGATGCCCTTGAAGTTCGGGAAGCGGGCCTCGGGCAGCGCCTCGGTGATGGCGATGACGGCTGGAAGCTGTGCACTGACTTCCTGCTTGCCGCCCTCGACTCCGCGGGTCCCAGCGACCTTGCCGTCGCTGATCTCAACCGAGGTCAGGCCGGTCACGTGAGGGAAGTCCAGGTGTTCACCGAGCATTGCGGGCATCATGCCTGCGTTGCCGTCTGTAGAGATGTTGCCGGTCACGACGAGGTCGTAGCCGCCCCGGCGAATGGCAGCTGCCAGGACTTCGGCGGTGAGGCCGAGGTCCGCGCCGAGGAGCTCCTCATCGGAGACGTGCACGGCGTTGTCCGCTCCCATGGCCAGGCCCTTGCGGATCGTGGCGGTCGCGGTTCCGGGTGCCATCGAGATGACGGTCACCTCGGTTCCATCGCTGCCGTCCTTGTAGGACAGGGCGACTTCGAGCGCACGCTCACCGATTTCGTCGAGGACCGCTTCCGAAGCGGAGCGATCCGCCAAACCGGTCTCCAGATTCAATTTCCGGTCCCCGTATGTGTCCGGGACCTCTTTGACCAACACCGCGATCTTCAAGGATGACTCCTATTCCGTGGGGCAACTCCAGCTGCAATGAGACTTCTGCCTCATAATCTACAGTCAGCACGTTCTCGTCCGACACCCGGGTCCAAGACGAAACCCGGAAAAGTACTCAGTCAGACATCTTACGTCCTGTGTGCCGCAGCTGACATACCTATTGTACGAACGTTCGAACAAATTCTACCCGCAGGTCGCCGTTGCGACCTCATCGTGGTGCACGAAGCGGTGACAGGAAACGGGAGGAGCGCGCGCAGAGAAGGGGCCCTAGAATGGAGCCACCGACCGTGACCAGGCACCGGATGCAAGCGAGATCGGAAGTGAACCGGTGCGTCCGACGCCCGCATCAACGTTGAAGGAGCGCCTCGTGGCATTCGACCTCGACGATATCGACCGCAGCATCATCGCTGCCCTCGTCGACGACTCGCGTCTGAGCGTCCGCCAACTGGCCGAGCGGGTGCACATCTCCCGGTCCGCCGCCCACAAACGCTTCTCGGTTCTCGTCGAGTCCGGGGCGATCAGGAAATTCACCGCCGAGGTGGACCGCAGTGCGCTGGGCATGACAGTGACCGCGGTGGTCGTCGTCAAGATCGGTGATCGGCCATGGCCCGAGGTCAGGGATGACCTCGCCGAGCTTCCCTTCGTCGAGAAGGTCCAGGCCGTCAGCGGCGACATCGACGCTCTGGTAACCGTGAATGCTCCCGACAACACTGCACTGTCCCAGGTCATTCTGCGCAGAATCCACGAAGTCCCGGGTGTGGTGTCGTCGCGCTCACTGCTGATCCTCGATGAGGCGGAAGGACACCGGCCCGGTTCGGGGCACTGAATCGATCAGTTCCGGCCGCTGGGTGAGTCACATTGATGTGCAGAACCGACCGCTCCTTCCGCCTAGGACCGTCATAAGTTCACATCTGGACACAGACGTCCATCTCTGGACACAGACTCTGTGCGATAGTCGAAACATGCCCGAGGATGCGCGCCCGCCCCAGATCCCGTTCACCCCTACCCCCCGCCACTTCCCCGGCCACCCCCAACCGACATCCGTCCCGGACGGACTGAGACTCGAGCTCAGTCGTTCGCGCATCGTTGCAGGCCAGGAAGATGTGTTCGACGAGTGGATGACAATGCTCAATGATCGTCCCGACGAACTGCAGCAAGGCCTGTCCGCAGAACGCCAAGTATTCGAAGCCACGTTCCGCAGCGTCGAGCCTGATGGGTCGACGTGGATCTATCACCTCTCACTCATGGGCGAAGACGGAGGCGGAAACGATCAGCGGATTCCGGTCGATGCCGACCACGCCGCCTACAGCCGACAGGCGAAAGAACCCGGATGGGAGGAGCTCGAGCCTCGATTCATGCTCGCCCCCGAACCGCTGCTGGATCTCATGAAGCGCTTCGGCAAGACAGGGCAGGCCTCACCCGCCTCGTCGGAGCCAAACGTCCCTTAACCCCAGCGGCAACCGAGCACTTCGTCCACTCTTGCCGACACAAACGCACGCCCCGTCCGAACCTCTTCGCAGACCCTGGATCGGTGACTCGGGTCACGCCACCATGGGGCCATGACCATTGACGTTCCCACCTCTCGCTCTGACCGTTCATTGCCCCAGCTGCAGCCAGTCAGCTTCATCGGTGCTAACGGCCAGCCCACCGAGGTTCCCAGCGATGGGCTGAGGATCCCGAGCGATCGCACCCTCCTGGGTCTGTATCAGAAGATGGTGCAGATCCGTCGTTTCGAGGCTCAGGTCACCCACCTGACCAGGCAGGGGCGACTCGCGACCTATCCGTCCGCCGCAGGCCAGGAAGCCATCGAGGTCGGTGCCACCACCGCACTGGCACCGGGCGACTGGCTGTTCCCCACCTACCGCGACACTGCCGCTCTGCTCACTCGCGGTGTGCCTGTGACGGAGATCCTCTCAGCCTTCCGCGGTGACTGGCACTGCGGGTTCGACCCGAACGAATATCACACCTCACCTGCGGCGACACCGCTGGCAACTCAGACTCTGCACGCGACCGGCTTCGCCATGGCCGCCAAACTCAAGGGCGAAGATGCCTGCACCCTGACCTTCCTCGGCGACGGCGCCAGCAGTGAGGGTGATACCCATGAGGCGTTCAACTTCGCCTCCGTCTGGCAGACCCCGACCGTCTTCGTGCTGGCGAACAACCAGTATGCGATCTCGACTCCGCTGCGTGAGCAGTCGAACGCGACCATGCTCGCCGACCGCGCCGCCGGCTACGGGATGCCCGGCCTCCGCGTCGACGGCAACGACATCGCCGCAGTGTTCGCTGCCGTCACTGCAGCCCTCGAACGCGCCCGTGCCGGCGAGGGTCCGACGCTCATCGAATGCCTGACCTACCGGATGGAGTCGCACACGAACTCCGACGATCCCACGAAGTATCGTGAGGCCGAGGAGGTCGAGCATTGGAAGCAGTTCGATCCCATTGACCGCCTCGAGAAGCACCTGCGCTCAGCGGGCGTCCTCAATGACGAGCGCGCCGCCGAGATCACGGCGAGCGCGGAAGAGCTTGCCACCTCGGTCCGTGACGCCATGAACACCGAAGCGAAGGTCGACCCGAGCGAACTCTTCGACTACGTCTATGCGAACCCACGTGCGAACCTCGTCGCACAGCAGGCCAAGCTCGAGGCCGAGCTGGCAGCGGCGGGCCGGTCATGACCGTCACCGCGCTCACCACGGCAGAGGACGTTCCGGCACCAGCCTCGGTGACGATGACAAAGGCCCTCAACCAGGCCCTTCGAGACAGCCTGAGAGAAGACGAGAACGTCCTGATCTTCGGCGAGGACGTCGGTCGCCTCGGCGGGGTATTCCGTGTCACCGAAGGCCTGCGGAAGGAATTCGGACCCGACCGTGTCTGGGACTCCCCGCTTGCCGAATCCGGAATCGTCGGCACCGCGATCGGCATGGCGATGGCCGGGATGCGCCCGGTCGTCGAGATGCAGTTCGATGCCTACGCCTACCCTGCCTTCGAGCAGATCGTGTCCCACGTCGCGAAGATGCGCAACCGCACGAAGGGACAGGTCAGCCTGCCGCTGACGATCAGGATTCCCTATGCCGGCGACATCGGCGGCGTCGAGCACCACTCGGACTCCTCCGAGGCCTACTGGTGTTCGACTCCGGGTCTGACCGTCATCACCCCCTCGAATCCGGCCGACGCCTATTCGCTGCTGCGCGAGTCCATCGCCTCCGACGATCCGGTGATCTTCATGGAGCCGAAGTCGCGGTACTGGATGAAGGACGAGCTCAGTCTGCCGGTGCAGACCGCGCCGATGGATCGGGCGCAGGTCGTACGCGTTGGGTCGGATGTGACCCTGCTGGCCTACGGTCCCACCGTGCGCACAGCCCTGGCTGCGGCCGAGGATGGCGCCGAGCATGGGCTGTCGATCGAGGTCATCGACCTGCGGTCGCTCTCACCCTTCGATGATGAGACCGTATCCGCCTCGGTGCGCAAGACGTCTCGTGCCGCGATCATCCATGAGGCCGCCCAGTTCGGCGGATACGGCGCCGAGGTGGCCGCCCGAGTCACCGAGGCCAACTTCACGCACCTGTCGGCCCCGATCCTGCGGATCACCGGCTTTGATGTGCCCTACCCGTCCCCGAAGCTCGAGGAGTACTTCTTGCCGACCGCCGAACGCATTCTCGACGCTCTCGAATCCTGGGATTGGGAGCTGTGATGAGTGCCGAGACGAGTGTGTCCGGTACCGCCGGCTCCGCGACGAGCGCCCACGATTTCATCCTCCCCGACCTGGGCGAGGGACTGACCGAGGCCGAGCTCATCAGCTGGCTGGTCGATGTCGGCGACGAGGTCCACGTCGACCAGATGGTCGTCGAGGTCGAGTCCGCAAAGAGCGTCGTCGAGCTGCCATGCCCGTTCGCCGGTCGGATCCAGGCGCTGCACGCGAACCCCGGTGACACCGTATCTGCAGGTCAGGCCCTGCTCTCCGTCGCCGAGGCGAGTGCTGGCTTGAGCGCGGACTCGAACTCGGGCGCCTGTTCCGGTTCCGTCTCGAGCGAGGCATCAGTCACGGATGCTGATTCGCACGGCGGCGGTGCGAATCTCATCGGCTACGGAGCGTCCGAGCCCAAGGCGCGGTCGATGAAAAAGCGGTCCTTCGGCACGAAGACTTCACAATCCGACTTCACTGCACCGTCGACGACTGCCAAGGCCGCAGAGCCGGCGGCCACTCCCGCGGCCGTGGCCGCTCCCCCGGCGCCGGCTTCCGAACCCCCAGTCCACACAGCCTCCCAACCCCCCGCCGAGGTGTCGGTCTCTCCGGTCTCCTCGCCCATCGTGCGCAAGCTCGCGAAGGACAATGGACTCATCGCCAAACACCTCCCGGGCACCGGGCCAGGGGGTGTCGTCACCAGGGCGGATGTGCTCAGGGCCATCGATTCAGGCAATGCGTCTCCCGCCACCCAGACCACTCCAGCCACCTCCTCGGCGGAGCCCGACTCGATCCCCGCTGGTGGCACAGCCGATCGCGATACCCGGACTCCGATCACGGGACTGCGCAAGGTCGTGTCAGAACGACTCTCGAAGTCGCGCCAGGAGATCCCCGAAGCGACGATCTGGCTCGACGTCGACGCCACCGAACTGCTCAATACGAAACGAGCTCTCGAGGCCCGCACCGGGGAGAAGTACTCCCTGCTCTCGCTCGTGGCCCGCTTCGTCGTCGCCGGGCTGAAGAAGCACCCGATCATCAACTCCTCGATCGATACCGAGAACAACGAGATCGTCACTCACGGTGACATCAACCTCGGCCTGGCCGCGCAGACACCGCGGGGCCTCATGGTTCCCGTCGTCCACGGCGCCGACCAGATGAGCCTGCGAGCGCTGCGCGACTCCGTGTCTGAGACCGTCGGCAAAGCGTCGACCGGCAAGTTCGGCACCCAGGAGCTGTCCGGCGGCACGTTCACGCTCAACAACTACGGCGTATTCGGGGTCGACGGTTCCGCACCGATCATCAACCTCCCAGAGGTCGCAATGCTCGGGCTGGGACGGATCAAGGACCGCCCCTGGGTCGTCGAGGGGGAACTCACCGTTCGCAAGGTCATGTTCCTGTCATTCGTCTTCGACCACCGCGCCTGCGACGGAGCGGAACCGAGCCAGTTCCTCACCTTCATCGCCGACTGCATCGAGAACCCGATCTCGCTGCTGCCGGAGCTGTGATCAGCGGCTGCGAAGATTGTCTCGGGTGAAAAGGGTCCCTTCGGCTCGGCGCCATCGATATTTCTGTAAGTCTTTGTAAGTCTCCGCGCTTTCTACATCCCGTGACGCACATCACTCACCTGGGGCAGGCCGCTGACCTGCGGTGCCCATTCGATGGGGACGAGGTTGCGCATGTCGGGACCTCACGATTCAAAACCGTTGTCGGGGCCACCTCGGCGGCGGGCTCGTCGTCAGAGGAACATCTGTTCGTTTTTCCGGCCTGCACCGACCAACGCCCCAGCCGGAAGACGGCGGCACCCACCCTCGATCAACTCCAAGCCTGAATATGTCGTCGCCGGCGACGACATATTCTCGACAACTGATGATCGAGCACAGATCACGCCCGATTCTGCCCAGGCGCATTGACCGGCCGAGCGGCTGCCCACCGGCTGCTCAGTCGTCGAGGAGGGCCGCGGCATACATCGGGCGGGCGGCATCGGCGCTCGGCGGGTGGAACAGGCCAGCGGTCGCATCGCGGTAGAGGCGCGAGAGTTCGTGGCTGTTGTCGAAGCCGCTGCCACCGGTGCACATGAGAGCTGTCTCGGCCGTGCTCCGGGCCGCATCGGAGGCCTTGATCCGGGCTCCCACCAGGCGCAGTGGCCAGCCGGCCCCGTGGTCGACCAGGGCGTCGAAGTCCCTGGTGTAGGTATCGAGCATGGCGGGGACTGCGAGGTAGTCCAGGTGCGCGTCGGCGAGGCGTGCGCGAGTCTCGGGCACCTCGGCGAAGGTGGCGCCGGCCTTCGCGGACGTGCGCTTCTTCAGCCCGGCAGCACCGAGTTCAAGTGCACGGGCGGCCACACCGGCATAGACGGAGGCGATGAGCAGTTGGAAATTGCTGGTGATCGCGAAGGTCAGCGGGTCGGGGTGCTTGCCGGCCGGGATGGTGCGCGAGACCCGTTCGGGCCGCATGGGCACCTGGTTGAGGATCGTCGCCCGCGACTGCGAGGCCCGCATGCCCATGACGTCCCAGTGGTCGGAGACTGTGATGCCCTCGGCGCTGCGTTCGATGAAGCCATAGACCAGCTGCCCCTCCGCGGGTTGGTCCGCATCGGGGCCCGCGATCCCCGTGCTGTTGTCGCCGATCGCTCCGTGGACGATGAGGCGCGTCCACACGGGTGAGAGCGAGGTGAAGATCTTCACGCCGGTGAGCAGATAGCCGCCGTCGGAGGTCGGAACGGCGACCGTGTTCGACCCCTGCATGACCCAGTCGTTGGAGGGTTCGGAGATGCCGAAGGCGAAGATCTCCCCGGCCATCACCTCCTCGAAGACCCAGTTCAAGGAGGAGTCGCCGCGGTCGTTGAGGGCCTTGACGACGCCGGTGCACATGAGGTGCATGTTGATCGCCAGGGCCGTGGCCGGGGCCGCGGAGGCCAATCGCTGCTGCAGTCGTGAGACCTCGTGCAGGCTCAGCCCCGGCCCGCCGTAGGCGTCGGGAACGAACAGGGTGAGGTAGCCCAGCGACTTCAGCTCTTCGAGATCCTCGTCGAAGAAGCGGTTCTCGCGGTCATAGGCACCTGCGCGTTCGCGGAAGCGCTCACAGACCTCGGCAGGGAGGTATTTCTCGGCCAATTCGCCGAGGTGGGTCTCACAGTCAGTCATCATGTCTCCTTGTTCACGGGATCAGTTGTTCACGGGATTGGCTGCTCACGGGGCCAGCTGCTCACCACATCAGAATGTCAGTCGGTGCGGGGCCGGCGCAGGATGATCGCACCGTTGTGCCCGCCGAATCCGAACGAGGTCGACAAGACCGTGTCGATCGGCTTCTCAGAATGAGGTACGGAACGTGCCTGATCAGCGACGATGTCCCATCCGCCGAATTCGCAGGTCGCGAGGTTGAGCGTCGGGGGCAGCGTCTGCTCCACCATCGTGCGGATGGCGATGATGGCTTCGACGACGCCCGAAGCACCGAGCAGGTGGCCCGTGGACGACTTCGTGGCCGTGATTGGAATCGAGTGGGCGGTGGCGCCCAGTGCGGCGTCGAAGGCATTGAGTTCTGCAGCATCGCCGGCGGGGGTGCCGGTGGCGTGGGCATTGATGTGGTCGATGCTCTCGGGGACCATTCCGGCATCGGCCAGGGCCTCGCTCATCGCCGAGGCGGCACCTCGGCCATCGGGGTGCGGGTTCGTCGGGTGGTGGGCGTCGCTGGCGGCGCCGAATCCTGCAAGTTCAGCGAGCACAGTGGCGCCGCGGGCGGCGGCACCGGCCTCGGATTCCAGCAGGATCGCGCCGGCGCCTTGGCTCATGACGAACCCGGACCTGGCGCTGTCGAAGGGTCGGCTGGCAGATGTGGGGTCGTCTTCGAAGCCGGCGGCCAGCGCCCGCATGTTCGCGTTCGAGGCCAGATTGACCGGGTTGAGGCAGTCCTCCATCCCGACGACGAGCACCGCGTCGGCGTATCCGTGACGGATGCGCCGCATTCCCTCGCCGAGGCCGATCGCCCCGGACGCGCAGGTTGCCGACACGCCCTGTCCTGGCCCGCGGAAGTCGAATCGTTGGCTCAGCAGCGCCGCAGCCGAGTCGGGTGCGCCGTGGATCGCCAGTGTCAGGGGCACCGTGCGGGGCCCCGCGTCGAGCAGTGAGCGAGTCGCGTTCTGCATGGCGTCGACCGGCCCGGAGCCGGTGGCAGCGATGACGGCGACACGGGATCGGTCCCACGGGAGGTCGCCGGCATCAGCGTCATCGGTCTGCGCGCCTGCGCCCGTCTTCGCCCCTGCGCCCGTTTTTGCCCCTGCGCCCGCGCGTGTGATCCCGGCCTGTGCCAGGGCCTGGTCAGCGGCGGCGATGGCCCAATGCTGGACAGGGCTGAGACGGCGGGCGAGCGCTAGCGGCAGGATCGCCTCGGCGTCGAAGTCGCTGACCTGGCCGCCGATGCGCACTGCCAGGTCCGCGAACTGCTCACCCTCGAGCACACTGATCGCGCTGCGGCCGGTGACCACGGAGTCCCACAGCGAGTCGACGTCATTGCCGCTGGGGGTGATCGCACCCATTCCGGTGATGACGACGCGGCCGCCCTCGGTGCTCGGGGCGCTCCGGCCCTCTGCGCTCACAGTCGCTGTCCTTGTCCGTCCATGATGAGGTCAACGGTTTCGGCGCGCCGAATCTTCCCGCCGACCGTCCTGGGCAGGCGCTCGAGCCGATAGATCCGGCGAGGAACGAACTGCGGTGCCAGGCGTGCGCGTGCGTGATTGAGCAGCGCGGTCTTGTCTGCCACCTCGGCGGAGGCACCAGAACCCTCGGCGCCCGCACCGGCGCTGGCTTCGATCACCACAACGATGATGCTGCCCAACGCCGGGTCGTCGAGGGCGATCGCGCATACCTCGCCGAGGTTGTCGTAGGTCTCATACGCCCGTTCGACCTCCGGAAGTGAGACCTTGTGACCACCGGTGATCGCGATGTCTCCGGACCGACCGGCCAGCTGCAGCATGCCGTTTAAGATCCGCCCCTGATCGTCGACCGTGGCCCAGCCGTCGGGTCCGCGCAGCACCGCGTCGGTGGTGCCCGTGACGTAGCCATACGAACAGGCGGCGGCTCGGATCCACAGCGTGCCGAGTTCTCCGTCGGGAACCTCGGCACCGGGGTCACGTCCCCCGGACTCCGAGCGCGAGAGCTCGCTTCGGATCTGCGCGCCGATGCTCGGATAGATGGTGATCCAGGTGCCGTCACCCTCGCGACTGTCCCCGATGAAACCGATCTCTGCGGCACCGTAATAGCTGATCAGACGGGTTCCCGGAAGGATCTCGCCGAGGCGGTCGCGGATGCTCGCTGGCAGGTTGGCTCCACCGGTGACGACGAGGTCGAGACCGGTGAAACGTTCGGGATCACGGCGGGCCGCCTCGGCGAGGGCGCGGACGAGGGCGGGGACGGCGACGACGCGGGTGATCTTCTCGGCATTGATGCGCACGCCCATTGTGATCGGGTCGAATTCATCGGCGACATGCACGCTGCCCCCGGTCGCGAGACTCTCGATGACCGCGTAGAGCGTGAGGCTGTAGGAGACCGGACCGGGTGCCAGTGTCGCGACGCCGGTGCGCGGCTCGAGGTGGGCTGCGGAGACGGCGACATTTTCCCGGTACTGCTGACGCGTCTTGATGAAGGCCTTCGGATTGCTCGTCGTGCCCGAGGAGAAGAGCATGAGGAAGGGCTCACACCCGTCGCGGACGGTGGGTGCGGGGGCCGGGGGTGCGGGGGCCGGGGGTGCAGACGGCTCACCAGAGGCGACATTCTCGTGGGCCCGGGCGTCTTCGCGGGCCCGGAAGTCGGCGAGGCTGATGACTGTGCCGGTCCAGGAGGAGGCGGCGAGCGCCTCGGCGAGGGAGGGCGAGTCACTGATGACCACACCGATTCCGGTGGTGGCGATGACGCCGATCTGATGTGTCAGTGGCCAGCGCGGATCGATGGTCGCGGATACGGCGCGGAAACCCGCGAGTCCAGCGATGATTCGCGAGGTGTGAAACGCCGAGGTGACGCTGATGGCGGTGATGGGGATGCCGTCGGTCTCCGATGCGGGAGTCGGCGGGTCGGCCTGCGCCCGATGCAGTTCGTCGACGACGGCGAACATCCGGCGAGAGTCTTCGACGAGCTCGGAGTACGTCAACCGCTCGTCAGCGCCGACAAGGGCGAGCTGTTCGGGATGGTTCCCGGCGACGTCGAGGATCGTCGAAGTGATCGGCACGTATAACCTCCAAGCATTTGCGGTCCGGCTGGGTTCGGGGTATGTCCTCAGTTGGACTGCGGGCCCGGTCTGGGCCGCTTCCCCAGTATAGGAGGCGCCGGTTGCATGAGGGCGGATGGCCGCCCGGAGGCACACCTCCCCACCCGCAAATGGACCATTATCGGCGCCGATGATCCTTAATGATTCAGTTTCTAATCTGTAATCATACAATTATTGATCCGGGTCGGCAGGCGTGAAAACACCTGATCGCCTAACCGGATACACTAATCCGAAATCTCGGAAGATATTTCACCATAGTCTTCTCACCTGCGTCAACGATCCCAATTAACCACTCTCACTTGCCGCCGGAAACCATATGGAACAACTCAGCAATGTCGACATCTTGACACGCCGCCAACCGTGGCTATCCGTTATCTTCGCTTCAGACCGAAAATCGGTCAGTGCTGCTTGTGCTCGCCCCCACCCCGAACACCCTGAGTCGGGTGACAATGGTGAGCATGAGCAGTGCTTGTGAGACCCGATGGCAGCCAGGCGACCAGCTCATGTGGACTTATGTGAATCCCGACTTTCCGGGGCTCCTCGACCAGCGGCCCGTTACGGTCGTCGCCGACGACCGCCGTCATCTGGCGGTGTGGTTGGCACCTGGTTCTCGCATGCTCCATCAGGTGATCGCAGATGGGAGCCCCATTCGCTCTCTTGAAGGGTCCGACCGTTTCACGGCTCCTCGTGCTCAGGCCATCCGGGACTGGGCAGGCGGCGGTATTCTCGCTGTATTCCAGCCCGAGACCATGTATTCGGTATGGTTCTTCGAGCCCGATTCAGGACTTCGAGACTCCTATTACATCAACATCGAGGTGCCATACGCCCGAACCGATTTGGGCATCGAAACCTCAGACCTCGTGCTCGATGTCGTGGTCGGGGCCGATGGCTCGTATCGGTACAAAGACGAGGACGAGCTCGAGTTTGCGCACGAAGCAGGGCTCTTCTCCGACGGTGACGTCGCGGAGATCCGCCAAGCCGCAGCAGACGCCGTTGATGACGTAACCGCGTGGCGCTTTCCCTTCGATGCTGGTTACGAGTCATTTCAGCCGCACCTCGATTGGGCCACCCCTCCTCTCCCCCACGATGCTCCGTGGACGTTTGAGAGCTAGGCCCTGCCCCGCACCTCGGCCTCACCGAGAGTTGCCGGCAAGGCTGCCCGACCGCCCTGTGACACTCGCCCCACTTCCAGACAGATGAACGAGGCGGCGAGCCTCACGACTCCGTTCACTGCCATGATGATTCCGGTATCGACCGTGTACAGGACAGCGAAACGCGGGCGTCGCGTCGAGAGGTCGGGTTCTACCCGTCATTCTCGACGCAACGCCCGCGTCTCGATCTCGCTTCAGACCTGGCGGCAGTGCCTCAGCTAGACGCCCGCGTTTCGGCGCCCTGCTGGGCCTGCCCAGTCAGCGAAGCAGTGTCAGTCAGCGACGTAGTACATGCGCTTGTTGACGAACTCATCCATGCCGTAGGGACCCAGCTCGCGGCCGAAGCCCGAACGCTTGGTTCCGCCGAATGGAATCTCCGCACCCTCGCCACCGGGGGTGTTGACGTTCGACATGCCCACGTCGAGGCGCTGAGCGAGCTTCGCAGCACGCTCTTCGTCCTTCGAGAACACAGCACCGCCGAGGCCGAAGCGCGTGTCATTGGCCAGCTTGAGCGCTTCGTCGTCGCTGCTCACCTTATAGACGGTGGCCACAGGCCCGAAGAGTTCTTCACGGTAGGCGTCCATGTCCGAGGTGATCCCGGTCAGCACGGCCGGCGAGACGTAGGCGGAGCCGTCGGTGGCGAGCTCGCCGCCGACGAGGTTCGCGCCCTGCTCGACCGCACGGTCGAGCTGCTTGCGCAGGTTCTCCGCGGCACCGCGCGAGGACAGCGGTGAGTACTTGCCGTCACCAGCCTCGGCGGGGGTGCCCTTGGTCCAGTCCTGGGCGCGCTTGGTCAGTCCGGATACGAAGTCCTCGTAGATGTCGTCCATGACGATCATGCGCTTGTTCGCGTTGCAGACCTGGCCGGTGTTGTAGAGGCGGGTGCCCCACGCGGTGTCGACGGCCTCTTCCATGTTGTCCGTGTCGAGGACGATGTAGGGGTCGGAGCCGCCGAGTTCGAGGACTGCCTTCTTCAGGTTCTTGCCCGCGGTGGCGGCCACGGCTGAACCGGCGCGCTCGGAGCCCGTCAGCGATACGCCTTCGACCCGGTCATCAGCGATGATGGTCTCAATCTGCTCATGCGTGGCGTAGACATTGTTGTACACGCCGTCGGGGATGCCTGCGTCCTTCATGATGTCGGCAATCACAGCCGATGACCGGGGGCAGATCTCGGCATGCTTGAGGATGATCGTGTTGCCGAGCACGAGGTTGGGCGCAGCGAAGCGTGCGACCTGGTAGTACGGGAAGTTCCAGGGCATGATGCCCAGAAGCGCTCCGACTGGACGACGCTGGATGAACGCCTTGCCACCGGACATCGACTCAATGGGCTCATCGGCCGCGAACTTGGGTCCGTTGTCGGCGTAGTAGTTGAAGATGGCCTCACAGAACTCGGCCTCTTCGATGCCTTCGGCGACGGGCTTGCCCATCTCTTCGGCGATGATCTTCGCGAGTTCTTCCTTGCGCTCACCGAACTTTGCGGCGACCTTGTTCACGATCGCGGCGCGGTCCTCGACCGTCTTCTCGCGCCAGCTCAGGAAGCCCTTGCGAGCCGCGTCGAGGGTCTCCTCGATCTGCGCGTCAGTGGCGTTGTCGAACTTCTCGACGACCTCGCCCGTGGCCGGGTTCTCGACACGGTAGCCGCCTGCAGCACTGCCTACATTGCTCATTCCAGACTCCTTTGACTAGTGGCGCCCCGATGGCGCCGGTAAGGCGTTTGCATACCCGATCACCGTTGGAATCAACGGATTGCGTATGCTCACGTCTCACGCTATCAACACGTGACGCGCGCAACAAGTGGCGAAACCTGGGGGAATCATCAGTCTCGAATACCTCCCGGCGACCCCGGCTGATCAATACGAATTTCGCATCACTTTCCACCGAATCCGCATGGCTGAGTCGATGAGGTCACGGTTTCGGCAATCGGCTAGTCCGTCCCAGCCACGTACGCGGGCCCGCCCGCTCGGCCCCAGTCGCGCGCAGCCACCGCCCAGCCTCAATCACCACGCAGCCGCAATCACCGCCCCACGAGATCAAGCGCGCTCGATGCGATCGAGCCCGCATCGATCCCGTGGATCTCGTATGCCTCACTCACCGAGGAGGCCTGACCGAATTCGGTCACACCGAGGTTACGGGTGCGGTCCCCGCGCACACCGGCGAGGAACGCCAGAGTGTGCGGATGACCGTCAAGGACGGTCACGAGCGGGGCCGGGTGAGCGCTCGGAAAGAGCTCATCGGCGATCGCCGAACGCGACGTCGAGTTCACGCGGGAGCGCTCTTGGACGGCGCGGAAGATCTTCGACGGCGAGCTCAGGCACACGATGCCCGCCCGCACCCCCAGCGATTCGAGCCTGGAGGCGGCCTCGATCACTTCGGTCATGATCGCCCCGGCACCTACCAGCGTCACCTGGTCCTGGCTGGCCGGGTGTGCACTGAGACGGTAGCCGCCGGCGATGACCTGTTCCCGTCTGCGCTGACGCAGCAGGGAATCACTGGGCACAGCGGCCAGGTCCTGGCTCACCGGTCGTGTCGTGAGCCGGAAGTAGGCTGAGTCTCCGTCAGGATCGGCCATCTCCCGCAGCGCTTCAAGCAGTGTCCACTCGAGGTCCTGGGCGAACGCAGGCTCCCAGCTCGTCAGTCCCGGGATCTCCAAGGTGACCGAGGGAGTGTTGAAGGACTGGTGTGCCCCGCCCTCCGGCGCCAGACTGACGCCCGAGGGTGTGCCGACCATGATCGACCGCCCACCGGCATAGAGGCTGAAGGTCCACGGCTCGAGCGCCCGGTTGATGAACGGATCGTAGATCGTGGCGATCGGCAGCAGCGGCTGACCCCACCGGGACCCGGTCAATCCCAGCTCACCGGCCAAGGACACGAGGTTGATCTCGGCGATGCCCATCTCGATGTGCTGCCCACCCGATCCTTCCTCCCACTTGAGGACCCGCTCCCGATCGTCGGAGAACCAGTCCTCGCGGCCGGCCGGGGACCAGATTCCTGTTTTGTTGATCCACCCGCCGAGGTTGGTCGACGTCGCGACGTCCGGACTCACGGTCACGACCCGGTGGGCCACCTCGGGAGCGACGTGCTTGAGATCGGAGAGGAACCGGCCCAGGGCCGCCTGCGTGGAGATGATCGACTTCGGAGTGAAACCCAACTCGACCGGCACCTCGGCGACGGTGTGCGTTTTGTGGTCCACCCGACGCAGGCGATCGGCGGTCTCGGTGCACAGGCGGCCGGCCGCTGAGTCGGACGCGAACGTCTTCCAAGGATCGTCGAGCTCCATGCCCGAGGCCGCCGCGAGCTCACGCATCTGGGCTTCGGTGAGCTGTGCGGCATGGTTGCCCGGGTGACCCTCCGTGGCCAAACCCTTCCCCTTGATCGTGTAGGCGAAGATCACGGAGGGTCGACCATCGTCGATGTGCTCGAAGGTGTCGACGAGCTGGCCCAGATCGTGCCCGCCGAGGTCGCGGATGAGGGACGCGAGGGAATCGGCGTCGAAGCCATCGATCACGCGCCGCAGCGCCGCGGCATCGGTCTCACCCAAGCCGGCGAGCAGTCGCTCGTGGACCTCGGTGGGGTGGGCGCGCAGGAGTCGCTGGTACTCGGGATTGGGCATCGACACGAGGCGGTCCTTGAGCGCCTGCCCGCCCGGGGCGGCGAACACGGCTTCGAGCCTGCGCCCCCAGGGGCAGGTCAGCACCTGCCAGCCGGCGGCGTCGAACATGCCCTGCAGGCGCCTGACCTGCACGTCCGGGATGACGCGGTCAAGGGACTGGCGGTTGAGGTCGACGATCCACACGAGTTCCCCGAGGGAACGCACCTCGGGGTCGATGATGGCCTCCCACACCGCACCCTCGTCCATCTCCGCGTCCCCCAGCAGGGAGTAGAAGCGGCCAGCGATCGGAGTATCGGGGAACCGGTCCGAGGCATAGCGGTGGGACAGCGCCGCCCAGATCGGCGCGGTGGCCCCGATGCCCACGGATCCGGTCGAGAAGTCGACGGTGTCCGGGTCCTTCGTCCGCGAGGGGTAGGGCTGCAGACCGCCGTGAGAGCGCAGTGTGTCGAGATGACCCACGTCGAGATCGCCGAGGAGGTAGTTGATCGCATGCAGCACCGGTGAGGCGTGGGGCTTGACCGAGACACGGTCGATCGAGCGCATCTGCGAAAACCACAGTGCGGTCATGATGCCCGTCATCGAGGCCGAGGAAGACTGGTGCCCACCGACCTTGACCCCATCGCTGTTGGCCCGACCCCGGTTGGCCCGGTCGATGATCGAGGTGGCCAGCCACAGAACTCGCTGCGCGATCTCATCGAGGACCGTGTCCTCGCCCGAAGCCGAGGCTCGCAGTGGCCTGTCATTCGCGTCCGGCGGGCTGACCTGGAGTGACGTCTCGAACTGGTGGAGCTCGTCAGTCTGGTCCGTGGCTGGCCTGTGCATCGTCGTTGATCCTTTGGTTGCAGTGTGGAGTGAGTGGAGGCGTCTCGCTCAGAAGATCGAGCTGTAGGCGTTGAGCGCCAACTGACCGCCGAGGTGCGCGTAGAGAACAGTGGAATCCTTCGCCACCGTACCCTGACCGACCAGGTCGAGAAGACCAGCCATCGACTTGCCCTCGTAAACGGGGTCGAGGATGACGCCTTCGAGCTCGGCGGTGGTGCGGATCGCATTCACGGTCGACTCGTCGGGAATGCCGTAGGCGGGGCCTTCCCAGCCGGGGCGGATGTCAACGTCTGCTTCGGTGATCTCGCGACCGAGGCCGATGAGCTCACCCGCATTGTTTGCGATCCGTTTGACCTGGTCCCGGGTCTTGTCCAGGGTCGCGGAGGCGTCGATGCCGATGACCTGGCGCTTGGGGCCTCCAGCAGCTTCCAGGGCCGCGAACCCTGCGATCATTCCCGCGTGGGTCGAACCGGTGACCGTGCACACGAGGATGGTGTCGAAGAAGACGCCGAGTTCCTTCTCCTGCTCCGCCACCTCGTAGGCCCAGTTGACGAAGCCGAGTGCACCGAACTTGTGCTCGGAGGCACCCGCCGGGATCGGGTATGGCTTTCCGCCTGCGGCTTCAACCTCGGCGATGGCGTTCTCCCAGCTGGAGCGGATGCCGATGTCGAATCCCGCCGAGTCGAGGTGCACGTCAGCGCCCATGATGCGGGAGAGTTCGATGTTGCCGACCTTGTCGTTGACCGGATCATCCCAGTCCACCCAGCGCTCCTGCACGAGGCGCGACTTCAGTCCGAGGTGAGCCGCGACGGCTGCGACCTGCCGTGTGTGATTCGACTGGTATCCGCCGATGGAGACGAGCGTGTCCGCTCCGGAGGCGAGGATGTCCGGGACGATGTATTCGAGCTTGCGGGTCTTGTTGCCGCCGAATGCGAGCCCGGAGTTCACGTCCTCACGCTTGGCCCAGACCTGAGCCCCGCCGAGGTGGTCGCTGAGTCGCTTCAGTTCGTGGACCGGACTAGGTCCGAAGGTCAGGGGGTAGCGTTCGAAATCTGTGATGGCCATGATGTCCTCTTCTTCGGGTGATGCAGGCTGTTGTGCGGCGGTTGCTGGGCTGCGAATGCTTGGCTGCGAATGCTGGGTCGCGTATGCCAGACGTCGCAGTCTTTCGTCCTTGACGTGATCAGCGGTCCAGTTTCGCTCAGATCCATTCGTTGCAATATCCAATATATTGCATTCCGGTCAGGACTACAATAGGTCGAGGGTCAGGTCCCGCATGCCAGGATCACCCAGAAGCCAGGTTCGAAAGAGGTCGAAAGTGCCGATTCCCACGAATGCGCCGGTTCCACAGCGGAGCCTGCTGCGTGACGATGTCTATCGCTCGATTCGCGATGCCATCGTCCGCGGCCAGCTGGCGCCCGGAGAGCAGCTGCGCGACCAGGAGTTGGGCGCCTGGCTGCAGGTCTCCCGCACTCCCGTCCGCGAAGCGCTCCAGCGACTGGCACAGGCTGGATTGGTTGTCGCCGAGCCGGGACGGATGACCCGCGTGGCCCCGGAGAACCCGGATGCGGTCGTCAACGCCCGCCAGATCGCCGCCCAGCTGCACGCCTTGGCAATGAGCCTCGCCTTCCCCAGGCTGAATGAGGACGATGTCGCCGAAATGGAAGCCGCCAATGATCGGCTGGCAACGGCACTGAGTGGTTCCGACATCGATGCAGCCATCGCCGCCGATGACGCGTTTCACGAAGTCGCCCTGTCACGCAGCGGCAATCCACTCATCCCTGATCATCTTGAGGTCGTCACCGCGACACTGCGCCGCACGGAATACCTGCACTTCGATTCCGTCAAGGGATCGGCCTCACCTGAACAGCACGTTGAGATCATCACCGCGGTGCGCACCGGGGACTTCGACCGCGCGGTGGAGCTGACCCGCAAGAACTGGTCCACCCTCGCCGGCCACGGCACCGACTGACCGCCACCTCTCGATTCGCCTGCACGCCACCTCTCGATTCGTCCGCACACCGCCGCAGCACAGGTCCCGTCCATCGTGCTGGGTTCATGAGCGCCCAAGGGGTCTCGCTCGGCACGATCAGACTAACTCCCCGGGCTTCGACGCAGACGAGGCCCTCCGTCTCCCAACACCTTGAGGCGTCGGGAGACGAAGGGCCTGCTGATAGGCAGCGAGTTCGAACGCTGCGCCCGGCGGGTGAGGGCTCGACGCGTCAGGGTTCGACGATCGCCTGGTCGGTGTTCGAGTATTCGATCGAGTCAGCGGTGGAGCCGACCAGCCCCATCGTCACCCGGAGCAGTCCGGGCTTGACATCATCTAGAAGCGGCGGTGTGTCGGTGCCGATCGTCAACGAGGAACCGTCCTTTGTCGTGGCGGTGATCGAACCGAGGTAGACATCGACGTTTCCCTTCAGCGTCATAGTGTCGGCCTTGGTCACCAGCCCACCGCCCTCGGGCTGCTCGGGCGGGCTGACCGTGAGCGAGAATCCGGAGATCGTGATCGAGTCCGCCGAGATCTTCAGTGTGCGGGTCGTCCCCCCGTCAGTCGTGGGAACATCGACGATCGCGAGTCCGCTGAGTCCCTTGAACGACAGCGACTCCGACCCCATCGCCGCAGGAGTCTTCGTGAAGATCGGTGCGTCGTCGTCTTTCGTCGCCTCGACAGGCTCGGTCGGCTCTTCAGTCGGTTCCTTGGTCGGAATTCCAGATTCGGTGGGTTCCGGCGTCGCGGGATCTGTCGGCTCATCTGACGGCGACGAGGGCTCGTCCGACGGCGACGAGGGCTCATCCGACGGCGACGGCGATTCGCTTGGACCCGGGGCGACTGGATCGCTCGGTGTCTTGATCGGCACACCCGGTGTGATCGGCGCCGAGGGCTTCGCGCCTGTTTCTGGACCAGACGAATTCGGACTCTCACACCCGGTCTTCGGGGTGCACAGCGGTGCGGAGGCTGCCGTTGCCGAGGCCGTCGCACCTAAGGTCGAAGCGACGGCCAGAGCAAGTGCCGCCAGAGCCGATGCCGTGCGGCGATTGGGTGCAGTCATGAATCCCTCTCTGCGCTGACGGATTCCTGGTTTCCCTTCCGTTCGGCCGCCGACGCCTCAGCGCCCAGTTCCTTCGCGTGGAATTTCTTCGGCCCCTTGGCCTTCTTGGTCTTCTTGGACTTGGGCCCGCGCGGCCCCATCCAGGCGACCACGAGCACCGCTCCGATGCTGGACAGCAGCATGCCGATGATGAACCCACCAAGATTCACCCCGATCAGCGAGTAGACGCCGAGGACGAGCGCAATGATCCCGTAGAACACGTGGTGCGTGGGCCGGAAGATCGCGGAGGCTCCCAGCAGCACCAGCACGATCGGAATGACTGTGGCTTGGAGTCCCTCGATACCGAACTGAATCTGCAGATTTCCCGTATCGAGCTGACTGGAGAAGAAGAGTTCGATTCCGCCGAGTACGACCAGCAATCCGCTGATGAAGGGCCTCTGCCGACACCAATGACGGAAGCCGGAATGCTCCTGTGCGCCATCTGGACCCGAGCCGTCGTTCCCCTGCTCGGAGTTGTCCGTGCCAGGCGCTTCCCGCTCGGCAGCCGTTTCGCGCTCAGCAGCACGACGACTGCGCCGGGACAAGGCGAGCAGACTGGCTTGCTGCTCGTCGGTCTGGTGCTCGTCGGTCTGCTGCTCGCTGGCAGATGCTTCTTTCATCAGAAGCACGTCTCGGTTCCGTCAGTGAGCTCCAGCGACATGTCCTTGAGGGTGAACACCGAAGCCGTGGTGCTCCACGAGTCCTGCTCCAGGTTCTTGATCGAAATCGTGTCGGCGTCCTGAGCGAAGTCACCCTTGGACCCCTTGGCCTTGGTGTTGACATCGGATGCGTCGACGCCGATCCGAATGTTTTTGAACTCGGCGTCGCCCCTGAGTCCCGTCATCCCGATCTGCAGATCTTTCGCAGATGCTGGCTCCTCGCCGCCGCCCGCCTTGATGAGGACGCCCACCTTGCCCATCGGTGTCTTCGTGACAGCCGACTGGCAGAGATTCTCCAGCGTGGCATCCTTGATGTTGGCAGTCACGACCGAGTGCTCAACGCCCTCGGCATCCTTCGCGGTACCGCTGTACTGAGAGAACCCGGTTCCTTCGAGCTGCGAGGACGTGATCTGGAACTGAGTTCCCGACACAGCGAATGAGACCGGCACGGCGCCCTGAGCAACTCCGCCCAGCAGAGCGGCGGAGACGATGCCGGCAGGAATTCCGACAAGGGCGATTCGTCCTGTGTGCGAGGAGCCGAGCTTGCGGATATGACGAAACTTCGGGAACTTCATTGATCCTCCTATCGACGCCGACTGCTGTGTCGAAGCCGCTATTGTGACGTAAGTTACTAGCAGGTGTTACTGCCGCGTATATCTGTCACGAAGATCGAGTCAACACTTCGAAGCGACTTTTTTCAACGCCGCAGGAGACCAAGAGAGCTTGCTGCTCAGAAGAATTCCCAACAACCCCTTCACACCGAAGCGCAGGCAACCGAAGTGGCAAGGCCCGCTGTGGGACCGCTCAAATTCACCAGTCAGGCACTGCAGCAATTTGACTCTGCAGTCAGTCCCACTGCAGTCAGTCCCACTGCAGGTCAGTCCCACTGCAGGTCACTCGCCTCTCTTCGCGCGCTCCATCTTCTTGGTTCGGAGGGAATCCCGCACCTCACGCAGCTTGTCTCGTTTGCGCCGGCGACCCGCCTCGGCGTCTCTGATCTGCTCGGCAGTCGGCTCATGATCGCCCATGCCGACCTGCAGCTCCGTGGGAGTGATCTCCCGCATCACACCGGCATCGATCCTCTTCCGCAGACGCAGGATCTCCAGTCGCAGGATCCTCGACAGGAAGTAGAGTCCCAGCAGGTTGGGGAAGGCCATGAGGAAGAAGATCGCGTCGGAGAACGCGATGACCGACTCCAGCGACATGGAAGCGCCGACGATGACGGCCAGGATCCAGAAGATCTGATACGCCCTGTCTGCCTTCTTCGAGTTCCCCGTCAGATATCCCAGGGCCTGCTGGCCGTAGTACCCGTAGGCGAGGATCGTCGAGAACGCGAAGAGCACGACGCAGATCGTCAGCAGGATCGGGAACCATCCGGCCACCGTCGCGAACGCCTCGGAGGTCAGTCCGATTCCATCTTCCGAACTCGAACCGTAGAGTCCTGTGGTGATGATCGCCAAGGCGGTCAGGGTGCAGATGATGACGGAGTCGATGAGCGGCTCCCACATCGCCACAAAGCCCTCGGTCGCCGGCTTCGTCGTCTTCGACGCGGCGTGGGCCATACCGGCCGAACCGACTCCGGCGGCGCTGGAGAACAGCGCACGCTGAATGCCGACGATCGCGACGCCGATGATGCCGCCGGTGAGACCATCAGGAGTGAAGGCACCGGTGAACATGAGCGCGAAGGCATGCGGGATCTCACCGACATTCAGGACGAGGATCACGATGACGCTGAGGAAGTAGAGGATCGCCATCATCGGAGTCAGCCTCGACGTCCACTGGCCGATCTTCTTGATCCCGCCGAGGATGACCAGAGCCGTCAGCGCCGCGATGACAACGCCGATGAGCCACAGTTTGCCGTCGAGGAAACTGGATTCGCCACCGGTGGCCTTGACGAGGATAGCCGCAGCCTGGTTGGCCTGGAACAGGTTGCCCGCACCGATGACACCGATCACGGTGGTCGCGGCATAGAAGACTGCGAGGAACTTACCGAGCTTGGGACGGCCGATCTCTGCCAGACCGTCACGCAGGTAGTACATGGGCCCGCCGGAGACGGTCCCATCGGCGTGGACTTTGCGGTATTTCACGCCGAGGGTGGCTTCGGCCATCTTCACCGTCATCGCGAAGAAGCCGAAGATGATGATCCAGAGTGCGGCACCGGGTCCGCCGACGGTGATGGCGACGGCGACACCGGCAATGTTGCCCAGCCCCACTGTGCCGGAGAGTTCGGTGGCCAGCGCCTGGAAGCTCGAGACCTGACCGGGGTCGGTCTTGCGGGTGAAGCGTCCGCGGATAATGCCGACTGAGTACTTCAACCCCCTGATCGGCTGAAATCGCAGGTAGATGGTGAGGAAGACCGCGGCTGCCATGAGCCAGACGACGATGAGGGGGATCCCCACCCCGCCGATGGGCAGCTCGTAGAAGACAACGTTGCTGAACGCTTCGGCAATCGGGCCGAAGAACGATTCGATCGCCTGGTCGACACCGCCGGCGGCCGTGATGTCCGCCGTTGCCGAAATGTTCGCGGCAGGTGAGGAGAGGGTCAGCCGATCGGCACTGATCGGGGTGGAATCCAGGACTGCGATGTCGTGGATCTGGGCTGAATTTTCAATTATGGGATTCATTCTCACGGGCGCTTGATAGCGATTCGTCCGGAGGATCGGTCCGGCACCGGCGCCTGACAACAACCTAGCAACTGCAGAGGTGCTTGTCAGCCGATATTCAGGTTTCTAATCGGCTCTCTGACGTTCCAGCAGATAATGGACGAAGCTGTGGGCGAGTGCTCGATTGATCCGGATCAGCTGAGCATCCGCCTCGGCGACTTCAGCCTTGATCGACTCAGTGGTCTTGCCGGCAGGCAGCTGGAGCGGGTCCGATTCCAGCCACTGTTCGATCTCGGCCTCGTCCGTTTCAGGGTGGAACTGGGTGCCCCATGCGAATTCGCCGACACGGTAGCCCTGGACCGGGGCATCGGACCCGGTCAGCAGGAGTTCGCCACCGTCGGGCAGCTCCATCTCCTCCTGGTGGAAGAGGACCGCCGGGATCGCCTCGCCCACGAGTGACGAGAAGTCTGCCAGCGCTGCGAACACCGGATCGGCCTCCCCCGCCGAGGTGGTGTGCAGATCGTAGATCCCGATCTGTGGGCGATCCCGGCGGACGATCTTCGCCGAGGTGGCCGCGGCCAGCAGCTCCCCACCGAGGCAGATGTTGAAGCTGGGGAACTCCCCCGCCACCGATCGCTGCAGCAGGTTCCTGACCTGGGGCAGCCACGGGTTGTCCGCATCGTCGAATGGTCCGGCCGAACCGCCGAGGACGAGCAGAGCCGCGTAGTCGTCGAGCTCGTTGGGAATCTCGTCGCCGAGGTAGGGCCGCAGGACGACCGTCTCGGCGCCGGCCTCGGTCAGCCAGTTGCCGAATCTCTCCAGGCCCGCACCGGCTTCGTGCTCGATGACAAGAATTCTCAGTTCACTCATGTCAACGATTCTCGCCCACTCCGGTGCACGCTGCGCAATTCGAGTACTCACCGCGTTTGCCCGACGCGCACGAATCGGGGCCCATACTCGACGATGACGTCGTTGCGTACGGGCCCCGGCACCACCTCGGCGGCGGTGATCTGTGTGGCGATGGTCAGTCTGTGACCGACCGAGCCGAGGGCTCGGCTACGGCCTTGCCGGCGACGATCGCCTTCCGCAGTGACAGGAAGAGCAGAACCATGCCGACCGACAGCGCGATGTGGCCGAGTCCGGCGATGCCGGCGATCATGGCGCTGGACTCCTGGCCGAGGACGGTCAGCATTCCGTGCCAGACCATCATGCCGGCGGTGAGGACGATGCCCACGTTGTAGGTCCAGAAGAACCAGGAGAAGAGCTTCGTGCCGGAGAGGGCGAAGACCTTGTCGAGGACGAGGACGAGGAGGAGGACGATGAAGCCGAGCGTCAGCAGGTGGGTGTGGACGACACCCAGCTGGGTGAAGTCTCCCTCTGGGAAGTCGTTGGCCTTGGTGAACTCCCGGTAGAACAGACCCGCGAGGACGCCGATGATCATGTATGCGAATGCCGCGTTGAATATCTTCTTCATGCTTACACTTCATCAAGTTTCGGCCCTCAGATCCTGACCCAGAGGATTGAACTCTGTTCCCAACTTTTGGTTGATGTTTGCTCTCACATGATCAAATACCCCGATTTCTCGGGTTCTCGGCGTACTCGGAAGCTAGCCTGAAGTCATGGCCTTCGAGGATCTGTTCGCAAAGATCGACCGCATCGCGGGTGGCAGCAAGGCGGGGCTCCTCGTCCCCGCCGAGGGACTTACTCACCCGAAGACGAAACGCGCTTTCGCGTGGATCACGTGGCTGCTCATCGTCGAACTGATCCTCGGGTTCGGCGCCGTCGTCGTCGCGATCGTCATCGCACAGGCGGGCCAACCCGTGCCGTTCGCTGTCTGGATGCGCACCGTCGTCGTCCTCGGCATGACCGCGACGCTGTTCTACTTCTTCTGGCGCTCGACGAAGGGTTACTACTGGGGCTACCAGCGGCTGCGCCTCTTCGCCCAGATCTTTCCCGTGATCACTCTCGTCATCGCCGCAATTCCCGGCCTCTACCCGATCTGGATGATCACCGAGCAGATCATCTTCAGCCTCATCATGATCGGCGTCGGCGACTTCCTCACCAGCGACCACATGCGCGAGGTGTTCCAGAAACCCGAGAACTGAGGATGGGCTGAGGTCGAGTGCAGCTGAGGTCGAGTGCAGCTGGGGCTGAGTGCAGCTGGGGCTGGGCTCAGCCGGCCACGAGCTTGCGGGCCTCCTCCTGATGGTCCGCGATGAGAGCTTCCTTGTCCAGGGGCAGATTGTCGGAGCCGATGGCATTGCCGTCGAGCACGCGCCATTGACCGGCGACCATGACCCGATCGGCCTTTTCGGCTCCGCAGAGGACGAGTGCAGGAATCGGATCGTGTGAACCGGAGAAGGCGAGGCCGTCGAGGCGGAACATCGCCAGATCCGCCTGCTTGCCGACCTCAATACCTCCGATGTCATCGCGGCCCAGTGCCGCCGCGGAACCGCGGGTGGCCCAGTCGAGGACACGAGCGCAGGTGACGTCTTCCGATCCGTAGCGCAGACGCTGGATGTAGAGGGCTTGACGAACTTCGCGGATGAGGTTCGAGGCATCGTTCGACGCCGAACCGTCGACGCCGAGCCCCACATTGACCCCCGCGTCCTCGAGTTCAACGGCCCGAGCGATGCCCGAGGCCAATCGCATGTTCGAGGTCGGGCAGTGTGCCACGGAGGCACCAGCCTCGCCGAGGCGGGTGATCTCCTCATCGTCGAAGTGCACACCGTGGGCCAACCAGGATCGATCAGTCAGCCAGCCCACCGACTCGAGGTAGTCGACGGTGCGCAGCCCGAACCGTTCCCGACAGAACTCCTCCTCGTCGAGGGTCTCCGCAAGGTGTGTGTGGAGTCGAACATCGAGCTCCTCGGCGAGGATCGCGCTCTCGCGCATGAGTTCGGTGGTCACGGAGAAGGGTGAGCACGGGGCGAAGCCGATCTGGACCTGCGCCCCGGCGCCTCGTTCGTGATAGGCCTCCACGAGCCGACGGGAATCGGCAAGGATCACGTCAGCATCCTGCACAGTCTGCTGCGGCGGCAGTCCGCCGTCCCTTTCTCCCAGGGACATGGATCCGCGGGTGAGCATGGCGCGCAGGCCGAGCTTTCTGGTCACTTCGACCTGGATGTCGATCGCATCGTCCATGCCGGTCGGGAACAGGTAGTGGTGATCGGCTGCTGTCGTGCACCCGGATTCCAGCAGTTCGGCCATGGCCACAGTCGTGGCCAATTCGAGGGCCTTCGGTGTCAGTCGGGCCCACACGGGGTAGAGATTGGTCAGCCACCCGAACAGGGGCAGGTCGGCCACGGGAGCCCAGGCCCGAGTCAGGGTCTGGTAGAAGTGATGGTGGGTGTTGATGAGCCCCGGAGTGATGACGTGCGCACTCGCATCGACCACCTCGGCGACGGACTGCGCTCCTCCGGAGGGCTCACCACCTGTGGGAACTAGTTCGACGATCGTCCCGGACTGCTTGTCCACGACGATTCCACCCGCGGCCTGAGTCGGATCGATGTCACGCCCGAGGTGGACGGCCATGGGATTGCGCAGCCACATCGTGGAGCCGGATGGGTTGCTGATTGCTGGGGGTTCGATTCCTGTGGTCATATCTGCCGCCTTTCAGTGCTGAACCAGTCGAATCATCAGTTCAACCGTTGTGCGGCGACACGACTGGGGCGAATCGCCGCCAGCTCAGGTTTCTCGGCGTCTGCTGCTCCGCCGTCCGGTGTGGGTGTACGGGTCGCGGCCCACGAGTGACTCCTGCACTCATGGCGATACCGAGCCATACCGCTTACTTCTCAGGTGACGCACCCTAGGTGGTACTCATTTGTCCCCCGAGGCATCCACCGGCAAGACTGAACTCTAACATGTGTGAGAGATCACGAAATGAAGTTGCCATCGTTTAATCTTTCGCCTAGCATTTTGCGATAAGGAAATATACTTTCGCATCCTGGAAGTATTGAAACCGATCCCTCACATTCAGTCGACCACCCACATCGCCCATCCGGGCGAGGGCCCCGAGGCTGTCACTCAGGGAATAACTCAACGGAGAGATAGATGTCGGCATCAAATCAGGCGCCCAGATAGAATCGAGCGGAAACGACTCGTCCGGAGGATGAGAGACTTCCGGTCGGCACATCATTCGCATACGGTCTTCAGCACGTACTGACCATGTACGGCGGCATCATCGCCGTCCCCCTTATCATCGGCAAGGCCGCCGGACTCGACGGTGGCGGAATCAGTGTGCTCATTGCCTCCTGCCTGTTCATAGGCGGCCTGGCCACCATTCTGCAGTCATTCGGCGTTCCGTTCTTCGGCTCACAGCTGCCCCTCGTCCAAGGCGTGTCCTTCGCCGGTGTCGCCACCATGACGTCAATCCTCGCTGGAGGTGACGGGCTTCCGGAGGTCTTCGGCGCAGTCCTTGTCGCCTCGGTGATCGGTCTCATCGTCGCACCAGGTTTCGCGCTCATTGTGAAGTTCTTCCCACCGGTCGTCACAGGCACCGTCATCACGACGATCGGCCTGTCACTCATGCCGGTGGCCGCCGGTTGGGCAATGGGCGGAAACTCCGAGGCGCCCGATTACGGCAGCGCTCGCAACATCCTCATCGCTGTCGGCACCCTCGCGATCGTCCTTGTGCTCAGCCGAATTCCCGTGGCGATGGTTTCCCGTCTCTCGATCCTCTTGGCGATCGTCATCGGGACGATCGTCTGCGCGATCTTCGGCTGGGCCGACTTCTCCCAGGTCCTCGACAGAGGCATCTTCGCGTTCCCGGAGCCTTTCGCCTTCGGCATGCCGACCTTCTCAGCAGCGGCGATCGTCTCGATGTTCATCGTCATCAGCGTCACCTTTGCAGAGACCACCGCGGACATCATCGCGGTGGGTGAAATCGTGAAGACCAAGGTGGATTCCAAGCGGATAGCCTCCGGCCTGCGTGCGGACATGCTGTCATCGGCAGTGTCGCCGATCTTCAACTCCTTCACCCAGTCGGCCTTCGCTCAGAACGTCGGACTCGTCGCCATCACCGGGGTGAAGTCCCGTTTCGTCGTCACTGCCGGCGGTGTCATCCTCGTCGTCCTCGGTCTGCTCCCGGTCATGGGCGGAGTCGTCGCCGCGGTTCCCTCCCCTGTGCTCGGCGGGGCGGGGATCGTCTTGTTCGGCACCGTGGCCGCTTCGGGCATCCGCACCCTGTCCAAGGTGGAGTACGAGGGCAACCTCAACATGATCATCGTCGCAGTCTCCCTGGCGTTCGGCATCATCCCGGTTGTCGAGCCCGACTTCTACAACTCCTTCCCGTCGTGGGTCGGCATCATCCTTCACTCGGGGATCTCTTCGGCCACGCTCATGGCCGTACTGCTCAACCTGGTCTTCAACCACATCGGCGCGGGGGGCAAGGACCGCACCGATCGCTCGGTGTTTGTCGCAGGCACCGGTCGAGTCATTCGCAGGGACGAGCTCGAGCGACTCATCAACCATGAAGCGCTGCTTGCCGAGGGCGACACCGTCAAGGACGGGAAGATCGTCGACTGCAATGGTGAGGAAGTTCCAGTCGTCACGGAGGATCAGCACGAGAAGATCGTGGAGGCGATCAACAAGGGCGAGGCAAAGACTCCAGACGACGTGCGTAGAGTGATCAAAGAGACCGAAGACTGACGCTGCCCGACTGAACAGACGATTCAGTCCCAGCAGATCAGTCCAGACCCTCAGTCCAGCAGATCAGTCCAGCAGATCAGTCCCAGCCGCCGGTGGTGGTGCATGTGCACCCAACACCGGCGGCTTTCTGCTGGGATCGGATGCTCAGAAAGGCGGTGGGCCACCGGAGTCCCAGATCCATTCGTTGTCGTTCGCGCGATCGTTGAGCATTGACGTGTTCTTCACCCACCCGGCCTGACCATTGGCAGCGACTGGCCCCGGACATTCCTTCGATAGTCGCTTGTCTCCGTGCCACGGCTGGCCCGCTGTCCGGGTTTTCGTTTTCGGTGGATCCGATGTGGGCCCAGCCTGCCGCTGCATCTCATCGAACATTTTCGCGTGGGCGGCGTTTATCGGATGGTCCCCGGCCGCCACCTCGGCGCTCATTCCGTGTCGGAAGACGTACTGCAGGAATCCTGAGCGGTTCATCCGAACTGAGTACTTGCGATCTGTCTTTGCCTGATGGTGCAGTTTGCACAGCGGGTGGAGATTGCCGAATCGACTTAGCCCACCGTCTGCCGGATGATCGTGGTCGAAGGGCACGATGTGGTCGATCTCTGCACTCTCTGCCCTGCGCGTGCAGCCGGGAATCGTGCATGCCTGCCATTTCGCAATCAAGGTGTGACGGACATTCGCGGGTATCTGGTAGGTCGTAGCCTTGGCGTCGACAGGTGTGCCGCTTGCCGGATCTGTGAGAATCCGTGTCCAAGACTTCGAATGCTTGGCGACTCGTCGCGCCGTATCTGCTGGGATCGGAGAGCCATCGGAGAACGTTCCAGGAAGTTCGGCGGAGCCAGCCAGTGTGAGAAAGGGGACCGTTGTGATCATCTTGGCCTGCGAGTCCAGCCACTGCTCATGAGTGGGCATCGTGAGAACGACTTCCGCTCTGCTTACCTCTCCGTCGGCTTCCGAGCCGCATCCGCCGGCGTTGTCGGCGGAAGCCTCGGTGATACCTTCGCTGACAGCATTGATGACCGAAGCCGGGGTCAGCGGCCGCTCAGCGGGCACATCCAGCGGAATGTCGCATGTTGACGTCTCCCCCGTCGTCGTATCGGTCGAGGTGACCTGAATGCTGAGCTGCGGAATGGTTCGCGTGAAAATGTCGAACATGAGGGCATCAATTCCACGGTCATCGTCAATCGTGGTGCCCGGCTCCAGCTGGTCACTGAATGCTGCGATGTTCCCAGAACGCATCGCTCGTGCGAATGCCGCAATCCGCAGATAGCAGGCCTGCAGTTCGGGAGCTGGTCCAGCCAAGGTGAGGAAGGCTGTTCCATCGGCGGTTGTCGTGATGTCGACGCGTCGACGGTTGCTCGCCTCTTCCACACGTTCTTCGAGAGGTTCGACGACAGCGATCTTCATGCCCAAAGACTTCTTGAAGGTTTCAATCGTGATGTCTGCGCGACGATCTGCAAGGTAGTCATCGATGAGAGGAAGGTTCTCGAACTTCACATCCCGGCAGGCATGAGCAGTGGCATGGACGTGTTCGATCGTGAACTCACCGGCGAGGCAGCGCGCAAAGAATTTGGGCAACCCATGCACGAGAATCATCGCCGAGGTTATCTGAGCATATGCTCGTGCGGTCGTCGTGCCCAGAACTGTTGTGAACTCCGCGATGTCTTCGGCCTGGGAGAGTTCGTGAACCCATCCGTAGAAGGTCTGGTCCAACCTGAATCGCGGAAAGGGCGGGAGTTGCTTCTTCCCCTTCTTGAGCTTCGCAGCTGTGGACGAACGGCGGCCACGCTGGAACCTGCGGGCGGTTTCGGCGATTGTCGCGTGAGCATATGGCTGCCCGGGGTGGGGATTGTAGAGGCGCAGATTCTCAACGGTTTCATTGAGGAAGAGTTCGGCAGAGACGTCCAGCGCCGATAGCTGCGCCTGATCGCTCGCGGCAAATATTTGTGCTGCATCGGCGAAGGGAGAATCCGCGTCGATGCGGAGGCGACGAGAGCAATGTGCCGGTCCGCGCGCTGTTCCCCCAGCATCAGAACTCGGTCCAGTCTCGGCGCCCGAAGTAGTCCCGTAGGGATGAGAGGTTCCAGTGGAGTCACGAGCAGGTTCGGAATCGGTGCTGTCGGAATCGGAGGGGAACTTCACTGGTGGTCACCTGATCTTCACGTCGCTGTGAGTGCCTACCTCAATTCTAATCGGAGTCATCGGTAATTAACATTACGATATGATAACAAACGGTGTACTTATTCGACTTGTATTCGATCATTGAATCAATGTAGTCGCGCTATCGAAGGGACTTTTCAACCAGGGTCCGCTTCTTCCGCCCGCTTCTTCAGACTGCCTCCCCCGCCTGCCGACCACCTGACAAACCCGACGCCGCGGCCCCGGGGAATCCCGCACCCCTCCACGTGCGCCTCAGTGTAAGAGCAGTCCAGGCAACTGATCCATCGCGGTGAAGATCTCATGGGCTCCCACACCTTCGAGCGCCTCAGGTCGCTGGTGGACCGGCGAATCGGGGCAGAAACCGAGCACGTGAGCGCCCGCAGCAACGCCCGCTGTCACGCCGGTCGGGGAATCCTCGATCACAGCTGTCTTGACAGGATCGACGCCGAGAGCGTTGGCGGCCGCCAGATACACGTCCGGAGCCGGCTTCGACTGAGGCAGCTCCATTCCTGAGAAGATCCGGCCGTCGAAGGCGTCGAGGAGCCCGATTTTCTGCAGCTGCAGGTTGATCTTGGAACGGTCAGCGCTCGAGGCGCACGCGAGCCGGCCCGGGTAGGCGGTGTCAAGGGCGCGGACCGCCTCGGCGACGCCCGGGATTGCTTCCAAGGAAGCCTCGAGAGCATCGTTGCGACGCCCACGGAACTCACTCAGCCACTGCGCGTCGATACGGAAGCCGGACTGCTCCTCGATGACGTCCGCCTCGTCGCGGAGCATCTTCCCGACGAACCGGGACACACATTCCTCCCGCGAGATCTGCCACCCCAGCTCATTGAGCATCTCCCACAGAACCGTGTTCGTGAGACGCTCAGAGTCGACGAGCACTCCGTCACAGTCGAACAGCACAGCAGCATACTTCGGACTCGAATTCATGCTCCGATTCTGCCGTCTGGCACTGACCCAGCTGTCTTCGGCCCTTGCCGCGAGCTGCCCCAAGTGACCCCGATTCAGCCGATCGACACCGTGGATGCTGAGTACAGGATGTATGTGGAGGCGAGCGCGCAGACGATGATGACCAGTGCGAACAGACTCAGCCAGACCCCCGCGGGCAGGCTGGAACCCTGGGCGAGGATGTAGGCGTCCGACTGTTGGATGTGGCGCCTGCGGGTATGGACGCCGACGACCTTGACCAGGTCCTTGAGCGAGCCGATGACCAGGGCCGTTCCCAGGCCGGCGACGAACACCGAGATCCATTCGATGGGCAGGAACACGACGACGAGCTGCGCGGCTACGGCCGTGAACACTGCGATCATGGCACCAGCAAGGTTCCGGATGAATATGAGCGCAACCAGCAGAATGAGCGCACCGATCGACAACGCCAGTGGAGCCCACCCCTGAGTCGCCGAGGTGATGAGGACCAATCCGAGGACGCCCGGCGCCGGATATCCCCAGAAACCCGACCACGTCGCGGAGAAGCCGACTTTGCCGAAGGAGTTCATCTGGCCGGAATGGTCGAAATTCAGCGATATCCCCTTGACGACTCGCCCCGTCATCAGCGCGGCGAAAGCGTGGCCGAGTTCATGCACGAAGGTGACGAACATGCCGAAGAATCGCCAGATCCCTGGCGTCAGTGTGACGAGAAGAGGAATGCCGATGACGAGGAGCAGCTGCACGACATCGGGTTCCAAACCGTCCTGACGCCCGAACCCGGACGTGATGGCTTCCCACCAGGTCGATACACCCTGCTTCAGATCCATGCACGCACCTCCGCCATCAAAAGCTCATTCATCGCGGCCCACTCTATGAACCGACCCTGAGTAACGCCCTCAGGATCAGGCCTCAGCGCGAGGTCGGCTTCCCCGACATGGTCAGCCTTCCGGAGCCCCACGACCGTCTGACATGTGATCGAATTCTCCGCGTCGGGCCCTTACCTGCGGTTCGCTCGCGACCATAGAATTCTTCTGTGCCGACCACCGATGCCCTTCTCGCCTTTCTCGCCGCAGCCCTCGTCATCATCGTGATTCCCGGGCCGACGGTGCTCTTCGTCGTCGGCCAATCACTCTCCCACGGCAGGCGTTCGGGCCTGACAAGCGTGCTCGGGGGCAGCGTCGGCATCATCCCGATCATCGTGGCCGTGGCGTTCGGAGTGGGCACCATCGTCGCGCAATCGCTCGTCATCTTCACGATCGTCAAGATCCTCGGCGCCGGCTACCTCGTGTACTTGGGCGTTCAGGGCATCCGACATCGCAAGGTCGGCAATGAGGTGCCAGAGGACCCATCGCTGGCACTGGAGGCTGAGAGCGACGTGGATTCGTTCGTCCCCGCCGGCCGTGAGCTCAGCTATCGCTCGATGTTCATGCAGGGCTTCGTCGTCGGCATCTCGAACCCGAAGACGATCATCTTCTTCGTCGCGGCCCTCCCCCAGTTCGTTTCGATCGAGGCCGGGCATGTGCCGCTGCAGATGATCTTCCTCGGCCTCCTCTTCCAGGTTCTTGCCCTGTTCTCGGACGGGTCGTGGGCCTTCATCGCTGGCACGGCGCGCAGCTGGTTCGCTCGCTCGCCGAGGCGGATGTCGCGTATCCGTGGAATCGGCGGCGGCATGCTCATCGGCTTGGGCGGGACCCTGGCCTTCGCCAGCCAGTAGGCCCCACGTCGCCGACCGGATCGCTGCGCCTTCAGCCGGCAGCTGCCGCCCTCAGCCGCCAGCAGCAACTCGACACACGAGAACCACGCCGCACCTTCTGACAACTCCCCTTCCTCTCACACGGCAATGCTGCGGGGGTGACACTCCGACGCGGCGGGGCCTGATCCCCGAGCTGGAGCCTTACCCCATTACCATGGGAAGTGCGCACCCCCAGGAAATGGCGCCCTTTCAACAAAGGAGTCCCCCTCTTGCCCCATAACCGAGCATTCGCCCAGGTCGATGTCTTCTCCAGCGAGCCCTACCGCGGCAACCCTGTGGCTGTGATCCTCGATGCCGAGGGACTGGCCGATGAGGACATGGCGCGGATCGCGAATTGGACGAACCTTTCGGAGACCACCTTCGTCCTCCCACCCAGCGACTCACGCGCCGACTACCGCCTGCGAATCTTCACCCCCTCCCGCGAACTCCCCTTCGCCGGCCACCCCACCCTCGGCTCGGCGGCCGCATGGCTGGAGGCCGGAGGCGTCCCACGCAGCGAAGGGGCCGTTGTCCAGGAGTGCGGTGCCGGACTCGTCAATATTCGCCGAGGTGGCCAGGCCCTGTCGTTCGCCGCTCCCGACCCGATCCGCACCGGTGATCTCGACGAAGGCTTCGTCGAGCAGATCGCCGCAGCCCTGCACATCGATCGCGCTGAGATCCTCGGTCATCAATGGGTCGACAACGGACCAGGGTGGGCCGCGGTGAGACTGGCAAGTGCACGGCAGGTCCTCGACCTCGAGCCGGATTTCTCCCGGATTCCCGACAGCAAGATCGGCGTCCTGGGCTCCCACCCGGAAGGGAACGACCATGAGTATGAGATCCGTGCGTTCGCCCCCGGCGCAGGCGTCGCCGAGGATCCCGTGACGGGCAGCCTCAACGCCTCAGTCGCGCAGTGGCTCATCGGCTCCGGTCTTGCGCCTGCGAAGTACACCGTCACGCAGGGCACCGCGCTCGGTCGAGCCGGAGTCATCTCGATCTCCCATGACAACGATGAGGTCTGGGTCGGCGGGCCCACGACCGTGTGCTTCCGAGGGACGGCGTTCGCATGAGCCGATCAATGAAGATGCCGAGCAGGCACAAAAGGCCCACCACTGCGAACAAGCCGCTGCGAATCTTCCACGGCCGAATGTACTTCGCCCTCCAGGCTCTCGCCGGTGCCGCCTGGTGGCTCGGTGTCATCACTCTTCCCACACTGCGCGAGGCCACGCTGGGAAGCCTCGACCCGCTGCTCGTCTCCGCCATCGACATCCCACTCTTCGTCATCGGCTCTGCTCTGGCAGCACTCAACTTTCGCTGGGCCGTGTGGGTGGCCGTCTCCTGGACTGCCCTCGTCGCTGTCTGCATGGTCATCTATGCCACCATCACCACCGAGGCGGGCCTGGGCGCCGTCCTCATGGTGGCTGCCGCAGTCGGCAGCGTCATCGCCGGGGCGCTCATGCTCCTCGGCAGGATCCCGTCCGACCGTCTCATCGTCGGACCCTTCTCCTTCCACAGCTCCCGCACGCGCGTAAGATCTCAACTCCTGCTCAGGACCACGATCCAGCTTGTGGTCTTCTGGGGCGTATTCCTCGTGATCCTGCCCGCGATCATCAATTCCTTCGAGCAGCGTTGGAATCTGTCGGTGAAGTTCCCGATCCTCGTGCTCGTGGCCGGCTTCGCCATTCTCGCCCTGGCAAGCGTCCTGGGCGTGTGGTCGGCACGGGCAATCGCGAACTTCGGTTCCGGCACCCCGCTGCCTGCCGAGATGGCCAACCACCTCGTCGTTCGGGGCCCGTATGCCTTCGTCCGCAATCCCATGGCCATCGCAGGTATCGTCCAAGGCGCAGCGATCGGCCTGTTCATCGGCTCCTGGATGGTCATCGCCTACGCCGTCGCCGGTTCACTGCTGTGGAACTGGCTGATCCGTCCGCACGAGGAGGCTGATCTGAGGGAGCGCTTCGGCACCGAGTTCGATGACTACGCCGCGCGAGTCTCCTGCTGGATTCCGCGCTTCTCCTCATCGGACAGCGACGATTGGGCCGCTGAAGCTGAGACCAGTGTCGATGAGACCAGCGCCGACGAAGCCAGCGTCAGCAACGGCAACGGCAACGAGCAGGACTCGACCAAGGACTCGACCAACCGCAAGGAGTAAGGCTCAGCTCGCGTCGTGGACTGTCACTGCATAACCGTCGGGGTCGACGAAGGTGAAGGTCAGTCCGAAGGGACTCGGTGCGGGAGCACGCGCAATCTCGACGCCCGACGCGGCGAGACTGTCGTGCAGCGCCTGTGAGTCATCGCATTTGAACCACAGTGCCACTCCGGTGCCAGGTCGATCGACTCCGTCGAGATCAACGTCCGGCAGCGGTTCACGGACGGCGAATGGGATCGGTGAGGTGTCGAAGAGGACTGCACCGGGAGGTGCTGCTGGCACCCGCTTGAGCCCGATCCGCGTTTCGTAGAATTCGGCTGCCTTCTCGAGGTCTCGCACCTGGAGTGCGAGAAAATCCGGTCCTGTCACAGTCATGATGGTTCCAATCTCTTGCCTTCAATTTGCATGTCAGTGTTCTGACATACTCAATCTATGTCAGAATGCTTACATGAGTCAAGAGCCGCAGACGCCCGCCGCGCTGGAAGCGATGATCGGATACCAGCTCAAGCATCTGCAGTCAGCCCTGCGCTCGCAAATGGACGAGGCGCTGCGTCCGATCGGCCTGTCGACCCCGCAGTATGCCTGCCTCGAGCTGCTGAGACGTGAACCGGGAGCTTCGAACTCCGAACTCGCCCGCGGCGCCTTTGTGACTCGGCAGACGATGAACACCTTGCTGAGAGGCCTGCAGGAACGCGGTCTCGTGACGCGTGCAACGAAGGCCGAAACCGGCAGAGCCCTGCCGACGACCCTGACTGATGAGGGAGGGAAGACCCTCGACCAGGCTGTCGAAAGAGTTGAGAGGATTTCAGCACTCATGGTCTCTACTCTCGACGCCGAACTGAAGAGCCACCTCGGCGAGGCTCTCGACCTGTGCATCGGCGCCCTCGAGAACGAGGATACGAAGAGCACACACGAGATCTGAGGTCGGCGAGGCTCTCGACCTCAGCGCACGACGCGATCGACCTCCTCCGGTCCACCTCGCGGGGGCAGCAGAGTCATGAGAACCAGCGCGAGGACGGCACCGATCCCGGCGCCGAGCGTGTTCGTGATGAGATCGCTGATCGTGGCGTAGCGAGTGGGCGAGAGCAGGGTCGCCTGAGTTCCCTCGATCAGACAGGTGAACGCCGCGCCGACCGCCCAACCGACCCACCAGCGCCTGCGACCCATGTGCAGTGCGACCAGGAATCCGAATGGAACGAACATGGCGACATTCGCCAGCTTCTCAACGCGCGGATAGGTCAGCCATGATGTCACCTGATGATCGGCGAAGAACTGGAGCAGCCTGCCGATCGGCCCCGCAGGGCTGAGGTCGAGCTGCATCGGGGTCAAGGTCATGAAGCCGATGAACAGGGTATAGAAGATCAGCAGTACGAGGGGCGCATTGCCCATCCGCCCGTGCCGCGTCGTCATGCGGCTCAGACTACCCTGCTTCCTCCGTGCAGTGTCCGAATCGAGCCCGCAGTCACCGTGTTCTGAGCCTGCGTGACAACGCCGAAGGGCCGTCCCGCCGGTTCAGCGGAACGACCCCTCGGACTCTGCGGTGCCGCCGGCCTTTCGGCGAGCGGCAGCAAACGGCACGGGACGATCAGGCGAGCGCGGACACCTCGGCGCCCTCGAAGGTTGAGGTGTCGATGACGGCACGGAAGTACACGTCTCCGGCGACGACTCGATCATAGGTCGCATCCGCCTCGTCGATGCTCACGGTCTCGATTGTCGCGGCGATGTCGTGCTCGGCGCAGAAGTCGAGCATCTCCTGGGTCTCAGCGATGCCGCCGATGTTCGATCCCGCGAGCACCTTGGCGCCGCCGATGACCGAGCCGAAGGACAGCGACTGGTTCTCCGGGGGCAGGCCGACTACGGTCATCACGCCCCGCGGCTTGAGCAGGCGCAGGTACTTGTCGACGGGGATGTCCGCACTGATCGTATTGAGGATGATGTCGAACTCACCGCGGTGGCTGCTGAAGAAGTCGTCATCGGTGGTTGCGAGCATCTGCTTCGCACCCAAATCGAGCGCGGCCTTCTCCTTATTGAGGGTGCGCGAGAGGACGGTGACCTCGGCGCCCATGGCGACGGCGATCTGGACGCCCATGTGGCCGAGGCCGCCCAGGCCCAGAACGGCGACCTGCTTGGGGGCGCCGTCCTTGGTCTCTCCTGCGCCCCACCGAGCCAACGGCTGGTAGGTGGTGATGCCGGCGCAGAGCAGCGGCGCCGCGACGTCGAAGTCGAGGCCGTCGGGGATACGGCAGACGAAGCGCTCGTTGACGACGACCTTCTCGGAATAGCCGCCCTGGGTGATGGTGCCGTCGACGTCGGTGGAGTTGTAGGTGCCGACGCTGCCGCCCAGGCAGTTCTGCTCCTGACCGGCGCGGCACTCTTCGCACTCGCCGCAGGAATTCACCATGCAGCCCACGCCCACACGGTCACCGACCTTCCAGTCCGTGACGTCACTGCCGACGGCTTCGACGATGCCGGCGATCTCGTGACCGACGGTCAGGGGAAAGTTCGCCTCGCCCCATTCGTTTCGGATGGTGTGGATGTCGCTGTGGCAGATCCCGGCGGCCTTGATGTCGATGATCACGTCATCGGGGCGCGGATCGCGACGTTCGATGGTGCCTACGCGAAACGGCTGGTCGGCGCCGGTCTTCTGCAGTGCCTTGACGGTGAAAGTCATGAAAACTCCTCTGTGTGCTAACGACTCCGAGTGCTGCGACGACACCGTTTTCGGGGCCGCCGACACCTCATATGCAGCACTGCTTATCCCTCGCTTATTCCGGAGCCACCCGTGATTTCTGCGACAGGCACTGTTTCTGCACCGGCTGCTGCCCCTTAGCCGCCCGCTATCCTTTCGCCGCCCGCTCGGAAATCGTGAGGTCGAGAGGGAAATCGACCGGTGCATTGCCGAACAGGAGCTTCCCCGCTGAGGCGGCCGCGTCCCCGATCGCGGTCGCCACGGCTTCGGCGTGCTGGGCCGGCGCGTGCACGATGACCTCATCGTGGAGGAAGAACACCAGGTGAGCCCGTCGTGAGAACACCGGGCCCGAGGCTTCGGCCACGTTCCCCACCGTCTCCCCCGCCGAGGTGACTCCCGGGTTCCGGTCATCGTCTGCCGGGTTCTCGTCAGCGACGCCCGGCAGCCGCGCCAGCCGCAGTCTCAGGTCGGCCAACCAGGCCAGTGCCCATTCGGCGGCGGTCCCTTGGACGACGAAGTTGCGAGTGAAACGCCCTTGATCACCGGCGGCGCGACGGGCACGGGTCTCATCCTGTGAGGTGGCGTCGAACTGGTTCGCCGCGGACTGGAGACGGCGCCACTGCTCGCTTGGCACCGGTGATGTCCGGCCCAGCCACGTGGACACGACACCCCCTTCTGCCCCCACCTCGGCGGCGGAATCGACCAGGCCCATGGCGGCGGGAAAGCTCGTGCGCAGGCGGGGGACGAGTCTCCCGCTGTCTCCCGTCGTGGAACCGTACATGGCGCCGAGCACGGCGATCTTCGCCTCCTGCCGGGTCGCGACGATGCCTTCATCGACGAGACCCGAGTACAGGTCACGGCCGCGCCCAGCCTCGGCCATGGCGGTGTCCCCGGACATGGCGGCGAGCGCCCGTGGCTCCAATTGAGCGACATCGGCAGAGATCAGCCGCCAGCCGGGATCGGCACGCAGGGCAGGTCGCAGCTGACGGGGAATCTGGAGGGCACCACCGCCGCTGGCCGCCCAGCGCCCCGTGACGACTCCCCCAGGGACATAGACGGGACGGTACCGGCCCTCGCTGACCCACTCATCGAGCCAATGCCATCCGTTGGCAGAGAGCAGACGGGACTGTTTCTTGTACTGCAGCAGGGGTGCAATGGCCGGGTGCTCGCTCTGTTCGAGCTCCCATTTCGAGGTCGAGGCGACGTTGATTCCCGCCGCGTGCAGGGAATGGAGGAGTTTGACGTGGGAGTCGAGGTTGGCCCTGGGGTCATCGAGAGCGGCCCGGACCTCCTCGGCGACGGCGAGCATCTTCTCAGGCTTCGCGTCCCGCGCCGGACGGGGTCCGAGCTCGTCGGCGAGGATCCGGTCGTGTTCGGCGATGTCCCAGGGCACCCCGGCCGCATGCATCTCCGCGGCCACGAGACCACCGGCGGATTCCGCTGCGAGCAGCAGACGCAGCCGGCCGGGATCAGAGGCAGTCTGCAGGGCCGTGGTCTGACGTGCGAACTCGGCGAGCGCTGACTCGATGTCGTGGGGGACAGTTTTGATGTGGCTGCGTCGTTCGGTGACCTCGAACAGTGCCTCTGCCTCGGGCGCGGTCGGGGCGCTCACGGGACCCGCGTCCCATTCGTCGGCGGCCGCGACCGCGCTGCGGTCGGTCACGAGTTGTGAGCGCATGAGGATCGCGTGAGTCAGTCGCAGGTCGTAGCAGCGTTCGATCTGCACACCCGCGGCGAGCAGGGCTGGGTACCAATTCGGAGTGTCACTGAAAACCCACCTCGGCCGGGCCTGCGCTTCGCGGGAGCGCACGAATTCTGGCAGCTTGTCCGCGCCGAGGTGGTGGCTGCCGATCCGCTCACGGGCGTCGTCGAGCTCGACGACGCCGATCGTGGAACCCATGCCCCGAACGCTGCCGAGGGCCTCATCGGGCGCACGGCCGATCACGCACCACACAGGTATATCGGCTGGCGGGTTGGTCATAACTCAACAGTACTGACTCTCGCGCAGCTGGCGTATTCCGACGATAATCGTCCTCAACATGTCGAATCGACGTGATCTCGGTCGTCTCAATGATGAGCGACCAAAACACGGTCACTTCTGAGAACACGGTCGCTTCTGAGAAGAATGGAGCTCAACAATGCGTTACTCACTGATCTTCCACGCACCCGAACCACAAGGCGGCGACCCCCAGCCCTCACCTGAGGTGATGGAGGAGATGCAGAAGCTTATGACCGACTATGCCGATGCGCTTGATTCCGCAGGAGTCTTCATCGCCGCAGAGATGTTTGAACCGCAACAGGCGACAACCACAGTCACTCGCCGAGGTGGCTCGGTCGTCATCGAGGACGGGCCCTTCGCAGCGACGAAGGAGGCGCTGGTCGGAGTCTTCGTCATCGACGTCGAGAGCGGAAACGGCGCCCTGGCCTGGGCCGAGAAGTTCCCCGGCACGAACTACGGGGTCGTCGAGGTCAGAGCGGCGGCAGTCTCCTATATAGACGGACGCTGGGTGCATGCCCAAGCCAGTCAGTGACTGTCGGCGCCGCGTCGGCGGTCGCAGATTCCAGACAGACCCTGATCCGCACATATCTCTCTGCCGCCCTCCTGGCAGGATTGCTGCTCAACACCATTCTCTGGTGGGCATGGGCTCCGTCTGCGCCGCACCGGTATCGGCACTCACCGGCGACTGTGCGAAAAGGTGACCCTGCGAGAAGGTGACCCTGCGAGAAGGTGACTGTGCGAGAAGGTGACTGTGCGAGAAGGTGACCGATCGAAGTTTCAGAGCCCTGCTCTGAAGTAGGGCCCTCAAACTTCGATCGATCCCTCACGGTCGAAGCAGCACCGCAGGCAGACACGAAACAGCCCTCCACCGTGACCCCGAAGGGTCCCGGTGAAGGGCTGTTGTTCACTGTGCGCGAGGGGGGACTTGAACCCCCACGACCTTGCGATCACTGGCACCTGAAGCCAGCGCGTCTACCAATTCCGCCACTCGCGCGAACAAGAGAAAACTCTAGCATCGCGGCCGGGAAGAATGAAACCGAGGTCAGCCGAAACACCCGAAACGTGTCGACGCTCACATGCGCGAGCCCGAATACCGTGCGTCTTTCATGACCCACAACTCATCTGCGTTGACATCGGCGCTCGTGAGAGGCTCATGGACTACTCAGCGACAACTTCTAAGCTGGACGACTGCCGGGAATCCGTAAAGACCTCGGCCCCGAAATACCCAGTGACGTGAGTTGAGAGCTTCACCGCGTTAGGATTGGGTGTTGGTGTCTCCATCTCGGTGTCCTTTTCCGCAGACGGATTCACCGAGACAGACGCGTTCGGACGCATAAGTCCGGGCTGGTGGCGAACGGTTCGTCACGCGCACGACACCTGGAAGAGGAGGTGCCATGGGGATTCTCGATCGTTTCGAGAAGGGATTGGAGAATGTCGTCAACGGCGCCTTCGCCAAAGCGTTCCGCTCACAGGTGGAACCGGTCGAATTGGCCGGCGCGCTGCGACGCGAAGCCGATAACAAGGCCGCTGTGGTCTCACGCGGACGAACACTGACGGCAAACCACTACAGCATCGAACTGTCTCCCACAGATTTCGACCGTCTCTCTGGTCTCGAGAACGAACTTCGCTCCGACCTGCGACAGGTCATCGGCGATCACGCGGTCGAGCAGGCCTACAGCTTCGTCGGTCCCGTCTCCGTCGAGTTCGTCGAGGCAGAAGACCTCGACACCGGAATGTACCGAGTCGTCTCCAGCACTCAGCGACCCGACGGCTCACACGCAGCCCAACCGGCCAACCGCGGCGGCTATGACCCCGTGTCCCGGTCCCACAACATCGTGGGCGAAGGACAGGCCAACTCCGGATCACGTCCGGTCCCACCCAGACGCACACCCGAACCAGCACCGGCCCGACCGGCGGCCACCAGCCGCCCGGCATCGGCCCCCGTGCGACAGGCAGCACCAGCACGGTCGCGCACCATCAGCGCCAGCGTGACCATCCACGGTCAGGACTACGAGCTGCACCAGGGTACGAACGTATTCGGCCGCTCCTCTTCCAGCTCCGACTACGTCATCGACGACCCCGGCGTCTCCCGCCGACACTTCGAGATCACCGTCGAGCGCGATCACGCGGTCGCCAACGACCTCGGGTCGACCAACGGAACACTTCTGCGCGGACGCAAGCTCACCTCGGCGAACCTCTCCGATGGTGATGTCCTCATGGCTGGAGACGCAGAGGTGCGCTACCACGAGATCGAACGGGACGCCCAGTGAGCGAATTCACCGTCACCATCTTTCGGTTTGCCTTCTTCATCATCCTCTGGCTCTTCGTCTTAGGTGTGGCCGGAGTCCTCAAGCGCGACATCTTCGGAGCCAAGCGGGGCCCCCGGAAATCTCGCCGAGGTGGCAGAGCCTCCCGCAACGCGACTCCAGCTCCTGCACCCAGCAGACCTGCCCCGGCACCCGCTCCGACGCCCGCTCCTGCGAGGTCACAGGCTCATCCGGGATCCATCCGCGTCACCGGTGGCCCCTTGTCCGGGACCTCGATCACGCTCTCCGGGGCACCCGTGACCTTCGGGCGCGCGCCGGACAACACGATCGTCATCAGTGACGATTTCGCGTCCAGTCACCATGCGCGAATCGTGGCCGCCAACGGCTCCTGGGTCCTCGAGGACCTGGGCTCGACGAACGGGACGTTCGTCGACGGCTCGCGCATGCATTCGCCCATCAGTCTGCGGATCGGCACCCAGATCGCCATCGGCCATACCACGTTGGAGACCCAATCGTGACGAGCGACGGTACGATCACCCTCCGTTCAGCTGCCCGGTCTCACACCGGACTGGTGCGCAAGAACAACCAGGATTCCGGCTATGCAGGTCCCAATTTCCTGCTCATCGCTGACGGAATGGGCGGTCACGCAGGCGGTGACGTCGCCTCGGCGATCACTGTCGCCCGCCTGGCCGACCTCGATCGTGAACCCAGCGGCGAGGACGCTCTGGAGATCCTGCGCACCTCGATCTTGGAGGCCAATGACCGCATCTGCCGCGGTGTCGCCGAACAGCCCGAGCTCGCCGGCATGGGCACGACGGTCACCGCTCTTCTGCGGGCTCCCGGCAATCGTTTCGCCTTGGCTCATATAGGCGACTCCCGCGGCTACGTGCTCCGCGACGGCGAACTGCAGACCGTCACCCACGACCACACCTTCGTCCAGATGCTCGTCGACGAAGGCCGCATCACCCCTGACGAGGCGGAGACCCACCCACAGCGTTCGGTCGTCATGAAGGTCCTCGGCGACGTCGGGGCCTCCCCTGATCTCGACCTCACCCTGCGCGAAGCCCACGTCGGCGATCGTTGGATGCTCTGCTCGGACGGGCTGACCGGCTTCGCAGATGTCGACGACATCGCCCGAATCCTCGCCGAGGTCTCCGATCCGGAAGAATGCTGCGCTCAGCTCGTCGACCTGGCCCTGGCTGGAGGCGGCGCCGATAACGTCACCGTCGTCATCGGCGACGTGCTCGAGGGCACCGTCGACACCGTGCAGGGGCGCTCCGTCGGTTCCGTCCATCTCAACCCGAAGTACGCCACGATCGGCAAGAACACCGACGCCGATGAGGCCACGACCCAGACACAGCCCCACTACGGCAACGGTGACACTGACACTGTGCCCATGCAGTCAGTGTCCGACTCCGATCGGCAGGAGCCCACCGCCGAGGTGGTTCCGACCGCCCAGCGCACCACGACAGAGACGTCCGACAGGGACGAACCCACCGAGGAGGATGACCTCGACGCTGACGACGACGAGGTGGAAAAGCGGTCCTACCTGGGCTGGATCATCGCCGCCATCGTCATCGTCGCTATCGCCGTAGGCGGATTCTTCGCCTATAACTACATGAACAACCACTACTACCTGACGAACCTCGACGGGAAGGTCACCCTCTATCGGGGCCTCGACACGACTCTGGGACCCATCGAACTCAGCCAGCTCGAGGACACCACCGACATCGAAGTCGGCACGCTCAACAGCTTTTCGCAGGACCGTCTGCGCAGCTCCATCCAGGCCGACTCCCGCGACGAGGCCGATCGCATCATCAAGAACCTGCGTCAGGAAGCCGACCGATCGGGCACTGTCTCGGGCAACGTCGAGGACTCCACGAGCCCCAGCGATCCCGCACCGTCACCACCAAGTTCCCAAGCGGCCGATCCCAGTGATGCCATCACTGAGGAGTCACAGTAATGTCCGAGAATCCCAACCAAGTCGCTCGGCCACGGCCTTATCGCTTGGCTGAACTCGGCCTCCTCGTCCTCGCCATCGCTGTGTCCACGAGCGCCTATGCCCTTGTGGGCCTCGGCACCGAGGACACGATCCCCGCCAATGTCTACCAGTACGCGGCGTGGTTGGCCGCACTGGGTCTCATCATCCACATCGTCGTGTGGTGGAAGGCCAAGTACGCCGACCCCGTCCTCGTCCCCATCGCGGTCCTGCTCAATGGCCTGGGCCTGGCGATGATCTACCGGGTCGACCTCGGTCGATCGGAGTACCTCAACAGCGGAATGACGCAGTTGATCTGGATGACGCTGGGTGTGGCCCTGGCAGTCGGCATCCTCATCTTCCTGGGCGACCACCGGTGGCTGCGCCGGTACACCTTCGTCTCCGGGTTCGCTGCGCTGATCTTCCTCATGCTTCCGCTGATTCCGGGCCTGGGCAAGACGATCAACGGTGCCCGCATCTGGATCGGTGTCGGCTCAATGTCCTTCCAGCCCGGTGAGATCGCGAAGATCCTGCTGGCCATTTTCTTCGCCGGCTACCTCGTGTCCTACCGTGACCAGCTGGTTCTGGCCGGACCGAAGATCCTCGGTATCCGGTTCCCACGTCTGCGCGACTTCGGTCCCATCGTCATCGCCTGGGTGGCCAGCGTCGGCGTCCTCGTCTTCGAGAAGGACCTGGGCACCTCGCTGCTGTTCTTCGGGCTGTTCGTCGCCATGCTCTATGTCGCGACCAGCAAGGTCTCCTGGATCATCATCGGCCTCGGCTTCTTCGCCGTCGGCGCGGTTGCCGCGAACTTCCTCTTCGACCACGTCGGACAACGCGTGGACGGCTGGCTCAACGCGCTCACCTCTGAGGAATACAACAAGACCCCCGGTGGGTCGTACCAGCTGGTCCAAGGCCTGTTCGGCATGTCCAACGGCGGCCTGACCGGAACCGGTCTCGGTGAGGGCCGACCCAATATGGTCCCCTATGCGGAGTCCGACTTCATCTACGCCAGCCTCGGCGAAGAGCTGGGCATGGCCGGGCTCTTCGTCATCCTGCTCTGCTACCTATTCATCTTCCAGCGCGGCATCAAGACCGCCCAGCAGCTGCGCGACGGCTTCGGCACACTGCTGGCCACCGGCCTGAGCTTCACGATCGCCCTGCAGGTATTCGTCGTCGTCGGCGGCGTCACCCGCCTCATCCCGCTCACGGGTCTGACCACTCCGTTCCTCGCCCAAGGCGGCTCGTCTCTGGTCGCCAACTGGATGATCATCGGCCTGCTTCTGCGCATCTCCGACAATGCTCGGCGCCCAGTGGAGGAATTCCACACCGGTGTCCTCAGGATCACGGAGGATTCCGAGCGGTCCACCGCCTCGGCGCGGGCAGCCGGGAATCGCAATGACACGAAACGTGTCGAGGGGCCACACGAGCACGCGGCCGGCAATCTCGCGACCGACCGTGCCACCAGCGACGACGCGCCGACGACCAACCTCGGCGCTGCCGATCTTGAGACAACTGGGTCCGATGAGGACCCGACGACCAATCTGGGCACGACCGGAGGTGAACGATGAAGAAACCACTGACACACATCAGCATTGTCGGGTTCGTCATGTTCGCGCTCCTGTTCAGCTCCACCAGCTGGGTTCAGTTCGTCACCGCCGACTCGTTGAACAACAATCCGCTCAACAACCGGAGGATTCTCGACCAGCTGTCTCGCGACCGGGGCCCGATCCTCGTCGACGGCAAGAAGATCGCCTACTCCGAACCCGTCGACGACAAATACAAGTACCAGCGCAAGTACGGCTCCGAGGGCCTCAACCCCCGTGCATACGCCTCGATGACCGGATACTACTCCATCGTCTCGGGGGCTTCTGGCATGGAGCGTGCGACCGGGGACTACCTCTCCGGGGACTCCGATGCGCTGTTCTACGACAAGGTCGGCAGCCTCTTCACCGGTGAGCAGCCGCGCGGAGCAGCCGTTGAGCTCACAATCGACCCGAAGGTCCAGCAGGCCGCGTGGGATGGACTGGGCAACCAGAACGGTGCAGCCGTCGCGATCGACCCCAAGACCGGAAAGATCCTGGCCATGGCTTCGACGCCGGGCTGGGATCCCAACCCCATCGCCAGCCATGACTCGGATCAGGCGCGGTCCGCCTTTGAGACACTCAACAACGCTGAGGGTAAGCCTGCGTATAACCGCGCCATCGGCGGCAACCTGTATCCACCCGGCTCGACATTCAAGGTCCTCGTGGCCGCGGCCGCGCTGGAATCAGGCGGCTACAAGCCGGATTCGACCCTCAACGGTCCCGCGGAGCTCGACCTGCCGCAGACGGACAAGACGATCAGCAACTCCCACCCGGGAGCCTGCCGCAACGGCGGCAATCCCAGCCTGGCCCAATCCCTCGCAGAATCCTGCAACACCTCCTTCGCCTCGCTCGGGATGGACCTCGGCGAGGACAAGATCAACGAGCAGGCCAAGAAGTTCGGGTTCGGCCAGGAGATGGAGATTCCCCTCAAAGTCACCCCGTCGACTTTCCCCACGGATCTCGATCCCCCGCAGCTTGCGTACTCCTCCATCGGTCAGTACGAGGTCAAGTCCACGCCGATGCAGATGGCGATGATGACGGCGGGAATCGCCAACGGCGGCAAGATGATGAAGCCGCAGCTCGTCGACCGGGTCCTGAACGCGAACACTCTTGAGCCCATCAAGAAAATGCGCCCTGCGGAGAAGGCCCGGCCAGTCTCGGGGAAGACCGCCGATGAGCTGACCACGATGATGGAAGGCGTGGTCGAAGACGGAACCGCCTCGGTGGCCAAGATCGACGGCACGAAGGTCGCCGCAAAGACCGGTACCGCACAGCACGCCGCCGGTGCGGCTCCCCACGCCTGGTTCATCTCATTCGCCCCGGCCGATGACCCGAAGATCGCAGTGGCGGTCGTCGTGGAGAACGGCGGAAACGCGGGCAACGAAGCTTATGGAGCGACGGTCGCAGGACCGATCGCCAAGAACATGATGGAAGCGGTGGTCGAAAGATGAGACCCGTCGAAGGCACCCTGTTGGGAAACCGATACAAGCTCACCTCTCGCATCGCCGTTGGCGGCATGGGTGAAGTCTGGAAGGGCGTCGACTCCGTGCTCGGCCGTGAGATTGCGGCCAAGATCCTCAAGGACGAATACCTCTCCGACTCCACCTTCCTCGCCCGGTTCCGCGCCGAGGCGCAGAACATGGGACGCGCCTCCGACCCCGGGATCGCCGGTGTCTTCGACTACGGTGACGAAGACGGTTCCCCGTACCTGGTCATGGAGTATGTGCCGGGTGAGGCACTGTCGGCGATCATCGAACGCAGTGCGCCGCTGTCGGAGACGGACACTCTGAGCATCGTCTCCCAGTCAGCACAGGCCTTGGGCGCGGCCCACAAGGTCGGCGTCATCCACCGTGACATCAAACCCGGCAACATTCTCGTGACCCCTGATTTCCGGGTCAAGATCACTGACTTCGGCATCGCCCGGGTCACGGACCAGGCTCCGCTGACGAAGACCGGTCAGGTCATGGGCACCGCCCAGTACCTGGCCCCCGAACAGGCTACGGGCAAGGGTTCGGGCTCCGGATCCGACCTCTACGCCCTGGGCGTCATCGCCTATGAGGCATTGGCCGGGCAGCGTCCGTTCACCGGTGACTCGCAGGTCGCGATCGCCATCGCCCAGGTCAATCAGCAACATCCGCCGCTGCCGGAGACAGTGTCCGAACCGCTGCGCCGCTTCGTCGACTGCCTGCTCGAGAAGAAGCCCGAGCGCAGACCTTCTGACGCCATGGCCGTGTCCCGGGCAGCCGATGCGCTGGCCGCGGGCGATGTGGCCGGTGCCGAGGAGATTCTGCCGCAGATGCGACTGGGCAGCGCCGCCTCCGAGGCATTGACCCAGGTCTTCAACAACCCCGACCCCGTGCCGACGACCAAGGCGATGCCGGTCACGGCGTCCAATGCTGAGACTCGTGTCTACCCGGGTGCCGCTGCCGCAGGTGTCGCCGGTGCCGGGGCGGCAGGTGCCGCTGGTGCCGCGGCAGCGAATGGCAGCGAACTCGATGCGGAGAACGCAGAGGATAGAGAGCTCGCCGAGAAGCAGTCGAAGAAGGGCCGGGCCCTCATCTGGATCCTCGCGATCATCGCACTCATCGCCGTCGGTTCTCTGCTCTGGTTCTTCCTCGGCGGGGGCGAGGCTCAACCAGAGCCGGACCCGAGCACCAGCGCACCCACGACCTCGCAGGCAGCGAAGACCGTCGAGATCGATCCGAGTGACTACATCGGACTCTCCGAATCCTCGGCGACTCAGAACCTCGAACAGCAGGGGCTGAAGGCCGATACCCAGACCATCGAGTCCTCCCGTGCTGCGGGCACGGTCGCCGATGTGGGCGAAGGCGACAACGGCTACACCTTCGAAGAGGGCGACACCGTCACGCTCTACATCTCCTCGGGTCCGGCAGAAGAAACGCAGAAGCCGGAGCCTTCGAACACCCCGGGCCCCACTGAGACCAGTGGTGACAACGGATCGAGTTCCGATAACGGTTCCAGCTCCGACAGCGGTGATGAGAAGAGCGGCTCGAACGACAGCGCCTCAACGGATTCCGGCAGTGGTTCGAGCAACGATTCCAGCAGCTCATCGAGCGGCTCAGACGGCTCGGACTCGAGCTCCGGGTCGGGCAGCGGTTCCAACGCCGGCGATAACGGCGACGGCAACGGTTCGAACTCGAACAGCGAGTCGAGTTCGTCCGGTTCGGACAACGGATCGTCAGACACCGGCACCGGCGGCGCGAATCCAGGCGGCGGCAACAACGGAGACACGAGTGCCGGTGCGAATTAGGACGAGGCGATCTTCGGCTGACACGATGCGCTGAGCAGCCTAGCAATCTACTTGACATGCGGAGAACTTTCCCACGACGTGGGTGAACCAAGCGGAGGACCAGAATGAATGAACCCAAGGTGCTGTCGGGGCGGTACGAAGTTCGTGCGCTCCTCGGCCGTGGGGGCATGGCAGAAGTGCACGAAGGCGTCGACAACCGACTGGACCGGCGCGTCGCGATCAAGCTTCTGCGATCCGATCTGGCTCGTGATCCCTCGTTCCACACACGTCTCAAACGGGAGGCGCAGTCCGCGGCAGGGCTGAACCATCCGGGCATCGTCGGCGTCTACGACTCGGGCGAGGAGGACTTCGTCGAGACAGGTGGCTCCACCGTCTCGGTGCCCTTCATCGTCATGGAATACGTCGAGGGCCAGACCCTGCGCGAGGTCCTCAACGAGCACGGCACCCTGACCGTCGACGAAGCCCTCAACGTCGTCGCCGGTGTGCTTGCCCCGCTCGAGTACTCCCACCGCAACGGGATCGTCCACCGCGACATCAAGCCAGCCAACGTCATGCTCACCCCCGAGGGTGACATCAAGGTCATGGACTTCGGCATCGCCCGCGCGCTCAAGGACAACAGCGGTCTGACCCAGACCCAGTCGGTCGTGGGCACCGCCCAGTATCTGTCCCCCGAGCAGGCCCGTGGTGAGGTCGTCGACGCCCGTTCCGACCTGTACTCGACGGCCTGCCTGCTCTACGAACTCCTCGTCGGCAGGCCGCCGTTCGTCGGTGATTCGCAGCTGGCGGTCGCCTATCAGCACGTGGGTGAGACGCCGAAGCCGCCGAGCTTCTACAATCCCAATATTCCCCCTGAGGTCGACCGGCTGCTCCTGCACGCCCTCCTGAAGGATCGCGACGAGCGCTACCAGGATGCCTACATCTTCCGTGAGGATGTCCTCGCGGCCCGTGACTCTCGCCCCTTCAGCTTCGACGACGACATGGAACGCACCCAGGCGTACCCGATGGCCGGGGCCATGATGGGTCCCCCGCAGTACGGCCAGGACTCCGAGGTGGACCCAGAAACGGGTGCCGTGTCGACGATCATGGCCAAGCAGGACGATCCACCACCGCCGAGGCGGTCCCGGGCCTGGATCTGGATCGGCAGCATCTTCGTGCTGTTGGCCCTGGCCGCCATCGCTCTGTGGGTCTACGAGATCAACAAACCACCGGACATCATCCAGGTCGAGGTCGCGGACGTGGCCAACCTGGATGCCGATGAGGCTGAGTCCGCCCTCATCAAACAGGGCCTGAGAGTCGACCGGGATGAGTCTTACAGCGAGGATGTCGACGAGGGCAAGGCCATTGAGACCGATCCTCCCGGCGGTCAGCGAGTAGAGCAGGACAGCGTCGTGAAGCTGGTCATCTCCTCCGGCCCCGAGAGCGTCAAGGTCCCGGATGTCTCCGGCAAATCGGAGGAGGATGCTCGCACGATCCTCAATGACGCCAAGCTGCAAGCTGGAACACACATCTCGCAGAACTCCCCTGACGTGGAGAAGGGGGTCGTCATCGAGACCAAACCGGGCGATGGCTCCAAGGTGGATGTGGACTCGAACGTCGACCTCGTCGTGTCCTCGGGAATGGTCGAGGTCCCCGACGTGACAGGCAAGTCCGCGAAGGAAGCCTGCAAGATCCTCGAGGGCGATGACTATCAGCTCAAGTGCAAGACCGAAGAGGTCGAGACAGCCGACGAAGAAGAGAAGAAAGTCTTCGAACAGTCCTCGACCGGTGGCAGCGACGTCAAGCAGGGCTCGGAGATCACCGTCAAGGTGGCCAAGAAGCCGCCGGAAGAACCGTCACCGACCATCCCATCGGTTCCGGGTGGCATGCCCACCGCACCGAGTGACGATGGTGGCAGCGACGACAGCGGCAACGATAAAAGCGATGACGGCGGCAAGGACGGCAAGAACGATAAGGACGGCAAAAAAGACGGCAACAAGGACGGCAAGGACGGCAAGGACGGCAACAAGGACGATGCCAACGTCATCGGCGGCGGAGACAGCTGGTTCAACGGCTTCTCAGACGCCAGCTGAGCCGAACCCTCAGGACAGGGTGAGATAGAGGTCGGTGCGCAGGTCCGCCGGGTCCATGTCGGGGTTCGGCTCGGTCACGTAGACCTCGAAGAACGGCAGATCCGGGTGGTGTCCGGCGTCGACGGCCGTCTTCATCAACCCCGCCCAAGCCTCACCCAATCCGTCATACCCACCGGTGTGGGTCAGGGCCGCGACCGATCCGCCTGGCAGCTGGGAAGGGATCGCGATGACGTCCTCGCCCAGAGGCAGAGCCTGTCTCAGCCCCGAGGCGAGCGGAAGCCCGATCTCCAGGTCGACCGTGTCGCTGGGTTGACGCGTGTAGAGTGCGAACGCGGGACCAGCGACTTCCTGCTCGGCCTCGGCCAAAGCAGGAAACAGCCCGGAGAAGGTGGCGTCGAAGAGTGCGGGAAGGTCCTCCATGGCGACATTCCGGGCCTCCACAACGGCGGTGGGGATCGGGGTCGCTTCGAACACGGTGAGTTCGGAGTATGGCTCCGTCCGGTTGAAACTCGACTCTGACATCAGTGGTCCTCTCGGTTCCGTCCACCCGCCCACAGTCACCTCGGCGAGTCTTCACTCGCCCTTGTGGGCCTTCGGTGTGTCTCAGGGATGGCCAACGGTTCTGAATCTTTTGGTGTGTCACGATCCTAATCCGTCGGGCGGGGCCAGAGGAAGAGTCTAAGCGCGGCTATCCGACAAACCTGTGCACGGTGATCCGATGAGCCTGCACAAGCCGTCGCAGCAGCCTAAGCCGGGCTGCCGGGCGGGACAGATTTCGCCGCGATCGCCGAGGCCATCGGAGACATCGCAGCGGCCCGCGCGGCGGCGCCGTCGATGCCACAGACCTCGAGCCAGTTGCCCAACATCAGATAACCACATTCGGTGAGCACGGACTCTGGGTGGAACTGGACGCCGAACAACGGCTGCTCACGGTGTTCGATGGCCATGACGACACCATCGTCGGTACGGGCGGTGACCATGAACTTCTCGAGGTCGATGGTGTCGTCAACGATCGCCAGCGAGTGGTAGCGGGTCACGGTCAGCGGATTCTTGCAGCCGAAGAAGATGCCCTGGCTGTCGTGGGTGATGACAGAGGTCTTGCCGTGCATGAGCACCGGCGAGTGGGTCACCGTGGCGCCGAAGACCTCGCCCAGCGCCTGATGACCCAGGCAGACTCCGAACACAGGGATGCCGGACGTCTCCGCCCAGGCGATGAGATTCGGGCACACTCCCGATTCAGCCGGCACGCCCGGGCCTGGTGACAGCAGGATCCCGTCGTATTCGGCTGCCAGGGCCACGACAGCCTCGGCGGACATATCGTCATTGCGGATGACGTGCGTCTGCGCTCCGAGCTCACGAATATAGGACACGAGCGTGTAGACGAAGCTGTCATAGTTGTCGACGACGAGGATCTTTGTCATTGGCCACCATCAGTCACGGTTGCGTTGTTGAAGGGCATGTAGGGGGCGACGACCGGGAAGACGTACTGCATGAGCAGCAGGATCACGGCCGCGATGAGGATGAGGGCGAAGATGAGTTTGACGAACCAGTTTCCCGGAAGCAGCCGCCAGATCAGACCGTACATTCTCAGGCACCACCATTCTTGCTGACCTTGTCGTAGGCTTTCGAATCCTTGATGTTCTCAGGTGCACCGTTGCCGGCCGGGGTCCAGTCGGTGAGCTCGGCGTAGGCGATGTAACGTTCTCTGGCCGAGAACATCGGGTTGCAGGCCGTCATCGTGAGGATCCGATCCTTGCCCTTGTATGTGGGCTCGTTGGGGACCGGAGCGAGCACCTCGACGGCATCGGGAAGAATGATGTCGAAGTTGCGGAACGTGTACGTGTAGAAGCCGTCCTTGGTCTGGACGACGATCTCATCGCCTGGGCGCAGCTTCGCGATCTGGTTGAGCGGCTTGCCGTAGGTGACGCGGTGGCCGGCGATCGAGAAGTTTCCGACTTCGCCCGGCATCGCCGAATTCGGGTATCGGCCCACACCCATCCGGTTGAGAACGGGTTCGAGATCGACACCCTCGGCGGCCGTGCGGTAGTAGTCGTCGCCGAAGCGCGGAATGTAGAAGATGCCGAACGCGTGGTTCTTCTCCACCGGATCTGCCACGACGGGTTCGTCCGGGTCGTCCGGAAGCTCGTTCGGATCCTGGTTCGACCAGTCTTCGGTGAGCTTGTCTGCCAGTACCTCGTTGTCGCGGTTGGCTTCGAAGTCGGTCCACACCAGCTGCCAGACCACGAACAGGATGAGAACCATTCCGGCCGTGATGCAGAGTTCGCCGAAGGTGCGGATGGTGCCGCGAACGGGGCCCAGCGGCTCACGTTCGGGTTTCTGCTTCCGCCCTCGGCTGCGACGGCCGCCGTCGCGGTCAGCAGCCGCAGCACCCCCAGAGGCGCCGAGGCGGGGGTCGGTTCCGCTGTTGGCCACGGGCTGTGGCTGAGTGGAATCCGGGTAGACAGGCGGGGCATCGGAGTAGACGGCCGTCGGGGCACCGTCGGCGGCAGCGGCTTCGGCCTCGCGGCGTCGAAGTTCACGTCGGCTGGGAAGTGGTTGCTCGGTCCCTGAATGCGAGCCGGGCCCGGGGTGTGGTCGGGTCCCTGGATTCGCAGCTGCGCCAAGAGCGGGCGCGGTGCTCATGGGTTCCGTGGCTGGGCCGACTTCGCGGCCGCCAAGTCCACCCTGCGACTGGTGTCGTTCAGTGGCCGGGTGGTGTGAGGAACTCTGTCTCTGAGCAGGACGAATAGTGGGTCGCGACGACGCGTCTGCGTCTGATTCGTTACCCGAGGAGGGACTATTCACCACTGCTGCACCGTGCCTATTGTTTCAAATCCGGGGCTCGCCCAGAGGACAAGCGGGGACACCGTATTGCACTTTATCGTATGAAACTGCACAAACAGGTCGTTCTCCGAGTAGTTGGAGTTTTTAACACTGCCGGATGTGACGAGTAGACTGATGTCCGATTGTCCCTATTCATCAATCGGTGACCTCAGCAATGGTCGGCCGTATAAGGAGTACTCGTGGCCAAGTCCAACGGACGGACCCAGCGCCCCCAGCGCACTTCTCGCAACTCGTCGAAGGCCGATGTCGAAACCAAGGCGCAGCCGAATGACGATGTCGAGGCAGTCGAGGATCTGCAGGCCGAACAGACAGAGGATCTGAAGCACGAGCCCCTCGATGGAGATCTCCTCGACCTGGATGACTCCTCCGACAGATCCGACGTGGTCGCCGAGGGTGCTGGCACCGACGGCAACACTGACACCGATGCCGAGGCTGCCGACGACGACAAGGCCGCGGGCGACACGGTGGCCAAGAAGTCCACTGCTGGAACTGGCAAGAAGTCCGCGTCGAAGAGCGCCGGGGCCAAGCAGTCCGCCGACGCCAAGAAGACCGAGAAGTCCGAGAAGCTCAACCAGGCGGCCGAGTCCGACAAGGGCAGCAAGCCGACGAAGAAGAGCGAGGCCGCCACGGGTGCGTCCGCGAAGGGGTCTGCTGCTCAGGGCTCTTCGGCCAAGCGCACCTCGCGTTCGGGCAATCCGGCCAAGCGCCCCCAAGGCCGCAAGACCGCCACATACACCTCGCAGTCCGGTCAGCAGACGCTCAAGCCGAACCCTCGCTGGTTCCTGCCTGTGCTCATCGGCCTCCTGCTCATCGGCCTGATCTGGCTCGTGACCTTCTATGTCTCGCAGGGCGCATTCCCGGTCGAGGCATGGGGCAACTGGAACATCCTCGTCGGTTTCGCCTTCTTCGTCGCGGGGCTGATCATGTCCACACGCTGGCGGTAGTCCCCAGAGATCACGCTATTTCCGAAATGCGGGGGTTGCGTCGACCACCGGGTGCGCTCCCGAGAGTCGGCGCAACCCCCGTTTTTCGGCGGCGTTCGCGGCGGCCCACACTGCGGTCACCTGCAGGTGAGGTGTTCCTCCGCTGTTGACGGTTCGCCCGCCTCGGCTGCGCACTTGTCCACAGGGCCGAAGTTATACCCAAGCCGGGAGCGTCGTCTGTGCATAACTTATTTTGAGCCTTTGAACTGGGAAAATACACCCATGTAAGTTATCCACCATGTGGATAAAGGTTGTGGACAACAAAATGCAACGTGTGAAAAAGACAATTTTCCATCGAAATCTGCTATAGCTCTGAGAGTCGCTGTGTACCCCTCAGACAAGGGTGATCGCTACGCGTCACACAGCGGCGATTCGCCAGGCCTCGTTGATCTGCCAGGCACCAGCGGCAAGCATCACCAGCAACAGCCCGAGGGCCGTGAGTCCAAATACCAGCGTCGATTGTCTCTTCGGTACCAACAGAGCACCACAGCCGAGCACGAAGCCGGTGATCAACCCGCCGAGGTGGGCCTGCCAGGACACTCCTGCGACGAGGAGTCCGTATCCGAAGTTGAGAGCAACGAACAGGACGACACCCGTGATGTTGCGGTCGAGCGTCTGTGTCGGCACCAGCAGCACGCCGATGATCGCGAAGACCGCGCCGGAGGCACCGATGTTGTTCGTCACCCAATCGACGGAGAACGGCTTCGCGAGAACCAGGACCATGGCTGATCCGCCGATCGTTCCAAGCAGGTAGAGGACGAGGAATCGCCAGCGGCCCAGGGCTCGCTCGACGAATGATCCGAAGAAGAACAGTCCGATCATGTTGGCCAGGAGATGGAACGGTGACGGCTGTTCGTGCACGAGTGCCACCGTCAGAACCCGCCACGGCTGTTCAGACGCAAGTGCGGGTACGAAGCTCAGGCGATGGATGAGATCCAGGCTGGGCAGCAGTTGGGCGAGGAAGACTAAGCCGGTGAGGACCATGATCGTGCTCGTGACCAGCGGTGGAGACACAGAAAGGGCCCGGCCGGTCTCCCGTGCCGAGCCCTCCTGTGGTGTGTCCATCACACCATGGTACTCAGTTCAGTGAGTCTCAGTCCTCGAAGACTGCAGGTACTGATACTCACCGGCGAATTGGTTTCAGCCGTTGATTTCGACCGATTCCAGAACGACTGGTTCGACTGGCTTGTCCATGGCAGCGGTGCGGACATTGTTGATCTCGTCGACGACCTTCTGCGAGGCTTCGTCAGCGGCCTCGCCGAAGATGGTGTGCTTGCCGTTGAGCCATGGGGTCTCGGCGGTCGTGATGAAGAACTGCGAACCGTTGGTGCCGCGTCCCATCTGCTTGCCGGCGTTGGCCATGGCCAACAGGTACTTGCGATCGAACTGGAGTTCCGGGTGGATCTCATCATCGAAGGTGTAGCCGGGGCCGCCGGTGCCGGTGCCCAGCGGGCAGCCGCCCTGGATCATGAAGTCCGAGATGATGCGGTGGAAGTTGAGGCCGTCATAGAAGGGGCGCTTGGTGGGTTCGCCGGTGGCAGGATCGGTGAATTCGCGCTCACCCTTGGCCAGCTCCACGAAGTTGGCAACAGTCTTCGGCGCGTGGTTGCCGAAGAGGTTGATGGTGATGTCACCGTGGTTGGTGTGCAGGACTGCTGTGTGCGTAGAAGCTGTAGTCATGGGGCCATTCTTCCACGCTCCCGCGGCTTCCGCAGATTCCCCTGGCTCGGTTTGCGGACTCTGTCAGCGTTTCTGCAGGCAATTTCATGACGGCCTGATGTCCGGCGGCTTGCAACTAGGCCTTAGACTGAGACTGATCAATTGACCCCGACAAAGAGGATTGGGAATGTTCATGTCGAAGAAGTCAGCTCGAGATCCGTTCACTTCGAAGCTCGATTCCGCGAAGAAGACGTCACTCCGAGTCCTGGCCGATGCCAGCGGGGCCGCAAGTCCAAAACTCCGCGAAGCCGCTGACAAGGCCCGCCCTCAGGTCGAGGCCCTTGCAGAGAAGGCTCGACCGCAGGTTGAAGCACTGGCCGATCGGGCCGAAAGTCTCGCCGTCAAGGCCCGCCCTCAGGTCGAAGCATTCGCAGACAAGGCGAATGACCAGGTTCATGCCTGGGCGGACAGGCTCGATGCCTACCGTCCCGAGGCCACCGAGCGTGCCGGCAAGTTTGCGTCCAACGCCGCCAACTCGCTCGCAGCCGTTGAGACCCCTCAGCTGGTCGACGATCTCGCTGTGCGCCTGACCGGCGACAAGAAGGCCGTGAAGAAGGCTCGCAAGGCCCTCACGAATGCCGGAAAGCGGATCCAGAAGGACACCGCACGCAAGTCCGGTGGTGGCAAGACCGCAGTCGTGTGGACCCTGGTCATCGGTTCGGCAGCCGGAATCGGCTACTACGTGTGGAAGAAGGCGCAGCCGGTCGAAGACCCATGGTCGACACCGCTGCCCAACAACCGTCCCGACGATGCTCGCCCGGTGGGCTCGACCCCCGCTTCTCGTCAGGGAACAGCACCCGAGGTCTCGCAGACAGCAGTGCCCGAATCGAAGACTGCCGAGGCTGCCGCCACAACAGCACCGACTTCGAAGCCTGCGACCGAGGCTAAGGGAACTCAGGCTGCGCCGGCCACCATCGTCAAGCCTGCGGAGGATTCGAAGTCAGCCGAGGAAACGGTGGAAGACAAGAACGCCAAGCACTGATCTGGCCTGGAACGTCGACTGACTTGGTCCACTGACCGGTCAATCGTTCGAACCAGACAGATTGAACGGCTCCCGCTGCGCAGATCCACTCACTTGGAGAAGTGAGAACCTGCGCAGCGGGAGCCGTTCGTCATTCATCCAGAACCTCACGCCTGTTGGCTGGCCCGCCGCCCCGGAAACGACCGGAGATGCGGACCGCCGACAGTCCCGAGATCGTGAAGGCAAGCGTGGCTGCGAGGATGAGGAGAATCGGAGCAGTCCACCCATCGGTGACATTGCCCAGCCAGCCCGCGAACGGAGGCGCCAGCGTGGCGGCGAGGTAGCCGCCGCCCTGCACCCGAGCCGAGGCCGATGCGGTTTCCCGGTCGCTGCCGGCGGTGCGGGCGATGATGGAGAAGATTGCGGTGAATCCGCCACCTTGGGCGACTCCGCCGGTGATCGCCCACAGCACGTATGAGCTCGGGGCGAGCAGCAGTCCCGCGGGCAGTGAGATCCACAGTGCCGCGATGATCGCCACGGGCACCCAGGGCTTGGTTCGGGCAGCCAGCAGGGGCACACCGAATGCTCCGAGAATGGCAGCGACCTGGAACAGGGAGGCAGTTCCGCCTGACGCTGCCGAGCCCAGCCCTCCCGTGTCGGAGAGGATCGAGGGCAGCCACGTTGTGGTCGTGTAGTAGGCGATCGACTGTCCGCTGAACGTGATCACCAACAGTGCGATGATGGCACGGAACTCGGGAGGTGCCTCACGCCATGGACGACGCGTCTCAGCGGGCTCAGGTGTCGGTGACGTTTCAGCAGACGCCGCGGCGATCGCACTGCGGCGGATCCGCAGCCGGATCATGAACAGCCAATAGACGAGTCCGACCACGGCCATACCGCCCCAGATGGCAACGGCCCACCGCCACCCGAAGGCTGCGGCCATGGGACCCGTGCCGAGCAGTGTGATCATGGACCCGACGTTCATGGTGGCCGAATACAGGCCAGTCACCATCGACACCTGGTTCCAGGGGACCTCGCGCCGGATGATCACCGGCACCGCGATATTGCCCAGTGTGATGGCGATTCCGATGATTCCAGTCCCCACCAGCACGAGCCAGGACGGACCCAGGGAGCGGAGCACAGTTCCGAGCAGGACGCCGGTGAGGCACGACAACACGGCCGCCTCAGCGCCGAAGCGACCGATGGTCTTACCTGCGATAGGGGTGACGAGGGCGAACAGCAGCACCGGCAGGCCCGTGAGGAGCCCCACCCCAGCCGCGCTCAGCCCGGTGTCGTCCTGAATGTCACCGAGGACGGCCGTCGGAGCGATGATCGGTGCCCGCAGGTTGATCGCCAGAACGACGATGCCCACGACCACCCAGGGCAGCATCCGCCGGGCGACGGACGGGTCCGGCTGGTTCACATACGCTCGGGCACGCGGATGCCGAGAACTCCGAGGCCAGCCTCGAGCACCTCGAGGACGGTCTGGCTCAGGCGCAGCCGGGAGTCGCGGACCTCGGCGGATTCGGCGATGAGAACCGGACACTGCTCGTAGAACGAGGTGAACGACTGGGCCAGGTCGAACAGATACGTGCACAGGCGGTGCGGCGTGGAGGCCGCGACGACCTCGGCGAGGACATCGGAGAACCCGAGCAGCGCCAGGCCCAAGTCACGTTCGGCCGCCTCGCCGAGGTGGATCGGCGCAGCCGTGAACGCATCCGAGTCCGCCTTGCGCAGGATCGAACGGATCCGAGCGCCGGCGTACTGCAGGTACGGGGCGGTGTTGCCGATGGGGGCGAGCATGCGGTCGAGGTCGAAGGTGTAGCTCGTGTCGTGGGCGACGGAGAGGTCGGCGTACTTGACCGCGCCGATGCCCACGATCTTCGCGACGACAGCTTCTTCCTCGGCGCTGAACTCGGCGTTCGACTCCCGCAACGTGGCCCGGGCACGGGCGATGGCCTCCTCGAGGAGTTCGGCCAGACGCAGGGGCGCCCCGGAGCGCGTGCGCAGGATCTTGCCGTCGTCGCCGAGGACGTTGCCGATCTTCACATGCTCGGTCTTGACGTCCTCGGGCAGCCAGCCGGCGGCCCGGGCGATGGCGAAGACCATCTCGAAGTGCATGGACTGCGGGCTGCCGACGACGTAGAGGGCGCGGTCGGCATGGAGGTTGCGTACGCGGTGGCGCACGGCCGCGAGGTCGGTCGTGGCGTAGCCGTAGCCGCCGTCGGATTTGCGGATGATCAGCGGCAGCGGTTCACCCTCACGGCCGGTGAAGCCCTCGGGGAAGACGCACAGGGCGCCGTCGCTGATGCGTGCCAGGCCTTTGTCCTCGAGATCCTGGCAGACTGCGGCGAGGTCATTGTTGTAGATGCTCTCACCGGCCAGGTCGTCATCACGCAGGGTGACGTCGAGGAGCGAGTAGATGTGGTTGAAGTAGATCCGTGAGAACCCGACGAGGCGCTCCCAGAGTTCGAGAGTCTGCTTGTCCCCGCCCTGCAGCGCGACCACCCGGGCACGTGCCCGGGTGGCGAAGTCGGCGTCGCTGTCGAACTTCGCACGAGCGGCCTGGTAGAAGGCATTCGGGTTGGCTGAGATGTCCTGGGCCGTCTCCGATTCGATGCCGACGTCGAGGAGGTGTTCGATCAGCATGCCGAACGGAGTGCCCCAGTCGCCGATGTGGTTCTGGCGCACGACGGTGTTGCCGAAGAGTTCGTGCGTGCGAGCGAGTGCGTCGCCGACGACGGTGGTCCGCAGGTGGCCGACGTGCATCTCCTTGGCGACGTTGGGCGCCGAATAGTCGATGACGATCCGCGCTCCGGCCGTCTCGGACTCGACCTCGGCTGCGTTTGTCTGGTTCAGCGTGGTTGCCAGAAATTCGGGGGTGAAGGTGAGGTTGATGAAGCCGGGACCGGAGATCTCGGGGATCTCACAGATGCCGGCGAGGTCGAGGTTGTCCACGATCGTGGTCGCGATGTCGCGGGGTTTGGACTTCAGCTCCTTCGCCAGGGGCAACGCCACGTTGGCCTGGAAATCGGCGAACTGGCTGCTCCTGATCACGGGATCGCGCCGCGTGAAATCCTCGCCGAAGGACTGTTCGAGGGCGAGTGCGAAACGATCGTTGAGAAGCGAAGTCAAAGATGGCATGTCACCATTCTATTGGTCAGGGGCCGCATGGGCCGCGTCACCTCGGCGCCCAAGCTTGTAATGTGGGTCACGTGACTCAGTATTCTTACCTCCGCTACCCGCACATCCACGGTGATCTCATCACCTTCACCGCCGACGACGACGTCTGGATCGTCCCTTCAGCCGGCGGGCGCGCATGGCGCCTGACCTCAGATCATGTCCCTGTCCGCAGTCCGCGGATCTCGCCGGACGGAACGCATATCGCCTATGTGTCCTTCCGTGATGGGCACCCTGAACTCATGCTCGCCGAGGTGGCCTCCGGGTCCCTGCGACGGCTGAGCTGGTTGGGTGGAACGACGACGACGATGCTCGGGTGGGCCGATGAGCGTCACATTCTCATCGGGTCCAATGCCGGTGAGTTCGAGGTCCGCAATCATATTGTGAAGTCCGTTGACCTCGACGGCGTCGTCGAACGCCTGTCGCTGGGTCGGGCCTCGGGGTTGGACCGGCACCACTCAGGTGTCACCGCTCTGTCCACACCGTTCAGTCGTCCGCCCGCACATTGGAAGCGCTACCGCGGCGGCACCGCGCCCAGGCTGTGGCTCGATCGTGTCGCCGACGCCTCGGGAACTGGTGCCCAGTGGCAGCGTCTGCTGCGTGAGGAAGAGGCATCGCTGACCGATCCGATCTGGGTCGGTGACTCGCTGGTCTTCGCTTCGGACCGTGCCGCTTCCTTCCCGGATCATGCGCATGAGCAGGCCAATTTGTGGATCTGGGACGGCCTGGCGACACAGACCGGGTCAAGCGGATCGGATCAGGCTGCGGCCGGTGAACCTCGGCAGCTGACATTCCAGACCGAGGCCGAGGGCTATGTCCGCGATGCCACGACCGATGGAACCCGCATCGTGTGGCACAGCCACGGGGAGATCCGCATCCTCGACAGCCTCGACGCGCAGATCAGAACCCTGAACGTGGTGCTTCCCGGAACCGGAGTGCAGCCGCTTCATGTCGATCCCACCTCCAGCACTTTGAGTATCGTCCCAGATCACGGCGGCAACGCCTCGGTGGTGGAATGGCGCGGAAAGACCTTCTGGCTGACCCATCGCGAAGGTCCTGCACGGGCACTGTGCGCGGATTCTTCGATCCGCACCCGTGAACCCGTCGTCCTCGGGCAGACCGGGCTCGCCGCGTACATCACCGATGTCGAGGGCGAGGACTCGATCGAGGTGCGGGCGGTCTCCGCTGACAAGCCGCCTCGGCGAATCGGGGCCGGAGCCCTGGGACGTGTCCTCGACATGGCCTCCGATCCGGCGGGGAAGACCTTGGCCACGATCTCCCATGACGGCAGCATCCGCCTCGTCGAGGTCGGAAATGGCAGAACCCGACTCGTCGGGCATTCGGGCTTCGGGGAGGCCAGGACCCCTCGCTTCTCTCCGGACGGACGCTACCTCGTGTGGTCGCAGCCGACCCAGGGCGAAGAGCTGTTGGAACGGCTGATGCTCGTCGACACCAAGTCAGACCGTGAGGGTCAGGCGCTGACGAGTGGGAAGTTCAATGACTTCTCACCGGCATTCACAGCCGATGGCAAATACCTTGCGTTCCTCTCGGACCGGACCTTCGATCCCTCCTACAATCAGCATTCCTTCGACCTGTCGTTCAACGGTGTGACCAGGCCATGGCTGCTGCCGCTGAGTTCAACCGAGCCCGCACCCTTCGGGCCGAGTGCCAGCGGATGGGCGATCAGCGAGGTCACCGATGAGACTTCGAAGGCGGACAAGGCGAAAGCTGAGAAGACCGTCGTCACCACGGAGGTCGACCTTGCGGGAGCAGAAGAGAGGATCGTGGCGTTCCCGGTCTCTTCTGGTGTCTTCCACAATCTGAAGGCTGCCGAGGGCGGCGTCCTGTGGATGCGCACCGGTGATGCCGAAGACGGTGAGCTCGGCGACAAGCACTCCGGCGACGCCGGCGAGAAACCGGGCGAAATGGTCCAGTACTTCGACTTCGCCAAACGCAAGGTCTCCACCGTCGTCGACAAGGCCGATGACTATTCGGTGACCGGTGACGGCAAGCTCATCATCGTGACCAACGATGGCGACGTCGCGGTGCGACCGGCCACTCGCAAGGTCGAAGCCGATGATGACGATACGGTCTCAGTGGACCTCACGCGTCTGCGGTTCGAGCTCGATCAGCGGGCTGAATGGCTGCAGATGTTCGAGGAGAACTCCCGTATCATGCGCGACCACTATTGGCGTGCGGACATGAACGGGGTGAACTGGGAAGGTGTGACCCTGCGCTGGCGCCGAGTTGCTGCGAAGGCGCTGACGCATGACGACCTCGTCGACATTCTGTGGGAGACCGTGGGCGAGCTCAACACTTCGCATGCCTATGTCCTGCCGTCCAGCCCACCCGGTGATCAGTCGAAGAAGCTGGGCTTCTTGGGTGCGGATCTGGAACGAACTGGGCAGGGCTGGCAGATTGCCCGCATCCTGCCCGGTGAGAGCAGTGACCCAGCCGCCAGGTCACCACTGCGCCAGGCCGGTGTCGGAGCCTGCGAAGGTGATCTCATCGTTGCTGTGGGCGGTCAGTCCGTCGACGAGGTCCGCGGCCCGGCAGCCCACCTGGTGGGAACGGCGGACTCGATCGTGGAGCTCACCCTGCGGCGAGGACGCAAGGATCGTGTGGTCGCGATCATTCCTCTGGCGAATGAGGAGAAGCTGCGCTACCAGGACTGGGTCCGCTCCCGGCGTGAGTACGTGGCGGAGAAGTCCGGTGGCCGAGTCGGCTATGTCCACGTCCCCGACATGATGGCCGGTGGTTGGGCTCAGCTGCATCGTGACCTGCGGCAGGCGATGTCCGCCGAGGGCGTTATCGCCGATGTCCGGTTCAACCGAGGTGGTCACACGAGTGCCCTGGTCGCCGAACGCTTCGCGGACAGGGTCATCGCCTGGAACGCGTCCAGGAGCTACGACACCATGCTTCCCGACCCGGAGGATACCCGCCGTGGTCCGGTGGCCTTCCTCGCGAACGAGTTTTCGGGCTCCGACGGTGACATCATCAATGCCCGCGTGCAGGCCAAGGGACTCGGCCCTGTCATCGGAGTCCGCACCTGGGGCGGAGTCGTCGGCATCGACGGTCGCTACGACTTAGTCGACGGCACCGGCGTGACGCAGCCTCGTTATGCCTTCTGGCTCGAGGGCAAGGGCTGGGATGTGGAGAACTACGGTGTCGAGCCGGACATCGAGGTCGAGCACGATCCCTCGCAGCTGTTCAGCGACGACGATCTGCAGCTCGACCGTGCCATCGCCGAGGTGCTCGCTGGTCTGGAGGATGCACCCGCGGCCACACCCCCGGACTTCCCGGCCCCGCGAGTGCAGTCATCGCCGCAGGTCCAGGCCCCAGGTGCCCCGACGGACTAGTACCGGCCAAGGAGTACCGGCGACGGAGCCCACGCGGTTCTGCCTCCGGCGCGATCTGCTCGTCATAGTGGACTCGCATTCGATTTCGCCCGAGATTTCGAACGCAAGTCCACTATGACGCTCGTGTAGGGGCGCTCATCCGGCACTCGCGCAGCGGCGTCTCAACGATCGTCGACTGCGACGAGCGCCCAGAGGCCGAAGGCCAGGAGGACGAATCCGGGAATGATTCCACCCAAGATCGGGATGAACGCTGGGATCGAGGCGAAGAAGGCGATGAATCCGGCTATTCCGCACAGGGTGACGACCGTAGCGAGAATGTGGAACCGATTGAGTTTGAACACGTGGCCGAGAGCATAGAAGTGGGTGCCCACGACGAATGCCACCCAGGCCACGCCGAGTTCGGGATGTCCGAGGCCACTCAACAGGCGCGTGCCGCCGAAGAGGGCGAGCGCTTCGACCCCGACGATGATCCAGTAGCTGCGTCCGAAGGGCACGGCCCTGCCAGGCGAAACTTCATCCTGCCCCTTGGCTGAATTCGCTGAGGAGACCTGAGCGCGCTTCATCCGGCCCAGGGAACGCAGTGCGAAGAAGGCGATGGCGGCGAAGGCCGCGATTCCCATGACGAGGACGAGGATGCGGCCGAGGGTAGAGAACGATGCACTGTTGACGATGAGGAACACCAGGCCGAATGCTCCACCTATCAGGGAGCCGACCTCCGCACCGGCAGCCGGCTGCGGTCTGGTCTCGCGAGCTTGAGTCATCACTGTCCTGTCGAGTGTGCACGGGTACTACGGCCACCGATCATGCGATCGTGCGCGACCGCGGGATCACAGGGCTCGGTTCTATAATCACATTCTTGCACCCCGACACGGCTCGTCCCTACGACTCATCCCCACGGCTCGTCCTTACGGCTCGTCCCTACGACCCTGCCGGACGGTAGAGCAGATAGAGAAAGCCGTCGTCGGTGCCGTAGAGGGTCTTCAGCTCGAGTTCGACCGGTGGATCGAATCGGGCGCCGTGCAGGATCCTCGTCTCGGTCCCGGCGACCAAACTCGGGCTTCGGGTCAGACACAGTTCGTCGATGCCTCCCGCCTCGAGCAGATCGGTGAACAGCTGGGGCCCACCCTCGCACACGATCCGGGCGAATCCACGTGAACGGAGTTCAGCGATCGCCGCGCTCAAGTCAACGGAGGATTGACCGGCCACGATCACCTCGGCGACTTCAGCAGCCTGTGCACGTGCCTGAGCTGGTGCGTCTGCGCAGGTGATGAGGATGGTCCGGGCAGACTGGGGAGCCTCGGTGAACAGCGGGGCTGAGAAATCGAGGTCCAAGCTGGCTGAGACCACCGCCATGGGTGGTGTGGGGCTGCGGTTCTCGCGCAGCTGCCGCCATTGCGGATCGTCCTCGGCGGGACCATAGACCTCGGTCCTGACAGTGCCGGCACCGACGAGGATGACGTCTGCCATTGCCCGGTTGAGGGCGAACAGCTGCTTGTCGATGTCATTGCCCAGACCTCCGGCGTGACCGGCGATGGTCGCAGCTCCATCGACCGAGGCCACGAACACTGCACGCACCCACTGGTCAGCATCGCAGGGAAACGCCAGGGCCTGGGACAGTTTCACGCCCTTCGCCTGGTCGGGGAAGAGCCGATTGATCCTCGGAATCTCAGTCATCGCCACCTCGCATCAGCACACTGGTGTACAGGCGTTAAGTCTACGCTCGAACGGGTCACGAAGGGGTCCGAGTATTCTCGCCTTGCCTCTGACTTCTACTGTCATAGACTGAAATCAGGACCACAGCAGCACCGCAGATCGAGGAGGACGAACATGTCAGAGAAGCATCAGGTCCAGGTTCGTCGGATCTACGATGATCCGGTCAACAGCGACGGCACTCGCATCCTCGTCGACCGCATCTGGCCGCGCGGGGTCAGCAAGGACAAGGCTGAACTCGATGATTGGCTGAAGGATCTCGCTCCCTCGACCGATCTGCGCAAGTGGTATTCACACGATCCCGATAAGTTTCAGGAGTTCTCCCGGCGCTACCGGGAGGAGCTCAAGGACGATGACCACGCCGAGGCCCTGAAACAGCTGAAGGACTACGCAAAGAAGGGCAAACTCACTCTCCTGACCGCGTCAAAGCGCGACGACATCAGCGACGCGACAGTACTCAAGAAGGTTCTGGACAAGAAGTAGCCGCCCGTTCGACCCGACGGGGCCGTGACCCACGCGGCTGATCTGGCTCAGAAGAAGATGCCCCACACCAGGAGAGCGATGACGATGATGAGGAACAGCAGCGACCAGGGGCTGCCGTAGTTGAGCGACCAGCCGATGCCGAAGCGCTTCGGTATCAGGAACGATGGGTCCTGGGGGCAGAAGTAGAAGATTCCGAGCTTCCAGTTCGCATCATCGTCGCGAAGCTGTTTTCGGCGCTCTTTGCTCACTGGGCTCATGCGTGTTCCCTTCTTCGCCGCGGATATCTCGCCGCGGTCCTCTCGCCCGCAATGGGGCCATTGTTCCTTGCCGCCACGTTACACCTGCTGTTGATGCCCGGCGGCTGTTGACAGACGGTGTCAGCATTCATCCGATGATGCTCCGAGCACTAATTGGACAGTTGTGTCCAAAACAATTTAATCTCTTTCCATGGGCAGGAGGAAGAACTTCGACGAGCAGGCGGTGATCAACGCCGCCATTGCCGTCTTCAGCGAGCATGGTTATACGGGCACCGACGTCGGCCTGGTCTGCGAGCGTGCGAACATCGGCCGCTCAAGCTTCTACAACACCTTTGACAGCCTCGATTCGCTCTTCCTGCGGGCCCTGCGTGACTACACCGCGAGAGGAATCTCGGCCCGGGAGGAGCTGCGCACAGGAACAGCACCGGCCCCGAGGCTCATCATGCACCGCCTCGGCGGGGAACTGGCCAAACAGTGCGAGGACGAGGCACGGGTCGGGTGCCTGTCGGCGAACACTGCGGCCGAACTCGGCCGTGAGGTCGATGCGGTGTGCGCGATCCTCGATCCCGATCACCAGGCCTGGTTGGAGTCGTATCGGTTCGTCCTGGAACGCGGGCAGGTCGAGGGCCACATCCGCTCCGAGCTGGATGCGAAGGTGCATGCACAGCTCCTCAGCAGTGTGCTCGCCGGGCTGAGGATCGCCGCTCGGGTGATGCCCGCCGACAGCGTCCAGTCTCAGGCGACCGCGTTCGTCGAAGGACTGTGCACACGCAAGGGGCTCAGGGCACTTCACGACCACACGGCATCCCACACATATGGCCGCAATTCTCCCGGACACCTCATCGCAACCGAAAGCAGCGCACAGTGACGACTTCGACTCAAGCACGAGTGCGTGTCCCGGCTCAGGTCTACCTCCTGGCAGCGGTGATCTTCTGCCTCGGCACCAGCGAGTTCATGATCGCTGGGATCCTCGAGCCCATCAGTGCCGATCTGCAGGTCGGCATCCCACAGGCTGGCCTGCTCATCACCGGATTCGCTGTGGGAATGATCGGCGGAGCACCGGCAATGGCGCTGCTGACGCTCAGGCTGCCGCGTCGGGCGACGATGATCATCTCGATCATTGCATTCTCCGCCCTGCACATCCTGGCCGCGCTGTCGCCGAGCTATTCGATCCTCATGGTCACCCGTGTCCTGGCGGCCATCGCCTGCGGCGGGTTCTGGGCCGTGGCCGCTGTCCATACGACGCGCATTGCCCCCGCGAAGGTGCAGGGTCGTGCCCTGGCCAGCCTCGTCGGCGGCCTGACCGTTGCGAACCTCGTGGGCGTTCCCGTGGGCACCTGGGTGGGCACGCAGTACGGATGGCGGGCGACATTCTGGGCCGTCGCAGTCGTCACTGCTCTCGCCGCCGTCCTCATCGGGCTCACTGTTCGCAACCCGGCTGACGAGGAAACCGGGTCGAACCAGCATCTGCCCACTCTTCTCAAGGCGGAGCTCGCGGCATTCAAGGGACCGCGAATCTGGTTGGCTCTGGCAACGACCGCGCTGTTCCAGGCGTCGGTCTTCGCCGCCTTCTCCTACTTTTCGCCCCTGCTCACTCAGGTGGCGGGGCTCTCCCACGACCTCGTCCCCGGAGTTTTGGCAGCCTTCGGCATCGGTGCCTTCATCGGAGTCGTCGTGGGCGGACGCTTCGCCGATAAGAACATCTTCGGCAATATCATCGGCAGCCTCGCGGCCTTGGCGCTCAGTCTCTTCGCCCTGTGGCTGGTGGCCGACACCGGCTGGGCGGCGATCGTCATGATCGTCCTCATCGGCGCCAGCGGCTTCTCGATCGCGGGGGCGCTCAACGCCCGCGTATTCCAGATCGCCACTCAGGCACCGACACTGGCCGCCAGCGTGAACACCTCGGCGTTCAACGTCGGCAATGCCATCGGGCCAGCACTCGGCGCCGGCGTCATCGCACTCGGCTGGGGGTTCAAGGCCCCCGTCGTCGTCGCGATCCTCCTCGCCCTGGCCTCCCTGGTCCTCGTCGCGGTTGCGATCCGGGTCGAACGAGTCTGGAGTGCTCGTATCGGTGTCGCGAGGTTCGAACAGTCCTCAGACGCCATCGCCTGAGCGGGCGTAGCGCAGCAGGGTCATTCCACCGGGAAAGGCTCGCACCTCGGTAGTCGTCCAGATCTCTTTGTCGAAGTCGGACTCAACGCCCCAGAGCGGCACACCCGCTCCGAGGGTGATGGGACCGAGTTTGATGATGAGTTCGTCGATCTCAGCACGCAGGCTCGAAGCCAGCGTCCCTCCGCCGATGAGCCAGATATCCTTCCCCGGCTCACCTTTGAGCTCCCGAATCCGCTGCACGGGATCGTCTCTGACGATTTCGACAGCGGAGCCGGGGACCGAATCGAGCGAGGCAGAGACCACGAGATGACGCAGATGCGGGTAGGCATCCGGTAGTCCGGCGGCAAGACCGATCGCAAAGGATCCTCGGCCCTCGACGACCGTATCGAAATGGTGTCCGCGTCCCGTCACGCCCAGCGCCTCCCTGGCGGGGCCCGGCAAGGTCTCCGGATACTCCGTGCGAATGAAGTCGATGTAGTCATCGGTGATCGGCCACCAACTGCTCGGATCGCCTCCATCCGGGCCGGCGATGAAACCATCGATGGAGACTGCGACGAAATAGCACAGTTTGCGTTGGTGGGACATCGTTGCTCCTCGGCGTTTCTGAGTCACTTTAGTCTCTGCGAGCCAGAGCGAGTTTGAGACCGACTTGCCCTTGTGGAATGCGCACGTCATTCTTCTTGTTGAGACTACAAAGTCGATTCCTACGCGCGAGAGGACGTTTCATGAGCAAGTTCGCAGTCACAAATGCCAATACCGGTGAGGTCGAGGAGGAGTTCGCCTCCGTCGCCAAGGAAGACATCCCCGGCTACATCGACCGTGCCCACGATGCTCATCTTGTGTGGAAGGAGACGCCGTTGCACGAGCGCGGCGCGATCCTGCACAAGTTCGCTGACCTCGTCGATGCCAATGCCGACGAAATGACCGACATCATCGGCCGTGAGATGGGCAAGGTCAAGAAGCAGGGCCTCGGCGAGGTCGACAAGGTCGCTCGCACGGCACGGTGGATGGCCGACAATGCCGACACTCATTTGGCTCCCACACACCTCGCCGCAGCGGGTGCTGCCAGCAGCTACGTCCGCCACCAGCCGCTGGGTGTGCTGCTGGGGATCATGCCGTGGAACTTCCCGTACAACCAGATCGCGCGTTTCGTGCTGCCCAACCTCATGGTCGGCAATGCGATCATCATGAAGCAGGCGTCGATCTGCCCGAAGTCCTCACAGTACTTCGAGGATCTCCTCACCGAGGCGGGTCTGCCCAAGGGCGTCTACCAGAACATCTACCTCGACAGCTCTCACGCCGAGGAGGTCCTCAAGGACTTCCGCGTCAAGGGCTTCTCGCTCACCGGCTCCGAGGGCGCGGGTGCTTCCGTGGCCTCCATCGCCGCGAAGTACTACAAGCGCGCCGTTCTCGAGCTCGGTGGCAACGATCCTGCCGTGGTCCTCGACTCGAAGGATGTGCCCACACTGGCCAAGAAGCTCGTCGGTCTGCGTCTGGCCAACGCCGGTCAGGTCTGCACCTCACCGAAGCGCATGATCGTCGTCGACGATCTCTACGACGAGTTCCTCGCCGAGGCCGTCAAGGCCGCCGAGGCAACGAAGGTCTCGACCTTTGATGACCCCGATGTCGGCATGGGCCCGGTCTCCTCCGAGGGTGCTCGCGATGACATCCTGGCCATGATCGAAAAGGCCGTGGCCGATGGTGCCACACTGCACACCGGTGGTAAGAAGCTCGACCGTCCGGGCTGGTTCATGTCCCCTGCAGTGATCTCTGACATCGATCCGAAGTCCGATCTCGGCTGCAACGAGCTCTTCGGGCCCGCGGTCATGGTCTACCGGGCCAAGGACGAAGAGGATGCGCTGCGTCTGGCCAATGACACCGAATACGGTCTCATGAGCTCGGTGTGGACCGATGACCTCGAGAAGGGTCAGCAGTTCGGCGCCAAGATCAACGCCGGCATGACGCTGATCAACTCCCACATGGAGTCCGGTCCCGAATACCCGTTCGGCGGCATCAACCGCTCGGGTTACGGTCGCGAGAACGCCCAGTGGGCATTCCAGGCGTTCACAAACGAACACCTGATCCGCGTTCACGCCTGAGGACCGATCCTCGAATCTGAATAGACAAAGATCCCGCCGACAGCGTCCATATCGCTGTCGGCGGGATCTTCTTTTACGAGTGCTGTCTCAATAGCTTCTCGAGTGGAGGTAAGGGGACTCGAACCCCTAACCCCCTGCTTGCAAAGCAGGTGCGCTACCAATTGCGCCATACCCCCTCAGAGCACAGGCCGATATTACCCGCTTGAACGGTGCGTGCGAAATCGGCTGTGGTCCACAAGCAACGGCAACGACCTGCGAAGACCCCTCCAGGCCCATCTACACGCGCTTGGCACCCCGACCTCGGGGCCGGTGTCGGCAATCTTCGTAAACCCCTCGTTTTCAGACAATCACCCGTGGCCCGAGCAATCACCGAAGATTCTTACGCAGGGTCGCTATATGTCGAGTCCTCGAATCGATCACCGGTGTGCCTCAGCGATTCCGATCCTGTCTGCGCCTGCCCGCCGATGGTTTCGACCTGGAGTGTCAGTGCCGCGATCGACTCCTCGAGGGCATGGATGTGGGCGACGGTGGCTGATTGGTTCTCCTCCGCATCCGTCGATACCTTCTCGACGATCCAGGAGGCCAGCGTGCCGGTGACGACGCCGAGCAGAGCAATCCCACCCAGCATGAGGCACACAGCGAGCATCCGGCCCAACCCGCTCATCGGCGCCATGTCCCCGTAGCCGACGGTGGTCACGGTGACGAAGGCCCACCAGATCGCATCGGGGAAGGAATTGATCGCCGATTCGGTTCCGCGTTCGGCGTCGAGGACGGCGAGTGCAGCGGCGTAGACGAGCAGTGCTGACGCCGAAGCGGTGTAGATGAGGATCTTCCCGCGCACAGCGGTGCCGACGGTGCGGTTGAGGATGTGCAGGACCGTGATGGCCCGCAGGACTCGCAGGGGCCGCAGCAACGGCAGGGCGATGACTGCGAGATCGAAGAGATGGTGACGAAACCAGGCCCAGCGATCCTCGGCGAGCCAGAGGTTGACCACGTAGTCGATGACGAAGACGAGCCACGTGATGATGACCAAGGCCATAGCGAGTTGGGCATATATGCCGGTGGGCGCTCCGATCACCTGCCAGCTGTAGGCACCGAGGAAGGTGAGCGCGGCGACCACGAGTGGCCATTCCATGATGTGCTGCCAGCGTTTCGAATTCACGCCGATGACTCTAGTTCAGGTCGTTGCCACAGCGCCACACGTGCAGATGGGCAGGAACCTTGGGTCAACTCATCCTCAGATTATGTGGCAGGTGTCTCCGGAACCAGGGGGACCTCCTCGGCGGGGGCGTCTTCCTGATCTTCGGGCTTCTTGATGAAGAACGACAGCACCACGGGCACCAGGGCGATGACTGCGGCCAACAGGAACGCATTGTGCGCTCCCGGCGAACCTGACTCCGCGACGGAGCGTCCTGCCGCCTCACCCGAGTGCAGGGCAGAGGAGTAGATGGAGATGAGAAGCGCGGTTCCGGCAGCTCCTGCCACCTGCTGCATGGTGTTCAGCGCCGCAGATCCGTGTGAGTACAGTTTCCGGTCCAGTGACCCCAGCGAGGCGGAGAACAGGGGCGTGAACGACGCGGCCAGTCCCAGCGACATGACGGTCTGGATGACGACGAGCACCCACGTGGGCGTGCCGATGCCGACCATGGAGTAGGAGAACATCGATGCGGCGATCATGATCGATCCTGGGACCAGGAGAGTCTTGGGTCCTCGTGCGTCGTAGATGCGGCCCATGACAGGAGCGAGGACGCCCATGAGGATCGATCCCGGCAGCAGGACGAGACCCGACTGGGTGGCGTTGAGTCCAGCGACGTTCTGCAGGTACAGCGGAAGCAGGGAGAAGGTACCGAACATGGCCAGCGAGACGACGGCCATGATGACGACTGCGATGACATAGTTCTTCGCGGAGAAGACGCGCAGGTCCAGCAGCGCCCGATCTTCCTTCTGCAGGATCAGCTGTCGCCAGGCGAAGAGGGCAAGGAGGACAAGCCCGGCGGCGATCGCAGTCCACGCGAAGCCGGTTGAAGAGCCTCCACCTGCATCGCCGCCATGTCCTCCGCCGAACTGGCTGAGGCCGAAGACGATGCCACCGAAGGCGAAGACCGAGAGCACGACGGAGACGTAGTCGATCGGAGCATGGGTGCTCTCGCCGAGGTTGGTCATCCACTTAGCGCCGAGGCCGAGGGCGATGAGCGCGATGGGGAGGACGATGGCGAACAGCCAACGCCATCCCAGGGAGTCGAGCACGATGCCCGACATCGTCGGACCGATTGCGGGAGCGAGCGAGATGACAAGGCCGACCCGACCCATCATCCGACCGCGCGAGTGGGCAGGGACGACATTCATGATCGTTGTCATCAGCAGGGGCATCATGATGCCGGTGCCCGCAGCCTGGACGACGCGTCCGACGAGTAGGACGGTGAAGCCCGGAGCCACGAGACAGATCAGGGTGCCAGCGGAGAACAGAATCATTGCCGCCAGGAAGATCTGACGGGTGGTGAAGCGCTGCAGGAGGAAACCGGTGGTGGGAATCACGACGGCCATGGTGAGCATGAACGCGCTGGTCAACCACTGACCGAGTTCCGGAGGGATACCGAGGGCAACGTTGAGCTCTGGGATCGCGATGGCCATCGTCGTTTCGTTGAGGATCGCAACGAAGGCAGCCACCAGAAGCAGCCAGATCACCCGCATCCCGGCAGGATCGATGGCGTCAGCCTGCGCGTCGTTGGTACGGGAGGGCGAAGTGTCGCTGGACAAAGAGGAACTCCGATCGAGTGATGTGATCAAGGGCCGAACTGGCTTCTGCAGCCATCTGCCCCGGAAGGCGAGTGCGAGTTCGGAAACTGCGAACGACATTCGCGGATGTAGCAGGCAACAATGATGAGGGCGGACTTATTCCGAACAGAGAGCGAAAAGAGACCGGAAGTGGAGAGAGTGCGGGGCACGAGGGAAGTTCTTCACAACGAAGGCTCCGGACCGATTCGGTCCGGAGCCTTCGTCATCTGGTGGAGGTAAGGGGACTCGAACCCCTAACCCCCTGCTTGCAAAGCAGGTGCGCTACCAATTGCGCCATACCCCCAAACGGGATTCACCTTCACACCGAGTCGGTGTGTTCGGACCATTCGGCTTGGGCACTGAGATTACCGTGCCGCCACCGGAAGAAAACTCCGAGTCCCACAAGCGTGAGACCACTGAGAATCCACTTCTTCATGATCCTCCTCGAAAGGATGTGGGCCTACCTGGACTTGAACCAGGGACCTCTTCGTTATCAGCGAAGCGCTCTAACCGCCTGAGCTATAGGCCCTTTTCAGGGGGTGAACCCGAAGTAAAACGATACCCAACGGGTCATTCCAACACAAATCGGCTGACAGTGACTCGCCTCACATGACCCCATAATACTCTGCGATCCTCCCCGGAACCGCCCGACGGCGGCTCGGAATTCCCAGACTGGGATTCCGAGCCGCCGCCAGGTTCTGGGAGCAGGTAGGAGCACATAGCACCGAAAGAGGCTGCCGCAGGTCTCAGTCGTCGGTCAGTGTCAGATGGAATCCACCCGCGATGAGGGATCCGATGTTGTAGATGAACGCACCGAGAGTGGACAGGGCGGTCATCAGGACGATGTTGATGACTGCGATGATGAAGCCGGCGGCCACAACTCGTCCGAAACCGAATATCCCGACGATCTTCTCGGCCGATTCCGCGCCGGCAACTTCGGAGATCGTCGTTTCCAGACCGCTCATGACGCCCGTGGCCTGGAGGACGACCCAGAGCACGACGAATGCCACGATGGTGGCGATGCCGATGGCCACAGACATGAGGAACGACATCTTCATGACCGACCATGGGTCCACCGCTGACACGGTGAGGCGAACCGTTCGCGGGCCCTTCTTCTTTTTATTGCCCTTGCCGCTGTCGACCATGTTCTTGACGCCCATTTTCACGCTGCCGGAGCTGGCGCGAATGGTGTTGGACGCTGATCCCATCGCCGAGGTGGCCGGACCACTTCCGGACGCTGAGTTCTGCGAACCGGTTGCCTGACTCGAAGGCGTCGAGCCACCGGTGGAGGTCCCGGCAGAGGGCTGCCGGCCGGAGGCCGAACCGGCTGAGGACTGACCGGCCGAGGGAGCCTTGCTGGGCTTCGGCGAGGCCTTGGGCGTAGGGGGAGCAACGACTCGGTTCCTATCGGGTGCAGTACCCGATTCACCCGAGCTTGCCGATCTATTCGAGCCCGCCGATTCGCCGGAGCCGCCCGGGTCATCGGAGCCGGAAGAATGATCAGCCTTCTCCCCGTCCTTCGACGATCCTGCTGTCAAGCGGGTGGAGCCACTGGACGTGCGTATGATCTTGCCTGAGCCTGGCTGTTTGTTCTCGCTCACTCTTCCACATCCTCGCTGCCGGTCTGAGGCTCTACGTCCTCACCTTCCGGTTCCTCAGCTTCTTCGTCAAGTTCTTCGACCACGGTCTCGGGTCCACGCGTTACAGCGATAATACGATCATTCTTGCCCGGTTTCGCGAACACCACACCCATGGTGTTGCGTCCCTTTGCCGGAACTTCATCGATATTCGACCGTACGATCTTACCGCGTTCCATGACGACGAGGACTTCTTCTCCCTCATCGACGATCAGTCCGCCCACCAAGTCTCCGCGCTGCTCCGTGATCTTGGCAACCCGGATTCCCAGGCCACCACGGCCCTGCAGACGGTATTCATCGACCGGAGTCCGCTTGGCATAGCCACCCTCTGTCACAACGAAGACGAAGGTGTCTGGCTGGATGACATCCATGGTCAGCAGCTCGTCATCGCCCTTGAACTTCATTCCGGTCACACCGCCGGTGACTCGGCCCAGGGGGCGAATCGAGTCATCGTCGGCCGCGAACCGGATCGACATTCCCTTGCGGGAAATCATCAGAAGGTGGTCCTCGGAGCTGACGATCCGTGCGGAGACCAGCTCGTCTGGCTGTCCCTTGTACTCACGGAGGTTGATCGCGATGACGCCGCCTGTGCGGTTCGAGTCGTACTCACTCAGACGGGTCTTCTTCACGACACCGGACTGCGTGGCCAGGATGAGGAAGTCGGCTTCTTCGTAGTCTCGGATGGAGAGCACCTTGGCGATCGTCTCACCCGGCTGCAGAGCGAGCAGGTTCGCCACGTGCTGACCCTTGGCATCCCGTGAACCTTCTGGGAGCTCGTAGGCCTTGGCCCGGTAGACGCGACCGGTGTTCGTGAAGAACAGCAGCCAGTTGTGTGTGGAGGTGACGAAGAACTGCTCGACGACGTCATCTCCACGCAGGTTTGCGCCCTTGATGCCCTTACCACCACGGTGCTGTGCCCGGTACAGGTGATTCTGGGTGCGCTTGGCGTATCCGCCGCGGGTGATGGTGACGACGACCTCTTCTTCCGGGATCAGGTCTTCCATCGACACATCTCCGTCGAATCCGGCCAGGATCTTTGTCCGGCGGTCGTCGCCGTAGCGTTCGACGATCTCATCGAGTTCTTCCGACACGATCTCACGCTGACGGGCGGGAGTCGCGAGGATGTATTTGAACTCGGCGATCTGCTGCTCGATCTTGTCTGCCTCTTCCTGAATCTTCAGGCGTTCCAGGGCGGCGAGGCGGCGCAGCTGCAGATCAAGAATGGCATTGGCCTGAATCTCATCGACCTCGAGGAGCTCCATCAGACCTGTACGAGCTTCATCGGAAGAGGGTGAACGACGGATCAGAGCAATGACCTCGTCGAGGGCATCGAGTGCCTTGAGGTAGCCACGCAGGATATGCGCGCGCTCCTCGGCCTTGCGCAGACGGAATTCGGTGCGTCGGACGATGACTTCGATCTGGTGCTTGACCCACAGGCGCAGGAACGAGTCCAGACTGAGGGTGCGCGGCACGCTGTCGACGATCGCCAGCATGTTCGCTGAGAAGTTCTCCTGCAGTGACGTGTGCTTGTAGAGGTTGTTGAGCACGACCTTCGCCACCGCATCGCGCTTGAGCACGATGACCAGACGCTGTCCTGTGCGTCCCGAGGACTCGTCACGGAGGTCCGCGATGCCGGCGACCTTGCCGTCTTTGACGTAGGAGGCGATCTTCGCGGCCAGGGTGTCGGGGTTGACCATATGCGGCAGTTCCGTGACGACCAAGCACGTGCGTCCCTGGATCTCCTCAACCTCGACGACAGCGCGCTGCGTGATCGAACCGCGGCCGGTCCGGTACATGTCGTCGATGCCCTTGCGGCCCAGGATCGTCGCAGCCATTGGGAAGTCGGGGCCCTTGACGATGCCGAGCAGCGCCTCCAGTGCCTCTTCCTTGCTGACTTCGGGGTGAGCGAGAAGCCACTGAGCCCCGGCCGCGACCTCACGGAGGTTGTGCGGCGGGATGTTCGTGGCCATACCCACGGCGATACCCGAGGAACCGTTGACCAGCAGGTTCGGGAACCGCGAGGGCAGAACCGTCGGCTCCTGGTTGCGGCCATCGTAGTTGTCCTGGAAGTCGACAGTGCCCTCTTCGATGTCCCTGACCATCTCAAGGGCCAAAGGAGCCATCTTGCACTCGGTATAACGCGGGGCGGCAGCGCCGTCATCACCCGGTGAGCCGAAGTTGCCCTGTCCGGCGACGAGCGGGTAGCGCATTGTCCACGGCTGCACGAGGCGGACCATCGCATCGTAGATCGCCGTATCGCCGTGCGGGTGGTACTGGCCCATGACGTCGCCGACGACGCGTGAGCACTTCGAGAAGTTGCGGTCCGGGCGGTAGCCGCCGTCGAACATCGCGTACAGCACGCGCCGGTGGACGGGCTTGAGTCCATCGCGGACATCCGGCAGGGCGCGGCCGACGATCACGCTCATCGCATAATCGAGGTACGACCTCTGCATCTCCAGATTGAGATCAACCTGTTCGACACGGTTGATTTCGGTTCCGATATCGTTTTCGTCAGCCAATGTGGGCTCTTCCCTTGTGTCTTAACCCGCGCAGCACGGCGGTGAATGAGTTCGTGAGAGTCTGTATGACCGTCGGCTCTCGACAGTGGTCGAGAACCGACGGTGAGGATCAGATGTCGAGGAAGCGAACGTCTTTCGCGTTCTCTTGGATGAAACGTCGACGTGAATCCACGTCATCGCCCATGAGCACCGTGAAGATCTCGTCCGCCACGATCGCATCGTCGAGCGACACCTGCTTGAGCAGCCGGTGGTCAGGATCCATCGTGGTCTCCCACAGCTCCTCGTAGTTCATCTCGCCCAGACCCTTGTAGCGCTGAATCGCCATGTCCTTGGGCAGCCGTTTGCCGGAAGCTCGTCCGGTTTCGAGCAGGCCGTCGCGTTCATTGTCGGTGTAGGCGAACTGATGAGGGGCGTTCGACCACTTGAGCCGATACAGCGGAGGCGTGGCCAGATAGACGTAACCGTGCTCGATGAGCGGCTTCATGTAGCGGAAAATCAGGGTCAGCAGCAGCGTCGTGATGTGCTGACCATCGACGTCCGCGTCGGCCATGAGCACGATTTTGTGGTAACGCAACTTGTCAAGATCGAACTCTTCGCCGATGCCCGTGCCGAAGGCGGTGATCATGGCCTGGACCTCGTTATTGCCCAGAGCCCGGTCGAGTCGGGCCTTCTCCACATTGAGGATCTTGCCGCGCAGCGGCAGAATCGCCTGGGTATTGGGATTGCGCCCCTGCGTTGCCGAACCGCCGGCAGAGTCACCCTCGACGATGAAGACTTCCGAGATCGTCGGGTCTTTGGACTGGCAGTCCTTGAGCTTGCCGGGCATGCCCGAGGATTCGAGCAGTCCCTTGCGCCGTGTGGCCTCGCGGGCCTTGCGCGCAGCCAGTCTCGCCTGGGATGCCTGGAGCCCCTTGCGAACAACGTCCTTAGCCTGAGCCGGGTTGGACTCCATCCAGTGACCGAGCTCATCGCGGACAACACGCTGGACGAAGCCCTTGACCTCTGAGTTGCCCAGTTTCGTCTTCGTCTGGCCCTCGAACTGCGGATCGCCGAGCTTGACCGAGATGACTGCGGTCAGACCCTCACGGATGTCGTCACCGGTGAGGTTCGCGTCCTTCTCCCGCAGGAGTTTCTGTTCACGAGCGTAGTTGTTGATCAGTGAGGTCAGTGCCGTGCGGAAGCCCTCTTCGTGCGTACCGCCCTCATGGGTGTTGATGACGTTGGCATAGGTATGGACCGATTCGCTGTAGGACGTCGTCCATTGCATGGCGATCTCGAGTGAGAGTGTCTCTCCGGGTTCCTCAGATTCGAAGACGATGACATCCGGGTGGACGAGATCGGCCTTCTTCGTCGCATTCAGGTACTGCACGTAGTCGAGCAGACCGTGTTCGTAGTGGTACGTGGCCTCACGCGGTTTGGCGTCTGCCTCTTCGTCCTCGTCGATCTGGACGTTGTCATCATCGATCTGAACGTGGCGTTCATCGGTCAGGCTGATCTTCATACCCTTGTTGAGGAACGCCATCTGCTGGAAGCGGGCACGCAGGTATTCGTAAGAGAAGTCGGTGGTCTCGAAGATCGTCGAGTCCGGCCAGAAGGTCACCATCGTGCCGGTCTCGGAAGTCTCGTCGCCACGGGTGAGCTCACCCGTGGGCACACCCTTCTCGAAGTTCATGTTCCAGACGTAGCCATCGCGCCGGACCTCGACGTCAAGACGTTCGGACAGCGCATTGACCACTGTCGAACCCACACCGTGCAGACCGCCGGCCACAGCATAGCCGCCTCCGCCGAACTTACCGCCAGCGTGCAGAATGGTCAGGATCACCTCGACCGTGGGCTTGCCCTCAGTGGGGTGCATCGCCACCGGCATTCCTCGCCCGTCATCGACGACTCTGACTCCGCCGTCGGCGAGGATCGTCACCTCGATGTGAGTGCAGTACCCGGCCATCGCCTCATCGACGGAGTTGTCGACGATTTCCTGAACCAGGTGGTGGAGACCGCGTTCCGAAGTCGAACCGATATACATGCCAGGTCGCTTGCGAACTGCTTCGAGACCCTCAAGTACCGTAATATCCCCGGCATCGTAGTGGGGTAGATCCTCGGTCGTCATATGACTCCTAGTGCGGGTGGGCGCTAACAGCTACCTATTCTACCGCGCCAAGACCGGAAATGCCCGTAAGCGGCCCATTAAGGTACATTTGCGGAATTTTGAAGCCTCAGATGTACCCCCGGGCACGAACGGGACCGGCTATCGCCGTTTAAGGCCCTCTATGGTTTTCAGCTCGGCCTCCGCACAGACTCCAGAAATCCTCTGCCGAAGTTCAGCCGATCGTCGAATCTCAGATGGACTCCCGCGTTCAGCCGAAGGTGTCACGTGGTCCCCGACCGGACACGCTGCGCCGACCCTTCTTGAAGCTGCGTCCCCGTGGTCCGCGGATCTCGATCTCCGTGATCGTCTGTGAGCCGAGGCCCGCCTCCAAAGCTCTCAGGATCGTGGGCTTGAGGACTCGAAGCTGAGTCGCCCACGTCGTTGAGTCCGCGGCGATGATCAGCAGTGGAGGGGAGAAATCCACAGGTTTGCAGTGCATCGCCACCTGTTCTCCCACCAGATCGGGCCACCGGCCCAGCACCTTGCCGATGTCGATCGACGACGACCAGCCTCGGGCGGAGATCAGCTTTCCCAGTGCCGATGAGATCGCTGCCGGATCACGTTTGTCTTTGCCCGCCGACGTGTAGACGGCTTCTCCTCGCAGCCGTGACCTGCGACGGCTGCGGACGAACTTCGCCTCGGTCGCTTCCATCCGACGGACGCGGTCAAGGGCTTCGAGTGCTGCGACCGGAGTCGAGGTGTCCTTCTCGATGCCGCTCATGGGAGCAGACGCTCCTGACCGATTCTGCGGCCCTCAAGCCCGTCGGGCAGATCTCCGTCGACGGCCGCAGTGATGAATACCTGCTCAGCAGCAGTGATCCGTGAGGCCAGTCGGTTCCGACGTCCGGTGTCGAGTTCGGCGAAGACATCGTCGAGGACGAGGACTGGCTGTTCGGCAATCGACCCGGCATCGGAACTCAGCAGATCCCATCCGGCCAGCTGCATCGCCAGCGCCAGCGACCATGTCTCGCCGTGTGAGGCATAGCCCTTCGCCGGATGATCGCCGATCGTCAGCGCCAGATCATCGCGCCCGGGACCGTGCAGGGTCAGACCCCGTTCGATCTCTGTGGTGCGCCTGCGCTCAAGGGCGGCCAACAGCAACTCCCGGCATTCGGCAGCGGATCCGGCCTGTGAATAGTCGATGCGTGAATCGTATCGAGCCTTGATGCCTTGGCGTTCCAGTCGAGCATCGGCGGCGATATGGGCGAAGTTCTTCTGCAGCGGCTCGACGATATCGGCGAGGATCCTCTGCCTGCCGTAGACCAGCTCGGAGGCGGAGTCCGCATAGGCCATGTTCCAGATGTCCAACGTAGCTTCGAGTCCGGGGTCGCGGTCCTCCCGCAGACGTTTGAGCAGTGCGTTGCGCTGTTTGAGAGCACGCTCGAAATCCGTGATCACCGAAGAATAACGAGGGTTGCGGGACACAACCAGGGTGTCGATCCACGACCGTCGTTCTGCTGGTTCGCCCCGGACAAGGCTGAGATCCTCTGGTGCGAAGACAACACAGGAGACGAGTCCGAGTATCTCCTTCATCTTCACCGGGGAGCGGTTGACCCTTGCCCGGTTGGCACCCTTCGACTGAATCGAGACTTCCACCGTGGCATGACGCTGATCGCGGTTGACGAGAGCGGACACGGTTGCCGTCTGCGCGGACTCATTGACCAGCGGTGCATCGAAGGCAACTCGATGAGAACGCAGATGGGCCAGATACCCGATGGCTTCGACGATATTGGTCTTGCCGGTTCCGTTGTCGGCCACGAATGTGGTGACCCCGGGTTCGAACTCGAGGTCGAGTTCGGGATATGACCGGTAGTTACGCAGCGAAAGTCGGGATATCCACATTCAGATACGCGTTGGCATGAGCAAGTATCGATACGACTCGTCGGCCGACGAGTCCAGATCTCTCTGACCCGAGATGATGACGGGTTTCATCGGCTGTGTGAACGAGAAGTTCACATACGGGCTCTCGATGGCGGCCAGACCTTCGGCGATGTAGTGCGGGTTGAAGCCGACAGTGATCGGGTCACCCTGCAGCACTGCCTCGACGGCTTCCGATGCCTGAGCATCGTCGCCGCTTCCGGCATGGAGCGTGAGCGTTCCATCACTGACCTCGAAGCGCAGTGGTGTGTTTCGTTCGGCGACGAGGGAGACACGACGGACGGCCTCACGTAGAACACCCGTTTCGACGATCGCGTGGATCGGTACGGAATCGGGGAACAGGGAACGTACCTTGGGGTATTCACCTTCGACCAGCAGTGAGGTTGTGACCCGCCCCGCCGAGGTGAAGGAGATGAGGTCCTTGCCCGCATCATTGCTCAGGCCGATCGTGACATCACCGCCCAGCGACTTCGACACATCAGACAGTGTCCGTCCGCGCAGAAGAGCGACTGCGGAGACGTCGGGACGACCGGGGTTCCAGGTGAATTCACGAACAGCGAGCCGGTAGCGGTCGGTGGCCAGAAGTGTGACTTTCTCGCCTTCGATCTCAACACGAACACTGGTCAGGATCGGCAGAGTGTCATCTTTCGATGTCGCGATCGTGACCTGTGAGACGGCGTTCTGGAATTCACCAGCTGAGACGGTTCCCGATGCATCGGGGACCTGAGGCAGTGCTGGGTATTCGCCGACAGGCATCGTCATCAGCGAGAACCGAGACGAGCTGCAGGTGACATCGACCTTCGAATCAATCTGTTCGAGGGTGACTTCCTGGTTCGGCAGAGCCTTAGAGATATCGGCAAGGAGTCGACCGGAGACGAGAACAGTGCCGGCTGTGACAACATCAGCTGCAATCTCGACTCGGGACGAGACTTCGTAGTCAAAGACGGAGAGACGAACGGTCCCACCAGCCTCAGCAGTGATGAGAATGCCGGTGAGCACCGGCGCGGAAGGACGGCTGGGGAGGGTCTTGGTAGCCCAAGTCACCGCATCGGCAAGGACATCGCGGTTGACTTTGAACTTCAGGGGAGATGCTTCGGCGTTCACTTTACTCCTTCGGGGTGGCCACCCGACGTACTCAAGTCACTGGCTTGACGTTGCTCGGAAAACTTTACACAGCCTATCGGAAATCTCAGCTTCCCGGCATCGGGCTGCCAACATCATGATCGGCCACAGGTTCCGCTCGGACCAAGACCCGAAGGATCTCGCATTCGAGAATCGGCTGTAACCATGTGTTCGAATAACTGTCAGTGCGCTGAGCTTGTGTCGAGCTCTCACTCGAGAGCTTCCGACCAAGCCGATGCAGTCGGTGGCGGTCACCCTCTTACAACTTCAATTCATGGAGTAGAAGTATTAGCACCTGTGGAGTGTGTGGACAACCAACTGTTACGCCCTAGTAATCAAGGGCTGAGCGACCTCGGAGGGTGTGGATCCCCTGTGTACGCTCACGCATGCTTCGGTGGGCGCTTGGGTAAGCACATCCATGTAGTTCACAGCCGTCCACTCACAACGTGGAGTTATCCACCATTCTATCCCCAGGATACGTGGTTTGTCCCCATGGTTATCCACAGATGTGTATACCGTGTTCTATAGGCGATGTTGCTGTTTAATGCGGTTTGTTAACTCGGTGACCTGAGTGTAGACCGCCCGTCGTTCAGCCATCTGAGTTCGAATCTTTTTGTTCGCGTGCATCACGGTGGTGTGATCGCGGCCGCCGAAGGCCTGGCCGATCTTCGGCAGGGACAGCTCCGTGAGTTCACGGCACAGATACATTGCGATCTGGCGGGCAGTGGTCAGGGTCCGAGAGCGGGATGTGCCACACAGGTCATCGAGGGTGAGGCTGAAGTAGGCAGCGGTCTGACCCATGATGTCGGCAGCGGTGATGGTCGGGGTGTCGTCCTGGGTGATGAAATCTTTGAGGACGGTCTCGGCCAGACTGACGTCGACTTGCTGATCGTTGAGGTTGGCGAAGGCTGTCACCCGAATGAGTGCTCCCTCGAGCTCGCGGATGTTAGAGGAGATCCGCGATGCGATGTATTCGAGGACGTCATTGGGAACATCCAGCTGTTCGCCAGCCGCTTTCCGTCGCAGGATCGCGAAGCGCGTCTCCATGTCCGGGGGCTGCACATCTGTCAGGAGGCCCCATTCGAAGCGTGAGCGCAGACGCTCTTCGAAGCCCTTGAGCATCTTCGGCGGCTTGTCGGAGGTGATGACGACCTGTTTGACCTCATTGTGCAGAGCATTGAATGTGTGGAAGAACTCTTCGACCGTCGCATCCTTGCCCTGCAGGAACTGGATGTCATCGATCATCAGGATGTCGACCTCGCGGTAGCGACGCTGGAACGCAGGTCGCAGAGAGTTCGAGGTCTTCGACGAACCGATCGTATTGATGAAGTCGTTGACGAACTCTTCGCTCGAGACGTACTTCACTCGGATCTCGGGGAAGAGCTGTGTCGCGTAATAGCCGATCGCGTGCAGCAGGTGTGTCTTGCCCAGTCCCGAATCGCCGTAGATGAACAGCGGGTTGTAGGCCTTGGCCGGCGCCTCGGCCACGGCGAAGGCCGCAGCATGGGCGAAGCGGTTGGACGCACCGATGACGAAGGTGTCGAAGGTGTACTTCGGGTTGAGCTGGGCGACGCCGGGGACCTCGACCGGTGGGGTGGGCTGGGCGGCGGTCGCCTCGGCGATCTTCATCTCTCGCGTCGTTCTCTCCACAGGCGCCCCATTGCTGGGTGCCGGTCCAACGTCGTCGTACCTGGGTGCCTGCGGCTGCGGATGTGGCGCGCGGTTATATGGGGCCGGTGACTGAGGCTGAGTGAATGAGGCCTGTGCCGGCGCATAGGCAGGTGCTCCGGCCGATCCCATCGCCGAGGTGGATGTTTCCGGATCGATTTCGATCGGCGAGCCCGGCGTGGGCTCGCCGATGAGATCTTCGAACCTGATCGGCACGTCGAGTTCGGGATCGACAACGAACCCGAAGGTCACCTCGAAACCAAGAACGTGGGAGAACTCCTTGGTCAGAGGGACGAGGAGTCGTGTCTCAATGGTTCTGCGCGTGTGCTCATCACGGACAGCAAGTAGGACCAGTGCGTTGTCGACGAGGGCCTTGGGCACTGCGAGCGAGAGGAAGCCCTTTTGGTGGGCGGTGAGACTGGGGTCCTGATCCAGGGTCGAGACCACCGTCCGCCATTGGCTGATGAGCTCATTCTTGGAATTCGACACCGTCAATCTTCCTCCGTTTTCGTCGTTTCTCTTTGGTGCGGTCCACACCTGTGCATGACTTCCACATAGTTTTCCACAGTTTGTGGAGAACTGACGAGTCATCCCAGCAATCCTCCACACTGGTGGATAACCATGTGGAAAACTACACCCTTGTTACTTGTGGACGACCGCAGATGTGCAGGTGATGAATTTCGGCGAACAGTTCGCGACAGTGACGTGAAACATCGCCATCGAGTTTGACCAGCAACTTTGACCTTGGCTAAGATGGAGTGTCCTGTGTACCGGGCTTCATCCGATTATCTTGAATATCTTTTGGCTCTTATGCACAGGAGTGCTCGGCGGTCGAGATTCTCACCGCCGTTTTTTGTGAGAACGCAAAGCCGTTCGACCGCAACCTAGAAATCGGAGACTTGAAGTGACTAAGCGTACTTTCCAGCCCAACAACCGCAAGCGTGCCAAGAAGCATGGCTTCCGTCTGCGCATGCGCACTCGTGCCGGCCGTTCGATCCTGGCCGCACGTCGTCGTAAGGGACGTGCCGAAGTTTCGGCATAAGTGTGATCACCGCGGCTCACCGGATCCGCAGCGGAGACGACTTCAGAAGAGTCTTCAAAGCTGGCGTCCGCGTGCGCTCGGACCATTTGATGGCACACAGCCTGATAATTAGTGATGATTCCCACGCTGCACGCGTGGGTTTCATCGTATCCAAGGCCGTTGGAAACGCGGTTCGACGGAACCGAGTGAAGCGTCGTCTTCGAGAGATCATGCGGGTCCGGCTCGACAGCCTGGATCCCGGAGCTCTATTCGTAGTCAGAGCATTGCCCCAGGCGGCCGAAGCAGATTTCGCCGTGCTTGAGTCCGAGGTCACGATGCTGATGGACAAGGCGCAGAAGAAGCTAGAGAGCCGTGGACGCCGAACATGATCTGAAACACCCCTCGGAGGTGCCTCGCAGACCAGCCGGATTCTGGCCCACAGTCTGGTGGGTGATCCGAATCGGACCGCGCATGCCATTCGTGTGGTTCATCAGAGCTTATCGAGTCACGGTGTCTCCGCTGTACGGACAGGTCTGTCGGTACTATCCCAGTTGCTCCATGTACGGACTGGAGGCTTTCGAGATACACGGAATTCTCAAGGGAATGGTGTTAACTGGGTGGCGAATACTGCGATGCAATCCCTTTTCCCGTGGTGGGGTGGACCATGTTCCCGGTTCAGCCCGTCAGAACCGCTCAGTTTCGATACATGACGAAGAGGGCCGCTGACAACACTTGCCCTGTGTGCAGCAGCCGATCAGCGCATCTGTGCATCACGAAGAGCCCGGAGGCTGCCGCCTCCGGCACGTGCGAGAGCAGGACCGAGAGTTCTGTGTCGCGAAGACCTGCGAACAATGGCAAAATTAACGATCGTGAAGAATCGTTGTAACGAGGAGTACTGAATGGACTGGATGGACAAGCTGCTCTACCCACTGCAGTGGGTAGTTGCTTGGGTCCTCGCGATCTTTCATGAGATCTTTACCGCGATCGGCCTTCCAGCCGCGAACGGATGGACCTGGGTGCTGTCGATCGCGGGTCTGACTCTCGTGATGCGTGCGATCTTGATTCCATTGTTCGTCTATCAGATCAAGTCTCAGCGGAAGATGCAGCTGCTGCAGCCTCAGATTCAGCGCCTGCAGGCCAAGTACAAGGGTAAGAAGGATCAGTACTCGCGTCAGGCCATGGCAGAGGAGCAGATGAATCTGTTCCGTGATAATAAGACCAGCCCGTGGGCCTCGTGTCTGCCACTCCTCGTGCAGATGCCGATCTTCTTTTCCCTCTTCCGAGTCATTCACAACATGCCGAAGGTGGCCGATGGGTCGATCGGAGCCATCGGTGGCTTCACCCAGACCCTGGCTCAACAGGCCGAGCAGTCGACGGTCTTTGGGATCTCCCTGTCCGCGACGTTCTTGGAGACACCGGGAATCGGTGTCAAGCTCCTCACCGGTGTGCTCATCGTCATCATGGCATCGACGATGTTCGTCACTCAGAAGCAGATGATGGCGAAGAACATGTCGGAGTCCGCTATGGCGAATCCGATGATGCAGTCCCAGAAGATGCTGCTCTACGTGATGCCTCTCGTCTTCGGCTTCGGTGGCCTCTACTTCCCGCTCGGTGTTCTCTTCTACTGGCTTGTCTCGAACACCTGGACGATGTGCCAGCAGCACGTGGTCATCCGCAACATGCCAGCCCCTGGCTCCAAGGCGGAGAAGGAGATGCTCGAGCGCAAGGCTCGCAAGGGCAAGCCCGTTCAGCAGCCTGAGATCAAGGGCGGCACCGACACAGCTGTCGAGCCGACCCCGAACCAGAGCCGCCAGCGGCAGCAACCGGTGAGCAAGAACCGCAAGAAGAACAACAAGCGCTGAGGAAGAACCATGACTGAAGAGAATGTCGACACGACTGTTGATGACAACGTCGACGAGCCTGTCGACGCAGGTGCTGCAGACAATGGTGCCGCAGACAATGGTGCCGAGAAAGCTGCGAAGCCGACGAGGGCCGAGCTCCTCGAAGAAGAGGGAGAGATCGCAGCGGACTACCTCGAAGAACTGATGGACCTTGCTGATATCGACGGCGACATCGACATCGATGTCGGAGACGGTCGCGCTCAGCTGTCGATCGTCTGCGAGGACGACGAGAATTCCAACCTGCGGACGCTGGTCGGCCGTGATGGCAAGACCCTCGGCGCTCTGCAGGAGCTCAGCCGGCTGGCTGTTCAGACCAGCACCGGTCAGCGATCCTGGCTGATGCTCGACATCGACGGCTTCCGCAATAGTCGTCGTGACGAGCTCATCAAGAAGGCTCAGCAGGCGATCGAAGATGTCAAGGCATCGGGCAACGAATTCGCCTTCAAACCGATGAACAGCTTTGAACGCAAGATCATCCACGATCAGGTTGCTCAGGCCGGCTTGGTGTCGGAGTCCGAAGGCGAGAGTGACGGCCGGCATGTGCTCGTCCGTCCTGCCCATGACTGACATTTCCGCTCTCGAAGTTCCCCCAGCAGGTACCGAAGACTTCTTTGGAGCTGCCTACCCAGCGGCAACGCGGTATGCCCAGCATTTGGCGACCACCGGAATTGAGTGGGGACTGATCGGTCCTCGTGAGATCGACCGACTCTGGACCAGGCACATCCTCAACTGTGCTGTTGTAGCTGAGTTCATCGATGACAGTGATGTCGTCGGCGATGTTGGCAGTGGCGCTGGACTGCCAGGAATTCCGATTGCCCTGCTTCGCCCTGAAACACAGGTCGTCCTCATCGAACCGATGGAACGGCGGGTCGAATGGCTGAAAATGGTCGTCGACGATTTGGGGCTGGACAACGTTCGTATCGTCCGGGCTCGTGTCGAAGAACTTGTTGATGAGGAGATGTTCACCGTCGTGACCTCGCGAGCGGTCAAGGCCATGACAACTCTCATCGAATGGACTCATGAAGTGATGGGGCCTGACGGACGGATCCTCGCGCTCAAGGGCGCTTCTGTCGAGGCTGAATTGGCGAAGTCGAAGAAGCTGTTGAAACGGTACCGACTGTCTCAGCCGAAGATTCACATCGTCGACGGTGGAATCCTCGATATCCCCAGCCGTGTCGTCGAGATAGTCAAGAAATAGTACGAAGTAGATTTGGTCTAGGCTGAATATAGCTTTGTGAAACCAATGGATGATGGAGTGCGCCGAATGCCGATCATGGACGAGTCGTCTCCCATAGGTGCTGCAATCGCGCGCGACAATCGTCGCGCCGATCGACTGTCACAGGCGAGTTTTCCACAACCGGACTCTACCCGGATCTTCACGATCGCCAACCAGAAGGGCGGCGTCGGGAAAACCACTACTGCTGTGAATATCGCTGCCGCGCTGGCGAATCAGAACCTCAACGTTCTGCTGATCGACATCGACCCACAGGGCAATGCGAGTACCGCTCTGGGCATTGACCATTATTCCGAAGTGACCAGTATCTACGATGTGATCATCGATGACGTGCCCATGCGTGAAGCAGTCGCCCAATGCCCGGACTTCGAGACCCTCACATGTGTGCCTGCGACGATCGACCTGGCCGGCGCAGAAATCGAGCTGGTGTCGCTTGTCGCGCGAGAACAGCGCCTGCAGAGATCTCTGAGTCTCTATCTCGATGAAGAAGCTGCGGCGGGGAATCGAGTCGACTACGTCATCGTGGACTGTCCTCCGAGCCTCGGACTCCTGACAGTCAATGCGTTCGTTGCCGCCCGGGAAGTCTTGATCCCGATTCAGTGTGAATACTATGCCCTTGAGGGATTGAGCCAGCTGCTCAAGAATATTCAGTTGATCCAGAAGCATCTGAATCCCAAGCTCGCGATCTCCACCATCCTGCTGACGATGTACGACGGCCGAACAAATCTCAGCGCACAGGTAGCCGATGATGTTCGCACACATTTCCCCGAACAGGTCCTGTCTTCCGCGATTCCGCGCTCCGTGCGCATTTCGGAGGCTCCAAGCTACGGCCAGACTGTCATTTCGTATGATCCCCATTCCAGTGGCGCTTTGTCCTATCGGGAAGCAGCCGAAGAAATCGCACAACGAGGAGTAAATCGTGGCTGAACGCAGAAAGCGTGGCTTGGGTCGTGGGCTAGGAGCTTTGATACCGGATGCGGCGTCGAGCGACCGTCCAGTCGACGTGTTCTTCTCCGGTGGCGAAGCTGAAGAGGCCGACCAGAGCACAGAGGAGCCGAAGGCACCTCGGGCCGCTCGCACGGATCCTGCAGCCTCGATGCAGTCCTCACGTCGGCGTAAGCCTAAGGATGGATCCGCCTCTGGATCATCGACAGAGAAGACCTCCAAGAGGGATGCTGACGCTTCAGAGCTGTCCTCGTCGAAGAGTGCAGCTGTGAAAAGTGCGACCGCGAAAACCGGTTCCACGAAGAAGGCCGCGGCAGCAACCTCACCCAAGACCGGCGCTTCTCAAGCGGCGTCGAAGAAGGCCGCTGCAGGGGCCAAATCGGCTGGGACGGAAGCGGCCGATGCAACCCCGGCCGCAGATTCGTCAGCTAAGACTGTATCCACGGCGACGACGAGCCGCGCGACGACAAACGCGAAGAAATCGCCCGGCACTAAATCGACGTCCGGGGCCTCAGCCGGCCCCAAGTCGCCAGGGGCAAAGACGCCGGCCCGACGGTCCTCCACCAAGGCGACTAGCGACGCCGCGGCGAGCTCGAAACCGACAGCCGCGTCCGCTCAGGGAACGACCGCGCCAGAGTCCGATTCTGCGTCGTCCTCTGCCGCTGTGGAGGTCACACCAGATCCGGAGCTCAACAACACCGGCGTGTTGGAAGCGCGTGTCGTTGAAACCGCCGAGCCTGGTGTAGAAGCCGATTTCAGTGACCCGACTGAAGCTGGAAGAGATGAAGAGTCGGTACATGACGACGATGTTTCGGAGACGCATCCTGGGGTCTACAGGTCGGGCCATGAGGTCTTCGACGAGGCGCCGAGCGAACCCGCGACTCAGACATCGAAAACTACAGATGAAGTAGATACCACATTAAAGCCCTCAACGACTTCATCAGAGCTGGCTGCGGCTGGGGAGGATGACCATTCGCCATCGCGAGAAGATACCGATCGCGCGGGTGTGGATTCGATCCCGGATACAGAATTCGGCGAGATTGACGTCGATCGCATTGATGCCAACCCTCGTCAGCCGCGGACGTTCTTTGATGAAGACCAGCTCAGCGAACTTGTCCACAGCATTCGCGAGATCGGTGTGCTGCAGCCAGTCGTTGTCCGACAGAAGCCCAGCGACTCCGAACGCTTCGAACTCATCATGGGTGAACGTCGTCTCCGGGCGACGAAGGATGCAGGTCTGTCGACCATTCCTGCGATCATTCGCTATGTTGATGACACAGACCTGTTGCGGGATGCACTTCTTGAGAACTTGCACCGTGCAGAACTGAACCCGCTGGAGGAAGCCGCTGCCTATGGTCAGCTGCTCGAAGACTTCGGCTGTACCCAGGAAGAACTATCCGAACGGATCGGACGTTCTCGCCCGCAGATTTCCAATACCCTTCGTTTGCTTCGCTTGCCGCCGCTGGTGCAGCGACGTGTTGCGGCTGGAGTCATTTCAGCAGGACACGCTCGGGCGATTTTGGGCCTGCGGGAGCCGGAACATATGGAAGTTCTTGCTCAGCGCATTGTCGCTGAGGGGCTTTCCGTACGAGCGTCCGAAGAAGCCGTGGTGCTTCTGAACCGTGGCGACTCTATGAATGGTTCACGTGCAACGACTCGGGTCGCGCCTCAGTTTGTTGAGGTTGCGGAACGTCTTGGTGATCGTTTGGACACGAAAGTCAACATTACGGTGGGGAAGAAGAAGGGAAAATTGAGCGTGGAGTTCGCGAATCAGAACGATCTGGATCGCATACTGAGTTTGCTTGGTGTGGAGACACCGACTGAGTAGTTGCTTCCTCGTAGCTGGAAGTAGGGCGGGTGAGAAGGGCGGGAGTTCTTCTCACCCGCCCTACGTCTTTTGCTGCTCGGTGAAGGGGTGAGAGGCTTCTGAAGAGCTGGGTGTCGTTTGTCCCCGCCCCGTTCAGGAAGGCCGTATCGCTGCTTGGAGAAGCTTCTCTCCGCCGCCGCGAGTCTGCATTCGCGCTTTATCGTACTCGGCGGTCTCTGGCCCGTGGACGTAGGTTGCTAATTCATAGGTACTGCCGATCTGCTTTAGCCGTTTCACGTGAAACTTTTAGGCACACACCTTTGCTGGTGTCTGCGTTTTTCTGCGGACTAGGGCGCCCGTGGATAGATTGTCGGTGCTCGCGTCGCTGGTCCGGGGATAAACATAGGGTGTCTTCCCTGGGTAGTAGCCGAAGAACTGATTGTTCGGCGAGGGATTTCGCTCTGTCTGCACTGGGCGGCTTTGGCCGGCACCGTGAATGAAGTACTCCGTTTCACGTGAAACGAACCTCTCATGGGGTGTCCTTCGCCGGCTCTGGTGCCAGTCAGTCGATCTTGCGACTGGCACATATCAACTGTGTCCATTGGTTTGCATCTGGATTGTCCTTTCGGGCGTCGTCTGACTAGGACAGTATCTCTCCATATTGTCCATCGAGCATAGCTTCATGAGGGCGGCCCAGTGCCTCGTGGCGTAGCTGTCTCATCGTGGTGGTGGGCAAATCCCTAATCGCTCTCGCGACGTTTCACGTGAAACATAAGGAAGTTCACTTTCATAGGCCGAATTCTACGACCCCACAATGAGCGATATCTTTCAGTCTCGCTTCAGTCTGAATTCGAATCGACCACGATCGCCGGAGACGCACGGAATTGAATGGGTCACATACGCATGGTCACATACAGCGCAATTGGCTAGGCGGCACGGCTACCGACGTGTGTGGAGAGTTATGGGTGCAGGTTTATGAGCCATTTCCGACTCCCATCCGCTTTCCAGATCATGACGATCGGGACTGTTCTCGACAATCGTTTCACGTGAAACGGCGATAGTTTCACGTGAAACGGCCGATTCGTCAGCCAGGAATGTACTGATCAGAATACCCCTTTTACCAGGAGTGCGTGTCGATACAGGTCGATGGCAATAATGCACACAGGTGGCCCCGTACGTCGCGTCCCAATGCTGATTTTGGGGGACGCAGAGCTGCCTGACCGACGGAAAGTCCGGCTCGAGGCTGACGTCGTCACATTGTCTGGTGGCGTTCCCTTCACAGCATAAGTGCTACCGCGCGGCGCCTACCGAACCGTCGAGCAGCAACTTCCGATCCCCTCGCTGGCCGGGGAAGGTGAGATCCGGTGAGCGTAGTGCCTTTGTCGCGGTCAACTTGTGTTTGTTCACGTTCAATTAGCTCAACTTTGTGGGCTCCACCGCGCCGATTTGCCGCCCCTCCGCATTCAATGCTTGCACCTTTAGCATCGTTTCACGTGAAACATGATCAAGAACGCGCCTGACAGTGCGGGGTACTATTGATATTTTCGTACGTTGTAGCGCAGTTAGGACCTTTCGGGGCACCCGCGTGTTTAGGCAATGCGAGGCTAGTTGGAGCGGGCCGAACTCACCAAGGATCGGGAGCGTCGCGGGCTACTGATTCGTGCCACTGCAACTGCCCATCAGTTGTTCCACGTGAAACGCGCCGAATAGCTTGTGAATAGTGAAAAGGCTAGAGGATCTTGAGGGTGCGATTCGGGTGGTTTGCTGGGGTCGAGCGTCCAGATCCGCTGGGTTGAGTAGCTCAGCCGATATGGAGTCTGGAGCCGGTGGGCCGGGTTATGCTGTGAGGCACTCCTGAATATGCGACGAACGTCCGGAATCACGGCGTGATTCTGAAATCTGCTATCTCGGCACGGTTGCCACGATGTCTCACGTGAAACTGTTGGCAGATCATCAGGTGTTTGATTCTCCAGTGCGATGTATTCATTCCATCCGATGTGGACGCTATGTGATAAGTCTGCTTCGCCTTGGGTTTAGAGCTGCTTCTTCAGCGGGACGATTCGGCCTCGCCGGACTCGTCAAACGCCTGCCGGTTGCACGTGGAACTGAAAGTCGCCGCGCGGATGCTTGCTGCACTTGAAATTGTTGCTGGTCTACCCTATTCGGGTAGGCGGAGGAACGGGTCCGTCTGGGTGTCTGGCACGTACGGGCTACCGCTTCGCCAGATAGTGGTCACGTTTCATCTGGTGGTTCTATTTGATGCACATCGGGTGTCCCGGAGTCTCCTGACGTCGATCGATTTGTGGATTGGATTGCATTCCGCCTGTTTCACGTGAAACAGATAGTGCAATTCAACCAAGAGTGAGCACCGACATGATCTTCTGCCACGGTGTTTTCGATGGAATTGACATTTTATATGCACCGGGCACAGCTTTGTGGGGTCGCGCACCGGATAGTCGTTGGTGGGTGCCGACGTCACCGCTTCGCGGCTGTACCTTGTCTGTTGCACACTGATGTCCGTTGGACGGTTGGTTCTTGGACTTCGGTTGGATCACCTGCGTCTGATTGTCTGCATCAGTGTCTGACGGTGGACGGGTGTGGAGCACCGAGCGCGATTAGAACTGTGTACGGCGTCGCGCTGCTGCGTATGCGGACGGGTTCCAGTGCAGCGCGCTGTTTGGGCGGAGACGCCACAGAGATAAGTTGCTGGCAGAAGCCAGCGGGTGGTGGTTGCACAGGCGAGCAAGGTCGCTTGGACAACGGTGTGGTCTCTACCGCTGCCTCCGGCTTCCGGATTGCGGGAGCGGAATGTCGTGCCGGTCGTAACTGCACACGCGTTTCACGTGAAGCAGACGGTCCTGTGTTCCTAGCTGTACGCTTTGATTTCAGCGAGACTGAGAGTTCCGGTTTCGGGGTCTGAGTCTTCGCGAACGTACAGTCTCTGCAGGCCGGCCGCTATTCCATCAGCAATCGCATCTCGCACGTTAGCGTCCTCGAGATTATCGAGGTCATCTGTATTTGTCAGGTAGCCGGCCACTACATGCACCTTTGGGGTGCGGAGACGTTTCAATGAAGACCAGGTGCGTGCGTGACTCCTGCAGTCCCTCATTCCTGTCCGCGCCGCGAGCTCACTTTGAATGAGTTCAGCTAGACGTGCACCGGTCGGTGAGTTGATATCGGAGTGAGTCTCGTGTCCGAAGAAGAAGGTTGCGATCCCGTTTGCGTCTTTGGCCTTGTTGATGTCGGCAGTGACGGTAATCACGGCAGAAGCACCCAGCTGGTCGGCTTTGTTGACTTCGACGGCATCCCCTGTCAGAACGATTGCGCCCGCACCGACCGCTTCCAGGCGGCCGGCAAGTCGGCTTGCAATATCCGTAGTGATGCGTCGTTCGGTCTCAGATTGGGCTGGCGTCATCGGCAGAGTCTCAAAATCTACAACTGTAGTTGCTGCCTCGATGACAAATGTGCGACCCGCGAGTGACGTACCGGATGCTGCAACGCGCGCTCGCTCTTCGAGAGCGAAGAGATTGCCGGTGTCCTGTTTGCGATCGATCGCGTCGAGTCCTCGCAGTGTCTGCGGTCCGGCTACACCGTCGGCCTTGGTCCCGAGACTCATCTGCAGCTCCTTGACTGCTGCATCGGTGACTGCCGAATACTCGGCGTCCATGCGGCCCGCGTAGAACCCGAGGCCGGCGAGGGTTCGCTGCAGTCTGAGTACATCATCGCCCGTAAGGACTCTGACGGGGTCATAGCGGAGGACTCTGTCTCCTAGCTGATATCGAGCCCGTTCGAGCTCCGAAAAGGTCTCTGTGCCCATCACACCGTCACAGAGGATCCCTCGCACCTGTTGGAATTGCCGGACTCCGAGTTCGAAGGCCCGGTCGAATTCGACAGATTCGGCCTGACCGACATTGAGTCCCAGGCGAGCCATCTGAGATTTGATATTGGGCAACACCTCAGAGCTGTCCCCGCGGGAAAACTGCGGGTGTGGGTTGTGAGTCAATGCCATGCCAATCTGCTGTGCGAGGTTCTGAACGTGTTCCTGTCTGCCATCTGGATAGACCTAAGGCGCCTGTTGATCGTACAACAGGCGCCTTAGAACATGATCAGATGAAGTCGGAGAGCTCATCCTCAAGCGCCGGTTTGGGCCGTGCACCGATGATGGTCTTGGCTACCTCACCATCCTTGAAGACGTAGAGCGCAGGAATCGAGGTGATTCCATACTTGCTCGCCGTCTCGAGGTTCTCGTCAGTGTTGACCTTGACGACGTTGAGCGTCTCGGTGTTCTCTTCCGCGATCTGGTCCACAATCGGGCTGACCATGCGGCAAGGGCCGCACCAGGGTGCCCAGAAATCGACGAGCACTGGCTTGTCGGATTTCAAAACGGTTTCTTCGAACGTGGCATCAGTGACTTCTGTCGACATGAGCAGCCTTTCTCGTAACAATGTTCTCTAGCGGAAACAGTCGTTGCGCAGGTTTCATTCCCCAACATGGCCAGTCGGTCTTCGTCCGGTCAAGCGCAGTCGGTGTGTGGTGGGCGTTGACTTCGTCCGACAGATATCTGTCAGGAGCCGATCGGTGCTGTGGCCTGTGAAGCGTGAGCCGTGACGGCCTCGGCCTGTTTTGTCACAGCTTCCAGGTCTCCAAGGTAGTGCTCCGCGTCGAGGGCTGCCGAGCAGCCTGATCCTGCAGCCGTGATGGCCTGCCTGTAGACAGAATCGATGACGTCGCCCGCAGCGAAGACGCCCTCGACCGCGGTCTTGGAGGTCCGCCCTTCGACATTGAGATAGCCGTCGGCGCGCAGCGAGAGCTGGTCGCCGAAGAGACTGGTGCGCGGATCCGAGCCGATGGCCACGAACAAGCCAGTGACCGGCAACTCGGACGTCTCACCTGTCACGGTGTTGCGGACAGTGAGCCCGGTCAGCGAATCCTCGCCCTGAATTTCTGCGACCTCGCTGTCAAGGAGGTATTCGAGCTTTTCATCGGCTGCTGCCCGATCTTGCATAGCCTGCGAAGCCCGAAGGTCCTGACGACGGTGGATGAGAGTCACTTTGGAGGCGAAACGGGTGAGGAATGTCGCCTCTTCGAGAGCAGAGTCGCCGCCGCCGACAACGGCGATGTGCTGGTTTCGGAAGAAGAACCCGTCGCAGGTGGCACACCAGCTGACACCATGGCCGGACAGTCTTTTCTCATTGGGCAGGTTGAGTTCGCGGTAGGCCGATCCTGTCGCGAGGATGACGGCCTGAGCCGTGTATTTGGCGCCCAACGCTGTTTCGATCTGATGTGCGCCGGGCTCCAGCCTGAGGGTCGCGACGTCATCGTAGATCACCTCGGCGCCGAACTTCTCAGCCTGCTCGCGCATGCTCTCCATGAGTTCTGGACCCTGCACGCCGGCGGGGAATCCGGGGTAATTTTCAACGTCGGTGGTGTTCATGAGTTCACCACCTGCTGTCACAGAACCTGCAATGACCACGGGCGAAAGGTTCGCACGAGCCGCATAAACGGCTGCGGTGTATCCGGCCGGCCCCGACCCGATGATCACCAGTTGTGTATCAGTCATGTGAAAATTCCCTGTTCCTGCTCGCTGAGTTCTTCGTGTCCCGCTCCATGGCGGCACAGATTGCCTATCGTACGCACAACGGTACGGCGCTTGCGACTATTCCGCATCTGGTCTCAGGCGAAGTTCGTCGCATCTGCCCGCACCCGGTGTCTGCCTCTCACACTGATGTCTGCCCCGGGCAATCGAGGAACATGCGTCTGGATCGGGTTTCTACTTGAAGTTGACGGTGTTGATGACGGCACGGAAGCCGCCTTCGCCTTGGGGAAGCTCGGTTACCCAGAGAATCAGGGTGTCTGTCTTGACGTCATCATCAAGCTTGATCGTGACGCCGTCCGAGTCGAATTCTCCTTCGCCCACCTTCTTGGAATCTTCGGGGTCGGAGCCGTCGCGAATTTCGAAGGATCCGCCCGAGTTTGAGGACTTGACTTCGACCTCTTTCACGATTGTGGTGTCTTCGAGTTCGAACAGCAGTCCGACACCGGACTTCAGGTTGCCGAACGCTGCCGAATTGTAGCGGTCGGTCTGCCATGACCCCTCCGTATTGGGGATGACGTCTTCAGCCTTGTCGTTGTTCTCCTTATAGTCGCCTTCGGGATCCAATACCGAGACTGTGTCGATCTTCGGCGGATCTGCCTTGGGCTTCTCTGTCTTCTTGTCCTTGCCGTCATCGGTCTTTGCCGGAGCCGAGGTCTCGGCGACCGGTCCGGACTCGTCGTCGCCGGATGTGAAGTTGAAGACCGCGATCGAGATCACGATGGCCGCGATGACCACCAGCGCAAGGACCAGCCAGGCAAACGGCTTGCGCGAATTCGACGAGTCGTCATCCGAATCGTCGCCTTTGTTCGCAGATCCCCCGGCGGACGCACCGCCGGATGAACCAGTAACCGAACCGTCAGTCGTTGCTCCAGCCGCCCCGACAGCAGCCGCGCCCGCGATACCGGCAGTTCCGGCTGCCGCTCCAGCTCCAGAGGTGTCGTCCGATTTCTGCTCGGGCGAGACTGCAGGAACGGGCGCAGTTGAACGAGACGAATCGGTGTATGACTCATCGACGGAAGTGGGCGAGAGCCTGCGCACCTGTTTGGGTGGCGTGGCGGCGTTCGCCTCTTGTCGCTTGGACGTCGAGGCTGTCTCGAGCGCGGCGAGGCGCCGACGTGCTTCGTCTTCCTTGGCCCGGGCAATACGGCGTTCGCGTTCGTATTCGCGCAGCTGATGCTCGCGCTGCTGCTCATTGGTCTCGAACATTCCACCGAGGAACCACGACCCGTCATCCTCATCATCCATGATGACGCGGGTGTCATTGTCGTCCTCGGTCTCGTCAATGCTGTCCTCGGAGACGATCTCGATAGCCTGGGTGTCGGGATCCGAGTCCTGCGCGTCACGATTCATGATCGGAGACGTCAGATTCTCGTCGTACTCATGGTCGGCGTATGCGGAGTACTGCGAATAGGTCTGTTCAGGCTCCCACTCCTCCCAGTCCTGGGCGGCATTGTCGAGCTGATCCTTGCCGATCGGAAAGCTCGAGGCCTCGCGCATCTGCATACGGTCCGCATACTGTCCCGTCGTCTTGCCGACGACTCCCACAGCCAGTCCGCGAGTTCCCGGACGGGTGATGCCGATGCGAACCAGAGCTGCCTTGACCTGGTCATCGCTGGCTGTGTTCGCAGTGGACGAACCCAGCGACGTCGATCGTGACGTGGGCAGGCTCGTCGCCTCGTCGAAGCTGCGCGGCGACTGGTTGAATACACTGTCGTTGTCGAGCACCGGAGCACGGTTGACGTAACGCAGCAGCTCCGCATCCCACTCGTCCAGGTAGCCCAGCACCTCGGCCACGGAACCCGGGCCCGGATCGGATCCGGTGAGGATGCCGCTGACGAAGTCATCGAGTTCATTGGAGATCTCAGGATTGAGGGACTTGGCCCTCGCGATGCGGGAATTCTCACGACCTGCTGCCGGTATCCCGTTGAATGCCTCTGCAGCGGGCCAATAGCCGGTGATCGCGGCATAGTACAGCCGGATGAGGCCCAGAGCATCCGCTCGAGATGCCTGCGTCGGTGTGTAGTCCTCGGGCTGGATCACTCCTGTGCCCAAGGCCAGAGCGGCATCGATGCCGATGCCGGAGACCAGGACAGAGCCCTTGGTCGTGATCCCCACCGTATTCGGACGCAGGAACATGTGGAACAGGCCGCGTCGGGCAGCTGTGACGAGAACTGTTCCGATTTCGCCGATGAGAGCGCGGGCGGCATCGATGGGCAGGGGTGACTTGGGCAGGATCTCGCCCAGTGACGTGACGGCAATGCGTTTGGACACGACATAGTCGAGTCCGTTCGAATGACCGACATCCAAGGTCGGGGCAATACGATGATCGCCGAGGATGGAGACCCGTCGTGCTGCTTCGAGCACATCCGTGGAACCATCGGCATCGGCGACGTGGATGAGTACGGGTTCATCGAGAATGGCATCGAGGGCCGTGCACACAGCACCAGCCTGCGGATTGTCCTCGAGCCACCGACGGTCGACCGTTGATACGACGTAACGACCGGCAACAACCATGCCGGATTCGATATCGATCAGGGTGACCACCTCCAGAGGGGATTCAATACGCAGGCTATTTTCTTAGTTTTCCAGCAACGACGCCAATAATCGAATGCAACTCTCTGACTTTCAGCAAAAAACATGCTCCCAGGAACACAATGAGCATGAGCGTGCCGACGCCGGCGGCGGAAACGAACGCCTGCCAGCGACCAGCCAGGGCGAAGTCCGGGAAGAAGAAGAGAAGTCCATAACCGGCCATTCCGGCAAACAACGCTGCTACCAAGAACTTCATATGAGCGGCCAGGATTGTGCGGAGGTCAATCCCGCCCAGGCGCTTCGACAGGAGCGAGAACGACAGGATCATTGCGAAGAGGTATCCCAAGCTCATCGTCAGGCCGATGATGGCCACCGTCACCGATTTCGGGAAGATCGAGGCCGACAACACTGCCAGGGATTGGAAGATCACCTGTGGGAGCTGGATGAGGAACGGAGTCTTCGCATCCTCATAGGCGTAGAAGACCCTCTGTGCCAGGTAGTTGGCGCTGAAGGGAATGAGACCGAACACCATGGTGATGATCACGAGCCCCACAGCCATGGCTTGGTCCCGACCGCTGCCGGCGATGATCATCGCGACCGGGGATGCGAGCACGATGAGCGCCGCCACGGCAAAGGAATTGACCAGGCCGACCATGCGCACGCCCATGGAGAAGTCGTTGACGACCGCTTTCGTGTCATTGTTGGCGGCGTCCCTGCTCAGCGAGGTGAAGAGTGCCGTGGCCAGCGACACCGCGATGAGCGAGTGCGGCAGCATGAACACGAGATAGGCGTTGGTGTAAGCGGCGTTCGAGGCGTTGCCCGCACCCGGCACCGATGCTTCGGCGGCAACCCGGGAGATGATGAGGAAGCCGATCTGGCCGATGAGCATGGCGGCGAAGGTCCAGAACGCCACCTTGCCGGCGGTGGCCAGGCCGACTCCGCGGAAGCCGAAGGTCGGCCGGTATTTGAAGCCGATGCGCTTCAGGGGCCAGATCAGGATGAGTGCCTGGGCGGCGACACCCAGAGTGGCCGAGCCGCCCATGAGAGCGATCTTGAATGGAGTCCAGGTGCTCAACCCATGAGGGGAAGCACTGTCCGTCCCGAAGACGATGATGAAGACAAGGAGCCCCACGATGGCGACGACATTGTTGAGCACCGGTGCCCACATATACGGACCGAAGGAGGATTTGGAATTGAGCACCTGTCCCAGGAGCGTGTAGAGGCCGTAGAAGAACAGCTGAGGCAGGCACCAGAAGGCGAATGAGGTGGCCAACGCCATCTGATCCGGACCCCACCCCGAAGAGTAGAGCCACACGAGGAACGGGGCGGCCGCTGTCGCAATGATGCTCACTGCCGCAAGGATCATGAAAGACAGGGTCAGCAGGCGGTTCGTGTAGTCCTGGCCCCCGTCCTTCCTCTTCGAGGCCCGCACAAGCTGTGGGACGAGAACGGCGTTGACAACACCGCCGGCCAGGAGCATATACAGGGTGTTGGGCACCTTGTTGGCGACGTCGAAGGCGTCGGCCTGAACAGCTGTTATCCCGAGCGCGGTAGCCAGCAGCGAAGCTTTGACCAAGCCCAATATGCGCGAGGTCAGGGTCCCCGCGGTCATGATGGCCGAGGATTTGGCCAATGATGAAAGCTTGGACAAGTCCTACCTCGTTTCCGATTCGTCGTTCTTCGCACGGGCCATCGCATCGGCCAGCTGCTGTTCGGGGATCTTCCTGCGTCCGCGGGAGATCGTCTTGATCAAGCCGATCACGAACACAGCGGCCAATGCCAATCCGACTACGGCCGTGCCGATGTTCTCCCAGTCGGCCCGAACCCTGACGAGCAGTGTCTCGTTCTTCGGCAGGACGACGTCATCGGTGGCCACCATCTCGATGGTCGTCGGCACGTCGGCGTTGGCCAGGCCTTCGACGGGAACGTCGACGCGCATGGTCTCCTGGGCGGGCACGACGACGGTCTCCGTGGGCTCGGCCCGCAACTGGGGGGTCTTTGGCTTCATCCGGATGCTCATGGTCGCCTCAGCGAGTGAATCATTGACTATCGTCACAGGGATGGTCGTCTCCTCCCCTGTGACCAGCAGCACCGAGGATCCCTTCTCGAGGTAGAGGCTGTTCCTCACCTTCTCACTCGAAGCCTGGGCACCATCGGCGCAGTGTTTCGCATTGCCGCCCAGGGCCCACGCGACCGAGGTGCAGCTGAGCAGCTCCCGATCCAGCCGTGTATTCGCACTCGCCGTGTCAGAGAACACACTGTTGAACCTCTTCTGCGTCGCCCGGGTCTGTGCGAGGCTCTGCATGGCCTTCGCTCCGATCTTCTTCGGGTCCGCTCCTGATTGCAGCAGCCCGCGGGGCACGGGGTCGGTGTCGAGGAGATCATCGATACCGGACGGATCGATCCAGGGGGCATCCGCGATGGCCTTGACCGTCTTCTCCCAGTCCGCCGAGGCTGCCGTGCGTGGCATGGGCAGCAGCAGGTGTCGTGTCCGGTAGGGGGTCTCCGCTTGGATCGCGGCAGTTGTCGCGACCAATTCTGAGATGCCGGAGGCCGAATGATCGGAACCGATGATCTCCGCGCTCTGCTGCGCCAGAGCCGAATCGGTGATCAGGGTGTCGATCGACGACTGTGCATCCGCCGTGATGCGGGTCTTCGAATGGGCATTGTCGTGGATGCCTGCCAGCGACGGTTGCTGGGTATTGCTGAGGATCACGGTCTGGTCACCCGCCTCGGCGAGGTCGGCCAGCTGATCGCGCTGCACGGAGCCGGCGATGGGCCAGGCGATGTCGGTCTTGGCCTTCGGTAGGACATCCTTGACGATCTTCCTCTGCTTCTGAGCGAACGTGCCCAGACTCTTCAGGTCGCTGTCCAGCAGCGACGCCTGGTCGGGGTCGCCATAGGGCAGAGCGATGACGGTGTGTGTCTCCGCCTTGTCGAGGAAGTCGTGATACCAGGTGTCGAGGCGCTTGCGCTGTTTTTCCTGGGCCTTCGCCTCGTCGGCGCTGAGTTCATCGGCGCCACCTTGGTCATTGGAGTTTGCGCCGGGATCGATGTTCTGGGCATCAGGTCCCTTGGCCGCCGTTTCTGTGTCCTGTGGGGAGGGTTCTCCACTCTTCTCAGGTTCTGATGCGTCATCGTCTCCTGATGGTTCGGCTACAGCAGATTCGAAGGAGGCGATGATCCGGGGGTCCAGCGCGATGCCCACACCGGGAGTGTCGAGGACGTTCATGATCGCAGTCAGGGAGCCGCCCTTGCCGATCGCCTTGTCGAGGTCGTCGGGGTCGATGATGCCGTCAGCGGTGTGAGCCGGAAGCGTCACGGGGGCGAGGATGCTGACCTTGGTCTTGTCGAACTTCGGGCTCGGGTACCAGGTGGAGAACCCGACTTCGGAGTCGAGCCGCCCGGTGGCATCGCCGAGCTGCACGCTCAGACCGCGCGGACCCCAGGCCGAGAGCGGAGAGGACTTCCGAAGCCCGAGTTGTTCTGCGGGGACGGAGATCGTGAACTCCGAGGAGGATCCGGCCGCGATCTCATCGTCGAAAGTGGTGTCCACTGCAGTCCGCGGGTCGGATTTCTCGTTTGTGTCCTGTGCTGACTTCTGGGCTTTCTTGGCCTTTTTACGGGCGGCGGGACCGTTGTTCTCGAGGTCGGCGATGCTGCGGTTCTGGGACTGGTCGGTCTTCCAGCTCTGGATCTTTCGTCCGGAATCGAGCTTCTGCGTGGACATCGCCAGACTCAGCTCAGGATTCGAGATCACCTGATCTGTGGAGTTCGTGATCATGCCGCGCATTGTGAGTGTGCCCTTCTCATCGACCCAGGGCGTCACCTCGTCGAGAGTGATGGAGACCTCGGATTCACTCGGCGTGCTCCCGTCCGGTGAGGTGCCATCGGCAGCGGCCGAACCGGCGGCGGCTGCGGGGCTCGCTCCCATGAGCGGGAACACGAAAACCGACCCTGCGAGCAGCAGGACCGTGCTCAGCAGGGCGAGGAGGAAACGCGTATGACTGATGGGTTTCACTGCTCCAATCGGGCGACCATCGGGCGGGCGGCGGCAACGATGCGACGTTCATTGGCGAAGGAGAGCCGGGAGCGCAGATCGTTGAAGGGGATCCACGCGGCGTCGATCGCTTCCTGGTCAGGATCATTATCCACGGTCAACGCCCCCGACCGTGCACGCAGCAGGAAGTGGTGGACGAGTTTGTGAACCCGGATTCCGGTCACAGTGAACCAGTAGTCGACGGAGCCCAGGGGGCAGACGATCTGCCCGCGGATGCCTGTCTCCTCTTCCACCTCTCGTCGAGCCGCCTCAGCGGGGGTCTCGGTTCCTTCGAGGTGTCCCTTGGGAAGGCACCATTCGATCCGTCCTGCCCGGTTGATCCGGGCGATCACGGCCACGGTCAGTTCCGGATGTGTGAAGTCGACGACGATGCCCCCGGCGGAAATCTCCTCTACCGTGGTGCGACGAGACGCTCGTGGTCCCGGCTTGGGCATCGGTGTGGTCATTCTCCTACCTTAGTAGGCGATTCTTGGAAGTGTCGTTGGGCGCGCTCCCGGTAGGCTGGACCCGGCTGTAGATGAGTCGTCTCCAATCGGAACGACCACGGTAGAACACGAAGGAGCTCGGTGGATCCGAAGACCGCGCACGCCCGTCTGTACGACAAGCTCGATGAGCTCGAGAACATCCTCGGGCCCTTGGGCAAGCGCTTCGCCGCGGCCGGATTCGAACTCGCGCTCGTCGGCGGCTCCGTTCGCGACGCACTGCTGGGCCGTCCTATGCCCGATCTCGACTTCACCACGGATGCGCGCCCCGACGACATCCTCACCCTCACCTCCGACTGGGTCGACACACACTGGGACATCGGGCGGGAATTCGGGACCATCGGCGCCATCAAGTCCGGTGTGCAGATCGAGATCACCACCTACCGCGCCGAGTCCTACGACCCGGAATCGCGCAAACCGACGGTGAAATTCGGTACAGATCTCGACGCTGACCTCATCCGACGTGACTTCACGATCGGTGCGATGGCCATTCGCCTGCCGGCAATGACCTTCGTCGACCCGTTCGAGGGCTTCACCGACCTCGTCGAGGGTGTCATCCGGACCCCGGGAACGGCCGTCGATTCGTTCTCCGATGATCCGCTGCGCATGATGCGCGCCGCTCGCTTCACCGCTCAGCTGGGTCTCGATCCCGTCGCCGAGGTCGAAGCGGCGATGCGTGACATGGCCGATCGGATTGCGATCATCTCGGCCGAACGCATCCAGGTGGAGCTGTTCAAGTTGATGACCGGCATCGACCCGGCCGCGGGCGTCGATCTGCTGGTGCGCACCGATGTTGCCGACCACGTCCTGCCCGAAGTCGCGGGTCTGCGGCTGGAGACCGATGAGCACCACCGTCACAAGGACGTCTACCAGCACTCGCTGACTGTGCTGCGCCAGGCTGTGGAGCTCGAAGAGAAGTATGCGGCCAAACAGCGTGAGGCCGGGTTGAGTTCTGATGATCCCAACCATCTTGTCGTGCCGGATTTCGCCGTCCGGTTCGCGGCTCTCATGCACGATGTGGGCAAACCCGCGACCCGCAGATTCCTGCCCGGTGGGGCTGTCACCTTCTATCACCACGATGCTGTCGGTGCGAAGCTGACCGCGAAGCGGATGAAGGCGCTGCGTTTCGACAAGGACACCACCAAGGCTGTTGGTCGCCTCGTCGAGCTGCATCTGCGCTTCTACGGCTACGGTGATGCCGGGTGGACAGATTCTGCGGTGCGGCGTTATGTCACCGACGCCGGCCCGCTGCTCTCGCGCCTGCACATCCTCACCCGGGCAGACGTGACCACCCGGAACAAGAAGAAGGCCGATCGGCTCGCGTTTGCCTACGACGACCTGGAGCACCGGATCGAGAAGCTGAGTGAACAGGAGGAACTCGCCGCGATCCGTCCTGACCTCGATGGTCGGCAGATCATGGCCATCCTCGACATCACACCCTCACCGCTGGTGGGCAAGGCCTACAAGCACCTGCTCGAGGAGAGGATGGAGCACGGACCGCTGGGGCCTGAGCGCGCCGAAGCGGTCCTGCGTCAGTGGTGGGCGGAGAACGGGCCTGCCGACGTTGAGTCCGGCGAGCAGTCCTAGGCTCCACCCCCGCCTGTTGTCATCCTCACACCAACTGATAGCTTCGTAACTCGCGTATGTTTGTGCTTGTCGTCACATGGTGTGGCGCAGGCGAAGAGGTGAGGAGACCACAATGACTGTGACCGAAGAGTTCCGTGCAGCCAGAGACAAGCTGATCGCATTGCGCAGCGATGCTGCGGCGGCCGGCGACGGCTTTGAATGGCCGCGCTTCGATCACTTCAACTTCGGCATCGACTGGTTCGACAAAGTCGCCGAAGGCAACGACAGTCCCGCCCTGTGGATCGTCGAGCAGGACGGATCCGAGGGCAAGTGGAGCTATGCCCAGCTCTCCCACCGGTCGAACCAGGTCGCCAACTTCCTTCGCCGGTCAGGTGTGAAGCGCGGCGACCATGTCATGATCATGCTCAACAACCAGGTCGAGCTGTGGGAGACCATGCTCGCCGGCATCAAACTCGGTGCGGTTCTCCTGCCGACGACCACTCAACTGGGTCCCATCGACTTAAGTGATCGGGTCGAGCGCGGCAAGGCCGAGTTCGTCATCGCCGGCGCCGACGACGCTGCGAAGTTCGACGATGTCGACGCCGAGGTGGTGCGCTTCATCGTCGGTGACGACGCCAAGCGCCAGCAGGACTACAGCTACGCCGACGCCGACGACGAGGAGACCAGCTTCGACCCGCAGGGCACCTCCCGCGCCGATGACCTGCTCCTCCTCTACTTCACCTCGGGCACGACCTCGAAGGCGAAGATGGTCGCCCACTCCCACGTGTCCTACCCCGTCGGTCACCTGTCCACGATGTACTGGATGGGCCTGAGGCCCGGCGACGTCCACCTCAATGTCGCCTCGCCTGGCTGGGCTAAGCATGCGTGGTCGAACATCTTCACCCCCTGGATCGCCGAATCCTGCGTCTTCCTCTACAACTATTCGCGCTTCGACGCGAATGCCCTGATGGAGACCATGGACCGGGTCGGAGTCACGAGCTTCTGCGCCCCGCCGACTGTGTGGCGCATGCTCATCCAGGCTGACCTGAAGCACCTGAAGAACCCGCCGAAGATCGCCCTCGGCGCCGGTGAGCCGCTCAACCCCGAGGTCATCGATCGGGTCAAGCAGGACTGGGATGTGCTCATCCGTGACGGCTATGGTCAGACGGAGACGACACTGCAGGTCGGCAACTCCCCTGATCAGGAGCTCAAGTACGGTTCCATGGGCAAGGTGCTGCCTGGCTATGACGTGGTCCTCATCGATCCTGCAACCGGCGAAGAGGGCAACGAGGGCGAGATCTGCCTCCGTCTTGACCCCCGCCCGTTGGGGCTGACCAGCGGTTACTGGTCCAATCAGGAGAAGACCGACGAGGCCTTCGCTGACGGTGTCTATCACACCGGTGACGTGGCCGAACGCGACGAGAACGGCTACATCACCTACGTCGGACGAGCCGATGACGTGTTCAAGGCCAGCGACTACCGGCTGTCCCCGTTCGAGCTCGAGAGCGTGCTCATTGAGCACGAGGCCGTCGCCGAGGCGGCTGTGGTCCCCTCACCGGATCCTGTCCGTCTCGCGGTGCCCAAGGCCTATGTCGTCGTGGCGGGCGGTTTCGAGGCCAATGCGGATACTGCCCGGGAGATCCTGGCCTACTGCCGTGAGCATCTGGCCCCTTATAAGCGGATCCGCCGGCTCGAGTTCTCGGAGTTGCCGAAGACCATCTCCGGCAAGATCCGCCGTGTTGAACTTCGCGCCCGTGAGGACCAGCTGCACCCGTTCAGCGGGGAGCCGGTAGTCGAGGGCAAAGAGTACGCAGACACCGACTTCGACCTCAAGGGGTGATCGCTCTCGGCCAACGCTGAGTCGGTTTTTCGCTCTTGCCTTGACGCGAAATACCTGACTCAGCGTTGAACCAGAGCGAATCGGGCTGGACTGGGCTGCCCTTTCCCTGTCGGATACTGCATAGGAGAGTGCTCACGGCGGGGCCGACAGGCGGCTGATAGTTGAAAAAGTAGCTAAATGTGAGCAATTCCGCACTGGACGTGGTTGAAAACCCGGACTGCCGGTAAAATCCCTGGTGAGAGTGGATACATCACACTACTCATACGTGCTGATAGGTAACAAGCGGGGTGAGAGGGCGCTGGATTCAGGGTATTTTCACTGTGTTCCAAAGAATGCGTGCCACACTGAAGCTCACGTGTGACCTTATCGAACCTCGTCGCCACGCAATGCGGCAGGCAAACTGACCTGGAGGACCTTGGGTGGCTAAGGGACAAGAACAAGCCAAAACCAGAGGCAAGAAGACAAAGAACATTCTCAACTATCCGCGCACAGGTGTGAGCGGATGGACGCGTTTTCTGCCGAGCGTCCGGTTGCTCGTTGTGGGCGGACTCAGCATCATCATCGCCCTGTGCGTGTTGTTCTCCATCGGTTATGCCGTCACTGACGTCCCTGAGCCCAACATCGAGGCCACGGGTCAGACGTCGACCATCTACTACAACGACGGCAAGACACCCATCGGCCAGTACAAGGTCGAGGACCGCAAGTCGGTGCCGATCGACGAAATCTCCGAACCGATGCGCAAGGCAGCCATCGCGGCCGAGGACACCTCGTTCTACGAGAACCGCGGAATCTCGATCAAGGGACTCTCCCGCGCAGTCGTCGGTGTTGTCACGAACCAATACGCCGGCGGCGGTTCGACGATCACACAGCAGTACGTGAAGAACTTCTACCTCACCAATGAGCACTCTCTGGACCGCAAGGTCAAGGAAATGTTCATCTCCCTCAAGATCGACCAGCAGCAGAGCAAGGACGAGATCCTTGCCAACTACCTGAACACGATCTACCTGGGCCGCCGGTCATACGGCATCGAGGTCGCCAGCCAGAACTACTTCGACAAGCCGGCGAAGGACCTCGACGTCAGTGAGTCCGCACTCCTGGCAGCGATGATCCAGCGTCCTGGAGCAGCCGATCCGGCAGATAATCCTGAGGCCTATCAAGACCGGTTCGACTACGTTGTGAAGTCGATGACCGATGAAGGCTTCATCACCGAGGAGCAGGCCGCTAAGGTCAAGATGCCCGAGGTGAAGAAAGCCGACAAAGAAGCATCCCTCAAGGGCCAGACAGGCTACATGTGGGACTTTGTCCGGCGTGAGGCCCTGAACAAGCTCGACATCGATGAAGCTCAGCTCGATCGCGGTGGCTACAACATCACCACCACCTTCGACAAGGATCGGATGAAGGCGGCCGAAAAGGCTATCAAGAACTTGCCGTCCGATCAGCCAGAGGGGCTCCAGGCAGGATTGGTCTCGATCGACCCGGACTCCGGCGGCATCGAAGCCTTCTACGGCGGTAAGAACTACCTGGATCAGGCATTCAACGCCTCGACACAGAGTCATGTGCAGGCCGGATCGACCTTCAAACCCTTCGCCCTCGTCGCCGGACTGGAGAACGGCGTGCGATTGACGGACCGGTACCCGGGGAGCGCGACGACATTCCCAAATGGCGGGTCTCCGTGGCCGGTGACAAATTTCGGTGGTGCGAACTATGGGCCGGTGACCCTGCTCAAAGCGACGCAGTCATCGATCAATACGGCATATGCAGCACTCAATGTGCAGGTCGGTCCTGACAAGACTGTCGATGTCGCTCAGCGAGCTGGCTTGAGTGGTAATTGCACGGAGGAACAGTTGGCCTCGGGCGACACCGGCCAATGTTCGATTGATCTGACTCCGGATAAATCGAACGTTCTGGGCACGCCCAGCGTGAAGCCCATCGATATGGCCAACGCTTATGCGACCTTCGCCTCCAATGGCGTTCATCACGAGACCCATGCGATCAAGAAGGTCACCCAGGGCACCGATGATGAAGAGGTGTACAAGCCCGAGACCAAGGGCAAGCGAGTCTTCGACAAAGCCGTAATGGCCGAGACGTCATATGCGCTGCAACAGGTGGTCAACAGCGGATCAGGTGCCTACGCTGCCAACCTCGGTCGTCCAGCCGCTGGAAAAACAGGCACTACTGACAAAAACCTAGCTGCTTGGTTCACTGGCTATACGCCGAACCTGGCGACCTCGGTGGTCCTCTACCGTGAGGTTGATAACAAACCGATTCCGATTGGCCCCTACGGCGGCCGCGGCCAAGTGACCGGTGGTTCGTTCCCAGTTCAGGTGTGGACCGAATACATGCAGCAGGCGCTGGAAGGCACCAAGGTCGTGCAGTTCCCCGAGCGCGGAGAGCTGCCCGATAAGCCGAAGCCCAAGAACACCAACGCTCCTGCGCCACCACCTCAGCCGAAGGCGCCCGGTGGCAACAACAGCGGAAGCGACGGCGACGACTCGGAGAAGAAGGCCCCGATCGACAAGCCGAGCGAGAAGCCCAAGGACGACGAGGACAAAGATAAGGACAAGGGCAAGGATAAGGACAAAGAGAAGGAGGCCGACGGTTCGGAGGACTCGGAGGATTCCGATAAGGGTCGCGAGGACAATGGGTCTTCGACGGATGACGATAGCGGCGAGGGCACCGATGATGAGAGCGGCGGCGACGGCGCAGGTTCCGGAAATGAGGGTGGAGAGGAAGACGATTCGCCAATCGACGTGCCGATCAAACCACCGGAGTCGCCAGACACCAACGACTAGTAGCCTCTAGTCTTGCCTTCTCAGTCCAGCACCCGGATCGCCGAGCCTCTGCTCGGCGGTCCGGATGGCATTCACCTCGCGTCCGCGGGGGCGCAGTTCCGACGTGGCCAGGCCTATATCTTCGCCGGCATCCTCGGTGTGACGACGTTCCTCGCACTCGCCTTGCAGGGCCCATGCTTGAGCTCAGGCTACGAACACCCATCCGCCTCGGCGAGGATGTGTGCCGGGCCTCTTTCCGCGGCCTTCCTCGGACAGACCAATCCTGAAGAGGCTTTGGGACGTTCGACCGGTGGGATAGCGGGACTGTCCGCGCTCGACGCGCGCTTCGTTCAACTGCTGAAACTCATGACCGACGATGTCTCCGTCTTCATGGCGATCGTCCTCCTCGTCAATGTGATCGCCTTCGCCGCTCTCGGCGTCGCACTGCTGGTTCTCGCCAGGCAGCGGGCCTGGCTGGTCACAGCCTTCGCTTCGCCGGTCATCCTCTTCACCGTGGGTTCGACCTTGGACCCGGTGGCATTGGCCCTGAGCGTCTGGGCCATGGCCATCTTCGTCGGTTCATCGCCGGTGACTTCCCGCCCGTGGCTGTCCGGAGTCCTCCTCGGGCTAGCCGCATTCATCAACCCCCTGGCACTGCTGGTTCTTCTCGCCCTCAGCCTCGCTGGACCGCGCCCGGCCGGAAGACTGAGGCCCCGGGATCCGCGAATGATGTTTGCGGCTGCCACGATCACCTCGGCGCTCATCCTCGTCCTCGACGGCAGCGCCATCGAACGGATCATGGGCTGGATGAGCGACGCCGTCGACGGCGGATCATTTGCCTCGATCCTGGTCATGGCTCGCCTGGGAACCGCCGAGGTGTGGGCACCGGTGTGGATCATCGGCAGCGCGGGTGTCATCGCCGCAGTCGCCATCTCGCTGTACATGGTGCGCAGAACAGGACTCGACCCAGCCGTTGCCGCCTGTCTCCTCATCGGTGGCTGCCTGCTGCTGGCCCCCGGAATGATGCCCTGGGACAGCTTATGGATCCTGCCATTCCTCGCACTCACAGTCCGTCGCTGGTGGGTGCTCATCATCTGGGCACTGGCCGAGACGGTCTTCGCCATTGCCATCCACCTCGGCGACGTTGCCGCGATTGAATCGGACAAGGGCCTCGAACCGACCTTCGTCGCTCTCTTGACCCTCCTGCGGCTGCTCGCTCTCGTCGCCGTCGTCATCTGCGCGGGAGAGAATCTGTACCGGCGACGGATTCGCGGTCGACTGCTCAGGACGGAACCGCCTCGGAGAGTCGACGATGACCATCCCACGGTCCGTGTCCAAGGGCACGGGAATCCGACATGACACCACCGGTGGGCGTCCACTAGACTGTGTAGGTCTGTTCCCATTTCACAACAATCGTGGGGGACGGAGCAGACATGCATATGCCCTCCTGCCATGGAACGACCATGGCCGTAAAGACCAGAGGAGGTGGGTGACAGATGCGTCATTACGAGCTCATGCTCATTCTTGACAACGAAACCGAAGAGCGGACGTTGGCTGACACCGTGGACAAGCTGATGAAGGTTGTCCCGGCTGAAAACGGAATCATCGACAACGTGGACATCTGGGGACGCAGGCGCTTTGCCTACGACATCCAGAAGAAGTCCGAAGGCTTCTACGTCGTGGTTGATTTCCACGCAGAGCCTGCAACGACCAAGGAACTCGATCGCCAGCTCGGACTCAACGAGTCCGTCCTGCGCACCAAGATCCTCCGCCCAGACGCCAAGTAATAGCGTCAAGCACCTCGTTTCAAGGAGCAGTCAATGGCAGGCGAAACAGTCATCACGGTTGTCGGGAACCTGACAAGTGATCCCGAACTGCGCTTCACACCTAACGGTGCTGCGGTCGCAAACTTCACCGTGGCTTCGACGCCGCGTATGTTCGACCGTCAGTCCAACGAGTTCAAGGATGGGGAAACCCTGTTCCTTCGCTGCTCGGTGTGGCGTGAGATGGGCGAAAACGTAGCCGAATCCTTGCAACGCGGTACTCGGGTCGTCGTTCAGGGCCGCCTCAAGTCGCGGTCCTTCGAAACCAAAGAGGGCGAAAAGCGCACCGTTATGGAACTGGACGTCGACGAAGTCGGCCCCAGCCTGCGACGCGCCACCGCTCAGGTGACGAAGAACGAACGCAGCGGAGGCGGATTCTCCGGCGGCGGTAACTCCGGTGGGCAGCAGCAGGGCGGGGGCCCCCAGCAGGGTGGCTTCGGTCAGCAGCAGTCCTCGGGCTGGGGCAACAACCCGCAGCAGTCCAACCCACAACAGGGTGGCTCGCAGCAGGGTGGTCAGCGCCAGGGCGGTTACAGCCAGGGGAACAACGCACCGGCAAACGACCCGTGGGCATCATCGAGTCCACAGGGCGGAAACGGCGGTTGGGGCAACCCGGGCGCCGATGAACCACCGTTCTAAACACGTTCAAGACATTTCGTAAATCAGGAGATACTCATGGCCAAGCCAGAGATCCGGAAGCCTATCAAGAAGAAGGCTAATCCGCTCAAGAAGGGCGAAGCGGCGAAGATCCACTACAAGGACACCGCTACGCTCCGTAAGTTCATTTCCGACCGCGGCAAGATCCGTGCTCGTCGCGTCACCGGCGTGACCGTGCAGGAACAGCGCATCATCGCAAAGGCCGTCAAGAACGCCCGCGAGATGGCACTTCTGCCCTACTCGAGCACTGCTCGCTGATCGGAGGGAGAGAACATGCCTAATCGCAAAGTTATTCTGAACCAGGAAGTTGATGGTCTGGGAGCCGCCGGCGATATCGTCGAGGTTCGCGCCGGATACGCACGTAACCTTCTCCTGCCCCGTGGCTGGGCATCCGCATGGTCTGCCGGCGCAGAGAAGCATGTCAATGCTCTCCGCAAGGCCCGTCAGGCCAAGCAGATCGCCGACCACGATGAAGCAGTCAAGGTCAAGGCTCAGCTGGAATCCTCCAGCGCTCGCATCGAGCTCAAGTCGGGTAAGAACGGCCGCCTCTTCGGCGCCGTGACCCCTGCGCTTGTGGCCGAAGCGCTGCACGCCGCAACCGGACACGATTTCGATCGTCGCCAGGTCGCACTGCCTGCTCACGTCAAGACCTCCGGCAGCTACACCGCTACCGTGCGCGTCAACGACGAGATCACCGCGAACGCCAAGTTCGAGGTCGTCGGCAAGGCCTGATGCTTCCATAGCGAGTCTGGCGGGCCGATGGTCCGCGGATCCGTTGTCGAAAGCACAGCTGAACGTCGAGGGGACACTCTACAGAGTGTCCCCTCGACGTTTTCGTATGCTCTCGACGAGTCTCAGCCGGTGGTGTGGGGTGGTCAGAGACGGATGTGCTCGGCCAGCTCGACGGGATAGATGTCCGTGAGTCACTCTGTCTCGTCCGCGGGATAGGTGACGGTCGCCTTCGCACCGACGACGGCTCCGGCACTGAGTTCGGCCGCCGTGGTCTGGTTCTTGCCCATGATGTGAGTGACAGGGAAGTCGCGGGCGAGCAGATTGTCGGCGATGATGCGCCGATGGCAGCGCCACCACACCGCCTCCGAGCACATGAGCGCGCAGCGGCCGTTCGCGCCCCATTCGAGCAGCTGATCGAAATCGTGGCGGAACTCCTCGGTCAGGGCGTGATCGGCATAGTTGTGGAAGCTGCGATTCTTCCACCACCCATTGACCTCGAACTCGATGTTGTGGTTCACGGGGCGTCTGCCGGTCAGCCCTTCGAGCCGACGCAGCTCCACCCCCACCTCGGCCAGGTCATCGATAAGGGTATCCGCGTTGAACTGGGGGTTCTTATTCGATCCGGGCAGTTTGCGGACGTCGACGACCACCTCGGCGGAATTCTCGGTCAGGAGGTCAGTGAACTCTTCGAGGGAATGGTTGGAATGTCCGATGGTGAGGAATCGGGGATCGGTCACTTCGTGTCGATTCGGTGGAGCGCCGTGCCCTTGTGAGCGGCGATTTGATCGGTCTTGTCACTCTTGATCTCGTACTGCGGCTCATCCTTCGACGCACGGCGATTGTGGCCCTTGTATTCGAAGTCCGAGGTGTGGACCTTCGTGATCGTGCCCGAGACCTCGCCGGCCTCCGAATTCCACCCCACGTGATCACCGACAGAAAAGCCCTCGGCCATGTCATCCTCCTCAAATCGTCGAATGGTGCTTCTCCCCATCCAAGCACGATGAGGCTGTCGGTGACAGGATGGGCCAGTCTCACGGCTCCTGATGCGACTTCAGGAACCAGAACCGCGGCGCAGGTAGCGGGGCCACGACTCAGGTTCCCAGTATCGGCGCAGCCTGCCGATGCCCATCTTGGGCGGGGACTTCGCTAAAGTCGATGACAAGTGACAAGGGGGAATGATGTCGATCGAAAAAGCACCATCCGTGCCGCGCTTCGGCGGTCCGAGCGAACTGACGCCGGAGGATCAGGAACGGGCACGGGGTCTGCGCAAAATGCGGACGCTGGCACTGTCGCTGCTGATCCTCGCCACCCTCATCTTTCTCAGCACCCACATCTTCACCGACAACACGGGAGTCTGGGGCTTCGTCTCGCGCGCTTCTGAGGCCGCGATGATCGGTGCGATCGCCGATTGGTTCGCCGTCACCGCGCTCTTCCGCCACCCGCTGGGCCTGCCGATCCCACACACCGCGATCATCCCGCGCAAGAAGGACACCCTGGGTGCGAGTCTGTCCGCGTTCGTCGCCGCGAACTTCCTCCACGCCGAGGCGGTGTCGACGAAGATCCGATCCGCCCAGGTGTCCCATCGCGCCGGTGAGTGGCTGAGCAGGTCCGCCAACCGTGACCTTGTCGTCGACCGTGCTGCCGGTGGGCTCGAATACGTGCTGGCTCGCATCGATGACGAAGCCGTCGTGGCCCTGACCAAGAACGTCATCATTCCGCGCCTGGTCGCGACCCGCAAGACCCCGGTGCTGGCGCAGCTGCTGCGCCAGATCGTCCTCGACGGTGCGCACCATAAACTTGTCGATCTCATCATCGCCGAGGCGTATTCCTGGTTGAGTGACAATCCGCAGGTCATCGATGAGATCGTCCACAACCGGGCCCCCTCCTGGATTCCTGAATTCCTCAACGAGCAGCTCTCCAACCGACTGCAGCGAGAGGTGCTGGGCTGGGTGGCCGATGTTCGCGACAACGAATACCACAAGGCCCGGCAGGCCCTTGACGCCTGGCTCGTCGAGCTCTCCGACGATCTGAACTCGGACACTCCGCTGTCGGAGAAGGCCGAGGTCATCATCAACGACCTGCTCAGCCAGTCCGGAGTCGTCGACTCGGTGCTCGAGATCTGGACTTCACTCAAGCAGCTTTTGCGCCAGGCCATCATCGACCCGAACGGGGAGGTGCGCGGACGCATCTCTGAACTCATCGGAGAGTTCGCCCAGCGGTTGCAGGACGACTCGGAGTTCGCCGCCAAGATCGATGACCGGATCGCCACGACGGCCGGAGACCTGGCCGAGAGCTTCGGTCCCGAGATCGCCAGCGTCATTTCCGACACGATCGAACGCTGGGATGCGAAGGAAGCCGCCGAGAGGATCGAACTCTACGTCGGCCGGGACCTGCAGTACATCCGCATCAACGGAACCGTGATCGGCGCTCTGGTCGGCCTTCTCATCCACACGATCATCGTGCTGCTGCCTGGCTGAAGCCCGTCGTCGGCGTGGCGGCTGTCTTCATCGTGGAAATCGCGCAGATTGGTCCGGGTATAGTCGGGCCGGTGTCGACCCTTGTGGATACATGGCCCTGACTTTCTCAGGCGGCGCCGCCGTTGACATGGAGGACTTGGCCATTGACCCAGCGGGCGGGCCCAGCCAGAAACGACACCATCTCGGAGATATCTTCCGGGGCGCCTAAACGCCCCATCGGATTCATCGCGGCAACGCCGTCGATCTGCTCCTGGCTCTTGCCTTCGAAGAACAAGGGGGTGGCGGTGGGCCCGGGTGAGACGGCGTTGACAGTAATGTTTCGTCCGCGCAGCTCGCGCGCGAGAATGAGGGTGATCGCCTCGACTGCGCCCTTAGAAGCGGCATATGCCCCGTAACCGGGGATCTGCAAGCGAGTGACAGATGTGGAGAAGTTGATGATCGCGCCTCCTTCGCGCAGACGCTGGGCGGCGAGCTGGTCGACGACGAACGTACCGCGCACGTTCGTGCGCTGGACGCGGTCGAAGACCTCAAGGTCGAGATCCACGATCGGGGACAGTGGCATGATCCCTGCGGTGTGGACGAGCACATCGACACCACCGAACTCTGCCTCGGCGGCATCGAAGACTTTGCTCATGTCCTGCTCGTCAGCGACGTCGCCCCCGAGCGCGATGGCCCGTCCGCCGGCAGAGACGATGGCGGCGACGGTGTTGTCGGCTCGTTCCTTGTTGCCTGCGTAGTGGACGATGACTGCCGCCCCATCTGCTGCCAGCCGTTCGGCACTGATGCGCCCGATGCCCCCGGACCCGCCGGTGACGATGGCGACGCGACTTGTTGTGCTGATCATGGTTTCTCCCCACGATAGGATGTGAACGTTACGTTCATAAGTGAGCGTAGCATCATAATGAACGAACCGTCCACATGAGGAGTGGTGATGACTGAGGCCGCGACGACACGCAGAGGCCGGGGCCGACGGCCGGCCGCAGAAGTCCGCGCCGAGGTATTGGCGACAGCGGGCAACGTGTTTGTTCGTGAGGGTATCCGCGCGGCCACTTTTGAGCGGATCGCGAAGGAATCTGGTGCGAGCAAGACCACGCTTTATAGATGGTGGCCGTCATCGGGGGCGTTGGCAGCCGAGGCGTTCTTCACGCAGAGCGGGCCTCAGCTGGAGTTCCCCGACACCGGTGATCTGCGCGCCGACCTCGTCTTGCAGCTGACATCCTTTGTCACTCTGATGACAGATGAGGGCGCGGGGCGGCCGATTTCCGAACTCATCGGGGCAGCCCAGATGGACCCGGACCTGGCTGAGGAATGGTCGCGCATGTATTCTCTGCCACGACGCGAACTGGCCCGCGACAGGCTGCGGTCCGCGCAGCGCATCGGTCAGCTTCCCGAGGATGCCGACCTTGACATCATCATCGACCAGCTTTGGGGAGCCTGCTATCACCGGATGCTAGTCCTCAAGGTGCCACTCGAGACCCTCGATGTGGAGCGCCTTGTGGCATCTGCCCTTCGAGGCGCCCGATAGCCGCTTTCCGGAAAACTGCTTCCGGATAGCAGCTTCTGGCCAGACGAACACTGCAGACCCTGCGTGGCTGTTCGACCTCGGATGGAAGTCGAACCTCAGCCCATATCGGGTTCGCTCTCTTCCTGATGGACGAGCTGTACGAGGTTGCCCACCGTGTCGTCGAGGACAGCCGTGGTGACAGGACCCATCGTCATCGGTTCCTGGGTGAAGATCACCCCGAGCGCGGAGAGGCGGTCGTATTCTGCCTGGACGTCAGCCACGGCGAACTGGTTGATGGGGATTCCATCGGCGGCCAGCGCCTTCGTGTAGGCGTCCGCTGCAGGGTGACCTTTCGGCTCCAGGACGACTTCTGCCCCGTCGGGGGCTTCGGGTGAGACAACTGTCAGCCAGCGGAACTCCTCACCGACCGGAATGTCGACCTTCGGGATGAAGCCGAGTCTGTCCGTGTAGAACTTCAATGCGCGAGCCTGATCATCGACCGGAATGCTGATCCACTGTGCCTTCATGTTGTCTCCTCAGTCTGAGTCGTGTGTTCGATCGCCATAGCGGTGCGGTCGCTCGGAGCTATGCGGTCACTTCGAGTGAAGCCTTCAGAGCATCCGCTACGCCATCACGATAGGCGGATGGTCAGGTCCAGTCCATCACTGGGTTCATAACCCCCGCTCGAAATATCGGGTTTTCCCCGCCGGGGTGGCGGGAGGACTTCATGGTCGTGCAAGGCTGATTGCGAAAATATGGAGTCATGACAAACACTCAACTTCCTGCGATCATCACGTCGTCGAACATTACCAAACACTACAACCAGACCTATGCGCTCGCCGGAGTCGATCTCACCATCGGCCTCGGCGAATCTTTGGCCATCATGGGACCCTCCGGTTCGGGAAAGACAACTCTCCTGCACTGTTTGGCCGGCATCATCCGTCCCGATGAGGGCCATATCCGACTCCTGCCCACCGAGCGCAGCGCCGCCGCAGAGATCACCTCACTGAAGGAAGCCGGCCGCACTGCACTGCGTCGCGAAGTCTTCGGATTCGTCTTCCAACAGGGGCTGCTCCTGCCCGAACTGACAGCCGTAGACAATGTAGCGCTCGCCGCGATGCTCTCGGGCATGAAGCGTCCCGACGCCACCGAACATGCCCGAGCGTGGCTCCAGCGCCTGGGACTGGGCGAGCACCTGAGCAAACGCATCGGGCAGCTCTCCGGCGGCCAGGCCCAGCGCGTGGCTATCGCTCGTGCCCAGGTCACCCAGCCTGTGATCACCTTCGCCGATGAGCCCACGGGTGCCCTAGATTCCTCTACCTCCACCGAGGTGCTCACCGAGCTCCTCGCCTCCAAGACCGGACGAGGATCCACTCTGGTCGTCGTCACCCACGACGAGAGCGTTGCCGCCCGGTGCTCGCGCATCGTTCGCCTCGCCGATGGTCGGGTCGTCTCCGACTCGTCGAACCAGCAGCCGTCGTATCAGCAGCCGGAACCAACTCGCTATGAGGCACCGGCACAGCACGTGCAGAACGCTCAGTACGCAGAGAACAATCGGTGAGGCGAACCATGAATATCCTTCCCATAGTCCTGACCAAACAGTCCTTCACCTCGACGACTTCGAAGCTCGTCGCCATCGCCTTCTTCGCCTGCTCGACCCTCTTCCTCACCGTCGCCGGCGGAGCCTGGGCGTTCAACGACCGTCCCGAGGTCTCCGGATACGCCGAGGTGGGCGACCTCTATCGCATGCTTGCCATCCTGGCCACGGTCTTCCTCATCGTTCCCGCGATCAGCTTGGGAGTCGCCTCGGCGAAGTTGAGCGCCCGGCGCCAGGACGAGCGTCTGTCCACCCTCTCCCTGCTGGGCGCGAAGCCCGGCACAGTCCGACTCCTCGCGGTCGCCGAGCCGTTCATCCCCGCAGCCGTCGGCATCATCGCCGGAATCATCGGCTACTTCATGCTGGCCTACCCGCTCAGCTTCCTCGTCTTCACCGGTGAACCGCTGGGATACTCCGCACTCCTGATGCCCTGGTGGCTGCTCGCTGCAGTCGTCATCGGACTGCTCGTCGTCTGCCTGTCCGCAGCACTGCTCGGCCTGCGCAAGATCACGGTCTCGCCTCTGGGCGTGCGCACGAGATCACTGGCGCGAAAATTCCCAGTGGCTCGGGTCATCGCCGTCGTCGTGCTCGTGGCAGGCATGATCGGTGCCCTCGTCTTCTCCCTCGACCGGAACCAGCCGACGATGGTCTTCGTTGTCGCAAGCATCATCACGATCGGCATTTCGCTTCTGCTCATCAACGTCATCGGCGTCCTCGTCATGCGCATCCATGGCTGGTTCAGTCACCGGATCGCCCGCGGGCCGACGGCAATGATCGCGGCGTCGATGATCGCCGATGCCCCCGCTCAGTACTGGCGGCGCGTGGCCGGTCTTGCGATGATCACCTTCATCGCAGTCGTCGGTGGCGCCGGAACGGCGATGATGCGGGCGAATCAGGGCGATCTCACCGCCGAGGACAGGGCCATCATGGGCCCGTACCAGTACATGGCCGACGACATCTTCACCGGACTCATCCTCACCCTGGCCATCGCATTCGTCTTCATCGTGATCTCCGCGACGATCAACCAGGCGGCAGACATCCTCGACCGGGCATCGACCTACCGGGAGCTGCATTCGGCGGGAATGACACAGACGATGATGCACCGGGTCACCGTCACCGCGGTGATGTCGCCCATCATCCTCGTCACCCTCATGTCCCTGGTGCTGGGCGGAATGCTGGCCGCTCTCATGGCGTCAGCGGGTGACCTCGGCGATCCTCTGACCATAGCGGTTGTCGCATCAGTGCTCGTCGGCGGCGTGGCAATGGTGTGGCTGGGACTGCAGTTCACCCGTCCGCTCGTGCGCAGTGTCACCACCGTGAACGCCGGGGCCTAAGCAGGAGCTCGTGTTCAAACCGATCGCAGTGCTGACGATTCTCGTGTCAGTTGTTCCCGGTATTCTCATCATCAGATCGGGACTGCAGCTGGCGAAGCCTATTCTCGTGACCGTCGCGACAGCGGGTCGTTCGAAGGAATGAGGACGGAGCCTGAGGACGCCGGAGTGAGCGTGTGTTCACACCCGGATATCCCCGCCGAGGTGGGTCTGCGGCTTCCCGATCCAGGTACAGTTGGAGGGCGTTGAAAGCGGGTGTCCGCCGACGAGGTTCGAGGAAGAGGAAGACGATTGAGCAACAATCAGGGGTTTGACGGGATGAGGACCCCGCCGCAGGACGTCGAGGCCGAGCAGAGCGTCCTCGGTGCGATGCTTCTGTCCAAGGATGCGATCGCCGACTGCGTCGAATCCATGACCGGCGATGACTTCTACAAGCCTGCTCACGAGACCATCTACGAAGCCGTCCTCGACCTGTATTCGCGCGGTGAACCCGCGGACTCCGTGACCGTGGCGAACTACCTCACGAAGACCGGTGACCTGTCCCGAGTCGGTGGGGCGGCGTACCTGCACACGCTGATCTCTTCCGTCCCGACTGCCGCGAACGCCGGCTACTACGCCGCGATCGTGCGCGAGCAGGCAGTCCTGCGTCGCCTCGTCGAAGCCGGCACTCGCATCGTGCAGATGGGCTATGACGCGGAAGGTGACACCGATGAGGTCGTGAACTCGGCCCAGGCGGAGATCTACCAGGTCACTGAGCGTCACACCACTGAGGACTATGTGATCCTCTCCGATATCCTCAGCGATGTCGCTCAGGAGATCGAACGCAACGGCGACACCGATGGGCAGACTGCGGGCGTGCCGACCGGTTTCACCGAATTCGACCAGCTCACCAACGGCTTCCATCCGGGCACGATGATCGTCATCGCCGCTCGTCCCGGTGTCGGCAAGTCGACTCTGGCGCTGGACTTCATGCGCTCGGCGGCGATCCACCACGGACAGGCCGCAGTCTTCTTCTCCTTGGAGATGGGCAAGAACGAACTCGTCATGCGTCTGCTGTCGGCAGAGTCAGAGATTCCTCTCCAGAACCTTCGCCGAGGTGAACTGTCCCCTCACGACTGGACGACCCTGGCTGCGACGGAATCGCGCATCAACGATGCCCCGCTGTTCGTCGACGATTCCCCGAACATGGCGCTGACCGAGATCCGCGCGAAGTGCCGACGACTGAAGCAGCAGCACGACCTCAAGATGGTCTGCGTCGACTACCTGCAGCTGATGAGCTCCGGCAAACGAGTCGAGTCGCGTCAGCAGGAGGTTTCCGAGTTCTCCCGTTCACTCAAGCTTTTGGCCAAAGAGCTCGAGATCCCGGTCATCGCACTCTCCCAGCTCAACCGTGGCAGTGAGCAGAGGACGGACAAGCGGCCGATGATCTCTGACCTGCGTGAGTCCGGTTCGATCGAGCAGGATGCCGATATGGTTCTGCTCATCCACCGTGACGACATGTACGACAAGGAACACGAGCGCGCCGGCGAGGCCGACATCATCGTCGCCAAGCACCGTGCGGGCCCGACCGCTGACATCTCCGTAGCCTTCCAGGGCGCGAAGTCACGGTTCGTCAATATGCCGCAATAGGCACGTCACCGGCGATCTGGGGGTCTGCCTGAGTGGTGTGGTCACCGGCTGGCTGGCATAATGCAGACATGACCCGACCTGTGAAGGCGTGCCAGAAAAGGCCGCATCGAGTCGCGCTAGCTGTGGGCTCGACGCTGGGCTTGATCTCGGTGCTGGGCGGCTGTGGTGGAGACTTGTCCGGTTCCGAGGACAGCTCGCCGCCGAGTGTCTCCGCTAGCGCATCTGCGGACATCGATGCGGACACAAAGGACGCTGAGTATCCCGACGTCCTCGGTGCGGTGCTTGAGAGCGACGGCAATGGAGCCTGGTCGCTGGAAGTGACGCTCAGCTCGGAGTATGACAGCCCGCAGCGGTACGCCAACGGCTGGCGCGTGCTGGATGCGGAGGGGAACGAGCTTGGTGAGCACACGCTGGGTCATGACCACGCCGACGAGCAGCCCGTGACGCGTACCCAGAGCGATCTTGAGATTCCCGACGGCGTCGACGTCGTCACCGTCCAGGGCAGGGATACCGAGAATGGGTTCGGCGGCGCGACTCTCGAGGTGAAAGTTCCGCGTTAGCGGTCGGCGAGGGGTGATCGACTGTACTCCCGAGATGCGCCTGCCTAGGCGGTTTCCCAGATGTCCTCGCCACGTTTCAGTGTGTCGAATCCGCCATCGACGAGGATGACATGACCACTCATACTGGCCTTCTGGTTCCTATTCGGCCAATTCGCCGCCGCCTTCCACTTCGGCACCGGTATCTTCGGCAAGGAGCAGATAGACGAGATGTGGATCGTTGTCCCGCGGCGAATCATCGTAGACAGAGCCCCAGTGAGACAAATGTGCGGAATTCTTACCGCCAGGTCAACCCGAACCGATGGTGGGCGAAGCGGCCCAAACGAGTTCAACTCTTCGAAATGCCACCGAGAGAGTGGAGCTGCCCCGCACCGAGCCATTGCTCCGCATCGAACTCAGTGAAGGTGGCCGCGTAGGCAAAACCGATTCGCTGAGCGAGGGCGAGAGATGGCAGATTCGAGCTCTGCGTGACGGCGAGGACAGTCTGATCTGGAAGATGCGCGGCGGCCGTACGCAGGAGCAGAGATACTGCTTCAGTGGCCAGACCCTGTCCCCATGATCGTCTTCGCAGCAGGTACGACACCTCCAGTTCATCGGCGTCCGGTTCGACATGGCCTCGACGATGGACGGAGCGCCTTTCGAGCATCAGGGTTCCGATCAGTTGGCCTGTCGACGGTTCAGTGATAACGAAGGCTCCAGGGTCCTCGGTGACAGATGCGATCCCGCGGGCCTCGATGCGTGCGCGCAGTCGTTGAGCCGATACCGGGCTACCCAGGTAGCGGCGGACTTCGGGGTCCGCAGACATCTCGACATAGGCATCGAGGTCTACCGACACAGCTTTTCGCAGAAGGATTCGTTCAGATCGAGCACGTGTGAAGGGCAGATCCAGTTGGGCCATGTCACTACTGTGCCTGCATCGCATGGAGGCCGTCCATATGAGTATCTGCGCACACGATCCGCGAACCCGAGACACAAACGGCGACGTTCGTGCGTAATATCGCAGATATGGACACGACACCCAACGACCTCCTGGTGCTGCTCACCGTTTCCCGCTCGGCCAAGTTCACTACGGCAGCGGCCACGCTGGGGCTGAACCACACGACGATCTCTCGCCGAATCGCCGCCTTGGAGAAGGCCCTCGGCGGACGCGTTCTGTCCCGAGCAGCCGGCGGATGGGAGCTGACGCAACTGGGTACTGAAGCCGTCCGGGTGGCCGAGCAGGTCGAAGATGCTGTCCGCGGGCTCGGCGACTCGGGTCGTGCACCCGATCCCATCACCGGAGTGGTTCGGATGACGGCAACCGACGGTTTCAGTGCCTACGTGGCGGCACCCGCTGTGACCAAGCTGCGGCGCCAGCACCCGGGCCTGAGCGTGGAGATCGTGACCGTGACCCGCCAGGCCCTGCAACAGCGCTCTGGCCTCGATATCGAAGTCGTCGTGGGCGAACCTCAAGTGCATCGGGCCGAGGCATTCAAGCTCGGTGACTACGAGCTGGGGATGTACGCCTCAAGGGACTACCTGTCTGAACACGGCACCCCGGCAACGGTGGAGGAGCTGGTCGAACATCGACTGGTGTACTTCGTTGACTCGATGCTCCAAGTCGACGACCTGGACGCTCCGCGCCGTTTGGTCCCGACGATGAAAGACGGGCTGTCCTCGACCAATGTGTTCATCCATGTGGAAGCCACCCGCGCTGGTGCGGGCATTGGATTCCTGCCCTGTTTTATGGGGGATCTGCATGACGATCTGGTCCGACTCCTGCCGGAGTCTTTGTCGGAACGGCTGCCCTACTGGATGGTGCTGCGACCCGACTCGATGCGTCGCCCCGCCGTTGCCGCCGTTGCCCAGGCGCTGCGTGACCAGGCGGTCGCGCATGAAGCTGCACTCCTCGGACACGGAGCGCAGTGAAGGTCGGCGCGTCCAGATGGATGATCGAGACGATTCGCACCGCCAGCACATGTGAGCTCGCGTAGTCACGACAGGCGGTGGCTGCCTCGGCGGCATAGCCGAGCCTCTGAGCCGAGGTCTTCACGTGATATCCGACCTCCAGGGCGAGAGACTGATCGACCGTCTGCCAGGTCAGACCGCAGTCGCCGATGAATTCGCCGTCATGGGTCTCGATGATCCAGAGCCCATGACCGTGTTCTGCATAGTTGCGAAGGTTCCAGCCGATCCACTCGGCGGCTTCCCTGCGGTCCTTGGGGCGGGGGTAGTACTCCATGACCAGGGGATCGCCGAGAAGGTCCGCCATATCGTCGAGATCATCCGTTGACATCTCGTGGAAACTCAAGCGGGGCGTCGGGTTCGGAGGCATGGGCTTCAGACTACGCTTCAACGGCACCACTAGGCTGGACGAAACCAAGGAAGGGAATCCGATGAAACGCACGGCCCACGTCAGCGACAGCATGATCATCAATGTCGATGCCAACACTCTATGGGAGCAGGTGGCCGATCCGAAGCAGATGCGGCGCTGGAGCCCGGAGAACACGGGTGCGCAGACTCCTGGTGAAGCCAGGCCATTGCAGATGGGCGAAGTCTTCGAGGGAAAAAATCATCGCAACCGTGCACGGTGGGTCACCGAATGTGTCGTCACCGCCTCTGAACCGGGTCGACTGTTCGCTTTTCAGGTTCGAAAGATCGGGGCGAAGTCGCCGACGATCAGCGGAGGCATCGCCACCTGGGTCTACGAGTTCGAGAACGTCGGCGGGCGCACGCGGGTCACCGAGACCTGGAACGACGACCGCACAACCTGGCCCGACTGGGCCGCGGCCATCATTGATCGTGTGCTCACCGGCGGCAGCAGCTTCGCAGATTTCCAGCGACTGAACATCCACAGGACGCTGACCACGATGAAGGACGAGTTTGGACGTGTGAACGACTAAGAGCGGGATTCCGGTCCGACAGCAGACCTTCAGACCACCGCAGAATTCAGAGCACAGCAGAATTCAGAGCACAGCAGATTTCAGGGAAACAGATACACGCGGAGTGACCGTGCAAGGACCCGGCGACGTTCGGGTCAAAGAATGAGACGATCCCGAGATCCAGGAATCCATTGACGCGACTGGCAGGTGCGCTGAAAAGACCTTCTTGGGCCCGGATGACAGGGTGCATGCCTCGGTCTCTCAGGAGGCGAAGATTCCGAGCGACACGAGGTCCTCGCGCAGCGTCTGGGCATCTGTGAAGACCAACCCGATGAAGCCCAGTTTCTTCGCGGCGTCGATGTTCGTCGCCAGGTCGTCGACGAAGACCGTCTGTTCGGGGACAAGGTGGAAGCGTCGGCACAGCAGACGGAAGATCTCCGGGTCGGGTTTGACCAGCTTCTCCCTCCCGGAGACCACGACGTCTTCGAGCTCATTGATCGCCGGTGCGACTGTCGGTGCATGGTGGAAGGTCTCTGCCGACCAGTTCGAGAGGCCCAGCAGTCTGAGACCCGATGCCTTGAGTTCGGCGACGAGTTCCGCCATTCCTTCGATCGGGCCGGTGAGGGACAGGTCGAATCGTTCGTAGTAGGCGGCGATGACCTCGCCGTGACGGGGATCGTTCCGGGCAGCCCGAGCAATGATGTCCTTGACCGGCACCCCGCTGTCCGACGCGGTGTTCAAGGAGGTGAAATCCGCCTCAGCGGCGAACTGGTTCCACTCCTCCCGGCTCATCCGATCGGCCAGCGGACCCGTTTGATCCCACCCGATGAGAACGTTTCCAAGGTCGAAGACAACCGTCGATGGAGGCAGAGAGCCGTGGGTCCCAGTCATTGCGTCACCCGCCTGGAGAGAAGATCAGTTGCAGAGATCCCACGTTACAGACTGTTCTTCCGCAGCAGTCGCATTTCTTTCCAATCGCATCGCCAATACCGCAATGACGACCTGTGGCCTCGCCGCTAGGATGCAGAATCGGCCCCGTCAGGGCTCCGAAATTGTCTCGAAACGCCGAAAAGCGTGTGACCGCATTCGGAGCAAGTGAAGACACAAACTCCAAACGCGAACACACGCTTTTGGTGTAACTCAGTGCAACTGCGTTCCCGACAGGTGCTCGCGATTGACGAATCAATCGCGATCCGGCCGGGACCGGAAAGTTACGGAAGTCTCAGAGGGGGCGAACGCTTGTGGCCTGGAGGCCCTTGGAACCCATTTCCGAGTCGAATTCGACATTCTGGCCCTCGGCGAGTTCGCGGTAGCCGGTCGATTCGATTGCGGAGAAGTGAGTGAAGACGTCTGCTGAACCATCGTCAGGCTGGATGAATCCGAAACCTTTTTCCGAGTTGAACCATTTCACGGTACCTGTAGCCATAATCTTTGTATCCTTATTTTAAACTGGTGACCGCCGAAGCGATCTGGATGGTCGGACCCTTTTGTGGGCCCGGCTGTTCACACTGTCAGAGACCTGATCTGATCGATGACATCGACCTTTCGGTGATCTGGAAGTGTGACTTCTCGTTGGATGGTCTGCGTATTAACGCAGGTCCTACGAAAAACTGTGGAGAAACCGAAGTTCCGGAATTCGTGCTGATGTCAAAAATCCTAGTCTCAGGCGAAAGCGGGAAAGCTCGGTATCGGTAATGCACTCGAAGGTGCTGGACGTAAGCCGATGGACGGCTGGATTGAAAATTCAGAAAGTTTGAGAGGCGCGGACGGTAGACACGCGCCAACAGGCAACAGCACGGTACCAAGCGAATCTACCTACGCTCGCGGCACCACACGTTCAGTACAGTTTCGTACGAGAACAATTCAACTCTAACAGAGTGTATCGGCCCTCGGTGACAAAAGGTTCGAAGAATTCATATTTTGGACTACATGCAATCCGTTCCCGGTCACGATCGTGACCGCAGATCAGGCGATTGACGACCTCGTCGACTGACCGCCGCAGGTTCGGGCCCAGGTGCTGTCGACTGACTCAGGCAGAATCGAGGCCGTGATCCGGCCTGGTGTCCAGATTGCGAAAATGTCCAGACAGTGTTCATAGTCGGCGTTTAGACTGCCCGGATGTCTACGATCGAAATCACCAAAGACAACTTCGAATCAACCATCACCGACAGCTCGATCCTTCTCCTCGACTTCTGGGCCGACTGGTGCGGCCCCTGCAAGCAGTTCGCCCCCGTGTACGAGGAGGCCTCCGAGCAGTACTCCGACGTGGTCTTCGGCAAGGTCGACACCGAGGCCCAGCAGGAACTTGCGGGACTCTTCGCGATCTCCTCTATCCCGACCCTCGTCGCCTTCCGTGAGGGCATCGTCGTCTTCGCCCAGCCGGGTGCGCTCGCCGCACCTCAGCTCGAACAGGTCATCACCGCGGTCAAGGAGCTCGACATGAACGAGGTCCGCGAGGAATTGGCCAAGCAGGAGGCCGAAGTCGACGCAGCCGAAGGCGCAGAGGCCACTGAAACCTTGGAGGCGTCATCTGAATCCGGAACGGAGCAGTGACCGAACCCCAACAGGCCGCCCATGACGGAGTTCCTGACTCCGTTGCGGCCTGGGAGGAGCGCTACGCCGGAACCGGCGATGCGATCTGGTCGGGCAACCCCAACGAGGCACTCGTCGCCGCAGTCGGCAGCCTCCCTGCAGGCAGTGTGCTTGACGTCGGCTGCGGCGAGGGTGCCGACGCGATCTGGCTGGCCGAACACGGCTGGGATGTCACCGGCATCGACCTGTCGCAGACCGCGGTCGACCGGGCTGCGGAAGCGGCCGGGGCGAAGGGCGTCACCGCATCGTTTCAGGTCGCTGACGTCTCCTCCTGGGGTCCCGCAGGTTCGAATTCCGACGAAGAGCATCCTCGCCGAGGTGGCTATGACCTCGTCATCGGCTGCTTCCTCCACACCCGGTTGCCTGACACCCGTGAGGAGCTCGTCGGGAGAGTCGCCGAGCACGTCGCACCCGACGGCCGGCTGCTGCTCATCTCCCACGCACAGATGCCGCCGTGGGCCGAGAACCATGATGAGGAACTGGGTCATGGCCTGGGTCATCACCATGAGCCGGTGAGCCCGAATGGCGATTTCGCCCTGCTCATCGGCGGCAGCCCCGCCCGGTGGGAGATCGAACTCGCCGAACTGCGCACCCGCGAGGTCGAAGGGCCCGACGGTCAACCGGCCGAGCTCGACGACAGCGTGCTCCTGGCACACAGGATCACCGACTGACGACAGCGTCAGCCGGGGACCACCTCGGCGAATGAGACCACCGCATCTCACCTCGTGAAACACTGCGGATGATCGTGACCGAATTGGTCACCATCGGCCACCGAGAAGGGCTAGGATGTGAGCCATGGCTAGGTTCAGTCCTCTCGAGTGGCCGGTGATCCGGCAGCTGCGTTCCTCCGATGCGTCGGGGCGCGGCGAATCAGTGGTGTCCCAGAAAACGCGGGAGACCACCCCACGCACCGCCACGGCGGACAAAGTGGTGCAGTCGGTCTGCCCATACTGCGCCGTCGGCTGCGGCCAAAAAGTCTTCGTCAAGGATGACAAGGTCATCCAGATCGAAGGTGACCCGGACTCACCGATCTCACGTGGACGCCTTTGCCCCAAGGGTGCCGCCAGCGAACAGCTGGTCAACGCCAACGGGCGCATCACCGAGGTCCTCTACCGAGCCCCCAGGGCCAAGGACTGGCAGAAACTCGATCTGAATACCGCGATCGACATGGTCGCCGATCGCTTCATCGAAGCCCGCCGCAAGCATTGGGAGGACTTCGACGACAAGGGCCACCCGCTGCGTCGCACGATGGGGATCGCCAGCCTCGGCGGGGCGACCATCGACAACGAGGAGAACTACCTCGCGAAGAAGCTCTACACGGCTGCGGGCGCGATCCAGATCGAGAACCAGGCGCGTATTTGACACTCCGCCACGGTTCCCAGTTTGGGAACCTCGTTTGGGCGAGGCGGCGCCACACAACCCGTCCAGGATATGGCGAATGCCGACTGCATCATCATCCAGGGCTCCAATATGGCCGAGTGCCATCCTGTGGGCTTCCAATGGGTGACCGAGGCCAAGGCCCGGGGTGCACGCGTCATCCACGTCGATCCTCGCTTCACGCGCACCACCGCGATTGCCGATAAGCACGTCCCGATCCGGGCCGGCTCCGACATCGTCTTGCTCGGTGCGCTCATCAACCGTGTCCTAAGCGACGGTCTGCACTTCGACGAGTACGTCCGCGCATACACGAACGCTGCGAACCTGATCAGCGAGAGCTATCAGGACACGGAGGACCTCGACGGACTCTTCTCCGGATTCGATCCGGACACTAACTCCTACGACAACTCGTCCTGGGCATACCAGACCGACGAAGCAGGTCGTGCGGTCAGGGATGAGAGCCTGAGCGACCCCAGGTCGGTGTTCCAGATCCTCAAGCGCCACTACTCCCGGTACACGCCGGAGATGGTGGCCGAGAACTGCGGCATCAAACCCGCCGACTTCGAATACTTGGTCGAGTCGGTGACCCAGAACTCCGGGCGCGAACGCACCACGTGCTTCGCCTACGCCGTGGGCTGGACCCAGCACTCCCTGGGCGCCCAGTTCATCCGCACCGCCTCGATCCTCCAGCTCCTGCTGGGCAACATGGGTCGTCCCGGCGGCGGCATCATGGCACTTCGCGGACACGCCACAATCCAGGGCTCGACCGACATTCCGACCCTGTTCAATCTGCTGCCTGGCTACCTGCCGATGCCCAGCGCCGGGGTTCACGAGACCTTCGAAGACTATGTCGGTGCGGTTGGCACCCCAGAGACCCACAAGGGTTATTGGGCCAACGGCCGCAGCTACGCCACCAGCCTGCTCAAGGCCTGGTGGGGCGATGCGGCGACGAAGGAGAACGACTTCGCCTACGACTATCTGCCGAAGATCAACGGTGCTCACGGCACCTATCAGACGCAGGTACGCATGCTCAACGACGGCGTCGACGGCTACTTCCTGCTGGGGCAGAACCCGGCGGTGGGATCGGCCAATGGGCGGATGCAGCGCATGGCGATGAGTCACCTCAAATGGATGGTCGTTCGCGACTTCCGGCTCATCGAATCCGCCACCTGGTGGAAGGACGGCCCGGAGATCGAAAGCGGTGAGCTCAAGACCGAGGACATCGAGACCGAGATGTTCTTCATGCCCGCCGCCAACCACACGGAGAAGGCCGGCACCTTCACCCAGACGCAGCGCCTCGTTCAGTGGCGCCACAAGGCCGTCAACCCGCCCGGGGATGCGCAGAGCGAGCTCGATTTCTTCTTCGAACTCGGCAAACGGGTCCGGGAAAAGCTCAAGAACTCCGAGGACCCTCGTGATCGACCGCTGCTCGACATGACATGGGACTACCCGGTCGACGAGGAGGGCGAGGTTGACCCCGAATCCGTGCTGGCCGAGATCAACGGCTACTACGTCGGCGGCGAGAAGGACGGAGTCCCGCTCGACAACTTCAATCAGATGACCGATGACGGCACCACCGCCGGTGGCTGCTGGATCTACGCAGGCATCTACGCGGGCGGGCAGAACATGGCTGCCCGGCGCAAGCCGCGTGACGAGCAGGACGAGACCGCCGCCGAGTGGGCGTGGGCGTGGCCGGCGAACCGTCGCATCCTCTACAACCGCGCCTCGGCGGCCCCGGACGGCGCGCCATGGTCGGAACGGAAGAAATTCGTCTGGTGGGATGAGGAATCAGGCAAGTGGACGGGCAAGGACGTGCCTGACTTCCCGATCGACCGAGCACCCTCGGCGCGTTCGGATCAGGCCCACGGCGGTCCGGCCAACCTCGACGGTGACGACCCATTCATCATGCAGGCCGACGGCAAGGGCTGGCTGTTCGCCCCCAGCGGCATGATCGACGGACCGATGCCCACACACTACGAACCGCAGGAATCGACGGTTGCCAACCCGCTCTACGATCAGCAGAGTTCACCGACCCGTCTGGTCATGCGCCGTGAGGACAACCTGTCCGCGCCCGGCGCCGGCAACCCCGGCTCCGAGGTCTACCCGTACGTGTTCACGACCTACCGACTGACCGAACACCACACCGCAGGCGGCATGTCGCGCTGGCTGCCGTACCTGTCCGAGCTGCAGCCGGAGATGTTCTGCGAGATCTCACCGGAGCTCGCCGCCGAGGTGGGGCTTGAGCCCTACGGCTGGGCGACCTTGGTCTCCCCGCGGGCGGCCATCGAGGCCCGTGTGCTCGTGACCCGCCGGATGACGCCGCTGACGATCGGTGGGAAGACCATCCACCAGATCGGCCTGCCCTATCACTGGGGCGTGGGTGGCGACGCCACGGTCGAAGGCGACTCCGCGAACGACCTGCTGGGCGTGACGATGGATCCCAACGTGTTCATCCAGAACAGCAAGTACGTGGCCGGCACGATCATGCCGGGCCGGCGTCCGCGCGGTCCCGAGCTCGTCGACTTCGTCGAGAAGTACCAGCGTGAGGCGGGGCTGGGCCCCGAATCGGGCAACCAGCTCGTCACTGTCTCCGATGATGTCGTGGCCGCTTCACATGAGGCTGGCTCCGAAGCACACAAGGGCGGGCACCCTCACCGTGGTGGCGACTCCGCAGTGGGCGTCAGTCCCGGTCGAACCTATGGTGCTGAGTCGAGCGATGGTGGGGACCCCTCCGGCGCCGAGGTGGCCGAAGATTCCAGCCTCACGGACAGTGCCGATGATCGCACTGGTCGGATCGACATGCAGCCAACCGCGAAGGGCGCAGGCAACCGGGCAGATGACGGTGACCCGACAGATGGTGATCCGGACCAAGGGTATGTCGGTTCGGATGCGGACAGCGTAGAGACGGGCAACCTCGGCGAGGGAGCGCCTTCATCTGAAGGCGAGCCAACCGGCGAGGATACGGTGGACAATAGAGGAAACGAGGAGGACTGATGTCGACGACTGTCGAGAACGACGCTGTTGCGGACGGGCACTGGCACGGTTCCGCGCAGGAGCGCAAAGGGTTCTTCACCGATACGTCGATCTGCATCGGCTGTAAGGCCTGCGAGGTCGCGTGCAAGGAGTGGAACAACAACCCGCAGGACGGGACCTTCGAACTTCTCGGTTCCTCGTACGACAACACGGGCAGCCTCGGAGCCAACACGTGGCGCCATGTCGCCTTCATCGAACAGGACGGCGAACGGATCGAAGCCGCCCGCGAATCCGGGCGGAAACTCGTCAACCTCGGCATGCCCTCGATCCGACCCCGAACCGATGAGAGTGCGGGCGCTCAGCCACTCGGTGGTGCACTGGGTGCGGCAGAGTCCGGCTCCAATGGTGCCGGCGCCTCGGGTGGCGGTCTGCCGTCGACACCGCCGATGGGCATCGACCTGCTGGCGCCTGGAGCTCTCGACCCGAGCAACCCGGAGGACATCGCCAAGCTCGACACGACGCCGCCGGACACCGCGGACTTCCGCTGGCTGATGTCCTCGGACGTGTGCAAGCACTGCACCCACGCCGGGTGCCTCGACGTCTGCCCCACCGGCGCACTCTTCCGCACTGAATTCGACACCGTCGTCGTGCAGAATGACGTCTGCAACGGCTGCGGAACCTGCGTGGCTGGTTGCCCCTTCGGCGTCATCGAACGCCGCGACGACGGGACGATCAACACCCCCACCGACCGTGACCGCAGCGCCGCGGATATGGATGTGCCGGACAAGAACACGGCAAACAAATGCACGCTCTGCTATGACCGCCTCGTCGATGGTCAGGAACCGGCCTGCGCGCAGACCTGCCCCACCGAGTCCATCAAGTTCGGCGACCACGATGACATGGTCGACAAAGCCCACGCCCGCGTGGCCCAGCTTCACTCGCAGGGTCTGACCGAGGCCCGCCTGTACGGAGCCAACCCGAACGATGGGGTCGGGGGAACCGGATCCGTCTTCCTCATCCTCGACGAGCCCGAGGTCTACGGCCTGCCACCGGACCCGCGGGTGGCCACGAAGGACCTGCCGCAGATGTATGCCAAAGCCGGTATGGCCGCGCTCGGCATGGTCGCTGCCGCCGGACTCGCGTTCCTGGGGAGCCGCCGTCCATGAGCACTTCCGAATACGATTCCTACCGCCCACCTGAGCTCGATCGCGGTCGAAAGAAGCGTCGCCGAGGTGGTCGACCCGGCAGCGGTCCGGGCGGTAACGGCGGCGCCGGACGTGGCGGCGGCGGTGGCGGCGGTCAGGGTTGGAAGAACCGTGGGGCCGACGGCAACCGTGAGATGCCGATGGTCGAGGATGTCGAATTCTCCTCCTACTACGGCAGGTCGATCGTCAAGGCTCCACCATGGGGTGATGAGATCGCGCTTTACCTGTTCCTCGGCGGATTGGCCGGCGGCTCTTCGCTGCTGGGACTCGGTGCGCAGTTCAGCGACCGTCCGCAGCTGCGGATTGCGACCAGACTGACCGCGATCACCGCGACCGGTGTCGGGGGAGCGGCACTCGTGGCCGATCTCGGCCGGCCAGAACGCTTCCTCAACATGATGCGCGTCTTCAAGGTCAGTTCGCCCATGAGCCTGGGCACATGGATCCTGTCTGGATTCGGAGTCGGCTCAGGAGTCCTGGCCGCGATCGAGGCGGATCGATTGACCGGGCTGCGGCTGCCGTTGGGTCCGCTGCGCAGCCTGCTTCATGCGATGGAGACGCCAGCGGCATTCGAATCAGCTCTCTTTGCGACACCGCTGGCCGCATACACCGGGGCGCTGCTCGGCGACACCGCGGTCCCCACCTGGAACGCCGCCGGCCGAAACGGCCTGTCGTACGTCTTTGTGTCCTCGGCGGCCGTGGCTGCCGGGGGAGCGGCCATGGCTCTGGCTCCGGTGCGGGAGACCGGACCAGCGCGTCTGCTCGCGCTCGCTGGTGCCGCCGGCGAGGCGTTCGCGATGAATCGGATGAAGCAGGGCATGCATCCTGCCGAGGTTGACCCGCTCGAAGACGGCGAGCCCGGCCGCAAACTCCACCGGGCGGAGAAGCTGCTCATCGCCGGTGCGATCGGCACTGCTGCTGTCGAAGTGGGGGCCCGGGTGTTCACGGAGAAGCTGGGTCGCGGGGGCAGTACTGGTGTTGCCGGTCTCGCAGTTCGGGTCGCGGGGGCTGCGGGCAGACGCAGCTGGAAGACTCGAGCTGCACTGCGCGCCGTCTCGGTTGTCAGCGGTGCGGCATTGGCGGCCGCCTCGGCGTACACGCGTTTCGGTGTGCTCGAGGCCGGCATCGAATCGACGAAGGACCCGCGCCACGTGGTCGAGCCGCAGCGCGCTCGCCTCGAAGAACGCCGTGCCCGCGGAATCGTCGACGATTCGATCACGACCGGGGTTTGAGGTCCGACCGAATGTTCCTCAAGGGGAGTCGCATCTCCTCCCGGTACTTCTGCGTCCTACGTCTGCTCTTGTTTTCGGCACCGGTGGCTTCATGAACAACCCTGGCAGGGGTTGTGGAAGAAACTACGGGTGAGGGGAGCCGGCGGCGAGGCGCGCCGGGTGTGAGACGCACGAATACCAAGAGAGGTTGCGAAAAACGTCTCTAGTAGTAGCGTGGTGGTCCTATGAAGGACGCAATCAAGGAGCTGCTCAACGACCGGCGCAGCCTGAAAGAGGCCGCCATAGTGGCTGTCCTGTTTCCCCTTGTGTATTTCGGAATGAATCTCATCGGCTGGGGCAACGAGATGTTTTCGTGGTGGGAAACTCTGCTCGTAGCGCCTGTCAATGGGTTTTTCTACTGGATATTCCTCAGCGGATTCAGACGCTTCGCCAACGAGGATGTCACACCCTCCAAATTCGGCGAATGACCCGATTCGGTGTCTGTCAGACTTGGTGACGGTCAGACTCGGTGACGGGTCACCGTACGTGCACACCAGACCCGACGACGATCTCCCCGATGATCGGGTGGCCCGGGATCTCGCCGACGATGAGCAGGCCGCCGGAAGTCTGCGCATCGGCGAGGAGGAACAGTTCGTCCTCGGTCACGGAATCATCAGTCGTCAGATTGGGGCGAACCCAGTCCAGGTTGCGGCGGGTTCCCCCGGAGACGCAGCCGTCCGCAATCGACTCATCGACTCCGCCGAGGCGGGGCACCGCAGCCGCGTCGATGATTGCTCCCACGCCTGAAGCACGGCACATCTTGAATAGGTGGCCGAGCAGTCCGAAACCGGTGACATCGGTGGCTGCCCGTACGCCTGCGGCCAGTGCCGCCAGCGCGGCATCGGCATTGAGCTCGGTCATCGTCGCGACCGCCTCGGCGAAGTACTCACCGGTGCGCTTGTGTCGATTGTTGAGGATCCCCACACCGATCGGTTTCGTCAGGGTCAAGGGCAGGCCCACCTCGGCGGCATCATTGCGCATGAGCTCATCGGGGTGGGCGATGCCGGTGACGGCCATGCCGTACTTGGGCTCGGGATCGTCGATCGAATGCCCACCGGCGACAGGGCAGTTGGCTTGGGCGGCAACGTCGAGCCCTCCGCGCAGCACCTCGGTGAGCAGCTCCATCGGCAGCTTCTCTCGTGGCCAACCGACGAGGTTGATCGCGGTGACTGGAGTCCCGCCCATGGCGTAGATGTCAGACAGTGCGTTCGCGGCCGCGATCCGACCCCAGTCGTAGGCGTCGTCGACGACTGGGGTGAAGAAGTCGGCCGTCGAGAGCACTGCGAGGTCATCGCGAACACGGACGGCGGATGCGTCATCGCCGTCGTCGAGGCCGACGAGGACATCGGGGCCGGACTGACCGGTCAGCCCCTTGACTGCTTCCTCGAGCTCGCCCGGCGGGATCTTGCAGGCGCAACCTCCACCGTGGGCGAATTCGGTCAGGCGAGGCTGAGGGGTGTCCATGCCCGCGACTCTACCACCGAGGTCAGACCGGCTGATGAATCATTCTGAGCACCGTGCGCACATGACATGGTTGAGCGCAGCGTAGGGCTCATCACGTCTGGGCTACTATCACTGCATGAACCCATCGTTCGAACACATCGTCGTCGATGCGCTGATCACCGAACGCCTTGTTGATCCCGCGGACCGCGAACGCTCCCTGAGCGTCGTTGCTGCTGCTCTCAGCACGCCGACACGACCGGCGTCAGATGCCGCTTCGCGGCGCACGAAGATGCCCAGACTCGTCGAGGTCCTCAGCTATCTCGGCGGTGCCTTCGTGCTCGCCGCGGGCGGACTGTTCTTCGCCCAGGAATGGTACGGGCTGGGGTTTGGCACTCGCGTGACGATGCTCGCCGTCGTATGTGCAGTCCTCGGCCTGGCCGGGGCAGTGATCGTGCGGGTCTCCTCCGAGTCGGTCGACGTCCACGAACCGGCCAACGACTCGCGGCGTCGCCTTGCCGGCACGCTGCTGACCGGAGCAGCCCTCGCCGCGGCCTGCTCAGCCGGGCTTGTCGTTGATCACTGGGTGGATTCGACTCTTGAGGGAATCTATTGGCCCGCCGTAGTCGGCGGGGTTGTGGGACTGCTGACGTCTATGATCGGGCACCGGTTGGCACCCACCGCGCTGGGGATGCTGGGTATGCTGGCCAGCTTGCTGACGGCAGTGCTGAGCTTCTCCAGCGGCTACGAAAATCATTGGACAAACGTCGTGGCCTTCGCCATGTTCCTTGTGGGTGTTGTGTGGCTGGCGGTCACCGAGGCGGGCGCTTTCCCTGCGATCACCTTGGCTCGTTCGGTCGGAGTCGCGACGGCGCTGCTCGGAGCTCAGCTGCCGGTGATGGAGGCATACCACCCTGGGCTGGGATACCTGCTCACACTCATCATGGCTGTCGGCGGTATAGCCGCATACCTGAAGACAACCGCCTGGCCCTACCTGGCTGTCGCGGTCGCAGCTGTCACGTTGGTGGTCCCGGAGGCAGTCTCGGACTGGACGGAGGGATCTTTGGGTGTCATCGGTGCCGTGCTCATCACCGGCGTCACCCTGTTGATCGCCTCGTTCATCGGCTACCGACTATGGGCGCGGCCCACCGAAAGGATCGGCACCCCGGATTGATGGGACGAGGGATCCGTGGCCCGGTGCCCTGTCGACAGTCGCGGCAACGGCAACTCACCAGAGATCGGTGGACCGAGGCTAAGGTGTGCTTATGACCAACAGCGGCCGGCGCGGTCCCACTCGGGTTGCCTCACTGAACGATGCCGAGGCGATCGTCGACACGATGACCAGCGCGTTCTTTCACGATCCCTTGTGGGGCCCGGCGTTCCCAGACGAAGGACGACGCGCCATGCAGGCCGCCGTGATGTGGCGACTGTATGTCACCTCCGCACTTCGCTACCCATGGACATTCGTCACCCCTGACGCAGAGGCCGCGGCCGTGTGGATTCCGCCGGGCGGAACCGAACTGACAGCGCAGGAAGAGGACGCCCTCGATGGTCTGCTCAGGCAAACCGCGGGCCCAGATGCGGCGAAGGCGATCCTGGAGGTCTACGAACAGCTCGACGAGGCGCATCCCCAACAGTCATGCTTCTACCTCACTCTGCTCGGCGTGCGTGAGGACCAGCGCGGTAAGGGACTGGGCATGGGCCTGCTCGCCGAGAGTCTTGTCCATATCGACGCTCTCGCAGCCCCTGCGTATCTGGAGTCGTCCAACTCGGTCAATAATGCTCGCTACGAAAGCGTCGGCTTCATTCCCCGTGATCAGATCACAACCGCCACCGGCCACGTGGTCACCACCATGTGGCGGCCACCTCACTGACGACTGTGAATGCCGAGGCAGGCACGCAGTCGCACTCGTCGACGACTTCGACACCCGGCGGTGCGTCCGACTCCTGATCTGAAGGGTAGGATCTCAGACGGAGGCGTCCGAGTCCTGGTGGGCTCCCCGGTCTTCAAAACCGGTGCGACCGAGTATCTCGGTCTGGCGGGTTCGATTCCCGTCCGCCTCCGCCACCAGCATCGTCGACGTCGTCGCGCTCGAAAGCCCGGAGTTCGCTTCCTGGCCGGCCCGCGGGGACCGTCAGGAGGAGACAGCCTTGGCCGATACGGATCCGCGGCGCAGCATCCCGCGCACCGATAGCCTCCTTGGCCTTCCCGAAGTCATCGACGCAGGTCAACGGTTAAGTCAGGCTACGATCAAAGCCATCATCTTAGATGCCCAGAGTGCTGCTCGCGCTGGCTCGATTCCCACCGCCGAGGTGGCTGCCACCATTGTCCGACACCTGAGTTCCCGCTCGGCTTCGTCCTTGACCCCGGTGCTCAACGCCACCGGAATCATCGTCCACACCAACCTCGGTCGTGCGCCTCTCTCCCAGGCCGCGCGAGAGGCGGTCGCCGATGCTGCCGGCTACGTCGACGTCGAAATGGACTTGGAAACCGGTCGTCGCAGCAAACGGGGGACCGGTGCCACGCAGGCACTTCTGAGAGCCTGTCCGGGTGCGGAAGACGCCTTGGTCGTCAACAACGGCGCCGCCGCACTCCTGCTCGCGGTGACCGCTCTGCGTGGTGGCCCTACAGCAGATGGCTCGCGCGGTGCGCACGGACGTGCAGTCACTGCTGGTGCGAACCCTGGCGGTGAGGCAGATCCTCGCGAAATCATCGTCAGTCGTGGTGAGCTTGTTGAGATCGGTGCTGGTTTCCGGTTGCCGGATCTCATGACCACCACCGGAGCACGCCTGCAGGAAGTCGGAACGACCAACCGCACTCATCTGGCCGACTATGCAGAAGCGATCGGCACCGATACCGCGAGCCTGCTCAAGGTCCACACCAGCAATTTTCGGGTCGAAGGATTCACCGCCGCGGTGGAGATCTCACAACTGCGCGAACTCGCCGACGAGCACGAACTTCCACTCATCGCCGATCTGGGCAGCGGACTCTTCGAACCCGACCCTCACCTGCCCGATGAGCCCGATATCGCCAGTGCCCTGGCCGCGGGAGCCGATGTCGTCATCGTCAGCGGGGACAAACTCCTCGGCGGTCCGCAGGCCGGGCTCATCCTCGGACGCCGTGAGGCTGTGGCGCGGATTGCAAAGCACCCTCTGGCCAGGGCGATGCGCACCGACAAACTCACGTTGGCCGCAATCGAGGCAACGGTTGCGAACATGCAGAATCCGGTCCACGAAGCACTTCACATCAATCTCGACAGACTCAAAGAACGCACTGAGTTCCTGGCAGAGCTTGCCTTTGGAACCGTTGTCGCCCACGACGGACGAGTCGGCGGCGGGGGAGCTCCTGGTGTGCCGCTGCCTGGTTGGGCCGTCGAACTGCCGGAGAGCTATGCGGCGGATCTTCGCACTGGGGAGACGGCCATTGTCGCCCGAGTCCACCAGGGGCGATGCCTCATCGACCTGCGCTGCGTTCCAGAGTCGGAGGACTTCCGGATCGTCGACGCAATTGCTCGCATCCAAGGGGTCGACCTCGTCAATGCCGAGCCGGGCGAAAACGGCAGGCTCCTCGATCGCCTCAAACGCCACCTCGGCGACGGTGGCAAGCGGAACGAACGCCTCGGCGAGCAGGACTGAGATGTACGTCGTCGCAACCGCAGGACATGTTGATCACGGCAAATCCACCCTGGTCAGCGCCCTGACCGGGATGGAACCGGACCGTTGGGCCGAAGAGAAGAAGCGGGGCCTGACGATCGACCTCGGCTTCGCCTGGACCACGCTGCCCTCCGGTCGGGAACTCGCCTTCGTCGACGTGCCCGGCCACGAGAAATTCCTCGCGAACATGCTCGCAGGAGTCGGCCCGGCCCCGATCGTGTGCCTCGTCGTCGCCGCAGACAAAGGGTGGCAGGCGCAGTCGAGTGACCACCGGGACGCGATCACCGCGCTCGGGATCACCCGCGGCCTCGTCGTCATCACCCGTGCGGACATCGCACCGGAGGCGCTCGCCGCCACCGAAGCCGAGGCCAGAGTCCAGCTGCAGGGCACTCCGCTCGCCAACGCACCCGTCGTCACGGTGTCGGCGACTTCGGGGGAGGGTCTCGAAGAACTCGTCGCGACCTTGGACGCCGTCACAGCCGACACTCCCGCCCCCGATCCGGGCGCCCGCCTGCGGCTGTGGGTCGACCGCGCCTTCACGATCAAGGGCGCCGGAACCGTCGTCACCGGCACACTCACGGCCGGAACCCTGCGCACCGGCGATCGTCTGCGTCTCGTCGGGGAGACCTCGACCGAAGCAACAGGGGTCCGCGGCCTGCAGAGCCGAAATTCCGCCGCCGGGGTGGTCGTCCCCAGTGCCCGCGTGGCCGTGAACCTGCGCGACGTCGGTGCCGATGTCATCCACCGTGGTGACGCTCTCATCACCGACGATGCGTGGCCGGTCGTGGAGGTCATCGACGTGCGCCGGACCATGGGTCAGCCACTCGACGAGGGTGCCCACGGGCTCATGCTCCACATCGGCACGGCCGCGGTCCCAGTCCACATGCGGCCCTTCGACGGCGACCACGCCCGACTCACCCTCGACCGCGGCCTGCCGCTGCAGGTCACGGACCGGATCGTCCTGCGCAGTCCCGGCAGCCGAAACGTCTTCGCCGGAGTCGTCGTCATCGACGTCGACCCGCCCGAACTGGGCCGCCGTGGTGCAGGCGCCAGGCGAGCCAGTGAGCTGGCTGATCGTCCGGAGACCGGAGACATCCTCGCCGAGGTGGCCCGCCGGGGAGCCGTCGAACGTGCACGGCTGCTCCGGTTCGGCTTGAGCGTGCCCGAGGTATTGCCCGACGATGTGGCAGATGCGTCGGGTGGATGGCTTATCCACCGGCCGACTCTCGAACACTGGGTCGAAGCCGCGAGGACCATTGTGAAGGTGAAGCTGGCGGCAGAACCCCTGGCAGCCGGTGTTCCGGAGAAGGCGTTGGCCGAAGAGCTGCGCCGCGTCGATCCTCCGTTGCCGGGCGAGACCAATCGCGAACTCGTCGCCGCGATCGCTTCCCGAGCCGGCCTCGAAACGGTCAAGGGCATGGTCCGACCGCCCGGGCATTCCGCGGATCTGGGTCCTGCTGAGGCGGGCGTCGCCGAGGTGGAACGACGCTTGGCGGCTAATCCCTTCGCCGCGCCCGAGGCCGATGACCTGCGAGAACTTCGCTTGGGAGTGCGGGAGCTTGCTGTCGCCGAGTCCGCGGGACGACTCCTGCGCCTCGGCGATGGTGTGGTCGTCTCCCCTCGGACACCCGCACAGGCGATGCGGCTGCTTGCGGGACTGGATCAGCCGTTCACGACGAGCGCGGCCAGACAGGCTCTGGGCACGACCCGTCGTGTGGTCATTCCCCTGCTCGAATACCTTGATGGTCGCGGTTGGACCCGCCGCATCGACAACACCTCACGCGAGGTTGTGAGGTAGGAGACCGGAGGGCACCCGCGGCATCGGCTGCCTGGAGGGAGTCTGACCCGCACCTGGCAGTGACCCGATGGGTGGACCGAGACCCTGGTCACGGCCGCGTGCGTGCGGCGCTTGGTGCCGCAGAGCACCCATCGAATTCTGAGCTGATGCTCACGAGTCCTATCCGATTCGTTGCGGCGAAACTAAGCCACCTATGAGCCTCTCTGCATTGAACCGTCTTCCTGCGTCCGACAGTGTGGTGTGAGGCGATTCCCGGAACACCACTGTGCCGAAAGCATGAGACAGACGTGTGCCGAGTCCAACCAGGACGCCGTCCGGGCCGTTCGCCCGATCCAACGAGAAAGTGAGAACTGATGAAAAGTGTGCGCAAATTTGCGGTGACTGCACTGTCCGCTGCCGTCATCGCGGGAGGTCTCTCCCTGGGGGCGGCGACCTCGGCCTCAGCCGATCCGATCTCAGGGTCGGTCGATCAGTCGAGCGAGCTCAGCTCTGAGCAGATCGACAATGCCCGCACCATCATCGGCGTCGGTAAGGGCGCTGAACTGTCGAAGAAGGCACAGAAGATCGCCGTGATGACCGCACTGCAGGAATCGAGCCTGCAGAATCTCGACGGCGGGGATCGGGACTCCGGCGGAGCGTTCCAGCAGCGTCCCTCGATGAGCTGGGGATCGGCCACACAGGTGGCCGATCCTGTCTTTGCCTCGAAGTCGTTCTATGGAGTCAATCCCGACATCCCCAACCCGGGCCTCACTCAGATCGACAACTGGGAGAACATTGACCCGGGTGACGCCGCGCAGGACGTGCAGTCCTCGGCTTTCCCCGATGCATACGCGAAATGGGAACCGCTGGCAGCCCAGCTCGTCGACGACAACCAGGACGTCACAGCCATCGACTGAAGCGCCGAACCGGCTTCAGCCCAGTGCCCCGGCAGTCAAGCGTCGCACAACCTCGGTGAGGTGGTGCAGGCCGGAGACGAGGTCCTCATCCTTCGTGAATTCCTGCAGACTGTGGGAGACCCCGCCGACGCTGGGAATGAAGAGCATCACCGTGGGCACGGTGTCTTTCATGTTCGTCGAGTCGTGGCCGGCCACGGTCATCACCCGCGCCGAGGTCAGGCCGAGGTCATCTGCTGCTGACCGTGCCAGCTCGACTCCTTCCTCGGAGTACGGGTTCTGATCCCAGCTGTGCTCGGCGACGATCTCGATCTCGACCCCGACCGCCTCGGAGACCTGGGCGACCGTGGACATGAGGGACTGGTGGGCTGCGGCGATCACCTCGGCGCTGGGTGAGCGCAGGTCGAGGAGCAGGCCAACCTCGCTGGCGACGACGACGGGGGAATTCGGGTAGACGTTGAGTTCGCCGCACGCGGTGTGCAGCGCCCCGGACTCGAATTCGTCGACGAGCTCACGGGCGGCGACGACCAGACGAGCCGCACCGAGGAGGGCGTCGCGCCTGTCGCTCATCAGCGTCGAACCGCTGTGAGCCTGTTCCCCGGTGACCCGGAACTCGAACTTGTGGGCCGCCCACGTGGCGTTGACGAGGCCGATCGTCACCCTGTCTTCCTCCATGCTGCGTCCCTGTTGGACGTGGATCTCCGCATAGGCGGCGATCTCGGGCGCCGTGAAGTCACCGCGCTCGCCGATGGCGTCGAGCGCCTCGGCGACGGTGACGCCCTGGGGGTCGGTCGTGGCCAGTGCCGCCTCGAGCTCGGCCTTGCCGGTGAAGACGTTGCTGCCCATCATCGAGGGCTTGAACCGGGAACCCTCTTCGTTGAACCAGTTGATGACGGCGAGGTTGTATTTCGCTTTCGACGGGTCGGCGCGCAGTTCATCGGCCACCGCGAAGCAGGCGTGGGCCGAGGACATGACTCCGTAGGCGCCGTCGAAGCGTCCGGCCGTGGGCTGCGAATCCATGTGGGATCCGGTCAGCACATAGGGGGCGCCGGGAACGAGTTCGAGCAGCCCGTACTGGTTGCCGATAGCATCCCGGTGGACGCTGAACCCATGGCTCTCCAGCAGTTCGGCAAACCATGCGCGCTGCTGGCCGTCGGCGGTGCTCGCCGCCTGCCTGTCGACGCCGTTCGTGCCTTCGACGGCTCCGAAGCGCGAATGCACGGACCAGTCGGCGAGGAACTCGTCGTCGCGGTCGGACTGCGTTGTCGCTGGCGAGGATGCTGGAGTCTGCGAAGCAGGGGTCTGTGTCATGGTGCGTCCTTTTCGGAGATGCTGAGGGCTGGTCAGGGTGCGGCAGGGTCAGGCCTGGTTCGTGTCTCAGACCGCGATTTCGTCGGCGGCCGGGGGCATGAGCTCGGAGTCGATGAGGACGTGGATGAGCGCCGGACCGTCGGCTGCCAAGGCTCGGTCGAGTGCTGCCTCGAAGTCCTCGGTCTTTTCGACGCGTTCACCGTGTCCGGCGAAGGAGGACATCCATACCGCGAAGTCGGGGTTGACCATGCGGGTACCGGAGGGCCGGCCCGGATAGTGGTTGACCTGGTGCGAAACGATCGTGCCGTACACGCCGTTGTCGACGACGATGACCAGCGGTTTCGCGCCGTGAGCGAAGGCCGTGGCCAACTCCTGTCCGTTCATGAGGAAGTCGCCGTCGCCGCAGACCGCGACCGTGCGCCGCTCGGGGAATGCCAGTGACGCCGCGACCGCACCGGGAACGGCGAGCCCCATCGCGCCGTTGCGGGCTCCAACGAGGCTCGCAGGCTGAAGGTGCCGGATGAATCGGTGACTCCAGATCGTCGCATTGCCGGCCCCGTATGTGAGGATTGCTTCCCCGCCGAGGCGGTCGTCGAGGATCCCGAATGCCACGCCGAGATCGACGCCGGTGCGGGGGATCGCTCCGGCCACCTCGGCGTCGGGTCTGTGCGTGGCTACCTGGGACTGCACCTTCGCGCGAGAGATCATCCAGGTGTCGTCGCGGTCACCGCGGAGGTGCGAGCCAGTGAACATGTTCAGCGCAGTGACGAAACTGCGCGGTGAGGCCAGTATCTGCGCGTCGATGCGACCGGCGTGCTGGGTGGCCTCAGGGTCGAGGCCGACGACGATGGTCTGCGCGTCGAAGCCGCGCGTATATCCGTCACTGGCCACATCGGATCGGGTGGCACCGACGTAGACCAGGAGGTCCGCCTCAGCGAATCCGGCGGCGATCGCATCGGCCCGGCCGTAGCCCAACCATCCGGCCCACGCGGGGCTCGAATGTGGCAGCGCATCGTAGGCGCGCCAGTCGCAGAAGACCGGAATCCCCGCCGAGGCGGCCAGTTGGGCCAGTGCTGCCCCGTGCCCTTCGTGCCACCCATCCCCGCCGAGAACGAACGCCGGCTTCTTTGCCGCTGAGATCCGTGCCGTCAGCGACTCGAGGTCCACGGCCGAGGGCTGTGGCTCGGCGATCGGAGCGGGTGTCGGTGCTGGTGAGTCGGTCAAACGGACGAGGACGTCCTCGGGCAGGCCGACGACGACGGGACCGGGACGACCAGATGCTGCGATCCGCAGAGCCTCGGCGGTCAGGTCTCCGGCGCGGTGCTCGTCGTCGACGACGATGACCTTCTTCGCGGTCGAGGAGAACCATTCGGGGAGGCTGAATTCCTGGAACGATTCTCGGGCGCGATCGGCGATGGGCACGAGCCCGACGAAGAGGACGAGAGCAGTGGCGTCCTGGTACGCGGTGTGGACCGAGATCATCGCATTCGCCGCTCCCGGCCCACGGGTGACCATGGCGATTCCGGGACGACCGGTCAGCCGCGATTCGGACAGAGCCATGAAGCCGGCCCCGCCCTCCTGACGGCAGACCACGGTCTCGATGGGAGAGTCGTAGAGGCCGTCGAGGACGTCGAGATAGCTCTCGCCGGGAACGGCGTAGACCCTCTCGATTCCGGCGTTCTCGAGGGTGCTGACGATGAGGTGACCGGCCGAGCGGGACATGGGGTGGGTCCTTCCGATGATGGAGCGATGGTGTGTGAGGGCAGACTGGAACGCGGGCGGTCCGTCGAATTCAAGACGGACCACCTCGGCGGTGTCAGGTTGAACCGGCTCGGCTCATTCGGCGGGCTTCGCTCAGTGCTTGAAGCCGGGCAGGTCGACGCTCAGACGCGGTGCGATCGCTCCGGCGAAGGCCGTGAACAGGGACAGGAAGGCCAACATCGCGGCGGCCGGCCACCAGTGGTCTCCGGCGGCGGCGACGAAACCGGTTGCCAGCAGCGGAATGAAGCCGGAGAGCATGCCTGCGGCGTTCTGCGACATGCCGACACCGGTGTAGCGAGTGCTGGCCGGGAACAGGCCGGTCATCACGGTGCCCGAGGCGGCATAGGGCAGGGACAGTGTGCCGACCGCCAGGGTCATGGCCAGCACAACGAGGACCGGGTTCCCGGACGTGAACATGAGGAAGGCAGGAACAGAGACCACCGCCGAGGCGACTCCGCCCCAGAGGATGACCTTGCTGGCCCCGTATTTGGTTCCCAGGGCTCCGCCCCAGATGAGGACGAAGATCTCTACGAAGGCCGCGATCATGCTGCCCAGCAGGAGGAGTGAATCGTCGTAGCCGAGGATGTTGACGCCGTACCAGACGCAGAAGGCGGTGACGAGGTAGAAGCCGCCGACGCCGAGGAGAGCTGCTGCCATGCCGACGATGATCTGCTTCCAGCTGTCGCGGAAGGTGGTGCGGATCGGACTTTTCTCGATCTCGCCGGATTCTTCGAGCTGACGGAAGACCGGGGATTCTTCGAGACGGCTGCGGATGTAGACGGCGACGAGGAGGAGTGGGATGGCGGCGAGGAACGGGATGCGCCAGCCCCAGGCGGCGAAGCTGTCCTGCGACAGGACCAAGGTCATGATGAAGAAGCCGCCCGAGGACAGGATCGTGCCGATGGGCGAGCCGATCTGCGGGATCGCGGCGTAGCGGGCGCGCAGGTGCAGTGGAGCGTTCTCGACGACGAGGGTCATCGCACCCGACCATTCGCCGCCGACGAACAGACCCTGCAGGATGCGCAGCAGGACCAGCAGGGTCGGCGCTGCGAAGCCGATCGCCGCATAGGTCGGCAGTGCGCCGATGAGGCCCGTGACGACGCCGATGCCGATGATCGTGACCATCAGGACCTGGCGTCGACCGACCTTGTCTCCGATTCGACCGAAGATGAGTCCGCCGATCGGGCGTGCTGCGAGGCCGACGCCGAAGGTGGCGAAGGACGCCATCGCGGCGGCGGTGGCGCTTTCGCTGGTGAAGTACTGAACGTTGAAGACCAGTGCCGCTGCGGCACTGAAGAGGAAGAAGTCGTACCATTCGAGCGCGGTGCCCAGGAGGGCTCCGATCGCAACCTTGTTGGCGTCCTTGATGCTGAGTTCCTGGGTGGCGGAGTATTCCGCCGCAGCTGTGGGGTCGTTCTGGCTCATGTTTCTCTCCATCGAGTGCAGGACTGGGTCAGTAGGGCATTGTCGGTAGGGCATTCAACCTGCAACGTAAAACACTACAGAGTGAGATCGCACGATTTCGAGCATCATTTGCCCCGGGATCTCCATCGCCGATTGTGCATCTGCACAGCTTTCTGCACATAGTCTAGGACGATGCCGCCAACGCACGAGAGACAGCTCAAGGATCAGCCGCTGCCGGGTGACCATCAGCGCTGGATAGAACTTCTTGACGCCCTCGATCTTGACCAGCTCACCGACCGGTTCCTATCCCGGGTCGTCAGGGTGCCTGGCTACGATCCCGCTCCGATCCCGCTCTCGGAGCTGCAGCGCACAGGCCTCATTTCGTTCCAGTCCCTCGTCGAGGGTCTGCGAGCCGGTGGCTTCGACGGACCGGTCGCGGTGTCGACCGAGGTCGGAGTCTCCCGCGCTCGCGCCGGGATCCCACTCGAGGCATTGATGACGGCGATCAGACACGACTTCAATGTGTTGTGGGAGGCCCTGACCAGGGTCGCTACGCAGGACGACGCGGAACTCGTCATCCGGCACACCGGGATTGTGCTCTCCACCGTCGACGAATACGTCTCCCAGGTCCAGCAGGCCTACACGGCTGAGCAGCAGCGGATGCGGGAAGAGGAGTCCTCGGTTCGGCAGGGGCTCATCGCGGGACTGTTCGACGATCTCAATCCGACGGTCGAACGCCTGTCCACGATCGCCTCGGCGCTGGGCCTCGATCCGGAAGGTCCACTGCTGGTCGTGGCCGCGCGCGGTGAGGACACCTCGGCGCTGCGGGTTCTCATCTCCGACCATGAGCGCGCGGGCGGGACCATGTTCACGCACCACCTCGGCGATGTCCTCATTGCCTTCACCCGATCCTCCGAGCTCTCCGGCCCACGACTGGCAACGATCGAACGTCGTCTCGCCGAGGCGCGGGTGGGTCTGGTCAATGCCGCGGGAATCGGGTCCCTGCGCAGGTCAGCGCTGACCGCTCGGGATCTGGCGCAGGTGCTCACAACCGCCGAGGTGGGCGCGATGACCTGGGAGCGCGGCTGGGCCAGACTGGCCGCTCAGGCGCTGAACGCGGCGGGGAACTCCATCGTCACCGACGTCGAGCGGGCGCTGGCCGTCTGCGGGGCGGGCGAGCGTGAGCGCCTCGTCGAGGCCGTGCACACCTATCTTCGCTCGGGCAGCATCGGAGCGAGTGCCGCCGAGCTGTTCTGCCACCGCAACACCGTGGCCAACCGTCTGCGCCGGTTCGCCGACCTGACCGGGGTGGACCCGATGATCCCCGCCGAGGCGGCCCGGCTCGTTGTCGGGTGGGCGTGAGCTGAGGGGTGGTGGGGGTGTGAGTTGGGAAGTGGTGGGGGTGGCCGCGTGGTCGGTGCCGCTAGGCGAGGCGGCAGCTAGCCGAGGCGGTCGCGGAGGATGCCGAGGAACTCATCGGCGCGCTCGACCTGGCGGGCGAGTTTCTCGCGTCTGGAATCGGCGTCGTCGAGCAGTGCCAGGAGTTTGCGGCGGGCTTCGCCGCGTTCCTCCGCGGGGGAGTCGCTTTCCAGGATGTCCAGGTGGGCCAGCAGTTCACCCATCTCGGCGGTGGAATAGCTGAGCGCCTTCATGCGGCGGATCGTCATCAGGCGGCGGAAGTCCTCGTCGGTGTAGACGCGGAAACCGCCCTCGGTCCTGCCCGTGGCGGGAATGAGCCCGATGTCTTCATAGTGACGCAGAGTCCGTGAGGACAGGCCCGACTTCTCCGTCATCTCGCCGATGTGCATGCCAGGCACCCTTTCGTTGCTCGCAGCTGCCGACCGGTTGGTGGGCTGGTTTGCACCAACCCTAACGCAACGTTAATGTTGATCACGAACTCTGACATGCCGTGAAGGTTCACGGCACCACCCCACTTCCTGCTCCTAGGAGACCCCTGTGTCAACCACCCTGCCTCCAGACAGTGCACGGCGCTCTCCGACACCGGAAGAACGTCAGAGTGTGCTTCTGACTCTGAAACGGCCCCGCTGGCTCAAGACCGAGATCCTGGGCGGGCTGGTCGTCGGGCTGGCGCTCATCCCAGAGGCGATTGCCTTCTCCGTCATTGCCGGCGTGGATCCGAGGGTCGGGCTCTTCGCGTCATTCACGATGGCCGTGACTGTGGCGTTCCTTGGTGGACGTCCAGCAATGATCTCCGCGGCGACCGGTGCGGTTGCACTCGTCATCGCACCCTTGGTGGCCTCGCATGGCACCGACTATTTCATCGCCACCGTCATCCTGGCAGGCATCTTCCAGGTGATTCTGGCACTGGTCGGAGTCGCCCGTCTCATGCGGTTCATTCCGCGCCAGGTCATGGTCGGCTTCGTCAATGCACTGGCCATTCTCATCTTCATGGCGCAGGTGCCCGAGCTCTTCGACGTCCCGTGGCTGGTGTATCCACTGTGCCTGCTCGCCCTGCTCATCGTCTTCGTCCTCCCGAAGTTCACCTCCATCGTGCCGGCACCGTTGGTCGCCATCATCGTGCTGACGCTCCTCGTCGTCCTCTTCGCCTGGGATGTGCCCAATGTCGGCGACAAGGGCCAACTGCCCGAGTCGCTGCCCACGCTTCTCATTCCGCAGGTGCCGCTGACGCTTGAGACGCTGCAGATCATCGCCCCCTATGCGTTGGCGATGGCCCTCGTCGGACTGCTCGAATCCCTGATGACGGCCAAACTCGTCGACGATGTCACCGATACCCACTCGAACAAGACCCGAGAGTCCTGGGCGCAGGGCGTGGCCAACATCGTCACCGGCTTCTTCGGCGGCATGGGCGGCTGCGCCATGATCGGTCAGACCATGATCAACGTGCGTGCCTCCGGAGCTCGGACGCGGATCTCGACGTTCTGCGCCGGCGTCTTCCTGCTCATCCTCGTCGTCGTACTCGGCGACATCGTCGCGCTGATCCCCATGGCCGCGCTTGTGGCGATCATGATCTTCGTGTCCTGGGCGACATTCGACTGGCACTCCATCCGGCCCAGTACTCTGGCGAGGATGCCGAAGTCGGAGACCACGGTCATGCTGGTCACGGTGATCGCGACCGTGTGGACGAACAACCTGGCCATCGGAGTCATTCTCGGCGTGCTTGTCGCGATGATCGCCTTCGCCAACCGCGTGGCCCACTTCGTCAGCGTCGACCGGAAGATCGTTGAGGCCGACGGGCGTGAGAGTGCCTGTTACACCGTCGACGGTGAACTGTTCTTCGCCTCCTCCAATGACCTGTACACGATGTTCGACTACGCCGAAGACCCGGAGCACGTCATCATCGACATGCACCGATCCCACCTCTGGGACGCCTCCACGATCGCAGCCCTGGACTCCGTGACCGACAAGTACGAGCACTACGGCAAGCACGTAGAGATTGTGGGACTCAACAACGCCAGCCGCAGAATGCGCGTCCGCCTCGGCGGTCAGAGCACTTCGTAGCTCTGTCCGTGTGGTCCCGTCAGCGCGAGGGCCTCACCGTCAGCACCTGAGTCCTGGTATTCGGTACTTCGGGGCCGATCTCTAGGAACCTGAACAAGCGCTGACGTAGTGTGTTCGACGTAGTGTGCCGAGAGCCGTCATCTGCGGCGTCAATCTGATCGAGGGAGATCACATGTCATCCGAGGTGAACCCACCTGTGCGCCAGCAACCGCCGAGCGATTCAGCAATGGAGAAACGGACCCTGAGGAAGGTCACCGTCCGGCTGATCCCGTTCATCATCGCGATGTACTTCATCAACTACCTCGACCGCACGAATCTCGGCATCGCGGGCCCGGGTGGAATGAACGAAGACCTCGCGATGACCGCCACCCAGTTCGGGTTCGCAGCGGGCATCTTCTTCTTCGGCTACCTCCTCCTCGAGGTGCCCTCGAACCTTGCGCTGCACAAGTTCGGTGCCCGGATCTGGCTCGCCCGGATTCTCATCAGCTGGGGCATTGTGGCCGCGGCGATGGCGTTCGTGCCCAGCCACGGATGGCTCTATGTGCTGCGGTTCCTTCTGGGTGTCGCCGAGGCGGGCTTCTTCCCGGGCATCATCCTCTACCTCACGTACTGGTTCCCCTCGTCCATGCGGGCACGGGCCACCGCGTTGTTCATGCTCGCGATTCCACTCTCCAGCGTCATCGGTTCGCCGCTGTCCTCGTGGCTGATCTCTAGCGGTGACTCGGTCTTTGCCAACTTCGCCGGCTGGCGTTTTATGTTCATCATCGAAGGTGTGCCCGCGATCCTGCTCGGCATCATGTGCATCTTCTACCTCACCGACCGCCCACGCGACGCCAAATGGCTGACTCCGGAGGAGCGGAACTGGCTGCAGTCACGGATGGACGCGGAGGAGAAGGGCAAGTCCGACACCTTCCACTACCCGGTTCGCCGGACTCTTCTGCAGCCGCGGGTGTGGGCCCTGTCCTTCGTCTACTTCGGCATGGTCTACGGCCTCTATGCACTGAGTTTCTTCTTGCCGACGATCATCTCGGGCTTCCAGGAGACCTTCGGCGTCGAATATTCGATCGTCGAGATCGGCTTCATCACAGCGATCCCCTTTGTCTTCGGAGCGTTCGCGATGTACTTCTGGTCCCGGCACGGGGATAAGACCAACGAACGCGTGTGGCACGTCGCGATCCCACTCTTCATCGGTGGTGTGACGATCCCGATCGCTCTGTACCTGAGTTCGCCCTTCACCACGATGATCGCCGTGACCATCACCTGCATGGCCATCTGCGCGGCCCTGCCGACCTTCTGGCCCCTGCCGCAGACCTTCCTCGCCGGTGCCGGAGCCGCCGCCGGACTCGCACTGATCAATTCGCTGGGCAACTCAGCTGGATTCTTCGCGCCCTACATCACCGGCGGGCTCGCCGAGCTCACCGGAACCCAGAACGCGGGCATGTGGGTCGTCGGCGCAGCGATGGTCGCAGCCGGCATCGTCACCCTCATCCTCAAGGCCGCTCCCGCGCCCGATAAGGTGAATCCGGAGGAGACGAAGTAGGTGCGGATGCGTGTTGAATCGTCGCAGAAAGACAGTCGCCGAGGCGGTCGTGACCACCCCGGCAGTTGCGTTCGGAAAGGTTGTCATGACAGTGCAGGACCAGACCACAGTGGGTGCGGCCGAACTCGATGTGCTTGCGGCGCGGTTGAGTATAGGGGCGCTGACGACGGATCCCGACGTCATCGAAGCCCACGCCCGTGACGAAGCTCTGTTCTGCCCTCACGAAGGAGCGATCGCTCTGGTCAGGGCCACCTCGGCGACGGATGTCCAGGAGGTCATGCGGTTCGCCTCGGAACACGGCGTTCCCGTCGTCCCGCAGGGTGCCCGGTCGGGGATCTCAGGTGGGGCGAACGGCTCGCCCGGAGCGATCCTGCTCAACGTCTCGCGCATGAGGGACGTCATCTCGGTCAACGAGGCGGAAAGACTCGTCACCGTCCAGCCCGGCATCATCAATCAGGACCTCAAGGATCATCTTGCACCCTTCGGTCTGTCCTACCCACCCGATCCGGGATCGGTCGGACTATCATCGATCGGCGGCAACATCGCTACCAACGCGGGTGGCCTGTGCTGCGTGAAATACGGTGTGACCAGGGACTACGTTCGCAGCCTGACCGTTGTTTTGGCCGATGGCACACTCACGAAGCTGGGTCCACAAACGGCCAAGGGCGTCGCCGGGCTCGACATGCGCCACCTGTTCGTCGGTTCCGAGGGCACGCTGGGCATCGTCGTCGAGGCGACCCTGCGCTTGATCCCGAAGCTGCCGGATCCGTTCACCGCCGTCGCGACCTTCCCCGATGAACGCTCGGGCCTCCAGACCGTCGCGGACTTCATGGCCGCCGGTGGCGCGCCCAGCCTGTTGGAGTTCCTCGACTCCTCCAGCTTGAAGATGCTCAACGAGTTCGGCGACTTCGGGCTCGATGGTGATGCGGGTTCGATGCTCATCATGCAGGTCGACCAGAATCCTGCAGATTCCGCAGCGATCATGGCCCAATTCGCCGAGGTGGCCGAGTCCTGCGGTGCACTCGACGTCGCGTACTCCGATGACCCGACCGACTCGGCCGCACTCATCACCGCCAGGAGGATGATCCAGCCCGCCTACGAGAAGTTCGCCAATGCTCATGGTGGCGGCCAGCTGCTCGACGATGTGTGTTTGCCACGAGTGGCGATGCCTGAGTTCTGCGACCGGCTGAAGGAGCTGCAGGAGTCATCGGGCCTGATGATCGCCTTGGTGGCCCATGCCGGCGACGGCAATACCCACCCCTCGGTGTTCTTCGACGCCAACGATGCGGAGCAGACCGCGCAGGCGCAGGAGATCTTCGGCGAGATCATGCGCATCGGCTTGGAGCTCGGCGGCACGATCACCGGTGAACATGGCGTCGGCTACCTCAAGCGCGATTGGCTGAACAACGAACTCGACGAGGGCTCGAGACGAATCCAGATCGCTGTGAAGAATGCCCTTGACCCGCAGGGACTCCTCAACCCGGGGAAGATGCTCAGCGCGATCTGAGGGGTTCTGCGTTCGGTTTGGAGCCGGGACATTGTGATCACACAATGTCCCGGCTCGTTTTCGTGTGCTCAGCCTTCCTGGGGGTCCGGCTAGGCCCGCGGAGAGGACCGGCTATCGGGGGTCGATTGTCGTTCTACTCTCTGACCTGGGGTGTTGTGGGTAGCATCAAGTATTTCAGTGATCAATTGATACGGTAATGAAAGAATGAGCGAACAGAAATCGAAACTAAGGGTGCAAAGAGGTGAAATGAATGTATAATTGAGAGAAGAGCAACGACGATGTTGGCGAATGGACTTCATTACCATGACTCTCACCCCCGACCGCACCCCAGAGAACTCGGAAGAGCGTGACCCACGCCCCGGTTCCAGTGATGCCGCAACGGGCTCAGGTGCTTCGTCTTCGTCGGACGCACCGCCTTCCTTGTTCGACCAGCTCAAAGACTCCAACCTCGACCTGACCGGCCACCCTCTTGCAGAGAAATTCGAATCCCTCGCGGCCGTACCGACGGGCGAGCCGAGCGAGTCGGGGGACAGCGTCGAGTCGGAGGCCGGTGATGGCCCTGCTGCGGCCAGTGATGGCGGCGAAGTCAGCGATCCGGAAGCCTGCGATGGCCCCGCTGCGGCCAGTACGGCTCCAGCTGTCGATGCCTCGGTCGACGACTCAGATCCCTCTGGTTCCGGCTCCGGTAGCCCCAGCCCTCATCCATTGCTGTCGAATGAAGAGTGGACAGATCTTTCACGATTCGCTCCCGAAGTCACGAACAGTCTCACCGCGTTGGGCGGGCTCCGAGACGGACTGCGAACCTTCGACCGTGCGATGGGACCAGCTGATGCGATCAAGCTCATCGACGGACTCGAAGCCCTTGGCAGAGTCAACGAGGCCCTATCCACTTTGGCTCTGGCGGTGTGCGAACGAATCGGAACACCCGCCGACTACGGTGCGAAATCGACGAAGGCACTCATCCAGGACAGGCTGAACATCACCAGCCGAGAAGCGAACCGTCGCACCGATATGGCCAAGAATCTTGGTGGCAGAGTCACGATCACTGGGCAGGCGCAGCCACCGCTGTACCCAAAGGTCGCAGATGCCTTCAACGAGGGCAGCCTCTCAGCCGACCAGGCCACAGTCATCAAAGACTGCTTGAAGAAGCTGCCGACCTGGGTCAGTGAAAAAGATCGTGATTACGCCGAAACGACGCTCATCGAAAAAGCTCCGAGCGTAAGGGTCTACGACCTGCGCGCCATCTTCACGCGCATTCTGGCCCACATCGATCCGGACGGAAAGCCTCCGACCGACCCCTCGGATCGCTCGATGTACAAAATCAATATGCATGTTCGTGAGAGTGGAGACTGGGAAATAGCCGGCCTGCTCGATCCGGTTACTGGTGGTCAGCTCAACGGGCTATTGACCGCGAGAACCAAGATCGTCAAGAACGATACTGGCAGCTCAGATTCGAGTGAAGGTGGGAACCCTTCCTCTGTCAACGGAACAGACGCGAACGAGTTCGGTGTCCTCGACGACGGAACCCTCGTCGATATGACGGGGCAGAAGCTGACCGCCCAAGAGTGGATCTACGAACGCTTCGCTACTCTGATCGGCAGAATCGACATGACACGTACCGGCCAAGGCTCTCAATATGCTCTGGTCGTCACCGCGAAGGCCGAAGACCTCGCGAAAGGGACGGGCGCCGGTTCAACCGGCAGCGAAAACCCGATCCCCATCAGCGAACTTGCCCGAAATGGTCTCAACGGCGCAGTCTTCTTTGAACTCATATCCGAAAAGGCCAAGACAATGCAGGTAGCGACAGAGAATCGGTTCGCGAATGCAAAGCAGATCGCGATTCTCACCGCCCGTGACCAGGGATGCACCTTCCCTGGATGTGATTCTCCGCCGGGGTGGTGCGATGCCCACCATATTGTCGAATGGGCGCAACAGGGCAAGACCGACATCAACAATATGATGCTCAGTTGCTCCGCCCATCACCACTTGCTGGACAGATCGGATTGGGAGACAGTGATGCTCAAAGACGGAAGACCTGCATGGGTGCCTCCAGCATCTATCGACCCAGCCAGAAGACCGATACTGCACGCGAGATTCGTGGCTCAAGAAGTCATCGACACGCTCTTCGATGACTGATCGAGGAAGAGGACCAGCTCTGGCACCCAACGATTACCTGCGGTGCTGGAATATCCGATCGACAGGGGGGCGACTCGATTGTCCTTCAGGTCTGAGATGCGCTGCTGCAATCGACTAGACGATTCGAGGGCAATGTCCCGCAGGCGTTGTGCTCTGCACGGAAACAGTGAGCCGGCGCATGGTGAACGTGTTCAGCCCTCGGCTTTGCCCTGACGCCAATAGCCCATGAACGCGATCTGATGACGATCGACGCCGACCTCCTGGACGAGGTAGCGACGCAGGCGTTTGACCGGGCCAGCTTCACCCGCGATCCATGCGTAGAACGGACGGGCATTCCTTTCGGTGCCACTCGAACTGCCCTGTGCGGCCTGTGTCAGTGCAGCCGGCACGTCCCAGAGGATCTCTTTGTCGATGTTGACGTCGTCGAGCTCAACGGGCCGGCCACTTGGACCACCCGCGCCCACCTCGGCGAGGGCCCGGTTCTCGACGCGGACGGCGTCACGGACGGCCGGCTCAAGCAGTTGACCATAGTCAGCATTGCCACGGGGCAGCCACTGGATATCGAACCCTGCGGGAGCGTCCAGCTCAAGAACATCCTCGGCGGTCGGCACCTCGAGAATCGCTTTGCCCTGCACCTCGGCGCCCTTGAGTGACTCAAGAATCGAAGCGATCGCGGGCACCGCGGTCTCGTCGCCGGCGAGAAGGATGGTGTCAGCGTCCGCCGGTGCGAACTCGATGCCGGGAGTTGGCCCTTCGGCATGACGTGATGGACCGATGATGTGCAGACTGTGGCCGACCTCGGCGTTCTGCGCCCAGGCAGCAGCTGGACCCGAGTGGCCCTGATCATCGGTGTGGAGAACCATGTCGACGACGAGCTCACAGGCTGCGTCTCGCCATTCGCGCACAGTGTAGGTGCGCATTTCACCGCGCACATCCGGATCGAGCTGCAGCCATGCCTGATACCAGGACATGCCGGAATCGGGGTCCTGCTCATCAAGGAAGCGGAGCAGGTCGAGCGTCGGCTTCGTGGCGCCGGCCGAGGGGATGATGAGTTTGAACCGCAGGTCACGCGGGTGACCGCTGCATCCGAAGTCTCTGAGACCCTCACCGCCGAAGGTGACGCGACGGTAAATGGGACTGAGATCTTCGATGCCGATGACGGTGGCTTCGAAGGCGGTGATGGGTGCTTGTGACACAGGTGCTCCTTGTGTCCTCGTCGTGACGGGGAACTCGGTACGGTCGCTGCATAAAAATACTCTCTGCAGGCGATGTGGTGCAACGTTCTCGGACGAGTCTACGTCAACTTAGTAAGGATAGCCTGTCCAAATAGTGCTACGGTGTTCTCGACAGGCGCCAGGGGCGCAGCTCGGTGACGATCAGCTGCGCGTCAGGCGAAGTGATCAGCTTCGGGCTGAGGCCGAAACACGTGGTCATGCGCCGTCGCCCAATCGTGCTGTCGTTCAACCGTGCCGTCGCTCAACCGTGCCGTCGCTCAGCAGAGGTGTCACATAACAGTGCCGTCACCGAACTGCGATTCTGCTCAGCGCCTGTGCCGGCGGTGAGCGGCCCGAACGACTCATGATCCAAGCCTCATTCGATTCCAACGATCTCAACACAGACGAACACCGGAAGGTCATCCATGCGCCGCCGTCAACTGCTCGCACTATCCGTACTCGCCCCATTCGCCCTTGCCGCATGCGGCAGCCCCGAGAGCGAAGCCGTAACGACGACCGGGACAAAGGGTTTCTCCTACAGTCCGGACGGTTATGACGCAGTCACCATTGAACTTGACCGTCCGGTTGAACGGATCGCGATGGACTTCTACTCCGCCGCGGCGCTCGCCCCGTATGGAATCAAACCGGTGGCCGTCTACGGCTTCGGTCAGAATGAGTCCCCGGGGAAGTCGTTCGATCAGACGGGAGTGGAGGTTGTCGGCACCGATATGGAGTTGGACCTCGAAGCCCTCGCGGCGACGAATCCCGACATCATCATCGCTTATGGCAACGACAAGGGCGACGGCTGGACGTGGTGGGAGGACAAGCTCAGCGACCAAGTGAGCGCGCTCGTTCCATTTGTGCCAGTCAAGCTCGCCGGAGGAACGCCGGACGACATGTTCGCCCAGTACGCCGCGGTCGCACAAGCGCTCGGCAAGGACACCAAGACGGGAGAGATTGCACAGCAGCGCAAAGCATTCGATGCCGCTCGGCAGAGAATTCGCGACATCACCGCCGACAAGGACTGGCTGACCGTGCTGCTCGCGAACTTCAGCGCCGAGATCAACTACACAGCCAAGGAACTGGGAGTTGCGAAGATGCTCACCGATGACGGACTGAACCTCGTCGGCCCCGAGTCAGGAGCGGACACAAGTTGGGCCGAAGTCTCCTGGGAGAAGATCAGCGACTACCCGGCAGACGTCATGCTCATCCACGACGCCTCGACTGACTACGAGGACAACCCCATCTTCACAAGTCTGCTCCCGGTCAAGCACAAACAGCTCGGGACCTGGGACGATAAGCGCGCCTACACCTACGACGGGTACACTCAGTGGCTCGGCGAACTCGCGGATGTGCTGGAGGGCGCGCAGGACATCCAGAAGGACTGAGGCCGCCGAGGCGAGAACTGCTTCGGCTTGCGCCTTGTGGAGCGCAGCCGAATTCCACGGCTAGGATCATCACGATGAGTCCTTTGGCACCGCTAAGAATCGGAGTCTGCCCACATGACTGCTCAATCACAGCCACAACCGCAGCCTGCGATCGAATTTGATGCAGACGACCCGGTGATCCGGTCTCTGGCGACCGGCCTGGCAGCTTCCTGGTTTCGATCCGAGCTCGATTCCACCGACTCAGTGCTTCAGGACATGGCCGCGAACCCCGAGGCCAGTGTGGATCCCGAAGCCAGTGTGGATCCCGACATCATGGATCGGGCGGCTGAGCGCTTCGAACGATTCGCTCCGTGGTTCGCTGAAAACTTCCCGGAGACTGCCGTGGCACAGGGGATCATTGAGTCTCCGCTCGCCCCTGCCGATGCAGTGCGGGCGGATCTCAACGAGCGCCTCGGCGACGAACTGCCCGGCAGGCTGTGGCTCAAACGCGATGATGCTCTTCCGATCAGCGGATCGATCAAGGCTCGTGGAGGTTTCCACGAGGTCCTGGAGTACGCCGAGGCGGTCGCCGCCGAACACGGACTGAGCCCGAGCGACCTCGCCACCTTTAGTTCCGAGGAGTTTCGCGCGCTCGCCGAAACTCACCGGATCGTCGTCGGTTCCACCGGAAATCTGGGGCTGTCGATCGGCATCCTCAGTGCGGCCCTCGGCTTCGCCGCCTCGGTGCACATGTCGGCCGACGCCCGCGAGTGGAAGAAAGAGCTCTTGCGCAGTCACGGTGTCGACGTCATCGAGCACTCTGGAGATTTCGTCGCAGCAGTAGCGGCCGGCAGAGCCTCAGCCGAGGGCGCAGCGCGCACTCATTTCGTCGATGACGAAGACTCGCGCAGTCTCTTCGCCGGCTATTCGGTGGCCGCGCTGCGTCTCAGAGAACAGTTCGCGGCCGCCCAGGTGTCAATCGACGCTGATCACCCTCTCGTCGTGTACCTGCCGTGCGGGATCGGCGGCGGACCAGGCGGAGTGACCTACGGACTCAAACGCGTCTTCGGCGACGCAGTGCACTGCATCTTCGTTGAGCCGAGCCAGGCGCCTGCCATGTTCCTCGGCGTGCGCACCGGTCTGCACAGCGCGATCTCTGTCCAGGACATCGGTCTCAGCGGAGCCACGGCCGCCGACGGTCTGGCCGTAGCGCGACCCTCGCGTTTCATCGGTCCGGTGATCGGCCCGCTGATCTCAGGATTCGCCACGGTCTCCGACGATGTCATCAAGGCAGGCGTCGGCGTACTTCACCAGATCGAGGGCCTCGATGTCGAGCCCTCGGCGACTGCAGGACTGACCATTCCGTGGCGAACGATCGGCCACCTCGGCGAGGGCCCGTGCCCAGGCAATGCCACACACCTGGTCTGGGTGACGGGCGGGGCCATGGTGCCTGCCGAGGATCGCGAACTCTATGTGGCCGAGGGGCTGGACCTGCTGCCGAGTCTCAGCTCCTGATCAGAAGCCGTACGGATCACCCTCGATGTTGATCACGACCTTGCCGTCGACGATCTCGGCGGTGCCGTCGACCGAGAACGTCACCGTGTCGTCGAAGGTGTCCGACTCATCGAAGAACGAGTCGTATTTTCCGGTCACGAACGCCTCACCAGTCGTTTCCGTCGAGATCGGCCAGGCGGGGCCGCCGTTGGGCCCAGTGGAATCCTCGGGATCGAAGTACCCTTCGCCTGAGGAATCACCCACCTTGGCTGTCGGATACGAGGAGATCGACCATTTGATGTTCGTTGCGTCGTAGCTCTCGGCGCTGTAGGAACCGAAGGGGCAGCCATCTGGCTGAGCGACGGTCTTCTTCGCACAGCTGTCGATGAGTGTCTTGACCTGCTTGTTCACCTCGGCACGGAAGGCATCGGTGGGTTGGGCTGCGAGCAGAGCGGGCTCATACCCTTCCATGTCAGCATCGTTGGCGAAGAACGCTCGGGTCTCGATCTCGTCTGCGGATACCAGGTCGGTCTCCTCCGCCAGCCCGATCGAATACATTCCCGGGAATGCAGGAAGCGCGAGGCCGGAATCAACTGTGTCGATATCGATGCCGTTGACCTTGACCTTGCTCAAACCGGGAGTCTCGACGGAGAGGTAGAAGAGTTCGGGCGCCTGCAGCTTCCAGTCGTCGAAGAACAGCGCTTTCTTACCCGCTTTGTGCAACGAGAAGCTCGTCGTGCTCTTGCTTCCGCCGACGTCGTATGTCGCGGACACTGTCGCCGAGTTGCCGTTGATCTCGGCGTCTTCGACGGTGACGTCTTTCGGCAGGGCCTTCGCGGCACCGAGGATGTCGTTCGCCAGCAGCTGCCGCTGCTCGGAGGGCACGTCGACATCGGCCATCTTCAGCGCATCCTCGGCGTCCCCATCGGAGAGTTCCGAGAAGTACTTCTCAACGGTGGCTTCGGGGCCGAACATGTGCCCGTTGACCTGGGTGACGACGATGAGTGCGGCAACGATCGCGAGGATCGCCGAGCCGCTGATGACACCGACCAGAGTGGCTTTCTTTTTGTCGAAGGGCTTGGCCGGTGCTGTCCCGGGAGGTGGGGGTGAGCCAGCTCCGGAATCGGCGCCGGTTGGGGGAGCAGACATCGGGTAGGGAGCGCCCGCAGGTGGGTACGCGCCAGGCTCTGCGTGAGCGGGGGAGTCTGATCGCGGGTCGCTTGAGTAGGTCGCAGAACCAGCGCCGGCACCACCAGCAGCAACACCAGCAGCACCAACACCAGCACCAGAACCTCGGCCAGTGACGGCGTCGGGATGGATGAGGGGATGGTGTGGTTCGCTCATGCTCAGGGCTTGGCCCCAGTGCGGGTGAACGGCTCGTCCGGCGAAGAATTTTGCGAGGGCCGGAACGGTCAGGACAAGTCGCGGACCGAGGGTCCTCGACAGCACCTCGATGACGGCGCCCCAGAGGGCAAAGATGAGGAACGACCAGGCCAGAGGGCCGACACCAGCACGAGCGGTGCCGAAGGCATCGAGCATCGACGCCGCCGCGGCCGAACCCTCCAGATGAACGCGAAGAGGAACAGCCAGCACCGACAGCAGACCCCAGACAGCGCAGAACGCCAGCGGAAGCTTCCACGCAGCGGTCCATTGCTGCTTGTCCTCGCCGACGACTGTCCAGTACGGGCGGCGAGTCACGGTGGCGACCAGGGTTGCAGCGAGAACAGCGGCCACGACGGCAAGCAGCCCGATCCACAGCTGCCCTGGCGCCTCCCGGCTGAAAATGGTCAGCGACTCCGAGAAGCCGCCCGAGTCGTATCCCATCATGTCGCCCTGCGCCGAGGCGCTGACCCCGCCGAAGTGCACGAGCATCGTGAGGATCAGGCCCACATTGATGAAGATCGCAGGAATCGTCTGCCAGGGCATGTCGAAGGACAGTGGAATCAGGAAGATCGCGACGACTGACAAAGCAAGAGTGGTGACGACGAGGTGGGTCCATGTCACGAGTACAGACGGGACGAGCCACCGCAGGAAGGGTGCACCGATGGCCTCGCTGCCCTTGAAGTGCCCGGCGATCCTTGCACAGATGCTGGTGACGAAGATGACGAGCAAGGGCAGGAAGAACGAACGGACGGTCACGGCGGAGAACTCGAGATCGGCCACGCCGCCGCTGTCGGTGATGGAGAAGCGCGCAGCAAAGATCAGTTCGAGCAGAAGCAGAACGAGGGCCATCGACAAGGTTGTGATCCCGATGCGGATCCAGGTGACGCCGCGATTGGGTGACGGTGATTTCAGCTCGCTGCGCTTCGTGAACCACCACAGCACGCCGATGACGATGATGGTGATGAGCAGCGGAGCGCCGGAGGCGAAGAGGCTTCCGGACGCCTGACCCATGTCTCCGGCCTGCACGCTGAACCGAAACACGGCCGAACCGAACAGAGACATTGCCAGCAGAACGAAGGGCAGCGCATAGCTGATTCCGTCGGTGTTGAAGCCAGTGTTTTCAGCGAGAGAAGTGAAGTCTCCCATCGAGGTGAGCAGGGCAGAAACGATGATCGAGACAATGATGCCGGCCAGAAGCGCTAGTCCCGGCGGGATCAGGGCGCTGCGCCACGTAGTTCCCTGGCCGAAGGCGGGCAAGTACTTTGCGGCGGACGGCGACATCTGTGACTGAGAATACTGAGTTGGCTGGGGAGGATGAGACGCCTGGGGCGACTGGGGTGGCTGAGGATAGGGAATTCCCTGCGGCTGACCGCCGAGATGTCCGCTGGGCTGGCTGCCCGAATATTCACCTGGTTGACTGCCCGCGTGAGGGTAATTCGCGTTCGGCCTTGAAATCGGCTGTCCCGAATTCTGCTGTCCAATTCGAGATCCGTACGCGGGATATGGCGAGCCGTGGCCCGGAGACAGGGGGCCTTGGCTCGGGTGGGTTGAACCCAGTCCTGGATTGCTTGGTGCCTGGCCCGGGTGCGGTGATCCGGTCTGTGGTCCTGAACCGTAGACCTGGGACTGCGGCTGGTTGTCCTGGTTCCAGCCGGGTGCGAATCGCGCTGTGGGGTTCGGATCCTCGGCTCCCGAGTCAGCGGAAGAGGCAGCTGAACCAGGCGCTGCTGAAGGGGAGGACTCGGGTTTCTTCGGGACGGGCGGTGTCTCTGTGCTCTCCGGGTCTTCAGCGGCAGTGCTGTTCGACTCGTCCGCGGCTCCGGTGTCTTTGGCGTCGTGAGATGAGTCGCTCATGGGTGGTCCTTCATCTGTGTGGGTCTGCTTCGATGCAGGCGAGGGATTTGTAGTTGGATATAAGTCAATATGCGACCGGATATTCATTCTGTAGTGACAATCCTATATTAGGCTTGTGACACCATCGAAGTTGTCCTCATGGACTTATTTTGCAAAGAAGGATCGAGAGCCGCCGATGAGTGAGAACCCACCTCCGTCCGGGAGTGGCCGCGACCCTGAATGGAACGGCAACGGCTGGCAAGGCCACGGACCGAATCCTGCGGAACAGCAACCCAACACAGGGTGGAATCAGCAGTCGGAATCCGGGTGGGATCAGCAGGCCAACACCGGCTGGGGCCAGCCAGGTCAGCAGGCCAACACCGGCTGGGGCAGCGAGTCTGCCGCGGCTCCCCCACCTCCTCCTCAACCTCCTGCGCCACCTCAACCTCCTGCGCCTCCTGCACCACCTGATCATCCGTACCCCAGGCCGAAGCGCCCACAGAGTGAGTTCGCTTCGGCACAGGGCGGGCAGGGCCAGTACCAGCAGGTGCCGGCACAGAACGCCAATGCACAATATGCGCAAGGCCCCTACGCCGTCACACCGTCTGAGAAGCCCCGCAGCCGGAAGGGGCTTATCGCGATGGGTGTGGTTCTCATCGTGGTCATCGCACTCGGAATCGGGTGGGGTGCAGCTACTCTGTTCGGCAAGGATTCCGACGGTGACACCGTCGCCGCACCCACCTCATCTGAGGCGAAGAGTCCGGGAGGCGAGGCCTCGCCCAGCCAGGGCCCCTCAGAGAGCCCCGACCCCTCGGAATCACCAGCATTGTCGGATGACCCCGCCAAGGCCCTTGACCAACTGATCGAGAGTGACAGGCCCAGCGTCAAGGCCGACCTCAACGGAAAATGGGTGCCGCAGCTGAGCTCGAAGAAGCTGGGTCTGGAAGCAGAAGGGAAGACCTGGAAGGAAAAGGACATCCTGGCCGAACACCAGGAGCTGCGGGAGGAGTTCCCTCGCGTGCAGTTGGTGTGGTCAGGTGATTTCGCCAGCTTCAAAGAAGACGACTTCTGGGTCACTGTTGTGGGTATCGGGTATGACGATCCAGAACAGGCGCTGTCCTGGTGCTCTTCCCACGGTCTGGGCGCCGACTACTGCTATGCCAAGCAGCTCAACACTTCGGGTGGGATTGATGGCACAACCCGACTCCAGGACTGACCTCGACTCTCCCCGGCCGAGGTCCGACCATCTCGTGTGATTCCGACCCCGAGCCAGTCCTCGGCATACGGTCACGCCCGACCCCTGGAGTCAGTGCCCGCGGAATCTCCCACGACCTCGGCATCGAGCTGACCGCGGTGAACGACACGACGATCGTGGCCGCGACATAGACGAGCGCGACCGCCCCACCCGCATTCGCGTCGAGTGTGCCGAATACGCCGATTGCAGCTGCCGGCCCGATGAGCACCAGACCGATGGAGGCAAGTTCGGTCAGTCCGATGCTGTGGGGAAGTTCGCCGGCTGCCCCTGCGGCTCCTAGGCTCCCGTGGTCGAAGAGCCTCCCGCAGCAGACGAGCTCATACTTTGCCGACCAACTTCGTGGCCACGGCCAGGTCCTCCCATGACATGCCTGAGCCCTTGAAGATGACCGTCTGGTCCGCATCGGCGGTGACCTCGCCGTTGCTGAATTGCTTCATCGTCACGAGCGAATCCGCGTCCAGGGTCCCGTCGGAGATCGCGAGGACGACGTCACCGCCTTCCCTCAGCACAGTGCTGAGGTCTTCGACCACGACCAGCGCCGAGGTGAAGAGCTCGGCTGGCAGCTCACGGGAGTGGCGATCGTGGGAGCCGCACGCCATGACGACGGCCCCAGGCCTGACGAGGTCTGCTGAGAACAGCGGTTCGCTCGCGGTGGTGGCGGTGATGATGATGTCGGCGGCGCGCAGTGCTGCCTCCACCTCGGCGGTCTGTGCTTCTAGCACCCTGCCGTGGTCCCGGACATCGGCGGTGACCTGATCGGGGAAGCGGACGACGAAGGTGACATCGGCGATCTCAACATCGAGGACATCGGCGATCGTGTCCGCATGGCCCACACCCTGCGGGCCGGCACCGAAGACCATGACATTGACCGGCTGAGTGAACCTGTTCAGTGCAGGTTCGATCGCAGCGACAGAGACCGCCGGGGTGCGCAGAGTCGTCAGCGCGGCACCATCGATGACGGTGCGCAGCTCGAGGGTCGTGCTGTCGTACATGAGGTACTGGGCCATGATCCGGGGGAGGCCGCGTTCGGGGTTGCCGACGGAGACGCCGGCGAGCTTGACCCCGACCCAATCACCGATCTCCGAGGGCATGAAGATCATGTTCCCGGCCGAGATGTCGGTGATCGTGCGGGGGATGTCGTCGGCGGGATCGAATTCGCTTGCCAGCGCTGCACGCAGGGCGGCGACCGCCTCGGCGGGGGAGAGTGCGGCGAAGACAGCATCAGCATCGAGGTTCTTCACTTCGTCCATTGGTGTGCACATCCTTTGTGATTCGGCCTGGGAACTGGCCTCGTGCAATCGACCTTATGCCACCTCCGGTCGGCGTGTGAATGCTCTTCGGGTTGCGAAAGTCCGGGTGAGCGCGTCGCAGTCCCGTGATATGAGCACGCCTGTCCGGCGCCGAGGCGCGGCTACGATGGACAGCGACAGTGGTCAAAAGTCAGAGGTTAGCGGTCAGCCGGTTGAGGTCGAAGGGCGAATGTGATGATGGCTCAGCAGAATTTCGGAATGCCGCAGCCCCCGATGCCGCCGAATGCTGCCCCGCAGCACCCGATGCCGCGGCTGCCTTCGGTGGTGCCGGGGATCCTGCTCATCGTGGCGGGAGCCCTCGGCCTGCTGCTGGCGATCGGAATCATCATGATCCCCGGCGTGCTGTTCCTGTTCGGCGGTGGCGGCAACGTCGATGCTTTCAACGACTTCGCCTCTGGTTTCGTCATCACCGCAGTCATCGTGGGCGTCGTGTCCCTGGCGGCCCTCGTGACGGGAATCGTCCTCACGGTCCGCACCGCAAAGAAGCGCCGTCACATCAGGCACGCGGCCATGGGGTGGCCGATGCCCAGGTGAGGTTCATGTGCAGGTGAGGTTCACACATCGCGCTGAGCCACCGAGGCTGCGACCTCGTGGAGGATCTTGAGCGCGGCGGTGATGATCGGCTGGCCTGCAGATCCGCTGCGCACCCCGGTGAGGATCGTCCGGGAAGGGACCGGATCGCCGCGCAACGGGACGCGGGCCACATCGTAGCCCTCGGGCAGTCTGGCCAGACGGGGGATGAGTGCCACGCCCAAGCCGGCGGAGACCAGGGCCGCCCCGGTCTCCCACTCCCGCGACTGATGGGCGTTCTCGGGGAAGAATCCGGCCGCCGCGCACGCCGTTCGCACGAGCCGGTAGTAGGGCGACCCCGGGCGGTCGAGGATCCAGCTCTCCGCAGCAGCTTCACTCAGCGACACCGCGGAGCGGGTCGCTAGGCGGTGATCACTGCGGACGAGGAGATCGAGTCGGTCGCTGACCAGAGCATTCTGCTCAAATCGGATGTCGCTGCGCGGCGGCAGTGGGTCTGTGGCCACGACGACGGCGATATCGGCCTGTTCGGTGACGAGGAGTTCGAAGCACTCCTCCGGCTCGGCCTCGATGATGGTGACCCGCGAATCGGGGAAGAGTTCCTTCACCCTCTCCGCGGTCGGTGGCAGCAACGCCGCCGCGGCCGTCGAGAAGCCGCACAGGCGCAGGCGTCGCTGCCGCAGAGGACTGCCTGTTTCCGCCTCGGCGAGTTCGCCGCGAATCTCCTCCCACCTGGTGAAGAGCTCCTGTGTTCGTTCGAGCAGGAGCTGGCCCACAGGAGTGAGGATGAGGCCTCTGCCGCGCTGTTCAAGGATGGTCAGACCGAGGTCTTTGGACAAAGACCGCAATTGATGGGATACGGCCGAAGGGGTGTAGCCGAGGCGGTGCGCAGCCTCGGTGAGAGTCCCGACCTCGGCGAGGACTCGAAGCACCTGGAGACGCTGATCGATCATGCAATATTGTTGCATGATCGAGTGGAAAAAGATTCGCTTTTCTTCGCAGGTCTTCCGGCGGACACTGGCCTTAGGCAACAGCAATCGCAGCGAGGCGGTGACACCGATGACTTTGGCACCCGAAGTCGATCCCCGAAACACCCACGCCGACATCGGCGTCGGCAGCAGCACCGTCAGCACCGGCGGAACTCGAGCAGACGACCCGGATCGACTCATCGACGAACGCCGGCCCGGCTACTGTCTTCAGGCCCCCTTCTATCTCTCCGATGAGTTCTATCGCAGGGACATCGACGCGGTATTCGCTGCGACGTGGATCTTCGCCGCTGCAGCCGCCGAGGTGCCCGAGCCCGGCGATTTCGTCACCTTCGACATCGGCGACTATTCGGTCATCATCATCCGCGATGACGATGAGGAGATTCGCGCCCACCACAATGTCTGCCGCCACCGCGGCGCTCGCCTCCTGTCCGAGACCAACGGGTCCGTGGGCAACATCGTCTGCAGCTATCACCAGTGGACCTACTCGCCCGAGGGGAACCTCATGTCCGCGGGCGTCCAGGCCCCCGGCTTCGACCGGACCTGCTTCTCCCTGCGCTCGGTCAATGTCCGAGTTGTCGCTGGACTCGTCTTCATCTGCCTGGCGCAGAATCCTCCGGAGGACTTCGCCGAGGTGGCCGACCGGATCTCGCCCTATATCGAACCGCACGCCCTGGGCAAGACCAAGGTCGCCGCTCAGGTCGACCTCATCGAGCACGCCAACTGGAAGCTCGTCATGGAGAACAACCGCGAGTGCTACCACTGCGAGGCCGGTCACCCGGAGCTGACCTGCACCTTCTTCCCAACCTACGGTTACGCGCCGGAGGACATTCCCAAGCGTCTCAAGCCGGCCTACCAGCGCTACCTCGATGCCGACGAGCGGCTGCGGACCAACAGCGAACGCAACCATCTGCCCACACAGCTCATCGAGGAGCTCAGCGGTCGGCCCACCGGGTTCCGCATCGAACGGGCCGCCCTCGATGGCTTGGGGGAGTCGTACACGATGGACGGTTCGGCCGCCTCGGCGAAGCTCCTCGGTGAACTCGATACCCCGGAGCTGGGGCGACTGTCGATGCACACCCAGCCCAACGCCTGGTTCCACTTCATGGGCGACCACGCGGTCACCTTCTCCCTCGTCCCGCTGGGCCCCGACACCACACGGGTGCGCTCGACCTGGCTTGTCCACGAAGACGCGGTCGAAGGCGTCGACTACGACGTCGAGCACCTCACGACCGTGTGGGTGAAGACGAACGAGCAGGATGCGGCACTGTGCGCGAAGGCCCACCGCGGAATCTCCTCACCTGCCTATCTGCCCGGCCCCTACGCGCCCACGGAGAGCCACCTCGAAGAGTTCTGCACGTGGTACATCGAACGACTGCAGGCCCACCGGGCGCTGGCTGACCAGCAACGAGCTGACCAGGGAGGGCAGCGCTGATGACGATCGATCAGAAGACAGTCGACACCTACCTCGAAGCAGGGGTGGGAATCGTCGCGGCAGCAGATTCGCCTCAGGGAGGCGCGGGCACTGGCGCTGACCTCGCTCAGCTCGATACGGAACTGACCGGCATGGTCGAATGCGTGTCCATCTCCGAGGTCACTCACAACGTCAAGAGCTTCGAGCTCTTCGCCCCCTGGATGGCCCGGATCGACTTCGAACCTGGCCAGTACGTCACAGTGCGCATCCCCGAGCTGGAACTCGAACGCTGCTACTCGATCGCCTCGGCGCCGTTCGGGACGAACACGTTCACTCTCACCGTCAAACGCGTCGACGGCGGGGCGGTCTCGACCTACTTCCACGATGTGCTGCGGGTCGGATTCCGCGTTCACGTCGACGGCCCCTACGGTCTGTTCAGCACCAGCTTCCACCCGGCAGACAAGCACCTGTTCGTCTCCGGCGGCTCGGGTATCTCCCCGATCATGTCAATGGTGAGGTCCCTGCTGGCCCGACCGGCCAGAAACCCGACCGATATCGTGCTCATCCACAATGCGGCCACTCCGGCAGACATCATCTTCCGGCCCGAGCTCGAGCAGCTGGCTGAGGTCCCCGGCGTGAGCGTAGTCACGATGTGCTCCCACGACAGTGCCTGCGAGGTGTGGGCCGGACACCGTGGTCGCATCACCCGCGAGACCCTCGCCGAGGTGGTCCCCGACCTGGCAGATCGCGAGACCTTCGTCTGCGGTCCCGGTGACTACATGGCCGCGGTGCGGCTCATGCTGAACGAGCTCGGTGTGCTGGGCAGCCGAGTGCATGAGGAATCCTTCGTCTTCGCGACGTCCCCGGCTGAGCGTCTGGCGCGGACGGGGCGTGTGGCTAAGACAGCAGGCACATCTGCGGCGAGTGCTTCAGCGCCCGTATGCGGCGGCGCGGCGCTGCAGAGTTTTGGCATCGAGTTCACGAGCAGCGGCAGGCACGTCGACTGCGATCCTGGGACCACGGTCCTCGACGCGGCCGTCGAAGCAGGAATGGTTTTCCCCTCCTCATGCGAAGAGGGAATGTGCGGGACCTGCAAGTCCGTGCTGGTCAGCGGCGAAGTCGAGATGAATCATGCCGGAGGCATCCGACCCAAGGAGATTGCCGCCGGCAAGTTCCTACCCTGCTGCTCGACCCCGCTGACCGACCTCGTCGTGGAAAGATGAACGATCTCGACACCGAGCGGTGACAGCGAGTTCGCTCTGCTCTCCAGCGGGCATGTTCAGCGTAAGACGAAGCCCGGCACCAGGTCATCACGGGGGTCGACGGTGAACGTGCAGGTGGCGACCTTGTGCGCCGTCGATTCGATGACCGGGATGACACTGCCGACCTCGTCAGCCTCGGCGAGTACGCGGGCTCGAAACCGAGTGCCGATGATCGACTCGTGGACCAGCGTCTGGCCGGCGCCCAACTCGCCCGTGGCGTGCAGGGCACCGAGGCGTGCGGCCGTCCCGGACCCACACGGCGAGCGGTCGACCTGGCCATCGGCGAAGACGGTGACGTTGCGCTGGTGGAGTTCGCCGGTGGGCAGGGTACCGAGCCGGTTGACGATGATGGTCCCGTAGACGCCGCTCAGCCTGTCGTCGGCGTGATGTCTGGTCAGCGGATGCTCGGCCAGTGCCGCTTTCACCTGCCGTCCGAGGGCAATGAGCTCATTGAGATTCTCCGGTGTGATGGCGAGACCGAATCGATCTGCGTCGACGCAGGCGTAGATGGCCCCGCCCCAGACCAGGTCGACGGAGGCATCGTCGTCGATCTCCACGTCTGTGGCGATGAGACGACACGGGACATTGACGAAGTCGACCGAGGTGACGCCACCCTCCGAGTCCGTATGGACAGTTGCCCTCACCCTGCCCGAAGGGACGTCGATGATGACATTCGTGACCCCCGAGGCAGCGGGGGCCACCAGGCCGGATTCGACGGCCCAGGTGCCCAGCGCGATCGTCCCATGACCGCAGGCTGTCGAGAAGCCGTCCTTGTGCCAGAACAGGACGCCGAAGTCGGCGCCTTCGTCATCTGCCTGCGTGATGAATCCGCCGTACATATCGGCATGGCCACGCGGTTCGAAGCACAGAAGCCGGCGCAGACCGTCGATCTGCGCACTTGCGATCGCATTCATCCGCTTCTCGGCGACGGTCGCCCCAGGGATCGGGATCGGGGGAGCGGCGACAATCCTGAACGGCTCCCCCGCCGTGTGGTAGTCGACCGTGGTGACCTCACGTTTTTCCAGTGGCATCGGGCTACAGCCCCATCCCGACGCGCAGTCCCTCGAGGACGGCGGCATGGACGTTGCGCGAGGCGACCGCATCACCGATCCGGTAGAGCGCGAAGGGGGCGCTCGCCTCGGCGGCGGTGCTCTGGACGGACTGAGGCTGTCCATGGATCCAGGCCTCGAGTTCGATTTCGCCGAGGTTGCTCGAATGCGGCTTGAGTGCGAAGTAGACCTCGTCGTTGGGTGTCGTCCCGTAATCGACGACCACGGCGTCGGTCTCGATCTCGGTCTCGATGCCCGAATAGTCATTGCGCAGGCGCGCGGTGACCAGTGTGTCCTTCTGCTGGGGTTTGGCTGCGAGCCTTTCGCCGAGGTGGACCTTGACCCCGAATTCGGAGAACACCTGCAGATAGGCGGGGGAGTTCATGGATCCGACGTCGACGCCGATGGTGCGTTCGGGACTGACGTAGGTGACCTCCTGACCATTGCGGGCCAGGTGCTCCACGGCATCGAGGGCCGGATAGAAGCCGTGGTCGTCGAAGACAAGGACCCTGGCCTTGTTGCGCAGCGCGTCATTCATGACGTCCCAGACATCGAAGGAGGGTCCCTCCTCACGGAAGGGATAGCTGGCGTCGGGGACGCCTCCGGTGGCGACGATGACGACATCGGGTGAAAGGGCGAGGATGTCGTCGGCCTCGGCGAAGGTGTCCAGCCTGATGTCGACCCTGTGCTTCTTGCACTGCTGCAGCCTCCAGTCGATGATGCCGATGAGATCGCGGCGGCGCTGCGAGCGGGCGGCGATCCTCACCTGTCCGCCCACCGTGGAGTCGGCTTCGAGCAGACTCACCCGGTGTCCGCGGACTGCGGCCACGCGGGCGGCTTCGAGGCCGGCAGGACCGGCTCCGACGATGACGACGTGCTTGGGCCGGGCACCGACATCGCGGGTGACCTCCTGGGGGAGATCGGCCTCGCGGCCGCTTGCCGGATTGTGGATGCAGGTCGCCGCCCCGGAGGTGTAGATGCTGTCGAGGCACATGTTCGCGCCCACGCACGGACGGATGTCGTCCTCCCTGTGCTCCACGATCTTCTTCACCAGGTAGGGGTCGGCCAGCTGTGCCCTGGTCATGCCCACGAGGTCGACGCAGCCGTCCTCGATGGCGAAGCGGGCGGTGGGCGCGTCGGCGATTCGGGCGGCGTGGAGAACGGGGATGTCGATCGCCTTCCGAATCCGACGGCAGGTGTCCAGCCACGGTGCCGAGGGTGTGCCCATGCCCGGGATCGCTTCGGCGAGCTCCTTGTCTGAACTGATGCTGCCGACGTTGAGGTTGAGGAAGTCGATTCCGTGGGCGGCATATTCCCTCAGCGCATCGATGGCGAGGTCCTCGGTGATGCCATCCTCGACCTGTTCGAGCACCGACATGCGAACGCCGAGGGCGAGTCCCTCCGAGGTACTGCGCATCGCGTCGATGATCTGCAGGGGGAAGCGCATGCGGGCCGCGAGCTCTCCGTTGTACTCGTCGGTGCGCTCATTGAAGCGGGAGGCGAAGAAGTAGTCGATGAGGTGGCCGGTGTGGAGGAACTCCAGACCGTCGAAGCCGGCAGCCTTGACCCGTGCGGTGGCCGCCGCGAAGTCGTTCACCACCCGTTCGATGTCGAAGTCCTCCATGCCCTTCGTGAAGGACCGGTGAGTGGGTTCACGGTGGCGACCGGAGGAGATGAGGGGCAGCCAATCGGCGGTGAAGTTCGAATTGCGCGGGCCCAGGTGGGTCAGCTGGATCATCACTGCGGCACCCTCGGCATGGCAGTCCTCGGCGATGGCGGACAGCCAAGGAATCACCTCGTCGGTGGAGAGGTCGACATTGCCGAAGGCGGCCGGGGAGTCCTTGGACACGATGGCCGAGCCCGCCGTCATCGTCAGTCCCACACCACCGCGGGCCTTCTCCCGGTGGTAGAGACGGTAGCGGTCCTTGGGCATGCCGAGTTCGGTGTAGGCCGGCTCATGCGCAGTGGAGACGATGCGGTTCTTGAGCTGGACCGGCCCCAGTGTGAACGGTTGGAGCAGCGGATCGTGGGACATGGTTCCTCCTTCTTCGCAGGAACGAGGGTGGTCACTTCGCAGGAACCACACCGTGGCATCGACGTCACCCGTAGAGTGGTAGTCGATTACCGATTACTTCTCTCAATCGTGGGTGGTCGTGGTTATGCTGTCAATAGCCATCGAAGGAGAATCGTGATCAGTGACGAGTCAGCCGAAGCTGCTGTGAAGCGACCAGCACCGACACAGGCACCGACCCCGACACAGGCACCGACCCCGACACAGGCACCGGCCCGGCGCGATTCGGCTCCGTCGCTGCGGGAGCATGCGCTCCTCGTCATCCGCCATGCGATCACGACCGGTGACCTTGACGAGGGCACAATCTACTCGGCGGCGGGACTGGCGAAGCAGCTGGGAATCTCGTTGAGCCCCGTCAGGGAGGCCATGATGTCTCTGGTCACTGAGGGCACTGTCGAAGCGGTGCCGAACCGCGGCTTCCGTCTGGTGCCGGTGACGAGAGAGGATCTGGAGGAGATCATCCGGATCAGAGCCCTGCTTGCCGGTCCCGCGGTTGAGGCTCTGTGTGCCAGAGTCGCGGATGATCCGGCCTCAACCGAGGCTGCGCTCGGTGATCTGCGCAGGAATGCCGAGGACGCTCTTGCCGCAGCCGCGAATGATGACACGATCGGCTTCATGACTGCCGACCGTCTGTTCCACGAACATCTTCTCGAATACGGGCTCGGCAGGAGGGCTGCGGAGATCAGCCTGCGCCTGCGGGATCAGTCGCGAGTCTTCGCGGCGCATTCAATCGCGGCCGTCGTCGACAGTGAGTCGGCGCAGCAGATCGTCGACCTCGTCGGACTCATCGAGGCTGGCCACTCTGACGAGGCGCGTGCCCTCGTCGTCGACAACCTCTTCTACTTCAAACGCGCTGCCGATCACTAGGCGTACAGGGCATCCTGCTGCAGGCAGATGATGAGGCGGCCGCTCCTGGATCGGGAGCGGCCGCCTCATTGCTGGTCACGGCCGGGACTGTGCCTGTTCCGCAACGGGAATCGGGATCAGACCTGGCTCACGACCGGGATCGGCATGGTGTCCGGATCGAGGTCGGGATTGTCGTCCTGGGTGCGCACGAGTTCGACGGCTTCCTCTCGCGAACCGACGGTCGGGAACGAGCCGAGGAGAGGTCTGTGGGCAGACTCCTTCATGAACAGCACCGCCACGAAGGCGATGATCGAGAAGAACATGATGTAGAACGCCGGCATGTACGAGTTGCCGGTGAGGTCGATGAGCGCCTGGCTGAACAGCGGAGTGGTGCCGCCGAACAGTGAGACGCCGAGGTTGAACGTCAGGCCCATGGCTCCATAGCGTGACGCGGTCGGGAACAGCGCTGGCAGTGTCGATGCGAGGCAGGCGATGTAGAAGCCAGCCGGCACAGCAACCATGAACAGGGCAAGGACGACTGCCCACATCTCGCCGATCTGCATGATTGCGAAGGCGGGGACCATGAGGACGATCGTCGCTCCCGCCGCCACCAGGAAGACGAACTTGCGGCCCAGTTCGTCGGAGAGTCGGCCGATCAGCGGTAGGCAGAGGGACATACTTGTCGTCCTTGACCTTGACGTCGAGTCCCTCGGCCACGGTAGCTTCGAAACTGGGGGTTTCTGGGATCTTCAAACGGAACCAGATGGCGACCGCGCCGAGCGGGATGGCACTGAGGAATGGGATCCTCCAGCCGCCGTCGACCATCGCAGTCTCGCCTGCGACGCTTGTTGAGATGACGGTGGTGATGGCGACGGTGCCCGCGCCGGCCGCGAAGCCGATGTAGGAGCCGACGTCGAGCCAGGAGGCCCAGAATCCACGGGACTTGTCTGGGGCGAACTCGGAGACGTAAGTGGTCGCACCAGCGTACTCGCCGCCGGTGGAGAAGCCCTGGATCATTTTGAGCAGATAGAGGGGGATGATGACCCAGAGGCCGATCTGAGCAGCGGTGAAGGTCGCGCGTCAGTCCTTGAGAACCCAGAAGGCGCTCAGCTTCGGGTCGACGCCGCCCCGGACATGGCCCGAGGGGCTCGCCGCCACGGCCTGCAGGAACTCAACGGTCTCCGCAGTGATCTCCTCACCGGGGAGGACATTCGGGATGCCGGGTGGGTACGCGGCCAGGGAGCTGACGCTGGTGCGGCCGATGGCCTCGGCGGCGGGAACGAGCTCGGAGTCCGCGAAATACGCATCGCGCGGCAGGGCAACCAGCTTCCCGGCGCTCGGCAGCGACGGGATCCCTGCCGAAGCCGTCACCGCCTCGGCAGGTCCGGAACTGGCAGAGCCGGCATCCTCGTTCTCGAGACGCATCTGGTCGAGCGCTTCGAACAGCCCGCTGAGGTCCGGGGACTTGCCCAGGCCGATGAGGGCGACGATCGTGGTGGCCGTCGCCATCTCAGCGAAGATGTCGAAATCCTCGGTCAGGCGCTTACGCACGGTGTGACCGTCGAGCCCGGTCGAGGTGATGTCGATGGGCAGGCGGAAGGGGTCGATGTCGACGACATCGGCGTGGTTCATGAAGTCCCCGGAGAGCAGATGGTAATGCTGTGACCCCTCGATGCGGGCCCGGATCTGGCGGATGTTCTCCAGCGAGTCAGAGATTGCGTCGCGTGAGTTCACGAGGTCCCGGCGGGCGATGTCGATCGATGCCAGGAGGTGGGCGTTCTCGCTCGTCGACGCCGTCATCATGAAGGCGCGGGCCAGGGCGGGTTCGAGACGGTTCGCGAATTCGGTGTCGCCGAGGTGGAGCAGCGCCGACTGGGTGAATGACCCGGCGAGCTTGTGTGTGCTCATGATGACGATGTCGGCGCCCAGCGTGACCGGGGATTCCGGCAGATCGGGGTGGAAGCCGAAGTGGGCTCCCCATGCGGCATCGATGATGAGGGCTGCACCGGCTTCGTGGGCGACATCGGCCAGTGCCCTGACATCGGCGACGGCACCGAAGTAGCTGGGGGTCACAAGGTAGACGGCAGTGACCTTCTCCGGGTGGGAGGCGATGGCATGACGCAAGGAGTCCGGGGTGACTCCGTGGGCGATGCCGTTGACCTCGTCGACGTTGGGGTAGACGAAGCCCGGGTTGAGGCCGGCCAGCACGATGCCGTCGATGAAGCTCGAATGGGCGCTGCGCTGGGTGACGACACCCGTGCCCAGGGTGCCGATCGCCAGTGCTGCCATGCGGTTGCCCTGCGAGGAGCCGTTGGTGAGGAACCAGGTGCGCCGCGCGCCCCAGGCCTCGGCGGCCAACTGCAGAGCTTCGTCCTTCGGGGTATCGACGCCGAGGTCGATGCCGTCGAAGAGCGGGGGGATGTCCAGGGAGAGGATGTGCTCGCCGAAGTATTCGGCCTGACCTGCAGAGATACCCGTGGTGGTGCCGCCGTGTCCGGGTGTGGACAGGAACAGCGAGTCACGTTCTGCCGCCGCCTGCAGTGCATCGGCATAGGGCGCGTGAGTTGTCACGGTCCCCGGGAATGCCGAAAGGTCTGAGACGGAGGTCATGGAGGAGGCTTGGTGCACGGTCATAGATTCAGATTAAGGAATGAACCCTTGCCGAGAGAACACCAAGTTTCCTAAACTGTTGAATACACACTATTGAGCTGATGGTTGGAGGACAGTGGAAGTTCTGGATACTCGTGGACTCTCGGCATTGCGTGCGATTGCCGAATTCGGTTCGGTCGCAGCAGCGGCGACCGCACTGGGCTGGAGCCAGCCCACGATCAACCATCACCTGCGCAACCTGGAGAGGACCCTGGGGTCGACCCTGGTCGAGAAGAGCCCTCGGGGCTCGCAGCCAACTGTCGTAGGCAGCCTCGTCGTCTCTCGAGCGATCGAGATCCTGGGCCTCTGTGACCGCCTCGGCGCCGAGGTGGCTCTGTGGCGCGAGGCTCAGGCGGTGCCGGTGAAGATCGGCGCCGTGCCGACGGTCGGTGCCAGGGTGATCCCCAAGCTGCACAATCAGCTGCAGAGGCGACCGCGCTGGCAGGCCCACGACGAAATGGCCGCCGCGAATCCCGCGGCAGGGGAGATGACCACCGCGGCCCTTGACGTGACCATGGATGAGCATGCGAAGCTCGTCGCCAGGCTGGAAGCCGGGGATCTTGACTTGGCGCTGCTCGTCTCGACCGATATCGACAAAACCTGGATTCCCTCGACCTTGACCGCGAAGCACCTGTACTCGGAACAGCTCTTCCTCTGCGTGCCGAAGTTCGTTGGTCCAGTCACCCTCGATGAGAAGGGCATGCCCGATCTGACGGCACTCGTGTCCCAGACCTGGGCATTCAGCATCGACCCCGGTGACGCCATCGATGAGGTGGTCAGGTCGTTCTGTGTCGCGGCCGGCTTCGAACCACGAGTGGGGATGAGAATGGATGACTATGCGGCGATCATTCGCATGATCGCCGCGGGGCTGGCAGTCGCGGTGATCCCCGATTCTTCGGTCCCGGAAGACCCGACGGTCGAGGTCATTCCGATGCCGATGGACGCCTGCCGTCGCGATGTGCTCCTCGTGTCCCGCTCGCGTACGTCCGAGTCGAGGGCCAAGGTCTCTCGGCACGACCCGATCATCGCCGCCCACCATGCCGCCATCGCCGAGGTGGTCGCCGACGTCCGGACCGTCACCGCGCAGTGGCGGTGACGATCGGTCGGTGGTTGAAACTGTTCAGTTCCGGTGCCAGGCGCCGTAGTCGAAGTCCGCGGTCTTCTCGGTCACCTCGGCGGTTCCGTCATGAGGTCCTTTCTCAGCCCCGACCAGGCCACTGCCGACTCACCCCGCTGCTGGGGACATCTCCTTGACGGTCGGCAGTTCGCAGGTGCTGCTGGCCTTCTGTTCGTATCCGGAGAGGAACTCGCCGAGGCGGTTGATCGATTCGTCCAAGACCTCGACTGAGGGCAGGGTGACGAGCCGGAAGTGGTCGGGGCGTGACCAGTTGAAGGCCGAGCCGTGGGAGACGAGGATCTTCTGCTCGCGCAGCAGATCGAGCGCGAACTGTTCGTCGTCGGTGATCCCGAACTTTTCGATGTCGAGCTTTGCGAACATGTAGAGCGCGCCGCTGGCCCGGTGCGCGGAGACACCGTCGATGGAGTTCAGCCCCTTGTGGGCGACGTCCATCTGGGCGCCCAGTCGGCCCTGCGGAAGCACAAGGTCCTCGATCGACTGCTTTCCTCCCAGGGCCGCTTGGATCGCGTGCTGAGCGGGCACGTTCGCACACATGCGCATATTGGCCAGGAGTTTGATGCCCTCGAGGTAGCTCTTCGCCTCGGTCAGCGGTCCGGTGATGGCCAGCCAGCCGGCGCGGTAGCCGGCGATCCGGTAGGCCTTCGACAGGCCCGAGTAGGTCAGGCACAGCACATCATCGCCGGTGAGCGTGGCCATATTGACCATCTCGACGTCGTCGTAGGTGATCTTCTCGTAGATCTCGTCAGCGAAGATGATGAGGCCGTGGCGACGGGCGATGTCGACGATCTTCTTCAGGGTCTCATGAGAATAGACGGCCCCGGTGGGATTGTTCGGGTTGATGACGACGATGCCGCGGGTGTTCTCGGTGATCTTCGACTCGAGATCGTCGAGGTCGGGCTGCCAGGCGGTGGCTTCGTCGCAGACGTAGTGTTTCGGCGTGCCACCAGCTAGGGCTACCGAGGCCGTCCACAGTGGGTAGTCCGGGCTGGGCACGAGGATCTCGTCGCCGGGATTGCACAGTGCCTGCAGGGACAAGGTGATGAGTTCGCTGACTCCGTTGCCCAGGAACACCTCGGGGGTGTCCAGATTGTGGATGCCACAAGTCTCGTAATACTGGACCACGGCCCGGCGCCCGGACAGGATTCCGCGCGAATCGGAATAGCCCTGCGCGACGGGAAGCTGCTTGACCATGTCGTGGACGATCGCCTCGGGCGCTTCGAATCCGAAGGGGGCAGGGTTGCCGATGTTGAGCTTGAGGATGGTGTGGCCCTTGGCTTCCATCGCCTCGGCCTCTTCGAGGACGGGTCCCCGAATGTCATAGAGGACGTTGGCCAATTTCGACGACTGCCTGTACATGTGAACCTTTCACTACGACGATTGCTCTACCCAGGCTATGACCCTCGCCGAGGGGGTTCTGACCAAACAGAGGCCCGTTTCGTGAACCTTTGGCCTGGTTTTCGGATTGTTTCCCAGACCTTTGGCGTCTGAGCTGTCCGCGGCTTTGCTCGGGAACCTCTTGACGAACTGTGCGATCAGGCGTCTCATTCCATATATGACGGGCAATGCGATCGAGGCTCGGGGACTGACGATCCGCCGCGGGCGCAGGACCGTGATCGACGGGCTCGACCTGACTCTGCGCCGTGGCGCAATTGTCGGGCTGCTCGGGCCCAGCGGAAGCGGGAAGACGACGCTCATGCGGGCGATCGTCGGGGTCCAGATCGTCAGTGGCGGCACTATCAGTGTGCTCGGAGAGCCCGCAGGCTCCGCTCCTCTGCGTCGTCGGGTCGGCTACATGACTCAGATGGCCAGCATCTACGACGACCTTTCGGTGCGCGCGAATCTGGCCTACTTCGCACGGGTACAAGGGGTGCCGAGGTCGGATGTCGATGGAGTCATCAAGCGCACCGACCTGGGCGGGCAGGCCGATCAGCTTGCCCGTACACTCTCCGGCGGCCAAGCGAATCGTGTGTCGCTGGCGGCCGCGATGCTCGGTTCTCCGGAGTTGCTGGTCCTCGATGAGCCCACAGTCGGTCTCGACCCGGTGCTGAGAGCCGAGCTGTGGGGCATCTTCCGGCAGCTGGCCGATGATGGCACTACCCTGCTGGTCTCGAGCCACGTCATGGACGAGGCCACGCGGTGCGACCGCCTGCTTCTCATGCGTGAGGGTGCGGTGATCGCCGACATCACGCCGGACGAGCTTCTCACAACCACAGGTGCCACCTCCGCTGAGGACGCCTTCTTGCGCATCATCGAGTCTGACACCGCCCGGACGCGTTCGACGAGGACGACGAACGGACCGAAGAAGCCGCGGTCGGCCAAGCGGACGAAGGCGGGTGCGAACAGGATACTGACGTCGACCTCGCCGCGCTCGCGAGGTCGAGGCGATTCGATAGACGCGAGATGACTCCCACGCGCACACTGGCAACGGCGGCACGGGTGCTGATGCAGATCCGCAATGATCCCCGGACCATCGCACTGCTGCTCGTCGTACCCAGCCTGCTCATCGGTCTCGTCGCCTGGATCTTCGACGAAACGTCGGTCTTCGACAGGATCGGTCCGGCAATGCTCGCACTGTTCCCATTCATCGTGATGTTCCTCGTCACGAGCATCGCGACACTGCGCGAGCGCCGCAGCGGCACACTGGAACGGCTGCTCTCGATGCCGATGGGCCGCGGGGACTTCATTCTCGGATACACCCTGGCCTTCGGCCTGCTGGCAGTGCTCCAGACCGCGATCGCGGTGGGCTACGCCACGTGGGTCTGTGGCCTTGAGATCGAAGAGTCGATCCTGCTGCTCTTCGTCGTCGCCATTGCCGATGCGCTGCTCGGCACAGCGCTGGGGCTTTTGGCCAGTGCCTTCGCTCGCACCGAGTTCCAGGTTGTGCAGTTCATGCCAGTGTTCGTGTTCCCGCAGATCCTGCTCGGCGGCATCTTCCTTCCCCGCGACCAGCTGCCGAACGTACTCGGGGTGATTGGTGACTGGTTGCCGTTGTCGCATGCCATCGACGCTCTGACTGCGGTGTCGACGGGCGGCGAGGACACGGAGTACATCTGGTTGCGGATACTCTTCATCTGCTGCTGGATCGTCTGCGCCGTCGTCGTCGGTTCCCTGACGCTGCGACGCAGGACGCCGTAGTTCAGGTCGGCTGACGGTCGCTGCGCAGCATTCCGAAGATGAGTGTGTCCGTCCACTCGTTCTTCGACCACCAGTCTTGGCGCAGGTGGGCTTCCTGTCGCATGCCCAGTCGTACGGCCATCTTCGCTGAGGCGGTGTTCCGGGCATCCATCTGCGCGAAGACGCGGTGCAGACCGTAATGGTCGAAGGCGACGTTGAGCACGGCGATGGCTGCTTCGGTGGCGAAACCATGCCCGCTGGCGGCGGGGTCGAGTATCCAGCCGATCTCGGCCTTCGAATCGTTGTCGCCGTCGAACCAGAGTGCGATGTCGCCGAGAACTCGTGATCCCGCGATCGAGTCGAGCCCATCGGCGGTCTCGATGACCAGGGCCAAAGCGCGGGATTCGGTCTCGAGCCCGGTCCTGGGGATGCGTTTGGCGATTTCGGTCCGAGCCACCTCGGCGGTCCATGGATCCTCGAGGAGGAACTGGGAGACGTCTTCGCGGGAGAGGATCGGAAGGTGGGCCTGCGCGTCGGACTCTTGATACGTGCGTAGGCGCAGGCGATCGGTGGTCAACGGCAGAGACAGCTCCTGCGGGTTCATGTGGACAACGCAATCACGGGTCACGGACGTGTGCAAGGGGCACTGTGTGCCTTTCTGCCGGGAACGACGGTGACAACCTCACCGCAGTCGATGACATTGACCCCGAACTCGTCGTCGAATCAACCGTGCGCGGCCGGTCCCCGCTGACCGAGCGGGAGACCGACGTCCTCCGAGCGGCAGCCGACGGGGGCAGCGTCGAGGAGCTCGCCTCCGCGCTCTTCCTCTCGACGGGCACCGTGCGTAACCGGCTGTCAGCAGCGATCGGCAAGACCGACGCCCGCAACCGCGCCGATGCCGCGCGCATTGCCCGCGACAACGGCTGGCTGTGACTCTTCGGCTAGCCGGTGGCGGGCGGCCTCAGCCCTTCGAGCGACTCAGTGCTTGCCTCCACGTCAACTTCGGCCCTGACCGCAGGATGGAGCGCTCGAAGATGCGGGTGGCCAACAGGAGCGCCAAAACGGTGGTGACCGCGAGAATGAGCAGCGACACCAACGGCTCCCACCATTCGATGGTGCCGAGGAAGACGCGCATCGGAACCGCGACCGCAGCGGAGAACGGAATATAGGACATCACTGCCATCACCGTCTCGTTGGACGAGAAGAGGATGACCGCCATATAGGGCAGGAAGATGAGCATCATGATCGGAGAGCTCGTCGAGCCCAGATCCTCAGCCCTGGAGACCATCGAGGCGGCCGCGGCGTAGAGGGAGGCGATCATGACGAAGCCGACGATGAAGAGCGGGATGAACCAGGCGATCGGTTCCGTGACCTTGCCGAGGACCAGGTCGTTTCCACTGATGGCGGCACCGATGAGGACGGACAGCGCGGTCAGGCCGATCTGTGCGAAGGCGAGGATCGAACACGCGAGAACCTTGCCGAACATCAGCACCTTCGCCGAGGTGGATGCGAGCAGGATCTCGACGATCCTTGATTGCTTCTCCTCCACCACCGAAGAGGCGATGGTTGTCCCGAAGGTCACTGCCGACATGAAGAACACGAGCCCGAGCCCCAGCCCGATGAGGTACGTCAGTCCCGGATCCGGGGCATCCGGGTCGAGAAGTTCAACGGTCGGCACCTGGCTGAGCGCGCCCGTCAGCGAATCGGGTGCGGAGCGTTCGGCGATGACGGTGACACCGACCGGGGACTGAGGGTCGTCGACGACTGCGGCCGCGACCTCCTCGGACGTCACCAGGGCCTTAGCCTCATCCACGCTGTCCACGGAGACGAGTTCGATGCCGTCGATTCCCTGAACGGCCTTCGCCCCCGCCGAGGTGACCGCCACCTCGTCCGTGGAGGAGAACAGTGAGGGCAACGCCCCCGACACTGCCACGAGCGCCCCGAAGAGGACGATGCTCAGCAACGTCGAGACCATGAACGCCTTCGACTTCAGGCGGACCATGATCTCTCGTTCGATGACGAGACCGATGGCCGTGGTGAAACTCGCGCGCCGTGTCTGAGCAGTCGTTGCCAACCCGGACTTCTTCGGGGCGTCCGTGTCGGGAGAGTTCAAATCCTGTTGGGTGCTCATGCCTGCGTGACCTCCTGGAAGAGTCGGTTGAGAGCGACGGTGTGCGGGGCGAAGGATTTCACGGAGGACACGGTGATGGCCTGGTGCAGCACAGCCTCGGCGATATCGGGGTTCGGTGCCGCGAAGCGCACCCAGTTGCCGTCGAACTCGACGACGGTGATGTCGGGGATCTTGCGCACCCAACCCATGTCCGCGTCGGTCTCCAGAATCCACTCGGGACTGCTGCGTTGACTGCGCAGCTCAGCGGCGGTGCCGTTGGCCACGAGCCGACCGCCCTTGATGATGACGAGGTCGTCGACGAGGCGTTCGACCAGGTCGAGCTGGTGACTGGAGAAGAGGACGGGCGCCCCGGTATCGGCGAAGTCCTTGAGCACCTCGAGGGTGCGTTCGACGGCAACCGGGTCGAGTCCGGAGAAGGGTTCGTCGAGGACGAGGGCCCGCGGACGGTGGATGAGTGCGGCCGCGATCTGCACCTTCTGCTGATTGCCCAGGCTGACGGCTTCGAGGTTGTCGCTGGGTTTGCCGCCCAGATCGAGCTGGTCAAGGAGTTCGAGCCCGCGGCGACGGGCCGAATGGCGGCTGAGGCCGTGGAAGCGGGCAAGGTAGATGAGCTGGTCGATGATCGGCATCTTCGGGTAGAGGCCGCGCTCTTCGGGCATGTACCCGATCGCACTGCGGTGTGCAGGTGTGATGTCTTCTCCGTCGACGGTGATGCGACCGGAGTCCGTGGCCAGGACGCCGAGGAGGATGCGCATGGTCGTCGTCTTGCCGGAACCGTTGGAGCCGACGAAACCTGTCATCCGGCCCTCACCGATGCTGAAGCTGAGGTCGTGGAGAACCTGTTTGTCGCCGAAGCTGCGCGAAATTGAGTCCAAGGTGATCATGGTTCAACGCTATGCGGTGCCGAGGCTATGCGGATCAGCCGTTCGGGCGATTTCCGCCTCGGCGGTGTGGGGGAGGAGGCGGACGAGCGCAGCCAGCAGAACGTACGTATGTATCCGGAAACCCCGGTAGTTGAAGTAGCAATTACTGAGTAGTAGGCGGCGGGGTAGTCGAAGCCGTGCCCGACTACTGGTCTATTGCTGAAGAGGCGGTTCTCAGCAATGTCTTTGCGTATTCAACTTTCTAATCTGGAGAAGTTCGTCAAGCTCTGCTCTTCAATTCCTCTGCCTGTCTGCAGCCCGCATGCTGCCGTGAGTGCGGACAGGAATGTGAGGCAACGCGAGCGAGATCGTTTGGAACCGGAATGAGGAATGTATGCCGCTGGCACGATTGCGTGTGCGCTCTGTATGGGCTGCGTTGACCGCATTGGTCATGGTCCTGGCAGGTATGGGTATCGTGCTGCTGCCGGCTGAGCCCGCGCATGCCGCTACCTCGGCTCCTGCTACCTCGGCACCTGCTACCTCGGTACCGGAAACGAAGACTCCCGCCACAAAGGCCCCCGCCGCTTCGGCACCTGAAACGAAGGCTCCGGCAGCAGCACGTGCCGCCGCGGGTCCTGTCTCGATGACCTGTGAACCGGGAAATGTGTACTCGGTGTCGAGTTCGGGACAGATGCGGAAGGTGACGAACGGCTCTGGAGCCCCAGTCGGCGATCGGGCCACCAAGCGAGGCTGGTTTGGTAGTCAGACCGGTGTGGAGTCATTCAACGGTCTTGGGATCGGTAAAGAGGGCTCTCCGATCTACGCCTATGAACGTACCAACAGCGCCAGGAGCGTCGAGATCTATCGGTTCGACGTGTCGCGGGGAACATGGTCCACGACGGGTGCAGAACGCTCAGACAGCAGCATCCAATTCATCGGGGGAGCTGTCGATCTCGACAGCAGCCGCTACTACTTCGGCGGGTTCACCAACTCCGGTTCGAGGTTCAACGTCTATGTCTACAACCCAGGCTCGAACAGCACTTCGTTCAAGGGTTCGGTCGACACCCGTATGGGCCCAGGCGGAACGGCCAACGGGGACATGGCATTCGATTCGCAAGGCAATCTCTACGTTGTTCGCGGTACTGGCAATACGACCACCGTCTTCTCTGTCACGAAGGCAGACCTGACTGCAGGCACCGGAGGAGAGATGAAGGCTTCTCCTTCGGGAACCTTCACGACCAATACCGATGTCAACGGCGTGGCGTTTGACGCCAGTGGGCGTGCCTATCTGGGAACCGGTTCGACGGTCAAGACCTATGACATGCCTGATTGGTCGAACTCTGCAGATTTCGCCTCCGGCAATTGGTCGAGCAGCGACCTTGCTTCGTGCTCTTCGCCGGCCACCATCACACTCCAGAAGGAAGTTGTCGGCGGACGCGCCAAGGCATCTGACCAATTCGAGCTGTCCCTCAAGCAGGGCACCGCTGACCTGGGAACCGCCACCACAACGGGCAGCGCCACTGGTGTGCAGGAAGAGATCGTCGGGCCGCAGCCGGCCAAGCGCGGAGCGGCTATCAAGTTCTCCGAATCCGAAGCCAATGGGGCCGACCTCGGTGACTACGCCAGTGCCTACTCGTGCACGGTTGATGACAAGCCGATGAGCGGGACTTCGGGAACCGGCACCTCAGGGTCGGTGACCATCCCGAACTCCGGCGAAGAGGTCGTCTGTACGATCACGAACTCGCCTTTGACCGCCAACGTCAGCATCCACAAGGACGTCGCCGACGAAGACGGCAAGAACGTCAAGCCGGGCGAGGACTGGACCGTCGGCGCAAAGACGACAGCCACGACCGATAGCATCACTCAGGCACCCACCGCAGCGACGCAGAAGACCAACACCAGCGGCGATGCCAAGTGGGCCCTGAGGTTCAATAAGACCACGGGCCGCGCCACCATCGCAGTCTCGGAGACTCAGCAGGACGGGTTCGAATTCTCCTCCGGCTCTTGTGAGATCACCGGCCTCGACGGAACCACAGCTACGAAGAACCTGAGCAGCGACAAGGCAAGCAGTCTCACCGGCATCAAGCCTGGTGACGCCGTCGACTGCACCTACCTCAACAAGGTCGAGGACACCTCGCTGACGCTGGTCAAGAAGGTCGACAACAAGGAAGCCGCCGGTACGGCAAAGGACACCGACTGGACACTGAAGGCTGTCGGCGACAAGGCTACCGGCGACAAAACCGTCACAGGCAAGACCGGCACTAAAGCCGTCACCGACGTCAAGGTCAAGGCCGGTGACTTTAAGCTCTCGGAGCTCGATGGACCGGAAGGCTACAAAGCCTCGGATTGGGACTGCGGACCGAAGAACACGGTCAAGGCCGACTCGGTGACGCTCAAGGCCGGTGACTCGGTGACCTGCACGATCACCAACACCGCGAAGACCGGAAACGTCACCTGGAAGAAGACCGACGAAGGCGGAAACGCACTCAAGGGATCCGTGTGGACGATGACCGGCCCCGACGGAACAGCAGTTGAGGTCGAGGACTGCACGGCCGCCTCGGCGGACAAATGCGCGGGCCCCGACCAGGATCCGACAGAGGGCAAGTTCGCTGTCAGCGGTCTCAAATGGGGCGACTACACGCTCGTCGAGAAGTCGGCACCAGCTGGCTACATCCTCGACGACACACCACACACGTTCACCGTGTCGGGGTCTGACGATGAGCTCAGGCAGTCGATCGGATCGTTCACCAATGAGCAGAAGCCGCCCGTGGCATTGCCGCTCACAGGTGGAACCGGAAGCCAGATTTTCATCGTCGGCGGAGCAGCATTGCTGACCGCAGGTGGTGTGGGAGCACTTCTCAAGGGCCTGCGCCGCAGGAACCGGAAGAACTGAAAGGGAAAACATGAAAAGCAGGAAACTGGGTCTGTGGCGGCGTCTGACCGCTGTGGCGGCAGTATCGGCACTGAGCCTCCTTGGGGTGGCCGGCACGGCGCAGGCCACTGACAACGTGGGCAACATCGATGCGAGCAAGTCCGGATCGATCATCGTCCACAAGTTCGATGGCAGCGAAGGAACGGACGGCGGTGACGGATCCGTCATCAGCGACACCTCGGGACTGGGCAAGCCGCTGGCCGGCGCCGGATTCACGGTCGAGCAGGTCACAGAGAAGGGCGGACAGGCGATCGACCTGACCACGCCCGAAGGCTGGGACGCGATCTCCGGGTTGCAGGCCTCGGACATCACCGATGGCGGCTTCACCACAGCTGACAAGGCAACGAAGACGGCCGACGGCAACGGACTGGCGACCTTCGGCGGACTGCCGCTGGGCCTCTACCTCGTCACAGAGTCGAGCCCGCCGGCCAACGCCACCTCGACGACCGCTCCGTTCCTCGTCACCCTGCCGCTTTCGCAGGACAACGGCAAGTGGATCTACGACGTCAACGTCTACCCGAAGAACTCGGTCAACGACACGACGCCCACCAAGACCGTTGCGAACCCGTCAGCGCCCGTGCTCGACTCGATCGTCGACTGGACGATCACAGCACCCGTTCCTCGTGCCAACCACCGCTACACGTCCTTCGTCATCACAGACAAGCTGGACCCTCGACTGACATACCAGTCGGCTTCGTTGGCCGGCTTCACCCCTGACACTGACTACCAGGTCACCGAATCCAATGGCACAGTGAAGATCACCTTCACCGCCGCCGGGCTGAAGAAGCTCAAGGCAGGCAACGACGTCGTCGCCACGATCACCACGAAGGTGACAAGTCAGGGTGACGGAACGATCGAGAACACGGCGCTGGTCAACGTCAACGACTCCGGTGCCGAGACGCCAGCGGTCAGTTCGAACTGGGGCTCGCTGACGATCCACAAGTCTGCCAAGGGCGACAAGTCGAACACCCTTTCCGGTGCGGAGTTCGCGATCTACTCGGATGCCGATGCCACCAAACTCGTTGGAAATCTGACGACCGAGGCCGACGGCACCGCCTCGATCACCCTCTGGGTCGGTAATAATGACGACACGACCCAGGAGTACTGGATCAAGGAGACCAAGGCTCCTGCAGGTTACGTCCTCGACGATTCGGTCAACCCTGTCACCGTCGAGGCAGGTTCGACCGCTGCAGCCGTCGGCTTCGACTTCGAGAACACTCAGCAGGGTCACCCGGACCTGCCGCTGACCGGTGCTGATGGAAAGATGCTCGCGATGATCGCCGGCATCGGACTGATGCTCATCGCCGGTGGTGCAGCCATCGTTGTGGCCAACCGCCGCAAGAACCAGGTGTGACACACTCGCCTGAACGCACGCGGCGCCCGTCGGCAGACGGGCGCCGCTGGCGCGTCCCCGTGTTCGCGTTGGTCATCGCGCTGATCGCCCTGACAGGGCTGGGCATCTGGACCTATCCCAGCGCCGCGGCCTGGTTCTCCCAGCTGGACCAGTCGAGGATCATCGGTGACTCGGCGAGCGTCGCTGAGCCCGATCGAGGCGAGGACGCCGAACAGCTCGAACTCGCACATGAGTACAACGACGCTCTGCAGTCGGGAGCACAGCTCGAATCGAACCATCGCCTGCCCTCGGGCAGCGGCACTGCGTCCAACGGCGCCCCGGCCTACGATGAGGTGCTCGACGACGGCAGCACGGGAGTCATGACCCGGCTGCGGATTCAGTCGATCAAACTCGATCTGCCCGTCTACCACGGCACGAGTGATGAGACCCTGCTCAAGGGCCTGGGGCACCTCGAGGGCACAAGCCTGCCGGTCGGGGGAGAAGACACCCATTCGGTCATCACCGGCCACCGCGGCCTGGCGGATGCCACCATGTTCACCCACCTGGACAAGGTGACCAAGGGCGACATGTTCACGTTGACGACCTTCGGGCAGGTGCTCGCCTACCAGGTGGTGCGCACTCAGGTCGTCGAGCCCGATGAGACCGAATCACTGCAGCCGGTCATAGGGAAGGACCTCGTCACACTCGTCACCTGCACACCGTTGGGCATCAATTCGCAGCGCATCCTCATCACAGCAGAACGCGTGTTCCCGACTCCGGCAGCCGATCTTGAGTCCGGCACAGCCGAACCCGATCTTCCTGGCTTCCCCTGGTGGATCGTCATCATGGCAGCGGGGCTGATCGCAGCGGGTGTCTACGTGTGGTGGTCCGGGAGACCGGTGAGACTCACCTCTTCGGGCGGTGCGCGGCATTGATCCGGCCGGCATCGCGGAGCTTGAGCATCTTCATGGGGATGTCGCGCCTGCGTTCTGCCCCGAGCTTCGCCCTTGCCTGGAGGACATGGGATTCGACCGTGCGCACCGACAGGACGAGCCTCTGGCTGATCTGCACGTTCGTCAGCCCCTCGGCAACCAGCCGGCAGATCTCGAGCTCGCGTTCCGTCAGCGTCACGACGGGCGAGGCCTCTGTCGATGTCACCGATGGGTCGGTCGTGGGTCGTGGGTCCTCAGGTGTCATCGAGGCTCTGGTCTGCAGGGCGTCCAGTGCCTCCCCGGCGACTCTGGCGCGGGCGCTCATCCGCTCGCCGAGGAACAGAGCACGAGCCTGTCTGAAGGCGTGACGAGCGGCTCCCAAGTATCCGGTCTGCTGCAGTTCGCGGCCAGCAGCAAGGAGCGCCTCGGGCTCCTCCCCGGCCGCCGCGTCAATATGCCTGCGGGCTGCTCGTGGTCCCGGAAGATCGATATCCGGATCCCCGCGCAGAGACTCGCTCGCCTCTGCTGCGGTGATGGTGCCGTCGAGGAGCCGAGCATGCGTGAGGATGGTGCGCAGCCATATTGGTGACTCGCCGGCGGACGTCGATCCCGGGCCGAGGAGGAACGCCGTCAGACCATCGTGGAGGCGGTATCCCTGTGCCCTTGACCTGTCGTCGTCGGCAGACAGGTGAAAATATGGGGCACGACTGCGCTGCCACCGGCCGACCGTGTCGCGCAAGCCCCAGCCGACGGCCAACAGCGCCGGATTGACCGCTGCCGAAAATGCCTCGTAATCACGTGCCGCACTGTCGACCTCGCCTTCGAACAAGCGCAGAATTCCGATGCACCAGGCGGCCATGGCCGTCAGCTGCCATCCGCTGTGAGCCGATGCACCACACGCCGTGTCCAGCAACTGGCGTACGGTGAGCTCAGATCGTTCGTGTTCGACTCCGGCGAGGAGGCAGTTGACGGTGGCTCCGACGGTGAAGTACCAGGCCATTGTGAAGGTGAAGTCATCCAGGGCCCATGACCGGCTTGCGGTGATCTCGGTGATGAGGTCGAATCCCGACGCGGCGGCGGAGATCAGACCGTCGGCGTCATCGTTCTTCAGGTGATGCTGACACATGGCTGCCAGAGCAGCCAGCCGAAGTGCCGGTGATGCCCGCGGAGACTCGAGGACCGATCCGACGTCCTCGACTCGAGTCATCACGCTGCCGGTGAAGGAGGAGACGAGGTTCGCAATTCCCGGTATCAGCGGGTCGATCACGTCCTGCAGGAAATCCGTCCACCACTGTGGGAGTTCGACGTCCGAAGCGAGTGCCGCGGCCGCGACGAAGAGCAGCTCGAGGTAGTCCGGTCTGTGTTCACATCCCATGGGACCGTGGTCGATGCCGGCCCGGATCAGTTTCACTGCGCCCTCACGGTCGCCGCTGACCAGTCGGACCGTGATCGATTGCAGCTCCCACTCGATGAGCAAAGTGGGATCGTCCCCGACCGCGTCCTCGACTGTCAGGAGCATCACCGCGGCTTCCATCGGATCGCCGAGGCGGTTGAGCGATCGGGCCGCTGCGAGCAGCAGTCGAACTCGAGGCAAGTTGAGCTCGCGACCATCGTTGATGACGTCTCGGGCCAGGCTGATGGCGGCGACCTCACCGACGGGATAGCCCGCCCGCCACATCGTCTCCAGCTTGGCGCGAAAGTTCCTGTCCTCTTCTTCGTTCGCTTCGCCGAGGCGCGCGCCGTCGATCGCCGAGACGTGAAGCGGCGATACCGCGACCGAAGGTTGGCCGGTGACTTCGAGCTCTCGTGCCAGTCTCAGGTCGATGAGGCGAGCGATGACCGTGTCGCCGAAGAGCAGCTTGGCGGTGTTCACGGGCAGGGGGCTGATGGCACCGAGCCGGCGAGCAGCGACGAGTGTGTCCGTGTGCATGTGCGGATACCGGGCCGCCAGCCGCGACAGTGTTCGGTGACCGAACGGCGGGGTGTCGACGCTGTCGTGGGGATAACGCTGTGGGACTTTGTGCGGAGACTCCGCTGCCCACGTAACGAGATCGACGGCAATCAGTGGACGCCCGGCGGACAGCGCCGCCAGGATGCGCAGCTGAAGGCCATCCAACGGTACGGTGCCCGCCAGTCCGGTCACCAGCGCCAGCGATTCACTGCCGGTCAATCGTGCCAGGTCGACCCGCTCGAGTTCACCGCTGCTCCAACTCGCCGCGATCTGAGTCAGTGGTCCGTTGCCGTCTCGGTTGACGGTGCGCAGTCTGTCGCCGTCGACGAGGTAGGCGATGGGCACTCGCGAGATGTGAAGAGCATGGTCGATGATCGGTCCGGCCTCGGGCGGGAGCAGGTGGGCACCGCAGATGATGCGGGGCCCCCCGTCCAGTTTCGCAGGGTCGGTGAATTCCTCGACCTCGGCAACGGTGGTGTGGGCGGTCACACGCAGCATGGAGTGCTGTGGTTGTCCGAGTGTGGTCGCCAGCGACCTGGCGGAGTCCAGGGCACCATCGCCGGTCAGACAGACGACGATGACGGACCTTCCGGTGTGCAGGAAGTCAACGATCTGTTGGGATTCGCGACGACGGGTGGCCGTCAGGTGGACGAGATGGTCGTACTCACGGTGGGTGGGTGAGGGGTCTTCTGTGCTGTGCATTCAGACGCAACCCTTTCAATCAGCGGCGGGACGTGCCCGCGATAGCTGAATCGGCAGTGCTGGAGGATCGAACGTGCAACGAGGGTGGGGCAGCGGGCAGTGAGACCGGGGGTCGTCTCACAGCCTGCAAATAGGCTACACCCGTTGTAAGGGAATTTTCGAAATGTGTTGAAAGTTGGCCATTAGTTCGTGCGAGCTTTCGGCAAACCGAGATGCTGGCCAGCTCACTTCTCGACGATCCCATTCTCGTAGGCGAAGATGACGACGTGGATGCGGTCGCGGATGTCGAGCTTGGTCAGCAGATTGGAGACATGAGTCTTCACGGTGGCCTCGCCGACGAAGAGCGTGCCCGCGATCTCGGCATTGCTCAGCCCGGCTGCAACGAGGTGGAGGACTTCGAGTTCTCGGTCGGTGAGGAGTTCGAGCGCGGGGGCTGTGGCTGTCGTGGTCTCGGGACTGCGGACGGAGCGTTCGATGACGCGTCGGGTCACCTCGGGGGAGAGGAGTCCGTCGCCGCCCGCCAGTGCGGTGACCGCCTCGATGAGCTGCTCCGCCTCGGCGGTCTTGAGCAGGAACCCGCTGGCGCCCGCTGCCAGCGCTTGGAACAGGAAGTCGTCACGGTCGAAGGTGGTGAGCATGAGGACCGCTCCGGCCGCACCTCGGCGAACGATCTCTGCAGTGGCCTCGAGTCCGTCCATGACGGGCATCTGAACGTCCATGCAGATGACGTCGGGGGCGAGATCGAGCGCACGGTCGATCGCGACCTGTCCGTTCTCCGCCCCACCGACGACGGTGATCCCGTCCTCGCTTTCGAGAATCGTGCGAAAGCCTGTGCGGACCATCGACTGGTCGTCGACGAGGAGGACTCGGATCACTGTTCAGGCCTTTGCTGTGGACTCGGTGGCGGAGTAAGCGGTGGTGCTTGGCGTGGTGGGTGCACTCGGAGCGGTACTGCTGTCGGCTTCGGCGTCAGCGCCGGGGAGAGCGTCACTCTCCGAGTCTGCGATGTTCTGAGGGTATGGAATCTGTGCCCGAACGAGCCATCCGCCACGGGATTTCGGGCCGGCGTCGAGGGTACCGCCCAAGGCGCTCATCCGTTCGCGCATGCCGACGATTCCCAGGCCCAGGCCAGTGTGTTTCGGGGTTCGAATGTCCCCAGAACGCTCGTCATCTGACTCGAGGGCCGGCTCGGGTGCTGAGTCGGCTGGAGGTTCGGGATCAAACTGCGGTTCCTTGCGAGGCGGTCCGGGGGATCGGGAGTCACTGATCTCGATCTCGAGTTCGGACGCCCCGTAACGCAGACGCACCTCCACCTCGGCGTTCGAGCCCGCATAGCGTCGACAGTTAGTCAGGGATTCCTGGATCACGCGGTAGATCGACATCTCCGTAATCGGTGTCAGCGGGCGCGGCTGGCCGATTGTGAGGACTTCGATCCGTTGCCCCGATCGACGTGAGACATCGACGAGTTCGGGAACGTCGCCGAGGCTGGGGTTGCCCTTTGCATTGTGCTCGGCAGTGCTCGAATCGTCGGTGTCTCGAAGCGTGTAGACGAGAGCGCGCAGTTCGTCGACGGTTTCTCGGGTCGAGGATTCTATGGTTTTCAGCGACTCTCGTGCCCTGTCGGGATTCTTCTCAAGACTGCGCCGAGCGGCGGCGGCATGGATGCCTACGCCGGTGATGTGGTGGGCGATGCCGTCATGGAGTTCGCGGGCGATGCGCACCCGCTCGAGGTCGAGTGCCTGCCGGGTCAGCTTCTGTTCCTGGCAGCGGACCTCGGCGTTGGCGGTGCGCAGCTCGTCCATGAGCCGGCGTTGGTTCCAGGCGCGGTTGCCGAAGAGCCAGGCGCCGCCGAAGAATGCGACGTTGATGAGGAAGGAGACTGCAGAGGCCGCCGCGAACTGCAGGACGGTCATGTCTCCGATCGCCTCGAACTGCAGGGCCATCGATATGAGCAGGTAGACGAAGATCCCCACGCACAGAAGGAGACGAGAGACGAATGCCGCTCTGCGATTGCTCTGCCACGCGCCGATCGAATAGAGGCCCATGAACAAGATGATCTGAGTCACCCCGGGCTCCATGATGGCCAAGAACTGCGCAGTGACGAAGATAGTGGCCTGAATCCAGGCGACTTGGCTGGGATAGCGTCGTCGGTAGAGCAGCGGCATGGTGACAAGCACGGATGCCAGGCAGATCAGCCACAGCGGACCCTTGAACGGCCAGTAGCCCGTCGTGTTGTACAGGACCGCAAAGACCATCGAAGCCCCGGCCAGCGCGAGCACCAGATACACATCGCCGCGCCTGGGTCTCAGCGATGCCGATTTCTCTGCCATTCCTCAAGCTTAGACACTCGGACGGGTCTTCGGCATCCGTCCGTGTGGGGAGCGGAAGATGTGATGTCTCCGACCGGGGGCGGACGAACCGTGAGCGTACCGAGATGTGACCGGCTCCAGGCAGACAGTCTGCCTGGAGCCGGTCATTCCTTGCAGAGCAGCAGTGGACGTCTCTACAGGTCGAGGGCCACCACTGGGTCGCTCGTCGGCTGTTCGGATCCGCCTTCCGGCTCGACAGTGATGCCGAACAGGTTGCCGGCAGCGAAGCGTCGGTCGTCGATATTCGCCGTAGCTTCGGTCATCAGTCCTGCGCTCTCGGGGCCCTCGTCGCCGATCACCCACATCTGCAGGGACTTGCCCGACTCGGCCTCGACGCCTGTGGAGCTGACGTGGATGAGCTGCTCGCTCTCGGACGACACCACTGTGACTGAGCCGCCGTCGGGAAGTTCGGCAGTGTCAGTGCGCAGATCGCTTGCCTGCATCAGCTTCGATGTCTCATCGAGCTGCTGCTGTGTTGCCGCCAGATCGTCTTCCAGCTCGTTCTGCTTCTGCCAGGAATTCACTCCGACGCCGGCAGCGACCACGACTGCGGCAGCGGCGGCGGCCATCGAAATCCAGGGGCGGCGCTTCCTGCGGTGCTCAGCAAGGTCAGCTGGAGGAGGTGGTGATTCTTCGTGTGCTCGGCTGTGCAAATGAGCGACTGAGTCAGCGTGCGGCTGGGGCGTAGTGTCTTCCTGCGCATACATGCTCGGGATGCCGAGGATGGCATCCCGGGTAGCCGCGCTGACGGGCTGTGGTGCATCCGCAGCCGACATATCGGCCGCCGTTGCGTCGGATTCGGCCATGAGTGCCATGGTGTCGGCATATGCGGCGACCTCGGACCGGAAATCGGCGTCGGTGTCTGCGAGAGTCTGTGCCTCGGACAGCTCCGAGTCGCTGAGGCCGCCCAGTGCCAGGCCGGCAGCAAGATAGTCACGATCGGTGTTCATCGACTTGCCTCCAACTCTTCTCGCAGCTTCTTCATTCCGTCTCTGATTCGTGACTTGATGGTACCGAGGGGCACCTTGAGATTCTGTGAAATCTCAGCGTGGGTCAGGCCCTGGTAGAAGGCCATGACGATGGGTTGTGCCTGGTCCTCGTGAAGGATCTTCAACGCCATGACGGTTCTGTCCGACTCGGATCGATCGATGACAGTCTGCTCGACCTGCTCGCCCTCTTCCGCCGACGATCTCAGGCCGTCGGCGTAGTCGCGATTCTGCTGGGCCTGCACACTGCGTACGCAGTCGATGGCCCTCCTGCGGCACAGTGTGATCAGCCATGCCCTGCCTGTCCCGAGTTGTGGGTCGAACCCGGAGCACCGAGTCCACACTTCGGTGAAGCATTCCTGGAGCACCTCCTCGGCGAGCGACTGACTTCTCACGATCCGCAGGATCACGGCCATGAGGATTCGGGATTGTGCCACGAAGAGTTCTTCGAAAGCGGACCTGTCACCGGTGGCGATCCTGAGCAGCTGGTCGCTGCTCGGGTCTGCTGCTGTGGTGACGATGCCGTCTGATGTTCGGGCATCATTTCCCGGGGGTCCATGGCCTGGAGCCGAAGGATCATCTGAACTCATTGACCAATCATGTCATTCGATCGGCTTCTATTCTTCAGTTGTCCATACATCGTATGAAAAAGGTGGTGGCCAAGGCCCGATCCGAGTCCTCGGAGTCGGTCCTTGGCCACTGCCCCGTGAAGCCTCAATGTCACTTAGAGGGCATCATCACGCTGTCGACCATGTACACGGTGGCGTTCGAGGTTGCGACTCCGCCGCAGACCAAGCCGGCATCGTCGAACTTGAGGTCGTCGCCCTCGCCGGAGATCGTCACCTTCGAGCCTTCGACGGTCTCGTGCTCACCGGCGATCTCGTCGGGGGACAGCTGTCCTGGGATGACGTGGTACGTCAGAACCTTGGTCAGCATGTCCGAGTCCTTGGCCAGTGCGTCCAGGTCATCCTTGGGCACGTCGGCAAAGGCATCATCGGTGGGTGCGATGACGGTGAACTCGTCACCGTTGAGGGTGTCGACCAGGTCGACATCGGGATTGAGCTCGCCCGAAACAGCCTTGGTCAGGGTCTTGAGCATCGGGTTGTTCGATGCCGCTGTGGCGACCGGGTCCTGGGCCATTCCCTCGACAGATCCGCCGCCGTCAGGATTGGCTTCGGCGTAGGCCGCGCAATCGGGTCCGACGAGATCTCCGCCGGCCATGGCGGCGTCGCCTGACTCCTCAGGTGCGTCGCCGCTTTCGGCGGTATCGCTGGACTGGGTCTCGGTATCTCCGGACTTGGAGTCGGAGCCCATGTCTGAGCAGCCGCTCAGAGCCATGAGGCCGATAGCGCCGGCGGCGAGGATGGTGGTGGTGCGATTGCGAAGCAGCGTTTTCATCGTTCTTCTCCTAATTGAGGTGGTGCATCAACGGTGGTGCGTATCAGCGCACAGCTCTGAAGTTGCCTTCATTGCTCGCTGTGTACCTGGTATTCGCAGCCCCAGTGGTCCTGGATGGGTGAAACTCAGATTTTCTTCGAAATTCTTTTCACAGTGTCGGCCGGTTCGACTGGAGCGGCCCCAGACTCCGCCTACATGGGGAGTCTGGGGCCACGGTGCTGGGGCCTCTGCCTGGCCGCGAGTGCGGCGAGAACGTTTCTCCTGTGGCCGGAACCGGGATCGCTCTACTCGACACTGAACTGGATGTGGTGGTGACCGGTCGCGGAATTGGGAATGGACTTCCTGCGCTCCGGGGTCTGGACGTTTCCGTCCTGGTCGATCGCACGGACCGTGACGGTGTGCAATCCCGCATCGACGTCGCTGAACCCCGTCTTCCACTGGCGCCAGGTATCGATATTGACCTCATCGCCGAGTTCGGACGAAGTCCACTCCCCATCGTCGAGTTTCACATCAACTCGCTTGATACCGCTCTGCTGTGCCCATGCAGTGCCAGCGATGGCCACATCGCCCGCAGGCACCTTGGCCAGCGGCTTCGGCACTTCGACTCTGGACGCGACCAGGATGGGTGCCTTGGCATCCCACCCTCGATCGGTCCAATAGGCGGTCTTCTCATCGAAGCGGGTGACCTCGAGTTCGGTGACCCATTTCGTGGCTGAGACGAATCCGTACAGTCCGGGAACGACGAGACGGGCTGGAAAGCCGTGCGCGGGAGGAAGCGGGCTGCCGTTCATTCCCACGGCCAACAGGGAATCGCGGTCATCTGTCAGGGCCTCGATCGGGGTCGAGGCCGAGAAGCCGTCGATGGAATGGGAGAGGACCATGTCTGCGTCCTTGTGGGGTTGTGCTTGGCGCAGCAGCTCACGCACCGGGTAGCCCAACCAAGTGGCATTGCCGACGAGCTCGCCCCCGACCGGGTTGGAGACGCAGGTGAGGGTGATGTGATGCTCGTCGAGAGGAAGGTCGAGCAGATCGTCCATCGTCAGAGTCACCTCCGACTCGACCATGCCGTGGATCCGCAGAGACCATTCCTGAGGGTCGATGACAGGGGGAGCCAGCGCCGTGTCGATGCGGTAGAAGTCCTTGGGATCCGTGACGAAGGGGGCCAAGCCCTCGACGTCAGGATGTGCTGCGGCGGGAATCGGTGGAGCCTTCTTGGCGGGTGTTGGCAGCACCAGTTTGGCCACTGCCGCACCGGCATCCAGAGTCAATGAGGCAACGGTCTGTCCTGCCGCTACGGCAGCGGCCCCCGCCGCCCCGATGATGCCGGTGATGACGAAGAAGCGGCGTCGAGATGGCTCTGCAGTCGGCGTCTCGGTCGTGTCAGACGGGGAGGGGCCGGGTGCGGACGAGCGAGCGGGACGGGCCGCTGCAGGGAACTTCCTGGCAGCTGCGGGCTCCGCTCCGGTCACAGTCCGGCTCGTTCCGGAGCTGATGAGGACACGGAAGACGGCCATGCCCAGGACGAGTCCGATGAGCGTCGGGATGATGTCGAGGACACTGGACTCGGGGCGGATGAGAATGGCGAGGATGGGAGCCAGTCCGGCCGCGAACAGGAGCACGGTTGCCAGGCGAGGTCGGTGGGAGGCCAGCCAGCCGATGAGCCCGCCGAGGACCAACGCTGCCAAACCTGTGGTGAGGATGAGGAAGAGCTTGTCATTGGTGCCGAAGAGGTCGATGACAGGTTTGACGATTTCGGTGGGGGTGAGCGGAATGATCGTCTGACCCAGCGCCAGCAGAGGCGCCGACTGCGGACCGAACGCGCGGGCAATCAGATCAGCGGCACCGAACAGGACAAGGGTGGCAACGATCCCAGCAAGGGCGGCGCGAAATGGTCTTCTCATGCCAGATATTCGGAGCAGGAGGCGATTCGGATGGGTGGCCCGAGCGCGAAGATTCGCTCCTGCGCCTCATCGTATTCACGAATTTGCCAGTGAACTTGTCATCAAGCTGACGTAGCATAGTGCAATGACTGAGAACCCAGGATACGCCGAGCCGCAGGCGCCAAGCGGAGACTCGGACGAACCAAGAAGTGCAAGTGCCCCCATCTATACGGCCAAGGTCGAGAACCTCGGCGGGACCTCGGGCGAAGTTCGAGTCGAAGACGGAAAGACGCTCGCGACGGCGCCCACCTCACACGCTGATCGGGGGAACAACCCGGAGCAGTTCCTCGCCATGGCGTGGAGCACCTGCCTCGGCGAGACCCTCAAAGTGGTGCTGTCCGTCAATGAGGTCGAAACCCTGTCCCGCGTCCGCGTCGAGGTCGACCTGCACGGGGATGCCGCCGGGGGATTCTATTTCGAGCCCCGAGCCTACATCTCCATCGAAGGCGTCTCCGCCGACGATGCGGAGAAATACGCGGGCCGAGCTCACGCCAGATGCCCCATCTCGAAGCTGCTCAAGGGGCAGGGCAGCCCGATTGTCGAGATCGAGGACTACAAGAACCCCGACAACTTCCAGCTCAGCTGAACGCGGCGCTCGCCGCCGCCTCGGCGCCCTGATATAACAGTAGTGACCGTTGCCGCAGCAGTGACCGCGCACCGAGTGCGTGCCTGGTCTCCGCAGTGCTGACCAGGCATCGTGTGGTGTGCGGCGAGTCGTTGATGGGCCGGAAGGGGAACAGTCGTGGTCGTTCAGGAAGCAGTCTTCCTCGCACTCGACCTCACAGGCACCTTCGTCTTCGCGGTCTCCGGCGTCCTCTTGGCCGCTCGCCGGGGCTTCGACATCACCGGTGGTCTGGTGCTTGGACTGATGACGGGCATCGGCGGAGGCATGATCCGCGACGTCCTCCTCGATCGAGTTCCGAACGCTCTCGGTCAGCCGATCTATCTGGCGCCGCCGCTCATCGCCACACTGCTGATCTACCTCATCGGCAAGCACATTTCGCGTGCTCGGATCTGGATTGTCACCTTCGATGCGATCGGGCTCGCCATCTTCAGCGTCACCGGCACAACGATCGCCCTCGGTGCGGGTGCGAACTATCCTGCAGCGCTGCTCATGGGTGCACTCACGGCCTGCGGCGGGGGCCTCATGCGTGATGCCGTGGCCAGTGAGGATCCGGCGATCTTCCGCGGTACAGACCTCTACCTCATTCCCGCTCTCTTCGGAGCGGGAGTCACGCTCATCGCCGATGCGACGAACTTCCTGGGCGGAGTGGTCTCGCTGATCATCGCCGCACTGGCATTCGTCTTTCGCATGCTGGCCTGGAAGCTGCAGTGGCGGGTACCGCAGCCGATGCGGCAGTGGTCGTACCGGGAGACGCCGAAGAGGATGAAGAGGCTGCCGTCCGTGTTCAGGAAGCCCGACTGAGGACGCAGAGCCTGCAGCGGCCACCAAAGATATAGACGCTGGCCCTCCTGCCTGCAAAGATGTACGCATGAGCGAAAAGACAACGCAGAGTTGGACCGACGATCCTCAACCGCTGCTGCGGGCAGGGGAAGGATTTCGACTCGACGATGTTGATCCGAAGTCGACCCCTGGCTACGACGGCAACAAGAAATCCGGACGTCAGGACCTGAAAACCAGCGTTCCCGAGCTCGCTGACCTCCAGGAGCGACTGTTCGCGGCCCACCATGATGAGGAGTCGGGGCCAGCGGTCCTCCTCGTCCTCCAAGCGATGGACACAGCGGGCAAGGGCGGAATCGTGCGCCACGTCGTCGGCTCCGTCGATCCGCAGGGTGTTGAGCTCGCATCGTTCAAAGCGCCGACGAAGAAGGAGCTCGCCCACGATTTCCTGTGGCGTATCCGGCCACGCGTGCCTGGTCCCGGCATGATCGGCGTCTTCGATCGCTCCCACTACGAAGATGTGCTCATCGCTAAAGTCCGCGGGCTTGCCGACGGCAAAGAGATCGGACGTCGTTGCAAAGCCATCAACGCCTTCGAGGCAGAACTCGCCGAGGCGGGTGTGCGCATCATCAAGGTTATGCTCCACATCTCCCCCGATGAGCAGAAGGACAGGCTCATGGAGCGCTTGGACCGCCCCGACAAGTACTGGAAGTACAACCCGAGTGATGTCGACGAACGCCTCCTGTGGCCCGACTACATGAAGGCGTATCAGGCGGTGTTCGAGGCCACCTCGACCGAGATCGCACCCTGGTACGTCGTGCCCGGGAACAGGAAATGGTATGCGCGTCTGGCGATCCAGCGACTTCTGCTGAATGCGCTGCGGACCATCGACCCGCAGTGGCCGGGCGCAGACTTCGACATCGAAATCGAACGGGAACGACTGGCCGAAAGCTGAGTTACCGCCCCGGCGACGGTGGAGTTCAGCCGTGGCCGGTGGTGAAGTCGACCTTAGTCTCCTGCTCGACGGTGCGGGAGACCGTGCAGTACTTGTCGTGGGAGAGCCCGACGAGCTTCTCGATGCGGGCATCGGCCTTGCGACCATCCTCGTCATCGGGGAAGGCGAGGTCGAAGTCGAGGTGGACGTTGTCCACTCGGGAAGCACCGTCCTCGTCGATCTTGTCGGCCGTGGCCGAGACATCGAAGCGCGTCGGCTCGGTGTGCCTGCTGGTTACGGTGTCGACGTCAATGGACGAACACCCTGCGACGGCTGCGAGCAGCAGCTCGACAGGAGTCATCAGGCCCTCACCGCGGCCGAATTCGATGCTCGCTCCGCTCGGCGCGGTGGCTCGGTAGTGGTTCTCTGCGATTCTGGTCAGTTCGATGCTGCGGGTGTCTTTGCTCATGGACCCATGATGTCAGGAATCCGAGCGTGGTGCGACGAAGTCGACCTCTGCTGATTCCTGCACTCGGGCGCTTCGTCCGGGCCCGGATTCGAATCCCCAGTAGAGATTCGTGTGCGAGACGACCTTGTCCGGCGTCGGGGCACCCCAGTCACTGAGATCTTCGGTCGTGTGGGCGTCCGAGACCAGGGTGACGTCATAGCCGCGGGCGAATCCGCCGTGGATCGTCGAACGGATGCACGCGTCGGACTGCGCACCGGTGACAACGAGGTGCCCGATGTCCTTGGCCGCGAGGACCTCCTCGAAGTCCGTGTCCTCGAAGGTGCTGCCATGGGTCTTCTCGACAATCGCCTCACCGTCCTGCGGCGTGAGCGCGTCGACGATCTGCCATTGCGGCGAATCCGGTGGCAGTTCCCCTGAAGAGTGTCTGACCCAGATGACTACGGTCTCTGTGTCGCGGGCGCGCTGAACGAGATCGGAGATCGTTGCGATCACCTCGCCGGCATGCCAGGACTCGGCGAAGACGCCGTTCTGGACGTCGACGACGATGAGCGCGGTGTTCTCTCGTTCGGCGGCGAGTGCTGGCCGCGGGGCACTTGCAAAGGACGTTTCTGCGGTGGATGTGCTCGTTGACATCTGATCCTCCTCGATCATCTCAATCCTCATCCCAAGCGACGTGGCAAGGCAAGAGCCAGATGACTTGTTCAGACAGCAGTCTGGGAACCCGTTCGGACAGGATCAAGGCAACCTGCGCACCGAACGGCAGTGCCACCTCGGCGATAACGGGTTCCACGTTTCGGTGCTTCGGGCTCGAATTCGTGCCGGTGATGCCAGAATAGGTCGGGTGAGTGAGCGTCGAGACGAACCTGCGGAGAGTTCCCCGAATCCACGCCGCTTCGGCGTGCTGCGCAGCTGGGCGACGGCACCGTACCTGGTCGGGTCCGGGATGGCGATGATGGGCGACAACATCGAACACGTCATCACCTATTGGGTGCTGTGGCAGAAGTTCGAATCCCCGGCCCTTGTCGGGTTCCAGCTCATCAGCCACTGGCTGCCGTTCCTCCTGCTCTCGGTCTACGCTGGATCCCTGGCTGAGCGCTTCGACTGCAGGCGCCTGATTCAGATCGGGCAGGTTCTGTTCATGTTCGTGTCCCTGTGCTGGGGCATCCTCTTCCTCACCGATTCCCTGCAGCTGTGGCAGGCCTGCGTGCTGCTCGTCCTCCATGGGCTGGCCGGATGTCTGTGGGGTCCGGCCGAGCAGATGATGCTGCATGACTTCGTCGATCGTGAAGAACTGCCGAGCGCGGTGCGGATGAATGCGACCTTCCGCAGCCTCGGCATCCTGTTCGGGCCAGTCGTCGGTTCGGCACTGCTGCTCGCCTTCGGCCCGACATGGGGCATCTTCATCAACATCGTCTTCTACCTGCCGCTGACGATCTTCCTCATGCGCACACCATTCACCGGCCACACGCGCAGCGGCGGCGTCCGCACGGCCAGGACCACACTGGTGCAGTCGCTCAAGGTCCTCGCCGAGGTTCGCCACAACAAGTCGATCATCGGCATGCTGCTGCTGGCAGCGCTCGCCTCGATCACGATCGGTGCAGTCCTGCAGACCGCGATGCCGGTATTCGGAGGACTGCTGACCGGCCCCGGCGGCGACAGCGACTTCACGTACGGGTTGCTGCTCTTCGCGCTGGGCGCCGGCGGAGTGCTCGGCGGGTTCTTCCTCGAGGCCACAGGGTGGGTCAGACCAACGCCTGCTGCGGCCGCGGTCGCTGCGGCCGGTTTGGGAGCGAGCTCTGTCGTCTTCGCCTTCACCTCGCATCTGTGGCTGGCGCTGAGCGTGCTCGTCCTCGCCGGTGTCTGCAAGATCACCGCCGAGGCGACGGAGATGGCGATCATTCAGCTTGAAGCGCCCTCCGAGATCCGCGGACGGGTCATCGGATCCTATGCGACGTTCGGCCCCGGCATGCAGACCTTCTCCGGTGTCACCGTCGGCGTGCTCGGCACGATCGCGACGATCCCGCAGGCCGTGACGATCGGCGGCACGGTCCTGGCGATCGGTGCTGTGGGAATCGGAGCATATGCGGTAGCCGGACGCGGGCGACGCTTCGGGTGAGCGTCAGCGGTGTGCTGAGCAACCTGCCGGGTGCTCAGCAATAGGACTTTGGGCCACGACGCTCAGGTGACCGCGCCGCGGACCTTGTGCGCAGGGGCATCCCAGATGCGGTTGTCGAGGATGTCGCGCAGGGCCTCGACGGTGTCCCAGACATCGGTGAAGCCGATGTAGAGCGGGGTTAGACCGAAGCGCAGAACTTCAGGCTCGCGGTAGTCGCCGATGATTCCACGTTCGATGAGCGCACTCATGATCGCGAAGCCCTCGGGGTGCGTGATCGAGACCTGTGAGCCGCGATGGGAGTGCTCACGTGGGGTGACGAGCTCGACAGGGTGCTCGGCCAGGCGAGATTCGACGAGCTCGATGAAGAAATCGGACAGCTGCAGGGACTTCCGCCGCACCGCGGCCATGTCGACCCTGTTGGCGATGTCGAGGCCCAGCTCGGCCACCGACATTGAGATGACGCCCTGCGTCCCGGTCAGATACCGGCGAATGCCTTCGGCCGGAGCATAGTCCGGCGACATCTCGAAGGGCTTCGCATGACCCCACCAGCCAGAGAGCGGCTGGGTGAAACGGTTCTGCAGTGCCTCACAGACCCAGATGAAAGCGGGAGAGCCTGGCCCTCCGTTGAGGAACTTGTACGTGCACCCGATGGCCATGTCCGCACCCGACCCGGCCAGGTCGATCTCCAGGGCACCCGCCGAATGGCACAGGTCCCAGATCACCATGGCCCCACCGTCATGGACTGCCGAGGTGGTAGTGGTCATGTCGAAGAGCCGGCCCGTGCGGTAGTTCACGTGGGTCAGGACGACGAGAGCCACCTCGTCGGTCATTGTGCTCGGGAACCCAGCGGTCACCTCGGCGTCATCGACGAGGCGCACCTCGTAGCCGTCGTCGAGCTGCTCGGCCAGGCCCTGCAGCATGTAGATGTCGGAAGGGAAATTCTCCCGTTGAGTGAGGATGACGCGACGCCCCGGCGCATCGGCAGCCTGCATCTTCAGTGCGGCCGATGCGGCTTTGAACAGGTTGATCGAGGTGGTGTCCGTGACGACGGTGCTGCCGGTCCCACCACCGACGACGCCGGCGACCTTATCGCCCAGCTTCGCTGGCAGATCGAACCAACCGGCAGTGTTCCAGGAGCGGATGAGGCCGGTGCCCCATTCGTCCTCGATGACCTCCTGGGCACGTTCGGCCGCGCCCTTTGTTCGGGCACCCAGCGAGTTCCCGTCGAGGTAGATCGTGTCGGAGGGGAGGATGAACTCGTCTCTGAGCTTGCGCAGAGGATCGTCGCGGTCGAGGAGTTCGCAGGCTGATCGCTCGAGGGTCGTCATGACTCACCTTCATTGGGTCGGTTGATCCGGTTCACCTCACAGACTATTCAGATCACGGATAGCATCGAGGCAATCCGAACAGATGGCGAGAATTGGAAGTGATTTCTGTGGTGAATTCGGAATTGATCGTCGATCATCATGCTGAATCGAACAATGTCCACCTCGCCGAGGTGGACCTGGCGATCCTGCGTGAGCTCGGTTCCGATGCTCGGATCTCCAACAAGGACCTCGCCGGTCGGGTGGGGCTTGCCCCGTCGACCTGCTCGGGCAGAGTCAGTGCACTGAGATCGCGCGGCATCATCAAGGGATTTCATGCCGACATCGATTTCGAAGCGCTCGGCCTGCACGTGTTCGGCATGATCTCCGTGCGGATGTCACCGGTGGGGAGGTCAAAGATGAGCGATGTCATCGCGGGGCTGCTCCGGGCACCTGAGACCCTTGATGTCTTCCAGGTGTCGGGGGAGCGGGACCTGCTCGTGCACATCGCCGCCGCCCATCCGACGGGACTCAACGACTTCATCGACGAGCACCTCTCGGATCCGATGATCGCCCACACGCAGACCAGTCTGGTGTTCGGACATCACCGCCCGTGAGTGAGAGGACGGCCATGCCGAAAGGAACTCAGGCGAAGACGGCCCGCCTGAGCTTCCTCACGCGAAGACGGCTTGCAGCAGAACCAGCGACGCCGTCGAATTGATCGTGATGTGCAGACCCAGTGAACCCCACAGATTGCCGTGGAACACCCGCAGCAGTGCTAGGCAGAGGCCGAGCGCAAGCATGTAGGGCAGGAGAATCGGCACGCCATGACACAGCGCGAAGATGACGGCGCTGATGACAACCGCGCATGTTGTGCCTAGGCGGCCACGAACGTAGCCGAAGATCAGGCCGCGGAAGAACAGCTCTTCCCAGGACGGGGTGATGACTGCGACGGCCGCGAACATCACGATCGCACCGGCAGCGCCGGCGTTTCCTGCCAGCGAATCGGTCGACGAGTCGCTGACAGGGTCCGAGCCGGTGATTGCGAAGACGAGGGCCTGCGTGAGGATCACCACGATCACCGCTGTGGGAATCTGCCACAGCAGATGGAAGAGGCGCAGAGAGGGGCGGGCGAAGCCGATGTCCGAGAGTCGGTGACCGCGGTGGCGCAGGATGAACGTCAGCGCCCATAGAGTCCCTGCGCTCTGCACGAGCAGCACAGCGACGATGAGGCTATCGAAATGTGCCCGGACACCTGGAACGGTGAGCCCGATGACGACGGCAGTTCCGAAGACGAGAGCAGCGATGCCGAGGACGGCTCCTGCCGCGATGAGAAGGGTCATCGTCGAGAGTCGACTTCGAGATGGGGCTTCGCTCATGCCTCAACACTATGAGTCGTTGATCAGGCGTGTTGTCCGTCAGAAGTATGAGATTCGGTTCCCCCGATGGGACACGGGAACGAGCTTTTGACGAGCGTCAGCCTCGCCGAGCAGGCAACTGGGTTATGTCGGTATGCGTCGGCGCATTTCGTGAGTGTGACGGAGCGCGTCGGAATCTGACGAGCAGCCCGCTCGTGGGAGGCCTGTGTTCCTAGTCTGGGGATCACTCAGACGATTACCACCCACACCGAGGAGACGCTCATGACCGCCACAGCTGAAACCACCACAGGATCCACCACCGACGCTGGTTCGACCATTGCCATCAGTGCCGAGGATCGCGCCGCACGCCTCTCCTCGGCGGGGCAGGCATGGAACGACCGGATCGTCGCCTCGGTGAAGAACGCGCAGCTGGTCTTCTCTGCCAAGGGCAGTGCCCAGGGCTCGGTTTCTTCGGTCATCACTGCCGGCAAGCACACCTTCACCGTCGACGAGCCGGCCCCTTTGGCCGGCGACGATGTTGCACCGAACCCCGTGGAATACGCGCTCGGTGCCCTGATCTCCTGCCAGATCGTCGTCTACCGTCTCTATGCTCACAACCTGGGACTGACGATCGAGAACCTCGACGTCAGCGCAGAGGGCGACCTCGACGTTCGGGGACTCTTCGGTGCCGACGATTCGGTACGACCGGGGCTTTCCGCGGTCCGTGTCACCGTGAACATCACGGGCCCAGACAGTGACGAGGCCTACCAGGAGCTGCAGAGGACCGTCGATGCTCACTGCCCGGTCTTCGACATCTTCACGAATCAGACGCCCATCGACGTCACCGTGACGAAGACGAACTGATGAGTCTCGTCGGTCTATTGACATGCCGGTGAGCGAAGACGAGGATATTGAGCCCATTGCTGGACACCAGCTGCGAGGGAGCAGTCATGACCCAGATCTTCGTCAACTACCCGACCACCGATCTCAATCGATCAAAAGAGTTCTACGCCAATCTAGGCGCCGAGGTTGTTCCCGAGTTCACCGATGAGAACGCCGCCTGTCTCAAATGGGACGAAGGCATCTTCTTCATGATTCTGACGCGGGAGTACCTGGGGACGTTTACCGACAAGCCGATCGCCGATCCGCATTCGACCGCACAGGTGCTCACCGCTCTGAGTCGGGATTCCCGTGATGACGTTGACGCAACACGAGCGAAGATTCTCGACGCCGGCGGATCGGAGAACAAAGAGCCGCAGGACTTCGGATTCATGTACTCGATCAGCATGGCCGACCCAGACGGCAACATCATCGAGTTCATGTGGATGGATCCCGCTGCAGTGGAACAAGGACCCGAGGCATTCGCCGCAGGTCAGGAATGAGCGACTGGGCCCACGATCAGTGGGTCAAGTTCAGGCGGCGCTGGACTCAAGGACCTCGAGGACGCCGGGACCATAGCGGTCGAGCTTCTTCAGACCCACGCCACTGACCTGGCCCAGCTCGCCGATGGTGCTCGGTTTGGCCTCGACGATTCCGTACAAGGTGGCATCGGGGAACACGACATAGGCGGGGACCCCTTGTTCCTTCGCCTGCTCGGCACGCCAAGCACGCAGAGCCTCGAACAGGGCTGTGTCTGCGGTGCCGAGTTCGACCTCGGGGCCACCTCGGCGCTTGGCCGCTGCCTTCTTCGATCCGGATTTCTTCACGGGATCCACGCGCAGTGAGATCTCGACCTCGCTGCGCAGGACGGGTCCGGCGGCCTCGCCGACGACGAGGACACCGTAGTCGCCATGCGATTCGAGCAGACCGCGGGCAAGAACCTGGCGAACCACGGTCTTCCATTGGGTTTCACTGAGATCGCTGCCGACGCCCCAAACACTGAGGCTCTCATGGTCGGCGGAGCGGGACCGCTCATTGTCGTTGCCGCGCAGCACATCGATGACCTGTCCAGAGCCGAATTTCTGGCCGCGTTCTCGGTCGAGGCGGATGACTGCCGACAGCAGTTTCTGCACGGCCACTGTTGCGTCCCAGGTCACCGGGGGAGTGATGCAGGTGTCGCAGTTGCCGCAGGGTTCGGATTCCTCATCGAAGTAGCGCAGGAGCTGCACGCGTCGGCAGTCGACGGTTTCGCACAGAGCCAGCATCGAATCAAGGTGCGACATCGCTCGGCGTTGGTAGGTTCGATCGCCGTCTCCGGATTCGATGAGGCGACGTTGGGAGACGACATCGCCGAGGCCGTAGACCATCCACGCGTCAGCGGGCAGTCCGTCACGTCCGGCACGGCCGGTCTCCTGGTAGTAGCCCTCCACACTGCGCGGCAGGTCGAGGTGGGCGACGAAGCGGACATCGGGTTTGTCGATGCCCATGCCGAAGGCGATCGTCGCGACCATGACCAGACCGTCCTCGCGGAGGAACCGTGCCTGGTGCTCGGCACGCACTTCAGAGGGCAGGCCCGCGTGATAGGGCAGAGCGTTGATCCCCCGGGCCACGAGAGCGTCGGCGAGCTGTTCGACACCGCGGCGGGACAGGCAGTAGACGATGCCGGAGTCGCCGGGGTGTTCTGTGGTGATGAAGCTGATGAGCTGGGAGCGACCGGATTGCTTCGGTTCGATGCGGTAGGTGATGTTGGGCCGGTCGAAGCTGGCGACGAAATGCTGGGCCTCGCCGAGGTGAAGACGATCAGTGAGCTCTGCGTGGGTGGCAGGTGTGGCCGTGGCAGTCAACGCAATGCGCGGCACATCGGGGAAGCGTTCGGCCAGCACTCCCAGGCCGAGGTAGTCGCTGCGGAAATCATGGCCCCACTGAGATACGCAGTGAGCCTCATCGATCGCGAACAGTGCGACCTGGGCTCGTTCGAGCAGAGACATTGTGCGCGGCAGGACTAGGCGCTCCGGTGCCAGGTAGAGCAGATCCAGCTCGCCGGCCAGGAGTGCGCGTTCGACGTTCTGCGCCTCCTCGAAGTCGAGTGTCGAGTTGAGGTATGCCGCCCTGACACCCAGATTCTCCAGTGCGGCGACCTGATCGGCCATGAGCGCGATGAGTGGTGAGATGACGACGCCTGTCCCGGGCCTGACGAGACTTGGAATCTGATAGCAGAGGGACTTTCCTCCACCGGTGGGCATGAGGACGACCGCGTCTCCACCACCGACGATCTGATCGACGACCGCTTGCTGCTGGCCCCGGAATTCGTCATAGCCGAAGACATCATGGAGGACGTCGAGCGGAGAGGTTGTGGGAGCCGAAGTCATGAGACCAAGGCTAGTGGACGGCCCTGACTTGGCCGAACCTACCTAGCCCAGTGCACAGTGTTGCGCCATGAGCCGGTGCAGAGAGGTCTGCAATAAGAGGGACGCAGCGGCACACTGAGGCAGTCCCACAACGAGAGGGTCGCACCGGCAGAGCCACCGGATACTGGGCAACTCCTATGGCTCGGAGGGTTCAACGTCTAGCAACGAGACCGGCCTGCGGATCCAAGGGCCGGAGCCCTGCGGAATAGAGGGGTCCGGGCGGGGGAATTTCGGCCAATCCAAGGGGTGTGGTGGGCGTCACGATCAGATTTCCGGTTTCGAGTTGCACGCAGAGGCTGGCCTGGTCTAGAGTTGTATCTCGTTGCCCCGCAGAAAACGAACTCTTCGAGAACAGTTTTCACCGGGTGTGACCAGCACAAACACAGTTTGGATCTGGTCCACACGGAAAAGCTGGTGGCAGCCAACAATTGAAACTGACACCCCCAGTGAACACGCCCCAATAATTGGGTCTGTGGTGATGGGTGAGTGTTTGTGGTTTGAGAATCCAATAGCGTGTTTGTTTGAACAAATAGTGATGCCAGAAACATTAACTATTTCTGGTAAGACAATCACATGTTCACACATTTGTGGCCTCCCCTCGCCGGGTGGTCACGCCAGCATGTGTGGACATGATTAATTGGTCAGCCTCGGTCACCCCGTGATCGTTGGTTGGCTGTCTTGCTGGGATTCATTCGTAACATAATTTTTTTATGGAGAGTTTGATCCTGGCTCAGGACGAACGCTGGCTGCGTGCTTAACACATGCAAGTCGAACGCTGAAGCCCTGGTGCTTGCACCGGGGTGGATGAGTGGCGAACGGGTGAGTAACACGTGAGTAACCTGCCCCCGACTTCGGGATAAGCCCGGGAAACTGGGTCTAATACCGGATATGACGACCGAAGGCATCTTTGGTTGTGGAAAGTTTTTTCGGTTGGGGATGGGCTCGCGGCCTATCAGTTTGTTGGTGAGGTAATGGCTCACCAAGACGACGACGGGTAGCCGGCCTGAGAGGGCGACCGGCCACACTGGGACTGAGACACG
>NZ_FXZD01000014.1 GCF_900169145.1 Brevibacterium antiquum CNRZ 918 | reverse complement strand
CGTGTCTCAGTCCCAGTGTGGCCGGTCGCCCTCTCAGGCCGGCTACCCGTCGTCGTCTTGGTGAGCCATTACCTCACCAACAAACTGATAGGCCGCGAGCCCATCCCCAACCGAAAAAACTTTCCACTCCAACTCATGCGAGTTGGAGTCATATTCGGTATTAGACCCAGTTTCCCGGGCTTATCCCGAAGTCGGGGGCAGGTTACTCACGTGTTACTCACCCGTTCGCCACTCATCCACCCCAGCAAGCTGGGGCTTCAGCGTTCGACTTGCATGTGTTAAGCACGCAGCCAGCGTTCGTCCTGAGCCAGGATCAAACTCTCCATAAAAAAATTATGTTGCGTTTATAACCCCGGCAAGACAGTCAAGCAACGATCACGGGGTGACCGCTGTTGACCTAAAAATTTCATACCCACACACAACAAAGTGCCCATTCCCGGCGAGGGGAACGAACACTGGTGTCTGGACATGTGATTGTCTTACCAGAAAAAATGTTTCTGGCATCACTATCTGTTCAAACAAATACGCTATTGGATTCTCAAACCACACACACTCACCCATCACCACAAACCATAAATGGCCGCGTTCACTGTGGGTGTCAGTTTCAATTGTATACATTTTGCCTTGCGGCTCGCCGTACCAGCGAATATCCACTCTACAGTGTTGTTTCGACCTTCGCAACTTGAAGTTCATCTTCAGTTTGCTGCGATCAATCCTGATCAGAGTGACCGTTGCCGTTCCTTGCGGGCTGGCAACTCGGTACACACTACACACATCCAGCGGGCTGTGCAAAACCGGCCGGTTTTGGCCTATTCCACTCAGGCGAAACAGTGCCTGAGACATCGAGTGGTCCGCTGTGCCGACCGATGTCTCACCGGGATCGCCTGCTGTTTCGCATGACCGTGCAGAAGTCGGTCAGCTCACGGGTGTGGTGAGTTCTGGACCGTCGTTGCGAACGTTACCCACACTCTTGCCCACTTTATGTCGAGTCACACTCGCCGGGTCGACCTGCGCGAGGGTCGATTTCAACAGTGGAGGCACGTCGGCACTCGATACCGCTGGGTTGATCCATTCATCGACGGCGCCATGGCCGAGGAAGACCGGCATCCTATGGTGGACATCGCACAGATGCCCTGCCGCTTCCATCGTCAGGATCGTCGTCGACACCAACCAGGACTGGTCCGGCTGCTTCCAGAACTCGAACAGGCCGGCCATGAACAGCGGGTCATCACCTGCCGCTGACATCATCCATGGCTGCTTGCCGTCCTCCGTGGTCTCCCACTCGTAGTAGCCAGGTATCGGAAGCGCGCAGCGTCGCCTCTTGATGGGCTGTCTGAACATCGGCTTCTCAAGGACAGTCTCCGAACGCGCGTTGAATGCTTTGAAACCGATCTTTGCGTCTTTCGCCCACCCCGGGACCAGCCCCCACGAAGCGGTCTCCAGTCGCCGTATCAGCTGTCCTTCATCGTCCAGTCGTTCGACGACGATCGGCACGAAGGAACCCGGGGGCACGTTGTACCTGGGCGTGTAGTCGTAGGAGATGACGTCAAGGCGGAGCTCATCGGCGAGGTCTGCCGGATCGAGAGACATATTGAGTCGACCGCACATGCGCTTATCTTCTCACTTCACTACACTGTCGACAATGGCGGCGGAAAAGACAGCAGCGAGCAGACTCGACCCGATCGAGGAGTCCCGGAAACAGTGGCTCGCCCACGGCTGGAATGATTCCACCGATGGCATGACGACCGTGATCTCAGTGATGCGAGTCCATCAGCTGTTCCTCGCCAAGGTCGACGCCGCGCTCAAGCCATTTGCGCTGACCTTCTCACGGTACGAAGTCCTCACTCTCCTGTCGTTCACCAAGTCGGGGACATTGCCGATGTCGAAGATCTCGGCCCGACTCCAGGTCCACGCCACGTCGACGACGAATTCGGTCGATCGACTCGAGAAGGCCTGCCTTGTGAAGAGGCGCAGCCACCCCGATGACCGTCGCACCACGCTCGTCGAACTCACCGAGATCGGCCGTGAGCTGTCTTCACGCGCGACTGCCGCCCTCAATGACGAGGTCTTCAGCTCACCTGCGCTGGCCGAGGCCAATCTGAGCGGACTCCTCCCCCACCTCGAATCACTGCGGTCCGAACTCGAAGATCACGCCTGAAGCTGCCGCCCTTCTGCTGACCAGCTCTTCGACGAGCCAACTGGCCATAATTAGTTGGACGTCCAAGTAATTTCTCCGTATCGTAGTGAATGTCATCACGTATGCGAGAAGCCTCAATCGTGAATAGCCCCAACCGTGGAGGAACAATGTCCCGCAGCACAGCAGCTGCCCTGCCGTTCGGTCTCACCGAAGAACAACAGACAATCTCCGGCATGGTGCGCGAATTCGCCGACTCCGAGATCGCTCCGCATGCTCTGGAGTGGGACGCCGACCACCACTTCCCCGTCGACGTCATCAAGAGGTCCGCCGACCTGGGCATGGGCGGAATCTACGTCAGCGAAGAAGCCGGGGGCACCGGCATGGGGCGCATGGACGCCGCCCTCATCTTCGAGGCGATGTCGACAGCCTGTCCCTCGGTCGCCGCCTACATCTCCATCCACAACATGGTGGCGTGGATGATCGACAAGTACGGAGATGCTCCGCAGAAGGAGAAGTACCTCGCTCCCCTGGTCTCAATGGAGCACCTCGGCAGCTACTGCCTCACTGAGCCCAACGCCGGTTCCGATGCTGCCGCTCTGCGCACCTCGGCGCGAGAGGACGGTGACTCCTATGTCCTCAACGGTGTCAAACAGTTCATCTCCGGCGCCGGCACCTCCGACACGTACCTGGTGATGGCACGCTCCGGTCAGGACGGATCGCGTGGAATCTCCGCGTTCATCCTCGAAAACGGCATGGAGGGACTCTCCTTCGGCCCCAACGAACAGAAGATGGGATGGCGGGCTCAGCCGACCCGACAGGTCATCATGGAAAACGTGCGTGTGCCGAAGGAGAACCTCCTCGGCGAACCGGGTCAGGGCTTCAAGATCGCCATGTCCGGACTCGACGGAGGCCGGCTCAACATCGGAGCATGCTCGCTGGGCGGTGGGCAGTCCGCGTTGGAGAAGGCCATCGACTACATGGGCGAACGACAGGCCTTCGGCACTGAGCTCTCCGCATTCCAGGCCCTGCGATTCGAAGTCGCAGAGATGCAGACCAAGCTCGAGGCTGCCCGCTCCCTCCTGTGGCGAGCTGCCAGCGCCTACGACGCGGGCGATCCGAACACCTCGCTGCTCTCGGCGATGGCGAAGCTGACAGCCACGGATTCGGGCTTCGACGTCGCCAACAGGTCACTCCAGTTGCACGGCGGCTATGGCTATCTGACAGAGTATGGAATTGAGAAGCTGGTGCGTGACCTGCGCGTCCACCAGATTCTGGAAGGCACCAACGAAATCATGCGCGTGATCATTTCGCGCAAGAGCACAGGAGTGGGCTGATATGACGACTGAAGCTGCGGCATCGCCGAGCGAACCCTCCGTCATCACCTCGAGTCACAACGGGGTGGGGCGGATTGAACTCAACAAACCGAAACTGATCAACGCACTGAGCCAGGAAATGGTGGGTGCCATCGATGACGCGCTGAAGAGCTGGCGCGATGAGGACACAATCAAGACGGTCCTGGTCACCGGACGCGGGGAACGCGGACTGTGCGCCGGAGGCGACATCAAGGCCGTGTACAACGACATTGTGGCCGGCACCGATGAGAACGCTCGGTTCTGGAATCGCGAATACAAGATGAACCATGAGATCTCCGAATTTCCCAAGCCCTATGTTGTCATCATGAATGGCATCACCATGGGCGGCGGTGTCGGAATCTCCGGCCACGGCTCACACCGCATCGTCACCGATTCCACGAAGATCGGGATGCCAGAGACTGGGATCGGCCTGTTCCCCGACGTCGGCGGCACACATCTGCTGGCCAATGCGCCGGGCGAACTCGGCACCCATCTGGCACTGACCGGACTGCCGGTCGGAGCGGGAGCAGCGCTGGCCATGGGATTGGCCGACTACTACGTTCCCGACGCAGATGTGCCAGGGATCATCGCCGAGCTCGAAGCAGGCGGCGACGTTGAGACGGTGATCGGGCGCTACGCCACCGATGCTCCGGAGAACGAACTCGCCGAGGCCGCGAGCTGGATCGACGAATGCTATACAGGAGAGCGGGCGGAGGACATCGTCGCAGCGCTGGCCGCGCATGCGGATCCTGACGCCAATGCCGCAGGGAAACTGATCGGGACCAAGGCTCCCACTTCGGTGAAGGTGACTCTGGCCGCCCTCCGCACAGCCGGAAACATGTCCTTGGCCGAGGTCCTCGAACAGGACTACCGCGTCGCCGTCGCGCTGACGCATCGTCCGGACCTCAAGGAGGGCATCCGCGCTCAGGTCATCGACAAGGACCGCAACCCGCAGTGGTCACCGGCCACATTCGACGAGGTCAGCGACGAAACAGTCCACGACATCCTCACCACCGATCACAAAGAGAAGGTGTTCTCATGAGCGACTACGAAACCATCCTCACGGCCGTCGACCAGGGCGTCGCCACCATCACGATCGACCGCCCGAAGGCTCTCAACGCGCTGAACATGCAGGTACTCACCGACGTCACAGATGCGGCCACCGCATTCGATGCCGATGATGAGGTCAAGGCGATCATCATCACCGGCAGCGGCAAGGCCTTCGCCGCGGGCGCCGACATCAAAGAGATGTCCGACCTCGACTTCGCCACCGCGTTCAAGGCCGACTGGTTCGCCGGCTGGACCCGTCTGACCAACGTGCGCAAACCGGTCATCACCGCTGTCAACGGCTTCGCCCTGGGCGGCGGCTGCGAGCTGGCGATGATGGGCGACATCCTCATCGCGTCGTCGAAGGCGAAGTTCGGCCAGCCCGAGATCAACCTCGGCGTCCTCCCCGGCATGGGCGGATCCCAGCGTCTGACTCGTGCCATCGGCAAGGCCAAGTCCATGGACATGTGCCTGACCGGGCGCATGATGGACGCCGAGGAGGCGGAACGTTCAGGCCTCGTCGCACGTATCGTCGAACCCGAGGAACTGCTTTCAACGGCCAACGAGATCGCGCACACCATCGCGTCCAAGTCCCGCATCGCCTCGGCGATGGTGAAAGAAGCGGTCAACACCGCATTCGAAACGACCCTCGAGCAGGGACTGCGTTACGAACGTCGTCTCTTCCACTCCACTCTGGCCACGAACGACCAGTCCGAGGGAATGGCCGCATTCGTCGAGAAGCGGGACCCGAACTTCACGGATTCCTGACCCACCGCACGACGCCGCAGACCACGCGCGGCTGCAACGATGGCGCAGGCGAGTCGAACTCGTCTGCGCCATCGTCGTCTCTGCCCCCATGATCACTTTTAACAATCGTTCGGTTAGAGTGGAAACGTTCATCCACCCAAAGGAGGCACAATGAATTCTTTCGCCAATCTTCTCCCTCAGCTGCGACTTCCGGTGTTCGGCTCCCCGATGTTCATCGCATCCGGGCCCGACCTGGTCAAGGCCCAGTGCCAAGCCGGCATCATCGGCTCCTTCCCCACGCTCAACGCCCGTCCGGCCTCGATGCTCACCGACTGGCTGGACGAGATCCGTGAATCCAACGCCGCGTTCACCACTGCGAACCCCGATCGTCCGGCGGCACCGTTCGCGGTGAACCTCATCGTTCACCGCTCAAACAACCGTTTGGAGGCCGACCTCGCCGAGGTGGTACGCCATCAGGTGCCCATCGTGATCACTTCCTTGGGTGCACGTGAAGAGGTCAATGAGGCCGTGCATTCCTACGGCGGCATCGTCCTCCACGACGTCATCAACAACAAATTCGCGCACAAAGCCGTGGAGAAGGGCGCCGACGGTGTCATCGCCGTGGCTGCCGGTGCCGGTGGACATGCCGGAGCACTCTCACCGTTCGCCCTGGTCCAGGAGATCCGGACCTGGTTCGACGGTCCGCTGCTGCTCTCCGGAGCCATCGCCCACGGTCGTTCGGTCCTTGCCTCCCTGGCCGCGGGCGCGGACTGCGCCTATGTGGGCTCGGCCTTCCTGTCGACGGCAGAGGCCAACGTCGCCGAAGACTACAAGCAGATGGTCGTCGACTCCGCCGCCGAAGACGTCGTCTACTCCAGCTACTTCACCGGAGTCAAGGGCAACTACCTGCGCGGTTCGATCACTGCCTCGGGCCTCGACCCCGACAACCTTCCCGACGCCGACCCGACGAAGATGGACTTCGGCACGAAGGAGGGCTCGGACTCGAAGGCGTGGAAGGATATCTGGGGCTCGGGCCAGGGCATCGGCGTCCTCGGTACCAAGCGCACCACCGCAGAACTCGTCGAGAGCCTGGCCGCAGAGTTCGAAGCCGCGAAGAAAGACCTCGCCGCTCGCAACTGAGCCGAGCTCAGATCGTGGAGATGATGCCCCGTTCGGTCAGGCGTGAGGACAGTCCTGCACCGTCCGGGGCATAAATCCACGGCACGCCCTGACCGCGACCGTGGCGCTTCGAACGACCACCAGCCCAAACCGCTTCGCCCACGGTGAGCTGGCGGATTGCGACCGCGGCGACATTGTCGGGATGGTTGTCCACGAACTCTCCGTAGACTTCTTCGTCCTTCTGACCGTCATCGCCGATGAGCAGCCATTTCATCCACGGGAACTCACGCGATAGCCGCTCTAGAGAGTTGCGTTTGTGCTCCTTGCCCGAACGGAAGACTCGAGTTGTCGTCGGTCCCCAGTCGGTGAGCAGCAGGGGCCCCATCGGGTAGAGGTTGCGGGAGAGGAACCGTTTGATCGTCAGGGCCGAATTCCAAGCGCCCGTTGACAGATAGACCATCGGTGAGTTTGGGCGCATATAGGTGATTCGGTCGTAGAGAACAGCCATCCCCGCCACCGGTGACCTGGCATGCTCGCTGAGGACGAAGGTGTTCCACGCGGCCAGAAACGGCCGGGGCAGTGAGGTGACCATGACGGTGTCGTCGATATCGGAGATGATGCCGAACGTCGAGTCCTCGCCGATGATCCGCACCGCAGCGGAATCGACGAGCGACCCGTCGGTCCACAGTTCGATCTCCGTCTCACCGGGCTGAAAGTCACCGGGAATGACCGTGTCGATGATGCCGCCCCGGTCAGCAGTGACCATGTGCTCTTCGTCGTTGACGCGCACCCATGCAGTGTCGTTGGGCAGAGGCACACTGACAAAGGACTTCCACCCCCGGATGCTCGCCTGCAGATCCGCGGCAGGCTGACCGGTCGGGGTCAGGACCAAACGGCCGAGCACTCTCACCCACCCGGTGCCGCCGTACGTGTCATAGGCCATGACCGTGCGTTGATAGGTGTGGTCGGTGGCGCGGTTCTGCAGCCAACCGTTGAAACGGTCTTCCATCCGTGCCGCGGTGTGCAGCATATCTGGAGTGAGGTTCAGCGGTCCCTCTTCGGGTTTCTTCTTCGCCACGGTTCTTCCTTCACACTCGTCGCACGTCAGGTCGGATCGGGGTGCAGCCAGCTCAGATGAAGCCGACCCTGTCGTAGACGTCTCGCAGAGTCACCTCGGCGATCTCATTGGCCTTCGCCGCACCCGCATCGAGGATGGCCTGGAGCTGCGCCCGGTCCTGCAGGAGCTCGTTGGTGCGCTCACGCACAGGGGTGAGGGCTTCGACGGCGATCTCGGCGAGGTCGACCTTGAGGTGGCCATACATCTTCCCCTCGTACTCGGCGACGATGTCGTCGAGCGACCGCGAGGTCAGGGAGGAGTAGATCGTGAGCAGGTTCGACACTCCCGGCTTGGCCTCCGGGTCGTAGGCGATCTCCTTGCCATCGTCGGTGACGGCGGACTTGATCTTCTTCGTCAGCGACTTCGCGTCGTCGAGGATGTCAATGCGGCCCAGGGGGCTGGGCAGGGATTTCGACATCTTCGAGGCGGGGTTCTGCAGGTCGTAGATCTTCGCGGTGGCCTTGAGGATCTGTGCTTCGGGTACGACGAAGGTCTCACCGAACCGGTAGTTGAAGCGTTCGGCCAGGTTTCTGGTCAGCTCGAGATGCTGGCGCTGGTCCTCTCCGACGGGCACCATCTGCGGATTGTAGAGGAGGATGTCGGCGGCCATCAGCGCGGGGTAGGTGAGCAGGCCCAGGGACACATGCTCCTGCTTGGCCGATTTGTCCTTGAACTGTGTCATCCGACTGGCCTCGCCCATCGATGTGGTGCATTCCAGGATCCATGACAGCTGCGGGTGAGCCGGGACCTGCGACTGGACGAAGATCGTCGACTTCTCCGGGTCGATGCCCGCAGCAATGAACTGCGCAGCCGTGCGCAGGGTTCGCTCGCGCAGATCGCTCGGGTCCTGCTCGACGGTGATCGCGTGCATGTTCGCGATGAAGTAGAAGGCATCGTGTGACTCCTGATGCGCCACGAACTGCTGCAGAGCTCCGATGTAGTTACCCAGGTGCAGTGAGTCAGAGGTGGCCTGAATGCCTGAAACGGTGCGTGGCAGAGAAGAAGTCGTCATGTGACTATGATGCCACTTCACCGGGGAGTCTTTGCAGTCCGCCCCTGTGCGAGCCGAGGACTCGGGCGAGACGGTCGCTGCTGCGGCGACGAGATCGTCTCGGCCGTGACGACTGTGTCAGGGCTCAGCAGCTGATTCAACGATGCAGACACGCTTGTCGGCTCTGGTGGCACCCTTCACGGAGACCGTGAGTTTCGCTCCTACAGGTCTCAACGCGCAGAAATCACAACGAGAGGTCATCAGTACGAGAGGTCAAGACCCACTGGGACGAGCATTCCCCACTCAAACAAGAGTGACCGTGTTCCCTGTGCTGTGACAGCGGCATCGAGAGGAGAGATACCAGAACCAGCGCAGGCACACATCGCCTCGAGCGGCTCGTGAAGGGCCTGCGGGATCGGCTTCGCCAAGGTGCTGGTCCCTGGTCGCTTGACCGGCGATTTCCCTGCCGAATGACGATGCTCGATAATTATCATGTGAGCAAATGGCTATTTCTGATGGGCGCCATCATCGCCGAGGTGACTGGCACTCTGGCGCTGAAGGCAGCCCTTGACTCCCCCGCCCTCTACATCGTCGTCGGTCTCGGCTATGCCGCGGCCTTCGTCTTCCTCAGCCTTACCCTCCGCGTCGGTATGCCGCTGGGCATCGCCTACGGAATCTGGGGTGCTGCGGGAGTCGCGCTCACCGCGGTCCTCTCTCTCGTCCTTTTCGCTGAACCGCTCACACCCGTCATGATCACCGGAATCGTCTTCATCATGGCCGGCGTCATCCTCGTCGAGGTCGGCAACCGCGAAGACGACGCGCACCAGACCGTACTGGACGCACCACAGCGCGATCCAGGAGACGAGTCATGACCATCGGCTGGATTCTTCTCGCCATCGCGATCATTCTCGAGGTCGCGGCCACTATCTGTCTGCGCATGGCATCGGTCGGCGGCAGCAAATGGTGGTATGCAGGAGTCACAGCCGGGTACCTCATCTCGTTCAGCCTGCTCAGTCTGACGCTGCGCACCGGCATCCCCTTGGGGGTGGCCTACGGGATCTGGGCTGCCACCGGGGTGGCGCTGACTGCTCTGGCCGGCCGCGCCTTGTTCAAGGAGAAGCTGACGCGGAAGATGCTCATCGGCATCGGTCTCATCCTCATCGGCGTCCTGCTCATCGAGCTCGGCTCCTCACATGCCTGAACGATCAGCCAGCCAGAACACAGCAGCCCTCCGGGCGCTGAGCAACCTTTAGCGGGGTTGCCCAGCGCCCGAAGGGCTGCTGAGACGGTCTATCTGTCAAGCCCGGCAGGCTCGGCCCCTACTTCGGGGCTGGAACCTCGTAGTCGATGACGAGAGGGGCATGATCGGACCAACGCTCGGCCCAGCTGTCGGCCTTGTCGACCGTGGCCCTGACTGCCGCCTGGGCAAGTCCCGGTGTCGCCATCTGATAGTCGATGCGCCACCCCGCATTGTTGTCGAAGGCCTGACCACGCATGGACCACCACGTGTAGGGACCGTCGACATCGCCGCTGAGCTTCCGGTGCACGTCGACGAAACCCACGTCACCGAAGAAGCCGTCGAAGTATGCGCGCTCCTCGGGCAGGAAGCCGGCCTTCTTGCGGTTGGCCTTCCAATTCTTCAAGTCCCGTTCGGTGTGGCAGACGTTGAGGTCACCGGTGATCAGCACGTGATCTGCGGTCTCTGCGAGTTCAGGCAGGCGCACGGTCATTCGGTCGAGGAAACGGTATTTGTCCTCCTGCTTGGGAGTGTCCACCTCACCGGAATGGACGTAGGCCGACACGAGTGTCAGCAACGACCCGTCGCCGAGGCGATAGTCGGTTTCCACCCACCGGCCGGCCCGATCGAAGTACCCGTCCGTACCGAGTCCTTCGCGGACCTCGACAGGCTGAGTTCGAGCCATGACGGCCACCCCGGCACGTCCCTTCGCCTCGGCGTCGTGGCTGATCGTGGTGTACCCGGTGTCCTCGAGCACTGTGAGGGCAATGTCGTTGGCGGCCCTGACTTCCTGCAGCGTGATGAAGTCAGGTTTGGCGCTGTCTACCCAGGTGGGCATCCCCTTTCTCCATGCCGCTCGAACTCCGTTGACGTTGACTGATGCAATCCGAATCATGTGTTCTATCATGGCATGAGCGCACTACTCATCCGGGCCTGGGCGTTATAGAGTGATGGAAAGAAGTATATTTCAGGAGGCGTAATGGCTGTAGACGAGACTTTCGATTCTGAGCAGCTGAACATCAGCCCGCTCGACGAAGTAGACGCCCGTGAGATGCGAGAGTTCCTGCTCAGTGCGCAGGAGAAGTTCTGGGGAGACCGGGACCTGAGCAGCGATCACAATGCCTATTGGTTCCACCAGTTCGTGACCTCGGGACTGGTCGCCAGGTACCGTTCGGAGATTGTCGGCTATCTGCTCGGCGCGATCCCCCATGACGGTCCTGCCTACATCCACCTGGTTGCCTCTCGGTCGGATTTCCGCCATCGGGGAATCGGTCGACACCTGTACCAGCACTTCATCGAACACTCGCGAGAGTTGGGTGTCTCATCGGTGCAGGCGACAACCATGCCAGATTCGTCCGCAGCGATCTCGTTCCATTCCTCACTCGGTTTCACCGGTGAGCTCATCGAAGGCTACGCGGGCACCGGAGATCCGCGTGTGTTCTTCGAGCTCAAGCTCCTCGAGGAGTGAACTAAATGGTTTGACCAGCAGAACAGAGACCGGCGGCCTCCCACACAGATGTGTGGGAGGCCGCCGGTCTGAGACCATGAACCGTTCAGGCGGCTGCGGCACTCCGCTGAGCGACGTCAACGACATTCTTCAAAAGCAGTGCCCGAGTCATGGGCCCAACTCCGCCGGGATTCGGTGACACCCAAGCCGCTACCTCGGCGACGGCAGGGTCCACGTCTCCCACGATCTTCGACTTCCCGGTCTCCGGGTCCTCTTCGCGTGAGACTCCGACGTCGAGGACGACGGCACCGTCCTTGACCGCATCGGCGGTCACGATCCGGGCCGATCCTGCGGCGGCGACGATGATGTCGGCCTGAGCCAGCAGCTCGGGCAGATTCTTCGTCCCGGTGTGGGTCAGCGTCACCGTGGCGTTGTACTCACGGCGAGTCAGCAGTGCGCCGATCGACCGGCCGACGGTGACGCCGCGGCCCACGACCACAACGTGCTTGCCGGCCAGCTCGATGCCGTTGCGCTGCATGAGTTCGATGACCCCGCGAGGGGTGCACGGCAGCGGGGTCGTGATCTCCCGGTTGACGTTGAGCATGAGCCGACCGAGGTTGGTCGGATGCAGCCCGTCCGCGTCCTTGGCCGGATCGATGCGTTCGAGCACGGTGTCCGTGTCGATGTGGGACGGCAACGGCAGCTGCACGATGTACCCGGTGCATTCGTCATCGGCGTTGAGCTCGTCGATGACCGACAGGAGCTCGTCCTGGCTCACCGATTCCGGCAGGTCACGACGGATGGAATGGATGCCCACCTCGGCGCAGTCACGGTGCTTACCGGCCACGTACCACTTCGAACCGGGATCCTCGCCGACGAGGACCGTGGCCAAGCCGGGGACGATGCCCCGCTCGGCCAGGTTCGCGACGGCAGTCCGCAGCTCGTCCTTGATCTCCTTCGCACAGGCCTTGCCATCAAGGATCTGTGCTGTCATCAGTACTGCTCCAGATCTTCGTAGAGGGGGAAGTTGTCGCTGAGCTTCTTGACCCGAGCGCTGAGGGCCTCGACGTTCGCACCGGGTTTGAGTGCTTCGGCGATGACGTCGGCGACCTCGGTGAATTCGGCATCGCCGAACCCACGGGTGGCCAGAGCAGGGGTGCCGATGCGCAGACCGGAGGTCACTATGGGCGGACGGGGGTCGAACGGAACGGCATTGCGGTTGACCGTGATTCCGACCTCATGCAGCAGATCCTCCGCCTGCTGTCCGTCCAAGGCTGAGTTGCGCAGGTCGACGAGGACCAGGTGAACGTCGGTGCCTCCGGTGAGGACCGTGGCTCCGGCGTTGGCGACGTCGTCGGCCAGGAGACGCTCGGCCAGGATCTGAGCACCGCGCACGGTCCGTTCCTGACGAGCCTTGAACTCTTCAGAGGCGGCCAACTTGAACGCCACTGCCTTCGCGGCGATCACGTGCATCAGAGGTCCACCCTGCTGCCCCGGGAAGACTGCGGAGTTCAGCTTCTTCGCGTACTCCTCCTTGCCGAGGATGAAGCCCGAGCGAGGGCCGCCGATGGTCTTGTGCACCGTCGAGGACACGACGTCGGCGAAGGGCACAGGGTTCGGATGCAGGCCGGCGGCGACGAGACCGGCGAAGTGGGCCATGTCGACCCAGAGCTTCGCTCCGACCTCGTCGGCGATGTCGCGGAAGGCCTGGAAGTCGAGCTGACGCGGGTAGGCGGACCAACCTGCGACGATGACCTCTGGACGGTGTTCGAGCGCCCGCTCGCGCACCTTGTCCATGTCGATGCGGTAAGTGTCGGGATCGACTTCGTAGGAGGCGACGTCGTAGAGGCGGCCCGAGAAGTTGATCTTCATGCCGTGTGTCAGGTGACCACCGTGAGCCAAGGAGAGACCGAGCATCTTGTCACCCTGGCGGGCGAGCGCGTGCATCACGGCAGCGTTGGCGGAGGCACCCGAGTGCGACTGCACGTTGGCGTATTCGGCACCGAAGAGGCTCTTGGCCCGGTCGATGGCCAGGGTCTCAGCGACATCGACGTACTCGCAGCCACCGTAATAGCGCTTGCCCGGGTAGCCCTCGGCGTACTTGTTCGTCAGCACGGAGCCCTGTGCCTGCAGCACGGCGCGCGGCACGAAGTTCTCCGAGGCGATCATCTCCAGAGTCGAACGCTGGCGACCCAGCTCCTGGTCGAGGACTTCCGCAATCTGGGGATCGATGTCTGCAAGCGAGGCCTGCATCGTGTTATCAGTCATGTGTACACTCCTGTGGCATCCAAAGTGATGAGTGGGACGCCGCGATCGGCTCCGCGAGTACCCGAAATCAATGCTAACAGCGAACCAGATCACACCGATGGGCCGTTCGTCATCCGGATGATGGGCCGGTTGCGGGGCAGCGTGGGGCAGGCGATTAGAATCGAGCGCATGAGTCGAGAATGGATCCTGCGAGTCACCTGCCCGGACGCAACCGGAATCGTCCACGCCGTGACCGGGGTTCTGGCCTCACTCGGGGCCAACATCACCGAGTCCCAGCAGTTCTCCTCCCCCGATTCTCTGCAGTTCTTCCTCCGAGTCCAGTTCGTCACGAGCGCGGATGCCGAGGCGGGAACTGTGGAGTCTGCCCTCGCCGAGGCGGCCCACCGTTTCGACATGACGCTCAGTCTCCAACCGGTGGAGAAGAAGACGCGGACCCTCGTCCTCGTGTCCAAGGCCGCCCACTGCCTCAACACCCTGCTGTTCCAGCAGAGCTCAGGGCAGCTGCCCATCGACATCGTCGGAGTGGCCGGCAATCATGATTCGATGCGCTCACTCGCCGAGTTCCACGGCCACGACTTCCACCACATTCCGATCACCCGGGACACGAAGGAGGCCGCCGAGGCGAGGCTGAGTCACCTCGTCGAGAGCCTCGACGTCGAGCTCATCGTCCTCGCCCGGTACATGCAGATCCTCTCCCCCGATCTGTGTGCTCGGTTGGAGGGGCGGGTCATCAACATCCACCATTCGTTCCTGCCCAGCTTCAAGGGGGCCAAGCCCTATCACCAGGCGCATGCCCGCGGGGTCAAGATCATCGGCGCCACCGCCCACTACGTCACCCCCGATCTCGACGAGGGCCCGATCATCGAACAGGACGTGGCCCGCGTCGATCACAACCGCAATATCGCCGACTTCGTTCAACGTGGTCAGGACGTCGAAGCCGCCGTGCTTGCCCGGGCCGTGGCCTGGCATGCCGAGGGTCGGGTCCTCATGGACGGCCACCGCACGGTCGTCTTCAACTGATCCGACCCCCTCGGCGGGACCACCGGCAGGTCCGGCCACCTCGGCGGGTTGATGATGCGATTCTGACACAAATTCGAAATTTGCCGCCCGGGGATCGGTGACCTGGGCTACGGTCACATTATGAGCCAGCCCCAGACCAGAGTTGCCGCCGATCTCCAACGCCTGCCGATCCCCCGCGGTCCGGTGAATCTGGCCCGCCAGGCCGTCCTGCGCCTGGCCAACGTCGGACTCACAGCAGCCTACGGAGCCTACCGACTCCACCCGGCGATCTGGAGGTTCACGGCCAAGCACTACCATCCGGGCCTCGAACCCTTTGCGAAGCTCAATGCGTGGATGATCTGCCAACAGGCCTCACTCGATGTTCCGGCCTATCAGGACTATCTCGCACGAACCGGCTTCACCTTCAGATGGTGGGACCTCGATGCCTATACGCCGACGTCCAAGGATGATTTCGTGCGCCGGTACAGTGAGGAGCACCGCTGCTGGGACGGACGGATCCAACGAGCCGGCACGGTCGTCGACGAATCGTCCGGCTCCTCCGGCACACCCTTCAACTGGATGCGGTCGAAGAAGGAACTCGACACCGTCCACAAGAACGTCGCCGGCTACGTGACGATGCTCTTCAAAGACAAGGACCTCTTCTGCATCAACGCCTTCTCCATGGGCGCATGGGCCACGGGAACGAATACGGGCCTGGCGATGGCCAAGGTCGCCATGGTGAAGAACACCGGCCCCGACCTCGAGAAGATCCTCGACACGATGGCCCATTTCGGACCGGGCCACACCTACCTCATCAGCGCCTATCCCCCGTTCCTCAAACACCTCGTCGATCGGATGGACTCCGAACCCGGAGTCTGGGACGAGTTCCGGCTCAACGGCTTCGTCGGGGGTGAGGCCATGACCGAGGGCCTGCGCGACTACGTGCAGTCACGCTTCCATCGGGTCTACTCCGGATACGGAGCCAGCGACCTCACGATCGGCATGGCCGGCGAGTCCGATCTCTCCGTCGTCATCCGCCGGGCCCTGGCCCACGACCTCGACTTCCGCGCCGAGGTGCTCGGACCTTCCGAATCCCGAGTGCCGATGGTCTTCCAGTACAACCCGCTGGAGACCTATCTGGAGACGAACGAATCCGGGGAGCTCGTCGCGACGATCAACTCCGCTGCGGTGATGAGCCCACGGCTGCGCTACAACATCGGCGACGAGGCGACCCTCATCGACTTCCCCCGCATGGTCGAACTCACCCGCAGGCATCCGCAGCTGGCCGCCGAATGCTCCACGGCGTTCGCCGACAACGGCATGAAGCTGCCGTTCGTGCTCCTCTTCGGCCGCGCCGATTCCACCATCTCGTATATGGGTGCCAACATCTACCCGCTCGACATCGAGAACGGGCTCTACCGCGACAACCCGCAGGCTCATCTCATCGAGTCCTTCCGGATCGAACTGCGTGAGACGCACAACCATGAACAGCGCCCGACTCTGCACATCCAGTTGCGCGAGGACAGCCAGGAGCTGTCGGCACCTGAGCGCGCCGAGATGGCCGAGACCATCCAAGCCGGAGTCCTGGGCCACCTAGCCTCGGTGTCCCGAGACTTCGCACAGAGCATGAAGGAAGATCCGACGACCGCGGAGATCCACATCGAGATCCACTATTTCGCCACCGGTCCGTTCACGGCCGATGTCGCCAAGATCAAGAACGTGTACGTCCAGAGGACCTGAAACGTCAGCACCCATCATCCAGCGAAGGAATGGAACCCATGAGATCGAATGATTTCTCCAAGGCCCCACCCCAGGCCCGCGCCGAGGTGGTTTTCCTCGGCGCAAACAGGTATCGCAATCCCCTGGTGATGGTGGGTCAGCTGCGGCGTTGGCCCAAACTGGCGAAGGGACTCAAACGGGCGCCCGGGTACATGTGGCACCGCAGCTATTACGAATTCCCCGACCGCATCGGCCTCATCGTCGCCTTCGCGACTCGGGATGACCTCATGAAGTATGCCCGCACCCCTGAACACGTCGAGATCATGAAATGGCTTGTCGGCGGCGCAGGCTCGTCCCCGGCGAAGGGCGGATTCATCCGCATCCTCAACGCCGAGGAGTGGGGCTACACGAATGGAGAGTTCCGGGCCGAGGACTCCCGGCTGGGCATGATCGACCAATTCACCAAGCTCAGCTCCGAATGAAGGTCGACACCGAATGAAGGCGAAACGGGTCAGGACTCGTCAGGATCTGGCCGACTTCATTGAGCTGGCACCGCAGTTGGCCGCGCAGCGAGGCGACTCGGAGCACTACGTGCCCCTCTTCACCTCAGACATCAAAGAGTGGTTCGCCCACCGAGGATGGTTCAGTGAACCCGTCGAACTGTGGCTCATCCTCGACACAGCCGGTCGGGCCGTCGCTCGCACCATCTGCCATCGCTCGCCGGAACTGGCCCAGAAGGTCGCAGTATCGGATCCTGAACCCTCGGCTGCCGGGCACGCTCCGACAACGCTCTTCTTCGGCGCGATCGAGGCCGCCGACGAGGCTGCACTTGACCACCTCATCGCCTTCCTCACCACACGGGCCAGGGAGCTCGCGGCCGAACGGCTCTTCGGTCCCGTCTCCCCCCTGCCCAATGTCACCGGCGGTCTGCTGCTGTCCGGCACCGAGCATCCAGGCTTCTTCGACTCCGCCTGGAACCCCGCTTTCTTCGCGCCTTCGTTCCACAGCGCGGGATTCGCCGACTGGGGCCGAGCCCACACCTGGGAGGTCGAGGTCGGCTCGATCCCTGCCGCGCGGGCCACCGCCGTCTCCGAGTCCGAATGGGCTCAGCACGGCCTACGCAGGCGCAGGGTCTCCCGCACCGGTCTACGTGCCTTCGCCCGCAGACTGCTGCCGACGCTCAATGCCGCATTCGCACAGCTGCCGTACTACACCCAGATCTCGCGCGCCCAGCTGCAGTCCCAGATGGCAGGGTTGCCTGCGCTCATGGATCCCGCTCTCGTCCTCGACATCGTCGGCAGCGACGAGCCCGAGGCTGCACCTTCCCGGTGTTTCACTCTCGTCATCCCCGACCCCGTGCCGATCCTGCGCAGGCACGGCGGTCGGCTCGGACCGCGCGCAATCCTCGAACTCGTCATCAACCGTCGACGCCTGCGCGATGCTGTGCTCATCATTCAGGGCACCGATCCCCGCTTCCAGGGCCAGGGCATCCTCTCTCTGGTCATCCGTGATCTCAACGCCGGCCTTGCCGCCGGAGGCTACCGGCGGCTGCGGGTGACGTTCATCGCCGAGGACAATCCCGCCTCGGCCGCGGTCTTCGAGAGGTCAGGCGGCAGGGTCCTGCACGAACTCACCTTCCTCGACCGGCATCTCACCGCTGCCAGCACTCCCGTCCCGCTCGAGGAGCACGGACGATGATGCCGATCACCGCGACTCTCATCGCTGAGCTCTTCGCACACGCGGCTCGCTCCCCCTCGGCGCACAACACTCAGCCCTGGATTCCTCATTTCGCTCCTGCGACGACACCAGCATCCCCCGCCGAGGTGCACGTGGCCGTGGATCCGGCCCGCACCCTTCCGGTCGGCGACCCGAATTCCCAGGACCTGCATCTGGCCATGGGATGTTGGGTGGAGTCCTTCACCATCGCCGCCGCCGAAGTGGGCATCGACGTCGTCATCGGATCGGTGCGAGGCCGCGGACCCGCACTCGAAATCCGTCTGCTCCTCACAGCCCTCCCCGACCAGCCGGGTGCCTCTGACCTCTGGCCGAACTTCACCTCCGCCGACCTGCAGCACCGTCAGGTCGATCGGGGGCCGCTGCGCCGAGCCGAGGAGCCCTTCGCCACAGCATTCGCTGCCGCCGAAAGGGCGCTGGCTGCCTCGAGCATGGCATCGGTCGAGGGCACGGCACTCGTCGAAGTGCCCCATCACCTGTGGGAGACGAGCCTGGCACGTGCGACCCGATATTCGTACTCCCATGCTGACATCTTCACCGAAACCCTCGAGTGGCTGCGGTTCGACCGCCGAGCGACCTCCTACGCCGAAGACGGGTTGAGCGCGGACTGCCTGCAGATCCCAAGACCTCTGGCCGCGGTCGCCGCCCGACTCAACACGGCCACCCTGCGGCCGTGGATAGGTGGGCTCACCTCGGCGGCCTTGGCACCCGTGGAATTCGTGGACAGCCTGCGGGCCACGGTGGTGCGGAGAACATCGAGAGACCGAGGGTCGCCGGCACAGGCGTCCACCGACGGGTCCGCGCCGCTGCATCACCTCGTGCTCGTCAAGGACGCCACCGCCTCTTCCGCAGGTGGCGACTCTCTGGCGAGACAGGATATCGAGCTGGGGCGAAACCTGCTGCGAACGTGGCTTCTGCTCGACCAGCATGACCTGCGCGTTGACGTGCACTCGGAGATCAAGGACTGCCCACAGACACGATCCGCTGTCTCCGACTATCTCCTCAACGACCATGGTCTGCATGCGGTGCCAGTGGCCGCGTTCTCCGTCGGACGCTCGACAACAGCGGTACCCCGCTCCTCCCGTCGCCCTGTGGAGCCAATACACAGTTGATTCACGTCGAGTACTGAAACTGTTGTAGAGTCGCCCCGGTTTACAAAAGGAGACGACTTAAGAATGACGGAAACCACTTTACGCACAATTGCAATCGTCCTGTACTTCGCAGGAATGCTGGCCATCGGCTGGTTCGCGTACCGCAAGACCAAGAACAGCCTCGACGACTACATGCTGGCAGGCCGCGGACTGCGCCCCAGCGTCGCGGCACTCAGCGCCGGAGCATCTGACATGTCGGGCTGGCTGCTCATGGGTCTGCCGGGAGCGATCTACCTCTCTGGACTGGTCGAAGCCTGGATCGCTGTAGGTCTGACCATCGGGGCCTGGGTGAACTGGAAGTTCGTGGCCCCACGTCTGCGTGCCTTCACCGAGAAGGCCGGTGATTCGATCACCATCCCCAGCTTCTTCGAGCAGCGACTCAAGGACAACACACGTCTGCTGCGCATCGTCTGCGGCATCATCATCCTGGTGTTCTTCACCTTCTACGTGTCCTCCGGGATGGTTGCGGCAGGCAAGTTCTTTGAGTCGAGCTTCGGTCTGAACTATATGGCCGGGATGCTCATCGTCGCGGCCATCACCATGGTCTACACCCTGTTCGGCGGGTTCCTCGGTGCCACGCTCACCGACGTGGCCCAGGGGCTGCTGATGTTCGCCGCCCTGATCGCTGTGCCGATCGTTGCCGTCTTCAACGCAGGCGGTCCCTCAACCGTGATGTCCAACGTCAAGGACATCGATCCCAGCCTGCTCAGTCTCTTCGGCAGCGGACCGTTCTGGGCCGGAGGCACCTACCTCGCTGTGATCTCAGCTCTGGCCTGGGGTCTCGGCTACTTCGGTCAGCCGCACATCATCGTCCGGTTCATGGCCCTGCGGACACCGGCAGATGCCAAGGTCGCTCGCCGCATCGGTGTGGGCTGGATGGGAATCTCGGCCCTCGGCGCCATTGCCACTGCGATCGTTGGAATCTCCTACTTCTCCGATCATGCCGACATGAAGCCGACCGACCCGGAGACAGTGTTCCTGGACCTCGCGCAGATCCTGTTCCACCCGTTCATCGCGGGACTCGTGTTGGCCGCGGTGCTGGCAGCGATCATGTCGACGATCTCCTCACAGCTCGTCGTCACCTCCTCGGCGCTCATCGAGGATCTCTACAAGATCGTGGCCCTGCGCACGGGTTCGAAGCGCACGCTGCAGGACAAGACCTATGTCCTGCTCGGACGTCTCGGCATTCTCGTCGTCGCGTTCATCGCGGTGCTCCTGGCGATCTCGCCGTCGAACAGCATCCTCGACCTGGTGGCCTTCGCGTGGGCCGGATTCGGGGCGTCGTTCGGACCGGTTGTCCTGCTGACCCTGTTCTGGAAGAAGCTCAGCAACTGGGGCGCACTCTTCGGACTCATCTCGGGTGCGGCAGTCGCGTTCATCTGGGGACAGTTGGGTACCCCGTTGACCGAGCAGATCTACGAGATCATCCCCGGCTTCGCCGTCAACCTCGTTGTGGCGATCGTGGTCAGCAAGTTCACGTACAAGCCCAATGCGGACACCGACCGGGAATTCGACGAGTCTGTCGAGCTTTCCCGCGTGAAGTGACGATGCGGCAGTTCGCCTGACGAGTACCTGCTCATCGGGCGCACTTGCCCCGTCGCCATCACTACGCCCTACACTCAGCGGCTATTCCTCCACCAGCAACGGGAGGAATAGCCGCTAAGTGGTTCCTGCCCCACTCCGGGTGCGACATGCTGCTGCCGGTAGGTGTTACGCGCTCATTCCTACGGAGGGCGATAGCTCCCCCGCTACGCAACCACTCCCCTGTGAATACACTTCAGGCGGGCACCCATCGGGTGCCCGCCTGAGATGTTGCGACGAAGGAGCCTTACTTGGTCTCTTCGGTGCTTTCCTCGGTTGCCTCTTCAGCGACCTCGTCGGTTGCGGCCGAATCGGCTGCTTCCTCGGTGGTCTCTGCAGGAGCCTCTTCGACGACCTCTGCGGGTTCGTTCTTCGCAGCGGCGGTCTCGGTGGCCTGCTCGGCTTCCTTCACAGTTGCCTGCTTAGGCGAGTAGGGCTCGAGAACGAGTTCGATGACGGCCATGGGCGCGTTGTCACCGGCGCGAGGGCCGATCTTGGTGATACGTGTGTATCCACCGGGACGCTCGGCCATGGTTTCGGCGATCGAGGTGAAGAGCTCGTGCACGATCGACTTGTCGCCGATCTTGCCGAGCACGCGACGACGGGCAGCGAGGTCGCCCTTCTTCGCAGCGGTGATCATGCGCTCCGCAACCGGACGCAGGCGCTTGGCCTTGGTCACGGTCGTGGTGATCTTCTTGTGCTCGAACAGGGCCGCAGCCATGTTGTTGAGCATCATGCGCTCGTGTGTTGGGGAACCTCCGAGACGAGGACCCTTGGTTGGGGTTGGCATAGTGTCTTACTCCTAGGTCTTAATCAGTACTGTTCGTCTTCGACGTAGGACTGGTCCTCATCAACGAGACCGGCTTCGAACCCGGCGGGACTGTCCTTGAGGCTCAGGCCCAGCTCGTTGAGCTTGGCCTTCACTTCGTCGATCGACTTCGAACCAAAGTTGCGGATATCCATCAGATCGGCTTCGCTGCGAGCAACGAGTTCGCCGACCGTGTGGATGCCTTCGCGCTTGAGGCAGTTGTAGGAGCGCACGGTCAGGTCGAGATCTTCGATGGCCAGAGCCAGATCAGCAGCCAGGGCTGCGTCAACCGGCGATGGGCCGATCTCGATGCCTTCGGCTTCGACGTTGAGTTCCCGAGCCAGGCCGAAGAGCTCGACCAGTGTCTTGCCCGCAGATGCGATGGCATCGCGCGGGGTCATCGACGGCTTGGTCTCAATGTCGAGCACCAGGCGGTCAAAGTCGGTGCGCTGCTCAACACGAGTAGCCTCGACCTTGTAGGTGACCTTGAGAACCGGCGAGTAGATCGAGTCAACGGGGACCCGACCGATCTCTGCGTCCGCGTTCTTGTTCTGAGCGCTCGAAACGTAACCGCGTCCACGTTCGATGGTCAGTTCCATGTCCAGACGGCCTTCACCATTCAACGTGGCGATATGCAGATCCGGGTTATGGATCTCGACTCCGGCAGGAGCAGAGACATCGGCGGCAGTCACGGTGCCTGGGCCCTGCTTGCGCAGGTAGGCAACGACAGGTTCGTCGAATTCCGAGGACACGACCAGGGACTTCAAGTTGAGGATGAACTCAGTGACATCCTCCTTGACTCCTGGAACGGTGCTGAATTCGTGGAGCACTCCGTCAATCCGGATGGATGTGACGGCGGCACCTGGAATCGACGACAGCAGGGTACGACGAAGTGAGTTGCCGAGGGTGTAGCCGAATCCTGGCTCAAGTGGTTCGATGGCGAACCGTGAGCGATTCTCGGAGACGACTTCTTCCGTGAGCGTTGGGCGCTGTGCAATGAGCACGTGGGCTTCCTTTCAGCGAACATCCGCTATATGACGTTCGCACTGCACGTCATGGCCTGAAGCCATGAAGAACGGTTCGGTTTATCTTGGAATCCGTTCTGTGATCGATGCCGGGCTGAGCCCGACATCAATCACAGATCCACGGAAGGATCAGCCGCGGCGGCGCTTGGTGGGACGGCAGCCGTTGAAGGGAACCGGAGTGACATCCTGAATGGTGCCCAGTTCCAGACCGGCGGCCTGCAGCGAACGGATCGCGGTTTCGCGTCCCGAGCCTGGTCCCTTGACGAAGACGTCGACCTTCTTGAGGCCGTGCTCCTGTGCGCGACGGGCAGCGGACTCCGCGGCCATCTGCGCGGCGTAAGGGGTCGACTTGCGCGAACCCTTGAAGCCGACCTCACCTGAGGAGGCCCAGGAGATGACAGCACCGGTCGGATCAGTGATCGACACGATGGTGTTGTTGAACGTTGATTTGATGTGTGCCTGGCCGGCAACGATATTCTTCTTGAGCTTACGGCGAGGCTTGCGCACTGTAGCGGCGCGTGACTTGGGAGGCATGTGTTTTACTCCTGATCGAGGTGGTTGATGCTGGTCAACCGGGTGAGCATGTTACTTCTTCTTACCGGCCACGGTGCGCTTCGGTCCCTTACGGGTACGCGCATTCGTCTTGGTCCGCTGTCCGCGAACCGGGAGACCGCGGCGGTGACGCAGGCCTTCGTAGCTTCCGATCTCCACCTTGCGGCGAATGTCGGCAGCAACCTCACGGCGGAGGTCACCCTCAACCTGGAATGTGCCCTCGATATAGTCACGCAGCTGGACGAGCTCGGCATCGCTCAAGTCCTTCACACGGGTATCAGGGCTGATTCCCGTTTCTGTCAGGGTCTGGCTCGCACGGGTGCGGCCCACACCATAGATGTAAGTCAAGGCGACCTCCACGCGCTTTTCACGCGGGATGTCGACTCCGGCAAGTCGTGCCATAGGTACTATCTCCTGTTGTAGTTCCGGAGGTGCTGATGCAGACCTGTCCCTGGTTTCCCAAGGTCCTCGGCCCCCGACCGAAGGTGTCGCCCTGTCACTGCCTCAGAAGGCGGTGGTGCTGGCGAGGTCTGCGCGGGTGTGGTGCTGCTGAAGCCCCTTGCGGGTGCCTCTATCTGCTCGAAGAGCTGCTCAACCCTGGCGCTGTTTGTGACGCGGGTTGGAGCAGATGACGATGACCCGGCCGTGACGGCGGGTAATCTGGCAATTCTCACAGATCTTCTTGACGCTTGGCTTAACCTTCATGGTTTTTCCTTCTTCCGACCCTTACCCCTGCGCAGGGGCGGGTACGAATGATCGAAGATCCTTACTTGTAGCGGTAAACGATTCGTCCACGCGAGAGGTCGTATGGAGACAGCTCCACGATGACCCGGTCCTCGGGCAGGATTCGAATGTAGTGCTGTCGCATCTTCCCTGAGATATGCGCAAGCACCCTGTGTCCGTTGCTCAGCTCGACCCGGAACGATGCGTTCGGGAGGGCTTCGACAACAGAGCCTTCGATCTCAATGACCCCTTCTTTTTTGGCCATATCGTTCGCTAACCTCGTATTCCCGCGAAAACTTCGCGTTCGACGTAATCGTGTATCGTCGATTTACCCCGACGACCCCATGGTCTGCGTTTCACCCCACCACATGAAAAGTTGCGGATGGCAGATGCCGCCCACAACTGAAAAAGGGTGAGTTGAGTGAGAACAGACCAATCAACAACCCTACACTATCGTCGGATATTCTTCCACACGGTGCTGGATTCCCCGCGCGAACTCCCCTACAATCACCGCCACCATCGCCGAGGCTGGCCCGAGCTCACGTCGTATGCGCGGTGCCGTACCCCGCCCGGATGCTCGCAATGACGGCTACGGCAAGCACGACGAAGCCCATCAGGGTGATCGCGGCGAACCCGCCGATTGCCAGCAGTGGCCCCGACAGAGCCGCCAGCGCGGCAGCCCCGAAATTCATTCCCGCATCGGAGAGTCCTTGGACCGACATGCGATGGGTGGGGTCGATCTCCTTCGTCAGCAGGGTGGATCCGGCGATGAGGCACGCGCTCCATCCGAGTCCCAGAACGAAGAGGGCCACCGACAGCCGCAGGAACGAGGACTCCCCCAGCGCATCGATGAGCCCGAGGACCAGCGACAGCGCGAACAGCGCATGCCCACCGAGGATGACTCGTCCGGCGGAGTACTTGTCGGTGAGGTAGCCGAAGACGGGCGAAAGCCCGTACATGCCGAGGATATGACCGCCGATTGTGATGCCGATCAGTTCGAGGCCGAGTCCATGATGGTCCATGTGCAGCGGCGTCATCACCATGGTCGCGACCATGATCATGTGCCCGGTGACGACGCTCAGCAGTCCCATCAGTGCACTCGGGGATCGTCGGATGGCCTGCCAGGTGCCGCCTCGGCGCGGGGAGGTCGAGGAACTGTCCCGGGTGGCGGGGGTGAGCCGGCGCAGGAACAGCACACTGAGTAGAGCGAGGCCGAAGCCGGCGATGGCGATGACGAAGGGCCCGGCCAGAGGATCGAGCCCCAGGGCTCGCCCGATGCCGGCACCAGGGCCGGAGAGGTTGGGTCCGATCACGGAGCCGATGGTCGTGGCCCAGATGACGACGGACATGGCGGAGCCCTTGAGGTGGTCGGGAGCGGCATCGGTGGCCGCATAGCGTCCCTGCAGTCCCGCGGCCGTCGTGCGCCGAAGCAGCCCATGCCGATGAAGAAGGCGATGTCGATGCCAAGGAGGATGGCCGACACGATGAGAATGGCACCGCAGAGGGCGATCGCGTAGGCGCTGGCCAGTGCCAGTCTGCGGCTTCTGCGCTCGGCCAGCTTCGCCAGGGGAACCGCGAGGAGCCCCGCGCCGAGGATGGACGCAGTCTGCGCGAATCCGGCGAGTTCGGTCCGACCGGTCAGACGCTCGGCGAGGATCCCACCGACGGCGAACCCCGTGGCGATGCCGATGCCGGAGAAGAGCTGTGCCAGACTCAGCGCCCACTGGTTGCGCCGGAAGACAGAGTGCGATTGTGCTGGCATCCCGGCCTCCACATCTTCATGGGCTGTCATCGTGGCAGCGGCTCGTGCCGCCGGTTCCACTGTAGTCCGTGACCGTGCATGTCGGAACGGGCGCCACAACGGCTGCCTGCCCTGCTAGCGTGAAAACCGACAGTCGCACACCGGCCATCGAAGGAGCATCACGTGCAGAACCTGGATTCGATCACAGAAGAATCACTCATCGCCAAGGGCGGCCGGAAGTGGTCGAGCTTTCCGGGCAGCCTCGGCGCATTCATCGCCGAAATGGACTTCGGAGTCGCACCGGGTGTGCGTCAGGCACTGCGCGAAGTCGATGAGCGTGACCTCTACGGCTATGCACCGCAGTCGATCGTCTCCGACCTCAAGTCGGCCACCTCGGCGTTCTGTGCCGAACGCTACGGCTGGCAGTTCCCGACCGATCACGTCGAACTGGCCAGCGACGTCATCGCCAGCTTCCTGGGCATCCTCACACACCTGACCCCGGCAGACACCCCGATCGTCCTTCCGACCCCTGCCTACATGCCCTTCTTCGACGTCGCCAAGGTCACCGGGCGCGAGCTCTTCGAGGTGCCGATGATCCGCTCCGAGACCGGCTGGTCCGTCGACCTCGACGCCCTCGACTCGGCCCTGGTGCCGGGTGCCACTCTGGTGCTGTGCAATCCCCACAACCCGATCGGCAAGGTCTACACAGAAGCTGAGCTCTTGGCCCTCGCCGAGGTGGTCGAGCGCAATGGTGCGCGTGTGTTCTCCGATGAGATCCACGCACCCCTCGTCTATGCGCCGGCCCGTCACATCTCCTATGCGAGCCTGAATGAGACCACCGCGGGGCATACCGCCACCGCGACCGCCGCCTCCAAGGCATTCAACATCCCCGGACTCAAATGCGCGCAGCTCATCCTCAGCAGTGAGAAGGACAGAGAGATCTGGGCCGAGAAGGGAAACTTCGTCTCCGGCGCTGCATCGAATCCAGGCATTCTCGCCACCACGGCCGCCTACACCCAGTCCGGAGACTGGCTTGATGAGATCACTGCCTATCTCAAAGGCAATCGCGAACTGCTGACCGATCTGGTCTCCGCTCATCTGCCCAATGCCACATTCCTCCCGCCTGAGGGGACGTACCTGGCCTGGTTGGATCTGCGCGGATACGGTCTCGAGACCGGTCTGTCTCAGCACTTCAACGAACGTGCCCACGTCGCCATCACGGAAGGCCGACTGTGCGGCGAGGTCGGAGAGGGCCATATCCGCTTCAACTTCGCCCTCCCCCGCCCGCTCCTGACCGGAGCAATCGAACGCATCGCCTCTGCGCTCTGAGCTGAGGTCGCCGGCGTCTGCCAGCTTGTCTTATCTGTTCGGCAGCCATTCGATGAGGTCGAAGGCCGAACTGGCGCCTGCGCGCTCCAACAGCTGCTGATCGAACCTCAGGTAGTACTCCAGATTGCACCGGTCCATCAGCGTGCGAAAACGCAGAGCCGGCTGATCCGGTCCCACCAGCGCGGGCGGAAGTATCGGATGGGACATGACCGCCTGGGCGACCTGAAAGTAGATGTCGAAGAACTTCACCAGCGACATGTCCGGATGTCCGGCTCCCGGCTGTCTGTCGTTCAGGCTCAAGGCGGCAAGAGCATCCTCGAGGCGTGGCAGCTGCAGAGACGCCGCCTCCAGGTCGAAGGCCCGCGAGGTCATTCGTACGGCTGTCTCCTGGCTCTCGGGCCGTATCGTCGCAAATTCGCACCACCCCGGCTCGGCGACCTCGGGCAGCTGCGCGGAGAGCTCATAAGAGAGATCGGCGAAGGACAGCAGGAGGCCCGGGCGCAGCTGCCGATATCCGAGCATCCTGGCCACATATTGGAACCGGTCGCGCAGCATCCGCGAGGTCTCTGGAATCGAGTACAGGGCAGAATGGAAACAGCCATCGAACGTCGGCGCCTCCCGGTCACCCGCGATGTCCATGAATCAGGAGAGAATGCGTTCGCCTAACCGGTAGACCGTCACCCGACCGACCTTTTCACTGGTCAGAATGCTCCGGTGGACCATCCTCACCAGCTGATTGTGCACGCTTGAGGACGAATAGCCGTGTTCATCGAGGATCCCGACGATGACAGGACCCGGAAGTCCCTGCGCGCGGAGACAGCCGAAAGCAGAGATGACGTCAAAGGCGATCCGGGTCAGGCGATACCGATCGCCCACATCTGCCGAACGTTTCGTGTGATCGTGGACACCCGTCATGACCAGATCCTAACGTGAAATCACAACGATAGTGTTGAGACGGCCGCTGAAATCGGCCCCGAACACAAGGAGCAGCGTCATGGACGACGAGGCATACGAAACGAATCTACGAGTATTTCAGAGGGCACGGACCACCGCGGTCCTGACCGCATCGATCACAGCGTTCATCACCTTTGTGGCCTTCATGATCGCAGGTTTCGACATTCAGGTCACTGCAGCGTGGATGTTCGCGCTGAGCCTCATGTCAGGTTCGGCACTGTTCGTCATCATACACATCGTCACGACGAACGATCTCAAACGAACGCAGCGAACTCCACAACCGTGAACCGAACCATCGGCACGGCTGCCTGGTCGTTCTTCGGACTCAGGAGCCTGCCGGAGGGACTGGTGTGATTCCGAACGGTGCCAGTCCCGCCACTCCCCCATCCTCAGCAGTGAGTACCCAGACTCCCCCATCATGCTTGGCGACGCTGTGCTCCCAATGGCTCGCACGCGAACCATCCTCTGTCACGACGGTCCAGTCGTCTGCCAGGGTGATGGTCTCGCTGCTGCCGGCTGTGAGCATCGGCTCGATTGCCAGACACATTCCGGATTTGATCTTCGGTCCGTTCGACTTCGCACGATAGTTCAGCACCTCGGGCGGCATGTGCATGGCAGTGCCGATGCCGTGGCCGGTGAATTCCTCCACCAGCCCGAGTTCAGGAGCCTCGCTTGAGACATAATCGTCGATTGCGTCACCGATGTCGCTGACTTTGTTTCCGGCGGCGAACGCGGCGATGCCGACCCACATCGCCTTCTCCGTCGCCCGCGACAGCGCGATATCGGCGCTCGAGCCGGCGGAGTCGCCGCCGACGATCATGGTGAATGCCGAATCCCCATGGAAACCGTCGACGATGGCTCCGCCGTCGATCGACACGAGATCCCCGGCCTTGAGGACCTTGTCCCCAGGGATGCCGTGCACGATCTCCTCATTGACGGAGATGCACACGACGGCGGGGAAACCCTGGTAACCCTTGAAGTTGGACTGGGCCCCGGCCTCGGTGATGACAGCCTCGGCAGCCGCGTCCACCTCGGCGGTGGTTGCGTCTGGCACAGCCGCCTCACGGGCGGCTTTGAGCACTGCGCTCGTGAGCAGACCGGCCCGGCGCATCGTGACCAGCTGCTCGGGTGACTTCAGCTCGATCCGGGGACCGAAGATCATCGAATGGAGTCGAGGATCCGGTCGGTGATCTCGGCGACTTCGCCGAGGCCGTCCACTTGGCGCAGCAGACCGCGTTCGCGGTAGATGTCGGTCAGCGGCTGCGTCTGCTCGGCGTAGACGTCGAGACGGTGACGGATGACGTCTTCACTGTCATCACTGCGACCTTCAGTCTGCGCACGCGCCAGCAGCCGGGCGACGACCTCATCGATGTCAGCAGTGAGCTCGACGACCTGCTCGATCTCATGGCCCTGGGCGTCGAGGATCCGGTCGAGTTCATCCACCTGCGCACTGGTGCGCGGGTAACCGTCGAGGAGGAACCCCTCAGCGGCGTCCTCCTGGCCCAGACGATCGGCGACCATCGAATTGGTCACCTCATCGGGGACGTACTCTCCAGCGTCCATATACCGCTTGGCAAGGTTGCCGAGTTCGGTCTCGCCCTTCACGTTGGCACGGAAGATGTCGCCGGTCGAGATGGCCGGGACGTTCAGCGCCTCAGACAGGCGCGCGGCCTGGGTGCCTTTGCCGGCGCCGGGAGGGCCGATCAGGATGATGCGTGAGCTCATAAGGTGTGTGTCCTTCCAATAGATTTCCGCGGGTCGGGAACGGTCAGCGCAGCAGGCCCTCGTAATGACGCTGCTGCATCTGTGCGTCGATCTGCTTGACGGTCTCGAGGCCGACTCCCACCACAATCAGCAGCGAGGTGCCGCCGAACGGGAAGTTCTGGTTCGCGTTGATGAGCACGAGCGCGATCAGTGGGATCAGCGCGATGAAGGCCAGGTAGAGCGAGCCCGGGAAGTTGATACGACTGAGCACGAAGCTCAGGTAGTCGGCTGTGGGTCGTCCGGCACGAATGCCGGGGACGAAGCCGCCGTACTTCTTCATGTTGTCCGCGACTTCCTCCGGGTTGAAGGTGATCGCGACGTAGAAGTATGCGAAGAAGATCGTCAGCAGTGCGTAGGTGGCGATGTAGATCGGGTGGTCCCCGCGTGTGAAGTAGGTGTTGATCCACTCCACCCACTTGCTCTCCGGATCGAAGAACTGCGAGATCAGGCTGGGCAGGTAGAGAACCGAGGATGCGAAGATCACGGGGATCACGCCGGCCATGTTGACCTTGATCGGGATGTAGGTCGAGGTTCCGCCGAACATCCGGCGTCCGACCATGCGCTTGGCGTACTGGACCGGAATGCGTCGCTGGGACTGCTCGACGAAGACGACGAGTGCCACGAGCACGAGTCCGACTGCGATGACGATGAGGAAGATGTCGACACCCTGCTCGCGGAAGATGGCTCCCAGCGAGGAGGGGAACGCCGATGCCACGGAGGTGAAGATGAGCAGCGACATACCGTTGCCGACACCGTGCTCGGTGATCTGCTCGCCGAGCCACATGATCAGGCCGGTGCCGGCCACCAAAGTGACGACGAGCACGGAGATGCCCCACCAGGAGTCATTGGTGATCAGGTCGTTGCAGCCTTCGATGCCGCCGAAGAGGGCACCCGAACGTACGGTGGCCACGAGGGTCGTTGCATTGAGCACGGCCAGCCCGATAGTCAGGTAGCGGGTGTACTGAGTCAGTTTCGCCTGTCCTGAGGCGCCCTCTTTGTGCAGCGACTCGAAGCGCGGAATGACCACGCGCAGGAGTTGGACGATGATGCTGGCGGTGATGTAGGGCATGATGCCCAGAGCGAAGATAGACAGCTGGAGCAGTGCGCCACCGCTGAACAGGTTGATCATTGCGAACCCGCCCTCATTCAGCTGCGGGGACGCCACGCATTGTTGAACCTGGGTGTAATCGATTCCCGGCGAGGGAATGAACGAACCGAGGCGGAAGATGACAAGAATGCCCAGGGTGAAGAGGAGTTTGTTCCTCAGGTCGGGCGTTCTGAAGGCCCTCCGAATTGCGCCGATCAAGCGTCCTCCTCATTGGGGGATGAAAAAGTCAGGGTCGCAGACACGACCTGGCGAATGAGACAAATACCTGCAAAAGACTACCAGGGTATGACCCTCAGGCTGAAACCGAGAGGCCGCTTGGATCCACGTCAGGCCCATCCTCGCTGAGACTGTGTCGCTACGGACTCAGCATCGTCTTGGCGCAGGTCATAGGCTTGAGAGACCGGAGACGACGAAGGGGCGGTCACATAGTGACCGCCCCTTCCCGAGAAACCTCAGACCCGCTGTGCGGGTGCTGTTCAGGCTTCGCTGACGCTTCCGCCTGCAGCCATGATCTTCTCGAGTGCTGAACCCGAGACCTTGTCTGCAGTGATGTTCAGAGCAACGGTGATCTCACCGGTGCCCAGAACCTTCACGGGCTGCTTTGGACGCACGGCGCCCTTGGCCACCAGATCGGCGACAGTGACGTCGCCGCCTTCTGGGTACAAGGCCGACAGCTTGTCAAGGTTGACAACCTGGAACGTCACCTTTGCGGGGTTCTTGAACCCGCGCAGTTTAGGCAGACGCATGTGCATCGGAGTCTGTCCACCCTCGAAGCCGTGAGGAACCTGGTAGCGGGCACGTGTGCCCTTGGTTCCGCGTCCGGCTGTCTTGCCCTTCGAAGCTTCACCACGACCGACACGGGTCTTGGCGGTTTTTGCTCCTGGAGCAGGACGGAGATCGTGGACCTTGAGTGAGTCATCGTTCGACATATCAATCCACCTCTTCCACAGTCACGAGGTGACGCACGACATTGATCATTCCGCGAATTTCCGGACGATCTTCGCACACCACCACATCGTCGATCCGCTTCAGTCCAAGCGAACGCAGCGAGTCACGCTGGTTCGGCTTGCCACCGATTTCGGATTTGCGCTGGGTTACCTTGAGTTTTGCCATCAGGATTTCCCCTCGCCTTCAGCAGCCGCCCGCAGCAATGCGTGAGGGGCGACCTCGTCCACCGGTAAGCCGCGGCGTGCCGCGACCTGCTCTGGGCGTTCGAGGCTCTGGAGGGCCTTGATCGCCGCGCGAACGATATTGATTGCGTTGGCCGACCCCAGCGACTTGGACAGGATGTCCTGAACGCCAGCAGCATCGAGTACCGCACGGACCGGGCCACCGGCGATGACGCCGGTACCGGGAGCGGCAGGACGCAGCATGACAACACCGGCAGCGGTTTCACCCTGGATCGGGTGCGGAATGGTCTTCTGGATGCGTGGGACGCGGAAGAAGCTCTTCTTCGCCTCCTCGACACCCTTGGCAATGGCTGCAGGAACTTCCTTAGCCTTGCCGTATCCCATGCCGACCATGCCGTCTCCGTCACCGACGACGACGAGTGCGGTGAAGGAGAAACGACGTCCGCCCTTGACCACCTTCGACACGCGGTTGATCGTGACGACGTGCTCGATGAACTGGCTCTTCTCTTCGCGGTCACCGCGACCGCCGCGTCCACGGCCTTCGCCGCGTCCACGACCCTGGCCGCCCTGACCACCCTGACCGGCCTGACCGCGACCACGTGAGGAGCGATCACTGTTGCCATCGGTACGGGTTTCAGCAGCTGGCTGCTGTTCCTTGTTCTCTTCAGTGCTCATAGGGCCAATCCTCCTTCACGTGCACCTTCGGCGATTGCCTGCACACGGCCGTGGTAGGCATTGCCGCCACGGTCGAACACGACGGCTTCGATACCGGCTTCTTTGGCGCGCTGCGCTACCAGCTCACCGACCTTGTGGGCCTTGCCGGTCTTGTCACCCTCGAATGTGCGCAGGTCGGCTTCCATGGTGGAGGCCGATGCCAAGGTATTACCGACGGTGTCGTCGATCACCTGGACAAAGACGTGGCGCGTGGAGCGAGTCACTGACAGGCGAGGACGTTCCGGCGTACCGCTGACATGCTTGCGCAGACGAGCGTGACGACGTTTGCGGGCCGCAGCCCTGCCCTTGCCGTAGCTTTCCTTTTTGCCAAAGGCCATCTCTACTTACCAGCCTTTCCGACCTTGCGACGGACATTTTCTCCGACATAGCGGACACCCTTACCCTTGTAGGGTTCAGGCTTGCGCAGCTTCCGGATGTTGGCAGCGGTCTCTCCGACCAGCTGCTTGTCGATGCCGTGAACTGCCAGTTTGGTCTGTCCGTCGACCGTGAAGGAGATTCCCTCAGGGGGTTCGACGGTGATCGAGTGGCTGTAGCCCAGAGCGAACTCGAGGTTCGATCCCTTGGCCTGCACGCGGTAACCGGTGCCGACGATTTCGAGAGCCTTTGAGTAGCCCTCGGTCACACCGACGATCATGTTGTTGATCATCGTGCGGGACAGTCCGTGCAGCGAACGCGATTCGCGCTCCTCATTCGGACGGGCCACTGTCACGACGCCTTCGTCGAGCGATACGGTGATCGGCTCGGCGATGGAGACGGACAGATCGCCCTTCGGTCCCTTGACGGCGACATCCTGGCCATCGATTTTGACCTCTACGCCATTCGGGACGGAGATCGGGTTCTTGCCAATACGTGACATATTCTTCTCTCCTTCCTTACCAGACGTAGGCGAGGACTTCCCCACCCACACCCTTCTTGGCGGCCTGACGATCGGTCAGGAGGCCTGACGAGGTCGACAGAATGGCGATGCCGAGTCCACCGAGGACCTTAGGCAAGTTGGTCGACTTCGCGTAAACGCGCAGCCCGGGCTTCGACACACGGCGCAGGCCGGCGATCGAGCGCTCCCGGTTGGGACCGAACTTGAGGTCCATAAGCAGGGTCTTACCGACCTGAGCGTCTTCGACGCTCCAACCGGTGATGTAGCCCTCGCTCTTGAGGATCTCAGCGATGTTGGATTTCAGCTTCGAGAACGGCATGCTGACGTCCTCGTGATAAGCCGAGTTGGCGTTCCGCAGACGTGTCAACATGTCTGCGACTGGATCAGTCATTGTCATTTGGGCTCTAGCCCTTCCTCGTTACGGTTTCCGCCCACACACTGTGTGCTTGGACCTGCAACGTAGCGATTATTTGGTCTTGAACGGGAACCCGAGGTGGCGCAGAAGTGCACGTCCCTCGTCGTCGGTGTTCGCTGTAGTCACAACTGTGATATCCATACCTCGGACGCGGTCGATCCGGTCCTGATCGATCTCGTGGAACATCGACTGCTCCGTGAGACCGAAGGTGTAGTTACCGTTCCCGTCGAACTGACGATCCGAGAGGCCGCGGAAGTCGCGGATTCGCGGAAGCGCCAGAGAGATGACACGGTCGACGAATTCCCACATACGGGTTCCACGCATGGTGACGTGGGCTCCAATGGGCTGACCTTCGCGCAACTTGAACTGGGCGATAGACTTCCTCGCCCGAGTCACGATCGGCTTCTGACCGGTGATCAGAGTCAAATCGTTGATTGCGCCTTCGATCAGCTTCGAATCGCGTGCTGCGTCACCCACACCCATGTTCACGACGACCTTGGTCAGACCGGGAACCTGCATGGGGTTTGTGTAGTTGAACTCGTCCTGCAGCTTGGCCACGATGTCATCGCGGTAAACCTGCTTAAGGCGTGGCGCTGGACGGCTCGTTGTTGTTTCCGTCATCAGATCTCCTCCCCGGTGCGACGCGAGACGCGGACACGAACGGTCTTATCGCGACCATCGCGTTCCACAGTTTCCTCGCGGTATCCGACGCGGGTGGGCTTGTTGTCCTTAGGATCAACGAGCGCCACGTTGGACACGTGGATTGGGGCTTCGTGAGTCTCACGGCCACCGGCAGTGCCGCCGGCCTGAGTCTGCGTTGCCTTCTTGTGCTTGATCACGCGGTTGATGCCCTCAACGAGGACGCGGTTGCGTTCCGGGTACACGGCAAGAACCTTGCCCTGCTTCCCACGATCGCCACCCCGTGACTGACGGGCGCCTGCAATCACCTGGACGAGGTCGCCCTTCTTGATCTTGAGCTTGTTCGCCATGCTCACAACACCTCCGGTGCCAGGGAGACGATCTTCATGAACTTCTTGTCGCGCAATTCGCGCCCCACGGGTCCGAAGATACGGGTTCCGCGTGGTTCGCCATCAGTCTTGAGAATGACTGCTGCATTCTCGTCGAACTTGATGTACGAACCATCGGGACGACGGCGTTCCTTGGCGGTGCGAACGATGACAGCCTTGACGACGTCACCCTTCTTCACGTTTCCACCAGGAATTGCGTCTTTGACGGTTGCCACGATGGTGTCACCGATCGAGGCGTAACGCCGACCGGAACCACCCAGAATCCTGATTGCCAGGATCTGCTTGGCACCAGTGTTGTCGGCGACCTTGAGTCGCGACTCTTGCTGAATCACTATTTTCTCCTGTCGTCGCGCCGGTTCTCACACGATTGGATGAGCCTTGCGGAACGGATTAATGACATTTCACCCCGTTCCCGGTAGCCGCCCACGATCTGCTGGAGATCGTGGGCGGGACCGGGTGGGAGGGGCGGCGTCAGCTTACTTGGCGCGTTCGATGATCTCGACGAGCCGCCAACGCTTCGCGGACGAAACCGGCCGCGTTTCGGACACGAGGACAAGGTCGCCGACACCAGCGGCGTTCTCCTCATCGTGAACCTTGTACTTCACCGACTGGCGAAGAACTTTGCCGTAGAGGCGGTGCGTCTTGCGCTCCTCCACCTCGACGACAATGGTCTTCTCCATTTTATCGGAAACAACGTAACCACGCGCGGTCTTGCGGGAGTTACGGTCCGCAGGCGTTGCCTCGGGCTTGGTGGTCTCCGCCATCACTTGTCCTCTTCCTTAGCGTCAGCGGGGTTCGGACGAATGTCCAATTCCCGCTCATTGAGCACGGTGTAGATACGAGCGATGTCGCGACGCACGGCTTTGAGCCGACCGTGGCTCTCCAGCTGGCCAGTGGCCGACTGGAAGCGCAGGTTGAACAGCTCGGCCTTAGCCTTCTTGAGCTCCTCGAGCAGACGCTCGTTGTCATAACCGTCAAGTGCGTCCATGGAAAGGTTCTTCGAACCGATTGCCATACTCACTCACCACCTTCGCGGGCCACAATACGGGCCTTGAGCGGAAGCTTGTGGATCGCGAGACGCAGCGCCTCGCGAGCAACTTCCTCGGACACACCGGCGAGTTCAAACATGACCCGACCCGGCTTGACATTGGCGACCCACCACTCAGGCGAACCCTTACCGGAACCCATGCGGGTCTCGGCAGGCTTCTTCGTCAGCGGTCGATCTGGGTAGATGTTGATCCACACCTTGCCACCACGCTTGATGTAGCGCGTCATGGCAATACGTGCGGCTTCGATCTGCCGGTTGGTGATGTAGGCGGGCTCTGTGGCCTGGATGCCGTAGTCACCGAAAGACACCTTGGTGCCGCCCTTTGCTGCGCCGCCCCGCTTGGGGTGGTGCTGCTTGCGGTATTTCACCCGACGAGGGATCAGCATGTGTCAGCCCTCCGATCCGGCCTCAGCCGCAGGGGCTTCGGCGTTGTTCTCGGTCTTCGGCGCTGCGTCGTTCCGGCGCGGTGCTGCTGCGCCTTCCTGACCACGACCACGGCCGCCACGGCCGCGCCCACGGCCCTTGGGGCCACGAGCTGCAGGAGCCTTCGCCTGCTCGGCAGCAAGCTCCTTGTCGGTCATATCGCCCTTGTAGATCCACACCTTGACGCCGATGCGCCCGAATGTGGTGTGCGCTTCGTGGAAGCCGTAATCGATGTTCGCACGCAGGGTGTGCAGAGGCACACGACCTTCGCGGTAGAACTCGGAACGGCTCATTTCAGCACCGCCGAGGCGGCCGGAGCACTGCACGCGGATACCCTTGGCACCTGCACGCTGAGCACTCTGGATCGACTTGCGCATCGCGCGGCGGAAGGCCACGCGGCTCGCAAGCTGCTCGGCAACTCCCTGAGCAACGAGCTGCGCGTCGATCTCAGCGTTCTTCACCTCAAGGATGTTGAGCTGAATCTGCTTGCCGGTGAGCTTTTCGAGCTGACCGCGAATGCGATCGGCTTCGGCTCCGCGACGCCCAATGACAATGCCCGGGCGGGCAGTGTGGATGTCGACTCGGACACGATCACGTGTGCGTTCGATGTTCACCTTGGAGATGCCAGCGCGCTCAAGGCCCTTGGTCATCATCTGTCGGATCTTCACATCTTCGAGCACGTAGTCGCTGTAGCGCTGTCCCGGCTTAGTCGAGTCAGCAAACCACTTTGACTTGTGATCCGTGGTAATTCCGAGTCGGAATCCGTTCGGATTGATTTTCTGGCCCATTAACGGTTCCCCTTCCGGCTCTTGCGCTGAGGCAGGTCGTCACCGCTGGCCAGGACCACTGAAATGTGGCTTGTGCGCTTTTCAATGCGAAAAGCGCGACCCTGAGCTCGCGGGCGGAACCGCTTCATGGTTGGTCCCTCGTCCACGAATGCTTCGGAGATGACCAGTTCGTTCTCGTCGAACGCAATGCCCTCCTCGTCGGCCCGGACACGCGCATTGGCGATACCGGAGGCAACGAGCTTGTAAATCGGATCTGATGCCGACTGTTCTGCAAACTTCAACACTGCAAGTGCTTCGGTCGCCTGCTGACCACGAATGAGGTCGATGACGCGCCGAGCCTTGCGAGGCGTGACGCGCAGGTAACGCGCCTTAGCCTTGGCTTCCATCGCTTCCTTCTCTCTTGTCTAGGATCGTAAGAGTGCCCCGCGTCAGCGGCGGCGACCCTTGCGATCGTCCTTTTCGTGGCCACGGAACGTCCGTGTCTGTGCGAACTCGCCAAGCTTATGTCCGACCATGGCTTCAGTGATGAAGACTGGAACATGCTTGCGTCCGTCATGTACTGCGATGGTGTGTCCCAGGAAGTCCGGGATGATCATCGAGCGACGAGACCATGTCTTGATTACGTTTTTAGAGTTCTTCTCGTTCTGACGAGCCACCTTCTGGTACAGGTGTTCATCGACGAAAGGACCCTTTTTGAGGCTACGAGGCATAAGTCAGTACTCCAATCAGCGCTTCTTGCCGGTCCGGCGACGGCGCACGATGTACTTGTCGCTCTCTTTGTTCGGCCGGCGTGTGCGGCCTTCTGACTGACCCCACGGGCTGACTGGGTGACGACCACCCGAAGTACGGCCCTCGCCACCACCATGTGGGTGATCGATCGGGTTCATTACGACACCACGGACGGATGGGCGCTTGCCCTTCCAACGCATGCGGCCTGCTTTACCCCAGCTGATGTTCGACTGCTCGGCATTGCCTACCTCGCCGATCGTCGCACGGCAGCGCGCATCAACATTGCGGATTTCGCCCGAAGGCATCCGCAGCTGAGCGAACCGGCCGTACTTCGCTACAAGCTGCACGGACGAACCGGCAGAGCGAGCGATCTTGGCACCGCCGCCTGGACGCATTTCAACTGCGTGCAGAACGGTACCGACTGGAATGTTGCGCAGGGCAAGGTTGTTGCCCGCCTTGATGTCTGCACCCAGACCGGCTTCAACCTGTGCGCCCTGCTTAAGGTTCTGCGGGGCGAGGATGTAGCGCTTCTCGCCATCTGCATAATGCAGAAGAGCGATCCGCGCAGTGCGGTTCGGGTCATATTCGATGTGTGCGACCTTCGCCGGTACGCCATCTTTGTCATGGCGGCGGAAGTCGATGACACGGTACTGACGCTTGTGGCCGCCGCCCTGATGGCGAGTGGTCACGCGTCCCTGGCTGTTGCGGCCACCGCGCTTAGGCAGTGGGCGCAGAAGTGACTTCTCCGGTGTAGACCGGGTCACTTCGACGAAGTCGGCGACCGATGAGCCACGACGGCCCGGGGTCGTCGGCTTGTGCTTACGGATTCCCATGAGTCTTGTCCTTCTTTTACGAAGGATCGCTTAGAGCGATCCACCGAAGATGTCGATCGATCCGTCCTTGAGGGCGACAATGGCACGCTTGGTGTCCTTGCGCTTACCCCAACCGGTACGAGTGCGGCGGCGCTTACCCTGACGATTCAGGGTGTTGACCTTGGCAACCTGCACATTGAAGATCGATTCAATGGCGTTCTTGATCTCAGTCTTGTTCGACCCCTGATCGACGATGAAGGTGTACTTTCCCTCGTCCATCAGGCTGTAGGTCTTTTCCGAGACGACCGGAGCGACGATGACGTCGCGAGGGTCCTTGAAGTTCAGACTCATGATGCGTCCTCCGATTTGCGGTAGCCGCCCAGGAACGTCTCCAGCGCTGCCTCGGTGAACACGACGTCATCGGCGATCAGCACATCATATGTGTTGAGCTGATCGGAGGTGAGCACGTGAACGTGAGGCAGGTTGCGAACGCTGCGCTCGGTGAGCTCATCGTCACGGTCGAGCACCACGAGGGTGTTCTTGCGATCGGAGAGGCCGGCCAGAGCGAGCTTCGCCTGCTTGGTCGACGGTGCTTCGCCGGTGATCAGGTTCTTCACAACGAAGATCTGATCGAGACGTGCACGATCCGAGAGAGCGCCACGCAGAGCAGCAGCCTTCATCTTCTTGGGGGTCCGCTGCGAGTAATCGCGTGGAACCGGCCCGTGCACGACTCCACCACCGTTGTACTGAGGAGCACGGATCGAACCCTGACGGGCGTTACCGGTACCCTTCTGGCGGTAGGGCTTGCGACCGCCACCGCGTACTTCGGAGCGGGTCTTTGTCTTGTGTGTACCCTGACGGGCTGCTGCCAACTGTGCGACAACAACCTGGTGAATCAACGGCACATTGGTCTGCACGCCGAAGATCTCGGCTGGCAGGTCAACGGATCCGGTCTTCGCACCAGCGGCATCGACAACGTCGACTGTCTTGACATCAGTCATTACGTTCAGGCCTCCTTCGCGGCCGAGCGAACGAGAACGACTGCACCCTTGGGACCAGGTACGGCACCCTTGATGAGCAGGAAGTTGTTCTCGGTGTCCACGGCGTGGATCGTGAGGTTCTGGGTGGTGTGCTTGACTGCACCCATACGGCCGGCCATGCGCATACCCTTGAACACGCGACCAGGGGTCGCGGCTCCGCCGATTGAACCCGGCTTGCGGTGGTTGCGGTGCGAACCGTGGGAGGCGCCGACGCCGTGGAAGCCATGACGCTTCATGACACCGGCGGTACCCTTACCCTTGGTCTTTGCGGTCACATCGACCTTGATCCCGGCGTCGAACGTGTCGACTCCGAGTTCCTGACCCAGTGCGTAGTCAGCAGCATCTGCGGTGCGCAGCTCGACAAGGTGACGGCGTGGAGTCACGCCGGCCTTCTCGAAGTGGCCTGCAGTGGGCTTGTTGACCTTGCGAGGATCGATCTCGCCGAACGCAATCTGCAGTGCGGGGTAACCGTCGGTTTCCTCGTTGCGGATCTGTGTCACGACGTTGCTGCCGGCGGCCACTACGGTCACCGGTACGAGATTGTTCTGCTCATCCCAAACCTGAGTCATGCCCAGCTTGGTTCCCAGAAGGCCTTTGACCTTGCGGGTGGTAGGGAGAGCTGATGAACGATTGTTCGCCATGTCTGCCTCCCTTAGAGCTTGATCTCGATGTTGACGTCGTCAGCGAGGTCGAGACGCATCAGCGAATCGACTGCCTTCGGCGTCGGATCGACGATGTCGATCAGACGCTTGTGCGTGCGCATTTCGAAATGCTCACGGCTGTCCTTGTACTTGTGTGGCGAACGGATGACGCAGTACACGTTCTTTTCCGTTGGCAACGGCACGGGGCCCACAACAGTCGCACCTGCGCGAGTGACGGTGTCCACGATCTTTCGTGCAGCACTGTCAATCACAGCATGGTCGTACGACTTGAGCCGAATGCGGATCTTCTGTCCCGCCATGGCGTCGTCTCTTTCTTTAGTTACTTCCGGCCATCAACCATCAGTCGATCGAAATCGCCTGTGGTCTGTGCCGGCTGACCATGACCGACCCCCGAGGTCGGGCGTGTCGGCTAATCCTGGCGGAGAATCTTAAGGTTCTCATTCAGGGCCGACGGCGCTTTTACTCATTGGCTGCTCGGTCCGAACCCGCTTTCAAGCAGATTCATCGATCCGATAGTGTTCCGGACTGTTCGCGGTATCGCTACCGCAGTGCAGGGGTCAACGTCCAAAACGCAACTTCACTATCTTGTCATAGAGCACTTCATCGGCGCAATTCCAGGCATCCGTCTTGTGAGCCATTTCATGATGGTCTGGCGCCGCGCGTCGGTTGCATCGCGTGCCGAGGCGGTGCCTCTTTGTGAATGCACGGAACCCCGGTCCAATGGGCCGGGGTTCCGAATCGATCGTTCAGGACCGAAGTCCCGAACTCAAGGCATCAGCCTCGATGACCGATGGTATATCAGGCGGTGATCTTGGTGACTCGACCAGCGCCGACGGTGCGTCCACCCTCGCGGATAGCGAAGCGGAGGCCCTCTTCCATAGCGATCGGCTGGATCAGCTCGACCGACATGTCGGTGTTGTCGCCGGGCATGACCATCTCGGTGCCCTCAGGCAGCGTGATGACGCCGGTGACGTCCGTGGTGCGGAAGTAGAACTGAGGACGGTAGTTCGAGTAGAACGGGTTGTGACGTCCACCCTCGTCCTTGCTCAGGATGTAGACCTGGCCCTCAAAGTTGGTGTGAGGTGTGATCGATCCTGGCTTGCAGATGACCTGTCCGCGCTCCACATCTTCGCGCTTCGTTCCACGCAGGAGCAGTCCGACGTTCTCGCCTGCACGTGCGTCAGGCAGAGTCTTGCGGAACATCTCGATTGCGGTGACGGTCGTCTTGGACGACTTCTCCTTGATGCCAACGATTTCAATGTCATCGTTGGGCAGCAGGACGCCGCGCTCCACACGACCGGTGACGACGGTTCCACGACCGGTGATCGTGAAGACGTCTTCCACAGGCATGAGGAAGGGCTTGTCGATGTCGCGCTCCGGCTCGGGAACGTTATCATCCACGGCCTGCATGAGATCTTCGACGCTCTTGACCCACTTCTCGTCGCCTTCCAGCGCCTTGAGAGCGGACACAGGGATGACGGGAGCGTTGTCGCCGTCAAAGTCCTGGCTCGAGAGCAGATCGCGCACCTCGAAGTCGACGAGCTCAATGAGCTCCTCGTCATCGACCATGTCGGACTTGTTCAGCGCGACGACGATGTAGGGCACACCAACCTGACGCGCGAGCAGGACGTGCTCACGAGTCTGCGGCATCGGACCGTCGGTGGCGGCAACCACGAGGATTGCGCCGTCCATCTGGGCAGCACCGGTAATCATGTTCTTGATGTAGTCGGCGTGACCAGGGGCATCGACGTGAGCGTAGTGACGCTTCTCGGTCTGGTATTCAACGTGAGAGACGTTGATGGTGATGCCGCGCTCCTTCTCCTCAGGTGCGTTATCCACCTGGTCGAAGGCGCGAGCCTCATTGAGATCTGGGTACTTGTCCGCCAACACCTTGGTGATTGCGGCGGTCAAGGTGGTCTTTCCGTGGTCAACGTGGCCGATGGTGCCAATGTTGACGTGCGGCTTAGTCCTATCGAAACTAGCCTTTGCCACTGGGTTCCTCCTCGTGGTTGGCAAAAGATATGCGGTTCATATCTTAGACCTTTGTTGGTTATCTTTCATTTCGGTGAGCATGTTCTTGCTCACCGTGGCGACCGGGGACCGGAGATTACTCTCCGCCACGCATCTTCTGGACGATCTCCTCGGCGACTGCCTTGGGGACCTCCGCATAGCTGGAGAAAGTCATCGAGTACACCGCACGGCCCTGGGTCTTCGACCGCAGATCACCGATGTAACCGAACATCTCCGACAACGGGACCACAGCCTTGACGACCTTCACACCGGAAGCATCGTCCATCGACTGGATCTGGCCACGTCGGGAATTGATATCGCCGATGACGTCACCCATGTATTCCTCAGGGGTGCGCACCTCGACGTCCATGACCGGTTCCAGCAGAACCGGCTTAGCCTTCTGAACGGCCTCCTTGAAGACCATCGATCCGGCGATCTTGAATGCCATCTCCGAAGAGTCGACATCGTGGTAGGCGCCGTCGATCAGTGTGGCCTTGACGCCGACCATCGGGTAACCGGCGAGGACGCCAAGCTGCATGGCGTCCTGGATGCCGGCGTCCACGCTCGGGATGTACTCACGCGGAATTCGTCCGCCCGTGACAGCATTCTCGAACTCGTAGATCGTATCGCCTTCAACCTCGAGAGGTTCGAAGGTGACCTGGACCTTCGCGAACTGACCTGATCCACCCGTCTGCTTCTTGTGGGTGTAATCGTATTTCTCGACAGTGCGACGAATGGTCTCGCGGTAGGCGACCTGCGGCTTGCCGACGTTCGCCTCGACCTTGAACTCGCGACGCATGCGGTCAACGAGGATGTCGAGGTGAAGCTCGCCCATCCCGCGGATGACAGTCTGACCCGTCTCCACGTCCAGTTCGACCCGGTATGTCGGGTCTTCCCTGACGAACTTCTGAATGGCGGCCGACAGCTTCTCCTGGTCACTCTTGGTCTTGGGCTCAATAGCCACAGAGATGACCGGCTCAGGGAAGGTCATCGACTCAAGAGCGATCGGATGGCTGGGGTCACACAGTGTGTCACCGGTGGTTGTCTCTTTGAGACCGATGAACGCGTAGATGTGCCCGGCGATGGCCTCTTCGACAGGGTTCTCCTTGTTGGAGTGCATCTGGAAGAGCTTGCCTACGCGCTCCTTCTTGCCGCTCGTGGAGTTGAGAACCTGTTCGCCCGACTTCACTTTTCCGGAATACACGCGAACGTATGTCAGCGTACCGAAGAACGCGTGGGTAGCCACCTTGAAGGCGAGAGCCGAGAAGGGCTCATCGACGGAGGGCTTGCGGGTCAGCTTCTCATCCTCGTCACGGGGGTTCTCTCCGACCATGGGAGGAACCTCGAGAGGCGAGGGGAGGTAGTCGATGACGGCATTGAGCATGGGCTGGACGCCCTTGTTCTTGTATGCCGAACCACACATGACCGGGAACGCCGTGGAGTTGACGACGAGAGAGCGGATGCCGCCCTTGATCTCATCGATGGAGATCTCTTCGCCCTCAAGGTACTTCTCCATGAGCTCATCACTGGCTTCAGCAACATCCTCGACGAGCTTGGCGCGGTATTCCACAGCCTTGTCCTGAAGATCCGCCGGGATCTCGATCTCGGTCATGTCCTGACCCTTCTTGGACTCATCAGGCCAGATGAAGGCCTTCATCTCAAGAAGGTCGACGACGCCCTCGAAGTCGGACTCGGAACCGATTGGCAGCTGAATGACCAGCGGCTTGGCTCCGAGACGTTCCCTGATGGTGTCGACGGTGAAGTAGAAGTCAGCCCCGAGCTTGTCCATCTTGTTGACGAAGCACACGCGCGGCACGTCGTACTTGTCAGCCTGACGCCACACGGTCTCGGACTGCGGTTCAACGCCTTCCTTACCGTCGAAGACGGCGACGGCGCCGTCGAGGACGCGCAGCGAGCGCTCAACCTCGACGGTGAAGTCGACGTGGCCCGGGGTGTCGATGATGTTGATCTGGTTGTCGTGCCAGTAGCAGGTGGTGGCAGCCGACGTGATCGTGATGCCGCGTTCCTGCTCCTGGTCCATCCAGTCCATCGTCGACGCGCCGTCGTGGGTCTCGCCGATTTTGTAGTTCACACCGGTGTAGTAAAGGATGCGTTCGGTCGTGGTTGTCTTACCAGCATCGATGTGGGCCATGATGCCGATGTTGCGGACCTTGTTCAGGTCGGTGAGCACGTCAAGTGCCACGGTGTCTCTCTCTCACTCGATGATGTGATCGACTCCCCCGTTACCTGGCCGGCAGGCGCCGAATGACGCCTGCCGGCCAGGGTTCCGGGGAGGAACGATTACCAGCGGTAGTGGGCGAAGGCCTTGTTGGACTCGGCCATCTTGTGGGTGTCTTCGCGACGCTTCACAGCAGCGCCGAGGCCGTTGCTCGCATCGAGAATCTCATTCATGAGGCGTTCGGTCATCGTCTTCTCACGACGCTGGCGGGAGTATGCCACGAGCCAGCGCAGTGCCAAAGTCGTCGAACGAACCGGACGAACATCGACCGGAACCTGGTAGGTTGCGCCACCGACACGGCGGGAGCGAACCTCGAGGGATGGGCGGATGTTGTCGAGAGCCTTCTTCAGGTTGACAACTGGGTCATTGCCGTTCTTCTCACGGGTACCTTCAAGAGCACCGTAGACGATGCGCTCAGCGGTCGAACGCTTTCCGTCGAGCAGGATCTTGTTGATCAGCTGCGTGACGATCGGCGAACTGAAGACCGGGTCAATGACGATCGGTCGCTTGGGTGCAGGACCTTTACGTGGCATTACTTCTTCTCCCTCTTCGCACCGTACTTGCTGCGTGCCTGCTGGCGACCCTTGACACCCTGGGTGTCAAGTGAACCGCGAACGATTCGGTAGCGCACACCTGGCAGGTCCTTGACACGACCACCGCGCACGAGCACGATCGAGTGCTCCTGCAGGTTGTGTCCTTCGCCTGGAATGTAGGCAGTCACTTCGATCTGGCTCGAAAGCTTGACGCGAGCGACCTTGCGAAGAGCCGAGTTCGGCTTCTTGGGTGTAGTGGTGTACACACGGGTGCACACTCCACGACGCTGCGGGCTGCTCTTCAGAGCAGGAGCGTCGGATCCTGCGGATTTGACATGTCGTCCCTTGCGGACGAGCTGCTGGATTGTCGGCACTAAGCGTTCTCCATTTGCTTCTCGATAAACCTAATTCCCAACGTTGGCCATGACATCAGCCATGTTTGTGAACCGTGGGACATATCCGACTGGACACCGGGTGAAGCTTCACGCCCGATGCCAGTATTCGCGTGACGCACTGAACCCTGCACTCGGGCGTGTCGCAATGACACGCAACCTATGCAGAATGACACGTCCGCGGCCTGCCTCTGACGAACTTTCACAATGAACCCGGATCTCACAAAACATCCGGTATGGTCGTTCGCCGACGCAGATAACACAATCAGTCGCATCCTAGAATATCGCGGTCGCGTGCATCTGGTCAAAACCAACGACTGTGCGCTGCACGACACAGCCGCCGCTCCCCCGGTGCAGACACTCTCCGCGAATTGAAACACGAGGCAGATGACGGTCGATCGCCCGTGCACCCGGAGAATTCGCTTCCTTGACTGATTCAAGAAAAGGCGGCAAGCTGTAGCTGTGGCTGAGAACAAGCATAGGCACGAATCCGAACCGACCGCAGCACTGCGGAACAGTTCCCTTCGCGTGACGAAACAGAGGGTCGCGGTTCTGGCGGCTGTGTGCGATCACCAGCACGCAGACACCGAGACCGTCATCCGCGCTGTCCGGGAAAACCTCCCCGAGGTGTCGCATCAGGCGGTGTACGACTCGTTGCACACACTCACCGAGGTTGGACTCGTTCGGTGCATTCAGCCGTCCGGGTCCGTTGCCCGCTACGAGCGGCGCATCGGGGACAATCATCACCACCTCGTGTGCCGGTCATGCAATCTCATCGTCGATGTTGACTGTGCGGTCGGACAGGCCCCCTGTTTGACCCCTTCACACGACGCAGGGTTCATCATCGAACAGGCTGAAATCACTTTCTGGGGTCTGTGTCCTGACTGCGCTGCGTCTGCAGCGTCTTCTGGGCATCCCGAACCAGCCTCGGCCGTCTGAGCCGATCCAAACTTTGACAAAGCCACACCTTTGTCTTCAACCGGGCCCTCACGGGACTCGAATGTGAAAGGAACACTATGACCGAGACTTCCATCACCGGAGGCTGTCCAGTCGCCCACACGACTGCGTCTGCGCCAACGGCGCCCGATGCCGACTCACTGGTTGATCCCAGCCAGGGCGACGCCAACTCGCATTGGTGGCCCAACCGTCTCAACCTCAAGATCCTGGCCAAGAACCAGCCGGCACGCGACCCTATGGACGAGGACTTCGACTACGATGCCGAATTCGCCAGTCTCGACTACTACGCGCTCAAGGCCGATATCGAAGAGCTGCAGAAGACGAATGCCGACTGGTGGTCCGCCGACTTCGGACACTACGGCCCGTTCATGGTCCGCATGGCCTGGCATTCGGCCGGAACCTACCGAGTTCAGGACGGACGCGGCGGCGGCGGCGAGGGACAGCAGCGCTTCGCCCCCCTGAATTCCTGGCCTGACAACGTCGGTCTCGACAAGGCTCGTCGCCTGCTCTGGCCAGTCAAGAAGAAGTACGGCAAGAAGATCTCCTGGGCCGACCTGTTCATCCTCGCCGGAAACGTGGGACTGGAGTCAATGGGCTTCAAGACCTTCGGCTACGCCGGTGGCCGCAGGGACGTGTGGGAGCCCGACAATGACGTCTACTGGGGTTCAGAGACCGAATGGCTGGGCACCGACAAACGCTATGTGGGAAACCGCGAATTGCAGAAGCCACTTGCCGCAACGACCATGGGCCTCATCTACGTCAACCCCGAAGGCCCCGAGGGCAAGCCAGACCCGCTGGCCGCAGCCATCGACATCCGCGACACCTTCGCCAGAATGGCGATGGACGACGAGGAGACCGTCGCCCTGATCGCCGGCGGCCACACCTTCGGCAAAACTCACGGCGCAGCCCCGGAATCCCACAAGGGTGGAGACCCTGAGGCGGCACCGCTCGAGGAGATGGGTCTTGGGTGGAAGAGCGACTTCGGCACCGGGCAGGGCAACGACACCGTCGGCAGCGGCATCGAGGTCACCTGGACCTATCACCCCACACGCTGGGACAACGAGTTCTTCCACATCCTCTTCGCGTATGAGTGGGAGGTCTTCGAGAACGAAGGCGGACATCTGCAGTGGCGCCCGATCGACGGCGGCGGAGATGACATGGTCCCGATGGCGCAGGGCGACGGACGTCGTGAACCGCGCATGCTCACCACCGACCTGTCTCTGCGTTTCGATCCCATCTACGGTGAGATCTCGCGGCGATTCAAGGACGACCAGAAGACCTTCGAAGACGCCTTCGCTCGTGCGTGGTTCAAGCTCACCCACCGCGATATGGGGCCCGCCACCCGCTATCTCGGGCCTGAGGTGCCCAGCGAAGAGCTCATCTGGCAGGACCCGGTTCCGGCCGGCACCCCGCTCGATGGCAGCCAGCTCGAAGCCGTCAAGACTGCCGTGCGCAACTCCGGGCTGAGCGTCTCCCAGCTGGTCTCGACCACCTGGGCAGCAGCATCATCCCACCGCGTCTCAGACTTCCGCGGCGGAGTCACCGGCGGACGTCTGCGTCTCGAACCGCAGAAGAGCTGGGAAGTCAACGAACCAGCGAAACTGTCCGCGGTCATCACCGTCCTCGAAGGCATCGCGGCAGACAACGGTGCCTCGTTCGCCGATGTTCTGGCGATCGCCGGTGCGGTCGGTGTCGAAACCGCTGCGCAGGCCGCTGGCCGTGATATCAGCGTTCCTGTGACCACCGGCCGTGGGGACGCCACCCAGGAACAGACCGACGTCGCCTCGTTCTCCCACCTGGAGCCGACTCACGACGGATTCCGCAATTACCTGACAGAGGATCTTCCTCTGTCAGCCGAGTTCCTCCTCCTGGACAGAGCCAGCCTGCTCGGACTGACTCCTTCGGAGATGACTGTGCTCATCGGTGGCCTGCGCGTCCTCGGCGCGAACTACCAGGACTCCGATCTCGGTGTGTTCACCGACCGTCCCGGTGAGCTGACGAACGACTTCTTCGTCAACCTCCTGGAACTGGGCAACACCTGGAAGCCGGTCGGTGAGTCCGAGTCCGCCAACGTCTACGAGTGCTTCTCCCCTGCCGGTGAGAAACTGTGGACCGGAAGCCGGATCGACCTGCTCTTCGGTGCCAACTCCGAACTACGCGCCCTCGCCGAGGTGTACGCCTCCGATGACGCCCAGGAGAAGTTCGTCAACGACTTCGTCAAGGCCTGGAGCAAGCTCGTCGAAGCAGACCGCTTCGACCTGCACCGCTGAGTGATCTGACGACTCACCACTGTGCCCCCACCACTCAGGGTGGGGGCACAGTCGTATCCGGGACAGAATCGGACACCGTGGCGGAAGATGGGATCAGTCCTCTCGGTTGAAGACCGCGGCATCGTGGGGCAAGCGGCTCAAGTCGAGCTGCGCCACGTAATCCTCGCTGCCGTCATCCGAGGTGGCATCGGACGTGGTCGTCCATTGTGAGTGTTCGGGTGTCGGCGGTCCCGGCGTGTGGGCCAACCTGTGGGACTCGAAAACTCCCGATCTCACCTGCGAATGTGTGGTCCCCGCTACACTGGGCACCATGGCTCACGACGATTCGAACCAGCCGCCCGCGCCGCGCCTGCGCGCCTCCGACAAGGACCGCGACGCCGTCCTCGGAGTCATCACCGACGCTGTCACCAGCGGTCGCCTCGACCCGGACGAGACCGCCGAACGTCAAGACGAGGCAATATCGGCGAAATACCTCGATGAGCTGATGCCGCTCATCGTCGATCTTCCCGAAGGTCATGACATCTACCGGTCTCTGCAGACACAGACCGGAGGCGGAACCACAGCCGGCACGTCCCTCGCCCACAGCAGCGGACCGGCGCCTCTGGCTCCACGAGCCGAGCCCGGTTCCGCGAGACCGATGAATTCCGTTGCGATCATGTCAGGCCGAGAACTCGATGTCCCTGCGGGCACCTCCGAAGTCACCACCTACGCTCTCATGGGAGGTGACCATGTCGACCTCTGCGAGGCCATGGGCCCAGGAGTGACCGTGTCTCTGACCTCCTATTCGATGATGGCCGGCCACGACATCTACGTGCCCCCAGGAGTGCGTATCCGCGACGACACGATCAACATCATGGCCGGCAATGAGGTCCGCGGATCCGCCAAAGGGGACGGCTCGAACGGGACGCTCATTCTCAAGGGAGTCTCCTTCATGGCCGGCCATGACATTCATCTGGCCAAAGGCTACCGAGCAAAGGATCAGGGGCAATTGGAATGAAGATAGGTGTGCTCACCTCCGGCGGCGACTGCCCCGGACTCAACGCTGTCATCCGCGGCATAGTCCGCAAGGGCATCCGCTCCCACGACTCCTCGTTCGTCGGGATCCGCGATGGTTGGCGCGGCCTGCTCGAGGACGACATGTTCGACATGTCGATGATCGACGTTCGCGGCCTCTCCGGCCGAGGCGGCACCATCCTGGGCACCTCCCGCACCCACCCTTATGAGGGTGGCGGACCGGATCGGATGCGCGAGGTCATGTCCTCACACGGCATCGACGCGATCATAGCGATCGGTGGCGAAGGGACTCTTGCCGGTGCCTCCCGACTCGTGACCGAGGAGGGGCTCAACATCATCGGTGTCCCGAAGACCATCGACAACGATCTCAGCGGCACCGACTATACCTTCGGCTTCGACTCCGCACAGGCCATCGCCACAGAGTCCATCGATCGCCTCCGCACAACTGCCGAGTCCCATCACCGGTGCATGGTCATAGAGGTCATGGGCCGCAACGTCGGATGGATCGCCCTGCACGCTGGGATGGCCGGCGGTGCCCACGCGATCCTCATGCCCGAGTTTCCCGTCTCCTTCGACCAGATTGAAGACTGGGTGATATCGGCCAGGGACCGCGGCCGTGCTCCGATCGTCGTCGTGGCCGAAGGGTTCATTCCCGAGGGGTTCGACGAACAGGTCGCCGACCGCGGTGTCGACAACAAAGGACGGACCCGCCTCGGCGGGATTGCGGACTTTCTGGCTCCGAAGATCGAGGAGATCACGGGAATCGAATCTCGTGCCACCACCCTCGGGCACCTGCAGCGAGGCGGCTCCCCCACCGCCTACGACCGTGTCCTGTCGACGCGGCTGGGAATGGCCGCGGCGGATTTGGCACAGAATGGCCACTGGGGCAAGATGGCCAGCCTCAAGGGCACCGAGATCGTCTCGGTCGATATGGCCTCGGCCGTGGACCGCCTCAAGACGGTCCCGCTCCAGCGCTGGAATGAGGCTCAGATCCTCTTCGGATGAGCACCGCTGGCCTCGAGGACCATCGCTGAGGTCACGACTTGGTGATTCGTCGTGGCCCACAATCACAACAGCAGACAAACGGTTGGTACCTTCTGGTCGAAGATCTTGAGCTTCTTCGACCACAAGCGGCCAACCGTTTGTCGTTCCCAGCCGATTCCGCCTAATTCGGAGGCCAGGCCGAGGACTTCGGAGCGACATGAAGCGAGCGCCGGGGTGGGATTGGAGCGTGAATCGCAAGAGGGGCACCCACCGGATGGTGGATGCCCCTTCTCACTCTGGCTGTCGGTGCAGCCTCACGGCTGCCGACGACTCACACGATCAGTTTCAGCTGAAAGCGCCGTAGTCGTAGTCCTCCAGCGGGATGGCGGATCCGGAATCGGAGCCGATACCTGCATAGAAGTCACCGTAGCTGTTCGTGAACATTTCGGCCTTCGCCTCTTCGGTCGGCTCCACCACGATATCGCGGTGTGTCTGCAGGCCGGTGCCCGCAGGGATGAGCTTACCGAGGATGACGTTCTCCTTGAGACCCAGCAGGGTGTCCGACTTGCCTTCCATAGCGGCCTCGGTGAGGACGCGTGTCGTCTCCTGGAAGGACGCGGCGGACAACCACGAATCGGTGGCCAGAGAGGCCTTCGTGATGCCCATGAGCTCGTCACGAGCCGATGCCGGCTGGCCACCTTCGGCGACCACGCGGCGGTTCTCGCCCTGGTAACGACCACGGTCGACCAGCTCGCCGGGCAACAGGTTCGTATCGCCCGACTCGATCACGGTCACGCGACGCAGCATCTGACGCACGATGACCTCGATGTGCTTGTCGTGGATGCCCACGCCCTGCGAGCGATACACCTTCTGCACCTGCTCAACGAGGAAGCGCTCGGCCTCACGACGACCGCGGATGCGCAGCACCTGCTTCGGATCGACAGCACCGATGACCAGCTGTTCGCCGGCCTTGACGTTCTGTCCGTCCTCGACGAGCAGTCGGGCACGCTTGGAGACTGCGTGCTCGATCTCTTCGCCCCCGTCATCGGGTGTGATGACGACGAAGCGGGTCTTGCGGCTGTCATCGACCTTGGCACGTCCGGTCGCCTCGGCGATGGGAGCGAAGCCCTTCGGTGTGCGAGCTTCGAAGAGCTCGGTCACACGCGGCAGACCCTGGGTGATGTCACCCGTGGACGCGGCCGCACCACCGGTGTGGAAGGTACGCATCGTGAGCTGGGTTCCCGGCTCACCGATCGACTGGGCAGCGACGGTGCCGATAGCCTCGCCGATGTCGACCAGCTTGCCGGTGGCCATCGAACGACCGTAGTGCATGGCCGAGATCTGCGTGTCGGAGTCAGCGGTGAGCACAGAGTGCACCTTGAGCTCCTCGATGCCTGCCGCGACCAGCGTATCGATCGTCTCTGCGGTGACGTCGGTCTTCGCCGGCACGATGACATTGCCATCGGCGTCGGAGACGTCTGAAACCGTGAGACGGCCGTAGAGGCTCGTCTCTGCATACTCGTGCGGTACGAGGTTGCCCTCGTGGTCGCGCTCGGCTGCAGGCAGGGTGATGCCCTTGTTCGTATCGGCTTCAGCAGTGCGGACGATGACGTCCTGCGACACGTCGACGAGGCGACGGGTCAGGTAACCGGAGTCAGCGGTACGCAGAGCAGTATCGGCCAGACCCTTACGAGCACCGTGCGAGGCGATGAAGTACTCGAGCACCGACAGTCCCTCACGGTAGTTCGAAACGATCGGACGAGGGATGATCTCACCCTTCGGGTTCGTCACCAGTCCACGCATACCGGCCAGCTGACGGACCTGCATCCAGTTGCCTGATGCACCGGACTCCACCAGACGCAGAACTGAGTTCTCCTCTGGGAAGTTCGTCCGCATGACCTGGTCGACCTTTTCGGTCGTCTCAGTCCACAGCTTGACCAGCTCGTTGCGGCGTTCGTCGTCGGTGAGTGCACCGAGTTCATACTGCTGCTGAACCTTCGTGTCGAGGGCCTCGGCGTTGTCGAGGATCTCGGTCTTGGCCTCGGGTGAGACCACATCTGACATCGAAATGGTGATGCCCGAGCGGGTCGCCCAGTAGAAGCCGCCAGCCTTGAAGTTGTCCAGGGTGTGTGCGACCTCGACCTTGGGGTATTCCTCGGCCAGGTAGTTCACGATGCGGCTGAGTGCCTTCTTGTCGATCGTGGAGTTCACGAACGAGTAGTCAGCAGGCAGGTAATCATTGAACTGCGCGCGACCCAGAGTGGTCTGCACGTCCAGCGGATCGCCGGCTTCCCAACCTTCAGGAACCTCGAGAGCGTCACCGGGGACGACGTTCTCAAGACGGATCGTGATCAGCGAACCAAGGTCCAGCTCTCCACGATCGAAGGCCATGATGGCTTCGCCGAGTCCGGAGAAGGACCGTCCTTCGCCGGCCAGTCCCTTGCGTTCGGAGGTGAGGTGGTACAGACCGATGATCATGTCCTGTGAGGGCATGGTCACGGGCTTGCCGTCCGAAGGCTTGAGAATGTTGTTGGCGGAGAGCATGAGAATGCGGGCCTCAGCCTGCGCCTCGGGGCTCAACGGCAGGTGAACGGCCATCTGGTCACCGTCGAAGTCAGCGTTGAATGCCGAGCAGACGAGTGGGTGAAGCTGAATGGCCTTGCCCTCGATGAGCTGCGGTTCGAACGCCTGGATACCCAGACGGTGCAGGGTCGGTGCACGGTTGAGCAGCACCGGATGTTCGGTGATGACCTCTTCGAGCACATCCCACACCTGTGGGTGCTGACGCTCGACCATGCGCTTTGCCGACTTGATGTTCTGCGCATGGTTGAGATCGACCAGGCGCTTCATCACGAAGGGCTTGAACAATTCCAGAGCCATGGTCTTGGGCAGACCGCACTGGTGCAGGCGCAGCTGCGGACCGACCACGATGACCGAACGGCCCGAGTAGTCCACACGCTTGCCCAGGAGGTTCTGACGGAAACGTCCCTGCTTGCCCTTGAGCATGTCCGACAGTGACTTCAACGGACGGTTGCCCGGACCGGTCACTGGACGACCGCGACGACCGTTGTCGAACAGTGAGTCGACGGCTTCCTGCAGCATCCGCTTCTCGTTGTTGACGATGATCTCGGGAGCACCGAGGTCCAACAGACGCTTGAGGCGGTTGTTGCGGTTGATCACACGACGGTAGAGGTCGTTGAGGTCAGACGTGGCGAAACGTCCACCATCGAGCTGCACCATCGGGCGCAGTTCAGGCGGCACCACCGGAACAACGTCGAGGACCATGCCCTCGGGGTTGTTGTCAGTGGTCAGGAACGCGTTGACGACCTTGAGACGCTTCAGGGCGCGGGTCTTGCGCTGGCCCTTGCCCGTGGCGATCAGTTCACGCAGCTTGTCCGATTCGGCCTCGAGGTCGAAGTCGAGGAGACGCTTCTGAATCGCCTCGGCGCCCATGGCACCGGTGAAGTAGAGACCGAAACGGTGGAACATCTCGCGGTACAGGCTCTCGTCGCCTTCGAGGTCATTGACCTTAAGGCTCTTGAACCGGTCCCACACCTGCTCAAGGCGGTCGACCTCGCGGTCGGCGTTCTTTCGCAGCTTCTCCATTTCCTTCTCGGCGACATCACGCAGCTTCTTCTTGGCCGGGGCGGAGCCGCCGTCGGCCTCGAGAGCTGCCAGGTCCTCTTCGAGCTTCTTGGCACGACGGTCGATGTCAGCGTCACGGCGAGTGCCGATCTGCTGCTTCTCAATGTCGATCTTGTTCTGCAGGCTGGGCAGATCCCGGTGGCGGGAGTCCTCATCCACCGAGGTGATCATGTAGGCGGCGAAGTAGATGACCTTCTCGAGGTCCTTCGGAGCCAAGTCCAGCAGGTAGCCCAAGCGCGAGGGAACACCCTTGAAGTACCAGATGTGAGTGACCGGTGCGGCCAGCTCAATGTGTCCCATGCGCTCACGGCGGACCTTGGCGCGGGTCACCTCGACGCCGCAGCGCTCACAGATGATGCCCTTGAAACGGACACGCTTGTACTTGCCGCAGGCGCACTCCCAGTCACGAGTGGGTCCGAAGATCTTCTCGCAGAAGAGTCCGTCCTTCTCGGGCTTGAGTGTGCGGTAGTTGATGGTCTCAGGCTTTTTCACCTCACCGTGTGACCAGCCGCGGATGGATTCCGCGGTAGCAAGACCGATACGTAGCTCATCAAAGAAATTGACGTCAGGCACGTAAATCCTCTTTCCTGGCGATGAACGTCTCGTTCACCGCGAAGTTGTGTCGGTTGAAGTGGAAGTCCTCAGACTTCTTCTACGGTCTGGGCTTCACGGCGTGACAAGTCGATGCCGAGCTCTTCAGCTGCTCGGTAGACCTCGTCCTCACCGTCACGCATCTCAACCTCGGCTCCGTCCGAAGACAGAACTTCGACGTTGAGGCACAGGGACTGCATCTCCTTGATGAGGACCTTGAACGACTCGGGGATTCCCGGATCGGGCAGGTTCTCGCCCTTGACGATGGCCTCGTAGACCTTCACACGGCCTGGGATGTCATCGGACTTGATCGTCAGCAGTTCCTGCAGCGTGTACGCCGCACCGTAGGCCTCGAGAGCCCACACTTCCATCTCACCGAAGCGCTGACCGCCGAACTGTGCCTTACCACCAAGCGGCTGCTGGGTGATCATCGAGTACGGACCGGTCGAGCGGGCATGGATCTTGTCGTCGACGAGGTGGTGGAGCTTGAGCATGTACATGTAACCGACAGCAATCGGGTACGGGAACGGCTCACCTGAGCGACCGTCGAACAGCTGGGCCTTGCCCGAAGAGTCGATGAGGCGATCCCCATCGCGGTTCGGAGTCGTCGAGTCCAGCAGTCCACGCAGCTCCTGCTCGTGTGCACCGTCGAAGACCGGGGTGGCCAGATTGGTTCCGGCTTCGGCTTCGCGTGCAGCAGTCGGCAGGTCGGCAGCCCATTCGGGGCTGCCTTCGATCTTCCAACCCTGCTTCGAGATCCACCCGAGGTGGACTTCGAAGACCTGACCGATGTTCATACGACGAGGAACACCGTGGGGGTTGAGGATGATGTCGACGGGGGTTCCGTCGGCCATGAACGGCATGTCCTCAACGGGCAGGATGGTCGAGATGACACCCTTGTTGCCGTGACGACCGGCCATCTTGTCACCGATGGTGATCTTACGACGCTGGGCGACGTAGACGCGGACCATCTGGTTGACGCCTGGCGAAAGCTCGTCGTCTTCCTCGCGGTCGAAGACGCGGACACCGATGACGGTGCCGATCTCGCCGTGGGGCACACGCAGTGAGGTGTCGCGGACTTCACGGGATTTCTCACCGAAGATCGCGCGCAGCAGGCGCTCTTCCGGTGTCAGCTCGGTCTCACCCTTCGGGGTGACCTTGCCGACGAGGATGTCGCCATCGGTGACTTCGGCGCCGATGCGGATGATTCCACGGTCGTCGAGGTCGGCCAGAGCATCCGGCGAGATGTTCGGAATGTCGCGGGTGATCTCCTCGGCACCGAGCTTGGTGTCGCGAGCATCGACCTCGTGCTCCTCGATGTGGATCGAGGACAGAACATCGTCCTGAACAAGACGCTGGGAGAGGATGATCGCATCCTCGAAGTTGTAACCTTCCCAGGACATGAACGCCACGAGAAGGTTCTTACCCAGAGCCATCTCACCGTTCTGAGTGGACGGTCCGTCCGCCAGGACAGTGCCCGGCTCGACACGATCGCCTTCGTCGACGATGATGCGCTGGTTGTACGAGGTTCCGTGGTTGGAACGCTTGAACTTCGAGGCGCGGTAGGTCTGCATCGTGCCATCGTCGGCGAGGACGGTGACGAAGTCGGCAGACACCTCTGTGACGACGCCCGGGCGATCGGCAGTGATGACATCGCCGGCGTCGACAGCGGCACGGTATTCCATGCCGGTTCCCACGACCGGGGACTCCGACATCACCAGCGGCACAGCCTGACGCTGCATGTTCGCACCCATGAGGGCACGGTTCGCGTCATCGTGCTCGAGGAACGGAATCAGTGCGGACGCAACAGACACCATCTGACGTGCGGAGACGTCCATGAAGTCAATCGTGTCGTACTGAACCAGTTCGGCTTCTCCTCCGCCGCCCTTAGGACGCGCAAGAACTTCGACTTCAGCGAAGCGCTGCTCTTCGGTCAACGGCGCATTGGCCTGCGCGATGTTGAACTCGAGCTCGTCGTCGGCAGTGAGGTACTCGGTGTCATCGGTGACGACACCGTCGACGACCTTGCGGTAAGGCGTTTCGATGAAGCCGAACGGGTTGATGCGGGCATAGGAGGCCAGCGAACCGATCAGACCGATGTTCGGGCCTTCGGGAGTCTCGATCGGGCACATGCGCCCGTAGTGCGACGGGTGGACGTCACGGACTTCCATGGCGGCACGGTCACGCGAGAGGCCACCGGGTCCCAGAGCGGACAGACGGCGCTTGTGAGTCAGACCCGCGAGCGGGTTGTTCTGATCCATGAACTGCGAGAGCTGCGAGGTGCCGAAGAACTCCTTGATCGCAGCCACCACTGGGCGGATGTTGATCAGGGTCTGAGGCGTGATCGCTTCAACGTCCTGGGTCGTCATGCGCTCACGAACGACACGCTCCATGCGAGAGAGTCCGGTGCGGACCTGGTTCTCGATGAGTTCGCCGACTGCACGGATACGACGGTTGCCGAAGTGGTCGATGTCATCGAGCTTGACGTTGAGCTCGATGTTCTCGCCGTCACGGACACCCTTGGAGGTGTCGACCCCGGCGTGCAGGGACACGAGGTAGCGAATGGTCGCAACCACGTCATCGGTCGAGAGGACCGAGTCGCTCAGCGGTGCGTCGACACCCAGCTTGCGGTTGACCTTGTAGCGGCCGACCTTGGCCAGATCGTAGCGCTTGGGGTTGAAGTACAGGTTGTTGAGCAGGTTGCGTGCCGCTTCAGCGGTCGCGGGCTCTGCCGGGCGCAGCTTCTTGTAGATGTCGAGCAGCGCTTCGTCCTGCGTGTTGACCGTGTCCTTGGCCATGGTCTCGCGGATCGACTCGAACTCGCCGAACTCCTCGAGGATCTTCGCTTCGGACCAGCCGAGGGCCTTGAGCAGAACAGTCACGGACTGCTTGCGCTTGCGGTCAAGACGCACGCCGACCTGGTCGCGCTTGTCGACCTCGAACTCCAGCCAGGCACCACGGGAAGGGATGATCTTCGCGGTGAAGATGTCCTTGTCAGTGGTCTTGTCGACGCTGGACTCGAAGTAGGCGCCGGGCGAACGCACGAGCTGCGAGACGACAACGCGCTCGGTGCCGTTGACGATGAACGTGCCCTTGTCGGTCATCAGCGGGAAATCACCCATGAAGACCGTCTGGCTCTTGATCTCACCCGTGTTGTTGTTCATGAATTCGGCGGTCACATACAGTGGCGCCGAATAGGTCATGTCGCGTTCCTTGCACTCATCAATGGAGTACTTGGCAGCTTCGAACCGATGCTCCCGGAACGACAGTGACATCGATCCACCGAAGTCCTCGATCGGTGAGATCTCTTCGAAGATGTCTTCGAGTCCCGAGGTGGTTGCGACGGAATCGTCTCCGATTTCGATGGCTTCGGCGACGCGGTCCTGCCACGCTTCTGAGCCGATGAGCCAATCGAAGCTATCCGTCTGCAGACCGAGCAGATCGGGAACCTCGAGCGGTTCGCGAATCTTCGCGAAGGAGATTCTCTTGGGGGCGTTAGCGGTCCTGGTGTTATCGTTGGCGGCGGCCAATGGGATCCTTCCGAGTGCTTCACCAATTGATAGGTTGACCCTCCACCCGAAGTCACATCGACGGCCCCGGGTGTGTCAGACTTCGACACCGGGCGACAACGTGGTTCACTTGAGTGGAACTGAGGTGCCCCCCGCTATATGAAGGCACGCCACAGGCAGATCAACGCAAATATCAAGTCTATAGCAACCGGTCAAGTCATGCAAGACGCCGACGAGACTCATAGATAGTCCCCGCGTAGCCAAGGGTCGTGCCTCACATAAATTTCCCCGCCAGACTCTTCACCCGGGGACATAGACACGACGACGATGGGGTCATGGTCGACAAGGACGTTTCCA
>NZ_FXZD01000020.1 GCF_900169145.1 Brevibacterium antiquum CNRZ 918 | reverse complement strand
CGGATCCGCTTGAGCATGGATGACGAGCTCGACGGCACGAGCCTTGAGCTCGTCGGTGTACTTCACTGGCATGAGAGAATCTCCTTCTTCCAATCTCCCTGCCTCTATTATCCCCGGGGCGATTCAGAGGGTCGATCGCTTTCATGATGACGTCGATGTCGCGTTGAGCAATGATGGGCGGCTCGGTCTTGATCAGAGTCGGCAGTCTTACGCCGGTGCAGGGGTTGGCCTGAACGCGGCGATCTTGGACAGCCAAGTTAAATGCGGCCGAGACGATGGTGAAGATATTTCGAATGGTCTTCGGCGAGAGTTTCTTCGCCAACAGTGTCTTCACGTACTTGCGCAGGTCTTTGGCTTCGACGCTCGCTGCCGACTTCCAACCGATCTCATTCGAGATGTGGTTGCGTTGAAGCGCCTGATAGTCCTTGAGCGTTCGTGAGTCACCACGCGACTGAAAGGCAATGTATTCGGTGACGAGATCTTCGATAGTTTCGTCTTGAGACTGCGCCGCGTTCCACCGGTGTCCGGCTTCGATGACGTCAGAACCAGTCTCATCGAGCATGGTCTTCCACATTCGAGCTTCAGCTTCGGTATCGAATGTCATCGACGCTTTGTCCCGAGAACCAGGCTTACGCCAATCGACGCGCCACTTGTTTGCCTTCGTCGTGGAGTACTTTCGGATGCTTGCCATGACCCGATCATACGGGTTTCATGCGGCCAAAATACGAATCCATGCGGCCAAATCACCTTCTCGGTGACGTTTGCCCTGGTGAGAGGGCTAAAACCTGGAGGGGATGACGGGAATCGAACCCGCACCATCAGTTTGGAAGACTGAGGCTCTACCATTGAGCTACATCCCCGTGTTGCGTGTTCGACTATAGTCGACTTCCGCGCTGGCCGCCAAATCGACCGAAGATGAGCTGCGTCACACCATAGTCACATGCCGTGGCCGTCGAATGTGAACTGCGTCCCATTCCCGAATATGATGCCAACCGATGTGCATCCGAGGCCGCCTTTGTGGTTAGATTGTCTTCGTCGCGGGATGTGGCGCAGCTTGGTAGCGCATCTGTTTTGGGAACAGAGGGTCGCAGGTTCAAATCCTGTCATCCCGACGATAGTGAAGCCGCTCGGACTCAAAGTCCGGGTGGCTTTCTTCGTATTCACGCCACGGACCTGCCTGGGAGGCACCCCGGATCCGCCGGAAGACACCGTGGGCGCGTGTGGGAGACAATGGGAGAGCAGAGTCGCAGACTGCCGAGGCCGAAAGGTACGCCGCCCATGTCGATCCGAGACCACGACAGCAGTCCCCTGAGTTCGCGTCCTTCACCCCCAGGTCACCGGCGCACCAACCCGCAGGTGGGAACATCTCCGACGACGACTCATCATCGAAGCCGCGCTGCCGGGCTCATTCTGGCGCTGGTTCTCAGCGGCTGCAGCTCCGATCGTCCACCTGCCCCCTCGGCTACCTCGTCGTCGCCCACATCAGCTGCCGGCGACACGACCGGCGAGGAACGCGGGTCCACCGCAGACCCCGAGGAGGTGGCGACGAATCTTCAGGCTCCATGGTCGATCGCCTTCTACAAGGGCACGGCGTTGGTCAGTGAGAGAGACTCCGCTCGCATCCTCGAAGTCGACGACGAACGCCCAGCACAGCCCAGAGAGGTCACGACGGTCGCCGGCGTGTCCGCCTCTGGTGAGGGCGGGCTCTTGGGTCTGAGCGTGCGTGGGGACAGTCTCTTCGCGTACTTCACCGCCGAGTCGGACAACCGGATCCAACGGTTCCCCCTCAGGACAGGCTCGGACGGGGTTGAGCTCGGCTCACCGGAGACGATCGTCGACGGCATCGCGAAGGCCGGCTTCCATAATGGTGGGCGTCTGGCGTTCGGTCCCGACGGAATGCTCTATGCCACGGTCGGTGACGCAGGGAATCAGGACTCCGCGCAGGAACGCGAGTCGCTCTCAGGCTCGATCCTTCGGATGAAGCCCGACGGCACGGTGCCTGAGGACAATCCCTTCCCCGACTCACTCGTCTTCTCCTATGGGCACCGGAACCCTCAGGGGCTGGCCTGGGATGACGATGGCACGATGTATGCCAGCGAGTTCGGTCAGGACACATGGGATGAGCTCAACATCATCGAACCCGGCGGCAACTACGGCTGGCCGGAGGTCGAAGGAATCTCAGAGGATGGGGCCGACGGGGGTGATTTCATCGACCCGGTTCAGCAGTGGCGGCCCGATGAGGCCAGTCCGAGTGGAATCGCCATCAGTGATGACCGCCTACTCATCGCCAATCTTCGCGGCCAGGTGCTGCGGACCGTGCCCCTCTCGGACCTCGCCGAGGCTGAGGTCGCCTATGCCGGCGAGTTCGGTCGACTGCGCGACGTGGTGTCCGGACCCGAAGGCGAGATCTGGTTACTGACGAACAATACCGACGGACGTGGGGATCCGGCCGCCGACGACGACCGGATCCTGCACATTCCCGCTGACTTCAGCACCGACGACTGAGGGCAGCTGTCACAATCGACTTCAGCGCTGGAAGTCGATGACCTGCCGCACGACAGTTCCCTCGGCGAGGGCGTCGAAGGCCGCGTTGAGGTCCTCGAGTCCGATCGTGTCCGAAACCAGCTCTTCGACCGGCAGCTTGCCCTGACGCCACAGATCCGCGTAGACGGGAATGTCACGACTGGGCACTGCGGAACCCAGATACGAACCGATGACGGTGCGTGCCTCGGCAGTGAGTGTGACAGGGGTGATGTGGGACTGCGCATCGGGGGCGGGCAGTCCCACTGTGACGGTCTTCCCACCCACAGCTGTTGCCGAGAACGCGGTTTCGAAGGCGCGGGCATGACCAACGCATTCGATGACGATCGGTGCCCGCCGCTCCCCCAGCTGCTCGGGCGTGTACACCTCGACCGCGCCCAGCTCCTTGGCTCGAACCAGTTTGTCCGGATTCGCATCGACGCCGATCACACCCGCAGTCTCAATCGACAGCGCCGTGATCAGAGCGGCCATGCCGACTCCGCCCAAACCGACGATCATGATCTCGTCCTCGGGTCCGGGAGATCCCGCGTTGAGGACCGCTCCACCGCCGGTGAGCACCGCGCAGCCGAGCACTGCCGCAATCGACGCGGGAACATCGGAGGCGACCGGAACGACGGAGGCGCGGTTGAGCACGGCATGGGAGGCGAAGACCGATGCACCGAGATGATGGAGCACCTCGGCGCCCGAATCGTCGTGGAGTCGGACCTTGTGTCCGTCGAATGGGAGCGTGCCGGCCCCATTCGTGGCGCTTCCCGGTGTGCACGGGAGTTTGCCGTCGGTGCGGCAGTTCGCACACTCGCCGCAGCGGGGCAGGAACACGGTCACGACCTGCTCACCGATCTCGAGGTCGGTGACGCCTTCGCCGAGTTCTTCGACGATGCCCGCGCCTTCGTGGCCGAGGAGCATCGGCAGGGGCCGTGGACGGTTGCCGTCGACGACGGACAGGTCGGAATGGCAGACGCCGGCAGCGCTCAGTCGGATGAGCACCTCACCGGGGCCGGGCCCATCGAGCTCGAGCTCCTCGATCGACATCGGCTCAGTTCTCGCATAGGGGCGGGCGGCCCCCATCTCGCGAAGCACCGCACCTCGGATCTTCACAGCGCCGAGGGACCTTCGGCCTCGTAGGCGTCCATGATCCGAATCCGACGCTCGTGGCGCTCTTCGCCGGAGAACGGTTCTGCCAAGAACGCGTCGACGATGGCGATGGACTCAGCCTCTGTGTGCTGCCTGGCCCCGACCGAGACGATCTGGGCATTGTTGTGCTCACGAGCGAGCTTGGCGATATCGGTGTTCCACGCGAGAGCCGTCCGTGCCCCCTTGACCTTGTTCGCTGCGATCTGCTCACCGTTGCCCGAACCGCCGATGACGACGCCGAGGGCCTCGACGCCTGCCGCCTGATCATCAACGACGGCCTGGGCCGCAGCGATGCAGAAGGCGGGATAGTCATCGAGTGCGTCGTATTCGTGGGCACCGTGGTCGACGACCTCGAAACCCGAATCGCCGAGGTGGGCTTTGAGGGTCTCTTTGAATTCGAATCCTGCGTGGTCCGTGCCGAGATGAACCTTCATATGGTCACTCCTTCGAGATGTCCCGGACGAGGTGCCGGGGAAAGACTGTGCGTGTGATGGTGCGGTGGTGTCTGAGGGTCAGTCAGTCGAAGACCGGGCCCTGGTTGCGGGTGCGTTTGAGCTCGAAGAACCCTGGAGTCGAGGCGACAGCGAGAACCCCGTCGAAGAGACGACCTGCGTCCTCACCCTTCGGAGCCGGTGTGACGACCGGGCCGAAGAAGGCGGTGCCGGCCACTCGGCAGATGGGTGTGCCCACATCGTCGCCGACGAGAGCCAGCGCTTCATCATGGGACTCCTGCAGCGCCGCATCGTAGTCATCGCGTTCGCCGTATTTCATCAGGTCAGCCGGCAGACCGACCTCATCCAACGCCTCGGCGACGGCCTTGTCGAAGTCCTTCTCTCCACCTGGGTGGATGCGGGTTCCGATCGCCGTGTATAGGGGCTCGGTGATCTCCTCGCCGTGTTCGGCGATGGCCGCGGTGACGATGCGCATGGGTGCCAGAGCACGATCCATGAGCGCTCGATAGTCGGCGGGGATGTCTTTGTCCCGGTTGAGGATGTTCAGGCTCATGACATGGAACTTCACATCGATGTCACGGACCTTGGCGACTTCCAGACCCCAGCGCGACGTCATCCACGCCCACGGGCAGGCCGTGTCGAACCACAGGTCAAGTGTCTCTCTGCTCATTTTCACTCCTCATTAGGCTGGGTGCGGGCAGCAGCGGACCACCCGCGATCTCCGAGGCCAATTTATCAAGCCTTGCCACCGAAGAAGAATGCGTCCATGAAAGAATGGCCAGGTACACCCGGACCCGAAGCGGAGGTCACCTCAAAGTGCCCCAATACAACCTCACCCGCGAGGAAGCTCGCAGACGTTCATCACTCGTCGACGTCTCGAGCTACGAGAACACCCTGATTCTCACGGGAGTGGGTGAGAGCTTCCGAGTTCACTCCCGCATCCGCTTCACCGCAACGCCGGAGTCCACGACCTTCATCGATGCCATCACAGCCAGCGTCGAACGCATCCGGCTCAACGGACTCGATCTCGAGACCTCCGAGGTCGTCTCCCCCTCACGCATCACTCTGCCTGGCCTTGCCGCAGAGAACGAACTCACCATCGATGCGCACTTCTCCTACATGAACACCGGTGAGGGTCTGCACCGGTTCATCGATCCCATCGACGACGAGGTCTACCTCTACTCACAGTTCGAGGTCCCCGACGCCAGACGTGTCTTCCCCGTGTTCGAACAACCCGACCTCAAAGCGCCGTTCTCCTTCACGGTCGTCGCTCCATCCCGCTGGACGGTCGTCTCGAACTCCCCCACCCCGACTCCCGGCGATCCCAGTGAGGTCTTCACCGAACTCGACGAAGCTCCGGTCGACGACACTGCTGTGTGGCAGTTCGCGCCGACGACTCCGATCTCGTCCTACATCACAGCGATCGTGGCCGGCCCCTACCGCAGCGTGCATTCGGAACTGACCTCCTCCGACGGTTCCCCTGTACCCTTGGGGCTGTACTGCCGTGATTCCCTCTTCGAGCATCTCGACGCAGAGAACCTCTTCGGCATCACCCGCGCCGGCTTCGAATTCTACGAACGCGAATTCGGGGTGTCCTACCCGTTCGAGAAGTACGATCAGCTCTTCGTTCCCGAGTTCAATGCCGGTGCGATGGAGAACGCCGGTGCCGTGACGATCTTGGAGAACTACGTCTTCCGGTCCAGGCCCACCGAGGCCCTCGTCGAGCGCAGGACCGTGACAGTGCTCCACGAACTGGCACATATGTGGTTCGGGGACCTGGTCACCATGAAGTGGTGGAACGACCTGTGGCTCAATGAGTCCTTCGCCGAATTCATGTCCACACTGGCCACCGCTGAGGCCACCGAATACAGCGACGCGTGGACGACCTTCGCCACGATCGAGAAATCGTGGGCCTACCGCCAGGACCAGCTGCCGAGCACACACCCGATCGTCGCGAGCATCGAAGACCTCGCCGATGTCGAGGTCAACTTCGACGGCATCACCTACGCCAAGGGCGCCTCCGTGCTCAAACAGCTCGTCGCATGGGTCGGTCGGGAGGAGTTCTTCGCCGGTCTCAGGCGCTATTTCGACAAGCATGCGTGGTCGAACACAGAACTGCCGGACCTCCTCAGCGAACTTGAGGCCACCAGCGGTCGGGACCTGGCCTCCTGGTCGAAGCTGTGGCTCGAGGAATCCGGGGTCAACCTCATCGAAGCCGAAGTCGACACCGAGACGGACAACGACGCCGAGGTGGTCACCGAGCTTCGTGTGACCCAGAGACCGTGGATCATCGAGGGGCAGCCGGTGCCATCCCTGCGGCCCCACCGTCTGTCCATCGGATTCTATTCCGACAACGGGCAGGGACGCCTTGTCCGCACGCACAGCTTCCCACTCGACATCGATGCCGAGTCGACGACACTCGACGAGGCCCGCGGCCTGCCCAAGCCCGATGTGATCATCGTCAATGACGAGGACCTGACGTATGCGAAGGTGCGCTTCGATCATGAGAGCATGGACGTCGCCGCCGCCCGACTGGGCGACTTCGATGATTCTCTGACCCAGCTGCTCATCCTCGGCACACTCTGGGACGCCGTCCGCGACGGACAGCGCCCGGCACAGGACTACATCGCCACAGTCCTCGACAACTGTGCGGCAGTCACGCACTCCTCGGGTCTGCTCACTCAGATGCGTCAGCTCGAGACCGCGGTCGGGTCCTACCTGCCTCCGGAGTCACGTGCAGAGGCTCATACCGCTGTCGCCGATCGATTCGCAGAGCTTCTCGGGTCGGTACCCGGCGGCACCGATCAGGCGTTCCAGTTCCTGCGCGGCTTCATCAAGCACGCAACGACTCAGGAGCAGCTCGGACAGCTCCAGTCCTGGTTGGACGCGTCCGGGGACTTGGTCCACGGGATCACCATCGACACCGATCTCACCTGGGAGCTCATCATCGCTCTTGCGGCGCACGACGCGATCGATGATTCCGCGATCACGGCCATGACCAAGACCGATCCTTCGGCCACCGGAGCACGCCAGGCAGCGACGGCACGCAGCGCTCGCCCCACCTCGGCGGCGAAGTCGGAGGCCTTCACCCGCATCCTCGATGAGGCTGAGCTTCCGAATTCGGAACTGGCCGCTCTCGCTCTGGGATTCGCCTCCGGTCTGCAGACCGAGACGGGTGAGATCCTCACCTCACAAGCGCCCTTGTGTGACTTCTCCACAGAGTTCTTCCAACGAGTCTCCGGATGGTGGGAGACCCGCACCCTCGAAATGGCACAGACCATGACTCTGCGACTGTTCCCCCCGGTCAGCGAGCACACGGTCAAGGCCACCGAGGGCTGGCTGGCCGATCACCCTGCCGCGCCCAAGGGGCTCGTGCGCCTGATGCGTGAGAATCTTGCCGATGCCCAGCGGGCCCTGAATGCTCAGGAAGTGTCCAGCACTTCCAAGGGCGCATTGACCTTCGGTCGTTAGGCTCGTGGCATCATGACTTTCGATGCTTTGAATACCGACCTGTTGTCCGCACCCAAGATCGATTGGGACTTTCTCCTCGACGCTCCGTTGAGGATCCTCATCATCATCGTCATCGCCATCGTGCTCAACATGGTGATGCGGTACTTCATCCGACGCTTCTCCACTGCCGTGGCCAAAGGCACCGTCGGCAGTCAGAAGGCTGCGGAGAACGGCAAGTTCTCGGCCACGGTCATGGAATCGCAGCGGACGGGCATCGACCCGGCGACGATCCGCGAACGCCGTGCTCAGCGTGCGAAGACTGTCGGTCGGATGCTCTCGTCTGTGGCGACGATCCTCATCAGCGCCGTCGCAGTCCTCATGATCCTCGACCAGCTCAACTTCAACATCGCACCCATTCTGGCCTCGGCAGGTGTTGTCGGTGTGGCATTGGCCTTCGGCGCGCAGGAACTCGTCAGGGACTACCTCTCGGGATTCTTCATGGTCATCGAGGACCAGTACGGCATCGGCGACACCGTGGACCTGGGAGAAGCCGTCGGCGAGGTCGAGGACTTCGGCCTGCGCAAGACAGCAATCCGTGATCTCACGGGAACACTGTGGCATGTGCGCAACGGCGAGATCATGCGAGTCGGCAACCTGTCGCAGGGCTGGGCGCGTGCCGTGCTCGAGATCCCAGTCAACTACTCCACTTCGATGGACACCTACCGTGAGATCACAGAGACGGTCACCGCTGAAATGGCCAAGGACTCGCAGGTGGCCTCCGCGATGCTCGAAGTCCCCGAAATCGCCGGTGTCCAGTCTCTGTCAGCCGAGTACAGGGTCATCAGGACGATGATCAAGACGAAGCCCAATCTGCAGTGGATGGTCGAACGTGCCTTCCGCGCGGAACTCACGAATGAGTTCGACAGGCGTGGGATCACCATCCCGATCATTCAGGAGACCGTCCTCAGGACGCTTCCTCGAGAGACTGACTCAACGGATTCGACCACGAGCAGCAACTCCGAGGACGAGCCTCGGCCCACCTACACGACACGGCAGACGACCGACAATGGACCCTCACCGCTGCCCAGCGATGACGAGATCCGGTCGACCACTGATGAATCCGGCACCGATGCCGCAGACGGAGAGAGCTGACCATGACTCAGACATCGAACGAGACCATCTTCGAAGCGGTCGGTGGCCATCCCACCTTCACCCGTCTTGTCGATGTCTTCTACGAGCATGTCGACCAAGACGAGGTGCTCATCGCCATGTACCCGGAGGGGCACGACCTCACTGGAGCCAAGCATCGGCTCCAGATGTTCTTAGAACAGTACTTCGGTGGGCCGACGACCTATCAGGAGGAACGGGGTCACCCGCGCCTGCGGATGCGCCATTTCCCCTTCCCTGTCGACTTCGATGCGCGTGACCGGTGGTTAGCCTCGATGCGGGCAGCTCTCGACGATGTGGCACTTGCGCCGCTCTACGACGAAATCTTCTGGGACTATTTCCAGCGTGCGGCCACGGCCATGGTCAACACCAACAGCAACCCGGTCTGAGCAGAACACTCCGCATCTCACATCTGCAGCCTTTATGTCTGCAGTCTTCATGACCTGAGGAGACCTGCTGTGCTGGGTCTACTTCGCTCGGGTCAGCAGATGACCGCCCGGTGTCGAGATCCGCAGCCAGCCGGACGTCTCGAAGACGTCATATTCCTCGGACTCCCCCGCCGAGGCGGTCCCCGTCTCGGGTACGAATCGCAGTGCATTCGCGGCGAACGCGAGCCCGCCGGGCAGCTCGGTGCCATCATGAGCAGCCATCGGCTTCGACCACACACGCGAACGCAGCGCCTTCACAGCATGTGATCCCGCGCCTTCGGGAGCTCCGCTGCTGATCTCTTCCACACCAGCCTCGGCGGTGGACCGAATCTCATTGCCGGAGATCCTGTCGCGAACAGCCCACTGTCCCTTCGGCGGGGCAATGCCGGTCCAGGACACCAGCACCGAGTTCGGGGGCACAGGCAGGCGTGTGGCATTTTCGGCGCGCGCGAACCGGTCCTTGAGGTTGGTCAGAGGAACCACCTCGTCGAGGCCGTCCATCTCCGGTCCGCTCAGGCGCAGCATTCGCATCGCGAGGACCAACGGTGTGGAGTCTCCGATGCCATGCGGATACAGGGGCGCAACGGTGACGACGAGCACGGTCGATGACACATGCAAGCGCATAGCCCCGTCAGGGTCGAGCCGGTGTGCCAAGGAGGTGAACGCGGCCAGATCCTTCATCGCCAGCGGATCGGCGATCTCGAGTTCAGTCATCGGTTGCGACCCCGCATCGGTACGGCAGGTCGAATGACGTCTTCCATTGCTGCTGTCTCCTCCTGGGTCAGGCGACGCGGTCGGGAGGTCGTCCTGTCTACAAAGACGATGACCGTCTCTGCCAGCGTATAGCCGACCGAACCATCGGGTTCGGCGATGCTGTAACCGACCGTCACAGAGGCCGGTTTGACCTCGCTGATGACGAGATCGATGGCAATGGGACCTGCACGGTAGGGAATGGGACGACGATATTCGATCGCATGCGAGGCGACGAGCAGCTCGGTGGTCTCCGAAGCCTCGGCGAAGATCGACGGAATTGTGATCCCCGAAACTGTCTCGGCAATTCCCGATTGACCCGGAGTCGTGGGTGCATCGGTGCTGTGCGTCGGTGAGCCCAGAGCGCGGACGCGTGCCTCTTCGAGCAGACGCAGCTGGGTGACATTGTTGACGTGGCCATAGGCATCCATGTCTCCCCATCTCAGTTCCAACAGGACTCGTGTGAATTCGTTCAGATGGGGATTCGTGGTGCGGTTGTGCATATGTCCCATCATGCCACCTTCACCGCTGCAGTGACGGCCGCGATAGGATCGTGAACACACGCAAGAGATTCATTGTCGCAGGCTGGAGGCCCTTATGAGCGATGCAGAACCCACAGCGGCCGAGGCGAATGTCGACACGCTGCGCAAAGTGCTCGAACTCGAAAGTCTGAGCTTCACCTCGGCGTCTCGGGAGAGTGACTACTTCCTCGGACAGAATCAGTACAAACCCGATGGGCGCGTCTACGGCGGTCAGGTCGTGGCGCAATCTGTGGTGGCCGCTGCCGCGACCCTGCCAGATGATCGCCTCATCCACTCACTTCACGGCTACTTCCTGCGCGCTGGGGATGTCAGCGAGCCGATTGAGTTCGGTGTCGAACGACTGCGCGACGGGCGATCTTTCTCCGCTCGACGCGTCCACGCCTATCAGAAGGACGTCCCGATCCTGTCCCTGATCGCCTCCTTCCAGGTTGAGCAGGAGGGTCTCGAACACGCAGAGACCATGCCCACCGGGTTGCCTGGTCCACAGGATTGCCCAGAGCTGCGCGACATCCTGGCTGGGCAGGACACCCCTCAAGTGACCGAATGGCTGAATAAACGTCCCTTCGAGATCCGCCCGGTCGAGGCGTCCCTGTACCTCTCCTCCACCGATGATCGGCAGCGAGAGCAGCAGCATGTGTGGTTCCGTGCCAGTTCCGAGTTCGGCGATGATCCTGTGCTCAATGCCGCGGCCTTGGCCTATGCCAGCGACTTCAACCTGCTCGAGCCGGTACTACGTCGACAGGGCCTGAGTTGGACGAGCCCCGGGCTCCGGGTGGCCAGCCTCGACCACGCGATGTGGTGGCATCGTCGGGTACGTGTCGATGAGTGGATGCTCTACGTCCAAGAGTCCCCCGCGGCCCAGGGCGGTCGCGGCCTCGGTTACGGGCGCATCTTCGCTCAGACCGGTGAGCTGTTGGCAACAGTGGCTCAAGAAGGCATGGTCCGTGTGAAGGCTCCGCAGTGAGCAAAGACACCGCGATGATCGAGATCCTCGGGACTATACTGTCTCGATTGGTCAATGTCGCACTTTTCATCATCATCACGATCCTTGCCCTGGTCTTCCTTCGCGAGAACGTGGAGATGAACCTTGCCCTGATTGCGCTCATAGCGATGATCATCGGAGTCGTCGGCACACTTGCCCTGCGGTATCTGTTCAAGCTCCTGCAGTGGATCGGCGGCTTGCTCTCTGACGGTCGACCGCCACCGCCAGCGGACTGAATCCACCATGCATTTGCTGATGCCCCGGTCGTTGACCGGGGCATCAGCAAATGCATGAGAACCCTGTGGGCTGCGGTGATTGTCCCCAGCCCACAGAATTCGTTCAGTCGCGAGTGAGGCGGCGGTGTGTCACGCGGTGAGGACGAGCAGCGTCTTCACCGAGTCGTTCGACCTTGTTCTCCTCATAGGACTCGAAGTTGCCTTCGAACCAGTACCACTTGGCGGGCTCTTCTTCTGTGCCTTCCCAGGCAAGGATGTGTGTCGCCACCCGGTCAAGGAACCAACGGTCGTGCGAGACGACTACGGCACAGCCGGGGAACTCGAGGAGCGCGTTTTCCAAGGAGCCGAGTGTTTCGACGTCGAGGTCGTTCGTCGGCTCGTCAAGCAGCAACAGGTTTCCGCCCTGTTTGAGCGTCAGCGCCAGGTTGAGACGGTTGCGCTCACCACCGGAGAGCACACCAGCCTTCTTCTGCTGGTCCGGGCCTTTGAAGCCGAACGCGGAGACATAGGCCCTCGAGGGCATCTCGACATTGCCCACCTGGATGAAGTCGAGTCCGTCGGAGACGACTTCCCACAGGTTCTTATTGGAGTCGATACCGCCGCGGGACTGATCGACATAAGACGTTTTGACGCTGTCGCCGATCTTGAGTTCGCCTCCGTCCAGCTCCTCGTGTCCGACGATGGTCTTGAACAGGGTCGACTTGCCCACACCGTTGGGCCCGATGACTCCGACGATGCCGTTTCGCGGCAACGAGAAGCTGAGACCGTCGATGAGCAGACGGTCGCCGTAGCCCTTCTGCAGGTTGGAAGCCTCGATGACGATGTCGCCGAGACGGGGGCCGGCGGGAATCTGGATCTCTTCGAAGTCGAGCTTCTTGGTCTTCTCGGCTTCTGCTGCCATCTCCTCGTAGCGAGCCAGACGCGCCTTCGACTTCGTCTGCTTGGCCTTCGGATTCGACCGGACCCATTCAAGCTCGTCTTTCAGGCGTTTGGACAGCTTCGCGTCCTTCTTGCCCTGGACCTGGAGGCGTTCCTGCTTCTTCTCAAGGTACGTCGAGTAGTTGCCTTCATACGGGTAGAGGTGTCCGCGGTCGATCTCGGCGATCCATTCGGCCACGTGATCAAGGAAGTACCTATCGTGAGTGATCGCGATGACAGCTCCTGGGTAGGAACGCAGATGCTGCTCAAGCCACAGCACGGACTCGGCATCCAGGTGGTTTGTAGGCTCATCGAGCAGAAGCAGATCCGGCTTCTCAAGCAGCAGCCTGCACAGCGCCACGCGACGGCGCTCGCCACCGGAGAGGACGCTGACTTCGGCGTCCGGCGGTGGGCAGCGCAGAGCATCCATCGCCTGTTCGAGCTGCGAGTCGAGATCCCAGGCATCCGCGGCATCGATAGCTTCTTGCAGCTTGCCCATCTCTTCCATCAGGGCATCGAAGTCGGCATCAGGGCTGGCCATCTCCTCGGAGATGGCGTTGAAGCGGTCCAGCTTTGCCTTGATCTCGCCGACGCCCTCTTGGACGTTGCCGAGGACGGTCTTGTCCTCGTTCAGGGGCGGCTCCTGCAGGAGAATGCCCACGGTGTACCCGGGGCTGAGCCGAGCCTCGCCATTGGACGGCTGCTCGAGCCCGGCCATGATCTTGAGGATCGTAGACTTACCGGCACCGTTGGGACCGACCATGCCGATCTTCGCGCCGGGGTAGAAGGACATCGACACGTCATCGAGGATGACTTTGTCGCCGTGCGCTTTACGCGCCTTGTGAAGGGTGTAAATGAATTCGGCCATAGTAACCTCAGGCTATCGGTTGTCCACGTTCAAGTGCCAATTGGTCCGGTAGCTGATCACCCTTGTTCAGCCGCCGCCGAGTGACGGAGCTTCACCTGACGAGGACCCTTCGGCGGACCCGCCCGTCGATGAGGAGCCCTCCTCCGACGACCCTTCTGACGACGTGGTCCCTTCGGATGAGCTTCCCGATGTACCGCCTTCGGACGATGCACCATCGGATGACGTGCCCTCCGACGTGTCATCGGACCCTTCATCGGGAGACGGACTCTCAGTGGGCCCGTCCGTGCCGTTGATGTCCTCGCCAGGCATGTGCCCGGCGCCGTTGGAATCGCCGTCCTTCTCACGCTTGTCGCCTGTGGGCGCCTTCACGCCCTTCGGACGTTCGACCTCTCCGAACAGGCATGCCCCGGTCGATTCGGTGGGCGGCATCAGCTCTGCGGTGGCCTTTCCCTTTCGTATCTCCCCGATCACGCACCCTTTGTCCGTTTTGACGCCGAACATCTTCGAGGGCACGTCATTGCCCAGCGGGGAGTCATCGATCGTAGCCTCAAGCTGCTCCGGATCGTAGCCGGCATCGATCATCGTTGTGAAGAATTTCTTCGTCGACGGAACCGTGTCTTCGTTGCCGGTCAGAGGTTTCAGTGCGGAAACGACCTTGTCGACCTCTGCAACCGGCTTCGCCGGGGTGCGAGCCGGAGTGGGCGACGAATCGTCTCCGCCCAATCCCAGCAGCGAACAACCCGAGAGAGCCAAGGTCAGGGCTCCAAGACCTAGGAGGGGAACGAGACGCATCAACAACCTCAGCAGGTGGGAACGATTAACAGTCTCACCTTAGCCGATCACAGCCGCAAACGGCGTGCACTCCAAGGCGTTCTGCGCCCCATGTTCCCACGAAATCTCTGCGCTGAAGTTGGTCAACTCGATCTGCGGTGCCCTCAGAAGGGCGCCGCTGCCTTCACCGTCTCTCGTGCTATGGCGTCATCGCCGTTGTCGGACCCTCCCCCATCGTCGTCTCTCGCTCCGTCCTCATCGACTCCGTCCGTGTCCTCCAGCGAGTCGAGGGTCGATGTGTCGGAGGCTCCGGTCACACTGGGCGGAACTTCGCCGGCGAGGCTGTCCCACCCCGAATCGCCGCCTGCAGCCGTCTGCTGCTGACCTTCGGTTTGCCGATTCGGGTTACTGGACTTCTGATAGTTGGCGGTGCCGTAGCGAAGATCGGGACCGATGTGTTCTGCAACAACGGTGGGAGCGATTCCCCGCTTCTCATCAGTCGACCATTCCCGAATCTTCAGGGTCCCCTGTACGACGACGGACATACCTTGGTGCAGACTCATCGAGCAGTTGCTGGCCAGAGGCCCGTAGCAGTCGACGCTGAACCACGAGGTCGTGTCGGAGAGATACTCTCCGGTTCCTTTGTCGAGGCGCCAATGGTTGACGGCCAACCGAAAGGAGGCGCAGGCTCTGCCAGACGGCAGGGTGCGGCTCTGCGGATCGGCGGCCACTGTGCCGCTGAGGTTGATCGGGATGATGGACATCGTGTTGCCTCGCTTCTTGGAGTGTTTCGTAATGGCCCCTGCCCGATCACCCATCGGGGGCGATGCAGTGTGAATCGGTCCATCACGTCATTCACCAGTGAGCGCGGCAGACGATGTCGGCGTCCAGACATGAAAAATGCCCTGTGGACGATCGTTGATCGTCCACAGGGCATTGGCACACGAGTCTGAGCTCCTGTGCACAGAAGTATCAGCGCAACGTCTCGTATGCCCGGCGGTGCTCGTCGATGACGGTGTTGACCGGTTCCAGGTACGAACTCTGCGCAACGCTTCCGACTGCGTCGCGAAGCTTTCGGTCTACTTCGCCGGCAGCTTCATCAGCCCCCTTGCTGCGCGCGGACTTGGCGATCACCGATGTCACAACGGAACCGATGATTCCCACCACCAGCAGCCCGATCGTCACGAACCAGCTCCAGCCTGGCAGCGATCCGGGAGCGAAGATGGTGAGAAGCGCTGCAGCGATGACACCCAGGAGTCCCAGGATCGTGGCGATGAAGAAGATGATCTGCAGAACCCTGGCCAATGACCACCAGCCGGGCGTCCGAGGTTTGATATCCACAGCTGTCACGGCCGAGTCGAGGGTCTCAGACAGCTCTGTGGTGCTTGCCTTCTCTGCTTCCGCGACCGCGCTCTGCCATGGTCTGGGCAACGAGGACACGGATTCCGTGATGAGTTCGTGAGCCATCAGGCGTACCTGCGAGCTCTGCGCTCTGCTGGTGGCTGGCACCGATGCGCGGATGAGCTCTTCCCTGCCCTGACCGTGCTTGGCTCCCAGCGGGTCGGGTGCGTTCCTCTGCATCCACGCCAGGACTGGGTAACCCGTCTTGCGGTAGGCCCGACGGATATAGTCGTCATGGACGGTCTGGGCAACCGCCTCGACGCCGGCGGCATCGGACATGGTCTCCACCAGACGCGACGCTCCCGGACGTTCATCCGGCGGGACCACAGGCTCACCGAGTTCGTGCTGCATCCGTTTGGACATGGCCTGCATATCGGAGAGCAGCCGTTCAGAAGCCGCCTGTTTGGAATCGACCGTGTCGGCCAAGATCGACCTGACCTGTGGGATTCCGTCTCGTGTCACAGCCGAGGTCATGTGGACTTTGGTGTCGGTGAGTCCGTCTTCGACAAGCAGCTGCTGCAGATGATCGGCGGCAGCTTTCCGCTCTTCGTCGCTGAGCTTGTCGACCTGGTTGAGAACGACCACCATGTTCGAGCTGTTCTCGGCCAGCTTTGCCAAATACTCGGAGTGGAGCGAGAAGTCGGCGTACTTCTGTGGGTCAACGACCCAGAACACCACATCGACGAGCCCAACCAGACGATCGGACTCAACACGGTGCTTGACCGCGGTCGAATCATGGTCAGGCAGGTCAAGCAGAATCAGGCCGTGCAGCTTGCGCTGATCATCACCGTCGAGCGCTGATTCGCGCCAGGTCCTGCTGCGCTCGGGCACATGGAGCCAATTGAGGATGTCGTTGCCGCCTTCGCCCCACACACATGCAGTGGGACGGGAGGTGGTGGGCCGACGAACGCCGACCCGGGCGATGTCCAGTCCGGCAACGGCATTGAACAGAGAGGACTTTCCCGAACCGGTGGAGCCGGCGAAGGCCACGACGGTGAACTCCTCGCCCAGGCCGAGCCGATCCTCGGCACGGTTGAGCAGGTTCTGCGCGTCCGTACGAACTTCGGCGCTCAATTTGTCGGGTCCCAGGGACAGGGTCTGCCGAATTCCTTCGGCTCGACGCCTGATCTCGGACTGTGCAGGATCGTTCACAATGCCACCTCAAGTCGATCACCGGAGGCGCGCAGGGCGCCTGCTTGCCGCGCCGGTACCGCGGATAGTCGTAGTACGTTGTCAAAGGGAGCCCGGCAGCCGCCGACGATTCCTGCAGCTGTGGTCAGGAAACGATCCCGAATCGATCCGATGAGATTCACGGCTTCCTGCTCCCCGAAGATCGTGCCGGCCAGGCTGAGGGCGACGTTGGCGTCGTTGCGCGACGCCTGGTCGCCGGCGTTCGTGTACTTCGGATCCCAGAATGCCGCGTATTCGACGACGGCGCAGACTCCGCCGACACCGAAGGACAGAATTCTCGCCTTCGACTTCTTGCCCTGGCCGATCTCTCGAACCAGCGCGTTCACCTCATTCGACCATCCGCTGACGGCGGACTTGACGGAATCCTCAAGATCATTGGAACTGTGGCGCAGCTCGGGGTACGCATCGAGCAGGGCCGAGCCAGCCGAGTCCCGAACCCATGTGGTGCCGACCTCTTCGACGACGCCGATAGCCTGTTCCCGCAACGAAATGGCTGCGCTGCGCAGAATGGCAATGTGCAGCGGCGAGGCGGCATCGTGTTTGCCGGTGACTGCGGCGGAGATCCGGTCGCGCATGCGAGCCATCGTAGGCTCCAAACCGCGAAACAGCTGACCTGTTCCCACAAAGTCCTGCCATCTCGCATTGACCTCTCCGTGCAGCACGCGACCGTCGGAGAATACCTGCGCGAGCCCTTCGTCCGCGGATCTGAACGTCTGATCCAGGCTGGCCTGCAGCCGGTCGAACGTCGTCTCCTGGCTCTCTGCGAAGTCAGCCAAGGACTTCACCTGGGCCGGCATCGCACTGATGGAGCCGGTGAGGGTGCGCTGACGAATGCGGTCCTGCGAGCGTTCCTCGGAACTCACTTGGCTGATCCAGGAACGAATCGGATAGATCGCCGAGTGCGGAAGCAGGCCGTCCTCCAGTTCGAGCTCGGCCACAGCGAAGATCGGAGAGTTCGCCAGTCCCGCCTCGGACAGCAGACTGGAAAGATGGTGCCTGACCTCGCGGTTCGCCTGCGGCGGTACCCGGTCGAGCACGATCGCGACCGAGGTGTTGCGGACAGCGGCGTCCTTGAGCAGCGCCCAGGGCGCGGCGTCGGCATAGCGGTTGGCCGTGGTCACGAACATCCACAGGTCGGCACTCATCAGAATGCGGCGGGCCAACTCACGGTTCGACTCGGCGATGGAGTCGATATCCGGGCAGTCGAGCACAGCCGTGCCCGGCTCGACACCGTCATCGGGAATGAGCACGACCGAGGGGGTCTGCGTCGTCGGATCCGTGCTGCGCGGCAGATCAGAGAGAAAGGACTGCGATTCGAAGAATTTGGTGTCAGCAGGGTTGTGCACCACGATCGGGTTGCCCGTCGTCGGACGGCGCACCCCCGCGGGAGTCACCGTGCGTCCGACCAGGGAATTCACCAAGGTGGACTTGCCTGCGCCAGTTGACCCACCGACCGCGATCATGAAGGGCGTCTGCGTCCGATTGATGCGCGGGAGCAGATAGTCCGTCAGCTCCGAGGAGAGTTGTCGGTGCAGTTCGCGACCGTCGGCGAAGTCGTCGGTCTGCAGGGTGAAGCGGGTTTCTGAGACTCGCTTCGCGATATCGCTCAGCGCCCCTCCCACTGGTGGCGTCACGGCACTCTTACTGTCTGTCATCACGCATCCACTCTCTACGTTTTCCCAGCCGTGCACCAATTGCCACGCCGTAGCGCGCGGTAATTGGTCATTGCAGGGAAACGCCGGAAGGGCGAAAGGGCCGTCAGAGCACAAAAAGTACCCCCGGCGGGGCTCGAACCCGCGGCCTACCGCTTATGGGCGACTGATGTTTTATCGTGCGTTGAGTGGTGTTATTGGACGGCATGTGAACCGCGCACACATGGGGAACTCGGGGATCACATGCCGCCGCCCGTATATTCTCGCCACACCGCGTGTTGCAGTCAATCGTTGTCGTAAACGTGTCATTTCGAGGGCTACCACCTACCCGCTAACTCTGGACGCGAAAGACCCCCGACCATTCAGCCGAGGGTCTTTCACATCCTGAAGTAGCGAACTTCGTGATCCAGCTTACATTAGTGGTCTGGCATAGAGCCGATCCCACTCGTGGGTCGGTACGCGACTCCGAGGCCGCCGATGACGAGCGCGACCGCCGAGGATATGGCTGTCGTCACCTGCCCCACCTGATCGGACAGGTCGGGGAAGAACGCATCCACCACCCCGGTCCCGACGAGGATGATCGCACCCACGAACAGGGACACGAAATAGGCGGACGTTCTGACCTTCGGGCTGACCTTCGGTGTGTCGTTGATTGGTTCCATGATTCCTCCTTATGTGATTGGTTCGGTCCAGGCCGCGGCCCAGGTCTCGGGTCCGACGAGCTTGTCGTAACCGAGGTGTTTCTGTTTCTGGAACTGGCCGGCGACCTTCGAGGTCTCGCTTCCCCAGAGCCCGTCAGCCTTGATCGTCCAGCCGCGCTTCTGCATCTGCTTCTGCCAGACGCGCAGGTGCTCCCGGTGGTTGTAGTAGCCGCTGTGGGAGTTGGCTGGGCCGGACTTCGGGCCGAAATAGTGCCCGGACGGCAGCGGGAACGCCGGGGCCTTGGATCCGCTCGGCTTCGGCTTGGATGCCTTGCCGCCGTTGATGACCGCCCACGATTTATCGCCGATCATTCCGTCAGCGTCGAGTCCGTTGGCCTTCTGCCACTTCTTCGCCGCGGCCACCGAGTCTGCGCCCCAGTACCCGTCAGCCTTGACGCCGACAGCCTTCTGAGCACGCTCGACCGGCTCACCCTTCGTGTAGAGCTTCACGAGTGGCGTGGAGCCGGAGATGGACGTGTACGTCGGGGATGACGACCCGCCACCGGACGCTTCAGCACCACCGGATGGTCCCGGCTTGGATCCGGCGCGGATCTTCTTCGCCAGGGAACGAACAGCCGCGGTGCCCTTGTTGATCTCTACGTGCATGGGATCCTTGCGGCCCCGGTAGTCGCCTCCCCACCGCAGTACTCCATCGCAGTCATTCAGGATGCGATGAATCTTCGTAATCTGCGAGCTAGAGAAGTTCGCATTCGGTGAGGTGCCAAGCGGATGCTGAGGCGCATTCAAATCAATCGCAGTTCCCGACGCATGATTCGAGAGTGTCGTCGAGGATCCGCGAATGGGTCGCTCGGCGTACCCCCAGTTTCCGGGCCACTTCAGGGCCTCGACCTCGGAATGGAAGCGCTTCGCGACATAGGCGAGGACGGTTGCAACGTCACCCTTGCGCATGGCGAGCTTGCCGCCGGGGACGGCGTAGGACGCGATCAGAGATCGGTCGTTAGCGCGATAGCCGTTTTGGCTGGTGGACATGATCAGTTCTCCTTCTCGGCTGGATCGGGCACGTTCTCGTCGTCGGTGACGACCTCGGCAAGGTCGTCCTGCGTCTCGAATTCGTCCGGGTCGGGGATGATTGGGTCATCCTCGATACCGGAGTCTTTGATGGGGTTCTCCGTCATGGCGTTGCTCCTTAGATTTCGATTCCTGTAGGTGGTTCGGGTGGCTCCCCGCCGAGGGAGTGGATGCGGTCGATGAGTCGGTACACGTAGCGGCGTAGGGACCATTCCCGTTGCTCAAGGTGCTTGATTTTCTGGCCTTGCTCTTGGACTTTCTGGTCGAGCTTGTCGAGACGTTCGTCTTGGCGCTTGATCTCGTCAGCGAGGTTCTTCATCAGCGAATCCGATGCGTTGAGTTTGTTCGTCTCGGTCGCGGTTTTCCGGTTCTGGCGGACTCCGTAGAAGGAGATAATGCCGGTGATGACGGCGACGGCAACGCCTGCTGGTATCCAGTCAGTCCACATCCTCAGCCTCCCGCCTCGGGGTTACCTCGGCGGGGTCGATCAGGCGAATGACGGCCAGTATCAGGAGTGCTTGGACTGCGTAGGATACTGCGGTGATGTAATCGCGTGAGTCGATTCCTCGCGAGAAGAAGTTCATGGCCCATTCTGCGAAATATGAGAATGACCAGAGGGTGGAGATGACCATGGTGGGGATGAAGGGGATGCGGTAGTGTCTGGTGAACGCGCCGAGCATTGAGAGGACACCGATGACCACCCAGGCCCAACCCCAGAACTCGAGGGGCAGGAGTTGGGCGAGGGTGCGGAGCCCTGCTGGCGTGGGTGGTGGGTCGACGTAGGAGAAGCCACGGACAAAACCGAGGACGCCGACGGCGAAGAGGACAACTCGTTTCACGCCGGGGTCGAAGCGGACGCCCGTGGCCCAGTGGACTATTCGGTCAGGCATGGCCTGCCCCTCCCGGCATGGGTGATGTGACCAGTCTTTCGTATGGTGCCATTATACGTTGCGGACACGTTTATTCGTGGCTCATTTGACCTTCTCCCAGAGCGCGGGCGCGTTCGGTGGCTCCCAGCCAGGTTGTGTGGTGTGCGCTTGGAGCACTTTGTAGTCATCTCCTTCGTATTCCCACACTTCCCCAACTACAACGTCTACCCATTCGGCCCAGATGTTTTCCTCTGCCGCCTCGTCGGTGGTTTCGGGTTTCCACCAACGGCCTGTCTGGGGGTCGTTGGTGTCGCCGGGGGGCCATACGTTGTTGGGGATCTGCGACGTGTAGGTAATGCCGTCGCGAGTGACCGTCCAGCTTTTCGGGTAGGACTTCCCTGACTCCCATTCTTCGCCCTGCTCGACTCCTTCGGCGGTGAGGACTTCACGCACGATAGTGTCGAGCTTCTGTCCTGCCGTCGCCAGAGTCTTCCGGCGTTCCAGCTCGGTGTCGATCATGGTTTTCAGCTGCCTGAGTTCTGCGTCTGTAGCATCTCGGATATCCACGTTGGCAGCACCGTCCCTTCCGTTGGTTTAATGTCGGTAATGTTGGTGATGGGGTTTCCGCACGGGCCGCAAATAACGGTTCCTGCGTCGTCGGGGATTGCGATTTGCCGATACGAGTTACCGCAGCCGACTGTTTCGCATGTTGCGTACATCAGACACCCCCGATTGCGTGCCATGCGACAGACACACTGTTAGTTGTTGAGGAACTATCGCCCGAGTACAAGCCGAGTGTGAACGATGTTGTTGTGATGCTTTTCGCATACGGATTGTATTTCGCCAAAGTGTCGCCCTGTTTTGTGAGGAAAATGCGTGGCGGTGTGGTGAACGCACCCCACGGCAGAGTGACCGTCACATTAGCTGTATTACCGGCGGCCGCAGACACGCCGATGGTGGTAGACCCTGTTGCTTGCATGGGCACACCAGTCATGGTGCCGTCCGCGTTGAACGTGAGCGGCCCCCAATGGCCGGACCCGTCGCCGTTCACCTGGAACGTAGACGAAGCCGACACTAATGTTGAGGGTTCAGCGTCCGGGAAATCGTTAGAATCACCCGGTGCCGCGCCGGACTGCCAATTAGTCGGCAAGATGGAAATGAGCGCAATCGATTCCCCCGCATGCACGCTGAAGATGGGTGTACGGAAATCCGTGCGTACCGGGCTTGTGGCCTTCTTCGCTATAGACGGGGTAATATACCCGACACCGTCTGGCAACGGTGCACCCATGAACCGAAGTTTTGCACGAAGCGGCCACGTGAATTTCTTCACCGGGCCGATACGGGACGTGTAGTCGTTGAACCCGTCATCGTCCGCGTCAACAGACCACCTGTAAGTCGCCCACCAGTCACCGGAGGCATCGCCAGTGTTGTTGTCCGCATATTCGTGGATGACACCCGAAGCGTTAAGCGTGCGAAACTTCCCGCCCTGGAATACAACACCTGTGTCCTGCGAACCATCAGGCATGGGGAACGTCTTCGACGCATCGTAAACACCCGCCGACGAATACGTAAGCAGTTTCCTCGTGCTACCTGCAACAGTAATGAACGTGCCGCCACCCCAATCAGCGGCACCAACATACACGCCAAGCACATCAGAATTAAACCCAACCGGCGACATGTCACGAACAATAGTACGCACACCAGTAGTCTTGTTGTATGTGCGGGTTACAAGCGTCCCATCATCCGCACACTGGGCGATAATCACATCAGTGCCATTATTGCCAATACCCGGCTTGTACTTCAGCGGATTCGTGGCCGAGTAACCCAATTCAGGGTAGGCGAACGCCCGCTTGAACTCTCCGGCAAGATCCGTTACCCACACAACACCGTCATAATAGGACCGACCCAACCAGAACAGTTCCGAACCAATGCAGGTGACACCGAACACTTCCGATGACCACGGTGCAACACGCGGCTTACCAGTGGGAAGCTGCCCGCCCACGTACTCGCCAACCCCCGTCTGTGGGTCGATGCGGACAGCGAATATGCGCGCCATGCGCCCGCCCGTCCCATGATCGTCCTTGTGGGCCGACCAGTAATGTGTGCCGTCATAGGCGAGTCCGACGAGACCGTCCACGTTGGTGTACGGTCTCGAAATCTCGAACTCCAAAGAATCCCAGTACGGTTGCACAGTCGGTGGTGCGGTCGGGTCCGTGACACCAGCCTCAAGGGTGAGTTTCGCACCCTGCGCCAGTTTGTTCTCAGTGGACCGCAACTCAGACCCACCATTAACCACCAGTGTGTCCGCTTCCACCTCGCCCTTGAACGCTGACCCATCCGGTGACAGTTGGGTGCGCACCTCGTTATCCGCATTGAAAATACGGATACCAGAAGCGTCACCAACCCACCGTTGACCCGTGCGTGCGGACTGAATTGTCGGCCCGGTAATAACCATGCCGTCAATCGCGTCGGCTTCGATTTGTTCAGCCCGAATCTTAACGAACTCACCAATCTTCGCCCACAACTCTTCACTGGCAGTGATCTTCGGGGCAGTAACAGCACTGAATCGCTCCGGGGATAATAGAGGCAGGGAGATTGGAAGAAGGAGATTCTCTCATGCCAGTGAAATACACCGATGAGCTCAAAGCTCGTGCCGTCGAGCTCGTCATGCATGCCCAGGCCGATCCTG
>NZ_FXZD01000008.1 GCF_900169145.1 Brevibacterium antiquum CNRZ 918 | reverse complement strand
AACGGCAGGCTGGAGCATCTGCGGGGTATCGCGCTGGGATTCCGTAACCGGGGCAACTATCTCATCCGGTCGCTCCTCCATGCCGGAGGAATGGGCAGGCTCCTACAGCCCTATTTATGAAGAGCCGGAAAACTCTCCACGCCGCCTAGCGCGCACCTGCCCAAGCCGCTCAGCCTCGTCGCACGACTCACTGATGAGGAAGAACTTCGATCCACTTGTGACCGTGAACACCGAAACGTACTATTGGAACTAAGTTACCGAACGATCAATCAGGAGTTTTCATGGACACCTTGCTGAATGCGCAGGAGCGCGAGTTCGCGCAGCAGATGCGTCAGTTCTATCGCACGGAGATCCCCGAGGAGCTGCGCTTCAAGGTCGCCACCGGCCAGGAGCTGACCAAAGAGGACATGGTCACTTCGCAGCGGATCCTCAATCAGCACGGTTACGCCGTACCGAACTGGCCCGTCGAATGGGGTGGCCAGGACTGGACTCCAGTGCAGCGCCACATCTGGCTCGAAGAGATGCAGCTGGCCTGCGTTCCACAGCCGCTTCCCTTCAACGTCTCCATGGTCGGCCCGGTCATCGCGACCTTCGGCAGCCAGGAGATCAAGGAGCGTTTCCTTCCCGCCACCGCCAATATCGACATCTGGTGGTCACAGGGCTTCTCCGAACCCGATGCCGGCTCTGACCTCGCATCACTGAAGACCACAGCAGTCCGTGACGGAGACAAGTACATCGTCAACGGGCAGAAGACCTGGACGACCCTGGGCCAGTACGGCGACTGGATGTTCAACCTGGTCCGCACCGACCCGAACGTGAAGAAGCAGGCAGGCATCTCGTTCCTGCTCATCGACATGAAGACGCCCGGCGTCACGGTTCGCCCGATCCAGCTCATCGACGGCAGCCATGAGGTCAACGAAGTGTTCTTCGACAATGTCGAGGTCCCCGTCGAGAACCTCGTCGGCGAAGAGAACAAGGGATGGACCTACGCGAAGTTCCTGCTCGGCAACGAGCGCACCGGCATCGCCCGCATCGGCGGCTCGAAGGTCAACGTGGCTCGCGCCAAGGCTTACGCCGCGGTGACGAAGACGGCACGCGGGACTCTGCTCGACGACCCGCTGTTCTCCGCCCGCCTGACCCGGATCGAAGCCGAGCTCACCGCTCTCGAAATGACTCAGCTGCGAATCCTCTCGACCCAGGCCGCCGGATCGGACAAGCCGGATCCACGTTCCTCCGTGCTCAAGCTCAAGGGCTCACAGCTGCAGGAAGACATCAGTGAGCTGCTCGTCGACGTCCTCGGTCCGCAGGGCCTCGACTTCGTCACCGACCGCGCCCAGGGCGAGGGCCTCTCCGATCTTCCGCTCGGAGCCGTCGACGCCCTTCCCTCGTACTTCAACACCCGCAAGGTCACCATCTACGGCGGCTCGTCCGAGGTGCAGCGCGGAATCATCTCGAAAGCACTGCTTGGTCTCTGAGGTTCCCAGGACCCCAGGACACTTTAGAAGAGGACAACAATGGATCTTGAACTCAACGACATTCAGCAAGAACTCGCCAGCACTCTGAACAAGTATCTGCGCAGCGAGTATGACACCGCGACCCGCGAAGCCATCCTGCACAGCGAGGAGGGCATCTCCCGCGAGAAGTGGGAGCAGTTCGCAGAGATGGGCCTGCTCGGCCTGGCAATCCCCGAGAACTACGGCGGCGCAGAAATGACCTTCGCCGAGGTTGCTGTGGTCCTGGAAGCATTCGGCCGCGCACTCGTGCTCGAACCGTTCCTGGCCACAGCCGTACTGGGCGCCAATGCGATCGCCGCTGCGGGCACCGAGGAGCAGAAGCAGGAGATCCTGCCCGCGGTCTGCGAAGGCCAGACCTTCCTTGCCTTCGCGGCCCTCGAGCCCGGCCTGCGCTACGCGGTCGACACCCCCTCCACCACGGCCGCTGCAGGAGCTGACGGTTCCTTCACGATCAGTGGTGAGAAGAACGGCGTGCTCGGCGGCGACGTCGCCGCCCAGTTCATCGTCACCGCCTCAGAGAACGGCGATCTGGGACTGTTCCTGGTCGCCGCCTCGGCGTCCGGAGTCAGCCGTGTCGCTCACCGTCAGGCCGACGGACAGGGAAGCGCCAGCGTGAAGTTCGACAATGCACCGGCCCAGCGCCTCGGTGCCGCCGACGCGCATGCTGTCGTCGCCGAAGTGTTCGACACAGCAAACGCTGCGATCATGGCCGAAGCAGTCGGCGTGATGGAAGCCTCGCTGACGATGACAGCCGAGTACCTCAAGACGCGTGAGCAGTTCGGTGCCCCGATCGGCACGAACCAGGCCCTTCAACACCGTGCGGCCGACCTCTACGCGGACCTCGAGTATGCGCGCAGCATGGCACTGTTCTCCCGTCTTGCGGTCACCAACGAGGAAGCCGGCTCCGAAAAGGACCGCCACCGTGATGTCATCGCTGCCAAGATCATCATCGATCAGTCGGCTCGCACCATCAGCCAGGAGTCGATTCAGATGCACGGCGGCATCGGCATGACGATGGAGTATCCGATCGGCCACTACGCGAAGCGGCTGACCGTCATCTCACGCACCTTCGACGATGCTGATTCGCTGACTGCCGAGCTGGCAGAGATCGGTGGGCTCATCGAGCCACACGCTGCCGACCTCAGCTGAGGCTCTGCAGCCGATCTCGGATGGAGCCAGCTGTGAACAACCCCGGGTGAAGCCGGCCGCGAGCCCCAGCCGAGGCAGCCGAACGAAATAGAGCCAGTCGCACAGGCGAAGGGCGGTCCGTGTCATTTCCATCACTGGAGCCGACACGGACCGCCCTTCGTCTGTGCTCTAGTCGGCCGCCGCTGCGCAAAAAGCAGAACGGTTGGCATGTTGTGGTCGATTCCGGAGGGCGGTTTCAAGCTGTCGTTGCAACACCCGGTGATCGACCACAACAAACCAACAGTTGGAGGTTATCGACCACGGGTGACCGGGTACCGGCTGCCAGATCGACTGCAGAGGCTGTGCGTTGGACCGCAGATACTGCGCGTTGGACTGCGGAGAGCTCGAGCCCGCTCAGGCCACCGGTTGGTCGTAGACATGGCGGCGAACCCAGGAGTGCATGGTGATCGCCGCTGCGGCTGCCGCGTTCATGGACCTCGTTGAACCGTATTGTGCGATCGAGAGCACTGCCGTGCTCGCCTGGTGCGCTTCCTCGCTCAGGCCCGGCCCTTCCTGCCCGAACAGCAGCAGGCTGCGTCGTGGAAGGTCATAGGTCTCCAACGGCACCGAATCCGGAAAATTGTCGATTCCGATCAGCGGTACGTCGTTGTCGGTGCACCACTGCAGGAGGTCGTCGATGCTCGGGTGGTGGATGATGTGCTGGTACCGGTCGGTGACCATCGCCCCGCGCCGATTCCATCGCCTTCTGCCCACGATGTGCACCGCGGCGGCGTTGAAGGCGTTGGCCGTCCTGACCACCGAACCGATGTTGAGGTCGTGCTGCCAGTTCTCCACACCGACGTGGAATTCGTGCCGCGTCGTGTCGAGATCGGCGACGATCGCGTCAAGCTTCCAGTAGCGATATCTGTCGACGACATTGCGGCGGTCACCCTCAGCCAGCAGCTCGGGGTCAAAGTGCTCAGACACAGGCCAGGGGCCGGTCCACGGACCGACCCCCACCTGTGGCGTGCCGTCTTCAGTCACTTCTTGTCGTCGGTTTCATCCGCTGACTCGTCAACCTTCGCGGCCTTCGCCGAGGTGTCGTCGGAGTCCGAATCGATCACGTCGTCGGAGTCCGCGTCCGACTCTGCGGCAGCATCCTTCGAGCCAGCTTTCTTGTCGCTGGCTGAGCCGACGGAGACCTTCTGCGCACGCTTGCTCATCTTCACGGTCCTGCCACCACGTCCGCCGCCGGTGAGCACCGCGCGAACGTAGGCACTGCTGGCCAACGAGTGGATGATGAGTGCCACCAGTGCAGCAATGGCGGCGGCGACCAGACCCTGCCACCATTCGGGTGGACTTCCGAAGAAGCGTCCGGCAATTCCCAGCGGCGAGGTGAACGGCGTCCACGAGAGCACCTTGGCAGTCATTCCCGTGGCTCCCACGATGACGGGAGCAATGAAGCCGGCCACGGTGATAACTCCGATGATCGACACGAAGGTCTTGCGCGCCTTGCTGCCGGACACGGTCGACGCCCACAGCAGGAGCGCGTAGATGGTCCAGGCGGTGAACAGCAGTGTCAACGCGAACCAGCCCAGGCCGGGAAGCATGGCGAATGCCAGTGAGGTCTTGCCCGTGATGGAAAGACCGAGTTCGGTCACGACGATCGCGACGACCAGGTGCACAGCGGTCAGGGAGAGCATGCCCGTGATCCGACCCGATGCTGAGGCACGAGGCGGGATCGTGGCGGCGATGATCTCGGTGATCCGGTTGCGCTTCTCCAGACGCAGGTTCTGATAGAGCGCGGTGCCGAGTGTGGCCACTACGAGCAGTGCGAAGACTGCCATGGCCCACAGCACCGGGGTGGCCACCTCGTCGCCGACGGCCGGTGAGTTCAGCAGTGTGGCCTCAGTCTTCGGCGCCAGCTTCTCCAGCAGCGCCTCAGGCTGTTCGTCCAAAGCGATGATCGTCGGCTGTGCCTGTCCGCTGGGGTCCTGGATGAAGGCCGCATCGACCTTGCCCTCCCTGACCAGCTTCTCTGCGGATTGAGCGTCCTTGACGTCGGTGATCTTCACACCCAGCTGCTGCTCGTACATGGCAGCCTGCTCACCCACACCGACCATGGCCATGGTCGGGGTGCCCGACTTCGAGTCGGATCCCGCGACAACACCGGAGATGATCGCAGCGACGATTCCGAGCACGATAACGGCACCGGTGACGAGGAAGAAGGGGCTGCGCAGCGCGGTCGAACTCTCTCGGTTCGACACCAGCCAAGCGGCTTGACGCTTGTTCACATCGACGAACTCGGAGACCAGCCCCGTCTCGGGAAGCTCATCGGCCGAGGGCCCATCCTCGGCAAGTTCGAACGGAACCTCATCGAGTCCGTCATCGGCTGCCACCGCGTCCGCATCGCTCGCGTCAGCTGTGTCGGCTGTGACGTCATCGCCGACCGGAATGCTCAGATCATCGATGCCTTCGCCCGCGGTGCCCTTCGACACCTGCGGCTCCGGGGAGTCCCCATCTTGGCCTTCACCCTTGCCTGCCATCACAAAGCCTCCTTGTACTGCTCGGCCAATGTCGGGCGAACACTCTCAAAACTCTTCACACCGTTCAGTGCTGCCACGGTCTGTGCGGCCGAGCCTGCATCGGCGGCCCGGAAGCTGACGACGTTGTCTGCGGAATCGAGGACCGCAACGTCGCTGATGCCTGCGCGCTTCTCCAATGACTTGGCGGCTGCCTCGGCGTCGGCGAGCTCCACACGGTACTTCACGTCCGAGCGCAGCTCCTGCACGCTGCCGGACACGCTGGTCTTTCCCTGGTTGAGAACGACCACGTCATCGGCATAGGCCTGCGCGGCCTCCCAATTGTCGGTGGCCAGGATGACGGGCACCCCGGAGGCAGCGTGGGCGCGCAGGAGGGACATCACAAGTTCGGTTGACTGTGAGTCGAGCCCGGAGAAGGCGTCGTCGATAACGACGACGTCGGGGTCGGCTGCCAGAGTGGCTGCGATGTCGACGCGGGCGATCTCCGTGCCGCTGAGGTTCTTCAGCGGCGCATAGCCGCGATCGGCGAGTTCGAGGCGCGAGAGCAGACTCAGCGCATTGCGCTCGGCAGCGCCGAGGGTGATGCCGTGCAGACGCGCCAGGTAGACGATCTGATCGATCACACGCATATTCGGATAGCCACCGCGCTCGGCGGGCAGATATCCGAAGTTCTGACGATCGCCGAAGTCGAGTTCGAAGTCCTCGAGCTTGACGGTGCCCTCATCGGGCGAGATCAGCCCCATGATGACGCGAACCAACTCGGTCCGGCCGGCCGAACGGGTTCCGACGATTGCGGTGATCCGACCTGCCTGCGCAGTGAAACTCACCTCGTCGAGATAAGTTCGCTTTCCCTTGCGCAGGGAAACCTCTTTCAGTGTGAGCACGCGTCATCCTTACTTTTCCTGAAGCAGTACTGTGGGAGTGTCTCATCTATCGTGTTGAATCGACCACGATGTTTCAAACCAGGACCTTGATTTCGACAGAATTGCCAGTCGAGTCCCAGCTGGTGACCGACGGGCGGAGATCCGCCCGTGAAGTCCGGACGAATGTCTCAGTCAAGCCCAAGATCGCTTGTCGTCAACGCCGTGAGATACGGAACGCCTGCCGCCTCGACCCGTTCCTTGGCCCCCGTGTCACGGTCCATGACCACGGCCACAGCCACCACCTCGGCGCCTGCCTCCTTGAGAGCTTCAACCGCGGTGAGCACGGAACCGCCCGTGGTCGAGGTGTCCTCGACAGCAACGACCCGTCTGCCCTCGACGTCTGGACCCTCAACGCGACGGGACATCCCGTGCTTCTTCGCCTCCTTGCGGACGACGAAGGAGTCCACCGGAGTGCCGCGAACGACGGAGCGGTGCATGACGGCGGTTCCGACCGGGTCAGCGCCCATCGTGAGTCCGCCCACGGCATCGACCTTCTCGAGCAGGCCCTCAGCAGCCAGGAGGTCGAGCACCACATCACCGATGAGGGGCGCGGAGCGATGATCGAGAGTGACCCTGCGCAGATCAAGATAATAGTCAGCTTCCCTGCCTGATGAGAGGGTCACCTTGCCACGAACCACGGCGAGTTCGTCGATGAGGTCGAGCAACTGTCGGCGGGTGTCTGCGCTATCGGTCATGCGTTCAAGTCTAAACGGCCCATCCCGGTGTGCAGACCAGGGCTGCCACACATGCCCGCAGCCCCCTCGCCGAGGTTGACGCGGGCCTCGGCGGCCCTGGCCGGGGCTACCGTTCGCCGAGGTTGACGCGTGCTCTGGCTGGCATCCTGCGCGGTGGTGATGGGGATCACCGCATTCGAATCGGGTCCGTTCGTGAGGTTTCGACCCGGGCCACGTCTGTACCGATGTCATAAAGAATCGGGCGAAACTCCACCTTGCACGAGAATCGGATCTACCGTTGGAGACAGATCCGCTCGACAGGCCCGATCATCAGCTACTTCTGAAGGGATGTGAACCTCATGGGTTTCATCGCATATTTGATTCTCGGACTCATCGCCGGTGCCATTGCCAAGGCGATTCTGCCTGGCAAGCAGGGCGGTGGCCTGATCGCCACTCTCATCATCGGCGTCATCGGCGCCATGCTGGGCGGTTGGATCGGCGGCGCTATCTTCGGTGCCGAAATGACCGAGTTCTTCTCACTCTCCACCTGGCTGTGTGCGATCGGCGGCTCGCTGATCGTCCTCCTCATCTGGGGCTTCATCACCAACAAGATGGGCAAGAAGAGCAAAACCGCCTGATCATCAGCTGACTCAGGTGGGACTCGACAGTGCTCGAGTCCCGCCCAGAGTCCGCAGAGGGCCGGAATCCAGCACTGGATTCCGGCTCTCTTCTCACTCACCCACTGTGGCCGATGGGCGGCGACGCAACTAACCCCGACTGACGACGCGCAGGTCGATGTCGAGTCGTCCGCAGGCCTCCACGGGACCGCACGCGATGTCGGCCTCGACGACGGAGAAGATCTCATCGACGACCTCGGCGACCGATCGGGTGCGATCAAGGTGGGCGTCGATCCGCACCTTCACCCCATCGCCACCTCGGGTCACGTCGACGCCGACGGGTTCACCACCGGCCCGCCGCAGCACCTTCGCCGTGGCGGTGGCGACGAGATCACGCAGTCCCGGCGCCAGGGCTCTGACACCGGCGATCGAGGTCACAGAGTCCGCCAACCGCGCCGACTCCACAGCCTCGTCCCCACTGCCGTTGCCCACAGGGTTGAGGTCCTTCACCTCGCCACGATCAGTCAACGTACACATCCTCAGCATTGATATCGATCCGGGCCGCGGGGATCCCCAACTCGGCCAGAACCGCGGCGGATACAGATCCTCGGATCACCTCGGCGGTGGAGGTGAAGGAGATGCCGGCGCGCATGGCCACTGTCAGCGACACCGCCGCCGCACTTCCCTCCGGGTCCCCGGCGGGCTCGACGTCGACGCTGCGGGCCCGGATCCCGTCCACCGAATCGACGGCGCTGCGCACAATCGACCGCACCGAGGCGGTGGAGATCGAGAACGGGTGCCCCTGCTCGGTCGCCAGATTGGTCGAGGGCCCCCGGTACAGGTCGTCTCTGACCAGCTGAAGGATGCGCTCACGCACCCCTACAGCGTCTTCGGGCTCGGGTTGGAACGCGCTCATGTATTCGTCGATGACACCGCGAAGCTGGGCGTCTGACTCCCGATGGGAATCGGCACTCGTCTGGTCGGATTCAGCGCCGGAGCCGACATGCTCATTCATGTCCATCCTTCCATCCCCTCCATGATGGCAGTTCGGGCTCTGTGGATACGACCACGCACACTGCCTTCACTGATGCCCAGAGTCATCGCCACCTCGGCGTAGCTGAGGCCCTCCATCTGGTGGAGCACCCAGGTTACCCGCTGTTCTGATGAAAGCGTCTGGAGAACGTCTGAGAAATGCTGCAGAGCGGTGCGCGCTTCTACGGACTTCTCCACCGATGCCCGCCCGTCCGCGTGGATGCTCATGTCGTCGGGATCCTGCGCGTCCGAGGGCCTGGCCATCCTCCGACGCAGCAGATCGGTGCACTTGTTCGATGCAAGTCGGTAGATCCACGTGCCGAAAGCGGCCGGTTCGGCCAGAGTGTTCATCGACTTCCACGCCTGCACCAGCGTGTCCTGGACAACGTCTTCCGCGTCCTGCCGATCACCGAGGGTGCGCAGACAGAACCGCAGGAGCGTCATCTCATACCGGTCAACCAACGCCTCGAAGGCATCGATATCGCCCTCTCTCGCGCGCACGACGAGGGTGACGATATCGAACCGATCATCGTGCCTTGTCATTTCCACATCGTATGCGACCACAGTCGCAGAGAGCACACAAACCGCGCAGCGGAATGTCCATTGTGAACTCGCAAGAGGAATCTTTGCCGAACATGCGTGAGGATCGTTGACCGTTCGCGTCTGTAGTGATGACAGCACCACCGAAACGATAAGGAACGAAAAATGTCTGGAGACAAGCAGTCCACCGTTTCCCAGCAGTCCAAGACCGAGGATTCGGTTCGCAGCCCCCTCGTGACCGAAATGGGCAACACCACGATCGCCGAGAACGTCGTCGCCAAGCTCTCCGGCATCGCCGCACGCGAGGTTCCCGGCGTCTACAGCATGGGCACCGCGGCACGCCGCGCCTTCGACACCCTCACCGACCGCATCCCCGGCTCACAGACCAACGTCTCCGGCGGAGTCTCCGTCGAGAAGGGCGAGAAGCAGACCGCGATCGACCTCACCATCGTCGTGGAGTACGGAACCTCGATCGTCGACGTCGCCGAGGCGATCCGCCGCAACGTCATCCGCGCCGTCGAACAGGGCACCGGACTCCAGGTCGTCGAGGTCAACATCGAAGTCACCGACGTCCACCTCCCCGGTGACGACGATGACCAGCAGAGCACCGGCGACACCGTCGAACTCAACTGAGAAGAAGGACAGACATGTCGAAAACACTCATCGGGCTGCTCGTCGGACTGACGCTGGGCATCGTTGCGTATTTCGGAGGCTTCCTCGCGTTCCTCATCGTCGCCATCTGCGGCGGATTCGGCCTGGTCATCGGCCTCGTCCTCGATGGACGCCTTGATCTCAGCGCGCTCAGTTCGCGCTCGACGACCCGGAGGTAGCATCGTGGCTTCATCACGTGGTGGCCTCACGATCGCTGATCGGGTCATCGAGAAGACGGCCTCCCAGATCCTCAAGGGCCTGCCCGGGGTCGGCGGCACGAAGTCGGGCCTGTTCGGGTTCGGGTCGAACGCTGACCTCGACAGCCGACCCAGTGTGGATGTGAGGCTTTCCGGTCGCAGCTGCACCCTCGAGGTCCAGTTGGGGCTGGCGTATCCCTCCCCCATCACCGAGGCGACCGAATCGGTCCGCCGTCGCCTGAGCACCGATGTCGAAGCTCTCACAGGAGTCAGCGTGCGCCAGGTCGACGTCGCGGTCAAATGGCTCAGACCCCAGCCCTCGGGATCCGGAAACTCAGTGAGGAACCTGCAATGAGTCCACGCCTGTTTCGGGCACGTCCGGCACGCGTCGTCCCTGCCGTCATCGTCGCCATCCTCATCCTGGCCATTGGCGCGGGCCTCGCCTGGGCCGCGATCGCCGCAATTTCCGTCGGCGGATCTGGGGACTCGGCACTATCGTCCGGGTTCTCCGTATTCAACGACTTAGGTGCCGCACAGTGGGGCGCCGCGGCGATCATCGCCGTTGGAGTCGTCCTGGTGGTCCTGGGACTGATCTTCACGATCGCGGGAATTTCTCCCGGCGCCAAGCGCTTCGCCGGCTACCGTGCCGAGGCGCCCGAGCACATCGCACGCTTCGAGGTCGTTCTGCCGACGACGGCACTGTCGAACCTGGCTGCTGCCGCCGCAGACTCCGTCGACGGCGTCTCGAGCGTGCGCGCCTCGTCCAATGCGTCGTCGACGAACGTCACCTTCTCCACTCCCGTGCGTGACAATGACCAGATCCGCACAGATGTCGATGCCGCTGTCGCACAGCGTTTCAGCCAGATCGCATTCGACCGCACGCCGACAGTCAAGGTGCGCACACTGAGGAGGCAGGCGTGAGACGCATGGCGGCAGGGGCCAACAGGACCGGTCTCATCATCGCCGGTCTGCTCTGCCTCGTGGTCGGGCTCGCCGCGCTCTCGATCAGCCTCGGCCTGGCCACAGCCCTTGTTCCCGGGCTGACCCCCGAGAGCCGGCTGCAGTCTGTCGCCGTCGTCTTCGCACTGCCGTTCTCGGCGGTCATCGCTCTGGTGCTGGCAGTGATCCTCGCGGTCATCGGCGTCCGCTGGCTCGCCGCACAGGTGCCACGGAAGGATTCCGCCAAACCCCTGCGCATGCAGGAAGATGCCCGAACCGGAGTGACCACAGTCAACGCCAATGTCGTCGCTGCGGCTGTGGTCGACGATCTCGATCTCACCCCTGCGGTCGTTGACGCCCAGGCCATCCTGCGAGGAACGGCTCGCAGTCCCGAGCTCATCCTCCATGTCGATGTCGATGAGCGCGCGGACATCGATGCGGTCGTCAACGATATCGCCGATCGCGTGACCCGCAACTGCAGTCAGGCGCTTGGCGTCCCGCTGTCCGCTGTGGGCGTGGAGATCGGCATCGCCCGGTCACGTCAGAGGAGGCAGCGCAGTGTCGGACTATGACAACGACACTAGACACAAGGTACCCCGATGTGAATGACAAAGACCCCGGGCCGCGTAATCGCGACATCCCGGGGCCCTCGCAGCACTCCCCTCGAGTACCCGGACGCATCCCCATACGTCCGTTGTGTCCACCCGATCCCCACCGGGCGAACACCATTATTGGATCACACATCGATCCTACTTGTAAAGATTGTTCTGCCCCCGTCTGAACCGCGATGGCGCGGGTCATCTACTCGACGCACATGACAGAAGCCCAGGTCACAGGGCTCACCGAAAATGATTCAAGACTCAACTTCATATGACGGGTCGCAATCCCGCTGCTGCAATCTCAGTGATCGTCTCGTCTGCTGAGAGAGAATCCCGTCGACCCCCAGCGCACCAGCGAGCGGGGAACGAAGCGAGCGATTCGCGCCGCCAGTCCGTAGCTCGCCCCAGGGATCGAGACCACTTTGCCGGCTCGCGCATCGCGCAGGGATGTGGCGACGACCCGCTGCACACTCAGCCAGATCCAACCAGGCCCCGGTCGTTCGACGCCGAGGCGTTCATGGAAACTGGTCCGGATGAAACCAGGCAGTACGACGGTGACCGTCACCGGAGTACCGCGCAGCTCACCGGCGAGTGCCTCGGTGAAGACCAGGGTCGACATCTTCGACGCCGCATACTGCCCCATCGTCGTCAGGGCCGCCATGGATGAGACGTTGATCAGGCCGCCCCTGCCCCTGATCCGCATCTCCTTGACCGCGGCCAGGGAGAGTTCGCGCACCGCTCCGGTGAGCACCATGTCCTGGTCCTCGAGTTCCGAAATCTCTGACTCAAGCAGACCATGCTTGAGTCCATATCCGGCGTTGTTGATCAGCAGATCGATCCGCGAGGTCTCGATCACGGTGCGGACGAGGTCGATGCCGGATCGGGTGGACAGATCGGCCACGACAACCTCGGCGTGGGTGCCGTTCTCGGTTTCGATGCTCGTCGCCAGCTCCCGTAGACGGGCCTCATCGCGGGCCACGAGAACGAGGTCATACTGATCGGCGGCGAGGCTGAGAGCGTAGCCGCGTCCCAGCCCTGAGCTGGCACCGGTGATGAGTGCGCGCGGTCTCGTCACTTCGCGCCTTGGCCCACACGCACCGTCAGCGACTGTGCTGCGGTGCCGATCGGCCCGTTCACGTCGCTGAGGACGCTGGTGGTCGCACCGGCCCCGGTGGGTCCGAACGCCACCTTCGTGTCGAAGCCGACCCAACCGGGTTCAGGGACTCGGGTGAGGTGGATGGTGAGGTCGACGTTGGGGAAGAACGTCATCTTCGGGTCTTCTCTCACGGCCAGACCATTGGCTGTGTCGACGAGCTTCACGAACGCCGCGGTCGCAGGGTCGTCCTCACCGTCGACGAGGGAATACGGGGTCCGGATCCAGGACCGGGCGAAACCGGGCCGGGCATCTGGGAACTGGCCGCCGTCGAGCGAGGCGATGAACCCTCCGCCCCACCGCCCGGTGAATGGAGTGACGGGAGCGTCATCGGGGTCCGGCAGCGTCGGCCACTCGTCGCCGAGGACACTCGCGGTGTCGCTGGGAAGCAGGCGCCAGACCCTGGCGTGGACGCTCGTGCGCTCACCGTGGCGCATGCTGGCCTCAATGAGTTCGATGGTCCGACCAGGTCGGATGACGTTGACGTCGATCGTGAACTCGCCCGAATGGATGACGCCGAGGATGTCGAAGCTGACCCGCGAGACCATCTTGTCCGAGGGCAGTCGGCGTTCGATCTCTGCCAAGACCAGCCCTGCGGCCGGGGCCAGATGCTGCTCGCCCGGCTGCCACGCTCCCTGACTGTGCAGCGTCGAGACGAAGGTCTCCGGTGCCGTGCGCACGTAGTAGGAGTCGGGGCAGGGGGCACCATCGTGGCCGAGGTGTTCGTTGAGTGCTTCAGGCATGACCCCAGATTATCGGTATCGGATCAGCGCCGAGGCGACGGGGCCAGCGAGCGCGCCATCTGGGCTCTTCTGCCTGCTGGCTTCTTCTGCGTGCCGAGGTCCTTCTGGCTGTCGAGCTTGGGCCTGCCGGCAGGACGGCTTAGGGTGGGAGGGTGAGAATCGCGAGCTGGAATGTGAACTCGATCCGCGCCCGACACGACAGAATCGGTGCTTGGCTGGATCGCTCCGACGTCGACGTCCTGACTATCCAGGAACTCAAGTGCAAGGACGAACAGTTCCCGAAGGATCTGTTCACCTCCCGGGGCTATGAGGTCAGCTTCCACGGCCTCAATCAGTGGAATGGCGTGGCAATCGCCTCTCGAGTGGGTCTTGAGGACCCCGAGATAGGCTTCGCAGACATCCCTTCGTTCGGCGAAGAGCCCGTGGTCGAGGCCCGTGCCCTGTCAGCCACCTGCGGCGGAGTCAGAGTATATTCTCTCTATGTTCCCAACGGTCGCGAACTCGACCATCCGCACTACACCTATAAGCTCGAATGGTATCGGGCACTGACCGCCGACATCTCTGCGCAGCTGCGCGATGCTCCTGATAAGAAGCTCGTCCTGTGCGGCGACTTCAATGTCGCACCCTTGGATGAAGACGTCTGGGACATGGAGGAGTTCGACGGAGCCACCCACGTGTCCGAACCCGAGCGCCAGGCCTTCAACACCCTCCTGGGAGCAGGGCTGCGCGAGGTCACCAGGCAGTTCACTCCCGGCCCTGGGGTCTACACCTTCTGGGACTACCAGCGGCTGGCCTTCCCCAAGAAGAAGGGCATGCGCATCGACTTCGAACTCGCCTCACCGTCCTTGGCGGTCCATGCCACTGGTGCGGAGATCGACCGCGAGGAGCGCAAGGGCAAGGGGGCGTCCGATCACGCTCCTGTCATCGTCGACTACGAGGTGTGAGCAGCGGCTTCACCCCACGCCTGCGACCGCACCCCACAGCTGCCTCGGCGATCCCCTGCGGCGATGTCGATCGGTTTTGACGAAACACCACGTCAAAGGTGATCCTGAAGAACATCGAGCCCCTGCTCACTCCCCGAAAAGTCACACAGCCATCGTTGACCACGGGCTGGGTGAAAATCACATAGCCGTCACATTGGCGGCCAGGATTCGCTCACAGAGAGCAGATACATTACTCCGTGGCAGATAGTCCCCTTATCCCCTTAGTCCCATATCGCGTTCCCCGCATCCCCGCATCCAAACGTCCCCACTATGCATGATTGCACTGACCAGGGTGTTCCCGTCCCTCCGACGCCCTCCTTGCCCGACACCGGCGTCTTTCCCGGCGAGCGCACGACGACAGCCCACTCTTTCCCGACTCGCCTCGCCGACTTCGCACCCGAGCTGCCCGTCCCCGTATGGAAGAGTCTGTTCCGGCAGACGTCTGGCCACCTCCTGGCAGGCCAGGCCGTTCTGCAGGGCGCCGACTCAATGGGACGTGACCCCTCGACAGTCGATGCCGACCACTACTCGGATCTCCCCTCCGCAGACGTTCGGACTCAGATCAGATGCCAGGCGCCGGACAGCCCCGAACTGAGGCTTGCCCATCTGCTGTCATTCATGCGCGACATCAACGCCGACACACTCGCAATCGCCGCCGGCGCCATGCCCTACCTGGGTTCGTTCCCCGTTCCAGCTGTTCATGAAGGCTCTGTTCCATTCGACATCGCTGACCTCTCAGCGCATCTGATCGAAGATGGTGTGCTGCTCCCCTCTCTGGACCGCACCGGCCATCACACGATTGCGCCGGTTATGAGAACGATCTTGCGACGGCTCTACGACGCCAGAGATCGACACAGTGAATCACGGTCCCGACGCGCGCTGGGTGCGATAGCCGCCGAGTGGCTGAAGGCCCCGGCCGCCTATCACACCGAGGGCTTCGACGAGGCTCTCCTGCAGGTCGCGGATGCCGGAGACTGGAGCACAATGACAGATCTCTGGGCAAGCCGGGGCCATGGCCTCATGTTCGATCATTTCGACGCGGCGATCGAGGCGTACTCGAAAATCCCCGAGGCCCAAGGACAGAAATCGGCAGTGCTGGCCGAAGCCATGGGCGACTGTCTGCAGGCCGACGAGGTCAGACGGCGCCTCGGAGTCAGCGATGCCCTGACCGTTCTCAACGAGGTCAACTTCGAACATGCCGCAGTCCCGACGCTCGACTCGCAGATGGATCGGATCAAGGACGGCGACTTCACCGTCGATGACATCATGATCATGGCCATCGCAACGATGCGGCGCCAGAAGCTGCTCGGCCAGTCGGGCCAGGGGCTTCAGGTGGCCCGATCGGCCCAGGAACTCATCAGCGACAGCCGGAACTTCCAGTCAGCTCCCAGCCGGCTCTGCGAAGCACGATTCCACCTCGAATGTGGGATCACCACCATGTTCGTCGGCGACCTCACGGCCAGAGCCCAGCTCCATCTGACCATCGGAGAACATAGGACCGCGGCGCAGCTGGCGAACAGAATTCTGTCTCAGAAGTCACTCGATCCGCATGCCAAAGCCACTGCACGGACGATTGAAGCCGCCAGCCTGTTGGGTATGGGAGAACTTGTCGAGTCGGATTCCGCGTTCGTCGACGCCCTCGAGTACTGCCGGATGACTGCCAGTCTCATCCCTGTGGCGCTGGTTCCCAAGTCCCTGCGCGATCAGTTGATCCAGCGCAGTTCCAGCGCTGCCGAGTGGAATCTGATCGCTCCGGTCTTCGCGAACGAACCTGGCTCCGTTGACGAGCCCCATGTCGATGACGCGCACTTCGCCGACGGTTCCATCGGCTGGCCCGGAGGTCCCGGTTCCGCCGAGCAGCTTCGTCAGAGGCTGCGAAGTCTCGGGGAGACACTCCGGATTCGCGCCGGTCATACCCTGCTCAGCCCATCGCAGAGGCAGCTCCTGGCACTGTTGGACGCCCAATCATCGGTGTCCGCGATCGCGGCTGAGCTGAGCCTCGTCGAAGGAACGGTCAAGAACAAACTGTCGAACCTCTATGCGCACCTCGGCGTCCGCAATCGCCGGGATGCACTGGCTCGCGGCTACGAATACGGGTATCTTCCCTCCGTTGGCTGACCCCTGAGCAGCCTCCAGGAGGAGAGCGCGCGTCACTCGCGAGCAAAGCTCCACGAAGAAAGCATGGACATCCACCTCGTCTTCTGGTGAAGTTGAAACAGGAGCTAGGAAGGTGACGAGGATGTCAGCAACAGTCCGCGAACTGGTCGACGAAGCCTACGAGAGGCGCGAGTCGACGTGGAGGGCCGCCCTGGAGACGGTCAACGATTGGGTCGAGGCCGCGTGCTCGGGTTCCGCGCTGTTGTCGGGCGAGAGAGTCACCGTCGGCAGCGGACGCATCAAAGACCGGCTTCGGGCCGGGGAGAAGCTGCGCCGGAAGCTCGCCGATGCCAATGACGAGATCCATGAGGCCGTCGAGGTCGAGAACCAGGTCATCGATGTCGTCGGTGCCCGTGCTGTATGCCGCACCGAGCGTGAGCAGACTGCACTGTGGGACCTCCTCACCGACAGCAATGACGAATCGAACCTCTCCGTCGCCGAGGTGCGAGACTATTCCTCCCAGTCCAAACCCTCCGGTTACCGTGGGCGCCATCTCATCATCGAAGTTCCCTTCGACGCCGAGCCGTCGGTGCTCGTTGAACTGCAGCTGCGCACAGTCATGCAGGATGCGTGGTGCGTGCTCGCCGAGGAACATCTGTTCAAACCCGGTCAGGCATTGAAATCAGATGCCCAGCAGGAGCGGCTCTCCGTCGTCCTCTCCGGGCTTCTGGCCCAGGCCGATGTGGTTGCCGGTTATATCGCCGACGATGTCGGTGCCTATCTGGGAATGGGGAACGCCTCACCGCCCCGGACGGTCACGAACGTCGAGGCCACAGCTGAGGTCCCGTCGATGGAGGTCACCATCCGCGAGCTCAATCATTCCTATGTCCTCGCCGCCGACGAGGTCGGTCGGCACGGGATCATCCGCTTGGAGAACCTGGGACTCACGCCGCAGAATCCCGAGAGATCGGCCTTCCCGAACCGGGGTGACAAACTGCAGGTGACGATGGATGAGTCGAACACCACCCGCTACTTCATCCCGGTCGCTGTGCAACGCTGATTCGCCTCGGCGAACGGGATGCGTCCTCAGTCGCCAGACCGACTAGACTTGTTTTCCATGGGTAAGAAGTCGAAGCGTTCCAAGGAAGAACTCATTGCCAAGCGTTTGGCACGTGCACAGGCCACGGCCTTCGTTGCGCGTCCGTTCGAGGGCCTGCCGTTCGAGGCGGACCTCATCTGCCTGCGGGAGCTGGTGCCGGCGGCGACCGCCTCGGCGAAGCTGAAGGAGGAGTTCGGTGGTCAGGAGATCACCGTCACCTCTCTGCTGCCCGCCGCATGGCAGGCCTGGCACCGTGAGGACGGCCAGATCCTGGCCGGCATGCAGGTCCCGGTGTCCTCCACCGATGCCTCCCGCGATGTCGCTCACGGCATCCTCGCCGCCGTCGAGGCTGCGCCTGGGACCACGATCGAGGCAACCACCGAACCCGGTCAGGGCCCGCGTCTCCAGGACATCCTCGACACCGACCACCCGTTCGACATCCGCGTGCTCGAGACCTTCGAATACTGGAAGCTGCCAGAAGCCGAGACCGACTCCGACGTCGCAGCAGCCCTCGAACAGGCCAACGACTCCATCTCTCCCACGGAGAAGATCGCCTCGGTGAAGTCCGCCTACTGGACCGAGATGTCCGGGCGCACCTACGTTCGCTGGGCTCGTCCCGAGGGCGAGGATTCGATCGTCGACGCTCTCGCGAGCCTGCAGGTCGAGGGCCTCAACGACCTCGGTGGCCCGGGAACATTCCTGGGATACTTCCGCGCGCACGGCATCGTCGTGCCCGTCTGGGAACTCGAGTTCGGCACGCAGGTCGATGACATCGAGGAGCCCATCGCCGAGTTCGGCAAGCGCCTTGACGCGGCTCTGAACTCCGGCGAGTCTCTGACCACCGAAGCACGCCGTGCACGCTCGGGCATCATTGCTCGCCAGCTGACCATCCACTGAGTTCCGTCGCCACGGCCACCGGCGAGTCACGATGCGACTTCGCCGGTGGTGACGGCGGACAGGAGAAGAGTTTCCATGCCCGAACAGTCGAATCCCGCACACCCTGATGCCTCCCCCGCGACTGCTCCGCGCGCGATCGCTGCGGTCATCCCCGCGATGAACGAAGCCGATCGGATCGCTGCGACTGTGAGAAGCACCAAGCAGATTCCCGGTGTCGACATCATCATGGTCGTCGATGACGGTTCCTCCGATGACACCGGCGCCCTAGCTCGCAGGGCCGGCGCCGAGGTGGTCACCCACCGCAAGAACAAGGGCAAGGCTGCGGCCATGATGACCGGCGCGTTCGCGATCCGCAATCGTGAGATCTCCGATGCGGATCCCGACCAGGTCCCGGACCATCGCGCCCTCCTCTTCATCGACGGCGACCTGGAGGATTCAGCACTCAACACGGCCCCGCTCGCCGCACCTGTCCTCGCCGGGGAGGCCGATATGACGATTGCGGTCCTGCCCGCGCAGAAACGCAAGGGCGGCGGATTCGGTTTCGTCGTCGGACTCGCGAAGAAGGGCATCGCCGAACTCAGCGGATTCGAAGCGACCCAGCCCCTGTCGGGAATGCGCTGCCTGAGCCGTGAGGCCTTCGACGCAGCGCTGCCCTTCGCCGCCGGCTGGGGTGTCGAGACGGCCATGACGATCGACGTCGTCAATGCCGGGCTGCGTGTCGAAGAGGTCGAATGCGAGCTGCACCATCGTGTCACGGGCAAGAATCTCAAGGCACAGATGCACCGCGCGGCCCAGTACCGCGACGTCGCGCGTGCCATTGTCACGCGCCGCCTCCATGCAAAGAAGCTGCGCGACAAGAGGCTGCGCGCCCAGAAGGAGTCGTCGAAGTGAGCGCCGATCGCTACGCCTACTTGGGCCCTGAAGCCACATTCACCGAGGCAGCACTTCTGCAGTATCTGGACTCCCACGGCTTGCGCTCGCGTGCTTCAACCCAGCCGATGCGCAACGCAGCCGCGGCCCTGGACTCCGTCCTCGACGGCGACTGTCTGGCGGCGGTCGTCCCGATTGAGAACTCCATCGAGGGCGGTGTTCCCGCCACCATCGACGCCCTGACCGATCACGGTCAGCTCCAGATCGTCGCCGAGGTGGTCGTGCCCGTGCGCTTCGTCCTGGCGGTGAAGCCGGGAACGGACCCGAGCACGCTGACCTCATTCGGTTCCCACCCGCACGGGGAGGCACAGGTGCGCACGTTCATGTCCGCGAACTTCCCCGATGCCGTCTACCTCCCGACCTCCTCGACGGCCGCGGCCGCACGGGACCTGGCCAACGACGCCGCCGACCACGTGGCAGCCGTGTGCCCCGCGCTGGCAGCCGAGCGCTATGGCCTCGAGGTCCTCGCCGATGACATCGGAGAACGCCAGGACGCCGAGACCCGCTTCGTCGTCGTCACTCGTCCCGGTGCCATTCCCGCGCCGACGGGATCCGATAAGACAACAGTCGTGGCCTCACTGCGCTCCGACCGCGCCGGTGCGCTGCTGGATATGCTCGAGCAGTTCGCCACTCGTGGTGTGAACATGTCACGCATCGAATCTCGGCCCACCGGTGACGGGCTCGGGCTCTACCAGTTCTCGATCGACCTGCTGGGCCATGTGCACGAGGCGAGAATGGCTGATGCTCTGCAGGGAGTCCACCGAGTGACCCGAAGCCTGAGGTTCCTCGGCAGCTATCCCAGTGCATCAAAGACCACGGCGCCCCTCGACCCGACGACGACGGACGACTCCTTCACTGCCGCCGCTGACTGGCTTGATTCGACGCTGAACGGCTGAGTCGCGGCCCGTTCGAGCTCGCCAAGTGCGTCTGAGTTCACCCGCACGCGTTGGCTGCCTGACCGGACCGCCTACCCGGACCACCTACCCGGACCGCCTACCCGCCGTGAATGTGGACTCGCGTTCGATATTCCTGCCACCATCGAACGCGAGTCCACATTGATGGCCGCTGTGTGGACGTCAGTTCCCTGTGACGGTCGTTGTCTGGGAACGAACGGTGTTGAACTGCGGCGTGGCCAACCAGAATAAGCCGATGGCATCCCGGGGGGACGCGGCGGACAGTAGTCTGAGTGTGCACGGGTCGCACGGCCCCAAGAATTCGCAGCACCAGGCCCCACCCACACATCGACGAAGGAGTCGCCCATGGGAACCATCTTTCCGACCGCCGCCCCTGACGAGGCTCTCAATTCTGAGGAGCCTCTCACCTGCGACAAAGCTCTTGCCCCCGACGGGACCGAGGCTTACGACGCAATCGTCGTCGGGGCCGGCCTGGCGGGGCTCGTCGCCGCCCATGAACTCAGCCTCGCCGGGAAACGAGTACTCATCCTCGACCAGGAAAATCGGGCCAACCTCGGCGGTCAGGCCTTTTGGTCCCTCGGTGGGCTCTTCCTTGTCGACTCCCCCGAGCAGCGCCGGCTCGGTGTCCACGATTCTCTCGACCTGGCGCGCCAGGATTGGGCCACCTCGGCTGGCTTCGACCGGGACGAGGATCATTGGCCCCGGCAGTGGGCCGAGGCATATCTTGAGTTCGCCGCCGGAGACAAGCGCCGCTACCTGCATGATCTGGGGCTGCGCCTGACGCCGATCGTCGGCTGGGCTGAAAGAGGCGGGTCCGGGTCTTCCGAACATGGGAACTCCGTGCCGAGGTTCCACCTCGCTTGGGGCACCGGCCCCGAAGTGGTCCGGGTCTTCCGCGAACCAGTGGAGCAGGCGGAATCCGCAGGCCTCGTGACGATGGGTTTCCGGCATCGTGTCGATGAGCTCGTCGTCGAGGACGGCGGCAACGGCGATGGTGCCTCGGTTGTCGGGGTTCGCGGGTCGACGCTTGCCCCCAGCCACACCGGCAGAGGGATCGCATCGAACCGCGAGGAGGTCGGAGACTTCGAACTCCGTGCCCCTGCAATCATCGTCACCAGCGGCGGCATCGGACACAATTTCGAACTGATGCGTCAGTACTGGCCGGCCGAGCGCCTCGGCGAGTTCCCGCAGACGATGCTTGCCGGAGTGCCCGCCCATGTCGACGGTCGCATGCTCTCCATTGCCGAGGACGCGGGTGCGAGCCTGATCAATCGGGACCGTATCTGGGCCTATACGGAGGGCATCGAGAACTGGAATCCAGTCTGGCCGAACCACGGGATCCGCATCATTCCGGGGCCCTCGTCACTGTGGTTCGACGCCGAAGGCAATCGCTTCCCCGCGCCGAACTATCCCGGGTTCGACACCAACCGGACCATGAAGACCATTCTGTCGACCGGTCACGACTACTCCTGGTTCGTACTCAACGAGTCGATCATCCGCAAGGAGTTCGCGCTATCGGGTTCGGAGCAGAACCCCGACATCACGAAGAAGGATTGGCGTGTGACACTCGACCGTGTTCGGTCCTCCGATGCGCCCGGCCCGGTCGAAGCATTCAAGCGATTCGGTCCCGACTTCGTCGTCGCCGACACCACCGAAGACCTGGTCACCGGGATGAACGAACGCTCCCGGGGGCCCGTCATCGATCATGACCACCTCGTCGACCAGATCGTCGAACGAGATCGGCAGATGGACCACACGTTCTCCAAGGATGCGCAGGTCCAAGCCATCCACAATGCCAGGAACTACCTCGGCGACAAGATCGTGCGGGTGCAGAAACCGCACAAGATCCTCGACCCGGCCCACGGACCACTCATCGCGGTGCGCCTGAGTCTGCTCTCACGCAAGACCCTAGGCGGATTGGAGACGAACCTCGATGCTCAGGTCATCGGGGCGAGCGGCACACCGATCCCGGGACTCTACGCCGCCGGTGAGGTCACAGGGTTCGGCGGTGGGGGAATGCACGGCTACAACGCGCTGGAGGGGACCTTCCTGGGTGGGTGCATCTTCTCCGGAATGCGCGCTGGACGATCGGTGGCGAGAAGCTCGGGAGCCGGCCGGACCGCATCCGAGGACGAGGCGGCTGAAGTGGATCGAGCGGGGCGCTGACCATGGCTGATACGGATCTCACTGTGCTCGTCACAGGCGGCTCCTCCGGCATCGGTGCCGCACTGGTCAGGATGCTGGCAGACAGAGGTTACACGGTCCTGACGACGAGTCGAGACCCGGAACGGGTCGGGAAGTCCCAGCGGGTCCCCGGCGTGCGTTATCTTCGCCTGGACCTCGCTGATCCCGACAGCGTCGAGGCCCTCGGAAACGAGCTCGCCGAGGTCGACGTTCTCGTCAACAACGCCGGCGAGAGCCAGTCCGGCCCTTTCGAAGAGCTTCCGCCCGAGGCCATCAACCGCCTGTTTCGGACGAATGTCATCGGGCCGGTGCGACTGAGCCAACTCGCCCTGCCCGGCATGCGCAAGCGGCGTCACGGCCGGATCATCATGGTCGGTTCCATGCTCGCAAGCTTCCCCTGGCACATCGCAGCTCCTATGTCGCGTCCAAGGCCGCCCTGCGCGGATTCGCCACGGCCGCGCGCCAAGAGCTCTCACCGTTCGGGGTGTGGGTCAGCGTCGTCGAACCAGGGTCCATCGCCACCGGAATCGGCAACCGGCGGACGAAATATCTCGCCCCCGGCTCCGTCTACACCGACGATGTGACCACGATGCTGGGCCACCTCGACGACAATGAGCGGCGGGGAATCTCGCCCGAGACCGTCGCCGCAGTCATCGTCAAGGCCATCGATACAGCCAGACCCCGCGAATTCTATGCTGTGGGCAGCAGGTCGCCGCTGCCGTTCCTGCTCAAACGGGCACTTCCTCGAAGGGTGGTGTCACGGATCATCGCAGGCCGGCACGGTCTCAACCGATGATGACTGCCAGGCCACGGCGATCGGCTGTTGACCGAGGGCGGCTACTGGAATCGTGACGGCAAGAGGAACTGTGTGGTGGAGATTCCGAGCACTCGCTGCTGACGAGTGAGATTGTACGTGCGATCGTGCTGCAGGTACTCGACGAAGAACAGCTCCGCCCTATTGCCCTGATGGAAGAACGTCTTGATCTTCAACCCCAACTTCGCGGTGAACAGTGCCTTGTCCTTCGCGATCGCTTCGATGACGACAGGTTCGTACTCCATACGGGCGAAGTGAGTGGAGACCGCATCCTTGAGTTTGTAGGGAGTCGGATCGCCGATGTTGAACGGGCCCGAGGCCGAAGGCACATCGACGCAGGCGATCGCCGCTCGCACCAGGTTGTCGATGTGGGTCAGGGTGATCTTCTGCCTGCCGCGGCCGGGAAGTCGCAGGACTCCCTTCCTTGCCACTCGGCTCAGGTGCGGCATCAGCATGGTCTCGCCGGGACCGTAGACCGCGGCTGGCCGAAGGATGGCAGCGTCGGGGCGGATCCGCGTCACGAGCTGCTCTGCCAGAGCATGTGTCTTCGAATAGGCGTCATGGAAATCGTTGGGGTCCTTGGGGCCGGCTTCTTCCCACAGGTCCACGTGAGGCTTGTTCGGGGAGTAGACCGTCGTGGAGGAGATGTGCACGATGCGCGCCTTCGCGAATGCGTCGAGCACGTTCCGGGTCCCGGTGACCTTGACCGAGTACAGCTCATCATCGTCGGCGCTGACCTCGGCGATGCCTGCACAGTGGAAGACCGCTGAGGTCTTCGACGCCAGGGATTTCACTGCTTCGGAGGCGGGTTCGGTGAGGTCCCAGGCCTGGAAATTCACACCCGGGATCTCCGGATCGCGTCGTCCCAAGGCGTAGACGGTCTCATCTCTGGCCGTCAGGGCACGGGCGATGGCGCCACCGATGAAGCCGCTGGCTCCGGTCACGATTACCGCCACGTCTGATCCTCCATCATCGTCTGCAGCGTCTCATCCGGTTCATCCGAACGAGTACACAGTCATAGGAAATCACACTGTCAGTCCCGATGCTGCCACTGAGGTTCTCTTCTGTGCAGAAATGCGTCGATGCCCTCCTGCGCGTCGGCCGCGACGGCATTGCGCGCCATCACCTCCGACATGTGCGCATAGGCGTCTCCCAGGGGCAGATCACGCTGTTCGTAGAACGCTGCTTTGCCTACTGCCACTGTAGCCGACGAGGCTGACGCGACCTTCCGCGCCAGCTCCACGGTCGAGGTCTCCAGCTCGTCATCGGCAACCACATCGGAGACCAATCCGAACGTCAGCGCATCTCCAGCGCTGAGGAAGTCTCCGGTCAGCAGCATCCGCATCGCAGTCTTCGCCGGCACCGCCCGAGTCAGCGCCACCATGGGCGTGGAGCAGAACAGACCGATCTTCACCCCCGGTGTGGCGAAGCGAGCCGAGTGCGCCGCCACCGCCAGGTCGCAGCTGGCGACAAGCTGGCAGCCGGCTGCGGTCGCCACACCTTGGACCTGTGCAATGACCGGCTGCGGGATCGACTGAATCAGCTGCATGAGTTCAGAGCAGAGCGCGAAGGTCTCCTGCTGCGATTCCAGCTCGGCCCCACGGATCTCCTTGAGATCATGGCCGGAACTGAAGACATGTCCTGCGGTGGCCAGGATCACTGCACGGACATCGGTGCGCTGCCCCACCTCGGCGAGGGTGCCGATGAGCTCATTCATCACCGACCGCGACAGCGCATTGCGAGTCTCCGGCTCGTTGATCGAAATCATCGCGACTGCGTCGTCGGCCACAGACAATACAATTGAGTCAGACATAACAGTATTCTGCCAAAGTATCGTTGGTCCGGCGCGGAAACCTGGCATCGATTTCCTTCGAGGTCCTGACCTGGCGCCCCTCGTGGAGACGATGCTGACTGACATCGATGCCGTTGTTCGAGCGCGCAGCACATGCCACCCATACCGAGGAGACGGCCATGACCACCCTGCTGATGATCATCGGATTCGGTGCCGCGACCAGCGTGGTCGTGGGCTTGGGCCAGAAGCTGCGCCTCCCCTGGCCTGCACTCATGGTGGTCATCGGCATCGCCGGCGCATTCATCCCCACATTCGCGCAGATCACCATCGACCCCGAACTCATCCTGCCCCTGTTCCTGCCGCCCCTCCTGTTCGCGGCCGCCCAGAAGACATCCTGGGCTCTCTTCGCCATCCGCTGGCGCACGATCCTGGGCATGGCGGTCGCGCTCGTCGGCGTCACGGTGGCGGCCGTGGCCGGAACCGCGGTCCTCCTCATCCCCGGGATCACCATCGCCGCCGCGGTGGCGCTGGGAGCAATGCTCGCCCCACCCGACCCCGTCGCCGTCGATGCGGTCGCAGGAACCGTGTCGATACCTCGGCGGATCATGTCCACGCTGCAAAGCGAGGGGCTGTTCAACGATGCCGCGTCCCTCGTGATCTTCCAGACCGCGATGGCGGCGGCCATGTCCGGCACCGAGGTGGACTTCGGACAGCTGGCCCTGTCCTTCCTCATCTCCGCGGCCATCGCCATCACCATCGGCCTCGTCGTGGTATTCATCGTGTGGTCGGTGATGGAGAAGATCGATCATACGATCGCCCGCTCCTCGCTGATGCTGATGCTGCCCTTCGGCGTCTACCTCATCGCCGAACATTTCCACGCCAGCGGAGTCGTCGCCGTGGTCGTGGCCGCACTCGAGGTGCGCCGACGCGATGTCGAGGGCAATTCAGCCGAACGTGTCACCCAGGCCTCGACGTGGCAGGTCCTCGAGATGCTCATCACCGGCATCGCCTTCGGGCTCATCGGCCTCGACCTGCGCATGGTCGTCGAAACCGAGCAGACCGGGCTCGGAGAAGCCGTGCTCGTGGGGCTCGCCATCGCTGGCGTCATCATCGCGGTGAGGTTCGGCTGGCTGCTCATCGGGACCGTGCTCGAGAACAGGCGGAAGGACGAGGACCCGGACGCAGCACCGTTGAATGTCAGGGATGCCATGCTGATGACCTGGGGCGGGATGCGCGGATTGGCCACCATTGCGCTGGCGTTGTCGATTCCTGCAACCACCGCGACCGGAGAGCCGTTCCCCGGCCGCTCCTCCATCCTCGTCGCGGCCGCCGTGATCCTACTGGTGACTCTGGTCCTGGCCGGCCTCACCTTCCCCACCATCGTCACCATCCTCGGCATCGACGACGAGGCGCAGAAGGAGCGTGAGGATTCGGCGGAGATCGCGCGTCGTGCGTACAAGGCCGCGATCGACCAGATCAAGAATGACGACAGCCTGCCCGAGGAGGTGGCTGAACCTCTGCGCGCACGCTTCAAGGTCCTCTACTCGCAGCTGCTGGGAACCTCGGACGACCAGGTCAGTTCGGAGCAGGCCACAACGCTGAGGGAGCACCGCGAGGCGATGGTGAAGGTGCAGACCAAGGCACTGCAGTCCGCCCGCACGGAAGTGCTCAAGGCCCGACGCGAACGCGGCACCGACCCGGAGATCGCCGACAGAGTGCTGCGCCGCTTCGATCTCCAATCCGTGCTGCTGAGGTGACGCGTGTACTCCTGAGCTGACGCCTGCCGGGCTTCACCGTAATGACACATGCCGGGCTTCACCGTGGTGATGTGCGCGCCGAACGGCTCGGGTTCTCTCGCTTTTCAAAGTTGAGTGGAATAGACTCAACTTTATCGGTGTTGAACTCTTCGAGATCAATTCCTGTACACGGAACAGTTGCGAAGAACACTTGTGAAGGAGATGCGCATGGACGCACAGTTGACAACCAAATCACGCGAGACGGTTCAGTCCGCGATGAATGACGTCGTGGCTCGGCGAAACAATCAGATCGAGCCCGTCCACCTGGTCGCGGCTCTGCTGGAGCAGCCGGACTCACTGGCCTCAAACCTGGTGACAAAGGTCGGCGCCGACCCGAAGTCCGTTCTGGATTCGGTCCGCTCGACCATCGATGGCTTCCCCACCGTCAGCGGTCAGACCGTGTCCCAGCCGGGGCTGTCGCGTTCCGGACTCGAGATGATGAACCTCGCGCAGGAGGAGATGACCAGCCTCGGCGATCAGTTCGTGTCCACGGAGCACCTGCTGCTCGCGGCCGCCGCGGGTCAGGACGGAGCCGGTGAGGCGCTGCGCCGCGCCGGCGCCGGCCGCGACGCTCTGCTGGCTGCGCTGCCCGAACTGCGCGGGGGAAAGAAGGTCACCTCGGAGAACCCCGAGGACACGATGCAGTCGCTGGAGAAGTACGGCCTCGACCTCACAGCCACCGCGCGTGAGGGCAAACTCGACCCGGTCATCGGTCGTGACAAGGAGATCCGGCGGGTCATCCAGGTCCTCTCGCGGCGGACGAAGAACAACCCCGTCCTCATCGGCGACCCCGGCGTCGGCAAGACCGCCGTGGTCGAAGGCTTGGCCCAGCGGATCGTGGCCGGTGACGTGCCTGAGTCCCTGCGCGACAAGACGCTGATCAGCCTGGACCTGTCCGCAATGGTGGCCGGGGCGAAGTACCGGGGCGAATTCGAGGAGAGGTTCAAGGCCGTCCTCGAGGAGATCAAGAACGCCGATGGCCAGGTCATCACCTTCATCGATGAGCTCCATACCGTCGTCGGCGCCGGCGCCACCGGAGACTCCGCTATGGACGCGGGCAATATGCTCAAGCCGATGCTCGCCCGCGGTGAACTGCGCCTCGTCGGCGCGACCACACTCGACGAGTATCGCGAGAACATCGAGAAGGATCCGGCCCTGGAACGCAGGTTCCAGCAGGTCTACGTGGGCGAACCCAGCGTCGAGGACACGGTCGCGATCCTGCGTGGGCTCAAGGAACGCTACGAGGCCCACCACAAGGTCTCGATCAACGACGGAGCACTCGTCGCCGCGGCCACCATGTCCAATCGCTACATCACCGGCCGTCAGCTGCCGGACAAGGCCATCGACCTCGTCGACGAAGCCGCGTCCCGTCTGCGCATGGAGATCGACTCGGCACCCGTCGAGATCGATGAGCTTCGGCGTGCGGTGGATCGGCTGAAAATGGAGGACATGGCCCTGTCCAAGGAAACGGACACGGCCTCGAAGGAGCGCCTCGGCGCCCTGCGTGCCGATCTTGCCGATCGGGAGGAGGAGCTGCACGCCCTCGAGGCCACCTGGGAATCCCAGAGGGCTGGTCTCAACCGGGTCGGCGAGCTCAAGGAGAAGCTCGACGAGCTGCGCTCTCAGGCTGACAAGGCTCAGCGCGACACGGATCTGGAAACGGCCTCGCGTCTGCTCTACGGGGAGATCCCTGCCGTGCAGAAGGAGATCGACCTCGCCGAGGCGGAGGAAGCCAACGCCGAGACCGAGACCGATCCGATGGTCAGTGATCGTGTCTCGAGCAATGACATCGCCGAGGTCGTCTCCTCCTGGACGGGCATCCCGGCCGGACGCCTGATGCAGGGCGAGATCGAGAAGCTGCTGGGCGCCGAGGATGTGCTGGGCAAGCGTCTCATCGGCCAGAAGAGCGCCGTGGCCACGGTGTCCGATGCGATCCGTCGTTCACGTGCCGGCATCGCCGACCCGGACCGTCCGACGGGCTCGTTCCTGTTCCTCGGCCCCACCGGCGTGGGCAAGACCGAGCTCGCGAAGTCCCTCGCGGACTTCCTCTTCGACGATGAGAAGGCCCTGATCCGCATTGATATGAGCGAGTATGGCGAGAAGCACACCGTCTCACGTCTCGTCGGCGCCCCTCCGGGCTACGTCGGCTACGACGAGGGCGGCCAGCTCACCGAGGCTGTGCGCCGTCGCCCCTACTCCGTCGTCCTCCTCGACGAGGTGGAAAAGGCACACCCGAGTGTCTTCGACATCCTGCTGCAGGTTCTTGACGATGGTCGTCTCACCGATGGTCAGGGGCGCACAGTCGACTTCCGGAACACGATTCTGATTCTGACCTCGAACCTGGGTTCGCAGTTCCTCGTCGATCAGTCTCTGAGTGTCGAGGAGCAGAAGGATGCTGTGTTGGGCGTCGTGCATTCGACGTTCAAGCCCGAGTTCCTCAACCGTCTTGACGACATCGTGCTCTTCGACGCCCTGAGCACGGAGGAGCTGTCCTCCATCGTCGACCTGCAGATCCAGCGTCTGGCGTCTCGCCTGACCGAACGCCGGATCACGCTCGAGGTCACGGATGCCGCCGAGGATTGGCTCGCGCTCGAGGGCTACGATCCTGCGTTCGGCGCCCGCCCCCTGCGCAGGCTGGTCCAGCGCGAGATCGGAGACAAACTGGCCCGCGCTCTGCTGTCCGGCGACGTGGTCGACGGCGATGACATCGTCATCGGTCTGCCCGAGGATCCGGAGTCCAAAGGCCTGGAGCTGCGCCCGAAGCGATAGTCCGCCCCAAACGGTACGGGCCCCATCGAAGTTTCAGAGCTCTGCTTTAAAGCGGAGCTCTGAAACTTCGATGGGGCCCTTTCCCTGCGAGCTCAGGAAACAACGGCTCGTGCGGCGCGCAGGCGACTAGCGCGAGGCATTCGCCTTCGTGCGTTCCAAGCCTTCGGAGGTCGATCTCCACCAGCGACTCACCAGCTTGTGGAGCTTTTCGAAGCTGCGATCGCGGATGAAGATGGCATCGACGGCGATCATCGTCAGCGAGAACCAGGGCAGTCCCATCAGCAGGGCGATTCCCAGGTGGAAGGAGAGGATGCCCAACAGGCCCACAATTCGCGTGTACCTGTTGAACAGCATGAACGGGAACGCGCACTGGAACAGGACCGAGCCCCAGGAGATGGCCACGACCATCGGGCCCCAGGCGGTCAGCAGGTCTGAGAGCACCGGCCAGGTTCCGAACTGTTGAGTGTGCAGCGGGTTGTACACTGCGAATCCGTGCTGCCAAGCGGCACCACCGGCCTTGTACAGACCACCCGACATGTAGATCGCACAGACCTGGAAGGCCAGCACGACGATCGCTAAGTTGTTGGCCATGATGAGGGCCCAGCGATAGCTGCCTCCGTCGGTTTCCGGGAACTCCGGGTTCTGCTGTCTCTTGCGCTTGGCATCCAAGGACCACCGCCGGGTGGTGTCGGCGAAGAGCATCGCGATCATGAACATGCGATACGCATTGTCGCCCTGATCGCCAGCACCGTCGTTGAGCTCGATGAAGCTCACCCACAGGACCAGATAGAACGGCAGAACGATGCGAGTCCGCCATCCGAGGATGATGACGACGGCGAGAATGGCCAGACCGATGATCATGGCGGTGAACAACGGCGGGTTGGTCACCGCACGGTGGAAGACAGAGAACAGCCAGATGTTCGGGAAGTCGCTCTTGGGGTCAGCGATCTCCCCGTTCCAGGCGCTGCCCACGCCGAAGGCATAGTGCCGGGCGCTGAAGTTCGTCAGCAGCAGGCCGAGTCCGGTCAGGCCGATGAGGATACGGGTCACCGCGAGACCGTACGTTGCGTGATAGCGACCGATGAGCATCTCCTCAAGCCAGTCCCAGCCGCGCGAGATGCTCCCCAGGACGCGGGAAGCGACTGGAATGCGCTCGTTCGGATCCGCTGCCGAATAGGAGGTCACCCCGGACTTCGACTCCTGCACGCCGATCTCTTCACCCTTGACCCGGGTGTTCTTGTCACTGCTCATCTGCACACCTCACTTTGTCGGAGGCACAGAAGTACTCGGCGAACTCCACATCGGACTGGTGCGGTTCGGCCACCAGTGCTCGCCAGCCGACCGGCACCGGCTGGATGTTCGGCCGTTTCGCATCGTCGTTGTTGCGCTGTGCAAACGGCACAACATTCTGTCGGGCTGCCTGGTACTGGACGCGCTGGACGTCCTCACCCCAGATCGCTCTGGCCACCTGTGTCGCATAGGCCGTGGCCAGATGTTCGCTCTCCAGGTATCCGTCGACAGCACCGTCGGGATCTTCGTAGTCCCCCAGCTTCGTCGTCAGCCGGTCGACAGAGTCATCACCCTTGAAGTAGTCGAGCTTGACGATCGCCTTCTGGTCGTTGGGCAGGTCCTCCCACGATCCCTTGATGTCGGAGGCGACCCCGACGCCCAGACCGGCCGAGCGAGGAGGGAAGAGCTTGTAGGTCGAATGATCGAGTTCAACATCCGTGGCGCGCACCCAATCCGTGACCTCTTCACCGCCCTCGGCAGTCTTCACGACCGCGCGGACATCGAAGTAGTAGTCGCCGTTGATCGGCTCGGGAGCGAATACACTCCACGACTGACCCCACAGCGGAATCATGTACTCGGAGAGAAGGTCCCCGGGGATCACCTCTCGCGCCGTCGACGACGGAGCGATCCAGAGGAAGCTTGCGAGCAGATGAAAGGCTGTCAGCAGCATGGCCACAACCATCAGCGCGCGCTTGACGACCGACCGTCTGGCGGACTTCGTCTCAGTCTTGTCTGTATCCATCTCAGTCCTGGAGTCTGGTGCGCCACTTTGCGAAATCCGCCGTGACCAGAAGTGGACTGCTCAGGATCTCCCCAGTGACTAGGGTGCATTCATACAGACTCCAGGGTACGTCAGTGAATCCGGAAGTTCAGCCCGAGCAGCCCTGGTGTTTCACGAACCCAACCTGCCAGAACTTCCGGCAGAACGTCCGACAGAACGCCTGCCGGAACGTCCGGCAGAACGTCTGGCAGAACTTCCGTGCAGCAACACTGGGTCTGACTCCGAGCATGACCCCGGTAGTGACGGTGAAATGACTGCCCTCAGCGCTGGCTGCGCAACCAGTCCTTGACCACCTCGGTGCTGTCCCCCAGCTGTGGCGGAGCGAGATCGTAGCTCGGCGGAGTCTCGGACAAGCGGATCGGATTGGCCACCGTTGGGATCACCCGATCCCCGGCCCCCGCCTCGGCGACGGGCTCAAGACCCAGCGAGGTCGCCAGGTCGACACCCTGGGCGATCGTGTTGATCGGAGCACACGGAAGACCGGCAGCAGTCAGGATGTCGAACCATTCCTGGTTCGTCTTCTCACTCAGCGCGGCGATGAGTTCCGGTTCGAGTTCGCCACGGTTCTCGTTGCGGTCGGAGAAGTTCGCGAAGCGTGCATCCTCAGCCCACTCGGGATGGCCCAGCACCGCTGCCAGTGAACGGAACTGGTTGTCGTTGCCGACAGCGATGATGATCTGCCCCTCGGCCGTGGGCATCGGCTGGTAGGGGTACAGGCTCGGGTGGGCGTTGCCCATTGCCTGCGGGACGACACCCCCGGCCACATATGCCGAGGTCTGGTTCGCCAGCCCAGACAGTGCCGAGGACAGGAGGTTCGTCTCCACCAGCTGCCCCTCGCCGGTGTCCTTGCGGTGGGCCAGTGCCGCGAGGATTCCGACCGTGGTGTGCAGACCGGTGAACACGTCAACGACCGCCACGCCAGCCTTCACCGGACCCGACTCCTGCGACCCTGTGACGCTCATGAAGCCGGACAGTCCCTGGATCAGCAGATCGTAGCCGGGTTGCGGGTTGTCACGCCCGAACCCGGTCACCGAGGCGTAGATGACGCCCGGATTCTGAATCTTGACGGTGTCATAGTCGAGCCCGTACTTTGCCAATCCACCGGCCTTGAAGTTCTCCACGAGGATGTCGGCCCGCCTAGCCAGCTCCTGCGCCAGGGCCAGCTCCCCCTCGTCTTTGAAATCGAGGACCACGGAGTGCTTGTTTCGGTTCGCCGTGAGGAAATACGTCGCATCATCGCCTCGCCGAGGTGGCGCCCAGTGCCGTGTATCGTCGCCGGTCCGTCCCTCGACCTTGATGACCGTGGCGCCGAGGTCGGCAAGCATCATCGTCGCGTAGGGCCCCGCCAACACACGTGAGAAGTCAGCGACGACCACTCCCGCCAACGGACCGGTCCCAGACCGACCGAACAATTCCTGCAGATCCTGCTGTTCCACGTGCTGCCTCCCATGGCGCGTTCGAGCCCTGATACCCAAGCGTTGTGTCTTCCACGCCAGACTATACGGACTTCTCCCACCCCGTCCGGGTAGGTGCGGAATCCGTTGACCCCCAGGAGCCGAACCTCGCTACACTCGGGACAAGCCAACTGCCGCCTGCAGCACTGGGGAGAAAGTTCACGGCGGCGTGCAGCCCACCAGGCCACGAGGCTCAACAGTCGCTCAGACACGAAGGGATGAACGATGACGTTTCACATGCCCGCGGAAACAGCTGCCCACGATCGCATCTGGATGGCGTTCCCGTCCTCCGGCTATGCCCTGGGGGAGACCGAGGAAGACGCCGAGGCGGCTCGCCGCACTTGGGCCGCGGTGGCCCGTGCCACCAGCGAGTTCACTCCGGTGACTGTGGTCGTCTCGACGTCGCAGACGGACAATGCCCGCCGCCACCTCGGCGAGGGCATCAACCACCCGATCACTGTGGTCAATGCCGAACTCGACGATGCCTGGATGCGCGACATCGGTCCGAGCTTCGTCGTTGACGACGATGGCGCACTGCACGCGGTGGACTGGGTGTTCAACGGCTGGGGCGCCCAGGAGTGGGCGACATGGGATCATGATCAGCACATCGGCCGCTTCGTCGCGAACCAGGCAGGAGTCCCCATCATCGATTCCCAGCTGCGCAATGAAGGCGGCGGCATCCACGTCGACGGGCAGGGCACCGTGCTGGCCACGCGCAGCGTGCAGTTGGATCCGGGCCGCAACCCCGACCTGACCGAGGCCGACGTGGAAGCCGAATTCGCCCGCACGGTCGGGGCGAAGAAAGTCATCTGGCTCGAGCACGGCCTCCACCGCGACAATCAGACCTTCGGCACCCGCGGCCACGTCGACATCGTCGCGGCCATGCCCAGCCCGGGCGTCATCCTCATCCACGATCAGCGCAATCCCGAGCACCCGGACTTCGAATTCAGTCAGGCGCTCAAGACCCAGTTCACCGCCGAGACCACTGCCGAGGGGCAGCCCTTCGACGTCGTGACGATCCCCGCACCCGAAGCACTGCGCGATGATGAGGGGTGGGTCGACTACTCCTACGTCAACCACCTCGTGACCAATGACGGGGTCATCGCCTGCACCTTCGACGATCCGATGGACGCCGAGGCGGTCTCCGTGCTCGAGAAGGTGTACCCGGGACGCAAGGTCGTCGGCGTCGATGCTCGCGAACTCTATGCCCGGGGCGGCGGAATCCACTGCATCACCCAGCAGCAGCCCACAGTGGGCTGATCACCGAAGAACTGTCTCTTCTCCCCCAAACCTGAGACTGTATTCTTTCACTGAGGAACCATCTGCAGTATATGGTGGTGAACCAGGACACAGTGCCGATGCGCACGACCGTCGATCATCGTCGGTCTGTGCACTCACACGTGTTGCATGCAGTCACGGCAAGCTGAGAAGGAGAGCAGGAAAATGAAGAAGCGATTGATTCTCCTGGCTGGTCTGGGAGTCGGTTACGTACTCGGATCACGCACCGGACGTCAGAGCTACGAGAAGCTTAAGGCCCAGGCACAGGATCTCTGGACCGACCCGCGAGTGCAGGACACCGTTGAGAAGGCCAACCAGTCGATCCGCGACAAGTCCCCGGCCGTCGCCGATGCCGTCCAGACGGCAGCCGACAAGGTCAACTCCGCAGCGGGGACAGGTGCGACAGGCACAGGAGCCACCGGAGCTGGTGCAGACGCCACGGACAGCAAGTCCACTGGCACTGCAGGCAGCAAGCCCACGGGCGCTGCGGAGGCCAAGGACGATGTCATCGCTGACCCCATGCGCGACATCGACGATGAAGGCCCTGCCGGACTCACTGAAGACGCCTGAGGCTCTCACACCTGAGGCTCTCACCTGCACCGCTCGAGGGTTGTTGCCCACGGCGGCTGAACCGCTTGACGGCTGACCCGCGATCGCAGGCAGCAGGTGACAACGCTCCCGCACACTGATCCAGGGTGCGGGAGCGTTGTCATGTCCGGCGCAGTACGCCACGAGCCCTCACCAACGTGACTAGAGCAGTGAGCTCGTGAGTCTGGCGACGTTCTCCACATATTTGTGCAGCAGCGGCCGATCGTTCCAACGTTCGGCGTCGAGCTCGACGGAGTTCGGAGCGTAGCGCTGCGCTTCGAGGTCGTACATCCGCTGGGTGAATTCCCTATCGACGATGAACATGGTGACCTCCATGTTCATCGCGAACGATCGCTCATCCATGTTCGACGACCCGATGATCGACACTTCATCATCGATGAGGAGGAACTTCGAATGCAGGACGGTCGGGGCGTGGTACAAGAAAATTCTGACGCCGGCTCGCACCAGATCGGCGTAATAGGACTGTTGGGCCCGCTGCGTGAGCCAATGGTCGCTCGTCTCTCCCACATACAGGCGCACGTCGACTCCGGACCGGGCCTCAGTCGTGAGCGCGTGCATGAGCGATTCGTCGGGCACGAAGTACGGTGAGCAGACGACGACGCTGCGGTTCGCGTTGTAGATGAGGTGGTTGAACAAGCGCAGGTTGTTCTCATCCTCGAACCCAGGTCCCGACGGCACCACCTGCGCCTGGATACCACCGTTCTGCGGTGCTTGGGGTTCTCTCCGTGAGGGTTCGTCGAAGAACTCCCCCGTCTCCGAATACCAGTCCGTGACGAAGACTGCATCGAGTTCATCGACGACTGGGCCGGTGCACTTCAGCGACAGATCCTTCCATTGGAAGCCCTTCCTCCGGTTGCGCCGCTTGTTATACGACCGGTCGATGATGTTCTGTGATCCGGTGAAGGCAAGGACTCCATCGACGACGAGGATCTTCCGGTGATTGCGCAGATCGGGTCGCTGGTACTCGCCCTTCCAGGGGCGGATCGGCAGGGCCCGGCGCCACGCCACTCCCGAGGAGTTGAGCCTCTTGACCAGCTCCGAGTAGCCCGGATATCCCAGTGAGCCCAGATGATCGATGAGGATTCGGACCTCCACCCCACGCTCGTGCGCTGCCAACAGCGATTCGAGGAGCCGCCTCGTCGTGTCATCGATGGCGACGATGTAGAACTCGAAGTGGACGAACCTCGTGGCCGCGTCGATCTGGTCGGCCATCGCCTCCATGCATGCGTGGTTGTCGGTGTGGAGTTCGAAGGAGTTGCCGTGCGTCATCGGCAGTGCGCCCAGATCGTAGTTCAGCTGCGCTGCCGTCCTCAGTGGTTCCGGCATGTGGGCCGAGTCGCCGATGATCGCCTGATCATCGGTCTGGTCCCGGAAGACGTCGTTGACGAGCACCTGTTTGTCCCGCCGCCGCTTCGGGAGCTTGGAGGAGCCGAGCAGCAGGAACGCGAGAATTCCGACGTAGGGGATGAGGAAAATCGCGAGCAGCCACCCGAGTGCGACCGAGGGTCTGCGGTTGTGCGGAATCCAGCCCAACGCGACGATGCGGATGATCATGTCGATCGCCAGGAGTGTGAATATCAGCCAGTTGGGCCACGCCTGGTCGATCGTGAAGAAAGGATAGCTCTCCAATCCGCTCATTTCCGCACTCTTCCGGTCTGCGGGCTGTCGACGACCGGCGCGTGCGCCGATCCTCAAGTTTCAGCTCTCAAGCTGACTTGAGAAGTTCACCGTCGTTCTCCTCCGGCACCATCGTATCCTGCCGCATGAATCCTCAGATGGTCGCCCCGGCAGACAGTGACGGAGGTCGATCGCGGCCCGACCACACCCGTTCTGAGCCCACCGGACACCCACCCCACCTCCGCCCGGGGCAGCAGTCAGCGTCATAATGGGAGGTGACGACCAGACACAGAAGCGAAGGTGCTGACAGTGATTCGAGATATCTCCCCCGAGGGGTCCGACCGTTCGGACCTCGCTGATTCCTCCAGCCGCGGACCCGATGTCCCCGACCCGACGGCCGTGCCGATCAAGCCCGCCGTCAGTGTGCTCATGATCCGTGATGGCAGCACCGGGCTCGAGGTCTTCGTCCAGCACCGGGTGTCGACGATGGATTTTGCCGCCGGCGTCGTCGTCTTCCCCGGCGGCCGCGTCGATCCCATCGATGAGCAGACCGGGGCATCCATCGAGGTCCCCGACCCGCAGACCCATCAGGCAGCGTGGAAGGACTCCACCATCGCCGAGGTGACCGACGGTTGGCGCATCCTGCTCGCCACCGCTGTGCGTGAGGTCGAAGAGGAGACAGGTGCCGTGCTTGACCCGGCGGGGCTGAAGCCGTGGGCGAACTGGGTGACCCCGGCGGGGCGGCCGAAACGATTCGACACCTACTTCTACGCGCTCTCGGCCGGTGACCATGGGTCAGCCCATCATCGGACCACCGAGGCGCATGCAAGCGAATGGATGTCGGTGAGCGAGATTCTGACCGCCGAGACCGAGGAGCGTCTCAAGTTGATGCGCCCGACACTCGTGCTGCTGCGCGAACTCGATACGTTCGACACCGTCGCCGAGGCGGTCGGATCCGACCGGACCATCGACCCGATCCGCCCGGAGTTCCCCGGCAAACACGGCTGAACCGCGGCCGGTCGCCACAGCCGATTCGCTCGCCTCAGCCCTTCGACCTCTTGGCCATGCGAGCCAGCCGTTCTGTGACGACCGCGCGCTGCTCGTCGGTGCCGATGAGCGAGGCCAGCGCCTCCTGCTCCGCATCGAGGCCAGTGGCCAAGTCGGCTTCATAGGAGAGGTCGACGAGTTTCTTCGCCCAGACAAGTGCCGAGCGTGATTTCCCCGCGATGTCGGCGGCAAGTTCGAGTGCCCGCGCGACCGGATCCTCGGCCAGTTCTTCGACGAGACCGATCCGCAGCGCCTCTTCGGCTCCGATGGCCTCACCTGTGGCGATGAGCTTCTTCGCCATTCCGGGCCCGACCAGGCGCGGCAGAAGCTGAGTCCCGCACATGTCCGGAATGATCCCCCATTTGATCTCCATCAGCGAGAGTTGGACGTCGGGGCCGGCGATGCGAATGTCGGTGCCCAATGCGATCTGCATCCCACCGCCGAGAGCCGGGCCTCTGAATCCGGCGATGACGGGCACCTCGATCAGGGACCACACATGCACGGCCTTCTGGGCCAGCGCCCGAGCGGATCCGAGACGCTCACCGACGTCGACGGCGCTGCCGGTCGGTGACGCATTCCCCACCCCCGCCTCGGCGGCGGAAGCGGTTGCCGTGCCCTCATCTGCGAGCCGGGACATTTCGGTGAAGTCCAGCCCGGCACTGAACGCACGCCCGCGACCGGAGAGCACGACGGCCCTGACCTCAGTCGATTCCTTGAGCGCACGGCCGACCTCGACGAGGTCTTCGAATACCTCTCTGGTCAGTGAATTGAGTTTCTCGGCGCGATCGATCTCCACGTGGGCGACGCCCCGATCGATCGTATAGGTGACGTTCGAATGTGCTGCATGGGGCATGAAGTCCTCCGGATCCTAAGCTGAACGAATGATCAGCTGCGTTTCTTGAACCCTATCGAAGCCCCGCTCAGGGTCAAGATCAGAACGGCGAGCAATGAGGTCATGCACATGACGACGACACCCGGCCACGCGAAGCCGGTGAACAGAACCGCCGACAGCCAGGCTCCCAGGCTGGTGCCCAGATAGTAGACGGTGAGGTAGATGGCCGCCGACCGGGTGGAGTCGACACCCGGCCGTGAGGCGCTGGCTGATGCTGATGCACCTGTGTGGCCGAGGAAGAAGCCGCCGGTGAGCAGGGACATGCCGATGATGATCACGGGCAGAGAGTTCACGAGCGTGAGCCCGGCGCCGACAAGCGCCGTGACCATCCCGATCAGCGTCAGCGAGGTGCGCGAGAGCTTCGTGGCCAAGCGCCCGTAATACGTGGTGACGAGCGTGCCGACGAGGTAGATGAGGAAGAACAGGGCGACCGCACCTTCGCTCAGACGCCAGGGATCGTGCTGCAGCCGGGTGCCGAGCATCGTGAAGGACCCACCGAAGACGATCATGCACAGGAAGCCAGTGAGGTAGATTCGCCACAGCCCCGATCCCAGCGGAATGATCGCGCGCCGAGGCGGCTGGACCGAGTCCGCGACCGCCGCGGTGTCCGACTCGACCGCCGAAAACTGCTTAGCCGTCGACGGTTCCACCACGGTCGCCGAGGCTTCCCGTGCAGCGATCGCCCGCGCGGTGGTGAACAGATCGTGGCGGAGCAGCCAGACGACGATGACTCCGAAGACCAGCGAGACTGCCGCGGTGAACGCCAGGCCGCCGTGCCAACCCAGGATCTCAGCGGCAAGACCGGTCAGCAGCCGGGACGAGAGCCCACCGATCGTATTGCCGGCGATGTAGACGCCGATCGCGCCGGGCAGCGCCGCCGCCGGCAGTCGCAGCGAAAGATAGGCCATCGCGGTGGCAGGTACGGCAGCGATCGCCACACCCTGAAGGAAGCGCACGACGATGAGCAGTTCGGGGCTCGGCATGAAGGGCAGAATGAGTGCGAGAAGCGCTGCCAGGACCACGCCGCCGGCGATCTGCCTGGCATGCCCGATGCGCGGGGCGAGCATGGAGAACGGGATGAGGAAGACCGCCATGGCGACGTTGGTGGCGGAGACCGTCAGACTCGCTGTGGGGGCATCGATGTCATAGGCACCACGGATGGCAGGGAGGAGCCCCTGCGTCTCGTAGAGCACGAGGAAGACAGAGACTCCGGCCAAGAACACTGCCACGATGGTTCGCCGAGTACTCGTCGCGCTCGGCTCACCAGTACCCATGAACCCCACGCTATGCCGACACTGAGGAAAACCCCAATGCGCACACACCCATGGGTTTCCTAGGCTGTACTCAGGTCCCCCGCCTGACACCCATCCCTCGGCTCTTCGCGGTACGCCCACTGCACCACGGAGAGCGGCTAAGCATGAGAAGGAGAACACGGTGCCCGTGTCGTCTCTGGCCCCCGAACTGCCGTCCAGCGACCCCCGTCAGCGGCCGGACTCTGTGAACGGGCCCGCGCAGGAACACGCCAATCGTTCCTTCTTCGTCACCTGGATCCTGTCACTGACGCTGGGATTTCTCGGTGCCGACCGCTTCTACACGGGCCGTTTCGCCACCGGCGGGCTCAAGCTCTTGACTCTGGGCGGCTTGGGCCTGTGGTGGATCGTCGACCTCGTCATCGTCATGGCCGGCGGTCTTCGCTATTCCGATCGACCCCTGAGCGGCTATGACTCCTCGAAGGAGATCGCGTGGATCGCGACGGGTCTTCTCCTCATCATCGGCTATTCCCTGCGGCTGGACCAGGTCATCGCTGGGCTGCTGACCCAGCCTTTCTGAGCGCATCGACCATGGCCAGGACACCAGTTGTCCTGCCGACATAGCACCTTGCTGCTCTGAGGACACGCCGCCGTGCACGTTTCCCGGAATTTAGCCCACCCTTTCCTGAAATCCCCGTCTTCTCGGTCTAGGCTCGCATCAAGTACAGACCGAGGAGGCTCAATGCAACGACAATTCCCCAGGGTTCGTCTGGTCAGCAATGACTCGACTGGAAAGCGGGTGGCTCAGGCCGCCGCAGCCGTCTCAGCGCTCGGGCTCGGCGCCCTCTCCGCCTGGGACATGACCCAGAAGAAGCATTCGATTCTGCGCAACTACCCGATCGCGGGCCACGCACGGTTCCTGCTGGAATCGATTCGTCCCGAGATCCAGCAGTACTTCATCGAACGGAATTGGGATGGGCGCCCGTTCAGCCGTGACACCCGCACGACGATCTACGAACGCGCCAAGGGCAAGCACTCAGAACATGCCTTCGGCACCGAACATGACGTCAACCGCACGGGCTATGAAGCCCTCATGCACTCCGCGGTTCCGATCACCAATTCCCCGACCCCGCCCCGGGTGCGAATCGGCGGCAAGGACTGCACACAGCCCTATGACATCTCTCTGCTCAACGTCTCGGCCATGAGCTTCGGGTCGCTGAGCAACAACGCGGTGCGCGCCTTGAATAAGGGTGCCGCCATGGGCGGCTTCGCCCACGACACCGGGGAGGGTTCGATCTCGCCCTACCACCAGGAGTTCGGCGGCGACCTGATCTGGGAACTGGGCACCGGGTACTTCGGTTCCAGAAGGCCCGACGGCGAATTCGACCCGGAGGTCTTCGCCAGGAAGTCACAGGACCCGCAGGTCAAGATGGTCTCACTCAAGCTCTCCCAGGGCGCCAAGCCCGGCATCGGCGGTGTCCTGCCGGGACCGAAGGTCACCGAGGAGATCGCGGAGATCCGCGGCATCCCCGTCGGCAAGACCTGTGTGAGTCCACCGAATCACCGGGTGTTCTCCACGCCGATCGAGCTTCTGCAGTTCATCGCGAAGATGCGCGAGCTCTCCGGCGGCAAGCCCGCCGGCTTCAAGCTCTGCGTGGGTTCGCGCACCGAGTTCCTCGCCATCTGCAAGGCGATGGTCGAAACCGGGATCACGCCGGACTTCATCATCGTCGACGGTTCCGAGGGCGGCACCGGTGCGGCGCCACTGGAGTTCGAGGACCACGTCGGCCTGCCGCTGACGCAGGGCCTGATGATCGTGCACAATGCGCTCATGGGTGCGGGCCTGCGCGATCAGATCAAGGTCGGCGCGTCCGGGAAGATCGCAAGCGGCTCCGATATCGTCAAGCGCCTCATCCAGGGCGCGGATTTCACGAACTCGGCCCGTGCCATGATGATGGCCGTCGGCTGCATCCAGGCTCAGGTCTGCCACACGGGCAAGTGCCCCGTCGGCGTGGCCACGCAGGATCCTCGCCGGGCCCGCGCCATCGATGTCCCCGACAAGTCGACCCGTGTGAAGAACTACCATGCGAGCACCGTCGCCGAGGCTGTGCGCCTGATGGCATCAATGGGGGCAACGCACCCGGACGAGCTGGAGCCCACGATGCTGCGCCGCAACGTCTCGGCGTCCGAGTCGTGGTCCTATGCCCGACTCTACGACTGGCTCAAGCCCGGCAAACTGCTCGACGGCGCTCCCGACGACTGGGCCGATGACTGGGAGACGGCCCAAGCCGACTCCTTCGCCATCCCGCACGGCCACAGCCGCTGAGTCACCCGAGCTGCAACCCGAGATGCGGCCCGAGATGCGGCCCGAACTGGATTCAACTGACGAGACAGGAGACCGCCATGACAACCCTCGTTCTGCTCCATTCCGCGTTGGGCAAGACTCCCGGCATCGATGCGATCGCCGAGCGCTACACCACTGCGGGCCATAGCGTGGTCGCCCCCGACTTCTATGAGGGGCACACGTTCACCTCGGCCGATGCAGGGGTCGGCCACGCGCAAGAGGTCGGGTTCTCACGGCTCGTCGATCGGGTGACCGCGGCGTGTGCTGATCTGCCGGATGAGATTGTGTTCGCCGGCCTCTCACTCGGGGCCGGCATCGCCCAGCAGATGGGCAAGAACGATTCACGTGCACGCGGTGCGCTCCTCTTCCACGGTGGCGGCTTCCCCAAGCCGACACGGTGGCAGGAGGATGTGCCCGTCCAGATCCACTTCGCCGTCGACGACGAGTGGCGGGATGCGGGAACACCGGAGACCCTGATGGAATCAGCCGCCCGAGCAGGTGCCCAGGCGGAGTACTTCCTCTACCCGGGAGCGACCCATCTCTTCAGCGACCCACTGGTCGACGACTATCGCGAGGACAGTGCGCAGCTGCTCCTCGACCGCAGTCTGGCGTTCCTCGAACGGGTCTGACTCCCACGACTCGCCCCACCCCAACGAACCACCCAAGCAACCAAGCAACCAACTTCGAGAGCAGATCGCAGCGCCGAGGGCCGACCGCAGCGGCCAAGGCCGACTCCCTGAAGTCGCCCGTCGCCGCTGCGGTCTGCTCTCGGCGATTGCGTGGCCGCAGGCAGGGCGGAATCGGCGAACGCCTTAGTGTCGTTTCGTGCCTTTTCATTGCGTTTAATGCGTCTTGATGTCATTATCGTTAAATGGTTCAGGTTTACATGAAGCAGGATCTGCTCAGATTCGGCTTGACCGACGACGATGTCCGCCGGGCGCAGCAATGTTGTCTGCGAAAGATTCGGCGTGGGCATTATGCCGTGGCCCGTCCTTGCAGTTCACCGCAACATGCCATTCTGCACTCGTCTGCCACTGCCGAGCCGATCGCCTATCCCCAGGCCTTCGGCGACATCCGAGATCGAAGTGAAAGCCTCAAGCCTTTGATTCGCTCGCGACTGGATGAACTCCGCTCCGGTGACGTCTACTCCCACATCTCTGCTGCACTGATTCACGGCATTTATCCGCCCTTCCCGGCGACCGACCAAGCTGAGATCATCCGCCGCGGATATCATGAGAACTTCACGACGCTGCGCATCTACGACCGCACGGTTCCGCTGGCGGACCGAACCACCGTCGGCGAATTTGCCGTCACAGATCTGTCGCGCACGCTCTCCGATATCGCTCACGACTACCCGTTGGAGATATCGGTCCCGATGATCTCCGAGGCCCTTCGGGTCAGGGATATCAGCAAGCCTGAGCTTCTCGATCAGATGAAGATACGTCGAAGAGGCTGCAGAGCTGCGAAACAAGGCCTGGAACTGTCTGATCCGCTGCACGAGTCCCAGGGCGAGTCACTCTGTGCGGTGAAATTCCACAGATTCTCCATCCCAGACATGATCCCGCAGGTGACGGCGCACGATCGCGCAGGGAAATTTCTCGGCAGATGCGGCTTCAAACACGCAAGACTCCCCCTAATCGTGGAGTTCCATGGACTGGGGAAGTACTACCTCAACGAGAATGGACCGGATCGAGCAAGCAAGGACAACCACGCTCGGCACATGCGACTCACCAATGCCGGTTTCACGGTGTTCAATTTGGTCTGGGCCGACCTGTTCCCCAGTGACATGTTTTCTGCGATAAAAAAGCACATTGCCGAAAGCCGACCGCACCATCGAGGGCAGACTCCCTGAGGTCGGCCCTCGACGGTGAGGTCTGCCCTCGACGGTGAGGTCTGCCCTCGACGTGGCGCGGGCGATGATCGCCGGGTATCTGGCGGGTGCGAAATCGCTCCTGGCTTGAGGTCGACAGCTGAGGTCGACAGCTGAGGTCGACAGCTGAGGGCGGCACCCGGGCGCTATCGCTCAGGACAGTCGGACGCTATCGTTTCAGTCCATCACCAGGCCGTTGTCGACGACGAGGTTCTGGCCCGTCACCGCACGTGAGGCTGGTGAAGCGAAGAACACCACCGCCGAGGCGAATTCCTCCGGAGTCGTCACATGGCCCAGCGGAGTCTGTGCCGCGATCTGGTCGAAGACCTCCTCCGGGGTCGCCGAGGAGGCATCTGTGGTGCGCAGCAGACCGCCGGAGACCATGTTCACCCGAACTCCGGACGGCCCGAGATCCTTGGCAAAGGTCCTGGTCAGCGACAGCAGCGCCGCCTTGGCTGCGGTGTAGTCGTGGTAGGGCACGACCGGGTTCTGGACGAGGTTGGACCCGATGTTGATGACCCGCCCGGAGCCGATCTTGCGGAATCCGCTCATCGCGGCCTGGACGGTGTTGAGGGCGGCACCGACGGCACCACGGAACTGATCTGTGAAATCGGAGAAGTCGATCTCATCCGCCGGCTGCCTTTCGTCACCATTGAAGGAGAAATCGACGAGGGCATTGTTGACCACGGTCGATACGGGAGCCCCGAACTCCTCCTGCGCCGTCCTGAACATCGCATCGACGGCTCGTGAATCGGTGACATCGGCCTCGACGGCCACGGCACGTCCGCCTCGGGCACGGACCGCCTCGGCAAGCTCCTCCGCGGCTTCGACGGAGTAGCGATAGTTGATGACAAGCGCCGATTCCTCATGTGCGAAGGCCTTCGCGATTGATGATCCAACCCCGCGTCCAGCCCCGGTGATGAGGACGACCTGCTGGTCCAAGGGCATGGCCGATGTCGTGAATGCCTGGGCGTTGCTCATCGCGATTCTCCTTCGAAGGCTGGGCGGTCCTCGACGATTCCGAGGTCATATCCGATCGTGATCTCACCCTACCCGCGCGGTGCGGCACCGACGCCATCCCCGGGTGCGACCTCGCCCGCCGCCGGGTATATTGCGGGGCTCAAACGTGATTACCTGGCCAATCCTCCTTAGACTGAGCACACGACCATCGTTGCCCATCCCCAGGAAGTCCCCCATGAGCGAGCTCGGCGCCAGCATCTCAATCGGAGTCCTCGCAGCACTCGTCGTGCTCATCGTCTACCTCATCGCGTCTCGAATCGGCAGATGGCAACCGGCTCCGCAGCGTCGACCCCAGGGCGGGCAGACGCCGCAACAGCCCGGGTACGCCCCCGGTGGGCACGGCCAGCAGGGTTCGGGGCCGGGCGCACGACCGCGAGGCGGCTCCTACGACCAGCCAACGCGCGCCTACAACCAGCCGACTCAGGCCTACGACCAGCCGACGCGCGCCTACAACCAGCCCGAACGCGTCTATGGAATGGCCGAAGACGAGACTCGTGTGCTGCCGGCGACCGGGGCCGACACCGATTCGCGCGCCACGAAGGCGGAGCTGAGAGACAACATCGGACAGTCGGGTCAGATGGTCGAGGCGAACCGGCGCGCGGCCACCTCGGCCAACGGTGACACTCTGGCGGTGTTCACGTATATCTTCGGCGCCGCCCTCATCGCCGTCATCGCGTTCGTGTTCTTCAACAATCTGCTCCTCCCCGCTACGGTCGGCGCCCTGGCCGGCGCGATCATCTGCGTGGCGTTGGCATCGACCTACACGCTGAAGTCCCTCGAATTCTGGCCGGACAATTCGACGATCACGATCATCAACCTCCTCGTGGCCCTGGCCGCCGCTGTCGCCATGTTCATCGGCGCAGAGCAGACCGAGCGCGACGGATTCACCCTGGGCCGCATCACCGATTCCTTCGACGCGCTGCCCTTCAGCGAAGGATTCACCGGCTTCGCCACCGCCATCGCCGATCGCGTCGTCGAGTTCTTCCGCGAGTTCGGGTTCATGGGATTCATCTTCCTTCTCCTCATGGGCGTCGGCTGCATCATCGTCTTCACTCTGGCAGCGAAGTCGCTCATCGACGTCATGGACTGGCGCATCTTCGTTCAGTTCGGACGCTTCGTCACCGACCGCCCCATGTCCCATTCGCGTGCCGTTCGCTTCCAATCCTCTAAGGTCTCGCACACGGTGACGTCGATCATTCTGGCCGGGATCGCGGTCCTCTGCGCGACCGGAATGGCCTATGACGGATTCACCTGGTTCACTCGCTGAGAAACAATTCAGCCTCGGGGATATAAGATAGTCTCCGGACTTCCTCCGTCGCGGCGCACCTCAAGGGCGCGTTGCATCGGCCCTCAGCAGACGACGACGAACGACCCGCAAAGGGATGAGAACCTCAATTGGCGAATGGCAACGCAACATTCCGGCACTCGAACGTGGCGCTTCTCGGCCTGACCGAGATCCTCGCCCCCAACGTTGTGACCTCTCAAGAATTCGACGAGCGCCTCGCCGACACCCTGTCTACCCTCAATCTGCCCACTGGTCTTCTCCAACGCGTCGCCGGTGTCAACGCACGCCGCAATTGGGATGAGCCGAGCCAGTTCGCCGATGGCGCGATCGCCGCCGGCAAGAAGGCCCTCGCCGAGGCTGGGGTCTCCCCCGACTCGATCGGACTGATGGTCAACACTTCGGTCACGCGTGAGCACCTCGAACCCTCCGTGGCCGTCGGCGTCCACGCCGGCATCGGCTTGGGCTCGCGGGCGATGAACTTCGACATCGCCAACGCCTGCCTGGGCTTCGTCAACGGAATGACCCTGGCCGCGAACATGATCGACGCCGGCCAGATCGAATACGCCCTCGTTGTCGCCGGTGAAGACGCCTCCCGCGTCCAGGAGGCCACGCTGCGTCGGCTGACCCGCCCGGGCATCAGCCGCGAGGAGTACCTCAACGAGTTCGCTTCCCTGACGCTGGGATCCGGTGCCTCCGCCGCGGTCCTCGGGCCAGCCGACAAGCATCCGAACGGCCACCGCATCCTCGGCGGCATCACCCGGGCCGCCACTCAGCACCACGAACTGTGCGTGGGGGATCACAACGGAATGTTCACCGACACCAAGGGCCTGCTGGCCGGGGGCATGGAACTCGTCGTCGCCGCGTGGGAGGAAGCCCATGAAGATGGATGGGACTGGCGCGAGATGGATCGCTACATCATGCACCAGGTCTCCGACGTACACGTCAATTCGATCACGAAAGCCGCGAATCTCGATCCCGATCGAATTCCGGTCACCTATCCTGAACTGGGCAATGTGGGACCGGCTTCCCTGCCGATCACGCTCAGCCGTGAGGCATCACACCTCAAACGCGGCGACCGCATCCTGTGCATGGGAGTCGGGTCGGGACTCAACACTGCAATGACCGAAATCGAGTGGTAGAGGTTCAATGAGATTTCCTGCACGGCCGGCTCAGGCTCCCCCGAAGCTGCCCGAGTGGGACCCCGCCTGGTCCCGAATCGTCGAGGCCAAGACACCCGAGGGACCTCATTCCTTCCACGTCCTCGACACCCTCGAGGTGCTGCGCACCAACGGGCTCGAACCCAGCGGCACAATACTTGCACTCCACGGCAATCCGACCTGGTCGTACCTGTGGCGACACCTTGCCCAGGCGACTGTGGACACAGCCCGGTCCGGTGGACGTGTGTGGCGGCTCATCGCCCCCGACCAGCTCGACATGGGCTTCTCCGAGCGGCTGGCCCATAATTCGCTGCCAACTCCTCACGGCGCCGAGGTGCGCCGCATGTCCCAGCGCATCGATGACTTCGACGCCGTCGTCACCCCTCTTCTCGCCGAGGTGGCAAGCAGTGCCGCGCCCCAGGACGGGGTTGCAGACGCCGCGAGCACCGGGCGCAACGGGGCTGCGTCCGCCGACACAGCTGCATCCGCCGAACATCCGATCGTGACGATCGGTCATGACTGGGGAGGCGTCCTGTCCCTGGGGTGGGCAGCACGCAACGCCGATCGCGTGTCCGCCTCGATCAGCCTGAACACGGCCGTCCACCAACCCGAGGATGCGCCGATCCCAGCACCTCTGCGGGCAACATTGGCCGGACCCATGCTGCCGACTGCCACTGTGGTCACCGACGGGTTCCTGCGGGTGACGATGAGCCTCGGCGATCTCGATCCCGAGATCAAGGATGCGTTCCGCTCCCCGTATGAGAGTGCCTCCCGACGCCACGGGATCGGTGGGTTCGTCGCCGACATCCCCGTCGATGAGAGCCACCCGTCCTATTCCGAGCTGCAGCGCGTGGGCGCCGACATCGCGGCCTTCGATCATCCTGCCCTCCTGGTGTGGGGACCGAAGGACCCGGTCTTCCTTGAGCGCTATCTGCGCGATCTGCGTCAGCGCCTGCCCCAGGCCGACGTGCACCGCTTCGAACTGGGCTCGCACCTGGTCAGCGAGGACTACGACGTGGCCGGCGTCGTCACCGACTGGCTTGAGACACAGTTCCCCGCCGGCGGCACCGGAGCGAATGCCCCTTCGGACGCGACCGCTGCGTCTGAGGCAACCGTTGCAGAGAACGCGACCGCCGCCCCTGCCCGTGGGGTGACATCGATCCTGGACGCACGCCACGATGACGAAGCCATCGCCTCGGTGGACTTCGCACAGACCCCGGCGCAGCAGATCACCTGGCGCCACCTCTGGCACGTGACGACGAGCATCGCGGGCGGTCTGCTCGAACTCGGCGTGCGTCCCGGCGATCGAGTCTCCATGCTCGTCCCGCCCGGCAACAACCTCACCGCGGCCCTCTACGCCTGCCTGAAGATCGGCGCAGTCGCCGTCGTCGCCGATGCCGGGCTCGGGCCGAAGGGCATGACCCGGGCGACGAGCTCGGCGGATCCGCAGTGGATCATCGGGGAACTGCCGGGACTCGGCCTTGCCCGTGCCTTCAACTGGCCGGGCCGCCGCATCTCCGTGTCCCCTTTGGGCTCGGTGGCGGCCAAACTATTCAAGGTCGAGACCAGCCTGACAGCACTCTCGCGCACCACACACCACGCGCAGCTGCCCACTCCGGCAGCCACCGACGATGCGGCGATCCTCTTCACCTCCGGATCGACGGGACCAGCCAAGGGCGTGCGCTACACCCACGGCGACATCTCCGCCCTCGCGGCAGTTCTGACCCGAGTCTTCGACGTACGCGAAGGTACCGGCCTGGTCGCCGGCTTCCCGCCCTTCGCCCTTCTGGGACCGGCCATCGGGGCCACCTCGGTGACTCCGGACATGTCTGTGACCAAACCGAAGACGCTGACAGCCAGCGCCATCTCCGATGCGATCATCGCCGGTCATTCCACGATGGTCTTCGCCTCACCCGCCGCGTACAAGAACGTCGCGGCCACTGCCTCCGACCTGGATGAGGAGCAGAAGGCCGCATGTGCACGGGTCGAACTCGTGCTCTCTGCGGGGGCACCCGTGCCCCTGGGACTGATGGATTCCATCGCCGAGGTGTTCCCGAACGCGAGCATCCACTCCCCGTATGGGATGACCGAGGGCCTCCTGCTCACCGGCATCGACCATGCCGGTGTCAGGGCGGCAGATGCCACGCCCAACCTCGGCGTGTGCGTGGGCCGACCCATAGACGGCGTCGAACTGGCGCTGGCCCCGATCGACGACTCAGGTTCGGCTGCAGATGTGCTGGAACGAGGCGTTGATGCTCAGGGTCACTTGGGTGAATTCGTCGTCAGCGCCGCCCATATCAAGTCCGGCTACGACAACCTCTGGGCCACCACTGCCGCCTCGGCTCGGGATGACCTGGAGGGTCGGACATGGCACCGGACGAACGACATCGGCCACATCGACGCCGCGGGCCGCGTCTGGCTCGAAGGTCGTCTGCAGCATGCGGTCACCACGCCTCGCGGACCGGTGGGCCCCGGTGGCCTTGAGGCCCTCATCGATTCCGACGAGCAGGTCAGTCGCTCTTCGATCGTGGGCATCGGCCCGGCCGGAACGCAGTCGCTGGTGGCTGTCCTCGACGCTGAAGGGACCGATCTCTCCCCCGGTCTGGCACCGCTGGACCTGACGTCGAGGCTGCGGGAGCTGGTTGCCGAGGTTCTCGGTCACGACCTCACCGCGGTCCTCGTCGCCCCCATGTTCCCGACCGACATCCGCCACAATTCGAAGATCGACCGATCCCGCCTGGCGACCTGGACCGATCACGTCCTGTCCGGCGGTTCGGTGCGCACCAAGGTCTGAGGAGTTCCTATGAAGATCACCGTCACCGGCGCCTCCGGACTCCTGGGTTCGTCCGTCGCTCGCGCACTGGTGGCCGGCGGCCACCAGGTCACGACTCTGCAGCGCCGGCCCTCCTCGGTGACAGGTGCCCACGACGTCATCGGGTCGGTCACCGATCCGAGCAGTGTCGCCGAAGCCCTCACCGGCGCCGAGGCGGTTGTGCATTTGGCGGCGAAGGTATCGATGATGGGCGACCCCAGTGAGTTCGAGGCCGTGAACATCGGAGGTACGCGCACCCTCGTCGATGCTGCTGTGGCAGCCGGTGTGCAGCGTCTGATCCACATCTCTTCCCCGTCGGTGGCCCACACCGGCGACTCGATCATCGGCGAGGGTGCAGGTCCCGCCTCACCCGAGCTGGCGCGCGGTGAGTACGCGCGAACGAAGGCCGCCGGTGAACTCATCGCCCTGGCTGCCGATTCCGAGGACTTCAAGGTCCTCGTCCTGCGCCCGCACCTGATGTGGGGCCCCGGCGACACGCAGCTGACGGAACGTGTCATCGATCGTGCTCGGGCCGGCCGGATGCCGGTGCTCGGATCGGGTGCCCCGCTCGTCGACGCTCTGTTCGTCGACAATGCGGTCGAGGCGATCGTTGCGGCCGTCGACGCCGTCGCGTCCACGCACGGTGAGTCGCTGGTGGTGACGAACGGTCAGCCGCGCCCCATCGGGGAGCTCATGTCACGGATCGCCATCGCCGGTGGCGCTCAGGTGCCAAAACTGCGCATTCCCGTGGGTCCCGCGCTGGCGGCCGGTTCGGTCGTGGAGAAACTGTGGGATCTGGGCGAGCATGATGACGAGCCGCCCCTGACGAGGTTCTTGGCCGAGCAGCTCTCAACGGCGCACTGGTTCGACCAGCGTCGCACCCAGGAGGTTCTGGGGTGGAAGCCGCGGGTCAGCATCGAGGAGGGGCTGGAGCTCCTCGCCGCTCACTACGCGAAATAGGTGCAGTCGGCGCACGGACCTCGCGGCGCTTAGCGTTTCGAGTTGGGTTCTTCGGCCGTGGACTCGTCGCCTGCGGGATCATCATCGGAGGCCCCCTCGGTGCCTGCCGACTCTGCGTCTTCCAGCGAGTCGACGGAGACTCCCGGCTCTCCGGTCGGAGGGCTCTCCAGTGATGATCCCGTTGCCTGTTCGTCGTACTCCTCGGGTGCAAGAGTCTCCGGCTCGTCAAGAGTCTCCGGCTCGTCCTGGGCGACGTCGCTCTCGTTCAGCTGGTCTCGCGAATCGTCACCGTCATCCGGCTCTGCCTCGATCGAAGACTCCCCAGCTTCCGCTGACGTGTCGTCCTCCCCTGCCGAGCGCACCGGCGGGGCCGCTGCCACAGGAGTCTCATCGGCCGAATTCGCTTCTGGCACAGCGGTCTGAGCTGCACTCTTCGCCTCGGTGCCCTCGCCTTCAGCCTTCGGCTCCGTGGCTCTGTCGTCTGATTCGTTGTCGTCGAGGCTCACACCCGCTTCGGCGGCTAAGCGAGAGCGACGCTCGGCGCGTGCAGTCGCACGCTCCTCCTCGCTCATCGCCGGCTTTGCCCGTGCGGCATCCTTATGGCTGGGTTTGACGACTTCCCAGATCAGGAGAACGACTACCATCGTGATTCCGACGGTGGCGCCCATCGACAGCGAACCCCAGGGGCGCGGCATCGAGAAGATTCCGGTGAAGGAATTGACCCCGAACAGAGCGCCGATGCCGATGACGAATGCAACAAGATATCTCATGCCCCCATTGTGCCCTGTCAACGCAGGCAATCACCGAAAGCCGCCACAATACCTGTCGTGACACACCCGCGTCTGCTGCCGACGAGCATGGTCAACGACATCGTCTTCAGTGCAGAAACGACTCGTACAAAACCGACCGGGACCACACACGATCCTCCACCCTCCTCGGCAGGTCACGTGCCATGCGTCACAATGGAACCATGAACACGATCGCACAGGACCAATCCCCCAGCTACAACGATGTCATCGCTGCCATCGATGCCGATCCTGAGAAGTTCTGGCTCGACCAGGCCACGAGGCACATCGATTGGGTCACCGAACCGACTCGGGCCGTCGATGGCGCCAACGCCCCGATCTACCGGTGGTTCCCCGACGGCGAACTCAACGTGTGCTTCAACGCCGTCGACCGCCATGTGGCAGCCGGGCGCGGAGATCAGGCGGCCATCATCTATGACTCGCCTGTCATCGACACGATTCGTACGATCACGTACTCGGAACTCCTCGGCGAGGTCTCCCGCTTCGCCAGGGCTCTGTCTGACAAGGGCGTGGTCAAGGGCGATCGGGTCATCATCTATATGCCAATGGTCCCCGAAGCTGCCGTCGCCATGCTGGCCTGCGCTCGCATCGGCGCGATTCATTCGGTGGTCTTCGGCGGCTTCGCGCCCAACGAGTTGGCTGTTCGCATCGACGACACCTCCCCGAAAGCCATCATCTCCACCTCGTGCGGGGTCGAGAAGAGCCGCATACTCGAATACAAGCCCATGGTTGACGAGGCGATCGACATCGCTGCGAACAAGCCCGAGTTCACCGTCATCGTCCAACGCGACGAGCACCGTTGCGAGATGAGTGAGAACGATGTCGACTACGCCGAACTGCTCGCGAACACTCCCGAAGGCATTGATCCGGTCACCGTCAAGGCCACCGACGAACTCTACGTCCTCTACACTTCCGGCACGACGGGCAAACCGAAGGGCATCGTGCGCGACTCCGGCGGCTACGCGGTGGCATCCGCGTTCTCGATGCCCACCATCTTCGGTCTCAATCCCGGCGATACGATGTTCACCGCTTCCGACGTCGGCTGGGTCGTCGGCCACACCTACATCGTCTACGCCCCGCTCTTGGCCGGAGTCACATCGGTCCTATTCGAGGGCAAACCGATCGGCACCCCCGATGCGGGCACCTTCTTCCGAATCATCGAAGACCACGGGGTCAACGTCCACTTCACGGCCCCGACTGCAATGCGCGTCGTCCGCAAGGAAGACCCGAACGGTGAACTCATCAAGAAGTACGACCTATCCAGCCTGCGAGCCTCATTCCTGGCCGGTGAACGCCTCGACCCGGACACCTATGAGTGGACGACGAACATCCTCGCCGAGGCGACGGGACGAGACATCCCCGTCGTCGACAACTGGTGGCAGACGGAGACCGGTTGGCCGATCGCGGCCAATCCACTCGGCCTCACCCAGTTCCCGCTCAAGGCCGGGTCCCCGACGAAGCCGGTGCCGGGCTTCCATGTCGAAGTCCTCGATCCTTCCGGGAAACCGATGCCGGCCGGCGAGGAGGGCCTCATCGTCATGAAGCTGCCCCTGCCGCCGGGAACGATGACCACCGTCTGGGGCGATGACTCCAGATTCGTGTCCTCATATCTGTCAGCATTCGACGGCTACTACCTCACCGGTGACTCGGGGTACCTCGACGAAGACGGATACGTCTTCGTCATGGGCCGCACCGACGATGTCATCAACGTCGCCGGCCACCGCCTGTCCACGGGTGTGATCGAGGCCGTCATCGCCTCCCATCCTGCGGTCACGGAGACCGCTGTGATCGGTGTTCACGATGACACGAAGGGACAGAGCCCGCGCGCGCTGGTCGTTCTCGGTGATTCCGCCGAGGTGGCCGATCCGGACACGGTCATCGCCGAGCTCGTGGCGCTGGTGCGCAAGGAGATCGGCCCCGTCGCCGCGTTCAAACAGGTTGATATCGTCTCTGCCCTGCCGAAGACTCGGTCGGGGAAGATCCTGCGCAAGACGATGCGGGAGATCGCCGACGGAGTCGACTCACCGGCCGTGCCCTCGACGATCGAGGACCCTGCGGTGCTCGAGGCCCTGGAGTCTGTGCTCCAGCAAGGCTGAGCACTCGTCTCACGCCTGGCAGATGGCTGGCCTCGGTGAGGAGCGGTTCGGTTCAGCCTTCGGCGAGTGCTTTGAGCCCCTCAAGCGACGCCAGCAGCCTCTCGGTCGTCGTCGACTGCGCGCGTGGCAGTCGCTGGGGGTCTCTCAACTCGGTCCAGTCATAGGTTTGGCGAACCAGACTTGAGCGTTCGCCTCTTGCTTCGATCTCCCACGTCCATTTCTGGCCGAACGGTTCACCGCCGACTTCGGAGGGCTTCCAGGCGATGAGCCTGCCCTCCTCGAAGTCGACGATGTGGTTCTCGCGGTCCACGCCCTTGCTCAGAGTGGTGATGAAGGACCCGCTGGCACTGGTCGGCCTCTGCCCCTGAGCGGCTGTGCCCAGGTTGTCGTTGCCGTCCCATTCGGGTTGCCGGACTGGGTCCGCGATGAGCTCGAAGATCTCCGAGGCGGGTGCGGCGATCTCGATTTCCGCACTGACCACTTTGAGAGCCGGGTCGATCGTGTCGAAGATTGAGGCGTCGGAGGCACTGGCTCCATCGCCGGAAGCAGATGAGTTGGATGTCGGTTCGGTCATGGGGTTCCGCCTCTTCGCTGGGGTCCGGTTCCGATAGCAGGTTCGCGCCACCGAAATGCAGTCGCTGTCAGGATACACAGCCTGCCCAGTCCGCGAACTTTTGTGCCATCGAATCCTGAATTGACATGCACTCAGTCCTCGAGTGCCCGTTCCTGACGTTCGGCTCGCAGCTCTGCGGTGCTGAAACGAGTGAACAGCCGCGAAGAATCGCTTGACAGCGACAGCAGCACGGCGACCTGCATGGCAATCGTCATCAGTGCGTACATGTTGGTCGCGAGGTCGCGGTCTCCGGTGAAGTAGTTCGTCATCGACACGATCACGGACACCGTGGAGAGGGTCAGGATCCACAGTCGAGCCCGATTGCTGCCCCGGAACACGGAGATGCTCGCGATCACCTGCAGGCAGCCGATGAGGAGGCTGGCTCCGATGAGAGCTCCCGCCACGATCCGTGTTGCCGTTTCGCCGCCGAAGGTTTCGATGTCAGCACTGCTGTCCACGACCTCGGTGCGCAGTCCGTCCCAGTCAAGCACTGTGCCCAGCACATCCCACGCCTGAAAGATGAGCAGGACCAGGACGAGTGCGGCACCGACGACGGTCTGCAGGGGCCGCCTGTGCCACAGGGTCCTCGTCACCTCTCTGACCGACCGTGCATCGGCGTAGATCTGGGTCGCATCGAGCGCCAGTTCGAGCCGGTCGGGAGAGTCGGACTCGTCGGCAACCACCTCCGTGGCTTCGATGATCGGCAGATCCCCGTCCGTGATGATCGCATCCCCGCCGCCGTTGCGTGAATGGTAACCGGTCGAGAAGTCCTGGATATGCTGGACGACGATCGCGTCATCGGTCGAAGCCACCGTGTCAACGATGTAGTCACGTTCGACATCGGTGTTCTCTTCGATTTTGTGAGTGAACTGCAATGTGAACAGCGAGATCCCGACGCTCTTGTCATACGTGCCCGCCGCCAACCAGTCCGCCTGATGCCCACCGGGCAGCATCCATCCGGTGGGACATTTCCAGAACCGCACATGGTGGCGCTGACCCGGGTCGCCGTCGACCTCCTGCTGATAGGCGAAGTCCTGCCGCCTGCCGAACAGCAGCAGGGGCGACACCGGCGCCTTGGGATAGCTCCGCCTGGTCAGAGTGGATCTGATGATCTCCCAGGTTGAGGCCGGCGTGATGTCATCGGCAAGAATCCAGCCGGCAGCCTTCATGGCGTGATGGATCTGCGTCTCATCGCCGCGCCATGCGAGGTTGACCGGGTCACCGAGCAATCCGTCCGAGGTCCGAGCTCGACCGATGAAGTAGTTCGGAACGTAGATCTGAGAGAGGATGCGATGCAGCCGCGGAAGCGCCAAGTACGAGACCACTCCCCAGAACACAAGCAGGGTCAGCACCTGCCACCACCCCAGAGAAAACCCTTTGAACAGGATCAGCATCGCCAACCACGTTGACGAGGCACCTCCGAAGAGGAAGAAGAGATAGTCGAGGACCCCGGTGACGGTGAAACGGTGGCGCCGGAATGCGAATGGCTGCCTCTGCCGTCTCTTCGGGGAGGCACCTGAGCCGCCGTGCCCCGAATCGGGGCCTGATTCGGGCGTCGCAGTTCCAGAGGTCATAGGCCAAGCTTAATGATCGCGGCGGCGGTTCAGGGTCGCCGTCGCCGTCGCTGCGACCTCGAGACTCTCATCGGAGCTGAGTTCGGCAATGAAGTCATCGACCTCGGCGCCCGGAATCTCGATCAGGACCTGCAGCACTCGGAACCGCACCCTCGCCTCTGGCGACCGGGCATGCCGACGCAGATCCGACATGATCCGCGTCGCGACCTCAGCACGCTGCCCGTCTTCCGGGGCCTCGTTGACGAAGGCGGCAAGCGCCTCCGCGGCCTCGATGTCCTTGGGTCCGTCCATCGCGATTTCGAGCAGATCCGAGACTGCAACAGGATCCCCCATCTGCCCTAATATGAGTGCGGCGCCGCTGCGCACCTGAAGGTCCGTATCACCGAGGCCGGAGTGCAGGGATGCGGTGATGGTCGCCTCAGCCACGGGCCCGAGCTCTTCCTTCGCAGTAGTGCGGCGGATCTCGTCGAGTGCCTGCAGCGCGTTGCGACGGACCTCGACGGAAAGATCGTCCATTCCCTTCGCCAAGTAGCGGACCGCCTCAGGTCCCGACTGTGCCAGGGCCCAGCGCATGGCTCCGGCGGCATTGAGCACAGACTCGTTGAGAACGGCTGCGGACAGGGACTCGACGGGTACAGTTCCGTCGACGCCGCTGCCCAGTGCCGCCTTGTGCCGCTGGATGACATCGCCGGATTCGAGGGAGCGCATGAGATCGATGGTCAACAGCAGAGCTTCACCGTCGGCATGGTGGAGGCGGTCGATCCGCTCGAGGTGGGAGAGCAGTTCCTGTTCGACTGCGATGCGCCGCCTCGACGTCTCGGCCAGCTCGCGAATCAGACGCCCGGGATCGAACGCAGGATCGCCGAGAAGGGTTCCGATCTCTGCCAGCGACATGCCAAGCTTGCGCAGCCCTTCGACATGGAATATTCGCCCGATATCGGCTGCGGAGTACTCTCGGTACCCGCTCGAGGTGCGCTCACTGGGTTCGATCAGACCCAGGGATTCGTAGTGCCGCAGCATCCGTGCGCTCACGCCTGACCTTCTGGCCACTTCGCCGATCAGCATCAGCACCCCCTCCCGTTCCCACTATAGACAGGTCACGCTGTCGTGGCTCCATCATCAACGCACCCGGCTCATGAGGAAGGAGCCCGAGGCGTCGCACGCAGCGCTGCGCGAGCTTGCCCCGCCCGGCAGCGCCGCCTCGGTCAACCCTTCCCACAGTCGACCTATGCTGACTCCTCGGACCCCAGTGCGACCATGCGCTTGGCTTCGCTCAAGGCGTGAGCGAAACCGGCGTCCGGATCGGTGAACATGTCCCGGGTCGCCATGGCGTGTGTCCGCACTGTTTCTTCCTCTGCCTGCAGTCTTCCATCGAGCACTGACACGAGGTCCTCACCCAGGGAGACGATGGCTCGACTCAGGCTCTTCTGCGTCTCCATGTCGCCCAGTCCAAGCTGTGCGACCAGGGACAAGGCCAACCGCTCTCGGTCACTACCGGGAACAAGTGCCACGGCGGCCCTCCACGCACTGCGGGCCACCTCGGTGTCGGAATGAGCGATCAGCCCGTCTCCGATGACTCCCGGGTCCATGGCCTCCCAGCCGCGGGGGTCACCGATCTTCGACAATGTGTGCAGTGCCTGACTCTGGGCTTGCGGAACATCGGAGCCCAGCTCGGCGATGAGCAGCGAAACGGTCGCCTCGGCAGGCATCCGAGTGATTGACCAGGTGAGCATGTCACGGACGAAGAAGTCCGGCTCGATTCCGCTCCGCTGGATGAGAACGCCGAGGTGGCGGTCCTCGGCCGTGATTCCGACGGACAGCGCCGCCTGCAGTCGCTGCTGTGGATTCGGCGATGACAGCGCTGCGATGACGAGCTCCTGTTTCACCTGGGGCTGCGAGACGTGCTGCGCGGATGTATCGGTGCTGTGTGGATTGGTCATGGTGTCCACCTCCTTGAAACCAGTGAAGGCCCTGACATCGTGTCAAGGTCAAGCCGGTTCGAGATGACAGGCAAAGTTCATGGGATCCGCGTCATCCTGTGCAGAGAACAGTCGTCGGCACCAGTGCCGAGAAATGAGCCGCCCCTGCCACTCACCCGCCGTTCGACCAGTGCCCGCTGGAGGCCGGCGCACTGCTTGGTGCACCATCACCGCTCGAGCCCTCACCCGAACCGTCGCTGCCAGCGCCCACAATGACCACCGTGGCGACGACGGCGATGACAACGATCACCATGGTGACCACCGCGATCACACCCACCAGACACCCGAAGAGTCGGGATCTCGGGTTGCGTCGTCTCACAAAGACCATAGTCCGATCTTAAACGGCGTCCCCACGGATACATCCCCACACAATGACGCAGAGTTGGAACACGAAGCGTCACCGTCGGACCACCCAAAGGAATTCACTTCCGTGACCGTCCTGTGACAAGAGGCACGGCGTGGGCACATGCATCCGTCAGTTTGTTGCATTATCGTTATATTCATGGCTGGACAGACTCGACACCGCAACGGATCTCGGTCCGTGCTTCGTGGTGCCCTGATCGGCTTCGGGGCAGCGGTGATGGCCCTGGTCGTCGCCGCCGTCATCATCGTCAATTCACCTGTCTCCTTCGGTTCGACTACGCTCAGGCAGATGCAGATGGCTTCAGTGAATCAACTGACCGAGCAGCAGATCGACAATGCCCGACTCATCATCGGCATCGGCCGTGGTGGGGACTTCGACGACCGGGCGATCAGAATCGCCCTCATGACCGCACTCCAGGAATCCTCGCTGCGGAACCTCGACTCGGGTGACCGCGACTCGATCGGCCTGTTCCAGCAGCGCCCTTCGCAGGGCTGGGGCGAACCGGAGCACCTCAACGATCCCATCTACGCCACGAAGTCCTTCTACGGAATCAACCCGGACATCGAGAACCCTGGTCTCGAGCAGATCGAAGACTGGCACACGATGAGCCCCACCGAAGCAGCACAGGCCGTACAGCGATCCGGTCTGCCTGATGCCTATGAGCAGTGGGAGTCCCTGGCCGACGACCTCATCGGCACTCAGAACGACGTCGAAGCCCTAAGCTGAACGGTGAGAACTGCACACCAGCCACTGACCCTGGCCGTGCTGGGACTGGGCACGGCCCTGTCGCTCAGCGCATGCTCACTACTTCCCGATCAGGCAAGCCACGCCAACGGCCCCTACCCGCAGACCGTCGACTCCCCCTATGGCAGTGCCACGATCACAGCACAGCCGGAGAAGATCGCTGTGACCAGTTCCATTGACTTCGACATCGCCGTGGCGCTCGGCGAGGATCCGGTCGTCGCACCGGCGCTGTCAGACAAGAAGGCCAGCCCCTGGGCCGCAGAGGCCCTTGATGATGCCGGCAGGGACACTCCGGCCCTGTATGACGCGGAGAAGGGTCCAGATGTCGAGGCGATCCGCGAAGCACAACCCGATGTCATCCTCGCCACCGGTCTCGACGATGTCGCAGAGCATTTCGACGAGCTCTCCGATATTGCGCCCGTCGTTGCCGCCGAAGACGATGCGACGTGGACCGATCGCACCGCCGCCGTCGCCACTGCATTGAACAAGGCGAAAGAGGCTGAGTCCAGCGTCAATGACATCAACGCTGAGGCCGAGGAGGTCGCCGCCCACCACCTCGAATTCGAAGACACGACCTATGCCCGCGCCGACGTCACAGCCGATTCCATCGACTACCTGTCGTATTCGGGCAGCGACGACAGCTTCTTCACCGGCATCGGCATGTTCCAAAACTCCGCGGCAGAGGACTACTCTGCCAAGAAGCATTCGGTCACGAAGCCTCAGGTCGACCAGCTCGATGCCGATGTCCTCCTCATCCACTTCCCCGATGTCGGGCAGACGATGCTGGACGAAGACGAGCTGGAGGATCCGTTCTATCGGGAAGTCAAGGTCATCCGCGGCAAGCACTACACCGTGCTCGATGACAACACGTTCGCAGCCCTGACCAACCTGTCGCCATTGAGCTATGACTGGCTGCTGCAGGACTTCCCCGACGATCTGGGCAAGGCCGAACAGGGCTTCCTCTGAGCCCTGAGGGCGAGCCTTTCGTCGACCGCGCGCCTACGGCTTGCCCGCCTGCTGTGATGCAGACGTGAGTTCGGTGCAGAATTTCCGGTAATCTCTTTCCATGGCTTCCACTTCAGATTCCACCCCGGTCAATGCCGCAGTCGAGCAGCTCCTGCGCAACCCCGAGGACAATCTCGAAGCCATCTCAGAGACCGCCGACCTCTTCAAGGCACTGGCCACGCCGTCGCGGCTGAAGATGCTGCTGGTTCTCGCCCACGGTGAGGCGACAGTGACACACATCGTCGAGTCCACCGAGCTCTCTCAGCCCCTGGTGTCTCAGCATCTGAAGTTCCTGCGCGGCCTCCACCTCGTCGGGGTCAACCGGATCGGCCGCGAAGCCTATTATTCGCTCAAGGACGACCACGTCGCCCACATCATCCTCGATGCCCTGGCCCATACCGTCGAAGGTCACGAGCACTGAGTGGCACCTGAATAGGTCACCGCCTCCTGCGCAGCGCCTCCGGGCCACCGCCGACGACCCAGACGATGGCGACGACCAGCCCCGCACCGATCCACTGTGCCGGCTGCAGTCGCTCTCCGGCGATGAGCGCGCCCAGGACCACGGCGGACAGCGGTTGGAGCAGCATGAGGGCAGCCGTTCGCGGCACCGTCACCAGCGGACTCGAAATGCTCAACAGCACCCATGACAGTGCCTGGCCGAAAACGGCCAACGCCACCATCCACGCCCACCCGTCCCAGCCCAGGTCGAAATCGAGCCCGCCGAGTGCGACACCGGCGATCGCCGTCATCACTCCCGCCGCAACGGTGCCTACAGCCACGGGTGCGACCACGAAGTTCGGTGCCGCCTTCCGACAGTGATGGATGCCGAAGATGTAGACGCCGTAGAGAATTCCAGACAGCACTCCGAAGACCGCACCACGCCCCGGGTTCGCGGCTCCCGCATCGGCACCGAAGACGCCTCCGGTCAGCAGCATGCCGATGATCATGACGGGGATGCACGCGATGAACAACCAGCCCGGGCGCGATCCTCCGAAGACCCACACCAGTGCCGGAAACACGATGACCTGGACGCTGATGAGCACCGTAGAGACACCGACTCCCGCATCAAGGACGCTCTGGGCCCACAGCACATAGTCAATGCCCAGAGCCGCACCCGAGACCGCTGCGACAACGAGTGCCTTGGACGGCAGGAGCCCATGATGCCGGAGTTCGAGGATGGCCAGGGGTGCCAGGACGATGACAGCGATCCAACAGCGCAGGAATGCCGCAGTCGGGGCACTAGCCTCGGCGAGGATGACGAACAGGCCCGCCGAGCCCAGGAGCAGCGCAGAGACGATGATGCCCAACGTCGGCAGACCAGTGGGCGAGAGCGGATCTGAGGCGGTTGGTGAGCGCGAAGACACAGATGGGTCCGCAAACGGTCCCCCGTCGTGGGCCGCGGCCGAGTTCGGAGTCATCTCATAAAGTCGAGGATCCGGTCGAGCGCCTCGGCGGTCTTGTCCGCGCCGACGGCCAACGACAGCCGCACCGAGCGGGGCCCGTTGAAGGAATCGAAGTCATCACCCGGGGCCAGGGCGACTCCGGTGGCTTCGAGGAGCACCTGACACCAATCGGTCGCGGTGACGATACCGGCGCCGGACCGCTGCAGGATCTCGTCGATGCGGGCATACATGTAGAACGCCCCATCGGGCGGCGCCATATCGGTAAATCCCAGGTCAGCAGTGGCGTCGAGAACGTGCTTGCGGGCGCGGGCGAAGGATTCGACCGCCGCTTCGCATTCAGCGTAGGACTCTTCGGTGAAGGCAGCCACGGCCGCATGCTGTGCGGGGACCGGGGCACACAGCGACAGGTTTCCGGTCACGTTCTGGGCAGCGTGCGTGAGCTCTTCGGGCAGAATCGCCCAACCGAGCCGCCATCCGGTCATCGCCCAGTACTTCGAGAACGAGGAGATGACGATGGCATTGTCATCATGTGCCAGCGCGGTCTCACCACGCGTGCCGATGTAGCTGATGCCGTGGTAGATCTCGTCGGAGATCACCTGCACGCCGTGTTCGGCGCACCAGGAGATGAGCTCGCCGAGGTGGTCGCCTGAAATCATCGTGCCCGTGGGGTTCGCCGGCGATGCGAGCATGAGTCCCTTGAGGGGGGCCTTCGCGTGTGCTTGTTCGAGGAGTTCGACGGTGGGCTGGAAGCCGTGGTCCGCTCCGCAGTCGAGTTCGACGATCTCGCAGTTCAAAGCGGCGAGGATGTTCTTGTATGCACCGTAGCCTGGGCGGGCAAGGGCGACGCGATCACCCGCGTCGAAGCAGGTCAGGAAGGCCGTCTGGAAAGCCCCGGAGGAGCCTGTGGTGATGGCGATGCGTTCGGCAGGCACCTCAACGTCGTACCAGTCGCGGTAGTGCCCGGCGATGGCTGCGCGCAGTTCGGGGATGCCGAAGATCGGGGAGTAGCCGAGGTTCGTGCCGTCGGTGATCACCTCGGCGGCTCTCCTGCGCACCGGTCCCGGCGCCCCCTGGGTCGGTTCGCCCAAGCACATGGCGATGGTGTCCCGGCCCGAGCGCGACATCTCCTGGACTCTGGCCACGATGTTCATGGCGGCAAACGGCTGGACGAGGCCGGCTCGGTCAGAGACGCGGGGCGCACTCGTGTGGGTGCTCGTGGTCATTGGTCACTTCCTCTCGCGTGGGACGCGTCCCATGAGGTAGAACTCGGGGTTGGGCATCATTGACCCGATGTGGGCCATTCGGTTGGACAGGCCGAAGAATCCGGTGATCGCGCCGATGTCCCAGGCATCTTCGTCGTCGAATCCGTGCTCGGCCAGGGCTGCGAAATCAGCGTCGCCGAGCGCCCAGGGCTCTGTGCAGACCTTCATCGCGAAGTCGAGCATCGCCATCTGGCGGTCGGTGATGTCGGCCTGGCGGTAGTTGACGGCCACCTGGTCGGCCACGTGGGGCTTCTTCTCCATGATCCGCAGCACGGCTCCGTGCGCGACGACGCAGTAGAGGCAGTTATTCACCGCCGAGGTGGCCGTGACGATCATCTCCCGGTCTCCCTTGGTCAGGTTCCCGGTCTCCTTCTCCATCAGAGCGTCGTAGTAGGCGAAGAATGCACGGAATTCGGCCGGTCGCCGGGCCAGGGACAGGAAGACGTTGGGCACGAAGCCCGACTTCTCGGACACGGCCAGGATGGTTTCGCGGATATCGTCTTCGACCTCGTCGATGTCAGCCAGTGGGTAGCGCATACTGCTCATGCTAACCGCCGAGGCGCTTCCTGTGTGCCACGGGTCACGTACCGGGCTGGGATGCCGCTGTACTGAGGGCTAGGGTGAGGTGCAGACCATCGATGACGATCATAAGGAGTGTCAATCATGAGTGACGAGAACACCGGCTCGACCGGCGAGGTTCAGCTCGACAACGGAGTCTTTCGAGTAACGAAGTGGACAATCGAACCCGACGGCGTCATCCCGATGCACAAGCACGAGTACGAATACGTCGTCGTGCCCATGGTCACCGACACGATGGTTGTGCAGAACTCGGACGGCACGCAGATCAACGCCGAACTCGAAGCAGGAGTCAGCTACACCCGCGCCGCAGGTGCTGAGCATGAAGTCTCGAACCCCGGCGGTTCTGCCGCTGTCGTCTTCGTCGAAATCGAACGCCTCTGACTCAGGCAGCAACACTGAGACAGCAGTACTTAGGCGGGCACGTCCCACGTGTGGACGGGTTCGCCTGAGGCCTGGTTCTTCACGTAGGCGTCCATCATCGCCTTGAGTCCCTCGCGGCGCTCCGGCGAGTCCGGGGAGCTGTTCGGCGCCAGGTGGTCAAGCATCCTCAGCTGCCAGGTCGCACCGTTGGCACGCAGTTCGGCTCGCCCTTCGATGATCGACATGTACTCTTCGATGACGTCCTTGTCGATGCCCAGACGGTTCAATCCCCGGCGCGCCTGCGGAATGAGAACATCAAGCACGAGATCCGCGACATCGATGTGGCCGATCTTCGGCCAGGTCACGCGGGCATGGATGCCGTCCTTGGCGCAGGCGAAGAAATTCTCCTCCGCCTCGCGGAAGGACATTCGCGACCACACGGGACGGTTCTGCCCGACGAGGAACTCGGCCAGACCATAGTAGAAGGCGGCGTCGGCGACCATGTCGACGGGTGTCGGGCCGGCCGGGAGCAGTCGGTTCTCCACGCGGATATGGGCACCGGAGTCCGAGGAGTCATAGATCGGCCGATTCCAGCGCCACACGGTGCCGTTGTGCAGGTTGAGTTCGTAGAGCTTCGGGGCATCGGCAGAGCTGAACTCGACGAAGTCCTTGATTTCGGGAAGCAGCGGTGGAAAGTACCGGACGTTTTCTTCGAAGAGGTCGAAGACGCTTGTGATCCAGCGTTCCCCGAACCACACTCGGGGCCGCACTCCCTGGTTGACGAGCTCGGGGGTGCGCGTATCGATGGACTGGGTGAACACCGGAATCCGGGATTCGTGCCATAGTTTGCGGCCGACGAACAGTGGGGAGTTCGCGCTCATTGCGACCTGTGCTGCCGCGATCGCCTGGGAGGCATTCCACGCCTCGGCGAACTTATTGGGAGCGACCTGCAGATGCAGCTGCATCGACGTACAGGATGCCTCCGGGGCGATGTCGGCGAATTCGTGCTTGTACTTCTCCTCGCCGTCGAGCTCGATGCGCACGTACTCACCGCGAGCATCGACGATCGAGTTGCTCAGCGCCTCGTAGCGGTTCTCCTCGGTGATCCACGTTTCTTCGGTGAGGAATTGGGTGCTCAGGGTCGGCAGCGTTCCGATCGACGCAACCTTCAGCCCTTCCGCCTCGGCGGCCTTCTGAGCCTTGCCCAGCCGGTGTGCCACGCCCGCCTCCAGGGTCTTCAGCCCACGGCCGGCCACTTGCAGCACTGGGTGGTTGAGTTCAAGGTTGAAGCCGCCGATCTCCGACTGGTACTCATCGTCGAGGCGTTCGAGAACCTTCTTGTTGTTCAGACTCGGCTGATTGTCGGAGTCGATGAGATTGAGCTCGAGCTCGAGACCGATCGTGCCCGCGGACTTGAACTCCGCATGCCGCAGGTACGTGTCGAAGAGCTCGAGGTTCTCCGCGAGCTTCTCCCGATACAGCGTGCGTTCTTCCGGCGTGTACCGCTTGGAATTGACTGCCTCACCCATGGGTCAAGCAAACCACAGGCTGAGGCGGTTTGCGTAGGCTATTTCCGTCACACGATGCGGACACTGCAACCGCCCTTGCAGGCCTCATCGTAGAATCGGGCCATGACTACCTCTCAGTCCTCAGAGCTCCAGTCCGCTGACCTCGTTGCCAAGGCCACCGACCGCCTCCCCCTCATCCTCGATGACATCAAACGCGTCATCACGAAGGAAACACCTTCTCACGACAAAGAAGCTGTGGCCGCCGGTGCCCACGACTTCGTCGAACTGCTGCGTGAACGCCTCGGTGCGTCGGCCGAGGTCATCACCATCGATGACACTGCCCATGTGCGGCTGCGTTTCGGCTCGGGGCCGGCCCGCGTCGTCCTCCTCAACCACCAGGACACGGTGTGGCCGCACGGGACCTTAGACCGCATCCCCTTCTCCACCGACGACGGAATCCTGCGCGGGCCGGGCAGCTTCGACATGCTCACCGGGGCGATCATGAGCATCCACGCGAGCGCGATCCTGCGCGAGCACCTCGGCGAGAGTGCCCTCGATGGTCTGTCGATCCTCGTCACCGGCGATGAGGAGATCGGGTCGATCTCGTCCTCGGATCTCATTCGCGCCGAGGCGGCCGAGGCGAAGGCCGTGTATGTGATGGAGGCGAGCGCCGGGGGTGCGCTCAAACTCGAACGCAAGGGCACGAGCAACTACACACTCGTCTTCACGGGCAAGGCCTCCCATGCCGGGCTCGAACCGGAGAAGGGAATCAACGCGGGCATGGCACTGGCCCTGCATCTGCCCCTCGTCGCCGATCTCGCCAAACCTAAGGAGGGGACATCTGTGGTGCCGACCGTGATCAGTGCGGGCACCACCTCGAACACGGTCCCCGCCGAGGCACGTGTCGATGTGGATGTGCGTGCACGCACCGCCGCCGAACTCGACCGAGTCGATGCCGCCATGCGTGAGCTCGCCACACGGCCCCAACTCAAGGGCTCGTCGATCGAGGTCATCGGCGGAATCAACCGTCCACCGTTCGAGCGCGAGCAGTCGGCGACACTCTTCGATCGCGCCACTGCCTTGGCCGCTGAACTTGGTCTGCCCGCTCCCGAAGGTGTCTCCGTGGGCGGCGCCTCGGACGGTAACTTCACCGCCGGCGACGGCATCGCGACACTTGATGGTCTGGGTGCCGTGGGCGATGGTGCACATGCCGAACACGAGCACGCGGTCATCGAAGAGATCGCCCCGCGCACCGCTCTGCTCGCAGCCCTCATCGCCGATCAGCTCAAGGGCTGAAGCAAGCTTCAAGCTCCTGAACTCACTCAGGCAGTCACGTGATCGGGTAGCCCGCGACCCGCATGTCCTCCGGGTTCTTCATGGAGAAGAGCCAGTCGCGCAAATGCGGGTCGGGGACGATCTCGTCACGGGCACTGAGGTGATCGTGGCCGACGAGGTAGTAGTGGTAGTCGAAGCGATCGAGGATGCGCATCAGCTGCGCGGGCTGCGCCCTCTCTTCGAGAACCTCGCACAGGATGTCCGGCTGCAGTGTGCCCAACAGTTCCCGGCCATTGTCGAGGACATCGTTCTCCGCACCCTCAACGTCGATCTTCACCGTCACCTGCGGGTGGCCGGGCGGCAGGTCCGGGAGGAGCTCGTCGAGGCAGGTGAAGTGCACCTGGGCACCGGAGTCGAAGTCCATGCCCGCCCCGTAGAACGACGGCAGAGCCGAACCCCCGTCACCAGTGGGTACGTGCATCGTGGTGCCGGGCTTGCCGACCCCCGTCAGATGCACGCTCACCCGATCGCCGAGGTGGTTGCGGGCAATGTTCTTCTTCAGCCCGGTGACGACGGCAGGGATGATCTCGAAGGAGTGGGCGACTGCGGCCGGATTCGCGGCCAGAACCGCCATCGTGAACACCCCGGTGTAGGCACCGATGTCGAGGAACACGTCCGCGTCGCGGGACAGTTCGACCATGAGGTCGAGCGCGAAGGCGTCCTCTGCCTCCGTCCGGCGACCCTTGCCCCAATAGAATTCCTTGGCGATCTCACAGCGGAATGGATCGACGAGGTAGAAGCCGGCACCTCCGGCACGCCCGCGCACCTCGGTGAGTCCGATCGGTGCGGGCAGTCTGCCGACCTTGATGCCGTTGATGTGGGGCGCCAGCGTCCTCAGCATCAGGTGGAGATACGGTTGCGCGAGTGCAGTCTTGACGGGCAGTTTGAGTCCGAACCACTTCTGCTTCCGGCCTTTGAGCGACCGCAGGTAGTCGTTCACACAGCTCTCCCTCGATTGAGCGGAACCTTTGATTCACAGTACCAAGGTCGAGACCGCTGTCTCTAGAGGCGGCACAGTCATCAGACGAACAATGCAGCCTGCCGCTGCTCTTTCCGAGAGTCGCTGCCTGCTCCCACTGCGTCCCACACTCCAACGCTCGCCGAGGCGGACCTGAGAGTGACTATAAGCTGGGTCATAGGATCATCGGCCCCGATCACGAAGAAGGTGCATGGCGCATGAAGCTCAAGTCAATCACTCTCCACCAGGTATCCATTCCCCTCGTCACCCCCTTCGAGACCTCGTTCATGCGAGAGACGGAGAAGGACTGCTACCTCGTCGAGGCCACCTTCGATACCCCTAAAGGTGAGATCACGGGGTGGGGAGAGTCAGTGGCGATGATCTCCCCGCTCTACTCCTCTGAGTACGTGGCATCGGGCATCGATGTCACAAAGCGATGGCTGGCACCGATCCTCTTCGACGTCGACGACCTCACCGCGGAGACCGTGTCCTGGCACCTGCGTCACGTGATCGGTCACCCGATGGCGAAGTCGGCGCTGGAGATGGCAGTCATCGAGGCCCAGCTCAAACTCAATGACCAGTCCTTCAAAAGCTATCTCGGCGGCGTCGTCGACTCCGTGCCCTCCGGAGTCTCTGTGGGCATCCAGGACTCAGTCGAAGACACTGTCAAGGTCATCGGCGGTTACCTGGAGGAGGGCTACGCCCGCATCAAGCTCAAGATCAAACCAGGCAAGGACATTGCGCCCGTCGCCGCGGTGCGCAAGGCCTTCGGAGACGACTTCGGCTTCCAGGTCGATGCCAATGCCGCTTACACTCTCGTCGACGCCTCCCACCTGCGCAGGCTCGATGAGTACGGCCTCCTCCTCATCGAACAGCCTTTGGGCGAGGCCGACATCCGCCAGCACGGGGAGCTCGCGAAGCTGATGGAGACTCCGATGTGCCTGGACGAGTCGATTGACTCCGCTGAAGCCGCCGCCGATGCGATCTCCATGGGTGCAGCGGCCGTCATCAACATCAAGCCCGGACGGGTAGGAGGCTTCATCGAAGCGAAGAAGATCCACGACCTCTGCTCCGCCCATGGCGTGGCAGTCTGGCACGGCGGAATGGTCGAGACCGGTTTGGGCCGTGCCGCCAATGCCGCACTGGCATCTCTGCCCGGTTTCACGCTGCCAGGAGACATCTCGGGATCGAATCGCTTCTTCCGCGAAGACATCACCGAAGAGATCGTCATGTACGACGGCAAGGTCGACGTACCCACAGGCGTCGGCTTCGGCGTGTCGATCAACCCCGCGAGACTCGAGAAGTTCCGTACCGACTCGGTGCAGATCCTGCCGCAGGGCTGAAGCGACCAGACGGCATAAAGTGAACGGTGGTTTCAAGCTGTCGTTGCCACACCTCTGCACAAGAGGAAGTTGCCATGGTCCGCAGCGGAGCACCGTCGACGGTGCCGTCGGCTCAGTTGTGGGTATGCGTCTCCTGCGCCGCGTCCTTCGCCCTGTCGAACTGGAAGGTCGAGTGTTCGATCGCGACCCTGAAATGCTCTGCCAGACACTCCTGAAGCGCGGTGAGTATTCGCGGGGCATGACCGTCGTAGAAGCATTCGTCGGCGAGGACCACGTGCGCGGTGAGCACCGGAAGGTTCGAATCGATGCGCGTCACGTGAAGGTCGTGGACTTCCTGGACGTGTTCGACCCCCTCAATGTGCATCTTGACCTTGTCGAGGTCGAGTTGCCTCGGTGCGACTTCGAGCAGGATGGATCCGGTCTCTTTCAAGATGGAGAAGGCTCTGGGCACGATCAGCGCGGCGATGAACAGGGCGGCCACCGCATCGGCACGAGTCCAGTCGAAGAGCCAGATCGAGACGGCAGCGAGGATGACGGCGACAGAACCCAACGCATCGGCGATGACCTCGAGGAATGCGGCCCTCAGATTGAGCGACTGCTCTTTGGAAGAACTGAGGATGATGATCGACACGATGTTGCCGACCAGTCCGACGGCACCGAAGAGCATCAGCTCCGGGCCCGGCACCTCGGGCGGGACGAAGAAGCGCCGGATTCCCTCGATGAGGCTGTAGACACCGAGCCCTAGGAGTAGAGTCGCCTGTGCTCCCGCGGCAAGCACTTCGGCCCGGCGAAAACCCCAGGTCTTCTGGCCCTTCGGCGGCTTCCGGACCAGGGCGGCGGCGAAGAGTGCGATCCCGATGCCGATGAGGTCGACGGAGTTATGTCCGGTGTCGATCAGCAATGCCAGGCTGTTCGTCATGATCGAGCCGATCACCTGGAAGACGAAGATCACCAGGACGATGCCGAAGACGATCGCCAAGCGTCGACGCGATCCTGAGGTGTGCGAGTGGTCGTGTGTCATGGGAACCTCCTACGCAATCACATTAACATATGCGCATGTCTTTATGAATGAGTTCGGCGTCACATGACCTCATTGCGTTCCGGTTCCTTTCAGCGGTCCGCCTCCGGCTCCCGTCAGCCATCCCCGAGGCGGACCTGGGGGACAACATCCGAACGCAGAATGCGTGCGTGCCCGGCACAATTGCCGGACACGCACGCATCAAGTCTGCACAATGCCCGCAGGTCACCCCGGGCAGCGTGAGTGCCGATCACAGCACAGGCTATGTCTTGTCGGGCCCGCCCGAGCCGCCCTTCGGCCCGTTCGAGCCTGAGCCGTCAGAATCGCCGTCGGAACCGCCGTCACGGCCGTCGCGCCTCCGCAGTGCGTCGGCGATGTAAGACTGCACATCGATTCCGGTGGCCTTCTTCACATCGTCACCGATGTGGGTGAGATCGAGTTCCCCGTTCTCGTCAAGGTAGTCCTTCGGATCGAAATTCCCACCCGTCCAGGCGCTGGGATCCCCCAGACCTGCAAACTTCGACCCTCTGCCACCTGAGCGATCTCCGCGACGTGACTGGCCGCCGTGCCCTTCGGAGATCTGGCCTTCGACGACCTGATCGCGGCCGTCGGCAGCGCGAGAGTCCGAGGCTGTGGATCCGGCCTCGGCGACGGCACCCGAATCCTCGGATGACGTCGAGCCATCGGATGACGTCGAGGCATCGCCGCCCCCTCCGTTCGCGGACTTCGAACCGCCCTGGTTCTGAGCCTTGCTGACCAGATCGCTGAGGTCGATGCCGGTGGTGCCGCGCACGACCTCGAGAACCTGCGCGAGGTTGTTCGACACCGAGTTCGCGAGCTTGGACTCGCCGTCGGTCGACACGATCGAGAGGTCCTTGATGTTCGCGTATGGTGCGACGAGTTCGCCGGCGATGGTCGGCAGGACCTCGAGGACCTTCGACAGTACGGCCGCATCGTTGAACTTCTTGTAGGCCTCTGCCTGAGCCTGGAGGGCCCCGGCTTCCGCCTCGCCGCGCGCCTTGATCGCATCGGCCTGGGCCTCACCCTCGAGCCGAATGGCCTCAGCGTCCTTGGACCGGCGGTGCAGCTCAGCGGCTGCCTCGGCCCGGCCCTGAGCTTCGACGTCATAGGCACGCGCATCGGCATCTGCCTGCTGGCGGTACCGCTCCGCATCGGCAGGACGCCTGACCTCGGCATCGAGCTGTTCGGCACGCAGCTCTGCGGCTTCCTTCGCCACGATTCGGTCGCGTTCGAGCAGCTTCTGCTTCTCCGCCGCGTTCGCCAGCGGACCGGCATTGTCGGCACCTGCCTGACGCTGATCTGCTTCTTCCTTCAGCGCCGCGCGACGCAGTGCAAGCTGCTGCTGCTGTTCGGCGATGGCCTGATCGGTCAGCGCCTGCTGCTTCTGTGTCTCCTCTGTCTGCAGCGCTTCTTCAACGGCCGAGGCACGGCTGGCGTTCGCCTCGGCGATGGCAGCGTTCTTCGCGACCTCGGCCGCCTGTGGGCGACCCCAGTCCTTCAGGTAGCTGCCCTCATCCTCGACCGCGGAGATCTGGAACGTATCGATGACCAGACCCTGGTTGTTCATCGAATGTGCGGATTCCTCCTGCACTTGGGCGGCGAAGGAGGCACGGTCCTGGATGATCTGCTCGACGGTGAGCGTACCGACGACAGCGCGCAGAGTGCCGGAGAGGATCTCCGTGCTGTAGGGCTCGATCTGGTCCTGCTGGTCGAGGAAGCGCTGGGCGGCCTTGCGCACATCTTCCTCGGTGCCGCCGACCTTGACCTGCGCGACGCCGTGCAGGCGCAGCGCGATACCGTTCATCGAGATGCCGTCGATGGCAACAGCGATCTGGCGCGATGACAGCGACAGAGTGAATGCCTTCTGCACGATCGGGTAGACGACCGATCGACCGCCGATGATGATGCGGCCGCTGCCGCCGAGCCCGGACGCATTGCGGCCAGTGATGATGAGCGCCTCAGAGGGGGAGGCGATCTTGATCGAGCGCATGATCACGAAGAACGCGATCAGGGCGATGATGACTATGACGCCGATGACTCCGGCGCCCACGATGAAATCCATCCTTGGGCCTTTCCGAGATTCGATGGTGGAAGGGGCCGGACAAGGTGAGACCACAGCGTCCGTTGTGTTCATCCTATGCGAGTCCCTGACCCTTGCACAGAGTCGTCCAGCGCCGAGGCGGCTCGGCCGTCCCCACGATGATCAGATCATCGCCGAGGTGGGCCTGAGGTTCACTTACCCCATTCGCCGGGAGGGCCGAGGAGCAGCAGCCCACTGAAGACGATGACGACGAGGATGACTCCGACACCGATGGCCAGGAACGGTGAGCGGATCGCCCAGGAGGTGAGCTTTTCGAACCAGTTGCGTGGGGTGCGTCCGTTCGCGCCCAGTCCCCAGTCACCCTCGAGTGCTCCGGTCTTCTCCACGGATCGTTCGAAGGGAATCGTGGCGTAGGGAATGATGGCCGAGCCCAGGCCCGTGGCGATGCGCTTCTTGCTCCACATCTGTGAGGTGCCCACGCCGACGACGGCGATGACGAAGCAGATGAAGACGAACCCGTGGATTCCGCCGCCGATGCGCACACCGATCTCGGTGATATGGGTGTATTTGAGGATCATGCCGATGATGAGCAGTGTCCAGGTGATGGTCTCCGCGATGGCGAAGATCTTGAAGAAGAGTTTGGGAGTCACAGGAGTCCATTGTGCCCGACCAAGATGGGCAGGCACTGAAGGACTCCACCGACTGAGCGGAGGCGTCTCACTGCAGCGGATGAATGGGCACGCGGGCCGGCAGACTTATTCAGTCACCGGCCCGCGTGGCATTCGAAGGATGCTCAGGCCTTGCGGCGGCGAGCTCCCATTGTCATGATCACGCCGAGCACCATGAGTGCACCGGCCGAGATCACCAGAGGCAGGGCCTCATTGCCTGTGCGCGGCAGGTCTCCACCGCCATCACCGGCACCTGGACCGTCGCTGTCGGCGGCGAGGACCTCGAATGAACCGGACAGCGGTTCACCGCCGTCGCAGTCGACTGTGACCTCGTACGTGCCGACATAGGTTGCGGCCTTGGACTCATCGAGTCCGCGGACACCGAACCTGGCCACGGAATCGGCATCTGCCGTCGCGGTCTGCTCGAATGTCTCGATCGTGCCGTTCTGCGGCTCCACCGTCATCGTGGCGGTGGTGTCCGGGGTGCATCCGGCGGCGGCCACCTGCACGCCCTTGGCACCGATGAAGTCAGCCTGGTCGATCGTGGTCGGATCAATGCTCAGACTCCGCTCGACCGGAGCATCCGTCGGATCATCCGTCGGCGTCTCAGTAGGAGTCTCCGTCGGCGGATCCGTCGGTGGAGTGCTCGGCGGATCGGTCGGGGCCGGTGCATCGCGGAGATCGTATGCGAGCGTGTGCACCGCATAGGCGATGGCTGGGGAGAAGATGTCGAGAGACTCCTGGCTCACGTTCTCGATCGTGTCAGTGGGCTGATGGTAGTTGGTGTCGTGCTTGTCGCCAACGGTTCCACCGAACATGTCGGCCTCCTCCTGCGTCTTCGTGCCATCGGCCCCGGAGAACAGACCACTGGAGGGAATGCCGTTGTCGATGAAGGCCTGGTAGTCCGAGCGTCCTGAGAAGTCCGTTCCGACGTTGGGCTGATCCTTCGTGTCGAAGTAGTCGGTGAAGACCTTCTCGAGCTCCGCCGAACCCTCGGGCACGTTGACCCCATCAGGGATCGGCACATCGGAGCCGTCGGAGTCCAGCGTACCGACGATGTAGTTGTCGGATCCGATCATGTCGAAGTTCATGTACGACTTGACCTTCGAGGCCTCTGACTCACTGAGGCTCTCCACGTAATGGGTCGAGCCGACGAGCCCGACCTCTTCCGCGGCCCACCAGCCGAAGCGGATGGCGTTGTCCGCCTCGGTCGGCTGCTTTGCCAGTGCCTCGGCGCTGGCCAGCAGTGCGGCTGATCCGGAGCCGTTGTCGTTGGCACCCGGCCCTACGGCGACACCGTCGAGGTGGGCGCCGAACATCTGGACGTTGTCGTGATCGCCGGCTTTGGTTTCGGCGATGACGTTCCAGGTCGTCGAGGTGGTGTATTCGGTTTCGAGGGTGAAATCGGCCAGCAGCGGCTCCCCCTCGGCGGCTCCTTCAATCTTGGTCAGCAGGTCGTTGCCCTCGTTATAGCTGACACCGACGGTGGGTGCACCGTTCTCGACGCGTTCGCCGAGGGTGGCATTGAGTGCCTCATCGGGTGCAGAGGTGTCGTTGTTGTAGAGGATGACCGCTGCGGCTCCGGCATCCGTGGCCGCCTGGGTCTTCTCCCCGAAGGCGCAGCTGCCGCGTGCCACCAGGACGAGTGCACCCTCGGCGCTGTCGTCGAAGTCGCTGGCCTCGCAGCCCAGCTGGCCGCCGGCCAGGTCGCTGAAGTCGTCGTCGACCGGCAGCGCCACGGACAGATCGGTCAGGGGTTCTTCGGTGCCCTCGGTGTAGCTGGCCGGGGTGACCTCGAGTTCCTCTCCGTCAACGCTGACAGCGACCTCGCCGAACGTCTGGTCGTCGACGTCGAAGGCCTGGCGTTCGACGTCGAAGGCACCAGTGGCCTCGAGCGTCTCTTCGACGTACTCAACGGACTCCTCATAGCCCGGTGTCCCCAAGGCACGGAATCCCTCATCGGAATGGGAGGTCGAGATGTCGGAGATCTTCTGCAGGTGATCCATCACGGCGTCGCCGGTGACGCCCATATCGGTGTGTTCGGTCGGTCCCGCGTTTCCGGCCGCCAGTGCCGGACTGAATCCGCCGAGAGCCAGACCGGTGGCGGCGGTGACCGCCAACCATGTTTTGGTACGCAACTTCATAGAGTTCCTTTCGCTCCTCAGGTGCCAGACGAACCATGGCTGCTTTTCGCACACATCTGCGAGCGGGCATCTCTGACCGCGTCCGGACCTCGACCGAACGTCACCCACGAGGTAATCGCAGCACACGAATAGCTGAGCGCGAACCGGAGGCACCGAGGCTGTCAGAAGTTCACAACAGCAGCGGTGCCAACCTGTCGAGCTCAAGGGGAAGCTTGATTCTCCCGTTTCGCAATGTATTCGCCATTGGTAACGAAATACATACATCTATAACGAAACGGTGACACAACTCACATTGACCTTTAATCTAGCCCATCCCCTGGACGCCTGAGGTAACGAATCGATAACAACCGATACTTAGTCGATTGCGCAAGTATTGAATTCAATCGCCTACTCCAAGTAGAATCTGATCAGTGATGAACAACGAATCAACGGTCCCCGACGCGCTCCATGAGCCCGATCGCAGGACAATCAGACGCTGGCAGAGATACCTTGCCAATGAGCGGCTCGAGGAGCGTGTCTACCGCGATCTGGCCGAGCGCCGCTCCGGCGAAGATCGGGAGATTCTGCTGGCCCTGGCCGCCGCCGAATCCCGGCATCAGGAGCATTGGATCGACCTCCTCGGCGAGCACGCACGGAAGAAGCGGGCCCCCGACCTGGTCACTCTGGGACTGGCGTTCCTGGGTCGACTGTTCGGGTCGGTCTTCGTCCTCGCACTGGCGCAGCATTCGGAGACGAGCTCACCGTATGACGACGACGAGGCGGCATCGGCAGAGATGGCCGCCGACGAACGGATCCACGCCGAGGTCGTCCGCGCTCTCGCCGCCCGCTCTCGGGCCCGACTGTCGGGCAATTTCCGGGCCGCCGTCTTCGGCGCCAATGACGGACTCGTGTCGAACCTCGCACTCGTTCTCGGCGTCGGCGCCGCTGGCGTGGGCAACCAGGTCATCCTGCTCGCCGGCGTCTCCGGCCTGCTCGCCGGGGCACTGTCCATGGCGGCCGGAGAGTACATCTCCGTGCGGTCCCAGCGCGAGCTGCTCGATGCGTCGACACCGGATCCTGAATCACGCCACGCGCTGGCCGATCTCAACATCGACGCCAACGAGCTCGCTCTCGTCTTCCGCGCCAGGGGCATGGACTCCCCCGAAGCCGATGCTCAAGCACATAGGACGATCGCCGCGGCCAAGAACAAGAAGGCACCTCAGCTGCCCAACCTTGATGCAGGAGTCGACCGCGACGAACTGGGCACCGGTCTGGGCGCATCGCTGTCGAGCTTCGGATTCTTCTCCTCGGGCGCGCTCATCCCGATCCTGCCCTATATCTTCGGCATGTCCGGCCTGCCCGCGGTGATTGTCTCTGCGGGCCTCGTCGGCATCGCGCTCCTCTTCACCGGCGGCACCGTCGGCCTGCTCTCAGGAACCGCTCCGGCACCACGTGCGCTGAGGCAGCTTGCGGTGGGATTCGGAGCAGCGGCCGTGACCTACGCTCTCGGGCTCCTCTTCGGTGTCAGCACAGGCTGAGCACAGCCGAGGCTCGGCGAAGGTTTCCCGAGAACCTAGACTGTCGGTATGACCGATGCCCTTGTCCTCATCGACCCTGCCGCGTCCACCGTCGAGGTGGCCGATCTCGGTTCCCCGCAGCTTCCCGTCACGGATCTGTCGGCACATCGTGGCGACGGCATCTTCGAAACCGTTCTCGTACGCATCGGCGGTGGAGTAACCGTGGTGTCTCATGATCGCCATTTCGCGCGATTCCGCGCCTCCGCCTCGGCGCTGGGCCTGCCCGATCCGGAACCGGAATTGTGGGACCGCGGTCTCAACACCGTGATCGCCGAAGTGCTCGCAAACGATCCGACCATCACCGAGTTCGGGGTCCGCTACGCACTTTCACGCGGAACCCAGAACTCAGACGGAAGCCAGAGCCCTCGGGGGTGGGCATTCAACGTTCCCGTCGACGAGAAGATCAGGCGAGCACGAGCACAGGGCATCTCCGCCGTCAGCCTCGATCGTGGCTACGATGCCTACCTTGGAAGTAAGGCACCCTGGCTGCTCATCGGGGCCAAGACCTTGTCCTATGCGGTCAACCAGGCTGCCAGCAGGTATGCGGTGGAGCAGGGTGCAGATGAGGCCCTGTTCGTCTCCCATGATGGCGTCGTCCTCGAGGGTCCGACATCCAACCTCATCATTCGCCGAGGCGAGCGCCTCCTCACACCGCCCCCGGAAGCAGGCCTGCTGTCGGGGACGGCCCAGCGGCTGGTCTTCGACCATGCTGCAGAGCTCGGACTCAGTGCCGAATATGCGGACTTCGGCCTCAACGACGTGATCGAGGCCGATGGCGCTTGGTATGTGTCCTCGATGCGCACGGCCGTGTCACTCACCCAGCTGGACGGGAACCCGATCCCGCGGGACGAGAAGCTGACGGCGGAGCTTCAGAAGCTGATCATGGCCGGTTGACGCCATCGGTCGGATCCGCTGGCGACCGGTCTGCTTCGCGTCGGTTCGCTGTGGGCCGATGAGACGGCACGATCACCGTCAGGACCAACGCGAGGATGCATGCGCCGCAGCCCGCGAACCACAGAATCCAGAAGATCTCAGCGAGCAAGGGGAAAAGCCCCAGAATAAAGCTCAGCGCGCCGAAAACGAACAGCCCGGTGATGACCGTGACTTTCCATTTGCTGAGCATCCCTGCTCCCCTCGTGCACTGAAGCTTCACTCTACCGGTCGCGTGAGCCCCGCACATCCCTCGAAAGTATGAAGTTCTGCCTCCTGCGTATGAGTGGATCGCCTGCGCTAGTGTGGTCACGTACGGATTCGCACCCCAGCGACATCTGCGCGACAGATCATCGTCGCAGGCACAGCGTCTAACGAAAGGACACGAGCATGGGAAAGCTCGCATGGCAGGTCATCGGCGTCGGAGCGCCCATCGTGGCAACATTCGCGGCTCGCAAGGCGTTGACCTTCGCTTGGGAGAAGTCGACCAAACGTCCCGCACCGAACAACCCCGTCGATGACGAGATCTCGATGTCCGAGGCCCTGGCCTGGACCATCGTCTCCGGCGTCGGTGTCGCCGTGGCTCGGCTCGTCGTGCAGCGTATTGCCACCAGCGCAGTGCGCAACAGCTTCGGCGACGAGGCTCTGCCCAAGAAGTTCCGCAAGCCGATCGAAGAAGACGTCGACTGACCAGTCGGCACCACTGATCGTTCAGCACCGCCGACCAGACAGCCTCGCTGATCACTCAGCCGTAGAGCCGGTCGACGATCCCGGCCAGATCCGCAACAGCGATCTGGCCGGGTGCCGACGACTCCCCCAGCTGCGCAAACGTTGCGCAGCTTCCGAAATCCGCGCCCATGACCCGACTGGTTCTGCCCAGCTGACCCATCGAGATTCCGAGTACGGGAACCGCAAGAGCCTCCTCCGCGAGTGCGGTGGCCCTCAGGAGCTCCGCGACATCCGCACGGGTCCCCGGCATCATCGCAATCTTCGCCACATCTGCCCCAGCCGCAGCCATCCTGGTGAATGTGGCACCCAACACCTCGGCCGAGTCCGTTCGGGCGAAATTGTGATGTGAGGCCACCACCGACAGCCCCCGGTCGTGCGCCATGTCGATGAGCTCTGCCGCACCTCTGCGATCGATTTCGACATCGAGTGCCCACGTGGTTCCTGCAGTCGGGATCGCCGGCCCGGACGCTCCAGACAGTCCGGACGATTCAGACAGCCCGGTGATGATTGTCGTGAGAATCTCTGTGTAGACGTCTTCGCTCACATCGGCACTACCGCCCTCGAACCCCGTCCGCAAGGTGATGAGCACCGGAAGCCCTGCCGTGCTCACGTGCGCGGCCAAGCCCAGAACCGCCTCGGCGAACTCCTGGGGAGCAGCCGCGCGGGACCCCGCACAGCACTCTTCCGCGATACTGGCGAGCACGGGATCGATGCGCCATTCGATGACGTCGACGACTCCGGTATCGGTGATGGCCCTGCACTGCCGTGCGATCTCCTCGGGTGCAGTTGCTTGGACAGGAACGATGATGGCCGGGCGCCGCGGATCGACAGCAACCCGGTGGCCTGCGGCATCATTGAGGAACGGCAATTGCTTCATGGCCCAAGCCTAGGTGCTGGGGCCCCGCACCAGTGAAGAGGAACACCACGTGGAGACCAGGGACCATCTCACCATCATCACGCGGGACGGGTTCCCGCTCGCGATCCAGGTCAGCGGCCCACCCGAGGCACCGGCCCTGCTCCTCCTCCAAGGGCAGTCGAACTCTCACGAATGGTGGGACGAATTGCGCTCGGACTTCGAGCCCCAGTTTCGCACCGTCACCTTCGACTACCGCGGCACCGGCGGCAGCCGCGGCGAACTGACCGAACTCTCGACTGCCAGCTTCGCCGCCGATGCCGCCGAGGTTCTTGACCATATGGGCATCACACGCGCTGCCGTCTACGGAACGTCGATGGGTGGGCGCATCGCTCAGATGCTGGCATTGAACTTCCCTGACCGCGTCAGCGCACTGGCCCTGGGGTGCACAACGCCCGGTGGACCGAAGTCCGTCAAACGGCCCCGGGAGGTGGGTCAGTCCTTGGCACGACTGCGCGGTCGTGAACACACCCAATACCTGTTCTCGCTGTTCTACACCCGGAACTGGACTGTGGCCCCGAGGTACAGCAAACTGCTCGGCGATGACACGATGACCACCCAGGAGTCCGCGGCGCATCTGCGCATCAGCGCCGGACACAATGCCTGGGACCACCTGCCGGAGATCGCTGCGCCGACCCTCATCGTCCACGGCGACGAGGACCTGATGAATCCCGTCGAGAACGCACACCTGCTGCATGAGCGCATTCCGGGTTCCCGGATCCTCATCTGCCCCAGTGGTCGGCACGGCTTCTTCGAAGAGTTCGCCGAGGTGGTCAACCCCGAAATCATCGGCTTCCTGGGTGCTGCTTCCTGAGTGCCCCCTGGGCCGCAGCGGGTTCTCTTCGAAGAGCTGACAGCCTTGTTCCACATCAACAGTCGCCATCATGTAACAAATCGGATAAGGCCATACCTATGTGCCTCAAGCACAGTTTGTAACAATCAAGTAACGCCTGTTTGCGCATCATCCCAGGTCAGAGGGGTCGTCAAGTCCGCCACTCCGCGTTCTATCGACAAAACTACTGCCGAAAACTCTGAATATATCTACAATGAGTAGTGAGATATCCGTGTGCGGTGAGGCTAGTGAGCGATCGACCCAGTTCGGACCGACCACAACCGCATCGCAAAACGGGGGTGCAGCCTCTCGTTCTTGCGGAGAGTCAAGAATGTAAGGAGGGAATCACGTGAGCGTTGTCAAAGCGACAAACGTCTACAAGGTCTTCGGCAAGCGCCAGAACGAAGTCGTCAAACGACTCGAACAGGGCGCAGACCGCAAAGACCTCACCAAGCTCGGCACAGCCGCAGTCATCGATGCCAGCTTTGAAGTCGAAGCGGGCGAGATCTTCGTTGTCATGGGTCTGTCCGGTTCAGGCAAATCGACGCTGATCCGCACGCTCAACGGCCTGTGGTCGACCACAGCGGGATCCGTCGAGGTCCTCGGCACCGACCTGGCCAAGGCGGATGCCTCCATGATCCGCGAGGTTCGCGGCAATCATGTGTCGATGGTGTTCCAGCACTTCGCGCTGCTTCCGCACCGTACGGTCCGAGAAAACGCCGCCTATGCCCTCGAAGTCCAAGGCGTGGCGAAGGCGAAGCGCCTGGAGAAGGCCGAAGAATGGCTGAAGACCGTCGGTCTTGACGGTTGGGGAGACAAGTATCCCCAGCAGCTCTCGGGCGGAATGCAGCAGCGCGTGGGCCTGGCCCGCGCACTTGCCGCCGAAACCGACATCCTGCTCATGGACGAAGCGTTCTCCGCTCTCGACCCTCTGATCAGGCGCGAAATGCAAGAACAGCTGGTCGAACTCCAGTCTCGCCTGAGCAAGACCATCATCTTCATCACCCACGACCTCAACGAGGCGATGTTCCTCGGCGATCGGATCGCCGTCATGCGCGATGGTCGGATCGTCCAGATCGGAACCGCGGAAGAGATCCTCACCGAACCAGCCGATGACTACATCGCCGAGTTCGTCCAGGACGTCGACCGCACCCGTGTCCTGACCGCCTCGTCGATCATGCGCGAGACAAAGGCGACGATCAACATCGATTCGGGACCACGTCTGGCGATGAAGACACTGGAGGACAACAACTCCTCCGGTCTCCTCGTCCTCGATGACAGCAGAACGGTGTTGGGGCTGATCAGCGACCGAGCTGTAGTCAAAGCCGTGCGCGAGGGCCACCAGACGATTCATGAGATCGTCGAGAAGACAGACCTGTATACGGTTCGCCCCGACACTCCGATTTCTGAGCTCTTCGCGCCCAGCTCCACGGCCAAGGTGCCGCTGACGGTTGTCGATGACAACAGCCGGCTTCTCGGGATCATCCCCCGCGTCGCACTGCTCAACTCAATGGCCGATCCCGGACCGTCGACGGGCGAGATCCCGACCGTCGCGGATGCGCCTGAGCCGCTCCTCGAATCGCCGACTGCCGGAGCATCGGATAACGACGAAGCTGCAGCATTCGAGAATGAGCAGAACACCCCGAGTGCCGTCGCCGGCGCTGTGGCAGAAGCAGGCAGCGACATCACAGGAGATTCCAACAATCCTGAAGGGAGGAACCTCTGATGGACTTCATGAATCCCCGGCTTCCGCTCGGTAGCTGGGTCAGCAGTTTTCTCGACTGGTTCACGAGCACGTTCCAATGGCTGCTCGATTTCATCAACCTGGTTCTCGGGGGCCTGTACGACTTTCTGTATATGGCCTTCTCTTCGCCCATCTACCTCGTGATGATCCTGATCTTGGCGGTCATCGCCTATTTCTCGGCCGGGTGGAAGGTCGCGGTGTTCACACTCATCGGCTTCTACTTCGTTCGCGCCCTCGATCAGTGGGACAACACGATGTCAACGCTTGCGCTGGTCATCGTCGCAGTCATCGTCGCGCTGCTCATCGCCATCCCTCTCGGCATTTTGTCTGCGAAGGTCAGCTGGGTCTCGACCGTGGTCAAACCCGTCCTCGACTTCATGCAGTCGATGCCTGCCCTGGCCTACCTAGTGCCGGCGATCCTCATGTTCGGCATCGGTCAGACTCCAGGCGCGATCGCGACGATCATCTTCGCGCTGCCGCCCGGCGTCCGCCTCACCGAGCTGGCGATCCGCCAGGTCAACTCCGAAGTGGTCGAGGCCGGCCAGGCCTTCGGTGCATCACCGGGACACATCCTCGGCAAGATTCAGATCCCTCTGGCGATGCCGACGATCATGGCCGGCGTCAACCAGGTCATCATGCTCGCACTGTCGATGGTCGTCCTCGCCGGCATGGTCGGTGCTGGTGGTCTCGGTGGTGCCGTCGTCGGCGGAATCAGCTCACTCAACGTGCCACTCGCCGTCGAAGCAGGCCTGGCAGTGGTCGTCGTAGCAATCTTCCTCGATCGAGTCACGGCCGCGCTCGGGCAGAGAACACCCATTGAACGGGCCCGAAAGGCCGAAGCAGCATCTTCCTGATCCATGCAGTTCAAGCAACAAAGGAGAAACTCATGAAAACGACAACATTGACCAAGCTCGGCGGAATACTCGCCGCCAGCGCCCTCGCTCTTACTGCCTGCGGTGCTTCCAACTCGGGTGGTGAACCTGCCGGCGGCGGCGACGACGAGACCAAGGCAGGGGACCGGGACTGGTCCGACTGCAAACCGGGCGACGGTTCGAAGGACGTCGCTGGAACCAGCGATGACGACAAGGACGTCTCGCTCGGAATCTTCAACGGCTGGGATGAGTCCTATGCCACCATCTACCTGCTCAAGAACGTCCTTGAAGACGACGGTTACAAGGTCAAGACCGATGAACTCGATGCCGGACCGATGTTCACCGGTGTGGCTCAGGGGGATATCGACTTCTTCACCGATGGTTGGCTGCCGCTGACGCACGCCAACTACATCGAGCAGTTCGGCGACGATCTTGTCGATCACGGCTGCTGGTATGACAATGCGAAACTCACCATCGCCGTCAACGAGGACTCACCGGCCAAAACCATCGGTGACCTCAAGGACATGGGAGACGAGTACAACAACACGCTCTATGGAATTGAGGCCGGCGCGGGTCTGACGAAGACCACGAAGGAAAAGGCGATTCCTGAGTACGGTCTCGACAAACTCGATTACAAGATCTCGTCGACTCCAGCCATGTTGGCACAGCTGAAGAAATCGACCGATGCTGACGAGAACGTGGCCGTGACCCTGTGGCGTCCGCACTGGGCCTACGATGCTTTCCCGATTCGTGACCTCGAGGACCCGAAGAATGCCATGGGTGACGCCGAGAGGATCTACAGCTTCTCCGGCAAGGATGCGGCAGATCAGCACCCCTACGTCTCACAGCTGCTGCAGAATCTCGTCCTCGACGATGACCACCTGGCCAGCCTCGAGAACCTCATGTTCTCCGAGGACCACTACAACGGCAAGGACCACGAGAAGGCCGTTGCCGAATGGCTGAAGGACAACCCGGACTTCGTCGACACGTGGAAGAAGGGCGAGCTCGCCAAGTAATTGAGCCATCCGACCGCTGGGTCGAATGACAGTCAAGCAACTGGCTGAGCCTAAAGATAGCGAGATGAGGGAGTGTTGCAGACGGTTGTCTGCGACACTCCCTCATCTTCTGCGCTGAGACTCTTCGTCACAGGCTTCCCAGCAGGCATGCTCACAAGTTGGCTGTCTGGCTCTGAGGGTCCTGTGGCACTCTCGACCGATCCCTACGCGTGCGCTAAGTTGTCTGTGACGGGCTCGGCAGATTCCGGAAGCATTAAGAGCTGATGTTGCTGATTCGACGGGGTGGAGGAGGTGCGTGATGGTCAAGGCCACGGTGACCACACCCGTCGGCCCCATCACCGTCTCCAGCAACGGATTGGCCATCGTCCGCGTCGAGTGGTGTGAACCCGATGCCAGGCCTGTGGGCAACGCCGCTATCGACACCGAACCCGAAATCCGCCCCGGAACCGATATCAGAATCGACTCGAGCACCGATGCCTCCGACCCTCTTCTCACCGAAGCGATTCGACAGCTTCGCGCCTACTTCGACGGAACCCTGAGAGCCTTCGATCTGCCCCTGGATCTGGGCCAGATCTCTGAAACTGCACGCAGGGTGCTGACCACCCTCGATGAAACGGTCGAGCCTGGCACCACCGTGACCTACGGCGAGCTCGCCCGGCGAAGTGGGACAGGAATCCACGCACGAGGGATCGGCAGCATCATGGGAATGAACCCCCTTCCTGTGGTCATCGCCTGCCATCGCGTCGTGGCCAGCGACGGGCTGGGCGGCTATTCCGGCGGCCGCCGAGGCAACGCACTGGACACGAAGCGCTGGCTGCTCGAGTTCGAGAATGCGCTTCCTCCAACACTGTTCTGAGCAAACCCGGCGCAGCCAGCGCTTCGTGAGAATCAGCCTTCGAACAGGCTCTGCCCGATGTACTCCCCCTCTTTGACCCCCGGCGGAATCGCCCACACAGTCGACCCGATCGGCGTGGTCCACTCATTGAGCAGATCCACCTCGGCGAGGCGGCGTTGAATCGGCAGGAACTGCCGGGCGATATCGGCCTGGAACGAGGCGAACAGCAGTCCAGCACCCTCCCCCGCACCTGTTTCATAGTTGAACGTGCGGCGGTGGATCTGCATCTCTGGGTTCAACCCATCGCGGGCCCGGGCCACATGCGCCGCCGCCGAGATCTTCGTCAGACCCCGCTTGTCGACCGCGTCGAAGTCGGGGACATCGAACTCGTCCACACCCGACAGCGGTGCTCCGGAGCCCAGCGTGCGCCCGGTCGCGAACTCCCGAGCCGGTCGGTCGGCCTTGTCCCAGGTATCAAGGTTCATCGCAATATCACGCAGCACCAGGGTCGTTCCCCCGCGCATCCAGTCCGGCAGATGAGCGCCGAGGTCGTCCGGCGGTGCCCCACGCGCAGAGTGCACCGCGTCTGCCCGTCCGGTCCCCTGCCCCCAGACGATACGTGCGAAGTCCTCAGATCCCGGCCCCGGATTGGCCGTCCCATCCAACTGCCCGAAGAGGTTCCGTTGGGTCTTTGCCTCCCCCTGGCTGCCGTAGGAACGGCGGAACCCGTCTCTCTGCCAGGCCACCTCGGCGAAATTCCGAGAATCCTTCCACAGCATCCGCCGGGCGTGAGCCAAGGTCAGCGGATCATCACCGCAGATCTGCAGGAGCAGATCCCCGGTGCACCGGTCAGGATCGAGATCGTCGATCGGGAACTTCTCCAGCGGGCCCAACCACTTCGGCACAGATTCCTCACCCGCCAGCTTGACGAGCCCTCGTCCGAATCCGAACGTGATGGTCAGGCGCGCGGGGTCATGGGCGAGCTCGGGTTCGGAATCGGCCAACGGCCCGCTGCCCTGGGTCAGGGCAGCGGCATCCGCGGTGAGCAGCCTCAGCCAACGCATCACATCGCCGGCCTTGCTACCGGGCTTCAGGGTCAATGCCAGGAAGTGCGCGTGCGCCTGGGGCGTGGTTTCGACCCCCGACTGGTGGGGAGCGTAGAACGGTTCGGTGACCGGACCGTTGGCTCCGCGCAGATCCCGCGACGGCATGGCCTCAGCACGATCTGCGGCACCGGAGCGGCCCGCGCCGAAACCGGCGAAGGCGCCGATGGCTCCAGTTCCCCCAGCCACAGCCGCCGACGCGATGAGACGCCGGCGGCTGAAACCAAGATGTCGAGGTGCGGGATCTGCAGATGGCCTGCCTGTGTTGTCGGGATGGTCATTGTGACCAGAGTGCTCAGGTTGGGGCTCAGTGGTCACCGTGATCCCCATGGTCCATCTCGTCATGATCCTTGTCGCCGTGGTCCATGTCCTTGTGGTCCATGTCCTTGTGGTCGGCGCCGTCGCCTTCGTCGTCGGCCTCGCCCGGAGCGTAATTCTCCTGTGCCCCGGAATAGTCCTTGGCGATGGCGGTCACCGGGATGGTCTGCTGATCGGCGGTAACGAGGTCGAGTGAGATCTCTTCGCCTGGTTTGATCGGCTTCGCCAGACCCATGACCATGATGTGGTCACCACCTGGTTTGAGACTCAGAGACTTTCCCGCAGGGATCGTGAAGCCGCCCTTCTTCTCCTGCATCGACATGCCTCCCGAGTTGTCCTCGAGAGTCTCGTGGAGCTGGACCATGTCGGCGTCATCGTATTTTGCGGCGACGAGGTTGATGTCCTTGTCGCTGTTGTTCGTCAGTTCACCGAAGACCGCGGTCATGCCGTCGTCGGCGGCCTTGACCCAGGCATTGTCGAGGCTGAGGGAATCGGCGCTGGCCTGGGAGCTGCTCGTCTCCTCGGGCTCGCTTGCCGGGCTCTGGCCGCAGGCGCTCAGCCCGATCATGGCGGCAACGGACAGGGTGGTCATCAGGGTGGTGTTCTTTCGCATTTCGTCTGCACTTTCAGCGTGTCGGTGCAGCCGGGCACCGGTCTCGACGAGCGTCGGCGCGGTCGTGTTCAGACACACGGAACGACTCGTCTAGGACAGTGCGTGGCTGTCACCAATGATGAGTGGGGCGGCGGTGTCTCCGCCGCTGGTGAAGTTCTGAGCTCAGACGAGTGCGGGAGGCCCGCGTCGATAGTTGGGCCCGACGACGGCAGAGGTGATGGTCTGCGGCAGGTGGAAGGCGACCTGGACGAGGCGTGCTGGGGACTCAGCCAGTACGCCGACCGCCTCGGCGAGTGCCCGGAGTACGGTGGCGACTGGCCCCAGCGCCAGCTGCAGGATGGTGAGGATGATGTCCTCGCCGCGTTTGAGGGCCACTGCGGTGATGATGACTGCGACGGCGTGAGCGAGCACCATGGCCAGGCTCGCACTCGACCCGTCACCGGCCAAGTGCGACATCGGATGGGACATCGGCGCAGTCTGGTCTAGGTCGAGGGCGCCGGTCCCGTGGTTCATGTGCTGGTGGCCCATGGACGCTCCAGGCGCCGAAGCACCGGCGGAGGCGGGTGCGGCAGTGAACCAGCCCATCGACAGGTGCATGAGGACCTGGCCGAGGCTCAGCAGCGATCCCAGGGCCCAATACCCGAGCCGACGGCCGGCGAGGATCATCGCCGACCACAGGACGAGGATGAAGACGATCCCGATGCCGATGGGAGAGGCCGTGCCGCCGGCACCGACGTGCATGAGCACGGCCAGCAGGGTCGTCATGAGCGCGGCGAAGAAAGCACGAACCGACTTGTTCGACCCGGTCATGCCTCTCCTCTCCTTGGCGTGCTCACGCGAATGGCATCATGGCTGAGTCTCAGGCGACTCAAAACTTCTACTCAGTGTAGAACGAAGATGTCCGGCAACGCCAGAGGGGAACCGGCCATCACCCGAGCTGAGTCGGACGGTGCCGTTTGGTCAGAGTCGTCGGAGGCTACATCCGCAGCCAAGTGTCAGCGGTCTTCTTGATCATGGCACCGGCTTCTTCGGCCTCATCCAGCCAGGTCACCGGCCGGCCGTCGGAGTCGATCACTGCGTCGGAGAGGACGATGACGTCGAAGTTGCAGACGAGTGCGGCCATCGCCGAGGCGCGCACAGATCCCGGCAGCTCACCGGCGCCAGTGACGTCAGACGTACCAGCGCCGTCAGAGGCCTCTGTTGTGTCCACGCCGTCCGCAGTGTCCGGACCGTCTGTGGCGTCCGCCGTGACCGGGCCGTCAGAGGAGTCCACGTCTTCCGGGCCATCCGCGTCGCCGGACGTTCCGACTGTGCTCACGTCCCCACCGGCGATGACGATGCGGTCAACGCCCATGTCGTGGAGGCCCGGGGCCAGGTCGCGGATGCCGTCGAAGACGTCGGGCTTCTCCGAGCGCAGTACGAGGTCTTCCTCGTCGGGCACGAAGATGGACAGTTCCTCATCATCGACGTCGACGAGTTCGTCCTTCGTCGAGGCGAATATGAGAACACCGCCGACTGTGCGAGTGCGGCCGACGATGTCGACTAAGATCTCGGCGTGATCGTCGGAGATGTAACTGGCGTCGTCAGTGTCAATGAGGAGCAGGGCATCCATGTCTCCTATCGTGCCATGTTCTCTGTTCGGATGCTCATATCCGCGTTCAGCAGCAGGTAGTCAGCGGGCGTTCCGACTCGCAGCAGACTGTGCTCGTCTTCGGCGATGAGCCCCAGTGCCCGCAGCGGCACCAGGCTCGCGGCCCGGACCGCTTCAAGCGGGCTCATGCCCACCTCGGTGACTGCCCTCATCACCGCTTCATCCATGGTCAGGGTGGAGCCGGCAATCGATCCGGTCGAACCGTTCTCGCCCAGCAGGCGTGCCACGGAATCGTCGACCTGCACCGGCAGCGAGCCGAGCATGTATCGCCCGTCGGCCATCCCCGTCGCGGCCATGGCATCGGTGATCAGTGCGATCCGCCCGGGCACCAGCCTCGTCAGCATTCGCGCAGGTGGCGCCGCCACATGCACTCCGTCGTTGATGAGTTCGAGCGTGACGTGTCCTGCCTCGATCGCGGCGAGGATCGGACCAGGTGCGCGGTGATGAATGCCGGGCATCGCGTTGAACGTGTGGGTGAGGATGCTCGCGCCCGCGTCGAAGGCCCGTGCCGCTTCCTCATAGCCGGCCGCGGTGTGCCCGATGGCCACGCTCACCCCCGCCGAGGCGAACCGTGAGATCGCGTCGAGTGCACCGGGCAGTTCAGGAGCGATCGTGATCTGGGCCAGCGTTCCGTCAGCAGCCGTGAGTATCGATTCGACCGCCTCCGGGGTGGGCGACGTCAGCACTTCGGGTGCGTGTGCACCCTTGAAGTCCGGGGACAGGAACGGCCCTTCGGCATGCAGTCCAAGCACGCCAGGCCTCTGCCTCACCAGCCTGGCTCCAGTGGTCAGGGATTCACAGAGGCCGGCGATCGTGTCCGAGACGAAGGAGAGTGCGAGCGCCCGGGTTCCGTGTCGACGGTGGACTGCGAGCACCTCATCGAGTCCGGCTTCTCCGTCTTCGGCACTCGACCCTCCGGCCCCATGGCAGTGGATGTCGACATAGGCGGGGGCCAGGTATGCTCCTCCTGCGTCGATGGTCCTCACCCTCGCCGAGGTGCTCAGGTCCTGCCAGCCCGAACCGCGGCCGCGTGCGATGACGACTCCCCCGGCCTCGGCGAGCCAGTCATCGGCCGATTCCCCGGCGAAGCCGACCGGATCGCCGTCGAGGATGATGGTGTTGTGGATGATCGTGTCCGCGGGCGTCGTCGTGTTCACCTGGGTGCTGTCTGTGGTCATCGGTCCGGCTTCCGCCTTCACCCCAGAGTGCGGGCGCGTTGGGCGTCGATGTCGAGGACGTGCCTGTCGAGGAACGCCAGGACCGTGCGGTACCAGACCTCGGCGTTGCCGCGACCGGCCACCCAGTGGCCCTCATCGGGGAAGTACAGGAAGCGGTGCTGTGTGAGCCCCTCTGCGTCCAGGGGTGTCTTCGAGACGGTCAGCAGGTCGTACCAGAGTTCCTGTCCCTGCCCGATCGGCACCCGGTAGTCCTTGTCGCCATGGATGACGAGCATCGGCACCTCGATCCGGTCGGCGAACAGGTGCGGCGAATACGTCCCCGACTGTTTCCGCATGGCCACATCCCAGGAGGCGTTGTCGGTGGTGCGGCCCATCGACGTCGTGTTCCACAGGGAGGCGTGCGTGATGATGCAGGTGAACCGGTCACCGGTGTGCCCGGCCACCCAGTTCGCCATATACCCGCCATAGGATCCGCCGGCCAGCGCGGTGCGCTCTGCGTCGATGTCGGGCCTCTCGATTGCTGCATCGGTGAGTGCGAGGATGTCCGTGAACGGTGCCCCGCCCAGCTCCTGCTGACCGCGGTCGATCATCGACTGACCGTAGCCGGTGGAGATCGCCGGATCCGGCAGCAGCACCGCGTATCCGGCTGCGGTGAAAGGTCCCGGGTTCCACCGATACGTCCAGGAGTTCCAGGATCCCCAAGGCCCGCCGTGGGCGAAGACGACGAGTGGGAACGGTCCTTCCCCGTCGGGCAGAGCCAGCCAGGCTCGCACCTCTGTGCCGTCGTCACCAACGGCGGCCACCTCGGTGAGGGTGCCCGACGCGTCGATGACGCTGCCCGGGTTGGCGAGCTCGCTGATCTGGCCCGAGACCAGGTCGATGGTGATGGGCAGAGGTGCGACGTCGATCGCCGAGGCAATCGCCACGACCGTGAGTCCCTGCACCTGCAGTCCGGCAAAGGCATATTTCTGGCCCGGACCGCCCACCAGCCGCCGAGGCTGTTCATCGGTGACATCACCGATGAAGACACTGCCTCGCCCGTGATCGTCGGCGGTCGCCACGATCGTCGAATCATCGGCCCAGACGGGATCGAACCAGTGGTCGGCCTCGGGCCACACCGTCTTCAATGACCCTGTGTCGAGGTTGAGGAGCGTGAGCGTGGCGCGAAGATTGGTCGTCGGCGTCCAGAACTGCTCCCGTGTGAGCAGCGCACGGGTTCCGTCGGGACTGATGGCATCGATGCTGTATGCGTGATCGGCGGCAGCCTCGACCAGCAGGCGAGGTGCGCCATGCTTGTGCAAGTCGATCTGCCAGATCTCACTGGCCTCGAGCTGACCGGGGATCGGCTTCTCGACCTGGATGAGGACGAATTGCGCTTCCTCGTCGACGGCCCAGTCGACGAGGCGACCGGATGGCAGCTCAAGATAGCGAAAGGTGAGTCCGGTGGACGCCGCGGTCCTCGATGCTTCGCTGGAACTGATGGTGTCGGGAGTGCTCGCATCTGATGTGGTCGTGTCGAAACTGGCAGCGTCTGCCGTGACGTTCGCAGCGAGGTCCTCGTCGAACTCGTCGGTGACCGTGTTCAGGTCTGCGATTGCGAGTCTCTCTCGCCCTGGTCCCAGGTCGTGGTCCCAGCGACGGATGGGGAAGCCGGAGTGCAGGATGCCACTGACCTTTGACTCACTGCGTTCCTGGCTGTATTCCCGGTGCTCGTCTTCGTTCGCGGCCCAGGTGTGGACGGGGAACTGCACGAGCATGGACTGACCTTTCACCTCGATCCGGGTGAACCCACCGTCGTGGTCGGCCAGCTTGCGCGCCTCCCCGGTCTCCGGCAGGGCCCAGAGGCTCGGGCTCGCGGCGTCCTTGCCGTCTTCACCGGTGCGTTTGGCCGCGAAGTAGATCGTTCCGGTCTCACCGATCGCGGCCGCGCCGATGGACTGATCACCACGGGTGATTCGGCGCGGACTCTCCCCGCCGATGTCAGCAAGGTGGGAGAGGTAGGTGCTGCCCTCGGCGTTGAGGAAGGAATACTGGGCGATGACACGGCCGTTCCGGTTCGTCAGGAGGCCTTGTAGTCGGCGGGCATCGAGGAGAGCAGTCACAGCGTCGTTGATCGTCATGATCCCATCCTAGGATCATCGGCGATGTTCGGGCCTGCAAACGTCTATTTGAATCTCGGCGCGGGCACCAACTCATCGTCGATGGTGACCGTGGGCAGCATCTTCTTGAACTCGTCTGCGGCTTCCGTGTCCGATTCGAGAGCGCGCATCTCGACACCGATGTCGACGAGGCGCCCATTGGTCTTGTACCCGATCCGGGCCCCGTACATGACGGTCGGCTCCTGGTTGATCGCGAAGATCTCCGTCGGGCCGAGCACACCTTGGAAGGACCAGTAGGATCCGGCCGCAAGGCTGCCTGTGCGTTGAGAGATCACCGAGGAGTCCGGCTCCGAGAACGTGTATTTCTTCTTCGCATCGACAATCGACTGCGGAGACTCGTCGTAGCCCTTGGTGCAGTTGATGAGGATCGTGTCGCTGTCGGCGATCGAGGTGCCGCGGGAGAACGAGTGGAACTCCTCGCTGGCCGATGCCTCCGACCAGTCATCTGTCATCGCCACGCTGACATCGACCGGGCATTCGGCACCGAGGTTGACCGAGACTTCCTTCATCCCGTCGGGAATTCCGTCATCAGGGGGTGGGGTGGTGGGGTTCTCGCCGGCCTTTTCGTGCACAGCCACGCTCACGGGACCAGAATCCCGTTCCGCAGTGCGAATCTGCAGAGCAGAGCAGCCACTGAGGGCGAGGCTGAGCAGTGCCGCTCCTGTCACGACCGTTCGCGCCTTCGCAGCATGTCTCTTCACCGTTCATTCCTCGACCGCAGCTCACGGCGGCTCTGTGGCTGCTGTGCCGCATCGAGCTCTTGCATCTGCGGTGGGTGCTCCGGGGGGTGCTGCGGTCCCGACTGCGGACCACCGAAACCCTGCACAGGCCCCGACTGGGGTCCAGGGTGGGGGCCTGGCTGCGGAGTCGACGGTGGACTCACCGGTCCGCGACCTACACCTGGCCCCGGCTTGAACTGGGAGTGCTGACCGGAGTCCGGTGGGAACCCGCCGCTCAGCGATTCTCCGGTCGAACGGTGGACGAGGTTGCCGTCGACGCGTTCGAGGCGCCGTTTCGAGGTTCTTCGCGGAGAGCCCAGGATCCGTCCCTGAAGCTCGGCCTCGTTGGGTTGCCTGGGGGGTAGGAATCCGGGGGTCTGCCCCGAAGCGGGGAGCTGCACTGGCTGGACCGGAAGAGATCCGGCCGCGGCATGCCCGACCTGATCGGCCATCGGCGGCACGGTCACCTGCGCGGCGTCGCCGAGCACCGGCAGCACCATGCGCACCGAGGTGCCCACACCCTCCTGGCTGAACAGCTGCACCGCACCGCCGTGGCGGGTCACGATCGCCCTGACCAGTGACAGTCCCATGCCGGAGCCGGCAACCGCACGGACACGGGAACCGCGCGAGAGCTCGTCCCAGACCTGCTCCTGCTCGGTCAGAGGTATGCCGCTGCCTGTGTCGGCCACCTCGACGACGACCCACCGGTGGCTGTCGATGACCTGCTCATTGGCACGCAGTTCGACGACTTCGGCCTGAGAGGAGTACTTGAGCGCATTGCCCAACAGATTGAGGATCGCTGTGAGCAGCAGATCTTCCTCACCGGCGACGTCGGGCAGACGCCAGGGAGCACGGGCGACCGTGGCCACGATCATGCGATCTTCGGCGCCTGGTGCTGTGGAGGCATCCTCGACGGCCTGATGGATGAGCCGATCGAGATCGACTCGAGAGTATTCGATGATGCGGGTCTCGACGTCGGCGAGTTTGCGCAGGTCGGCCAGAAGACGCGCGACTCGCCGCGAGGAGACGTCGACCTGTTTGGCTGATGCTTCGACCTCGGTGATTGAGCCACCCTCGCGGACGACGTCGCGGATGCTCGCGGCGGAGGTACGCAGCGCGGTGAGCGGGTTCTTCAGCTCGTGGTCCAGACGAATGAGCATCCGATTGCGTTTGGCCAGGGAGTCCTCGCTCGCCGCTGTCTCGATTGATTCCCGCAGCGCGGCCTCACGTGTGCGCAGATGTCTCCAGCCGAAGTACGCACCGACGGCCACGCCTGCCAACACGAGGACCAGCAGAAGCAGGAACAGCCAGATCTGGATCTCGAAGACCAGAAAGTTCGTCATAGGGTCCTCTGACCCTCTTCGCCTCGGACCTCACCGACGAATCGGTAACCCCGACCCTGCACGGTGGCGATCCACCGAGGTTCGGCGGCGTCCTCTCCGAGGACACGGCGCAGTTCGGCGACACGGGAATCCACCGCACGGGTGCCCACAGCCTCTTCGAAGCCCCACAGGATCTCGAGCAGACGGGAACGTTCGATGAGTTCGTCCTTGTGGACCATAAGGTATTCCAACAGGGTGAAGCCCTTAGGGGTGATGACCAGTTCGCGAGTGCCCATCCAGGCGCGTCGGCCCACACGATCGACACGCAGACCGAAGCTCGAGGCCAGCACGGGAGCAGTGGCCAGGGGTGGCCCGTCTGTGCGAGTCCGACGCAGCACTGCGCGGATGCGTGCCACGAGCTCGTGCGGATCGAAGGGTTTGTTGAGGTAGTCGTCGGCACCCTCTTCGAGCGCCATTGCCCGCTCGACGGCCTCTCCAACCTGGGTCAGCAGCAGAACCGGGACCCAGTTCTCCTCCTGGCGTAGCCGTCGCAGAACCTGTCTGCCATCGGCACCGGGCATGAGCACGTCGAGGACACAGACGTCGGGATTGTGCCGGTGGATCTCGTCGAGGGCCAGCAGACCATCGCTGGCGGCGAGCACACGGAACCCGGAACGTTCGAGGAAGGGGACAACGGCGCCGAGCACATCGGGTTCGTCATCGGCAACCAGCACCAAGGGCTGGGGTTCTTGCTGATTGTCAGCCGTCATTGTGGTCCGTTCCGATTCCTTTTCTGCGTTCCCATGCGAGTTCTCTGGCCTCTGCCCGATCGACCGCCTCGGCGAGTTCATCTCGGTACAGCATAGAACGACGCAGGTGTTTGGTGCGATAACCGGCGCGCCCCACCATGTGCGTGGCTACGGGGATCGTGACGAGCTGGAAGGAGATGATGATCGCCAGCGTCGTCACCGTCGCCCATGTCGGGTATTGGATCGCGATCGCAACAGCCACCACAATCAGCCCCAGGACCTGGGGCTTTGCACTGGCGTGCATGCGTGAGAGGAGATCGCCGAAGCGCAGCAGACCCAACGCTGCGGCCAGGGACAGCACCCCGCCGAGGAGGATGAGCACCGCAGAGATGATGTCGAGGATCATCGACTTCCCCCTTCTTCGGCGTCGGGATCGGTTCCCTGGTCAAGGCCCACTGTCACGGGCTCTTCGCCTTCTTGCACGGTGATGGCGTCGGGGCCGTCGGCGACATCGGAGATTCCGCGGGCCACGTCATCGGGCCACTCCTCACCGTCCTCGGACTCTTCCTGCCGGCGGGTCCCGGCCTCGCTCTGGCCATCATCGGCTGATTCCTTGGGCATGTGCCAATCGGAGCTGGAGAAGTCACTGAGCGAGCCGACCTCGGCGCCGGGGGTCATGGAATCGGACTTCGACACGTACCGGGAGACGCTGACGGATCCGACGAAACCGAGCATCGCCAGCACGACGAGCACGGGCAGGAGATCCGTACGGCCGGACAACGCCATGAACCCGCCCAGACCGCACATAATCGAGGCCAGAACGACGTCGGTGGCGATCATGCGGTCGAGAATCGAGGGCCCCCGGACAATGCGGTAGAGGGCCATGATCGCCGAGGCGGCCAGCAGCACCGAGGCCACGACGACGAGGGCATCGAGCACGATCTGACTCATCGAGCACCTCCGTCGTCGTCGGCCATCGGGTTGGGGTACGCTTTCAGCGCGGCGAGGTCCCGGTGCGATCCGAGCGCCCGGATGAGCAGCTCTTCGATGTGATAGACCTGCTCCTTGGCAGAGAAGATCTTCTCCTCGGAATCGCAGTCGAGGACGTGCAGGTACAGGATGCCCAGCGCCCGATCGCTGTCGATGATGATCGACCCCGGGATGAGGCTGGCGGTGTCGGCCACGAGCGTCATCAGCAGATCCGAGCTCGTGCGCAGGTCACAGGCGATGACCGATCCGGAGCCCACCGCGCGAGAACGGAAGGCGAACCAGGCGACCTCGACAGAGGCCTGAAAGAGTGAGTACAGGAACCACAGCCCGTAGTTGAGGGCGTGGATGATATTGAAGCGGCCTGACAGCACCACCGGCGGCAGGTAGAACACTCGGGTCACGACAAGGGCGAGGACGACGCCGGTGAGGATGTGCATGATCGACACGGAGTCCCAGAGCATCACCCACAGCACCACGAGGAAGAACACCAGCACGAGCTGCTGGACGAAGCTTCGCCCCTTCGCCATCCGGCGCGGTCTGCCCTTGCTCACGAATCATCACCTCCGAGCACATTCGTCACATAGCTCACCGGTGATTGCAGATTCTCCGCGGCACGGTCCGACAGGTCCCACAGTGGGGCGGCGAAGACCGTGAGAACGATCGAAGCAACTACGACCATCGTGGTGGCCGCGAACATCGATCCCGGCACGCCGATCTGCGACTTCCAGGGCTTGCCCGCGAGCTTGGCCTTCCTGCGTTCGGCGAACTCTGCGACGAGTTCCTCGTTCGGCTCCTCTGCATCCGCGGGGTCGCGCCAGAAGGCCAGGTTGAAGGTACGTCCGATGACGTAGAGGGTGAGCAGGCTGGTCACCGTACCGGCGGCGATGAGGGAGACAGCGAGCCAGTCATGGGCGGAGAAACCGGCGGCGAAGAGCGCGACCTTGCCGATGAACCCGGAGAACGGCGGGATGCCTGAGAGGTTGAGGGCAGGGATGAAGAAGATGATCGACAGTGCCGGTGAGAGCACCATGAGCCCACCCAAAGACCGTGTCGAGGTTGACCCACCTCGCATTTCCACCATTCCTATGGCCAGGAACAGCGCGGTTTGGACGATGATGTGGTGGACCGTGTAGTAGATCGCGGCAGAGAGCCCGACAGTCGTCCCCAGAGCCACGCCGAAGAGCATGTAGCCGATGTGGGAGACGAGGGTGAAGGACACAATCCTCTTGATCTCCGACTGGGCGATGGCGCCTAAGATTCCGACCACCATCGTCAATGCTGCCGCTATCAGGAGCGGCACTCGCAGGGAGGACTCGGCGAACAGAAGTGTCTCGGTGCGGATGATCGCATAGATGCCGACCTTCGTCAGCAGGCCCGCGAAGACCGCGGTCACCGGCGCCGGAGCGGTCGGATAGGAGTCGGGCAACCAGAAGGACAGCGGGAAGATCGCGGCCTTGATGCCGAAGCCGATGAGCAAGAGGACATGCAGGATCATCTGCACATCCAACGGCAGTTCGCTGAGCCGCTCGGACAGCTGCGCGATGTTCACTGTTCCGGTCGCAGAGTAGATGACGCCGATCGCTGCCAGGAAGATGACCGAGGACACGAGGGAGATGACGACGTAGGTCACGCCCGCCCTGATGCGCTCGGCAGTGGCGCCCAGTGTCAGCAGCACGTAGGAGGCGACGAGGAACATTTCGAAGCCGACGTAGAGGTTGAACAGGTCACCGGCGAGAAAGGCGTTGGCGACACCCGCGCACAGCACCAGATAGCTGGGGTTGAACACGGAGATCGGGGTCTCGTTCGAGTCGTCGTTGGCGTCCTGGCTCAGTGCGTAGACGAGCACGCACAGGGTGACCAGGGAGGACACGACGAGCATGAGCGAGGAGAGCCTGTCGGCGACGAGCACGATTCCAGCCGGCGGCTGCCACCCGCCGATGGCCACGACCTGCGGACCGTGGGCGTCGATGCCGAAGAGCATGATGAGCGAGATGATCATGACCGCACTGAGGATCAGGATCGACACGATGTTCTGCGCCCGCGAGTACTTCGACAGCACCAGCGCCAGCCCGGCACCGATGAGGGGCAGGAGGACAGGCAGCGGCACAAGCACGGGAAGGAGATCGATCATATGTTCTCCTCTGTCTCGGTTCCATCGGAGCCTTTGCCGCTCTTGTTCGCCGAGGTGGTCCCGGTCCTGCCGATGCGCGCGCTGTTTGCGCCCTTGCTCGCGATGTCCTCGGCGGCCTCACGCTCATGAGGCGTGCCGTCGTCGTCGAGATCGATGGCGCCGGTGATGGGACTCTCGGCCTCATCACCGAACTCGGTGTCGTCGTAGTCCGTGCTCGCCTCCGCCTCGGAGTCGATCATCTTCGTGATCGCCACCTGCAGGTCGGCGGTGTCGTCCTCCAGCGAATCAGCTCGAACCAATCGCCAGGAGCGATAGATCATGGCGAGCAGGAACGCTGTGACGGCGAATGTGATGACGATGGCCGTGAGGATGAGCGCCTGTGGCAGCGGATCGGACATGCCCAATGTGGACAGGTTCTGCCCGTCGGTCAGCGGTGGGGCTCCCCTGCCTGCGGTGAGGATGATGAGGAGGTTGACGCCGTTGCCCAGGAGGATGAAGCCCAGCAGCACACGGGTCAGTGAGCGTTCGAGCATCAGGTAGATGCCGCAGGCGAAGAGGAACCCCATCGCCAGCACCATGATGAAGGGCAGAGTCATAGCCGTCCCCCTTCGGCGCCGTTGTCCACATCGAGGTGGTTGACACGGTCGAGGATCGAGGAGACGGCGTTTTGTTCCGCCTCGGCACTGAAGGTCTCCGACAGGTTATAAGACTGGTTGAGCCGTGTGGTCAGCACCATTTCGTCACGCTCCTGGTGCAGGTCCACCTCTGCGCCCAACGACCTCAGAATGTCGAGCATGAGCCCGACGACGATGAGGTAGACGCCGATGTCGAATAGTGTCGAGGTTCCGAACGACAGATGCCCGAGCACCGGAACGTCGCCTTCGAGGTAGACGGACTTGAACACGGTGTCGCCCCAGATCCAACCGCCGACACCCGTGAGCACGGCCATGATCATTCCGGTTCCCAGCATGCCCGACGGGGTGAAGCGGGCGGCCTCGGCAAGTTCGAACTTGCCACCGGCGAGGTAGCGCACGACCAGCGCCAGACCGGCAACGAGCCCACCGGCGAAACCGCCGCCGGGCTCGTTGTGGCCGGCGAACAGGAGGTAGAGGGAGAAGATGAGGACCGCGTGGAAGATCAGCCGGGCGGTGACCTCGAGGATGATGGATCGGTTGCGGGGGGCCAGTGTGCGTCCGGCGATGAGCCAGGAGATCCGGCGCTGCGTCACATCCTCGCGCCCGGGGTCGTGGAAGTTGCCGACCTCCTCGGGGACCGGTTGGAATCGCACGCGCCCCTGCAGTTCGGTACCGTCGCGGCGGGAGACGAAGCGATGGAGATGTCCTTCGCGTCCGCGGACGAAGATCAGTCCTGCGATTCCGGTGCCGGCTGCGACGAGGACCGAGATCTCTCCGAGGGTGTCCCAGACGCGGATGTCGACGAGGGTCACATTGACGATGTTCTTGCCGTGGCCGACTTCATAGGCGAGCTGGCCGAAGTCCACGGACACCGGGTCGCTGACACGGACGCCGGCGGCGATGAGCACGACGAACATCATGGTCACTCCGACGGCGGCACCGATGATGGCGCGCCAGGCCGGGGTGAAGCGTCCGGTGCTCTGACCGATCCGGGCCGGAAGCCGGCGCAGGACGAGAACGAAGACGACGATCGTGATGGTCTCTACGAGAACCTGGGTCAGAGCCAGGTCCGGTGCGCCGACGAAGGCGAAGTAGGCGACCATGGCATAGCCCGAGATTCCGGTGACGACCACGGCTGTGAAACGCTTCTTGGCCCGGGTCGCTGCGACCGCGACGATGATGAGGACCGCGGCGACAATGAAGTCGAGTGGGGTGTCGACGAGTTTGAATTCGATGTTCCAGGTGTCGTTTGAGATCACCGCGAGGCCGATGCCTGCGACCAGGACGAGGTAGATCACGCTCTGGTAGAACGGCAGCGAGCCCCGCTGGGTGCGGGAGGTGACCCACAGGGCCAGCTTCTCCATCCAGCTGATCAGCTTGCTGTAGAGGTCGTGGAAGTCCAGACCGGAGGGCAGTGTCGATTGGACCTTGGCGAAGGAGTCGCGGACGAAGAAGAGAAGGAGGCCGACGGCGATCGTGACCGCAGACAGCGCCAGCGCCGGTTCGAGTCCGTGCCACAGTGCCAGATGGTAGTCGCCGTCGCGCGAGTCGATGACTGGCAACGTCGAGGTCCAGGCTGCGAAGCAGCCGTCGATGAAGCCGGCTGCGGGGCCCAGCCCCACGGTGAGGGCGGTAAGCACGATCGGGGAGATGATCAGTGTGATCTTCTCGTCGCGGCGGGCGATGTCGTCGACACCGTCTTTACTCGAGAATGCGCCCCAGACGAACCGAGCCGAGTAGGCCACGGTGAGCATCGAGCCGATCATGATGCCGATCAGCGCGATGATCGAGGCCTTGTCTGGTGAGGACAGCAGAGTCGAATAGACGGCTTCCTTGGCGACGAAGCCGAACAGCGGCGGCAGGCCCGCCATCGACGCAGCGGCGATGGTGGCGCAGACGGCCACGATGGGGAATGCCTTCCAGCCTCCGGAGAGCTTCGTCAGGTCACGCGTGCCCGCACGGTGGTCGATGATGCCCACGCAGAGGAACAGGCAGGCTTTGAACAGCGCGTGCGCGATGAGCATCGCCAACGCGGCTTTTGTGATGTCGGGCGTGCCGAAGGAGGCCATCGTCGTGAGGAATCCGAGTTGGGACACCGTGCCGAAGGCGAGCAGGAGTTTGAGGTCGGTCTGTTTGAGGGCCTGCCAGCCGCCGATGAACATGGTGAGCAGACCCAGCGTGAGCAGGGTCTCCGACCATCCGGGCAGCGCGTGGTAGCCCGGTGACAGACGCAGGACGAGGTAGATTCCGGCTTTGACCATCGCTGCCGCATGCAGGTAGGCACTGACCGGGGTCGGTGCGGCCATGGCACCAGGGAGCCAGAAATGGAAGGGAATGAGTGCAGACTTCGAGACTGCGCCGACGAGAATGAGGATCACGGCCGTGACGATGATGGGCCCGGTGTCCAGGCCGAGGCTCGCGCGCTCCATGAGTGCAGAGATCTGGCCCGTTCCGGTCGCTGACATCAGCAGGATCATGCCCACGAGCATGGCGAGTCCGCCGGCTGTGGTCACGATGAGTGCCTGCAGAGCAGCCTGTCGGGAGCGGCGACGGGACTGGCTGTGGCCGATGAGGAGGTAGGAGAAGACCGTGGTGCCCTCCCAGAACAGGTAGAGCATGAGGAGCTCATCGGCGAGGACGAGCCCATACATCATTCCGGCGAAGGCCATGAAGACCCCGGCGAACCGGGCCAACCCCGGCTCATCGGGCGGGAAGTAGCGAGCACAGTAGACGAAGACGAGGGCCCCGACGCCGGTGACCAAGAGACTCATGATCCAGGAGAGTTCGTCGAGGCGGAAGATGCCGTCAAGACCGAGGGCCGGCAGCCAGCCCATGCTCTCGACCCACGGTGAGCCTGCAGACCCGACGATGGCGGGAGCCTTGGCCAGGCTGAGGATCAACCCGGCGAGCGGCACCAACGCAAGAAAGAAGAACCCGTTGCGACCGAGGCGTTTGACCAATGGGAACGCAATGACAGCAGCCCCGAAGAAGGCTCCTGTCATGGCTATCACCGGCGGACACCTCCGTCATTTATATAATTTGCCAAAATGTAGCGGTCACCAGTATTTTCTCATGACAGACTGCGTACCTCCCAATCACCGAGGCCGTTCACGGCAGTCATGCTGAACACATTCTGCTCAGATTCCACCCGAGTTCTGCTCGAATCGGGACACTCGCCGACCCTGGAACAGGGCCCTCGGTGGGGCTGGAATCGATTCTCCGGCGAGCCTCGCCCACAGGCCTGGGCAGGAGCCTGCGTCAGCTGCGGAGTTGGCTGCTCGTGACGAGGAACCCGGTTTCGTCCAAGCCGGTGCCGTCACAGCCGATGAGCAGTTCTGCTCCGATGCTGTCGACGAGGCCGGCGACCTCGTTGCGCATTCGCCGAAACCGTCGAGTCTGGATCGGCTGGTAGCGCTGGGACTTCGCATCCATCCAATGCACGTGGTACTCGATGAGCGGCGTCTGACGATGCTTGGCAATGATCGGCGGCACCCAGTCAGCCTCCGACACCCGCACCTCGATGATGCCGGCCGCCTCACTGATCTCTCCGAGGGGGACGAGGAGCGAATAGCCATCGAGGACGACCGGCGCCGAGGCGTCGAAGAGCGGATCGTCGATCGTGGCCTGGGCGAGGACCGCCTCGTCGGGCGTCGGCAGCGCCTGCTGGAAGGCATGCGGAGCGTGCTTGCGGACAAGCGACAGCGCAACATCGGGCTCGAGCCAATACGACGAATAGAGATAGAGGTCGATCTTCGCTTCCGGGTCAGGCACGATGACCCGAGTCGGCAGGTCCGCCTCGTCGGCGAGGCGAACGCCCGTATGCAGGCGTGACGCGATGGCCAGGATGAGGCTGAGCGTCCGCTCCTCCTCCCGGTCAGGCAGTCCTGCCGGAAACGCCTCATGAAGTCCGTCGGCATCGCTGAACCAGTCCGGCGGCGGGACCGGCTCACGGTCCCGGGGGCAGTCGATGACAACCGCGTGACGAGCCCAGTCGGGCAGCTCGAGCGCGGCGATCGTGGCTGCATCGAGGTCGACCCCCTCACTCAGACGCGAATGCCGGCTCAGCTTCAGCTGACGATTGTCGTCCAGACGGGGAGCGACATCGGGAAGCCTGTTGTGCACGAGCGCGAGCACATCGGAGACCTCGACCCCGTCGCCGAGGAGAAGCAGATGGAAACCGCGCAGGTCCGCCGAGACGTCCGTGTCACTGACGCGCTCGGCAGCCTCACGCTGCATCCGCAGCTCTCGGCGAGTGGTCACACGTCCCTCCGATAGAAATTGAGATGCGAACGGGAGGCGGTGGGGCCCTGTTGGCCCTGATAGCGATTGCCGGTGGCCTGCGAGCCGTAGGGGTTGAGGGCAGCCGAGCTGAGACGGAAGAAGCAGAGCTGGCCGATCTTCATTCCCGGCCACAGAGTGATGGGCAGAGTCGCGACGTTCGACAGTTCCAGTGTCACGTGACCGTTGAACCCGGGATCGATGAAACCGGCCGTGGAGTGGGTCAGCAGCCCGAGGCGTCCCAGTGATGACTTGCCCTCCAACCGCGCGGCCACATCATCGGGCAGGGTGACGAGTTCGTGCGTAGCGGCGAGCACGAATTCGCCCGGGTGCAGCACGAACGGCTCTCCCGGCGCCGCCTCGACGAAGCGGGTGAGTTCGGGCTGATCGAGACTCGGGTCGATGACCGGGTATTTGTGGTTGTCGAACAGACGGAAATAGCGGTCCAGACACATATCGACGCTGGCGGGCTGGATCAGAGAAGGGTCGTAGGGGTCGAGGGCGATGCGTCCGGAGTCGAGCTCGGCGCGAATGTCGCGATCGGAAAGGAGAGTCACGTATCCGATGGTAGTCGCCCAGGGCGCAGGAGTGCAGTGAGCTGCGATTGCGAGGGAGCGAAAAGCCTCACAGTCACCGCAACACGCGGAATTAGGTAACGAATCGGTAACAATACACGCTGTTTTTGCTGGTTTTCTCCCGTGTGTCTCCCCATAGGCATCAGTGAATGCTTTAGAGTTGGGAGCTGTACGAACCCGAGCACGATGGTGCCTTCCTCTTCTTAAGCCAAGGAATGCCGGGAGTTCCATCGCTTTTCGTGGGTTGACAACAATCGAAAGGCATTACTGTGAAGACCTCGCGTCTTGTGCTTGCCCCCGCAGTAGCCGTTGCATTGACAGGTCTTGCTGGCGCTCCCGCGTTCGCAGCGACAGAGTCCGCTACGGTGCCGGCAGGCCCACTCTGTGCGTATGATGACGCGCAGCAATCACCCGACCCCGATTCCAAGGTTCCCGACAGCTCGGACCCGCAGGCGACACTGTCTGATGCACAGGTGACCCGGGCCGACATCGCGGACGACAAGAAGGGCATCGGATTCTCCGGCACCGGCTTCACCCACGACAACAAGGCGACCGTCACGGTCGTCGGCACCGATGGGTCCAAGTACTCGCCGGAGACCAAGCTGACCGTCGACGATAAGGGCAAGGTGTCGGGCACCTACTTCTTCTCCGTCACGGACAACGCCAAGGTCCCTGCGGGCAACTACTCGCTCTACCTCACCGATGAGAAGACCGAGAAGGACTCCTCGAAGGTCTCCTTCGAGGTCGTGCCCACCGCCTCGGACATCGATGAAGACGCCAAGGGCCCCGATTGCACCCCTGCAACCGGACCAGCCCCAGCGCCATCCGAGACCAAGACCGAGGAGCCGTCTGAGACCGCCACCTCGACTCCGACCAAGACTAAGACGGAAGAGCCGAGCGAGACCGCCAAGCCGTCTCCCACCGAGTCGAAAACGGACGAGCCGAGCGAGAAGCCCACGGAGACCAAGCAAGCTCGGAAGCCCGCGGCTCCGAAGCCGGCCGAGACAGAGACCAAAACTCCGGAACCGACGGAAACTGAGACCGAAACTCCGACTCCGGAACCGACGGAAACTGAGACCGAAACTCAGACTCCCGAGCCGACCGAGACGGAATCCGAGACTCCGGAACCGACGGAAACCGACGACTCGAACGACTCGAACGAGTCGACCGACGGCGATTCCGAGTCCGACGAGCCTGAAGACGCGTCCACGTCTCCGACCAACCCCGGCACCGATGAAGGTGAGAAGAAGGGCGCGACCACCGCGACCCAGGCACTCATCATCGATCCGACCGAGATCAGCTCCGAGGACTTCCTCAACGAGGGCATCAAGCTCGGCATCACCGGCGCCCAGCCGGGTGAGAAGATCACGATCACGGTCGAACATGCTCAGGGCAAGGTCGATCGCTACACGATGACCAAGGAAGCCGATTCTGAGGGCAAGGCGACGTTCGGCGTGCAGGCGAAGGTCAAGGCTGTGCTGGGAACATACAATGTGCGGGCCCAGGCCGAGAGCTTCGACAGTCCACAAGGCGGCAACTTCACCGTCGTCACCAACGGCACTTCGGTCGATGAGGGCGGAGAGAGCGGCAGTGACCTGCCCCGCACCGGTACCGAAATGACCGGATTGGCGCTCGGCGTCGGACTCCTCGTCGTGGGTGCCGCAGCTGTCGTCATCACTCGTCGGCGGATGACCGCCTCCGACGATCCTGCGGAGTTCTAAGATCCGTTGAACGATGAATTGTCCCTAGCGGGGCTGCACCTCGGCAGACACCAGATCGATCTTGGTCGTCTCCGAGCAGGGACAATGCTCGGTCTCATGGGCAGCACGGACAGCACCACTGAGGTGGTGCTGTCCGTTGCTGCGCGCTCCGAGGTCGCACCTCCACCGCAGTTCCCGACCGGACTCCGCTCGGGCCTCACGCGTGTGCGCAGGTGGGTCAGAGCATATCTTCGCAAGGCCAATGCCGGATCTGGGGAGGCGGCATTGGCTCTGGCGTGCACGGAGTTCGGGATCAAACCCGAACTGCTGGGGCGCCGGCTCGGCGAACTCGATGCCAGTGAGCGTGCGAAACTCGGCCTGGCCGTGGCATGGGCGAGCGGCTCAACGTGGTTGACCTTCATCGACCCCTTCGCATCTGTCCCCGGCCATGTGCGGGCAGGCCTGCGCGGTCGTCTGGCCGACCTGGCCGCCGCACACGGCCGTGGGATCGTCTTCACCTCGAATACGCTGACCGACTTCACCGTCGCCGAGGCGGGGGTGGCCGATATCGAAAAAGGCGAGCTCGTCGCGTTCGGCACACTGGAACAGGTCGTCACGGAGCCCAGGGGCTCACTGCCGGCCGAGCTCAGCGGGGTCAACGTCTATTCCGGGCTGGCACGCAAGGGCTGGTTGTCGATCGGCCACTCTGCGGTGAAGGCTCGGACCGAACTCGACGGGAAGGTCTTCGTCACCCTCGGGTGGCGCAGTGCGCTCCTGTCATTGGACGAACACGACGCGGCGTTCACCTCGGCGACGGTGTTCGAAGCCATCGTCATCGGACTGCGCGATCGTGGTTCCTGCCTGCAGGCGAAGCTATCACCGGTGGACACGGAGATGGGTCTCGCCCTCGACGTGGACCTGGCCGACTTGGCCGGGGTTTGCGGGGGTGAGAGCGGATTCGGCGTGCTCCATCCCAGCCTCGGCGAGTCGATCGCCGCCCTGCGTGCCGCCGTCAAGGTCGGCACCCATGTGTTCGTCGAGGTCGATACCTCGGCACTGCACGCCTACCCGGTGGAATGATCCCCAACTGCACGCTTCCGACTCCCCTGATCCGTGTGCCGGCAGTTCATGAAGTCGGATGGCGGGCAATTGGCATTACACTGAAATTCCTTCATCCCCCACCGATTCAGGAGAAGCAATGCGAACTTCGCGCAGGCTTCTGATTTCGGCGCTCCTGGTCATCGTCCTCACCGCGGCTGCAGTTCCCCTCCTCAACCTCACCGTCTACACTCCTGCCCGCGCCGCTGAAGCCTATATTTCGGCGATCGAGGACGCCAACGCCGAGCGTGCGTTCTCCTACCTCGCCTCCCCCACCCCGTCGTCGACCCTGGCGCTCAATCATGATGTGCTCGCCGCCGCCCCTGACCTGCCACGGGATGCTGAGGCGACGACGGTCTCGATGGACGGCGACCATGCGAAGGTCTCGCTGAGCTATGTTCTGTCGTCGCAGACGCGGACGGTGGATCTGTCGATGGTGAAGCTGACGGCAACTGCCGGACTGTTCGACCGGTGGGCGATCGAGCAGGAGAAGTGGCCGAGCCTCGACCTGCAGGTCGAAGGGTCATCAACGGCCACGGTCAACGGCTACGGAGTCGCCGCGGGAACGGTTCCCGTACTGTTCCCGGCCACCTATCTCGTCGGCTTCGATGCGACCTACCTCAAGTCGAAGCCAGAACGCGCCGAGGTCACCGCACCGACCGATACCGCCCAGATCGCACTGTCGCCCGAACCCACGGCGAAGCTGGAGCAGGCTGTCACCGAGCAGGTCACCGAGCATCTGCAGAAGTGTGTGAAGTCGAAGACCCTATTCCCCTCAGACTGCGTGTTCGGCTATGAGACAGACAACGAAATCCTCGGGGACGTGAAGTGGTCTCTGGCACGCGAACCTCAAGTCAGCCTGACCGCCTCGGGCAACGATCTCGAACTCACCCCATCCACGGTCGAGGTGCGCATCCAGGGACGCTATCGAGACATCGTCACGGCGGCCGAGTATGACTTCGACGAGACGCTCTCCTTCGTCATGGGAGGCTCCGTCGTCGTCAAGTCCTCGCAGGTCCGCTTCGCTCCGCGCCGCCTCGGCGACGTGACCGTGAAATAGCAGATCAGCCGCGAGCAGGCTGCGGAGGGCACGGCGCCGGGACCTCAGCGCCGGGACGTGCTGACCGCGACCACCGGGCGGGACGAAGCCCCTCGTCAGTGTGGACTTGCGTGCGAGAAGTTCGCGATTTTCGCACGCAAGTCCACAATGACGAGCAGTCTGCGGGCCGCTTCGCAGGCCTTAGGCGCCGCGGAGGTCGAGGGTGAGCTCAGCAGGTGCATCGGCGACGAGGTCGACGGGGATGCCCCAGTCCTGCTGGTACAGATGGCATGCGGCATGCAGGGGGATCTCGCCTCCGGGTTCACCGTCGCAGGCGGCGGCCCGTGCGGTCACGTGCAGGACCCCGGATTCGAGTTCCGGGTTGATGACGATGTCCCGGCTCAGACCCTCTGCGCTTCCGCTGCCGGTCACGATGAGCTCCGGTGGTGTCGACGAGACCTGCAGATACGTGGGGTCTCCCCACCGCTCGTCCAACTTCTGACCTGCTGGAACGGTGAAGCTCACACTCACTGCCACCGGCCCCGAGGCGATTTCGGTCGACGGTCGTTTGCTGGTGAGCGCACCCTCGTCGACTCGCTGGGCGTCCTTGGGCAGCTTCACTCTGGTCAGGGCGTGCGCGGCGGATTCGACGATGAGGAGTTCGGCTTCGCTCACGTTTGCTGCATCGACGCCCACGGCGCTGGGGTCGGCGGCTTCGCCGGGGTCGGCGGTTTCGCCAGGGGCGGCCGGCTCGAGGACGAAGATGTCGGAGGGCTCGCGCAGACCGCGGGCCAGGGTCGAGACCTCGTTCGTGGTGAAGTCGTAGCGGCGGATCGCCCCGTTGTAGGTGTCGGCGATCGCGATCGACCCGTCCGGCAGGCTCCGCACACCCAGGGGGTGCTGCAGCCTGGCCTCAGCGGCGGGACCGTCACGGAATCCGAAGTCGAAGAGCCCCTCGCCGATCAGCGTGGACACGGCTCCGGTGCTCGGGTCGAGGCGACGGATCGCGGAGGTCTCAGAGTCGGCGATGAACACGTCACCGTCAGAGCTGAGGTCAAGGCCCGATGTCTGCGCGAACCACGCATTCTCAGCGTCGCCGTCGGCCAGTCCTTCGTTCATTGTGCCCGAGAGCAGGCGGATCAACCCGGTTTCGGGATTGAACGACCAGATGGTGTGGTTGCCCGCCATCGCCACAACCACCTCGGCGGTGGAAGGGACGAAGAGGACGTCCCACGGCGAGGACAGCTTCACGTCGAGTCCGGGACCGTCGTAGCGGCCGAGTTCGCCGTGGGCCCCGACCACGTTGTCGATCGCGCCGACCATGTGCTGCGCACCTGTGCCGGCGATCGTCGTCACAGCTTCGGTCTCGAGATTGATGCCGCGCAGGGTGTGATTGACGGTGTCGGCGAGGACGAGGTGATACCCGGCCTTCGTAGCCACGTCATCGGGAAGGACGGCGATGCCCCCGGGTTCGCTGAAGGACGCCTGGGTGAAATCGCCGTCGTCTGCGCCGCGTTCACCGGTGCCGATGCGGCGGATGATCGTCTGTCCGCTGGAGTCGTATTCGACGAGGCTGTGGTGTCCCGAATCGGCGACGAGCAGGTTGCCGGAGGGCAGTGCGGTGACTTTCCCGGGGTAGAAGAGCTCGGTCTCCGGTGCTGGTGGTGGCACGTATGGGCCATCGCCGGAGTGCAGTGTGCCCTTCGCCGAGTGCTCTACGATGAGGCCTTCGATGATCTCGCCGAGTCCGGCGCCGTGGCCTTCGCCCGACAGGGTCGCTACCAGGTAGCCCTCAGGGTCGATGACGGCCAATGTGGGCCAGGCCCGGGCGGTGTATGCCTGCCAGGTGACGAGGTCGGGGTCATCGAGGACGAGGTGTTCGACCTGGTAGCGTTCGACCGCCTGGTCGACGGCCTCAACGGTGCGTTCGAACTCGAACTTCGGGGAGTGGACGCCGATGATGACGAGTTCTTTGCTGTACTTCTCCTCGAGCGGGCGTAGCTCGTCAAGGACGTGCAGGCAGTTGATGCAGCAGAAGGTCCAGAAGTCGAGCAGGATCACCTTGCCGCGCAGGTCGGCCAGGCTCAGTTCTTTGCCTCCGGAGTTCATCCACCGGCGGCCGATGAGTTCGGGTGCACGTACCTTGACCTGGTGGGCGGAGCTTGAGGATTCCTGCGAGCTGGCGTTCATGGCTCCATCTTCACAGATTCAGGGCCGCGGCGGGAGACCCCGCGTCATCATGTGACCAATACCCCAAGTCGCTGTCACGTAGAGGCGCCCGCTGCGACCTTGTTCAGGAGTAGTCGCGGGCGCCGAAGATGCTGGAGCCGACACGGACCATCGTCGCCCCCTCGGCGATTGCCAGTTCGAAGTCGTTGCTCATGCCCATGGACAGCTCGGTCGCTGCAGCGGGCATGGCTCCCGAGGCGAGGAGCTTCTGACTGAGTTCGCGCAGCTCTGCGTAGCTTGGGCGGATCTCTTCCGGTGTGCGTCCGGGCAGACCGATCGTCATCAGACCACGCAGTCGCATCCGTGAGTGGCCCCGGAGTTCAGAGATGAGAGCCTCTGCCTCATCGGGGGCGATCCCGGACTTCGAGTCCTCGCGCGAGGTGTTGACCTGGACGAAGAAGTCCATGCTCTGGTCGAGGACGTCGAGGCGGTTGTTGATCTTCGTTGCCAATTCCAGGTTGTCAACGGACTGGATGCAGTGCGCATGGCGCAGCGTGTGGTTGACCTTGTTCTTCTGCAGAGGGCCGATGAGGTGGGCTTCATGGTCCAGGTCGGCGAGGTCGTCCGCCTTGCCGACCAGTTCCTGTACCTTGTTCTCGCCGATGAGGGTGAACCCATGCTCGAGCGCCACTCGAATCGTCGCAGCCGGTTGAGTCTTGGTCGCAAGCAGAACTTTCACATCTGCACTCGTCCGACCGCTCACCTCGGCGGCGGTCGCTGCACGCGTGGCCACCTCGTCGAGGTTGTCTCTGATGGAGGCAATGGCGTCCGGGGCCAATGATTCCGGTGTGTTCTGTGGTTCGGATGTGCCTGGGGAACTCATGCTTCCAGTCTTACATGTCCCCGCCGAAGTTGCAGGTCGCGGTCATAGGGCGGGGGCGTACGCGCACAGCCGGCGTGGTACGGGAGCCAAGGGGGCGCGCAACGGCGAACGGTCGGTAAGTCACGGTCGAAATCCGCAGGCGGATCGACCATCCCTTACCGACCGTTGCCTATTGCCCAGTAGTTACTCGGGCAGGCCTGCTGCCTTGGGGTCGATGTTCCTGATCAGCGCCGAGGTGTCGAGGCCCTCGAGGCCCTCGTCAACGAGCTTCTGCAGCTGAGCGTGGACAAGCTGCGCGGCCGGCAGGTCGAGACCCTGGGTCTCGGCACCGGCAAGGGCGAGCCCGACATCCTTGTGCATGAGCGCCGTGGCGAAGCCGGGCTTGAACGCGTTGTTCGAAGCTGCGGTCTCGGTCACTCCGGGCACGGGGTACCAGGTGCGCAGCGGCCAGGAGTCACCGGATGAGACCGTCGCAATATCGTAGAAGACCTTCGGGTCCAGCCCGAAGCGCTCGGCGAGGACGGCGCCTTCGACGACGCCCTGCAGGCTGATCGAGAGCATCATGTTGTTGACGATCTTGGCGGCCTGACCGGCGGCCTCACGACCGGCATGGAACATGTTGCCGGCCATCGGTTCGATGAAGGACTTCGCCTCGGCGACATCCTCATCGGTTCCGCCCAGCATGAAGGTCAGCGTGCCTGCTTCTGCACCGGTGACACCGCCGGAGACCGGGCCATCGACGAAGCGGAAACCGGCCTTGGCCGCCTCGGAGTGCAGGGCACGGGCGGAGTCGAAGTCGATCGTCGAGGAATCGACGAGGAGGGTCTTCGTGTCAGCATTGGCCAGCACGCCGTTGGGCTCCAGGTATGCGGTGCGGGCATGTTCACCCTTCGGCAGCATCGTGAAGACGATGTCGGCACCGGCGACCGCCTCGGCGATCGAGCCCACGGCAGTCACACCGTGTTCAGCAGCCGCGGCAACGGCCTCTGGCACGAGATCGAAGCCATTGACCGTGTGACCGGCCTTCACCAGGTTCGCTGTCATCGGACGACCCATGTTTCCCAGGCCGACCCATCCAATTGTCGACATAATATGCCTCCTCGCATCATGTTCTTCAGGTGGTGCAGTGTTTCCCCTCACAGTACGCCAGTCACTGAGGCAACATCGGTCGCGCAGAATCACATATTCCGCACCGGATATGTGCGCGCACGCAGATAGGATGGAACCACTATGGCTTCATATGCACCTGGCGGATCCGGTTCGCAGATCTCTCCCGAAGATCTGCTGACGCTGCTTGCCGTGGCCCGGTTGGGCAAGTTCACGGCCGCCGCGCACAGCTTGGGCCTCAACCACACGACAGTGTCCCGACGCATCGCCGCGCTGGAGAAAGCCTACGGCGAGCGAATGCTCGTGGCCTCACCGGACGGCTGGGAGCTCAGCACTGCCGGACGCCACCTGCTGCCGGTGGCCGAGGACATCGAATCCGCACTGGGACGCATCGACGCTCACGCCAGCTCCGCCCTGTCCGGAACGATCCGCCTGGCCTGCCCGCAGGCCTTCGCGCTTGAATTCGCGGTACCGGCCCTGGCCCAGCTGCAGCGCAGCCATCCCCGTCTGCAGTTCGAGCTCATCACTGCCACCCAGCGGGCCCGACAGTACCGCTCGGGCGTCGACATCGAGGTCGTCGTCGGCAGGCCGGAGGCACCACGCAGCGTCGCGAAGCACATTCGCGACTATCGTCTCCAGCTCTACGCCTCCCGCGAATACCTGCAGTCCCACACGACGCCGATGACGCTTGACGATCTTGCCGAGCACCGCCTCATCTACTACATCGAGAACTCGCTCCAAGTCGATGACCTCGACGAGGCGGGCAATGCACTGCCGCGCGGCAAGGGATTCTTCCGCTCCACCTCGGTGCATGCGCACGTGCTCGCCACATCGAACGGAGTCGGGATCGGGATCCTGCCCGACTTCCTTGCTGCCGGCAACAGCCGCCTCGAACAGGTGCTGCCCGAGGAGTTCTCGAAACCCGTCTCCTACTGGGCCTCGGTCCGCCACGAATCCCTGCGCAATGCAGGGGTCCGCAGCGTCCTCGAAGTCCTCTGAGTCAGGCGGCGGACCAGCCTCCGTCGACACTGTGTGCGCTGCCGTTGATCACGGCGGCAGCGTCGCTGGCCAGGAACAGCGCCAACGCAGCGATGTCGGCAGGTTCGGCGAGCTTCGGCACTGCAGAATGGCCGAGGAAGACCTGGTCGAGGACCTCGTCTTCGCTGATGCCGTTCGTTGCCGCCTGATCGGCGATCTGGCCCTTGACCATTGGCGTGAGCACATAGCCGGGATTGATCGCATTGCAGGTCACACCGTGTGGACCGGCTTCCAGTGCAGTCGTCTTCGTCAATCCCATGAGCCCGTGCTTGGCCGCCACATAGGCGGATTTGTTCGCCGAGGCGCGCAGGCCGTGGATCGAGGAGAGGTTGATGACCCGCCCCCACCCCTTCTCATACATCATCGGCAGCGCGGACTTGGTGAGCACGAACGGCGCTTCGAGCATGAGGGTGTTGATGAGTCGCCATTCCTCGAGCGGGAATTCCGTGATCGGGTGGATCCGCTGGATGCCGGCGTTGTTGATGAGGATGTCGACGTCGAGATCGACTCCATCCAGCGCCGAGGTGTCGCCGAGGTTGACCGTCCACGCCTCACCCCCGATGTCGCCGGCCACTGCTTGCGCAGATTCAGCGTCGACGTCGGCCACGATGACGTGTGCTCCCGCTGCGGCGAAGGCTTCGCTCATCGCCTTGCCGAGGCCGGAGGCTCCCCCTGTGACGAGGGCGCGCTTGTTGCTGAGATCGACCATTGCTGTCCCTTCGATCGTTGTCGTGAGTCGAGCGTGTTGTCCGCTGTCGTGCATTCGGGCGGTACCGATGTTCATCGGAACCGCCCGAAGACCGAACTCACAGTTGTGTATTCGAGTGTTGAGATGTGCTGATCAGCGCTTCGCCGCGAGGCGACGGTCCTTGTCCACCTGGTCGAGTGAACGCAGATCGATGCCTTTGGTCTCCCGAGTGAACAGGAGTGCGACCATCGAAATCGCAGCGGCGATCAGAACGTAGACCGCGATCGGCACCGAGGAGTCGAATCGCTGCAGCAGTGCTGTGGCGATGATCGGTGCGAACGAGCCTGCCACGATTGCCGTGACCTGATAGCCCGTCGATACACCGGAATTGCGCATGCGGGTCGGGAACATCTCCGACATGATGGCCGGCTGACCGGCATACATCAGGGCGTGGAAGACGAGGCCCAGCAGCAGCGCCAAGAAGATCAGCAGAGCGTTGCCGGTGTCATACATCGGGAAGGCGAAGAAGCCCCACGTAGCGGTGAGGGCGATGCCGATGCCATAGGGCATCTTGCGTCCGACCCTGTCCGCCATCGCGCCGACCAGAGGCACGAGTACGGCATGGATCGCGTGAGCTCCGAGCAGGAGCCCCAGAATCTCATTCGCCTCGACCCCGACCGCGATCGACAGATACGTGATCGAGAACGTGACGACGATGTAGTAGTGGATGTTCTCCACGAACCGCAGTCCCATCGCGGCGAAGACCTCACGCGGGTAGCGCTTGAAGACGGCCTTGACTCCGTAGTCCACCCCTTCTTCGATCTCTTCAGCCAGGACCTGTTCGAAGATCGGAGCGTCGGAGACACGGGTGCGGATGTAGTAGCCGATGAGGACGATGATGGCTGAGAGCCAGAAGGCCACACGCCAGCCCCAGGACAGGAAGTGCTCGTCGGTCAGGGTCGCGGTGAGCACGAAGAGAACGCCCGTTGCCAGCAGGTTGCCCAGGGGCACACCTGACTGGGGGAAGGACGACCAGAAGCCGCGCTCCTTGTCCGGTGCGTGTTCGGCGACGAGGAGAACTGCTCCTCCCCATTCGCCGCCGACGGCGAAGCCTTGGACAACGCGCAGCAGGACGAGAAGGATCGGAGCGAAGGGCCCGATCTGATCGAAGGTCGGCAGACATCCCATGAGGAACGTGGCTGCCCCGACGAGAACGATCGACAGCTGCAGCAGCTTCTTGCGTCCGTACTTGTCACCGAAGTGGCCGAAGACGATGCCGCCGATGGGTCGAGCGATGAAACCGACCGCGTAGGTGGCGAAGCCGGCCAGAATCGGCGTCAGAGGGTCGTCCGACGGCGGGAACAGGATGTGGTTGAACACCAGGGTGGCGGCCGAACCGTAGAGGAAGAACTCTTACCACTCGACGACGGTTCCGGCCATCGAGGCGGCGACGACCTTGCGCAGCTGTGCGCGGATCGACTTCCTCTCGGCATTGCTCGAAGAACTCATGACTCTCCTTGATTTCTACGATCCGCATCACCGTTGCATGCGCGGATCGACTTTCTGTGGGGTCTCAGCCCGTGGGGACGTGTGCCCGCAAGCCCCTGCTATGCGACTTCAGGTCCACGCCATTGGCACGAACTGCGCGACGCTGTGGATAAATATGATCCATGCAACAGTGTGCGGCATCTGACGAGGGATCGGGTGCCGAAAGGGCTCGAATCAGGGAATTATCTGTACACATTCCCGCACATGAGGTGTGCGCTCATCTGCTTCTGAGGCCAGTGTTCGCGTCGCGCTGGGCCATGTTGGCGAGCATGTCGTTGTAGGCGCGAAGTTCCGCGTCGTTGGTGCGCGCTTCGCGGCGGTCGACGCGCTTGGCCTCTCGATCCGAGGACTTCGACCACTGGAAGGCGACCATGATTGCAATGAACAGGGTGGGGAACTCGCCGATGCCCCAGGCGATTCCGCCGCCCAACTGTTGGTCTTCGATCGCCGAATACCCCCAGTCGGCGCCGATGTTGCCGAACCAGTCGCCTTCGATGAGGACCTCTGAGCTCATGATCGAGATGCCGAAGAACGCATGGAAGGCCATCGTGATGAGCAGCATGAGCAACCGCAGCGGAAACGCCGGGCGCTCCACGCCGGGATCGATGCCGATGAGAGCCTGTGCGAACAGATAGCCTGCGCCGAAAAAGTGGATGATCATCAGCTCATGGCCGAGGTGCCATTCGAGCGCATACTTCATCACGCCCGAGTAGTAGAAGATGACGAGGGAACCAGCGAAGTTCACGCTTGCGAATATCGGGTTCGCAAAGAACCGCATATACGGGGTGTGAACGAGCCACAGCACCCATTCGCGGATCCCACGCGAACCGTCCGTGCGTGCTTTCGTCCCCCGCATGAGCATCGTGATGGGTGCGCCCAGGACCATCGGCAGGGGCACCACCATGATCAGGAGCATGTGCTGGATCATGTGTCCGGAGAACTGGATTTCGCCGTAGACACGGGCACCGCCGGAGGTCACGTAGACGAGGAAGATCATGCCGACCAGCCAGGAGACCAGGCGATGGATCGGCCAAGAGTCGCCTCGGCGCCGGAGATTGATGAAACCCACGATGTAGGCCGCGGACAGGCCGACGGCCACGACGACCCACAGCGGGTCCAAGGACCACTCGGTGAAGTAGCGGGCAAAGGTCGGCGGGGGCGGAAGCGGTTCGCCGGTGAGGATCTCTGCCGGGGTCGGATCGCCCACGGGCTCCTGTGAGACCGGGGGCTGGGACCGTGACAGAGCGACCGCGAGACCCATCGTGGCACCGAAGATGACGAACTCCACGACGATGAGGCGCCAGAATTCCCTGGTCGCCGAGGCGGCGGCACCCAAACGTCGGATGACGAACTGACGATGCCAGAACCCGACGAGACCGAGCAGAATCGTCGCGATCGTCTTCGCCACGATCACCTGCCCGTAGGGAGTCATGAGGTCAGCGAGGCTGTGGACACGCAGCAGCGCGTTCACAACACCGGAATAGGCAACGATGGTGAAGGCGACGAGCGCGAACGACGAATAGCGTTCGATCGTGGTGCGCAGCTGGTCGGAGTGGGCCAGATCCGACCCCAGGAGGGCGATGACGAAGAGGCCGCCCAGCCAGATGGTGACGCCCAGCAGATGCAAACCGATGCTGTTGACGGCCTGGGTGTGTCCGGAGGCCTCAGCAGAGTGGCCCATCAGCGCCAGGGGGATCATCACGCCGACGCCGAGGACGCCTGCCACGGCGATGCCGAGGTAGCTGCGCGTGCCGAAGCACAGGGTCGAGGCGACGGCGATGAGGACGACGATGAGAGTCCAGAGTTGCCCGAAGGCGATCTGGGTCAGGAACACGCCGAGCTGATTGGAGAAGTCAAGGTAGGCCTGAGCGCCGACGGTGTCGGCGAAGGTGAAGACGAGGACGGCCACGGCGGAGATCGTCCAGGCGACCGATGACACTTCGGCGATCTTCAGCGTCTTCTCCCAGAGCGCGTTGAGAGGGGCCTCTTCGGAAGTGCCGGACTTCGCGGCTTCGCGACGCGGCTTCGTGTTCCGGCATCGCCCCTGGGTGCGGGGCAGGATGAGGAGGGCGAACATGAGTGCGCCCAGAGTCAGCGCCATCGATACGTTGAAGACGAATTTCGCGGCCGGCAGACCGAATCGGACATACGGGCCGGGATCGTTGAGGAGTGTCGCCTCCGCTGCTCCGGTGAAGAGCATTGCGACCACACCCACCGCAACACCGACGATGACGACGAGGGGAACGACGGCGCGAGACGTGAATCGGGTGACCGATTCGAAGACTTGAGTGCTCACTGGGGGCAGACCGCCGCATCATTCATGGTTCAAGGATATCGCCGGAGTCTGAAACCAAGCCAACTGCGAGGCCCGGACGTGCTCGAGATCTCGGTGAGGAGACAAGAAATGACCCGGACCACATGGTCCGGGTCATTTCACGCTGATGCGCGAGGCTCAGTTAGGGCTGCCAGCAGCAGCTTTCAGCTTCGAACCAGCGGACAGCTTCACGGAGTAGCCGGCCTTGATCTGGATCTCTTCACCGGTCTGCGGGTTGCGTCCCTTGCGAGCGGCACGTTCGGTGCGCTCGACAGACACCCATCCGGGGATGGTGAGCTTTTCACCCTTGCCGACGACGTCAGAGAAGACATCGAAGACACCATCAAGAACGTCCGAAACCTGCTTCTGGGTCAGTCCGGAATTCTCTGCAACTTCTGCTACGAGCTCACTGCGGTTCTTAGCCATAAAAGTGTCCTCCTTAGGACAAGTCGGTCGGTTACCGGTCCGTTTTTCCGATAACGAACTTCCTCGAGATTACCAGCTGGACTTCGTGATGCCGGGCAACTCGCCGTTGTGCGCCATTTCGCGGAAGCGCACACGGGAGAGACCGAACTTGCGGAGGTAGCCGCGCGGACGACCATCAACCTGGTCGCGGTTGCGCACACGCACCGGTGAGGCATCGCGAGGAAGCTTCTGCAGTCCGAGGCGTGCTTCTTCACGCTGCTCGTCGGTGCTGTCTGGGTGTGTCAGCTGACGCTTGAGCGTCGCACGACGCTCCGCGTAGCGCTCAACAATGACGCGACGCTGCTTGTCGCGTGCGATCTTTGACTTCTTAGCCATATGCGCTCAGCGCTCCTCTCGGAAATCGACGTGCTTACGAACAATGGGATCGTACTTCTTGAGCACCATGCGATCCGGGTTGTTGCGGCGGTTCTTGCGGGTCACGTAGGTGAACCCGGAACCAGCAGTCGACTTGAGCTTGATGATGGGACGAATGTCCTGTGCTTTAGCCATCAGAGCTTCACTCCCTTGGCAATGAGTTCGCCGACGACGGCGTCAATTCCGCGCACGTCAATCACCTTGATGCCCTTGGCGGACAGGTTAAGGGTGACGCTGCGACGCAGAGACGGAACGAAGTAACGCTTTTTCTGAATATTCGGGTTGAAACGACGCTTGGTGCGTCGGTTCGAGTGGGACACATTGTGTCCGAAACCAGGGACGGCCCCGGTTACTTGGCAGTTTGCTGCCATGACTCTCCTCCAGTTCACAAGTTACCGACTCTCGAAGCAAGCAGGTCGGCGTGGGATCCACGCTCGCTTGCGCCGATGTCGGAAGACATCAACAAATTTTCACGAATGCTGCTCGGCCGGACAAGTGCCCGACCACCTGCCGGACTGCTGCCCGGCATGCGGCGTTCGCAATGAAAATTGTGTACGCCAAAACAGGTTTGCCCGTTTGGGCGAGATGTCTCACCAGCGCTGAAGCCGTAGCCTGTGAGAGATTGGCCGAAGCTGGAGTGCAGCGGTGGGTGAGCACCATGTTGGTCTCAGCAGATCAATCGGTGATCGAACGGCTACGACACAACAGATAACAATCTTAGAGAGAAACAGGCCTTCAGGGCAAATTCACTGAATCTCCGTCGCGGAACCCCCTGGAGGTGTCGCCGCCGAGGATCCGAGAACGCGTTGTGCCCGGATTCGCGGGGCGAACACCGTTTCCCACCCGCACTCATCCCGCACGCATGTTCGCGCCCGCGATCCAGTACACAACGCATCCTGCTCTGGCTCGTGTTGAACACGTGCCGATGTCGTGCCAAGGTAAGAAGATGATTGCCACCACACCTGGCACTCAGGAGGACCGATGAGCGACGTTCCACCGAGGCCGCGAATCCGTCCAGCGACCAGTGATGACTGGCAGAAGGACCAATCGGATCGTGCCAGTCTGACCTCGTCGCCGGGCCAGGAGTCCGCCCCGAGTGCTGCTGACTTCGACAACTCGACCTATTACGAGTATCTCGAACGGCACACTGGCGACGTACCCGTATCCAAAAATCGCTCGCGCAACGCCTTCACCCCAGCGGGGGCCTCCCCGTTCCAGGAACAGTCTCAGAACTCACCCGGACAGCCCGAGCACGGCTCCGACGGCCCGACGTCCGGGCAGATCCCGCTCCACCCCGCACCGGCTGCGAAGAAGGGCAATGGGGCGAAGATCACCGTCGTCATCATCGTCATCATCATGGTTCTCGCGCTCCTGGCCTTCTTCGGAGTGCGCTGGTTGGCACCGTCAACGGGAGCCGTGCCTGTCGACTTCGGCGGTGACGAGACCGGATCGGCCTCCCCCTCCCCCTCCGAGCCTCTGGTGCAGCCGACAGCGAGTCCGCAGGAGGCCCTGTCGGCCTACACGAAGGAAGGCACCGCGAAGGCCGAAGACCTCGAAGGACAGTGGGTGACGCAGGTCAGCGCGAAGGATGTCGGCCTGGAGGCCGAGGGCAAGACGTGGACAGCACAGGACATCGTGGACGAGTTCGAGACCAATCGCGTCAAATACCCGGGTGCAATCCTCATCCACAGCGGCGACTGGGATTCCTACAAGGACGACAACTACTGGGTCACCATCATCGACACCCCCTACAGCGACCCCGAACCCGCACTTGATCAGTGCCGCTCCTGGGGCCTGGACCGCAACCACTGCCTTGCCAAACGTCTGGTCAAGGACGGAAGCCCGACCGACAACAGCGCCTACCTCGACGAGTAGTGTCCTGGAACACGTTTTTCGGTTCAGAGTCCGTGGCCCCGACACCGGCGTTCGGCTCAGGTTGTGATCAAGAACCACCTCGGCGCCGGCGGCTGTGCCGACGTTGCCCGCTCCCCCGCACATGAAGACGCTCTGGCCGAGGGCGAGCCGGCCGTGTTCGAACCAGCCCAACCATGCCGTCGTCGCGGGGCGGGCCAGCGCCACGAGGCGATGGGCGCTGCTGCCGTTCGCATCTGTTCCGACACCTGCCGAAGGCGGGGCCGGGTAGAGCCGGTCGTCGGGGACGACTGCATAGTCGGAGTATGAGCCCTGCCGTCCGCCCTAGCCCAGACTGCTGCACCACGCGGCCTGACCAGGTAGGAGAGCTCCTCCCACGGGCGCGCCGACAACGGTGCCCACCAGGCCCCTGCCCAGAACGAAGGGCAGGGGTGTCGAGGTGGGGAACCAACCGGAATGCACAAGGGCGTCCACGTGGTTGAGGCTGGCCGCGCTCACCTCGCTGAGGTAGTCGGTGGGTCCCGGAACCGGGTCCGGAAGGTCACCGTACCGAATCTCGTCGACCTCGCCGAGGTGATTGACGTAGGCGGCTTTCATGCCTGTCCCTGCCGGCTGAGAGCCGTCTCAGGCCAGCAGCAGCGTCGGATCCTCCAGTCCGCGGCCGACGTCGGCAAGGAACTTCGAGATGATCTCGCCATCGACGACGCGATGGTCAGCACTCACCGACAGCGTCGTGATGTCACGTGGAACGATCTCGTCACCGACGACCCACGGCTTCTTCCGGATCTGCCCGAAGGCCATGATCGCGGCCTCGCCGGGGTTGATGATCGGAGTTCCCGCGTCGACGCCGAAGACACCGACGTTCGTGATGGTGATCGTGCCGCCTGACTGGTCGGCCGGAGGCGTCTTGCCCGAACGAGCCAGGGCAGTCAGATCCTGAATGCCCTGAGCCAGGTCGGTCAGGCCCATCGCGTGTGCGCCCTTGATGTTGGGCACGATCAAGCCACGCGGGGTGGCCGCGGCGATGCCGAGGTTGAGGTACTTCTTGACGACGATCTCTTCGCCTTCAAGGCACGAGTTGATCCGCGGGTTGCGGGCGACAGCCCAGGCCACAGCCTTGGCCACGAGCAGCAAGGGAGAGACCTTGATGTCCTCGCCCAGGAACTTCGTGGACTTGAGCTTGCGCACGAAGGCCATCGTCTCGGTCACGTCGACGTCGAGGAACTCGGTGACGTGGGGCATCGTGAACGCGGATTCGACCATGGCCTTGGCCATCATCTTGGCCACGCCCTTGAACGGGATCCGCTCCTCGAGTTCATCTGTGGAACTGGCCCCCGCCGAAACGGTTGCGGCCCCGGCGCTCGAAGCTGTCGCTGCGGTGGCTGCTGCGCCGGTGCCGCTGGCCGCGGCCTTGACGTCGTCACGGGTGACTTCGCCGCGCGAACCGGTCGCAACGACCGTGGCCAGGTCGATGCCGAGGTCCTTTGCGAGCTTACGCACGGGAGGCTTGGCCAGAGGTTTGTCCGCCGAGGCGGTGCCCGGTGTCGTGGCTTCGGGCGGTGCCTCTGCCACAGGAGCTTCCGGTGCCGCTGACGCTGGAGCTTCCGGTGCGGCAGGCGCCGCGGTCGAGCTTGCCGGGGCCGGAACACCTGCACCCTTGCGGGGGCGGCGTTTCGACGAGGCTGCTTTGGCGCCGTAGCCGACCAGGGTGGCGCCGCCTTCGGCGTCGCCTCCGCTCTCGGTCGAGTCCTGTGCGTCTCCTGCAGCAGGTGCCGATGCTCCTGCGGCCTCGGAGCTTCCGGTGGAATCGCCGCCGCCGAAGCGGATGATCGGTGTTCCGACCTCGATGGTCTGGCCCTCATCGACCAGCAGAGCCTCGACCGGTCCGGCCTGAGGGCTCGGCAGCTCGACCAGAGACTTGGCCGTTTCGATCTCGACGAGGATCTGGTTGACGGTGACTGTATCGCCGACGGCGACCTTCCACGAGACGAGGTCGGCCTCTGTCAGGCCCTCACCGACGTCAGGAAGAGAAAATTCAAAAGACATATCAACTCTCCTTGAGTCAGTAGGCCAGTGCCCGGTCGACACCATCGAAGATGCGATCCAGGTCGGGCAGGTAGTGCTCTTCCATCCGCGAGCCGGGGTACGGCGTGTGATAGCCGCCGACTCGGATGACTGGAGCTTCGAGGTTGAAGAAGCAGCGCTCAGACAGGCGTGCCGCGATCTCGGAGCCGAGCCCCAGGAAGGTCGGCGCCTCGTGTGCGACGACCAGGCGGCCGGTCTTCTTCACGGACTTCTCAAGTGTTGTGAAGTCGATGGGACTGAGGCTGCGCAGGTCGATGAGTTCGACGCTCTTTCCTTCGTCTGCCGCGGCTGCCACGACGTCTTTGGCCGTGGGCATCAGTGGGCCGTAGGCCACCAGGGTGACGTCGGTGCCTTCGGAGACGACACTGGCATCGTGCATTCCCAGGCCACCGCGGTTCGCGGTGTCCACGTCTCCGCGCAGCCAGTAGCGGCGCTTGGGCTCGAAGAACATCACCGGGTCGTCGCTCTTGATCGCTTCCTGCATCATCCAGTAGGCGTCATGGGCGTTCGACGGTGAGACCAGGCGCAGTCCAGCGTGGTGGGCGAAGACCGTCTCCGGGCTCTCCGAGTGGTGCTCGGGTGAGCCGATGCCGCCGCCGTAGGGCACGCGGATGACGAGCGGCATTCGCTCCTTGCCCAGCGTGCGGTTGTAGAGCTTGGCGACCTGGGTCACGATCTGGTCGTAGGCCGGGAAGATGAAGGCGTCGAACTGAATTTCGATGACCGGGCGGTAACCGCGCAGCGTCATGCCGATCGAGGTTCCCACGATGCCAGATTCGGCAAGTGGCGCATCGATGACCCGCTGCGGACCGAAGTCCTTCTGCAGGCCTTCGGTGACGCGGAAGACGCCGCCGAGCTTACCGATGTCCTCACCGATGAGGACGACCTTCGGGTCGTCCTCCATGGCTTTGCGCATTCCGGCCGTGATGGCCTTTGACAGGGGAAGTTTCTCCATCAGGCCTCACCTGCATCGGCGAATGAGGCCTGGTATGCGAGGAATTCCGCACGTTCCTCATCGACGAGGGGGTGAGGTTCGGAGGTGACATGGGCGAACATCTCGACGGGATCGGGATCTTCCATAGTCATGCAGTTGTGGCGGATGCGGGCGGCAAGAGTGTCGGCCTCAGCGTCCACCTCGGCAAAGAACTCGTCGGCGGTGTCCGTGTGGTTGTCGAGGTAGGCCCGAAGTCGCTTGAGCGGGTCGCGGTCCTCCCAGATCTCTTCCTCTGCCCGATCACGGTACTTGGTCGGGTCATCGGCCGTGGTGTGGGCACCACGACGGTAGGTGAAGGCCTCGATGAGCATTGGACCGTTGCCGGCGCGAACCGAATCCAGGCTGGCCCTGGCCACGGCGTACATCGCGATGATGTCGTTGCCGTCGACGCGCAGGCCGGGAACACCGAATCCTTCGCCGCGCTTGCACAGCGGTGCCGCGGACTGGACGTGGGTGGGTTCGGAGATGGCCCACTGGTTGTTCTGGCAGAAGAACAGCACGGGTGCGTGGAAGGCTCCGGCGAAGGTCAGTGCCTCTGAGACGTCACCCTGCGAGGTCGCTCCGTCGCCGAAGCAGGCGATGGCCACTGTGTCGCGTTCCAGGTCGCCGGTGCCGACGTCGCCGTCCATGGACACGCCCATGGCGTAGCCGGTGGCGTGCAGAGTCTGCGAACCGATGACGATCGTGTACGTGTGGAAACGGTGTTCCTGAGGGTCCCAGCCGCCGTGGTCCTGGCCGCGGAACATGCCGAGGAGGGTCTCCGGTTCGACACCGCGAGTGTAGGCGAGGCCGTGTTCGCGATAGGTCGGGAAGACGAAGTCCTGGGGGCGAGCCGCCCGTCCCATTCCGATCTGGGCTGCTTCCTGACCGAACATCGGCGCCCAGAGGCCGAGCTGTCCTTGACGCTGCAGGGCCGCACCCTCAGCATCGATGCGGCGCACCAGGACCATGTCCCGGTAGAAGCCGCGCAGATCCTCATCGGTGAGTTCTGCCGCGAAAGCGTCATATTCACCGGATTCGACGCGATTGCCGTCTTCGGTGAGCATCTGGATCATCCGAGGTTCCGATGACTGACTGTGGGCAGTCCCGGTTCCCACTGAAATGTTGGAGGTCATTTCAGTTCTCCTTTGTTCAAGGTCCAAGCGCACCGGAGGTGACCAGTGGCGGACGGTGTCCTGCGGACGGGATCTCTGGTGTGAGTTCTCGCCCTCGAGTGATGTTATTCACAGGTGTTACCACGATACCGAATCCACCGACTGCATGCCACATCGGCAACGTGCGTCGAGCGCCGATTGTTATGGTTCGGTTCAGCCTAGGAGTCGAATTTCGCGCGTGTGGTTCACGTCCAAAGGGTTCCATGCCGAATTGTCGATCGTCGCAGAGTTGGTCCAACGTCCGACAAACGCACGTCCGAGCTCTTCAGAGCCTCACCTCGCCGAGGTGCGGATCGGATTTCGCCGAGGCCGGGATCGGAATTCGCCGAGGCTGCGCTGGCTTTTGGCCACGGTCATGTCCGTGTGCGTTTTCCCTGGTAGTCCCTGGTTTCCTTGAGGTCGCCTGTGAAGAACCCTGAGTTCTTCGCGGTGAATCGGTTGAGACCTGCATGGCCGGCTGCGAGCATGAGCCCGATCGAGGCACTGTAGGCGGCCGAAGAATGCGCGGCTCCGGCGGAGGCGAACAGTTCGTCGAGTTCGGCATCGGTCCTGCCCTTCAGGTTCGGGGCTCGGCGCAGCTGCTCGGGATCGTAGTCGACGGTGATCGTCGACCAATGGTCTTCAGCCGGATTCTCGTTGCCGTCGAGGTCGGGCACCAGGTCCTGTTCGTGCTCGATCGAGAGGACGTCGATGCCCTCGTCAACTGGGAAGTCTGAGATCGGCGCGCCCACGGTGACGAGCGCGGTGACATTCACCTCGGCCAAGAATGCCGGGTCGGCGGCCAGCGAGCCGGCAGTGATTCCACCCTGCGAATATCCCACCAGCATGACCTCGGCATCAGTCGCGATATTCGCATTGGCGATGGCCTGGCGGACCATCTCCGCCATGACGGTGTCGTTGCCGGCCATTGCCTGCACGTTCGTCGTCAGATCGGTGGTGTTCGAACCGGCGTCGGGCGACCAGTCGGTCGTCGCAGGAACGTAGACGATATAGCGAGTAGTGCCGTCGGGGGAAGTGATCTCTTCGATCCGGACTTGTCCGGAGTCGGCGCCGCGGTGGCGGTCTGCCTCCCTGCCGTAGAGGTCTTCGAGGTCGCACGGCGGTTCATCATCGGCCGGAGTGATTCCCTTGGCCCTCCAGACCTCCACGTCCGAGGGCAGGAGCAGTCCGAACATGTTCGCACCTCCCAGGATCCACGCCGTCATCGATGACGAGTCGTGTGGCCACAGCGCGTGATCGCCCTCGGTGGCCAGCACCGTCGGCGGCAGCCCCATGAAGCCGACGACGATTCCCGGCAGCACGTGTTCGATGACGGCTCCGGAGACATCGGAGTTCTCGAACACGAGTGCGACGAAGGTCTCCTTGGCCGCCGCCTTCGTCTGCGCCAGGTCGATGCCGAAGTGCTTGGCAACCACGTCGTCGAGGCCCGTGACGTCGAGGAACTTCACCCCCAGGTAGATCGGGGCCGCGACCGCGAGCCCGATCGGAATGAGCACTGGCAGGCTGATGGCGATCACGCGACCGGTGACGTAGCCGAAATAGTCGAGCAGCCCACCGAAGGTGTCGCTGATGCCCTTCTCTGCCTGCCGGTAGGCAAGGGCCGCGGCTCTGACGGCGAGGACGGTGGCTTCGAGTTCGATGAGCACGACCGCCGCTTGGTGGTGGTAGACGACCCGGCAGGCGTCGAGGTTGATCGCCGTGAGTGGGGCGGGGACCTGAGTCAGGAGTGTGGCCAGGTCGAAGTCGGCGAGTGATCCTTCCGCAGACAGGTCAGCGATGTTGCCGCAGATGCGCTGAAGTTCGTCTCCGCTGGAGTCTGCCCGGTCATCGATCCTCAGCTGCGGACCGCCAACGGTTCGGGTCGCGATCATCACCGGCGGCCGGTCGTCGACGGTCGCTTGGCGCTCGGAGATCGCTGGGTCACCGTCGTCCGGAGCAGAGTCAGGGTCGCCGCAATCATGACTCGCACCGCATCGGCTTCGAGGTTGTGTTCAGTTCCCACGGTGATCGTCTCCCCGTCGCGCTCCAGCGTCGGCCGAGCCCAGGTTCCGTCAACTCTGTGCAGGAACTCCATCCCGGCGACTTTGGCCTCGCTCAGGTAGGTCAGGGTGAGCACACAGTCCTTCTCGACCAGAGAGCACAGCTCCTCGGTGACCTGTCCGAGCTCCTGAGGTCGGAGGCGTCTGAGGAGCTCGAAGCCTTCGAACTCTTCGAAGCCCTCACCGTGCAGTACCAGAATAGCCAGGCAGATGTCATCGCACAGGGACACCTCGAGGTGGGCGGTCTCATCTCCGGAGCTGATGACGATGGTGATCCGAGAGCGGGTGAGATTGAGCTCGGCTGCGAAACCGGTCAGCCAGGCAGTGAGCACATCGAGCCCGCGCTTGGATTTCCTGTCGGCGGAGTCCCCCAGCATCACCGTTTCCGCGACCTCCTTTCCGGCGCCCGTGGCCACGACCATTGCCGCTTCCCGTGCCGAGGTGTCTTCGGCAGCGTCCGCACGTGGCATCAGCTCGTGGGGCCAGAGTGCTCTCAGCCGCTCGGGAAGCCCCATGATCCGTGCAATGTCGACGGCAAACCACTTGCTGCCCCGCACTTCTGCAGACTTCCCCGGCTCAATCGCAGCCTTCCCCGGCTCGGCCGCCGGCTTCGCCCTATCGCTCATAGCTGAATCCGACCTCCCACTGAGACGACCTGCAGATGCAGGTCGTAGGCTTCGGCGAGCTTGTCGGCCCTGTCTGCGAGAGCGATGATCGAGTCCGAACACGTCAGCAGGCGATCGCCGAGCATTCGTCCTGCTGGGGAGTCCCACCCTTCGACCTGCCGACAGTTCTGCGCCAGTCTGCGCAGCTCGTTTGCTCGCCGCCTCCACCCGTCCCGGTTGAGTGCCAGCTCATCGGTGATCACTGTCGTCCTCCCCTTGCGATTAGGCTTCAGCCTTCACCGTACGAATCGCCACCTTCGGCCGGAAGCTCTCAGATTCCTCTTGTGGAAACCGGTCGACGTTCCACAAGCTTCCGGTGTTGAAGTCGCGGCCGAATCCACAGCTGGAAGAGCACGAGTCACAATCGGGTCTCAGCCCTCAGCAGGACCGCCTGGTGGTCGGTTCCGCGTTCGTGAGCGGCTCATGAGAAAATGGGGCCATGCCGACCGTTTCGCTTGCTGACATCTCGCCCGCCATTGCTCTCGGACCCCTCGATGGTCGATACCGCAAAGACACCGCTGACCTCGTCGATCACCTCTCCGAGGCGGCCCTGAACCGTAATCGAATCACCGTCGAGGTCGAGTGGTTCATCCACCTCGCCCAGAACTCCGTGATCGACGGCGTCCGTCGTCTCACCGAGCACGAGGTCACCGAACTGCGCAGCTTCGCGGAGAACTTCGATGCTGAGACGATCGCCACCCTCGCCGCCCATGAGGCCGTCACGGTTCACGATGTCAAGGCCGTTGAGTACACAATCAAAGAGGCGCTAGTCGAAATCGGCGCAGACGATCTCAGCGAGCTCGTCCACTTCTGCTGCACCTCCGAGGACATCAACAATCTGTCCTGGGCCCTCGGCATCAAGGGCGCCACCGTTGATGTGTGGCTGCCTCGCGCGAAGGCACTCATCGACTCATTGGCCGATACCGCCTCGGCGCTGGCCGAGGTCCCCATGCTCTCCCACACCCATGGCCAGCCGGCGACGCCGACGACGATGGGCAAGGAGCTCGCGGTGTTCGTCCACCGCCTGCGCCGCCAGTATGAGCGGATCGAGGCAAGCGAGTTCCTCGGCAAGATCAACGGCGCGACCGGCACATACTCGGCCCATCTGGCCGCCGTGCCCAGCGCGGATTGGCCGAAGCTGGCCAAGACCTTCGTCGAAGGCAGCCTGGGGCTGACATTCAACCCGCTGACCACGCAGATCGAATCCCACGACTGGGATGCGGAGCTCTTCGCCGACATCGCACGGTTCAACCGCATCGCCCACAATCTGGCGACGGATATGTGGACCTACATCTCGATGAACTACTTCAAGCAGATCCCCGTCGCCGGCTCCACCGGATCCTCGACGATGCCGCACAAGGTCAACCCGATCCGCTTTGAGAACGCCGAGGCGAACCTCGAGCTCTCCTGCGCACTGCTCGACTCACTCGCGTCGACCCTGGTGACCTCGCGGATGCAGCGAGACCTCACGGACTCGACCTCACAGCGCAACATCGGCGTGTCCTACGGCCACTCGGTGCTGGCGCTGAACAACCTGATCAAGGGCCTCGACAGGCTCGCGATCAACGAGGAGGCGCTGGCCGCCGACCTCGACTCCAACTGGGAGGTCCTCGGCGAGGCGATCCAGTCGGTCATGCGCGCCGCCGGCCTGCAGGGTGTGCCGGGCATGGACAGCCCCTACGAGAAGCTCAAGGAGCTCACTCGCGGCAAGCGCATCACACAGGCCGATCTGCAGTCCTTCGTCGCCGGTCTCGGAGTGCCCGAGGCAGAGACCGAACTGCTCACCGCGCTGACTCCGGCCACCTACGTCGGCGTCGCCGCGCAGCTGGCGCATTCAGAGGTCTCCGACTGGAAGGCTGCGACCGAGTAGAGACAAGAAGCGCTCCTGCCCGACTCGAATCGGACAGGAGCGCTTCGACTCAGGGTGCTCGAGTCGCAGGGTCTTCGAATCTCAGGGCGCTGGGATCTCGAAGTCCTTGGTGTATTCGTCGATCTCCTCGTCCGAGCCGATCACCTTGGCGCCGGCCCGCTGGTACTGCATCTTGTAGGTGTCACGCTTCTCTTCCGGGAAGTAGGCGATCCAACCGGTGTGCTCGCCCCCATCCCGACGGGAAACATCCTCGTAGGGGGAGAATCCGGCTTCGTCCATCTCCTCGGCGATCATACGAGTGTCGTTGTTCCAGTACTCGGCTCCGTCGTCGTAGGAGATCTCGAAGTCGCCCATCGAGACCAGCCCGCCGAATTCCTCGCCGGGAGCAACTGTGACCTGGAGGAGGACGATCTCTCCGCCCTCTTGCGCCACGTCGGCCTTTTCGCTCGACGGAAAGTCGCGCACAGCCGAGACGATTTCGATCGTGTCTCCCATGTCCGGGTCCTCGATGGTCTCACCGATGGTGACTTCGGTCTGCTCAGCCACGGATGCACCAGAGTCTGAGGAGTCCGCAGTCTCATTGGCAGATTCCAGTGCTGTAGGTTCTTGTGTCTCCTCCACCTGAGTCTCGTCAGCCGATGCCTCTTCATCGGTGCCCGGGGAGCAGGCGGTGAAGGTGAGCACGCAGCTGAGTGCGACTGCGCTCGCAAGGAAAGTTCGATTCGATCGTTTCATGACGCTCCTTTCAACAGGATGGGTATCTGAGGGGACCTGAGCCAAACAGATGCAACAACACGATTGAGTCTAGGCAAAAGGGTGAGCAACTCGTGCTTCCGCCTGTGCCAGATCTGCAACGCTCACGTCACCAAGGCGCCGTCGAGGCGCGCAGAACTGAAACTGCCAACGAGAATGCCTGCCGAGCGGACTCAGGCAGGGACCAGCTCGCGATCCTTGTCGACCTCTGCCAAGGGCCGGCCCGCCATATTGCGCGCCAGGAACAGGGTCGGCACGCCGGCCACGACGACGATGACGGTCGCGTAGACCGCCGGCGCAAGCGTGAAACCGGTCGAGCTCATCAGCGCGGTCGCGATCAGCGGTGACAGTCCACCGAAGAGGACCGTGGCCACGTTGTACCCGATCGCCATTCCGGAGAACCGGCTGGTTCCGGTGAACTGCTCGGGCACCATGGCCGCTGCCACAGCACTCCAGCCGGCGGCCGGCACGGCAAGGAACGCAACGCCGAAAATCGCGACTCCGGAGTTCCCATCGGCCAGCAGCGCGTATGCGGGAACGGTGGTGAGGATGAATACGGCCATGAGCACAGCCAGCGTCCTCTTCCGCCCGAACCGGTCAGAGGCGACGCCGAAGAGCGGCGTGATCACGATCGCAACGACGGCCGCGATCGTGCCCAACGCCAAAGATCCGGAGCTCTTCACATGCGCGACCTCTTCGATGTAGGTCGGCACATAGGTGATGTTGAGGAAATAGCTGACCGAACCGATAGACGAGATGAGGAACGCGACGAGGATCGCACGCGGCTGCTGGATGAAGGCGATGATCAGCGGCGAGCGCGTGTGCTTGACCGCTGGCTTCTTCTTCTCTGCGGCCTGCAGGCGTTTGAAGGTGTCGGTCTCCTCCATCATCTTCCGCAGCGGCACCATGATCGCGGCGAGGACAGCACCGAGGATGAACAGGGCTCGCCATCCCCACGAGCTCATCGCGTCGGGGGTCAGCAGGTTGGCCAGCAGGGCACCGGATCCCACTGCTAGCAGGGCACCGACTTCACTGTTGGCCGCGGCCCAGCTGGCTGCGAGACCACGCCTCTTGCTGCCGGCCGACTCCATGAGGAAGACCATGATGCCGGTGTACTCAGCGCCGACCGAGAAGCCCGAGAGGCAGCGGAAGAAGACCATCCCGACCCCGGCCCAGATGCCGATCATGTCGTAGGTCGGCATGATCGCGATACCGAGCATGGCAACGGCCATGAGCACGGCCGAGACGACAAGAGCGGATTTGCGTCCCACCCTGTCGCCGAGGTGACCGAAGACCATCGCACCCAGCGGTCGGAACAGGAACCCGGCGGCCCCGACGCCCAGGGTCAGCAGGAGAGAATCGGTGCGATCGCCGAAGAACTCCTTGGTCAGGATCGTCGCGACGTAGAAGTAGATCGAGAAGTCGTACCACTCGACGATGGTGCCGAAGGCCGCGACCATCATAGATCGCCGGCGCCCCTTCTCCTTCTGCGGGCTGTTGACAGCTGCGGGGTCCGATTGGGCTTGAGATTCGAATTCCGACATCGACGATTCCATTTCTTCAGAAATGCTGCGACAGTTCTTCCCGCTGCGTCAGCTGAGAGCCGACCGTTTGGACTTTACTCCTGACCACCCTACGTCTTCTCGCCCCGTGCAGTCAGTGTCCGCTGCTCCGTTTTTCCGTCTTCACCGGTCCGTTCATCCGTCCGCCTTCGCCCAGGCTCGCCGGATCAGGCTCGCTCGAGCCCGAACAGTGAATCCGTGAATCGATTCCCGAACATCGCCTGCGGATCCAATTGCTCTCGCAGCTCGCCGAAGTCGTCGAAGCGGGGATAGAGGTCGCTCAACTCGGCCGCACCCAGGGTGTGGATCTTGCCCCAGTGCGGCCGACCTTCGTGACGGCGGCAGATCTGTTCGACGACACGGAAGTACTCGGCGAAGTCCTCCTTGATGAACCGGTGCACGGCGATGTACATCGTCTCGCGCCCGTAAGCCGTCGACAGCGGAACGTCGTCGGCGGCCGCGGATCTGACCTCGATCGGGAAGGAGATCTTCCACCCTCTCGACTCGATGGCGTCTCGGATCTCCTGGATCACCTGGGCACCGGCTGCGAAGGGAACCGCGTACTCCATCTCATTGAACCGCACCCTCCGAGGCGTCACGAAGACATCGTGGCCCGGTGCCCGGTAGGTCCTGTCCGAGACCGCAGATTGAGCGATCCGATTGATGTGCGGGACGAGACTGGGCACTGCGGCGCCGAGCTCGACGGCGAGCCGCAGCGCGCCGTTCTCCACCACCTCCTTGTCGAGGAGGTTGAGGAACTGGTTGCGCACCCCCGCCTCGGCGAGGTGACCCGGGCCGATCTCGCCCACACCGACGCGGGTGTTCGTCTTGGTCAGAGCGGTGTCGGTGTGCGGGAACCAGTAGAACTCGAAATGGTCGGCCGCACGCATCCGAGGTTCGAGCTCGGCCAGCAGCTCGTCGATATCCGTCACGACCTCCTCGGCGATGAGGTCGAAGGAAGGCACGCACTGCACCTCGATCTGGGTGACGATGCCCAGCACGCCGAGGCTGACGCGGGCCAGGTCGAAGATCTCCGGTTCACTCGTCGTTGACAGGTGGCCAACGGTGCCGTCGGGTCCCATCAGCGAGAGACCGGTGACGGTTCCGGCGAATCCGGTGAAGCCGAGCCCGGTCCCGTGAGTGCTCGTCGAGATCGCTCCGGCCAGCGCCTGCGGGTTGACGTCGCCTTGGTTGGCTAGGGCCAGTCCGAAGGGCGCCAGCAGGGCCGGGATATCGCGCAGCCGGGTACCCGCGTGGAAGCGCACCCGCCGGCTCACCTCGTCGACGGTGATGATTCCACTGATGTGGTCGAGGTTGATCATCACGTCGTCACCTGCGGCGACGGGGGTGAATGAGTGCCCGGCACCGACGGGCCGGACACGTTGACCGGCCTTGGCCGCGGACTGCAGAACCTCGCTCAGCTCCCCCGCCGAAGTGGGTCTGACGAAGGTGTGCGGATGGGCGTGGACATGGCCCGACCAGTTCCGGAACAGCCTTCGTGTCGTCATCTCGGACCCGCTCACAGCACCCATCCTTGTCCACGATAGGTCGCCCAGGAGTCGATGACTTGCGAACCGGAGATGACGAGGAATTCGTTGAAGTGCTCGGCGAGTTCACCGGCCTTCGCATGCCGGAACCAGACCAGGTCGCCGATGCGAAGGTCCTCCGTGCCGGGTCCGGTGAGTGGAGTCTGGACTTCGCCTGCGCCTTCGAGACCCGCGTATTCGAGTCCCTGGGGCCAGGCGATCGTCGGAACGCGGTCAGCGCCGGGCACGCCCGAGGCGATGAAGCCGCCCTTGAACACCGTGACCCAGCCAGGCCCGGGACGACGCACCACCGGAGTGACGAAGTAGGCGGCCGGCTCGTGCTGGAAGTGGGTGTAGCCGTCGAAGAGCCCCGGGGAGAAGAGCCCGGAGCCCGCGGCCAGTTCTGTCAGTGTGCCTTCGGCGGCGCTGGACTCGAAGGACCCGGTGCCGCCGCCGTTGACGAATTCGAGTTCGGCGAGTTCACGCACCGCGTCGATGACACGTCTGCGCCGCACCCTCAGCTCTGCGATCGAGCATTTCTGCATGGCGCGCACCACAGCCTGCTTAGCCGTTGCCCCGGCATCGGCGGTCCCGGCGATCTGTCCTTCATAGGACATCAGGCCGACGAGGTCGGTCTCGGGACGAGCGATGACATGTGCGGCGAGATCGACGGCAGATGCAGAATCTCGGATCGGCGAGCGCCTGGCCCCGATGTGGACCCGACCGCCCAGCACCCCTTCGCCGAGGCGATACGACGCATCGACATCGAGGCACAAGCGCACCGCCTGTGCGCCACCGGCTGCCGCCACGTCGCTGCGGGCACTGTCGATGATGTCGAGGTGGGTGGGACAGTCGATCATCAGCGTGATGTTCGCCGCGGCCCCCGCCTCGGCGAAGAGCAGCTTCAGGGCGCCCCGATCGACCGTGGGATAGCCGACGAGGATGTCGCGGACTCCACGGGCGTGGAGAGCCAGCGCCTCCGGCAGAGAATAGGCGAAGACACCCGAGTAGCCCGGGTGGGCGAGCGCACGGTCGATTGCAGCGGGAGTGCGCAGCGACTTCGAGGCGACGCGGATCGGCAGGCCCTGTGCGCGCTGGGCCAGTGCGGTGACGTTCGCGTCGAACGCATCCAGGTCCAGGACAGCGGTGGGAGACTCCACCCCACGCAAAGCGTGACGCAGTTCACGTGAAACCATAGAGATACTGTAGCGTAAGTTGGCAGTTCTCCAGGCCGCATTCCACCCACTCACGACGACACGGAGGCATGATGAACACGGACGTCACCAGCACCGTCACGCCCACTTCCGACCTCACCCAGGGCACGGATCGCCTGCGTGAATTCCTCGATACGGACCCCTACGCTGAGGCTTCGGGCAGCGGTGAGCCCCACGTCGGTCCCGACCCATTCACCGGCGCGGAGCAGCCGCGCTTCACCGCCAACACCACCGGTGATGTCGACCGGGCATTCACCTCCGCCCGCATCGCCGGACGCGCCTGGGCCGCCCGGTCCCCCGAGCACCGCTCCCGGGTGCTGCTGCGCCTGCACTCGGCGCTGCGTCGGCATGAGGATCTGCTCCTCGACATCATCCAGTACGAGACCGGCAAGGCTCGCATCCACGCATATGACGAGATCCTCGACACCTACAACGTGTGCCGTCACTACGGGGTCACCACCCCGACCCGTCTGCGCCCGCAACGTCGCCGCGGCGCCGTCCCCGGCCTGACCCGCACCGAGGTCACCCGCACTCCCCTGGGCGTGATCGGGTTCATCACGCCGTGGAACTATCCACTCACTTTGGGCGCAACCGACCTGTTCGCGGCCTTGGCCGCCGGCAACGCGGTCGTGCACAAGCCCGACAGCCAGACGACGCTGACGGCGATCATCATGCGCCGGCTGGCCATCGCGTGCGGTCTGCCCGCCGAGGTGTGGCAGCTCGTTCCCGGACAGCGGGGCGACGTCGGTCCTGCCCTCATGGCCGGTGCCGATGGGCTCTCCTTCACCGGGTCCACGGCCGCTGGGCGCTCGATCGCCGCCGAGGCGGGTCGCGGTCTGCTCCCGACCGCTCTTGAGCTGGGTGGGAAGAATCCGATGCTCGTCCTCTCCGATGCCGATCTCGGTTCCGCCGTCGACGGGGCGGTCCGCGGGTGCTTCTCCTCGGCCGGGCAGCTGTGCCTGTCAATCGAGCGCATCTACGTCCATGAGGACCTGTACTCCGAGTTCTGTGCCCACTTCGCCGAGGCGACCCGGAACCTCGAGCTGAGCGCCGACTACTCCTACGGCCCGGGCATGGGGTCCCTGGCCGGGCCCAAGCAGCTCGCCCGGGTCAGCGAGCACGTCGAGCAGGCACGAGCCAGCGGGGCTCAGGTCATCGCGGGTGGCCGACCGGTGCCGGAACTGGGCCCGTACTTCTATCTGCCGACCGTGCTCACCGATGTCAGTGAGACAGCCGAACTGTTCACCGAGGAGACGTTCGGACCTGTTGTGGCCGTGTATCCGGTGTCCAGCGACGCCGAGGCGATCGCCCGAGCCAATGATTGCGAATACGGTCTCAACGCCAGCGTCTACTCCCAGTCCCAGGGACTCGAGACAGCCCGACAGGTGGAGGCAGGGATGGTCAATGTCAATGAGGCGTACGTGGCGGCCTGGGGCTCGATCGATGCTCCTGCCGGCGGGGTCAAGGCTTCAGGTCTGGGTCACCGGCATGGCGTCGAGGGCCTCTACCAGTTCATGCACACGCACAGCATCGCTGAGCAGCACCTGGTTCCCATTGCCCCGTTCGGCCCGCTTGATCAGTCGCGGTTCGCCCGCACCCTGACCACAGCCTTCGATCTCATGCGTGCCCTGCGAATGAAGTGATTCTCAGCTGCTGGTGAGCGCACACCTCAGTTGAGCGCTGCGAAGAACCTCTTCGCCACCGGCACAGCCGCCTCGGCGCCGAATCCTCCGTCCTCGACGAGGACGGCCACGGCCACGTCGCCCTGATACCCGGCGAACCAGGAGTGGGTGCGCGGCGGGGTCTCATCACCGTATTCGGCGGTACCGGTCTTGCCGTGGACCGGTTCGCCGGGGACGTCGGCCAGCGTGCTGGCGGTGCCTTCGGTCACAGCGCGGCGCATGAGCTCCTGCATCGTCGTGGCTGCGTCGGCGTCGATCATCTGGTCGCTCTCGCTCCCGTCCTCGCTCCCGTCCTCGCTTCCGTCCTCGCTTCCGTCAGGCAGAACGAGGAGCGGACTGACCGTGTCACCCTCGGCCACGGAGGCGGCCATCACCGCCACCGCCAGCGGGCTGGAGACGACCTTGCCCTGACCGATCATCTGCGCCGCGTGTGTCACCGCGTCATCATCGCTGGGAACACTTGCCATCTTCGCACCGATTCCGAGATCGACGTCATCCATGCCCAGGCTCGATGCAGCATTCGCCACATCCGAACCCGAAACCTTCTTCGCGGCATCGACGAATGCGGTGTTGCAGGATTCGGCGAAGTCGTCTTCGAAGGCCACCTCACCCAGGACATGGTCTTCGGCGTTCTTGAAGCTCTTTCCATCAACTGTCGTGGTCTTCGGACAGTCGAGAGTCGTCGTCGCCTCGACTCCTGATTCCAGAAGGGCCAGGCCAGAGGCGACCTTGAATACGGAGCCGGGCGCGTACTGCCCGGTCAGCGCCCGGTCCCAGGCGGCACCTTCCGGATCCTGGTTGGCCACAGCGATGACGTGACCGTCGCTGGGTCGGATCGCCACGAGCGCCGTTGGCTTCTTGCCCGTCGCAGCCGCTTTGTCCGCGGCCTCCTGCACGCCGACGTTGAGTGTCGTGGTGATGTCCTCGCCGTCGTGTTCGGGGAATTCGTGGACGAGGACGGGGTCTCCGCCCGCACTGCCGTCGTCGGCATCGGTGATGATGATCTCTTCGCTGCCCGGCCCGCTCAGCTGTTCGTCGAAGGCCTTCTGCAGTCCGCTCTTGCCCACGACGGACCCACCGGTGAGCTTTCCATCCGATGCCTCGACCTCTTCGGCACTGGCCGCTCCAGCCGTTCCCAGCGTCGGGCCGGCGAAGTCCTTCTTCCGACTCAGCGGCTGGGTGTGCGTGTTGAAAACGGTGCCGGGCAGGGAGTGAATCGTGTCCTTGACGTTCTTGTAGTCGCTCTCGCGCAACGTGATGACGGGAACGAAATGCTCGGGTTCGGCCTTGTCGATGCGCTCCTTGAGCGCCGTGAGATCGATATCGAGTTCGTCCTTGAGAGTGGTGAGAGTGTCCTGCGCGTCTTTGCCACCCTCGTCCTCCGCCTTCTCGAGCTTGGCCGGGTGGATGCCGACATCGATGACCGTGCCCTCGGCCATCAGCTCTTCGTCGCCTTCGCCGAGGATCGCGCCGCGTTCGCCGGGGTGCCTCTTGGAGACGAGGACTCGTCCGTCTTCGAGGTCCGGATGGAGCACCTCGGGGGTGAGCTCCGCGGACCAGAGCAGACCCTTCTTGTGCAGAAGAAGCTCGGAGGTGTACTCCCAGGGGTCATCATCCTGGTTCGTCCACGTCCACGTCAGTTTCGCGACCATATCGTCACCGCGCTTCTCGGTGCCGTTGAGCTCCACCGTGCGCTTCTTCATGCTCTCATCGAGGGCCCCGAGGGCCAGTTCGTGCAGCTTCTTCGCAGTCTTCTTATCGGACCAGACGTTCGATTCGATGGTGGGGCTGTTCAAGTCGGCGGTGGCGTCTTCGGCAGCTGTATCAGCCCGCATCGGCAGTGCGAGGAAGGCGAAGACGCCTGCGCCGGCCAGCAGCACGACGACGATTGTGATGGCCAACCAGGTTCTGAGCTTCTTCGTCATGAGTCAATCATCGATGTAGTTGGCCGGGAAGTCCACTTGCCGGACGGGGATGCCGGAGGGTGGTTCAGGTGTCCTCGGTGAGGACGGTGTATTCGAGCACCGGTCGCCCGGCTGCCCCATACCGGGGCCGGCGGGCGAGCATACCCGCGTCGGCCATGGCCTCCAAGTACCGGCGCGCGGTCACTCGGGAGACACCGAGACCAACGGCGACCTCGGCGGCGGACTGTCCGGGCTTATCGCCGAGGACGGACTTCACTTCGGTCTGCACGGCGTCCGGGACACCTTTGGCGGTCGCGGCCACCGTGTGGGTGCGCAGCGCGGCGATCGCGGTGTCGACGTCGGTCTGGGTGACCTCACCCTCGGTGCTGTCCCCGCCGAGGCTGTTGCGGAAGGAGGAGTACGCCTCAAGTTTGGATTTGAAGATGGGAAATGTGAACGGTTTGATGATGTATTGGGCGACGCCGTAGGACAGCGCCTCCTGCACGATCTGCATGTCCCTGGCGGCGGTGACGGCGATGATGTCGACATCGACGCGGTGACCGCGGATGGCACGGCAGACCTGCAGTCCATGGCCGTCGGGGAGGTTCATGTCGAGGAGTACGAGGTTGATGGCCTCGGCGTCGAGGCCGTAGATCTTTCCGGTCAGAGCAGCCATCGCCTGAGTGGCGTTGTTCGCCACTCCAGCTATGTGATACCCGTCGATGCGGTCAATGTACTTCGCGTGGGCTCGGGCGGCGACTGCCTCGTCCTCAACCACGAGCACACCGATGCTCGACTCAGGCGCAGATGTATCTGACATGCCGCCAGTCTAACTGTCGCCATGACGGGGATCCTGGGGTTTCTGTTCCAGGCTGGGCACATCTCTGGCACAGGTCTGGAAGGCGTCGCGGCGGCAGACAGAACGGGTGGCGCAGCTGTCAAGCCAGGCGCAACCGTCAAACCGGGCTCAGTCGGCGGGCCCAGGCACTAGTCGCAGTCCCTATCTCAGGCGCGTTCGAAGACCGCGGCGATGCCCTGGCCCCCGCCGATGCACATGGTTTCGAGCCCGTAGCGGGCGCCACGGCGCTCCATTTCGCGCAGCAGCGTCGCCAGGATCCGACCTCCGGTCGCACCGACCGGGTGGCCCAAGGAGATTCCGGATCCGTTGACGTTGAGGCGGTCGAAGTCGTCCTTGCCGAAGCCCCATTCCCGGGTCACGGACAGCGCCTGGGCGGCGAAGGCCTCGTTGAGTTCGATGAGGTCGATGTCGGCCAAGCTCAGCCCGGCCTTCTCGAGTGCCTTCGCGGTGGCCGGGACGGGTCCGATGCCCATGGTCTTCGGCGGCACTCCGGCCACGGCCCAGCTGACCAGGCGGCCGAGCGGCTTGAGTCCCTGCGCTTCGGCTGCGGCGCGGGTGGTGACAATGGAAGCAGCAGCTCCATCGTTCTGTCCCGAGGCGTTGCCTGCGGTGACTGTTGCCCCATCATCGCCCTTGCCCAGGATGGGGCGCAGCTTGGCCAGCTTGTCGATGCTGGTATCTGGACGGATGTGCTCATCAGCGTCCACCTGGTGTTCGGCGACCTTCCGGGAGGCGGGGATCGTCACCGGCACGATCTCTTCGGCGAAGCGTCCGTCCTTGGCTGCGGTAGCTGCACGCTGGTGTGAGTTGAATGCGAGCTCGTCCTGCTCATCGCGGCCGATCGAGTACTCGCGGCGCAGGTTCTCTGCGGTCTCGAGCATGCCTCCGGGAACGGGGTAGTTCACTCCGCCCGGAGTGGTGCGGCCCCGGCCCAGGGAGTCGGTGAATTCGGCGTTGCCGCCGCGCACACCCCAGCGGATGGTGTCGTTGTAGAAGGGGGCGTGGGACATCGATTCGACACCACCGGCGATGACGAATTCTCCGTTGCCGGAGCCAACGACCAGTGAGGCGTCGATGACTGCCTGCAGTCCGGAACCGCAGCGGCGGTCGACCTGTTTGCCCGGCACAGTCACGGGCAGGCCCGCGTCGAGCGCAGTGACACGGCCGATGCAGGGAGCCTCGGAGGTGGAGTAGCCCTGCCCCATGATGACATCGGCGACGAGGTCGGGATCGAGTCCGGTTCTGGCGATGAGCTCGCGGACGACGGTGGCGGAGAGTTCGTGGGCGGGGATGTCGCGGAACTGTCCGCCGAATCCTCCGATCGCGGTGCGCAGCGGTTCACAAACGACGATGTCCTGGCCCATGGTTCCTCCACTCGATTTCGCTCACACCGATGACACGTTGTCATCGGCCCGGCATTCCTGCACAGCCTATGCCGGATCCACACGATGGAGAGGAGATGTTTCATTCAGTGGGACATCGCACATCACCCTTGGCCGTCTGCTCGGCCAGGTCAGTCGCGGTCGTCGCACACGATCCGGATCGGCCCCGTGGGCGGGTTGCCGGATGGCTGCTGGTTCGATGAAGGCGACACTGAGGATGGGGGTCCGGACGCCTGGCCGAGCGCACCGGGGTCGAGGTATTCGCGATCGGGCAGCCACACCGTGAGCACAGCACCCTTGAAATCGTCGCAGTCCTCACCGCGGCCCGCCACGTCGACGGCCCCGCCAAGGCGACGGATCGCCTGGACGACCAGAGATAGTCCGACCCCGCGGGTGCCCGTCTCCTGCCGGCCGAGTCCTTTGTCGATCTCGACACCGTCGTGCTTGGTTGACCACCCACGTTCGAAGATCGCGTCGACGTATTCTTCGTCAATGCCCGGGCCGTCGTCGCTGACCTCGATCGTGAAGCCGCCAGCACCGCCTGCACCGCTCAGGTGCACATGCACCCTCTTGTCCTCAGAAAGTACATCTCGCCTGCTCAACGCGTCGAATGCGTTGTCGATGAGATTGCCGAGGATGGTCGCAAGGTCACGGTCGTCCCCGCCGAGGCGGCCCGAGAGTTCCGCTGTATCCACCGTCATATCGATGCCCACCTCGGCGGCTTGGGCGATCTTCGACAGCAGCAGAGCTGAGAGCACGGGGTGGTCGAAGCTCATCTGCCCATCGCCGGTGACCCGGTTGAGGTCGTCGAGGTCCTTGGCCGCGAATTCGATCGCCTCGTCGACATGTCCGGTCTCCAACAGGGAGACGACCATATGGAGTCGGTTGGAGTATTCATGGGTCTGTGCGCGCAGAGAGTCGGAGAACGATCGGACGGAGACGAGTTCACCGGAGAGTTCGGCGAGTTCGGTGTGGTCGCGCATCGTCACGACCCAGGTGTCGCTGGCGGCATCGGTGGGCTGCTGGTTGACGACGAGCACCCGATCGTCGGTGTAGTGGATCTCATCGCGGGCCCACCTGCCAGACGAGAGCAGATCGATGAGGGCATCCGGCAGATTGAGGTCACGCAACGCGATTCCGCCGACCGGTGAGGTCGCCCGGACGGAATCGTCGGTGGCTGCGATCTGCTCACCCGTGGACTCCTCTCCCGTGGCGGGCAGTCCCAGGAGTTCGCGCGCATCGGCGTTGATGAGAACGATGCCCGTCGAGCGATCGACGAGCAGCAGACCTTCCGACACGGCTTTGAGCACCGAAGAGTAGAACTCGAGCATGCTGCGCAGCTCAGTGGCGCCGTAGTTGCCGGTGACTCGGCGCAGGCCGCGGGAAGTCACCCAGGAGGCGGCGATGCCCAGGAGCAGAGTGGTGATGGCGATGCCGATGAGCCAGTTGCCCTGGGCCAAGAAGCCCTCCCGCACCGAATCGGCTGAGTTGCCGACGATGACTGCCCCGACGACGGTATCGGGGCTGATGTCGTCGACGCCGAGATGCTTCGCGAAGACCGGACTGATGACGTACACCGTGCCCCCGCCCGGGCCTCCGTCGTCGAGGAAGCGGACGATGGACTCGCCGTCGGCGACCCGCGAACCGTCGATGGCCGTGGCGAGCTGATCAACGGAGTCATCAGGCACGCCTCCCGAGTTCGAGGACACGATGCTTGCTTCGTTGCGCTCCTGTCGGTTCGACGAACCCAACGACGGTGGGGTGACCAGGTAGTCGAGGGGGGCGACCGCGGCCACATCGAAGTCGTATTCGCTGACGACGTTGTCAAGCATCATCTCGACGTTGCCCTGCGAGCCCTCGTCGATGAAGTTGCCTGGACTGGCCTCACCTGACCCGACAAGGCTCAGCGACATCGACATATTGTCTGCCGCGGAGCGCAGCAGATCCTGCTCGCGCTTCTGGTTCAGCTGGGAGAGCTGGATGTAGAGGAGACTCGTGGTCAGCACCATGATGCCCACGAGCATGATCGAGTTCGCGAACATGATGCGTCCGGCCACGCCGAACTTCATTCGTCGGCTCACACGTGCCACTGGTCCTGACTGTCCTCCTGACAGTCCTCCTGACATTGCGGCACGCTGATCCTGGGGCATGGATCCATTCTGCCACCCGCTGCGCCCACGCCCCGGTCAGCCGCGTGCGGAATGCCCAGGCTCGAGTCAGTCAGAGTCGCAGACTCGAGTCAGTCAGAGTCCGAGGCTGATGGGCCCGGAGGGAACGGCAGAGCACACGAGCACCTCATCGGCGGTGATTCGCGCGGCAGGCTCGACCGGGTAGATGACCGCCCCGGCGGCCAAGGACACGGCGCAGGTGCCGCACGAGCCGCCACGGCAGGAGTTGTCGGCCTGCAATCCGCGGGCCTCCAAAGCCTCGAGCAGGGTTCCCTGCTGCGGTTCCCAGAGGAAGCTGGTCCCCGAATTCTCCAGAGTCACCTCGGCGGGCGGGCACTGGGCGATGGTCTCGTCGACATGTCCGGTGTTCGGGGAGGCGAAGATCTCCTGATGCACAGCCGGGACTCCCGCCTCAGCGCTGGCGTCGAGCACCGCGCGGGTGAAGTCGGCGGGTCCGCAGATCATGACGTTGTCGCAGTCTCTCAGCCAGTCGACGAGCTCGGCGTGGCCTGGTCTGCCCTGGCTCGCGGTGTCATGGTGGTGGGCTTCGACCGGAATCTGCCGAGACCGGGCACGTTTCTGCAGGCGATCCCAGAGGCAGGCCGTCCGGTGGTCTCGGTCGACGTGGAAGAGCTTGACCTTCTCCGTGCCAGACGACTCGGCCCCGCGCATCAGTCCGAGGCTCGGCGTGATGCCGATGCCGGCGGTGACCAGCGCGGTCGTGCCGCCGAAGACGCGGTCGGCGGTCATGGTTCCGTGCGGCCCGGAGGCGAGGATGACCTGCCCGGCTCCGAGCTCGGCGACCGCTCGAGAGCCCTTGCCCTGGGTGCGCACCGCGATCGAAACGATGTCATCGGACACGTCCGTGATCGTATAGGTTCGCCAGAATGGTTCGCTCAGCTCGAGGTGGACGCGCAGGTTGGTGCCGGGTTCGTCGAATTCACGGATCCAGCCCTGATCATCGCGCAAGGAGACCTCGACGATATCGTTGCAGATCTGCTGGCTGCCCAGCACCGTCATGAAGCGCGGAGTCCGCGCAGTCTTGACGAGTTCGCGTGGGGCCTCGCCTTCGATCTCGATCCGATCACCGGTGCTGACCAGTCCGGATTCGAGGATTCGGCCATAGATGCCGCAGTGCAGGTGTCCGCAGGCCGACACCAGGACCCGAGGGACGTTGACGTCGACCTCGGTGGTGGCAGGGTTGACCGTGGTCGCCGGGCAGCGTTCGATCGCCTGGGTGATGGCTAGGCGCACCCCGCCGAGGCGGACGATCTTGCCGATGAGTGCGAACTCTTCGAAGGGGGCGAGTCCGTCGACGAGCACATTGCCGCGGAAGCGCAGTGGGTCGAGTTCGGTTTCGTTAGGCGCCAGGGCCGCCTGCCCGTCGGCGGTCTGGGAGATCGCCGAGACCGTGGCCGGGTTGATGATCGAGACACCTGCGGCCTGCGAGTCGAACATTCCCTGGTCCGCGACACTCAGTGCGCGTGGGAAGTCACCCTGCGGGGGTATGCGTGCAGCGAGGAAATCTGCCGAGGCGGCCCGTGAGTCCTGGTCATCCGTGTGGAACGTCGTGGACTCCCCCGTCGGGGACGTCAGGGTCACGGCCGCCGGCGGATCGGCCGCGGTCGCCATCGAGGGTTCAACCGCCTCGACCTCGGGTGCGGACTGAACAGCGGCTTCGGCAAGGTCGATGGCCACCTGCCATTTCTGCAGGTCGGTGTTGTTCTTGAGCACAGTGAAGGCGGAGTATCTGTGCCAACTGTTGGCAGGGACGTCGAGGCTGCCGTTGGTGAACGCTGCGATGCGGTCGCCGCGGATGCCTCGGTCGGTGCGCACATCCGCCTCGGTGATCTCTTCGGCAGGGAATCCCTTGACGGGGAATCGGAACAGTCTGGCAATGCGCATGATTCGATTGTAGGAGCTTGGCGCCATCGGGTGCCCACGGTGAGACCAATCGCACAATCGCCGGGACTGCGTATACTCTCTTGAACAGTACCCTACAGGGGTATAGAGTATCGTCATGACTGAGCAACATGGATACACCCCGCAGAAGGACGCCCTTGCGAAGCGGATGAAACGGATCGAAGGTCAGGTCCGTGGGATCGGAAAGATGATCGATGACGACAAGTACTGCATCGACATCCTGACCCAGGTCTCCGCAGCAACGGCCGCGCTGCACGCGGTCTCCATCAACCTCCTCGAAGAGCACATCGCTCATTGCGTGGTCGACGCCGCATCCTCAGGGGATGATGACGCCGCCCGCAAGAAGATCGAAGAGGCTTCAGCCGCTATTTCCCGGCTCATCAAGAGCTGAGGACACAGCATCGGCGTACCTGCCGGTTGACACACGAAGACAGGAGACACATCATGCTGACCACCACCATCAATGTCACCGGAATGACCTGCGGCCACTGCGTGGGTGCCGTGAAGGAAGAGCTCGGGGCGCTGCCCGGAGTCACCGAGGTCACCGTCGAGCTCAACGCCGGCGGGGACTCCCCCGTGACCATCACCTCCGAAGGGGTCCTCGACGATGCCGCGATCAGCGCAGCCGTCGATGAAGCCGGCTATGAGGTGAACTGATGTCACGCGAGGTTGATCTCGACATCACGGGAATGACCTGCGCATCGTGCTCGGCGCGCATCGAGAAGAAGCTGACACGCTTGGACGGAGTCAGCGCGGAGGTCAATCTTCCGCTCAATTCCGCCCATGTTGTCGTCGACTCCGAGCTCTCCGACGCGGACCTGACTGCCGCCGTCGAGAAGGCCGGTTACGGGGCCACGGTCACAACCGCCTCGGCGAGCGGACCTGAGATCGTCGACTACGACCCCAGGCATCTGCGGCCGCGGTTCATCGGATCCCTGATTCTTGCCGTGCCGATCGTGGCCGTCTCCATGGTCATGAGCTGGCACTTCACTGGCTGGCAGTGGATCGTCGCGATCCTCGCGCTGCCCGTGGTGACCTGGGGCGCGTGGCCGTTCCACTCCGCAGCATTCAAGGCCGCACGGGGCCGGTCCACGACCATGGACACCCTGGTCAGCGTCGGAATCATCGTCGCCAGCCTCTACTCCTACATCACCTTGGGCCGGGCTGTCGGCGACGGCTACGGCTGGCAGATCCCCGAGGACTATCATGTGTGGTTCGAGGCCGCGGCCGCGATCACGGTGTTCCTGCTCATCGGCAGGCTCACCGAGGACCGGGCGAAGAGCCGGGCCACCGCCGCACTCAAGGCACTGCTCGGACTGGGCGCGAAGTCCGCGAGCGTGCTGCGCGAACGCACTGACGACTCGCCGACCTCGGACGCCGACGCTGCGCACTCCAGCACCGATCATCGGGTGGAGGTCCAGGTCCCGATCGACGAGCTCACCGTCGGCGATGTCTTCATCGTTCGCCCGGGCGAGAAGATCGCCACCGACGGCGAGGTGATCTCCGGTCACTCCGCGATCGACGAAGCGATGCTCACCGGCGAATCCGTTCCGGTCGAGGTCGGACTCGGCGACTCGGTCACCGGCGCCACGATCAACGCCTCGGGCGTGCTCGAGGTCCGAGCCACCCGAGTCGGGGCCGATACGACTCTGGCCGCCATGGCCGATCTGGTCAGCCGCGCGCAGACGGGCAAACCGGCTGTGGCGCGACTGGCCGACCGGATCTCGGCGGTGTTCGTGCCGACCATCTTCGCGATCAGCGCTCTCACACTCCTGGCCTGGGGACTGATCACCGGGGACTGGGCGATGGGCCTGCACGCCGCACTCACGGTCCTCATCATCGCCTGCCCCTGTGCACTGGGCCTGGCCACGCCGACGGCTCTGGCCGTCTCATCCGGACGCGGTTCCCAACTGGGTATCCTCGTGTCCGGACCCGAGGCGCTCGAGTCGACACGTTCGATCGACACCGTCGTCCTCGACAAGACGGGCACCCTGACCACTGGTGTCATGTCCTTGCAGAGGACGCAGCTGGGTGACGAGGACTTCGCGGTTCTGGCTCGTTTGGAGTCACAGAGCGAACACCCCGTGGCCCGCGCTATCGTCGAGGCTTCGATTGCGACGATGGACAAAGTCGCCGAGGCGCCCGGCAGCAGCAGCGCCCCCATCGACCGCTCGGGCATTGAGGGCTTCGATAACATTCCCGGTGGCGGCCTGCGGGCCACGATCGATGGCGCCGAGGTGCTCGCCGGTCGCCCGGATCTGCTCCGGGAGAGCGGGATCGACGTCTCGTTCCCGGCCGAGGATGTGCCCACCGGTGCCACGATCGTCGCCCTGGCCATCGACTCTCAGTTCCGTGGTTTGACCTTCGTCTCAGATGAGATCAAGACCGGTGCCGCCGAGGCGATCGACGAACTGCATACGCTTGGCATCAGCACCGTCCTCCTCACCGGGGACAACGCCCCGGCCGCCGAGGTGGTCGCGGGCAAGCTAGGCATCACCGAGATCCGTGCCGACGTCCGCCCCGAAGGCAAGGTCGCAGTGATCAATGAGCTGCAGGCTCAAGGGCAGGCCGTGGCCATGGTCGGTGACGGCATCAACGATGCCGCGGCCCTGGCCGGTGCCGATCTGGGCATCGCGATGGGATCGGGCACCGATGCGGCGATGGCGGCCTCCGACATCACCATGGTGCGTTCGGATCCGCGTCAGATCCCGCAGGCGATCCGCCTGTCCCGGAAGACTCTGGGGCTGATCAAGGGCAACCTGTTCTGGGCCTTCGCCTACAACACGGCGGCCGTCCCGATCGCCGCGTTCGGTCTGCTCAGCCCGATGATCGCCGGCGCCGCGATGGCGTTCTCCTCAGTGTTCGTCGTCCTCAACAGCTTGCGCCTGCTGCGGTTCAAGTAGAGCGCCTCAGCCCTGGATACGCGACTGCCGGTCGCCCCATTCCAGGTTGCGGAGTTCGAACTTCTGGATCTTGCCGGTCGAGGTCTTGGGCAGAGTCGCGACGATCTCGACCTCGCGCGGGGCCTTGTACTTCGCGATCTGAGTGCGCACATGGTCGATGACCTCAGCCTCGGTGACCGGCTGGCCCTCACGCACGATGATGAATGCCTTCGGCCGTTCGCCCCATCTGTCGTCGGGCACGCCGATGACGGCGACTTCGAGGACTGCCGGGTGCGAGGAGATCGCCTGTTCGATCTCGACGGTCGAGATGTTCTCTCCGCCGGAGACGATGATGTCCTTCGAACGATCGCGCAGTTCGATGTAGCCGTCCTCATGCATCACGCCGAGGTCACCGGAGTGGAACCAGCCGCCCCGGAAGGCCTCCTCGGTGGCTTTCACATCGCGGAAATAGCCCTTCATCACGTTGTTTCCGCGCATGACGATCTCTCCGATCGTCGCGCCATCGGCCGGAACGTCGACGAGTTCGTCCCCTGAATCGATGGTGACGATGCGGGCCTGATCGGCCTGGACCATGCCGACTCCCTGCCGTGCGCGGAGTCTGGCTCTGGACTTGTCATCGAGGCCAGCCCACGAATCCTGCCACTGGCACACCGTGTACGGGCCGTAGGTCTCCGTGAGGCCGTACACGTGCACGATCTCGAAGTTCAACGCCTCCAACTGCCAGATGAGGGTCGGACTCGGCGCGGCACCCGCCATCGTCGCGGTCACCGCCCGATCGAGAGAATGCGCCTGTTCGGCGTTGATGACCGTGCTCATCACGGTCGGAGCACCGTTGAGGTGCGTGACTGCGTGACGGCCGATGAGATCCCAGATCACCTCACCGCGGACTTCCCGCAGGCACACCTGAGTGCCGCCGGCAGCGGCCAACGCCCAGCCCGTGCACCAGCCGTTGCAGTGGAACATGGGCAGCGTCCACAGGTACACGCTGTCGCCGTCGTGTTCGGAGTGGATGACCTCGCCGAGAGCGTTGAGATAGGCGCCCCGGTGCGTATACATCACACCCTTGGGCCGTCCTGTCGTGCCTGAGGTGTAGTTGATCGACAACGTCGCTCGCTCGTCCTCCACGCGCCAGGTGAACTCCTCAGTATCGTCCTTCGCACCAGCCAGGAACTCGTCCAGGCTGGTCACGGCCGGTGAGGACGAATTCGGGCGAGCCACCTCGGCGGAGGTTTCGATCGTTGTGTCCTCGACGTCGACGATGGCCTCGACCGTGTCGAGATCATCGATCACCGGCGAGACGCTGGGCCACAGCTGCGTGTCCACCACCAGCAGCTTCGCCTGGCTGTGGTTGCAGATGTAGCGAACCTCCTCGGGAGCCAGCCGGGTGTTGATCGGCACCAGCACAGCACCGGCCAGCGGCACCGCAAAGGCTGCCATGAGCGCCTCGGGGAGGTTTGGCATGAGGTAGGCGACTCGATCGCCGGGCTCGATGCCCGCCGTGCGCAGAGCATGCGCGCGGGTCTCCACAGCCGCGGCGAGTTCCCGGTACGTCATCTCCTGGTCGTTGTAGACCACGGCGCGCTTGTCGGGAAAGACTTCCGCGGAGCGGCGCAGAAAGGACAGCGGCGTAAGTTCTGTGTTCCACGTCTCCATGGGGAAACCCTACGTCACCGGGGTGAGCCTCAGCTGACGATCCTCACCTGAGGATCACTCAACTCACCTGAGGATCGGGTAGGGCTCACTTGAGGATCGGGTAGTACTGATCGTCATTCTGGGTGTCATTGCGCATCACCCAATTGAGAATGCAGGCGAAGGCGCTGACCAGGACTAACGCGGCACCGGCATAGACGAAAGCGAATCCGAAAGCGGTCGAATCCTGCCAGGCGCGGGTGACGATGATCGACAGGATCAGAACTGCGACGCCGCAGACGAGCCCCACTTTGAACGCATCCTTGTAGGACACGGTGCTGGTGGATCTTTTCTCAGACTTCGATGCTGCCATACCCCCAGCGTACCGACCTCAGCTGAGAAACGGTGCACCGAGGTCGACCGGTGGCCCGGAGGCGGTGTGAGGAATCGGGCGTGCCTGACTCGCCAGAATTGGGACGTGGGTGGACTACCCGGGCAGAACACGCAAAAATGTCTACGTGCCCACCCCCATTCGGCGCCCCTCCGATGAGGTGTCGCGCGCGCTCAGATCGAGCCAGGTCGTCCCTGGTCAGAAGTCGCGCCCGCGCACAGCCAGCAGAACAGTGATCGCAATCGTCCTTGCGACGATCACGCTGGTGGGCATGACCGCATGCGGCCCGGACAGGGGATTGCGGGTGGAACCGGAAGGTGAGACATCTCCCACTCAGTTCGAACCTGCGAATTCGGACTCGGGGCCACCCGATGAACCCTTCTCGCTCAAGGAGATCCGCAAGGCCATTGTGGACGCCTCGGGAATCGCGGTGACGGGGAAGGCAACGGAGTCTGCGCGAGTCATCGCCGACTGCAGGGAATGCCTCAAATTCTCGACACCCTTCCTCAGCGGCGATAAGAAGTTCCAACTCGTCACCGTGGCCAACCCGAAGCAGAAGAGCGAGATCGTTGCGGGCGCCGTCATCAGTGAGAAGGACGGCGAACCACGCCTTGAGCTGATCGCCACCGGCAACCAGCTCAAACTCAGCCCAGGTAAGAATGGGACACTGGTGGTGCAGGAGGCGATGTATGCCGACGGCGACGAGGCCTGCTGCCCTTCGGGCTGGTCGGTGCAGGTGTTCCGCCTGCATGAAGGTAGATTTGAACCGGGTCAACGCTTCACGCGGCTTAATGGAGAAACGTAATGCATATTGTTCTGGTTGAGGATGACGAGGTCATCCGGGAGACGACCCAGATCGGCCTGGAACGGTTCGATTACACGGTGTCGGCATTCGCCGACGGTCGCGAGGGGTACGAGTTCGTCGCTGCACATGGTGCCGACGTTCTGCTTCTCGACCTCATGCTGCCCACCATGAACGGCGCATCGATCTGCCGGGCCGTGCGTGAGCGATCCACCATTCCCATCATCATCATCTCCGCACGCTCGGATGCGATCGACATCGTCCAGGCGCTCGAAGCCGGAGCCGACGACTACCTCACCAAGCCCTTCGACATGCAGGTGCTCAATGCCCGCATCCGTGCCGTCGTCCGCCGCTTCATCACCACCGGCACCGACAGACTCGGCTACTCCCCGACCACCGAGATGGACGAGGAGCACGAAACCGTGATCGGTCCCGGCGGCATGATCACCGGGGACGGCATCCCCGAGGTGCTCGGCGCCAGCCCCGGCATGGACACCCGCGAACGCCTCAAGGCCCAACTCGAGTCCGACGACACCTTCCTGGGTGCGGGCGGAAAATTCACCTCGACGGACATAGACGACGGTGGAGACGAGCAGATGATCGGCGGCGACGTCACCGTTCCTCCCCGCCCGGACGGCTCACCGGTCATGCAGTCGGACTCCAACCAGGGCGGCTATACGAACGCGGGCGAGAACCACAGCGGCAGCGTCGACTCCGACAGCGAGCTCGGTCCGTTCCGGACGCGGCTGGGTTCGCTGGTCCTCGACACCGGTCGCCTGACCGTGGAGATCGACGGCGAGGAAGTCCACCTCACCCCCACCGAGCTGCGCGTCCTCCTGCTCCTGACCGAGCAGCCCGAGCACGTCTACTCCCGTGAGAAGATCGCCTTCACCGTCTGGGGCTACGAATGGGCCGGCGACTCCCGTGTCGTTGACGTCCACATCCAGCGCCTGCGGAAGAAGATCGGCGCCAACATGATCGAGACCGTCCGCGGATTCGGGTACCGCTTCGCGGGCTGATCGCATGTCACTGCGCTGGAAGATCTCCCTGCTCATCGTTGCCTCGGTGATCATCGCCGTGCTCTCCTGCTCCATCGTGCTGCGTCAGTCCGCGGCCCGAGCCGAGGATGACCGCATGCGTTCGACCGTGACCGAGCAGCTTGCGAACTCCGTCGCCATCTTCTCCGAGACCGGGGTGCTCACCCTCAACGCCCGCATCGACGACCCTGCACTGCCCAAGGATGCACGCGCCCAAGCGCTCAAGGGCCAGAGCGTGACGATGCGCTCCGAGGTCGACGGGGAGGAGATCGTGTGGGCGGCCGCCCCGATCGAGGTCGGCACCTACACCGAGGTGATCTCCGTGCGCGCCTCAACCGCGGACAGCCAGGAGCTCATCGGCCGCATCGACCAGGCACTGTTGGTGGGCATGATCGGCTCCGCGCTGGTCGTCGGCGGCGTCGGCTCCATCGTGGCCGGGCGCATCTCACGCAGGCTGACTCTGGGCGCTCAAGCCGCGCGGAAGATCGCGGCCGGAGACACGAGCATCAGGATCGCCGATGTCGTCGACGACACGGACCAAGAGGTCGCGGCCTTCGCCTCGGCGGTCGACACAGCCGTGACACGGCTGACCGAGCGAATCGACTCCGAGCAGCGCTTCACCGCTGACCTGGCACACGAGATGCGGACCCCGCTGACCGGCCTCGTCAACGCGGCCAACCTGCTCGAGGAGGATTCGCGCCCCGCCGAGCTCGTCAAGGACCGAGTGCAGCGCATGCAGGTCCTCGTCGAAGACCTGCTCGAAGTCTCCCGCCTCGATGCGGGTCGCGCGAACCCCGAGTTCACCCGCGTCAACATCGACCAGGCGGTCCGGTCGCTGTTGGGAACCCTGACCGCCTCCGGTGCCCTGTCTGACCATGAGATCGACACTCACCTGGCAGCGCTGAACTCGACACTGGTCACCGATGTTCGCCGCTTCGAACGCATCATCTCAAACTTGCTGGTCAACGCGATCAAGCACGGCGGGGACCCGATCCGCCTGGAGACGAGCACCCGCAGCATCACGATCACCGACTCCGGCTCCGGCTACCCGCCTGACATCGTCAACACCGGCCCGACCCGCTTCGTCTCCGCCGGCGGCGGAGGCATGGGCCTGGGGCTCGTGATCGCACAGGGACAGGCCCGTCTGCTGGGCATTCACCTGACTTTCAGCAACGATCCGGTCACCGGTGGTGCACGCACCGAAGCGATCTTCCCGGATCCCGAGGCCCAGGATGAGGCGCTCAAGCAGTACCTCGAATCCATCTGAGGGGTAATCGGGTCAGCTTCGCAGTGCACAGTCAGCTGCGCAGCGCGCGGGAGACCTGAGCTGCTTCCGGTGGCTGTCAGCCAGGTGTCATTGTGGAGTTGCGTGCATTCTCGCGAGCTTTTTCGCACGCGCGCCAACAATGACGGTACGTTCAGCGGCAACTGGCTGCGCGTGGCCAACAGCCGCACGCAACGGGCGCGCCTGGCTATCGGCCGCGCAGAGCGCGGGAGTATCGCCTGCGGTAGATGATCTGGGCAAGTCGGACGAAGGGTTCACCGAGGCGCCAGATCCCCATTCCGGCTCGGGAGACAGAGCGCAGCACGAGGAAGACTCGACCATCGGGAGTGTGGGTGAGGATAAATGACTCCTCGCCGGTGATCGGATGCCCAGGCTTCGTGCCATAGGTGAAGCCACGACGTGTTTCGGACTCGAAGACCTCGATGACGCGGGCCGGCTCTGGCAGGCGGAACGGCCCGATCCGGACGAAGATCGTCGGCTCCTGTCCGGCCCGGACCCGCGGGCAGCCCGGCCCGGAGCCGGTATGGGAGCCGGTGCCCATGCCCAGGGAGTCCGTGTCATCCCCCGGAACCTGGACACCGATGTCGAATCCACTGCGGATCTTCACCTCCCAATGCAGCAGTTCCTCCGCGCAGCGGTCGAAGGTGTCACGACCATGACCGACGAAGAAGGCCGATTCGAAGTCCCGGTAGCCTGCCGGTCGGTCGATCCACCGGGGTGAGAGCGGCTGAGTCAGAGGTTCCATACCACCAACCTAGCCGAATCCCGGACACACCGGTGCCAAGTCCGATGCGAACAAGTAAGGTGCCAAGTACCGGCATTCCTTCAATCGAATGTCCGCTAAGAACACGCCTGACACTCTCTGCGTACGACAATCACGGATCAAAGGAGAACGAAGAATGCGCACACTCAATGGAATCGATGAGATCACCTCGCTCGTCGGCACCGAATTGGGCTCGTCCGAATGGACGACGATCGACCAGGAGGCGATCAACACCTTCGCCGATGTCACCGACGATCACCAGTGGATCCACATCGACGAGCAGCGCGCGGCGAAGGGCCCGTACGGTTCGACGATCGTCCACGGCTTCTTCACTCTGTCACTGATCCCGAAGTTCTCGAGCGAGATCTTCACCATCGAAGGTGTGTCCATCCGCGTCAACTACGGCCTCAACAAGGTTCGCTTCGCTCAGCCGGTGCCGGTGGGCTCTCGCCTGCGCGGCACCGTCAGCGTCAACGAGGTCATTCCCGGAGACAAGGGCACCCAGGTCATCCTCAAGCACGTCATCGAGATCGAGGGCGAAGAGCGTCCTGCGTGCATCGCCGAGGTGGTCACCCTCCTCGTCGAGTGACCTGAGCGTCACTGTACCGCCGTCCGAGCCGAGGTCTGCCCTCAGCTCGGACGGTAGTCGTCGAGCATCTGCGCGACGCGGATGTAGCCCAGATGCGAGTAGGCCTGCGGGTGGTTGCCCAAGTGCATCTCCGCGACCGGATCGTACTCCTCGGCCAGCAGCCCGGTCGGCCCCAGCAGGTTGTCCACCTGCCGGAACAGGTCCCAGGCATCGTCGATGCGTCCGACCTTGATGAAGGCTTCGACGAGCCAGGTCGTGCAGATGTGGAATCCGCCCTCAAGGCCGGGCAACCCGTCGTCGTAGCGGTAGCGGAAGACCGTCGGTCCCACCCGCAGTTCACGTTCGATGGCGTCGACTGTCGAGATGAAGCGCGGATCATCGGCGGGCAGCAGACCCGAGAGTCCCACGAACAGGCACGCCGAGTCGAGATCGGTCTCGCCGTAGGCAACGGTGAAGGCCCCGACCTCCTCGTTGTACCCGTTCTCGAGCACATCGTGGGCGATCTCCTCGCGCAGCTGCCGCCAGGCCCCGGGGAGTTCACGACCGAAGCGTTCGGCGATCTGCAGCGCCCGATCGACCGTCACCCAGCACATCACACGCGTGTAGACGTTGTGCTTGGGCGGCCGCCTGGCCTCCCAGATGCCGTGATCGGCCTCGAACCACCGCTTGCTCACGGCCTCGACCATCTGGCAGGTCAGTCGCCAATAGGAATCCGGAAGATCGCCGAGGTGCTCGCTGAGCTCGTTGAGGAGCTCGGTGACCGGCCCGAAGACGTCGAGCTGAACCTGATGTTCGGCCGCGTTGCCCACTCGCACCGGCCGGGAACCCGCGTATCCAGGCAGATGGGCCAGCACCGCCTCGGTGGTCAGGGCGGAGCCGTCGACGGCGTAGAGCGGGTGGAGCTGTTCAGGAGACACAGTGCGGGCCAGGATTCCCGTGAGCCAGGACAGGAAACCCTCGGCCTCACCGGTCGATCCCAGCGCGAGCAGGGCGCGCACGGTCATCGAGCCGTCGCGCAGCCAGGTGTAGCGGTAGTCCCAGTTGCGCACGCCGCCGATGCCCTCCGGCAGGGAGGTCGTGGGTGCGGCGAGGACTCCCCCGGTCGGTTCGTGACAGAGGGCGCGCAGGGTGATGGCCGAGCGGATGACCTCTTCGCGGTGGTGGCCGGGGATGTTGAGCGTATCGACCCAGTTGGTCCAGAAGTTCAGGGCGCGTTCGCGCACATGGTGCTCTCCGCCGGTGGCCATGTACCTCGCGTCACCGGTTCCGGTGCCGCAGGCCAAGACCAGCACGACGGCTCCTCCGGGTTGCTGCGAAGGCACAACGACCGCCTCGGCGGTGTGAGACTGCCCGACATCGCTGATCTCGAAGTCGATGCCCGGTGCGATCAGGGAGATGGGCTCGGAGGTCCCCAGCACCTGCACTCCGTCGTCGGTGCGCACCATCTGCGTCGGCACGGTCGCATAGTCGAGGCGTGGGGCGAAGCGGATCCGGGCCGAGGTGTCGCCGGTGAGCACGCGCACGACGATGGTGTCATCACTGTTGGCATCGACCGGGGCGAGGTAGTCGAGGCAGCTGAGCCCCGGCCACCGGGTCTCCAGCAGCGTCGAGTGGGTGATGTAGCGCTGCGTCAGCGGCGCGGTTCCGGCCTCTGTTTCGACAGCGAAGAACCCGGCCGCCTCAGCGCCGAGGATCTCGGAGAACATCGATGAGGAGTGCGGCAGCGGGTGCGGCATCCAGCAGATGCGGCCGCCCGGGTCCACGAGCGCCGTCGACTGCCCATTGCCCAGCAGGCTGTGCCGATGGATCGGGGTCGCGCGCCTGCCGAAGAGCCAGGATTTGCGCAGCTCGTAGATCGCAGCGAGGACGACAGAGACCTCGGCCGGTGAGCTGATCCGGTAGTCGGCGTGGGTATCGCCGGGTTCACGGCCGACCTTGAGCCCCAGATCCTGGTCCCCGAGTGTTTCGAGTGCGAATTCGTCTGCGGTGTCGTCGCCGATGAACACGACCACCTCGGCGCCGGTCTGCTGCCGCAGGCGCTGCAGAGCCTCGGCCTTGGACGAGGGGACGACCGAGAGGTCGATGACCTGCTTGCCCCGAGTCGGGAAGATCACGTGGGCCTCGACCAAGTCGTTGACCGCGTCTTCGACCTCCTGACGTTCGGACTCGTCGAGTCCGCGCAGGTGCACGGCGGCACCGGTGGTCTTGTGTTCGATGATCGTGGTCGGCAGGGTCTGGAAGACGTCTCGCCGGAGTCCGTCTAAGGCGGTGCGCTGCTCCTCGTCGAGGGTGTCGATGGCGACCGTGTCCGTCTCTCCACCATGGGAGCCGAAGAGGTGGACCTCCCGCGGCAGCCGTGACATGGCCGCGAGGTCGCGCAGGCTGCGCCCGGAGATCACCCCCGCCGAGGTGGTCGGAAGCAGAGCGAGCGCGCGCAGTGAGTCGACCGAGGAGTCCAGCGGGAACGCCTGACCTGGCAGGTCGACGATCGGTGCGATGGTGCCGTCGTAGTCTGTGGCGATGAGAAGCGAGGAGGAACGAGAGACCTCGAAGAGGCGGCGGAAGAGTTCCGGGGAGAGTTCGCGGCTGGCCTCGGCCAGGTCACCCAGGAGGCCGGATGAGCTGACGGAGGCGGCTATCGGAGTCAGCGGAGAAAGATTCTCGTAGTCATGCTCGACGGTACTCATCTCACCTCGGTCTTCTCGAGTTCGGCTGTGGGCGTCGGGTGACGTGGGTTGTGCCGGCTGCGCGGCCTGGCTCAGTTCTTGTCCTCGGGAGCCTCGGGCGTGCCGGGAGCGTCGTGGACGTCTGGGTCATCGGCTTCGGCGGCGGGGAGTCCGTCGACGAATGGTTCTTTGTCGGCTGCGATCTGCTTGGCCTTGCTGATGCGCGAGTAGCCGCCGATGATGAAGATGACGCCGGCGATGAGTGTGGCCACACCGGTGAAGCCGAGGATCCACAGCGCACCGAATCCGTCGCCGAAGATGAGGATCACACCGAGGAGTACATGGCAGGCGGCCGCGATGAGGAAGTCCGAGGCCATCGGGTGGGACTTGAGCTGACGATAGTTGTACAGCTCGATGAGCCCGTGCAGCAGGGCCCAGATACTCAGTGCCGCGCGCAGTTCCGCGGGTTGATCTGCGAGGAACAGGAACACGATCGCGGGGATCGTGATGACAACTTGACCATAGACCGCAGTGCGGACACTCAGCGGCGCGCGGAGGCCTTGGTAGACAAGGGCGAGAGCGAACAGCACCAGGTAGCTGATGGAGAGGATGTCGACGATGTCGACGCCCATCGACAGGTGCTTGGGGCTGGCGGCATCGCGTGGCCAGAAGACCGTCGCGAAGCCGAAGGCGACGCCGAGGATTCCGCGGACGACCATCGGAGCACCGAGTGCCTTCGACTCGGAGATGGCCTGAGGCAATGCCTCGGGTCGCGGTTGCGTGGACTCGGTGCGCGGTTCGTCGGTACTCATCACGACACCAGTTTAGGTCTCTCACCTGAGTCTGTCTGGTGTTGGCCTGGACACAACCTCCTCATGTATTTACGTAATTACGTACTTTGTGTATTCTGGGCTTATGAGTTCGTCGTCGAAGGGTCAATCCGCACGCACGGTCGAGGAGCGCGTGGCCGAGCTCGAGCGCAAGATCGCCGAGCTGGAGAATGCCGTTCCCACGACTGCACCGGCTGCCGAGGCTGAGTCCGATCGGGCGCCGAATGGCACGAAGAGCACGAACCCGACCGCTGATGACGACACCTTCTGGGCGCTGAACGGCCTCATCGATCGAGCGGGAGACGAGGGTGGAGTCGTCTACACCGGACATACCACTCCCCCGGGTGGGGAATCTCCGGTGTCCTGGCAGATGGGGCTGCCGTCGGCAGCGATCAATGACCTCAATTTCGCCGAGGCTGCCCCCGCCCTGGCAGCACTGGGCCACCCGGTCCGCCTCGAACTCCTGCAGGCCATCTATGAGGGGACGACTACCGTCGCCCAGCTCGGCGAGGACGAACGATTCGGCACGACCGGCCAGATCTACCACCACATCCATGCCCTGGCCGGGGCAGGCTGGCTCGAGAACTCGCGCCGAGGCCACTGGCGCGTACCCGGTCAGAAGATCATTCCCCTCCTCACCCTCATCCTCATCGGCACTCACTGACACGCAGACACGCACTGACACTCACTCAGGAGCCCCCATGAACACCGCCTCCGCGAACTCCAACAATCCACATCCACGCTCGACCTCAGAAGAGCCGCGGGCTCAGCGGACATGGATCGCGGTGCTCGCCGCTGCGATCGCGGGGGTCCTGCTTCTGCTCATCACTCCGTTTCCACGTGGGTTCCAGGGCGAGACCACCGGCGACGCCGCTCTGGTCAGCCAGGTCGAGAACGCCCTCGACAGCGGACACTGGCACCATGTGGCAGCGGCGAAGATCGACGGCGATGACGTCACCTGGGGAGGGGTCGGTGCTGACGAGACTTCGGGGTTCGAAATCGGATCGATCACGAAGACCATCACTGCAGCGCTCTACGCTGATGCGATCGAACGCGGGGAGATCGACGAGGAGACCAACCTCGGCGAGGTCTGGCCCGAACTCGACGGTGAGGTCGCCGAGGTGACTCTGGCATCGATCGCCACGCAGCGTTCAGGACTGCCCGCTCAGGAGCCGGCGCGGAGTTTCGGTGATGGCCTGGCGACATTCCTATCGGGCTATATCCATACCGACCCTTATCGCGGGACTGCGACGGACCTCGTCGACTCGCTCAAGGACGTCGACGTGGGTGAGCAGGAGCCGGAGTACTCGAACTTCGCATTCGGGATCCTCGGACAAGCACTCGCGACGGTCACGGACTCCAGCTACGGCGATCTCGTCAGGGACCGGATTACGGAGCCCTTGGGAATGACGGACACCTACGTGCCCGGATCGGCGGAGGGACTCTCGCATGGCTACACGGCGTCCGGATTGCCTGCAGCGCCATGGACGCTGGGCGGGACTGCGCCCTCGGGTGCCATCAGATCAACTGCCCACGACATGAGCATCTGGCTGCGCGCGACGATGGACGGGTCCGCCCCAGGTGCGAGTGCAGTCCAGCCGCGTGAGGCTTACGACGAATCGGATCGAATCGGCTGGGCGTGGCTCACCACGAAGGATCGCAGTCCCAATCTCACCTGGCACAACGGCGGCACGGGCGGGTACCGCTCGTTCCTCGGTTTCGATCCGAAGACGTCGCAGGGGATCATCGTCCTCGCCGAGTCGGCAATCTCCGTTGACGATGCCGCCGACGTGATCTCAACACGTGAAGCCTCGGTGGCAACCCGGCACTCTGCGCAGGTACACGGCGATCAGGCAGGAGCGCACTCATGAATCCAGAACTCTTCTCTCAGATCGCATGTGCGATCGTCATCGGCTGGGGTGCCTTCTCTGCGATCAAGGCTTCTCGAGCTCTCACCCGGACCGTGCTGCTGAGCAATGTCCTCGTTGCTCTCGCCATGCTTCTGCTTGTCCGATTGATTGCAGACTACGGTGGTTGGACATCTTGGTTCATCTACGTCTGGATACTCTGCCTCGGCGGGTACGTCTTCGGCGTGTATCTGGCAGCGAGGGCTTGGTCGCAACTTCCCTGGGCCGCCGATGGTGCAGCGGCCAAACGGTCAGAGGTGACCAGCCTCGGAGTATCGAGCGTGATGACGGCGGCTGCTGCGGGTGCGCTGGTGATTCCCGGGTTCATGCTGGGTTGAGACTGCCGATGGCACGCGACGGTCGCATTTCACCTGAGCTTCATGTGTCGGCGACCTACGGGAGCTGGCATCGAACTAGTTTCGTTGTATGAGCCCATTGCCTAAAGAAGGTCGTCGTCTCCCGCGATTGTGGATATACGCCGCCATCGGCGCCGTCGTCGGTGTTATCGCGGGACTGACCACAGAGCCTGGGTTGGTGATCCCGTTCGCCATCTTCGGCTTCGCCATGGGGATGGGGATCTATTGGATCCTGCGTGGCGACGGTCCGGCCGAGCCACGGACCACCGACACCACTCGCGGAAGCAACGGCGAGGGCGAGGACTGTGAGGTTCAGCGATAAGTGGCGGTGCTTTTCCATTGCACAGTGGCGATGCAGATGATTTAGGGGCTCGGCATGTCCTGGTATGTTGCGAGCATGAGTGATCAGCAGCATCAGCGTTGGCAACGAGGCGACAGAATTTTCTGGACTTACCGCGACCCAGACTTTCCCGGACTCGTGGATCAACGGCCAGTAACTGTAATCGCTGATGATGATCAGCACCTTGCCGTGTGGATGGCCGCGGGGACACGAATGCTCTATCAAGTCAGTGCTGATGGGCAGGACCTGCGCTCCCTCAGCGGGACAGATCGCTTCACCGCCCCACGAGCCCAAGCAGTCAGAAACTGGGTAGGCTCCGGGATACTTGCAGTCTTCCAGCCAAACACCATGTACTCTGTCTGGTTCTTCGAGACAAAGGCGGGAATCCGTAACTCCTATTACGTGAACATCGAAGAAGAATTCACACGGTCGGATTCCGGCATCGAAACCTCAGACCTCGTGCTCGACGTTCTCGTCAGCCCTGATCGCATCTACGCTTTCAAAGACGAAGATGAACTTGAGCTCGCCCACCGCGCCGGGGTGTTCTCGACAGCCAAGGTGGAGCAGATCAGACAAGTGGCACAGCAAGCCGTGAAAGATGTCGAGCACTGGGAATTCCCGTTCAACGCCGGATACGAGGGCTTTCAGCCGGACCCCGATTGGACCGTGCCAACTTTGCCTGCCGATGCCAACTGGGAGTTTGAAGATGTCGCAGGAGGAGACTAAGTGGGAGACTGTTGATCGCCGCCAGATTCACCAAGGGCGTGTAGTGCTTTTCGAGCACACCGTTACTCTCCCCGACGGTTCGCAAACTCACTACGAGGTCGACGAGAGTGTTCCATTCGCGGCCGCGGTTCTTGTCGTTAACGGCGATCACGTATTGGTCACTCGGCAGTATCGTTACCCGATAGATCGCTGGATCTTCGATCTACCTGCCGGTGGAGCCGAAGATGGCGAGGAGCCGATAGACACGGCCCGTCGCGAACTTGAGGAAGAAGCGGGGATTGTGCCGACAAGCTTGATGTCCCTCCATACCTTCTTCTTGAACCCTGGCCGGGCAAGCTGGCCCGTGCACCTCTTCTTTTCGTCAGAGGCAACGATAAAGGGGACCGCAGCTCGAGACGATCCGGCGGAGCAGGTTAGCGCTGTTTGGCTACGTGTAGAGGAGCTGGATTCGATGATCACAAAAGGTGAAATCGTCGATCCAACGCTGATCATTGCGCGGACGATGGCCGCAAGTCGCGGACTTATGTCGCCTCTTAAACCTTTAGTTTTATGAGACGTCAGATCCACCTCGGCGTGACTTCAGCTGTGAGTCGCAGAGGTAAGTGGCGTGGTTTTTGCAGCGCTTAATGGCCGATGAGAAGGGCCTGACGCGCGGCTTCAACAACCTCGGGTGTCAGCACATCGAGATCGTTCACTGTTTGCACGCGTTCGATCTGGGTGAGTAATCGGTCGACGAGACGGAAGTTGCCGGCAGTGATCCGAACGATGGTCGCGATGGCGGTCGCGTGAGCCACACCGCCGTCCGCTGCGTCGCCTGCCGCGGGGAGCCGTCTGGCCAGGACTGCAGTGAGTTCGTCCGGGGACAGGTGGCGGTACTCGTGGGCGAAGCCGATGCGACTGTAGAGCTGCGGGTAGCGAGCGAGGCGTTTCTCGATCCCAGGCATGCCGATGAGGATGACGCCCATGTGGTGATGGTCGAAGTAGTCACGGACCTGCTCAAGGCCGGTGGTCTTGAGGCGGTCGGCTTCATCGATGATGAGCAGCTCGGTGCGCCCGCTCGAGCGGGACTGGGTGTGGACGTAGGGGTCGACAACGCCGTGTTCGGCGAAGTCCACGGCAAAGGAGATTCGTTGGCAAGCACGCGGTAGCCCTTGATCGATCTGGCGCGGGGTCGCGGCGACGGTGGGGGTGAAGAACGCGGTGCGAGCATCGAGCACCCGTTCCGGTACGGGGCCGAGGTCCTCGGTGAAGATGGAATCCCATTGTTCCCAGTCATCGGCACCGGCGTAGTGCCGGGCGGAGAGGGTCTTGCCGACCCCCGGTGGTCCCCAGCACAGGCCGATATAGCGGTGGGTGCGCACCGCGTCGGCGAACTCGGCGAAGCGACGGTGCTCATGAGTGATCTGGAAGGGCGGCAAGTCGGGTCGTGGCGGGGCGCTGGCGTTGACCTCCCCGAAATCGTCGAGAAGGAATCGGCGACCGTCGTCGCCTTCCTTGAGAAGGCTGTGTTTGGACTTATTCGGTGGCATAGAGACGCAATCCGTGTCGTGGCGGGACTTCGTCGACGCTGACCGGTTCCACCGCGGGAGGTTCAGGTGGGACGTACCGGGTGTCGGTCGGCAGCGCGTCGGCCAGGCTGCGGCGGTGTCGCAACTGTCGCTTGAGGTCACGGCGTCGCCTCGACCGGGCAGCCTGTAGCTCACGCAGTGAAATGGAATCGGCGGCGAGCTCGGGAGCGATCGCACGGCAAAGAAACTCGTCGTTGAAGTAGACACGGATCTCGCCGACATCGCGCGGGTTGAACCGGACGGTGACATGTTCGCCGACATAGGCGGCCAGCACTGGGGACACGTACCGAGTGGAGGCGAACTGGATTCCGTCGCGTTGGACCTTCCGCGTGGTCGCCGCAGTCAGCAGAAGCAAGTCCAGGTCCTCCGGTCGCGCCGGGGCGCGGGGAATGAAGCCGGAGGCTGCCCAGCGGTGGGCCGGCGCTTGGTGAGTTTCGGAGTGTGGACGCTGGTGATACTCGGTGACGATGAACCGTTCCAGGATCGCGTCGAGCTGCTCAAGACTCAGCGTCGGGGTCGTGAGGGGTTCTCCCTTCGTTCCATGCGGGATATGTCCGGGCAGGTGCGGTAGGAGCTCGGTGGTGATGGAGCCGTAGAACCGCTCGATCTTCCCGCGTCCCTGCGGAATACCGATCCGGGAGTGGACGAGCTGGATCTGCGTGTCCAGGCAGACCCGCTCGAGGCGGGCGGAAGTGAAATCCGAGCCGTGATCGGAGTAGAGCACATCGGGCAGGCCGCAGACGGGCCAGGCAGGATTCGTCTTGTGGTGGACCGCTTGGTGCAGGGCCAGCGCCGTCTGCTCGGACGACGGGGCGCCCAAAAAGAGGGTGTAGCCGGCGACGGCACGGGAGTGGTCATCCAGCAGCACCGTCAACCACGGCCGCGCTGGGGTGCCGGTCGTGTCGAGGATCGCGATGTCGAGGAGCGTGTGGTCGGCCTGCCATTGCTCGTTCGGGCGTGCTGCGGCACGGCGGAGAACGGCTTCGAACTGGTCCCGGTACGCGGCATCGCCGTGCTGAGCGAGCGTGCGCAGGCCCGGATCGATGGCACCGATGATCGCCCGGACGCTGGAGTAGCTCGGCGCGGTCAGTCCCTGATTCTCAGCGATGTCGCTGACGCGGCGATGAACGAATGCAGCCGTGGGCTCAGGACGGCGAAGCGCCAGAGCTTCGATCATCTCCACCAGCTCTGGCGGTATCCGCCTCGTCCCGTGATCGGCGCGGCGGAGGCGTTGCAGGCCACGGGAGGCTGGGTCAGCACGGTACTGCGCGGCCCAGCGTGCCAGTGTTCGCACTGGCACGCCTGATTCCGCAGCGATCCGTGTCCAGGGGGCACCGTCCTGGTGCTGGCGCAGCAGAGTGAGTCTCTCCTGTGGGCTCATCTGCGCCATGACGATCACCTGCGTAGGTTCAGGTCTCGGGGCCTGGGTCGGCCGCAGGCTCCGGGCCGGCGGTCACCGATTCGGGAGGCCGCGGTGGCAGATGGCGGTATAGGCTGGTACGGGTGATCCCGGTCTTGGCCACGATCTCGGCCATCGTGTGCCCGAGCGTCCGCAGGTGCTCCGCGTAGGCCAGCTTGTCCGGATCCACCACAGACGGCCGCCCGACGCGTCGGCCTTTCGCGGTCGCCATCGCTCGGGCATGGGCGGCGCGCTCCAGGGTGTAGGTCCGTTCCATCTGTCCGAACAGCGCCAGCAGCACCACGGACAGCTGGGCCATCGGATCGTCCGGGTTGGAGGAGTCCACTTTGATCGGGTCGGCGAGGTTCCGCACCCCGATGTTGCGCTCAGAAAGATCATGGATCAGGTTCAGCGTGTCGCGCACCGTTCGCCCGAGCCGGTCGAGGGTGTGGACGACGATCACGTCACCATCGCGGGCATACTCCAGGACCGCGCGCAGGCCGGGGCGATCGACCGTGGACCCAGACTTCTTGTCCACATAGATCCGTTCGGCCGCGATGCCGGTCTGACCCAGAGCATCGATCTGCCGGTCCAGGTCTTGCTTGACCGTCGAAACCCGCGCGTACCCCAATTCCATACGTCGATCATACCAAAAGCTGATTCTGTACGGGATGGATGGGATGCCAATCTGGGCCGTACTTGTGGGACGGAAATTCATGCCCGGGAGCGATCGATGCGGATGTTCGTCTTCGGTGTCCCAGAACCAAGGAACTGGGACGTCCAGTTTCCAAAGCTGTCTGCACGGAATGCCGTGAAGCCGACTGAACGTTAGCCTCGGCAATCTTCATTTCGCTCGTCAACCGCGGGCAGGGCCTATAGACTGAAAGCATCGGCCAATGAGGCGATTTTGGCTTCCTATAATGCCGACTGCAGCAGAACACATAGTTCAAGAATGAACAATCAGGGGAAGGAAGGTTGACCATGTCAATCGCAGGAAAGGTCGCATTCGTCACCGGAGCGGCGCAGGGAATCGGTCAGGCCATCGCGCTTCGGCTCGCTCAGGACGGCGCCGATCTCGCCCTCTTCGACCTGAAGGGGGATACCCTCGGCGATACTCAGACCAAGGTGGAAGCCGAAGGTCGCCGGGCGATCAGCATCGGCGGAGATGTGACGGACAAAGCCGGTTTCGAGGCAGCGGTCAATCGCACGGTCGAGGAACTCGGCGGGTTCGACATCATCGTGAACAACGCCGGGATCGCTCAGGTCAACAGCATCGAAGAGATCACCGAGAAGGAATTCGACACGATCTTCAACATCAACGTCAAGGGCGTGCTCATCGGCACGCAGGTGGCGGCGGTCAAGTTCAAGGAGCTCGGACACGGCGGCAAGATCATCAACGCGAACTCCATCGCCGCGCACGAGACCTACCCGATGCTCGGACTCTACTCCGCGACCAAGCACGCAGTGCGAGCGATCACCTCGACTGCGGCCAAGGAACTGGCCAGCGCCGGTATCACGGTCAACGGCTACTCCCCCGGCATCGTAGGAACCGGCATGTGGGAGGAGATCGACCGGCGGTTCGCTGAGCTGACCGGTGCCGAGATTGGTGCGACCTACAAGACGTACGCTGAGGGAATCGCGCTCGGGCGCCCGTCGACCCCGGAGGACGTCGCGAAGTTCGTGTCGTTCTTGGCCGGTCCGGACTCCGACTACATGACCGGTCAGACCCCGCTGATCGACGGTGGCTTGGTCTACCGCTGATCAAGCCCTCCGCCAGGCCCGGGGCGATCCACTCTGCATCGAGCCGCCTCAATTGCCGCACCGCCATTTACCGGCGCGAAAACCCCGCCACTTGCCGTTGCGACTCACAACCCAGCTCGTGCCGGCGCCGTAGTCACCAAACGCGGCGTCGCGTAAAGCTGTAGGTTTCCGCGACGTAGTGCGGCCGATCGTCTTCGGGCGCTAGCGTGGAACGATGAGAGACGCGCGGGAGGCTCTAGTTGAAGCTGCGCTGTCCCGGTGGCCGGAGCACCAGTGGCATGCGGGCGACTTGCATCACGGGGCCTTCCATCTCGTACTGACCGCCCCTGACGGCCCATCGATTCGCGCCACACTCGGCCAACGCGGACGCGAACGCAGTCGACGTGAGGCGAACACGCTCTTGACCCTGGAAGCGGCACAACTACCGCTCACCATCCCGCAAGTCCTCGACGGCCCTCACTGGGCGAAACCTCCACGGACATGGATCACCTCTCTAACCACAGTGCCAGGGTCGCCTGCCGCTGATCTGACTACCTGCTCGGCCCAGAGGATCTCCGCCTATGCAGCAATCTTGAACACGTTCCGAGCAGCGTCATCGGCATGCGATTCTTTGCCCCCGGTGAGAGCGTGGTGCGGCGGAGACCGATGGCCGGACATCGTGCAACGCGACTTGATCCCACGACTCGGAACGCCAGTCGGCGGTGTCGCCGCGGAGCGGGTCGAGACCTTGCTCGAGGCTGAAAGCCATGTGGCGTCCACTCTCTGCCACGGCGACTTCGGCCCTCACAACATTCTGTGGTCCGAGGAGAACGTTGCTTCTGTCATCGACTTCGACCATGCCTGCATGGGCGATCCCGCAATCGACATCGCACCACTCATCAGCTTCCATGGTGCGTCGCGCTTGGCATCACTCGACTCAGTGGAGACAGTTCGAAGAGCGATGCTCCACCGCGCCACGCTCCCACTACAGGTCGCCGCTTCTGCGCATCTAGCCGGGCTAGGTCAGCTCCGAGACCACGCTCTTGCGAACTTCGCCCACCGCTCTGCCGAACGCACCCTGTTCGACCCCAACGGAGAGACACCAGATTGACAAGAGGCGCACCGCGCCAAGTAGCGCTGCGAAAACCCCGCCATCAACCGTGCACACCCACAGATTACTCATCCGCAGCCGTCGGCGGGCTTCGTCTCATTCGACTGTCTCATTCGCTAGAGTCTCAACTAGAGGAAGCAGAATGGGTTTTGAGAAGAGGCGGGGATGGCGAGTCTGGGGTACGCGCGTGTCAGCACAACGGAGCAGAGCGCGGACTTGCAGATCCGCGCCCTTGAAAGCGCGGGATGTCTCAAGGTCTACACCGATCACGGCATCAGCGGGACGAAGGCCAAGCGCCCCGAGTTGGAGAGGCTGCTGGACAATGCCCGCGCCGGGGACGAGCTGGTCGTGTGGAAGCTCGACCGACTGGGCCGCAACACCCGCCAGCTGCTCGACCTCGTCGACTCCCTCGAGTCCCAGGGCATCCACTTCCGGTCACTGACTGAGGGGATCACCACGACCGGACCGATGGGCAAGGCCATGCTCACCGTCATGTCCGCCTTCGCCCAACTCGAACGCGACCAGCTGGCCGAACGCACCCGAGCCGGCCTGGCGGCCGCCGCCGCCCGCGGACGCAAGGGCGGCCGACCGGCCGTCACCCCCGACACCGAGAAAGTGCGGCAGGCTGGCCAGTACCGGCACGCCGGGCTCACTCCCCCGGAGATCTCCAAACTGCTGGGCGTCAGCCGGGCCACCGTGTACCGCTACCTGGCACTGGTGCCCGACGAGGCCAACAGTTTAGAGGAGGCGGCCGAGCCCCGAGCGTGAGGAGAGTCGAGCACTTGCCGTGCCGCCTCACAGTTGCTTATGAGCGTACGAGGCGGGCGATGGCGTCGGTGGCTTCCTTGATTTTGGTGTCGGCGGCTTCTCCACCGTGTTTCGCTGCGTCTACGACGCAGTGTTTCAGGTGGTCATCGAGGAGCCCTAGTCCGACGTTGCGGAGGGCGGAGGTGAGTGCTGAGATCTGGGTGAGGATGTCGATGCAGTACTGTTCCTCGTCGACCATTCGCTGGATGCCTCGGGCTTGGCCTTCAATGCGTTTGAGGCGGGCTAGGTATCGATCCTTGTCGGTGATGTAGCCGTGGGTGGTGTGGCATTCGTCGGTTGAGGTGTCGGGGGGGGGGCGGTGTGAGGTCCATCGTCGTATCTTCCGTTGTCGTGAGTTCCGGGCGGGTTGCCGCCCCGCTAGGACTGGCGTATTCGGCGGGGTTCGCATCAAAGAGCGCGCTGCACGTGTCGCAGCACAGCCAGTACCGCTGACCGTGGTAGTCGCGGTACAGCCCTGCTTCTTCGGCCTGCGCCTTGACGACAGTGGCGCCGATCATGACGGGGCACTCGGCAACATCTGCGGTGGACACTTGGGCCACGTCTGCGGGCGAGGGGCCGTGCCCACCGCATGCGTTGCTGGCACCGGGTGCTGCATGGTCGTGGTGATTGTGGAGTGTCATGAGAGCGTCCTCTTCCGTCAGTTCTGCTGGGTGGTCAGCTCGCGGTCGCTCCGCACTGCAGTGGTGCTTGGCGCTTCCGCGGTTTGGGATTTGAAGGTTTGAAGCCGCAGGCTGTTGCTGACGACGAAGATGCTGGAGAAGGCCATTGCGGCGCCGGCGAGCATCGGGTTGAGCAGTCCGAGAGCTGCCAGCGGAATCGCGGCGGTGTTGTAGGCGAAGGCCCAGAAGAGATTGCCCTTGATCGTGCCGAGTGTTTTGCGCGCCAGTCTGATGGCATCGGTCGCCGATCGCAGGTCTCCCCGGACCAGTGTGATGTCTGCGGCCTCGATCGCGACGTCGGTGCCGGTGCCCATCGCCAGACCGAGATCGGCCTGGGCCAGTGCGGCCGCGTCGTTGACGCCGTCGCCGACCATTGCGACGACCCGGCCGTCTTCCTGCAGTTGGGCGACCACTCTGACTTTGTCGGCGGGCAGCACCTCCGCGATGACCTGTTCGATTCCGACCTGGGATGCGACGTGCTCGGCGACGGTCGTGTTGTCACCGGTCAGCAGCACGGGTGTGAGGCCGAGAGCGCGGAATGGGCGATGGCTTCGGCGCTGGTGTCCTTGATCTGGTCGGCAACGGTTAGAACGCCTCGGGCTTGACCGTCCCACCCGACGACGACTGCGGTGTGCCCCTTGTCCTCGGCGGCTATTTTTGCGTGCGCCAGGGCGCTGGGCAGGGTCAGGGACCAGTCGTCGAGCATGGTGGTCCGGCCGACGACGACGAGGTGACCATCGATGACAGCCTCGATCCCCTTGCCCTCGCGGTTGGCGAAGGACTCGACGTCGGGCAGCGTGCCGAGCTGCTCGGCGGCTGCGTGCGTGATGGCGCGGGCGATCGGGTGTTCGGAGCCGGCCTCCGCGGCACCGGCCAGGCGGAGCAGCTCCTCGACGGTGACGCCTGCGGCGGGGTGGACCGTCTGCAGGGTCATGGACCCGGTGGTCACGGTGCCGGTCTTGTCGAGCACCACGGTGTCGACCTTGCGGGTCGATTCGAGGACCTCGGGGCCCTTGATGAGGATTCCCAGCTGGGCGCCGCGTCCGGTGCCGACCAGCAGGGCGGTGGGGGTGGCCAGTCCGAGTGTGCAGGGGCAGGCGATGATGAGGACGGCGACAGCGGCGGTGAAGGCTGCTGCGGGTGGGAAGCCGGCACCGAGCCAGGCGCCCAGCGTGGCGACGGCGATGGCGATCGCGATCGGGACGAAGACCCCGGAGATGCGATCGGCGAGGCGTTGGATCTCGGCCTTGCCGGATTGGGCCTGTTCGACCAGTTGGGCCATCTGGGCCAGCTGGGTGTCTGACCCGACGCGGGCGGCCCGCACGAGGAGCCGGCCTCCGGAGTTGACGGTTGCGCCGGTGACGGTGTCGCCCTCGCTGACCTCGACGGGCATGGATTCACCGGTGAGCATCGACTCATCGACGGCGGAGCTGCCGGCGACGACGACGCCGTCGGTGGCGATCTTCTCACCCGGGCGGACGACGAACTCATCCCCGACGGTCAGGTCGGCGGTCGGGATGCGCACCTCCGTGCCGTTGCGCAGCACGCCGACGTCTTTCGCGCCGAGTTCGAGCAGGGCACGCAGCGCTGCGCCGGCTTGGCGTTTGGAGCGCTTTTCGAAGTAGCGGCCGAGCAGCACGAACATGATCACGCCGGCACCGACTTCGAGGTAGATGCTGGAGGCTCCGTCGGTGGGTTCGACGGTCAGCTCGAAGGCGTGGGTCATGCCGGGTTCTCCTGCGGTGCCGAAGAACAATGCGTAGAGCGACCAGGCCAGCGCCGACAGCGTGCCGACGGAGATCAGGGTGTCCATGGTCGCCGCACCGTGACGGAGGTTGATCCAGGCGGCGCGGTGGAACGGCCAGCCGCCCCAGATGATGACCGGGGCGGCCAGGGTTAGGCACAGCCACTGCCAGTAGGTGAACTGCAGGGCGGGGATCATCGAGATGAGAATGACCGGCACCGCCAACGCGACGCTGATGAGCAGTCGTTGACGCAGCACCTCCAGCTCGCGGTCTTTGCGGTCCGCTCCCGTGGAGTCGCCGTCGTCGGCGGGTCCGGCAGACGCGGGCAGCTGGGCCTGATAGCCGGCGTCCTCGACCGTGGTGATCAGACGCTGGGGGTCGAATCCGGCAGGTGCGGTGACTCGGGCCTGCTCGGTGGCGTAGTTGACGCTGGCGCTGACACCGTCGAGCTTGTTGAGCTTGCGCTCGATCCGGTTTGCGCACGAGGCGCACGTCATGCCCTCGATGTCGAGCTCCACGGCGACGGTCTGCGGTTCGGAGTCGCGAGCCAGCGATGTGTCAGAGGGCTGGACGGCCATCAGGCACCTTCCTTCTCGTGGTGGTCCTGCTCAAGGTCTTGCATCCAGGACTCCACGAGGGAGTTGGGGATGAAGGCGCTGCCCGCGCCGTACGCGGCGGTGAAGACCGCCAGCAGTACGGCCGCGTACAGCGTCAGGCGGATGCCGGGACTCACGCAGGCACCGCCTGGTAGCCGGCCTCCTCGACCGCCGCGACGACCGCCGCGGAGTCGACGCCGGCTTCCGAGGTGACGACGAGCTGTCCGGTTTCGTGGGAGACCTCGACATCGGTGACGCCGGCGATCTCCTGGACTTCTTCCCGCACCGACATCTCGCAGTGACCGCACGTCATACCGCGGACAGAGAACCTCGTGGTAGCCATTCCGGACCTCCTTCAATGAATACCCCCAGCGGGTATCACATTCACCAGGTATACCCGACGGGGGTATCCAGGCCAAGGGTGTTTCGAATCGCGGAGGCTGCCGAGGTGGATCTTCACCAAATCTTCAAGGCTCGCGGGGTTTAACGGGTTCGAAATTTGTGGCAGGCTTCAAATAGCACCCCCCCGGGCCACTCAAGCGCCGTTCAGTGTCCCGTGACGAGCCCAAGAAATAGTAATCATGCGGGGCCTGTACCCACGAGTTCATGTCAGATGGTTGAGGCCTGGATGGAGGTACGAAGTGACTGCTGACGTTGTGGAATTGACACCGAAGCCGAGCGTTGTCGTCGCGCTCGGAGGCAATGCGCTGCTACGCCGTGGCGAGCCGTTGGAGGCGGCGACTCAGGCGCGAGCTGTACGGGAGGCAGCAGCGGTTCTCGGTGCGGCTTCACTTGAGCGGCGCCTGGTCATCACGCACGGAAACGGTCCACAGGTCGGGCTGCTCGCGCTCATGAACGATGCTTACACCGAAGCCGAGCCCTACCCGCTCGATGTTCTCGGTTCGGAGTCGATGGGCCAAATCGGCTACATGCTGGAGATGCAACTCGACAACGTCATCGACCACCAGGACACGGTCGCGATAATCACTCGAACTGTGGTGGACGAGCGTGATCCCGCTTTCGGGTCACCGACGAAGTTCATCGGCCCCCTCTACGGCGAGGACGAGGCTCACACGTTGGCCGAACAACGCGGATGGACGGTCAAACTCGATGGAGACCGCTGGCGGCGGGTGGTGCCCTCGCCTGAGCCGCGGCGGATCGTGCAGCTCAGCGCAATCCGCGCACTGGTCGAGAGCGGCTTCCTCGTGGTGTGCGCTGGTGGCGGCGGCGTGCCGGTGACCGAGAACGCGGACGGCCGCCATCGCGGCGTGGAGGCAGTCATCGACAAGGACCTCGCCTCATCGCTGCTCGCCAGTGAGCTGGATGCCGGGATGCTGGTGCTCGCCACGGACGTCGATTCGGTCTACGAGGGCTTCGGAACACCCGGGCAGCGGGCGATCACCCGCGCGACTCCCGCCGGGCTGGCCCGCGGTAACTTCCCCGCCGGGTCGATGGGCCCGAAGGTCGAAGCAGTCGCGCGGTTCGTTGATCGCACCGGTGGCCGCGCGGCGATCGGGAGTCTCGGCGACCTGCCGGAGATCCTCGCTGGCCGCGCGGGCACACAGGTCGCCGCCGACGGCCCGGAGATCGAGTACGCGCAGGGGAGGTCGCCAGCATGAGCAGCACAGAGGAGACTGAGCGAGCGGACCAACAAAGGGCCATCCGGTTTCCCACCGCGTTCACCGTCCTAGCCCTCGTGCTGCTGTTGGTGTGGATCGCGTCGTTCTTCATCCCGTCCGGTTCATACGAGATTGACCCCGAAACCGGCGGCCCGATTCCCGGGTCGTATCGCGAGCTCCCCTCGTGCGACACCGTCGGTGAGGGCGAGCAATGTATCGACAAGTCGCTGGGCGCGCAGTTCACGCGTCTGTGGACGGCACCGCCGAACGGCCTGTACGGCATCCAGGACGAGGCGGGCGAGGTTGGAGCCGATCTGAGCGGTATCCTCTTCGGCTCGGCACAGATCTTTCTGTTCGTGCTCGCCGTCGGGGCCTTTGTCACTGTGACGATGAAGACCGGGGCCATCCAGACAGGGATCGGCCGCCTGGCCATGCGTTTCCGAAACACTGGCTGGGCGCTGATCGCGGTGCTGATGCTCGCCTTCGCCGTCGGCGGCACGACATACGGCATGTGGGAAGAAACACTCGGATTCTTCGCCCTGATGGTGCCTCTGGTGCTGGCGCTGGGTTACGACCGTCTGGTCGCGGCAGCAATAATCATCTTCGGCGCCGGCACCGGTGTCCTCGCCTCAACGGTGAACCCCTTCGCTACGGGCGTCGCCTCGGACGCGGCCGGGATCAGCGTCGGCGATGGCATCGTGTTGCGCGTGATTCTCTGGGTTGTGCTGGTGACGGTCGCGATCGGGTACGTCGTTCTCTACGCGCGCCGCGTCAAGGCTGACTCGTCGCGATCGATCGTCGGCATCCCGCCCGAGGACCGGCAAACCTCAGCCGTTGAAGTGACGGACATCCCCCAGCTGACCGTCCGTCAAAAGGCTGTCCTCACGGTCTTCTTTCTGGCGTTCGCGGTCATGATCTACGGCTTCGTACCGTGGGGCGAGCTCATGACAAACTTGTTCGGTTCATCGTGGCCGCTGCCGACGTTCCCGACGTTCTACTTCACCGAGGCGTCGATGCTGTTCTTCGTGATGGCGGTCGTGGTCGGCCTGATCGGCAGCCTCGGTGAGCAGGGCACAGTAGACGCGATCGTCGAGGGCGCCGCCGACTTCCTCAGCGCTGCACTCATCATCGTCCTCGCCCGCGCCGTGACCGTGGTCATGACCAACGCCGCGACCACCGACACGATCCTCAACTGGACCGAGGACGCGGTGCAGGGCGCCTCGGGAGGCGTCTTCGGGGTGCTGGCCCTCCTTGTCAACCTGCCAATAGCCTTCCTGGTGCCGTCGTCGTCCGGGCACGCGACGCTGGTCATGCCAATTCTTGCGTCGCTAGCGGACTTCGCCGGAGCACCGCGCGCCATGGCCGTCACCGCCTTCCAAGCCGCCTCCGGAATCGTCAATTACATCACCCCCACGTCTGCAGTGGTCATGGGCGGCCTGACGCTGGTCAAAGTTCGATATGACCACTTCCTCCGCTTCGCCCTGCCCCTCATCGGAATCGTCCTTGTCCTAACTGCCGGCCTGCTCATGGTCGGCACGGTATTGAGCTAACACACAAGAGAGGAGATCGTCATGCCATTTCACGTCGACTCGGAGGTCGGAAAGCTGCGGAAGGTGCTCGTGCACGCGCCTGGTCTCGAGCATCGCCGATTGACGCCGACTAACGCCGAGGACCTGCTGTTCGACGATGTCATGTGGGTCAAACGCGCGATCGCTGAGCACGAGGAGTTCTGCACCGTGCTGCGCGATCATGGTATCGAGGTGTTCGACACCGAGGATCTGCTCGCCGAAACACTCGACATTCCCGAGGCGCGCCGCTGGGTCCTCGGGCGGGTGCTCGACGAGCGCCATGTCGGCTCCTACCTGGCACGCCGACGGTCCGAGTGGGCAGAAACCGCCGCCTCGAGGGAGATCGCAGATTACCTCATCGGCGGTGTGGTCAAGTCCGACCTGACCGCAGGGGAGGGCCTGACTTATTTCAGCAGCGAACACAGTGACATGCTGCTCCCTCCGTTGCCGAACTTCATTTTCCAGCGCGATCCGTCGTGCTGGATCTACGACGGCTACACCCTGAACCCGATGGGCGCTCGCGCGCGGCGGCCTGAAACTGCGTTCATGCAGGCCATCTACCGCTGGCATCCGATGTTCGCCGACCAGGACATCCCGATTTGGCACGGTGGGGTTGAGGAAGATTGGGGCCGCGCGACTATCGAGGGCGGCGACGTGATGCCGATCGGCAACGGCGCGGTGATGATCGGGATGGGAGAGCGGACAGCGGCCCAGGCCGTGACTATGGTGGCTCGCGAGCTGTTCAAGGCTGGCTCAGCGCGGCTTGTGTTCGCCGTGATGCTGCCGAAATCGCGGCACTACATGCACCTCGACACGGTCATGACACTGGTTGATCGCGACGTGGTGACGACTTTCCCGGAAGTCGTGGAGGGAGCACGGGTGTGGGCGATTCGACCCAGCGACGACCCCGACGTGCCGGTCGTTGAGCCATTCGGCGGTGGTGTGATCAAAGCGCTCGAACACGCACTGGAGGTCGGCGAAATGCGCGTGGTCCCGACCGGCGGCGACCCGTTCGAAAGCCAACGGGAGCAGTGGAACGACGGGAACAACCTGCTTGCGTTGGAGCCGGGCGTCGTCGTCGCCTACGACCGCAACGACGACACGAATGCACGGCTGCGCAAAGCCGGCATCGAGGTACTCGAAATCTCTGGCTCGGAGATCGGCCGCGGCCGGGGCGGCCCGCACTGCCTCAGCTGCCCGATCGAGCGCGACGCCGCCTACTGAAGCGAAACAGACGCCGCCCAATCAGATCGCAACAGGAGACTCAATGTACAACCTGCGCAACCGCCACTTCCTCAAAGAGATCGACTTCACCACCGGGGAGTTGACGCACCTGCTGCGGCTCTCCGCCGCACTCAAGGCGGCGAAGTACGCCGGCACCGAAGTCCCCCACCTGCAGGGCAAGGAGATCGCACTGATCTTCGAGAAAACGTCCACCCGAACCCGGGCCGCATTCGAAGTTGCCGCCTATGACCAAGGTGCGCACGTGACATACCTAGACCCGTCGGGTTCCCAGATGGGCCACAAGGAATCGATCGCCGACACCGCCCGCGTTCTCGGGCGTCTATACGACGCAATTGAGTTCCGCGGCGCGGCTCACAGTGAAGTCGAAGAGCTGGCAGCGAACGCCGGTGTGCCGGTGTACAACGGACTCACTGACGACTGGCATCCCACCCAAATGCTGGCCGACTTCCTCACCATGTATGAGGCTGCTCGCAAGCCCTACGACGCAATCTCCTACTGCTACATGGGCGACGCACGCAACAACACCGGCCGGTCGCTGCTCATAACCGGCGCCATCATGGGCTCCGACGTCCGCATCTGCGGTCCCAAGGAGCTCTGGCCCCCTGACGACGTCATTCAGATCGCCTCTCAACGTGCTGAGGCGAGCGGCGCCAGAATCACACTGACAGACAGCCCTGATGAAGCGCTCCCCGGTGCGGACTTCGTCTATACCGACGTGTGGCTCTCGATGGGCGAGCCAAAGGAGGTCTGGAGCGATCGCGTGAGCCAACTCGCCGCCTACCAGGTCAACCGTGCAGCAATAGAGAAGACAGGGAACCCACAGGCCAAGTTCCTCCACTGCCTGCCAGCATTCCATGACAAGAAGACGAAGCTTGGCCGGGAGATCATGGAGCAGACCGGCATGGATGACGGACTGGAGGTGACCGACGAAGTGTTCGAGTCGCCACAGAGCATCGTCTTCGACCAAGCCGAAAACCGGCTCCACACCATCAAAGCCGTACTCGTCGCGACACTCGCCAACGTGTAAAGCAGTGAGCGTTCTCCGCGAGTCAGGCCATCGTGATGCTGGTCCGACGCTGGGTTAATCCATGGTTTATATCTCTGCCCCCGCGAGGGCCAACCTCGTGGAAATCCACGTAGCGAGCACAACGAAAACCCATTCGAGCCTGTGAGCCCGGGCTCGTCGACGTTGGTGCCACAATCTCGAACGGCCTCGCCCACGCCCTAAGTATCAAACAGCACGGGGCACTGCTCGCCTCCCAAGAGGAATGCACTCAAGTTGTAGTCGGTCCGGCCGCGGGCCTGATGTTCGGAACTGACCAGTGATGCCTGTGGCCTGACGACACGACAGAGTACGGCCCATGAAATTCTTTGATGGATCTTCAAGGCGCAGAGGATCCAGTCCTTACCGTCGGCCATCTACGCTTTCTCTAACGGGAGGCGAAGCCCGCCGTTCACATGACTCGACATCAGCGGCATCACGGTCGCAGGTGAGGTGACGACAGGAAATCTATCCTGGGAGTGGCAGATCCAAGCTTGCGCTCAGAGGTCTGGGAACGGCCTACCGTTGGTCAGGACTCGTCGAAACAGAAGGTTCTCAGATGGATTCAGAGAAATTGGAAAGAATCAGGGGCGGTGCGGGTTTCATCGCGGCGTTGGATCAGAGCGGGGGCAGCACGCCGCAGTCGCTGAGGCTCTACGGGATCAGCGAGGATTCCTATTCCAGCCCGGCGGAGATGTTCGATCTGGTGCACCGGATGCGCGCCCGTATCATCACCAGTCCGGCGTTCGACGGTGAGCGCATCCTGGGGTCGATCCTGTTCGAAGACACGATGGACCGGGAGATCGACGGGCGTCCGACGGGTGAGTACCTGTGGGAGGTGAAGGGAATCGTGCCGTTCCTCAAGATCGACAAGGGACTGGCAGCGCAGACCCACGGTGCCCAGGTCATGAAGCCCATCCCCGAGCTGGACGCCCTGCTGACCCGCGCGGTGGGCAGGCGCATGTTCGGCACGAAGATGCGCTCGGTCATCAAGGCGCCCGGAGGTGGGCTAGATGCCGTCGTCGCCCAGCAGTTCACCATCGCGCGGCAGATCCTGCGGTTCGGGTTGGTGCCCATCGTGGAGCCCGAGGTCGACATCCACTCCCCCGACAAGGCCGGGGCCGAGAACCAGTTGCGCACTGCCATCCGGGAAGAGCTCGACGGGCTCGGCGAGGATCAGCCGGTCATCCTCAAACTGAGCCTGCCGGAGCGTGATGATCACTACCGTGAGTTCGTGGACCATCCCCGGGTGGTGCGGGTGCTGGCGCTGTCGGGCGGCTATTCCCGCGCGGAAGCCAACACTCGCCTGGCCCGCAACCCGGGGATGATCGCCAGTTTCTCCCGCGCCCTGACGGAAGGGCTGACCGCCGGGCAGAGCGATGCAGAGTTCGACGCTGCACTGGATGGAGCGATTGCGTCGATCGTGGCTGCCTCACGCACCTGACGCACCTTGTCGGGGTGGATAAGCCGATGGCTGCCGGGAGCATGGTCGCTCCCGGCAGCCATCGCATCTCTCTGTCGGCTCGTGATACTCAGTCGCGGGCTAGTGATTTCACGAAATCGCGGCGGACCCCCAGCGCTGTGTCGGTGCGGTGAATGGATTCTTCACCGTCCTCGACCGGACCGGCCAGGGCGCGGATGGCGTCGATGTTCTCCGGGGTCACGATGGCCTGGTTGTCGACCGTGTACGTGCAGAACAGTTCGGTGCCGTCCACGGTGAGGATGTCTTCCCAGACTGCGACCTCGTACATGTCCCCGCGGGGCCTGCCGAGGTCCTGCATCAGCTCGGCGGTGCTGTTGACCGCCACGATGCCATCGGAGCGGCGGACGACCGCGATCCTGGGCACCGTCCGGAACGCCTCGAGGACCTCGGCCTTCTCGACGGGGCGGGTGAGCTCGATCGTCCAGTAGTGCAGGTGGTTCTGGGTATGGGCCCCTTTCGCTGCCATGGTGACGACGTCGAGGTCAGGGACCACCGACTGGGCGTCGGGTCCCTGGTGGCTGGGAATGCGTCCCTCGGGGACGATCGTGTTCATGATCCCGGAGTGGTCGGACTCCCAGGGGTCGGTGGCGCGTCGGATGAGCACCCCGCGCGCCTTCGACAGCAGCCCGACGTTCTTCAGCGCGGTGAGGGTGCGCACGGTCGCGGTGGTGTTGCACGAGACGACCCGGGTGGTGTCGCGGCCGCGGGCGGAGCTGTAGTTGGCATGAGCCACGAAGGAATGTCCCGTCAGATCGTGCTTCTCCCCGCCCTGAAACACGGACTTCACTCCATGCGCCCGGTAGAGGTCAAGGTTTCCGGCCCCGACCTTGGCCGGGGTGCTGTCCACGACGACATCAACCTGATCGAGCAGGTCAGGCAGTTCACCCGCCACGGCATGCCCAGAGGCGCGCATCTCCTGATAAGCCTCGGAGGTGGAGGCGAAGACGGGGATGTCACGCGCGGCGGCGGCCGCGACCCGGTAATCGGCGGTGATGTCGCTGACGCCGATGAGTGCCATGTCGTCTTGGGCCCGGACGGCGTCGGCGACGCGTTTGCCGATGACCCCGTACCCGTTCACCGCGACTTTGATCTTGGTGTCCATGCTCATTCCTTTCGAGGTGGTGCGCTGGCGTGACTCCCGGTCGGCTCGTCACCGGGTGGTCAGAGTTCGTCGAGCATCGTCTTCATCTCCTGGATCTCTGCTTCCTGGTCTTCGATGACCTGCTCGGCCAGGGCTTTCGCCTGCGGGTTCTGCCCGTCGGCGACCTGCTGTTCGGCCATTTCGACGGCACCCTCGTGGTGTCTGGTCATCTGTTCCAGGTACAGCTTCGCGGCCTCCGTGCCGGTGGCGTCTTCGAGCTGCTGCATGTCGTCTTCGCTCATCATCCCGCTCATGCCGCCGTGACCGCCCATCTCACCCATGTCACTATCGCCCATGGGCTCCTGGCCCCAGGCTTCGAGCATGGCGTTCATCCGGTCGATCTCAGGCCCCTGCGCGTCGATCACGCCCTGGGCGAAGTCGGCGACGTTCTGCGGGATGTCATCCTTGGCCAACAGGGTCTCGCTCATCTCGACGGCCTGCTGATGGTGCGGGATCATCATCTGCGCGAACATCACGTCGGCGTCGTTGTGCTCCTCGGAGATCTCTCCTTCGGAGCCGGCGGTGTCGGTGGCGACCGAGGTCTCAGGGGCGGGATCTTCCCCTGTGCTGCCGGGGTCGGCGTTCCCGGCGCATGCCGAGAGGATCAGCGTGCCGGCGACGGCTGCCGCAACTGCTAGTGGTGTGCGCTTCATGATGTGACCTTTCCTTGGTGGTGGACGGTTTCTGGTCGGGACGTCTCAGTCGGGGTTGGTGCCAGGCGGGCCGGGTTGAGTTCGGTGCGGCGCAGCAGCTGGGCGTTGAGCGCGACGATGATCGTCGACAGGGACATCAGGATCGCGCCGACGGCCGGGGAGAGCACGAGCCCGATGGGGGCCAGGACTCCGGCGGCCAGCGGGACGGCGAGGACGTTGTAGCCGGTCGCCCAGGCCAGGTTCTGGATCATCTTGCGGTAGCTGGCCCGGGACAGGTCGATCATCGACAGCACTGCTCGCGGGTCGTCGCTGGCCAGTACGACCCCGGCCGATTCCATCGCCACGTCGGTGCCGGCCCCGATGGCGATGCCGACGTCGGCACGGGCGAGGGCGGGGGCGTCGTTGACGCCGTCGCCGACCATCGCCACCGACAGTCCCCTGTTCTGCAGGTCGATGACGGCGGAGTCCTTGTCCTGCGGGAGCACTTCGGCGAAGACCTCGTCGATGCCGAGGTCGCGGCCGACGGCGTCGGCGACCTGCTGCGCGTCGCCGGTGATGAGCGCGACCTTCACACCGCGTTCCTGCAGGGCGTGGACTGCGGCTCGGGATTCCGGCCGCACCTGGTCCTCCAGGGCGACCGCCCCGATGATTGTCCGGTCCTGGACGATGTGCAGGACGCTGGCGCCGCGCTGGGTCCATTCCGCGACGTCGGCTGCGATCTCGGCTGGTGATTCCAGTCCGTAGTCGCGCAGCATGTTGGGACCGCCCACGGTGATCTCGGAACCATCGACGATGGCGCGGACCCCGCGACCGGCGGCGGTGGTGAACTCGCTGGCCTGCAGGCGCGCCGAGGCCGCTTCCGGGTTTTCGGCTGCCGCTGCGGTGATCGCCCGTGCCACCGGGTGTTCGCTGTTGGCCTCGGTGGCGGCGGCCAGCGCCAGCACGCGGCCTTCGCTGATTCCTGACACATGCGCGGTCCCGGTGACTGCGTGCGCGCCCTGCGTGAGAGTGCCGGTCTTGTCGAATAGCGCGATATCGATCGAGCGCATCCGCTCCAGCGCGAGCCGGTTCTTGATGAGCAGGCCTGACCGGGCGGCCTTCTCAGTCGAGATAGAGATCACCAGCGGAATTGCCAGTCCGAGTGCGTGCGGGCAGGCGATGATCAGCACTGTGACGGTGCGGATGACGGCCTGGTCGGGCGCGCCCAGCAGCGTCCAGATGAGCGCAGTGATGATGCCGGCCCCCAACGCGAACCAGAACAGCAGCGCTGCGGCACGATCGGCCAGCGCCTGCGCCCGCGACGACGATGCCTGCGCGTCAGCGACCATCCGCTGAATGCCGGCCAGGGCAGTCTCGCCGCCGGTGGCTTCCACGGTTAGACGCACCGCGTTGTCCGTGGCGACGGTGCCGGCCACGATCTTGTCACCGAGCTCACGCGGGACAGGTTTGGACTCACCAGTGATCATCGACTCATCGAACTCGGCGTGCCCGTCGATGATGCGGCCGTCGGCAGGCACCCGGGCCCCGGACCGAACCAGCACCGTGTCACCCGTCTGCAGTTCGGCGATCGGGACGGTGACGATCCCGGACTCGGTGACCTTCTCCGCCTCGTCGGGCAGCATCTCAGCCAGCGCGTCAAGGGCACCGGATGCCGCACCGAGTGCCCGCATCTCCAGCCAGTGCCCCAACAGCATGATGGTGACCAGCAGTGCCAGCTCCCACCAGAAGTCGAGCATGAAGTCGCCGATGCCCAGGCTGGTGGCCCAGGAGGCGACGAAGGCCACGGTGATGGCCATCGCGATCAGTAGCATCATCCCCGGCTGCCGTGATTTCAGCTCATTGAGCCCGCCCTTGAGGAAGGGCGTGCCGCCGTAGACGTAGATGACGGTGCCCAGCACCGGGGCGATCCAGGCCGAGCCGAAGAACTCGGGCACCTGGTAGCCGAGCAGGTCGGCGACCATGTGGCTGAAGATGACGACCGGCACCGACAGGATCAGGCTGACCCAGAACCGGTTCCGGAACATCGCAACGCTGTGCCCGGCGTGCTCCCCGTGGCCTGCATGCGCGTCATGGTCGTGTCCGGCATGACCACCGTGGGCCGGTGCCGGGCGTTCATCGAGGGCGGAGTGGCCGTGGCCCTGCGGCATCGCCTGTCCGTGGCTGCCCGCGTCGAGGTGATCGTCGTGGTGATGGTGGTGGTGCTCCGGATTGCTCATCGTTGTCCTTCACAGTCAGGGGATGGGTAGCCGATCAGGCTTCTGTTCCGGGGTATCCGGCCGCGGCAAGCGCCGATTGCAGCGCCGCCGTGTCCACCGGTGCGCTGCTGGTCACCGTGACGGTGGACCGGCCGTGGGGCACCAGCGTGACGTCCACCTGGGCGTTCGCATCCAGTGCGTGTACGGCCTGGGTTACTCGCGAAGCGCAGCCCTGGCAGGTCAGCCCTTCCACAGCGAGTGTGACCGTAGAGGTCGGCTCCGCACTGTTGCCAGTTGCGTTTGTAGTGGCGGTGTCGGCTGGTGCGCAGCAGGCACAGCCTGTCGATGCGAGGGGCAGCTGGCGGGAGGATGCGGTCATGATGTGCTCCTGACTAGTGGGCTCGGAGAGGTGGAGAGAGCCTCCAACAACCCGACTATACCCCCATGGGGTATGTGAGTAAAGGTGTTTGTTCTCACGGGTAGGCCTTTCCGGGGGTGCGGGGCAGTTCGATGGTGAACTCGGAGCCGTGTCCGGGGCCGGCGGAGGAGGCGGTGAGGGTGCCGCCGTGGGCTGCGATGAGGGCATGGGAGATCGTCAGGCCGATGCCGGAGCCGCCGTGGTCGCGATCGCGGGCGGTGTCGCCGCGGTAGAAGCGTTCGAAGATGTGGGTGAGCTGGTCGGCGGTCATGCCGTCGCCGGTGTCGGTGACGCGGATGAGCACGGTGTCGCGGGTGTTGGTGGCGGTGAGGGAGACGGTTCCCCCGGGTGGAGTGTGGCGCAGGGCGTTCGACAGGAGGTTGTCGAGGACTTGTGCCAACCGTTGCCGGTCGGCGATCACGGTGCCGGCTCGGGGGTCGGCTGTGGTGGTGAGGGTCACGCCCTTGGCTGTGTAGCTCTCCTGGACTGCGGCAGCAGTGCTGTCGAGCAGGTCGGCGATGGGTACGGGGGCGGGGTCGAGGTCGATGCGGCCTTCCTCAGCGCGGGAGACATCGTCGATGTCTTCGACAAGGCGTGTCAGGCGTGCCAGCTGGTCGGCCATCACGGCGTGGGTGGTGGGGTTCCACTCGACGACCTGGTCCTGCAGCCCCTCGAGGTAGACGGAGATGACCGAGACCGGTGTGCTCATCTCGTGGGCGAGGTCGGACAGGATGCGTTGCCGCGTCTCTTCGGTGCGGGTCAGCTGGTCGGCCATCGTGTTGAACGCTCGGGCCAGGGAGTCGAGTTCGACGCCGGCGCCGACCACCGGGACGCGCACATTGTAGTTGCCGCGGGCGACTTCGGCTGCCCCAGCGGTGAGCTGTTCCAGCGGGGTGCGGATCGTGCGGGAGAGCAGGAAGCTGGCCAGGAGCGCGCAGGCCAGACCGGTGCCCAATGCCACCGCCAGGGTGATCAGGTTCGCGTCGCGGTAGGCCTGCTCGACATGGAACAGTTCCGAGGATCCCCCCGGGATGCCGGCCATTTCCAGGTGTTCGTGGAACAGCGGGGGCCCGGCCACGGTGGCGACTGCCACCGCGCCGAGCAGGCTTGCCGCCACCACGATCAGCTGCGTGGCGAACAGGCGGGTGGCCAGGCCGGAGTTGCGCAGCCTCATCGGAGCACCATGCGATAGCCGACGCCGCGGACGGTCTCGATGAGGCCACCACCGTCGGGCTCTTCACCGAGCTTGCGCCGCAGGTGGCCGATGTGGACATCGACGATCCGTTCATCGCCGACCCAGGATGTGTCCCAGACGGCGTCGATGAGCTGCCGGCGGGAGAGCGCGCGGTGGGGTGCTGCGGACAGGGCGACCAGCAGGTCGAACTCGGTGCGCGTCAGGGGAAGCACCGCATCGTCGCGGCGGACCTCGTGGCCGGCGAGGTCGATGGTGAGCTCGCCGACGACGCGGACGGGGTCCTGGGGTGGGTTTCCGGTGCGGGGACGCCGGAGCACGGCGTGGACTCGGGCGACCAGTTCCCGGACGCTGAAGGGTTTGGTGATGTAGTCATCCGCACCGGCGGCAAGCCCCATGAGCTTGTCGTTCTCACCACCTCGGGCGGTCAGGATCAGCACGTAGCACTCCGACATCGCCCGCACGCGGCGGCAGACCTCGATTCCGTCGAGCCCGGGCAGTCCGAGGTCGAGGATCAGCACGTCCGGCTCCTCGGCCCTGACGCTGTCGAGCGCCTGGACTCCGGTGTGTGCCTGCTCGACGTGGAAGCCGTCTCGGCTCAGATAGGTCGCCACCATCTGCGCCAGAGGCTTTTCATCCTCGGCGACGACGATGCGTCCGCCAGGGTGGTGGTCGGTTCGTTCAGTCCGCATGTACCCAGTCTGTCCCCAGTTCAGGTGGCACACAGTCCTCAGCGCCCTCTGCGGCCGGAATCTTCGTCAAACCTTCAAATGCCCGGGTCTGTCCCGCGCTCGGGGGGTCTGGTGATGTCGATGCTCGTGGCGGCCTCGGCCGGGCAGGTGCGCTCGATCTGCAGCGTGGAGAAGTAGATGTCGAACCGGTCGGTGAGCAAATCGGTCGCCTGTTCCAGGACGGCCTCATGCTGGGCCGGGTTGGCCACGTGCAGGTGCGCGGAGAAGACGGTGCGCCCTGAGGTGATGGTCCAGGCGTGCACGTGGTGGACGTCCTCAACGCCGTCGATCTCCTCCAGCGCGGCGATCGCCGCCGGCAGGTCGAGGTGTTCGGGGGTGCCTTGCAGCAGGATTCGCAGGGCCGACCGGATGATGGTCCACGACGCCCACAGCAGCACCACGCCGAAGACCATGCCCAGCAGCGGGTCGATCGCGAGGAAGCCTGTCAGTTGGATGACCACCGCGGAGATGATGATGATGATGCTGCCGACGAAGGTCTGCAGGATGTGCCAGAACGCGCCCTTGATGTTCAGGTTCGTCTTCTGACGTTGGTAGAGCAGCCGGAATGCGATGAGCTCGGTGACAATGCCGCCGGCGGCCACCCAGAGCATCACCGTGGTGGGCAGCTCGATCGGGTCGGCCAGCCGCATGGCTCCCATGTAGAACACGTAGGCGGCCATCAGGGTGAGGAAGAGTCCGTTGAACAGGGCCCCGATGATCTCTGCGCGGGCCCACCCGAAGGTCTCCTTCGCAGTGGCGGGGCGTTGGCTCAGACGCTGGGCGACCAGCGCGATCAGCACCCCGCCGACAGCCGAGAACGTGTGGAAGGCATCGGAGATCACCGCGACCGATCCGGACCACAGCCCGATGACCAGCTCGATGACGAAATACACTCCCGTCAGCCATCCCGAGATGCGCAGCGCTCGGCTGTCTCGTCCGGTGGGGAGGTGTGTACTGTGGCTGTCTTGGCTCATGGCTTCTTCCTAGGGGAGTTCGCGGGGATGTGATAACGGCGGTCGCGGTGGCGTCTCTCCGGCGGCCGGGCTTCCGGCAAGGTCGACTTTCCAGACGTCGCCAGGCCCGAGTGTCCTCTCGATGCCCTCGGCACAGATCCGCACCGGATCGACGGAGCAGGGCTGAAGGCGTATCGTCATCGTCTGCTGGTCGAGGTCGACGGCAAGCGGCTGTCCCCGGAATCTGAGTTGGAAACTGACGGCATCCAGCCCGTCGGGAAGCACCGGGTGCAACCACAAGATATCGGCGCGAGTCTCCACGCCGCCGTAGCAGCGCAGAATCATATCGGCGGTGCCGGCCATAGCACCGATGTGAACGCCTTCACGTGTCGTTCCGCCTTGAGTGTCGGCGAGGTCGGTTTGGAGGGCCTGTTCGAATATTGACCATGAGTGCTTCCGATCAGTTCGTGCAAGAACCCAGGCGTGGACGACGCGGCTCAGGGTCGACCCGTGGCTGGTGCGGTCGAGGTAGTAGCGGACTGTGCGTGGGATCGCGTCGGCAGGCAGACTGTACCCCAGGCGCTCGAGGACCCCGCGGAGTTCTTCGGCGGAAAACAGATAGAACAGCATGAGGACATCGGCTTGTTTCGAAAGCTTGTACCGGTTGGTCGTGTCACCTTCGGCTTGCAGGATGAGGTCCAGGCGGCCGATGTTGGCGTACCGGGTGCGGTAGTGCTCCCAGTCGAACTCTTCCAGCGCTTCATAGCCTTCGAACTGGCTGATGATGCCGTCGGTCAGCCACGGCACTCTCAGTCGGCGGCTGATCCTGTCCCAGCGCTTCGTCTCTCCGTCGGTCAGGCGCAGGCGGGTCCATAGGTCGCCGCAGTCGTGCCCGGCCAGCAGGGCCACGACATCTTGTGCTCGGGCCAGGACCCAGGCGGCAAGCACGTTGGTATACGCATTGTTGCGAAGCCCCTCACCGGGCGCGCCGGGATAACCGTCGTGGAACTCGTCCGGTCCCATCACGCCGGTGATGTCGAAACGATCATCGCGAGAGTCGTGGATCGAGACGCTGCTGAATAGGCGCGCGACTTCCACGATCATCTCAGCGCCGTAGTCTGCGAGGAAACCCACATCAGCTGTGGACTGGTAGTACTGCCAGGTGCTGTAGGCCACCCCCAGCCCCACATGCAGCTGTCGGTGGGAGTTGTCCGGCATCCACTGCCCGTTCCTGACGTTGAACAGGGCAGGAGGAGTCTCTTCCCTCCCGTCGCTGCCTGACTGCCATGGAAACAGGGCACCGTCGAGTCCTGCTTCGCGGGCAGCCTCACGGGCCGTGGGCAGACGCCGGTGCCGGTACAGCAGGAAAGCCCGGGTCAGCTCGGGCCGACGCAATGTGAGCATCGGGAAGACGAACAGCTCGTCCCAGAAAATATGGCCCCGGTATCCTTCGCCGTGCAACCCTCGTGCGGGCAGTCCGGCATCCAGATCAGGATCCGCCGCCGCGACGGTCTGCAGGACGTGGAAGATGTGCAGGTTCAGCGCCAGCTGCTGGGCCACGCCGGTCTGCAGGCCAACACCGAAGCGCGCCCATAACTGGTTCCAGGCCTCCTCGTGGTCCGCCAGGAGCTGGTCGAAGTCAGCAGTTCTTCTGATCCTGCCGGCCGCATCCAGGGCGGGAGTGGAAATCCCGCGGTCCCTTGAGGTGGCGGCAGCGACGGTCTTGCTGAGTTGGACCGCAGACCCGGCTTGCACCTGAACGAGAATCTCCTGTCCAGTCCGTGTCCCCGGGTGATAGCTCCGAGCCGCCTCTACCGTGGCAGGGCTGATCCGGGTACGCGCTGCCAAGGCGACTGCCACGAGGGACTGACTGGTGGTCGTGCTGTGAAGCACCGTCTCCTGATCGAGCTGCTGCGACTGTCCGGCAGTCAGATGCGCATTGGGAAGATCGCGATCGGCGAGGACGTTGGCGTTGGTGACGTCCCCGTTCACTGCGGAGTCGATCCTCAGCTCTCCGGACCAGTTCTCTGCCTCTACCGTGATTTCGAGTGCAGCCACCCGCGGATCAACCACCGAATGCAGCTGGCGCGAACTCACGCGGGTGATGCGGCCTTCGTCATCCCGGTACCGATTGGTGCGCTCAAGCACTCCCCTGCGCAGGTCGAGCACCTGACGGTGGCTGATCATCTCGGGACTGCAGGGTCGCAGGTACGTCCCGCCGACCGGCTGTATGCGCACGTAGGTCCAATCGGGCATGTTGACCAGGTGCTCGACCTCGCTGTCCCGGCCTCCCAGGTCGGACATCAGCCTGTTGTACACCCCGGCGAAGTAGGTCCCGGGATAATGCGTCCCGTCGGCGACGCTGCCCAATGCCGCCCCCCGAGTCGCCCAGTACCCGTTGCCCAACGTGCACAGCGCTTCCCGGGTCTGTTCCTGCGCCGGGTCGAAGCGGTCGTAGATCAGCCTCCACCCGTCGGCCGGATGGACGTCGGCGCCCCCGCACCACCACCGTCGTTGCCGGGCACTCCGCGAATCCTCGCAGGCTGGTTCCGGGAGGTGCTTGAGGTGCATGATTCTCGCTGCTTCCCTGTCTTCCGCAGATGACTCCGGCCCATCGGCATCCGCCCGTGAGCTTTCATCGGTGACGGCGCGCGGACAACAAGCGTCGGCGCGCACTTCCGACGGTATCGACGATCTTCCGGGGGGTGAAGCGCTTCCGTGTGAAGATTCGTTGAAGAACCCACAGCCGCTTGCTGACCGCCGCTGATCTACGTCACGGCTTTCTTGGCCGCCCCTGGGCTTGGGATCTGAGGGCTTCCGGAGAGAGCACGTGAGGAGTCGGCTCGGCTACCGAGGATGAGGAGGGTGAGAAGGACCCCGTACACGGGCAGGTGCCCGATGAGTTCGGCCGTGCCGAACAGGGCCAGGGTCGCGGTGAAGGGGACGGCGGTCACGAGGGCGATGAGCTGCGGCAGGGCACCGGAGATCAGCAGCAGGCCCAGGGCAAGTTCGACCCCGCCGGCGATCAGTGCGAAGCTCTCCGGGGTGACGCCGAGGGGCGCCAGGACGTTGAGCACTGGCACCTGCACGAGCATCGCCTGGGCCATGTCCGGGTTAGCGAGCTTTTCACTGATGGCCAAGCCGATCAGCGACACTCCGGCCCCGAGCTTGAGCGCCAGCCCTGCTCTGGACAGCGTCCGGGCATCGAGCGCACCGCGGGAGCCTTCCGTTGCGCGCGGGGGCAGGACGAAGAGGAACACTGCGCTGCCCACGAGTACCGCTGTACTGGCCACCGATTCCCACCCGGAGGCAACGGTGATGCCGGTGGCGGCAAGCACGATCGCGACGGCTGCAATGCGCACGAAGACCCCGGCGATCAGCATCACGCCCACGATGATCTGCGGCACGAGCAGGAGGGCTTCCCACCTGTCCGGCGCTCGAAAGGTGGGGCTGAGGACCGCACCGGAGAAGGAGAGGACAATCAGGCTGAGACCCACATGCAAGGCCAGAATGCGCGGCGCCCACGGTGCCAGCACCGCCAGGAGGCGTGCCGGTTTGAACGCTGACAGTTCCGGCACCGACAGCCGCGAGGCGGCGGCCCGCCCCAGGAGAGTGACCACGACGGCCACGACGACTCCAAGCAGGACGCCCGGGCGCAGCAACGCCGCACCGTCGACCGGATAGTCCTGAGGGTCAGCAACGAACCACTGCTGATGTGCGACAGCCGGGGTCACGCTGCCGGCTGCGATGAGAACTCCCCCGACGAGCGCGACCACAGCGCGCCTGACGACCGTGAGCACAGCAGTGAACCTCCAGAGGGGGCAGGCGTGGCGGACGGTCTCAAGTATGTGGCCCGAGAACTGCGCGACCGCCCCGCCACCAGGCCGTGAACCGGCATTCTTTATCAAAGCTTCAAGAATCCCGGTCGTTTCACCATCTCCGGCTCGACCAGAATGGAGGGAGTCGTTTTCCTGCGAGTTGAAGAAGAAGGATGCTCTCACCTCTGTCGCGTCGTTCGATGATCCGCCGGTCAGGCTCGTGACCGTCCTCCTCGCACTTGGCCTGGCCGGGTGCGGCAGCGATGCCGACGAGTTGGCCGACCAGGTGCCGGAGGTCAATGAGCAGGGCTATATTTCCGGGGCCGGGGTCATCACCCAACTGCCCATCGGTGAGCGGGGTGAGCCGATCGAGTTGGCCGGTGAGTACACCGACGGCACTGCCTTCGACCTTGCCGACTGGCGTGGAGCCCCGGTGGTGCTCAACCTGTGGTACGCCGCCTGCCCTCCGTGCCGCAAGGAAGCCCCCGCACTGCAGGCCAACTACGAGCGATACCAAGCCGACGGCGTGAAGTTCTTGGGCATCAATGTTCGCGATGAGGCACTGGCCGCCGACGCGTTCGCCAGGACCTTCGATCTGACGTTTCCGTCCATGCTCGATCAGGACGGGCTCGGTGTGGCAGCACTCGGTGCGGTGCTGCCCCCGCAGGCGGTCCCGTCCACCGTGGTCCTGGACGCCCAGGGCAGGGCGGCGGCGCGGGTGATGGGAGCCGTGGACGAGTCCACCCTCAAAGCGTTGATCGGCGACGTGCTGGACGAGCCGGCATGACACTCACAGCCTCCATCGGTGAGACCTTTTCGCAGACCGCCTTGTCCGGTCCGATGCTGTTGGCGATCCCGGTGGCCATCCTGGCCGGGGCGGTCTCGTTCTTTTCCCCGTGCGTCCTGCCGCTGGTCCCCGGCTACGTCGGCTACGTCACCGGGTTGGGTGCCGCCGCGTTGACCGACCGGAAGATCAGCCGGGTCGTCATCGGGGTTTCCCTGTTCATTGTCGGCTTCGCCGCGGTCTTCGTGTCGATGGGCCTGGCGTTCAGCCTCGCCGGTGTCTTGCTCAGCCAGTGGGCCGATGTCCTCAACCGCGTGATGGGTGTCGTCGTCATCATCGCCGGCATCGTGTTCATGGGCGGGATCGGCATGTTCCAGCGCACCGCCCGCATCTCCAAGCGTCCACCCGCCGGGCTGTGGGGTGCCCCCGCCCTGGGCGCCACCTTCGCCTTCAGTTGGGCCCCGTGCATGGGTCCCACACTCGCGGCGGTGCTGGCGCTGTCGACCAGCTTCGGGGTAACCGGCACCGACGGCATCTGGCGCGGTGCCCTGCTGACGCTGATGTACTGCCTCGGACTGGGAGTGCCGTTCATCGTCGTGGCCGTGCTCATCGTCAAGGGCACCGGCAGGCTGCAGTGGGCCAGAGACCACCACCTGCTGATCAGCCGGATCGGCGGGGCGATGCTCATCATCATCGGCGTGCTGCTCGTCAGCGGCGTCTGGACCCAGTGGGTCAACAGCCTGCAAGGCATGATCGGCGGCTTCGAAACCATCATCTGACACACCCCCGCCCACTCAGTGAGACCACGCATTCGCAGTCCTCACTCCTGCGCATGCTGACCCTCGGGCACCCGCCCGAACGACAAGGAGATGAACGTGAAACGAGTAGCGATCGCTGCAGCGACACTCTCGCTGGTGCTGGCAGGATGCGCGCCGGCAGCAGACTCCGAACCATCACCCAGCACCGGCTCGCAGGCTGATCTCCTTGCCACCTACGACCTCGACAACATGGATACGTTCGAGATCATCAACCATCTGGACCAGCTCGAGACAGCCGACAGGCCTGTGGACCTGATCGCATCCGTCTATCCCGATGAGCTGGTGCTGACCGACAACACGCAGGAAGTGACCCTGGACCTGCCGCAGAACCTGTCGTACCTATCGATCGCCCCCTACGTCGACCAGACACATGACTGCTTCTACCACAGCCTGACCACCTGCCAGGGCGAGCTCAGCAACACAACCGTCGACGTCCAGATCACCGACAGCACCACCGGTGAGACCGTGGTCGACGAGCAGGTGGCCACCTTCGACAACGGGTTCATCGGCTTCTGGGTGCCCAGCGACATCACCGGCACCATTGAGATCAGCCACGACGGCCGGACGGGCGCCTCGGACTTCACCACCACCGACGACGGCGCCACCTGCATCACCGACCTGCAATTCACCTAAAAAGCAGCGGTGGGCGAAGCGAGACCGTGACCATGAAGCCGTTGCATCAGGAACGGGCGGCAACATCGACGCGGCAGTCCGACTCCACCAGCGGATCCGGCGCGCCCGGAGCGACCCCGCCGACGAAGGCAGCACCGGCCGACATCGGGTTCGTGGGGCTGCTGCGGTGGGCGTGGCGGCAGCTGACCACCATGCGAGCGGCGCTGATCCTGCTGCTCATGCTGGCGCTGGCCATCATCCCGGCTTCCCTGCTGCCCCAGCGCATCCAGGATCCGGCCCGGGTGGCAAGCTTCATCGAGGACAACGGGCAGTGGGGAGAAGTCCTCGACACCTTCCAGCTGTTCGACGTCCACTCATCGGTGTGGTTCGCCAGCATCTACATCCTGCTGATGGTCTCGCTGGTCGGCTGCATCCTGCCCCGCACCCGGCAGCATCTCCGGGCGATGCGCCAGGAGCCGCCGAAAGCGCCGCGCCGTCTGACCCGGATGCCGGGGTATGCCAGCTTTGGCCCGCCGCTGGGCACCTCGAGCAAGGAGCTGCTCGACGCTGCTGAGCGGCTGCTGAAGAAGCGCGGCTACCGCACCGTGAGGCACCCGGACCACATCGCTGCCGAGCGCGTCTATCTCCGGGAGACGGGGAACCTGGTGAATCGCCCCGGGTCTGTTAGAGGCTTGCAAGTGCCGTGCCGGCGGTCGCCGGCACGGTCTGGTGGTGATGGTAGATGTCCTCGAGCTCGACGGGTGGGATCATGCCGATCTCGCCGTGGAGACGTCGGTGGTTGAACCAGTCGATGTACTCAGCGGTCGCGATCTCAAGCTCGTCGATGCCCGTCCAGGGGCCGTGGTTACGGATCAGCTCGGCCTTGAACAGCGAGTTGAAGGCCTCGGCCAGGGCGTTGTCGTAAGATTATCCGGCTAATCAACGTCAGTTTGGTGTTTTGGCCGGTTAATGAAGTCAGTCGCGCAGGCGGCGTAGCTGTTCTTCGTGGCTGCGGATTTGTTCGGCCAGAGTATTTACCGCCGCCCGTAGCGT
>NZ_FXZD01000027.1 GCF_900169145.1 Brevibacterium antiquum CNRZ 918 | reverse complement strand
GCTGGTTGGCTACGTTCGGGAAGGATAACCGCTGAAAGCATCTAAGCGGGAAGCCTGCTTCGAGATGAGATTTCCAACCCCACTTGTTGGGGGTGAGGTGTCCTATAGATTATGGGTTTGATAGGCCGGGTATGGAAGCACTGTGAGGTGTGGAGTTGACTGGTACTAATACGCCGATCACTCATCAACCCATTTGTTTGGTTGGTGTGTGCGTGTTTCACGCTATGGGTTTTACGAGATATTAACGAGTCACATTGTGTGTGGTGTTCGCGTTCGCTGTACGGTTCTTGGACCGCTACTACACTCTTGAGGTGTGATTACTCGGGTGGTGGTGGTTTGTTGGTTTTGCGGTGGTGATAGTGGTGGGGAAACGCCCGGTTAACCGTTCCGATCCCGGTAGCTAAGCCCATTCGCGCTGATGGTACTGCAACTTGGTGGTTGTGGGAGAGTAGGTGACTGCCGCAATATTCTTTAAGGTGAGGGGTCATTCCACTTCGGTGGGATGGCCCCTTCCTTGTATTCACGATCGGTGTGGTGGTGTGGATTTCGGCCCTTTTGACGGGGTGGGGTCCGCACCACCACTTTTTGCATTCACGACCGTGAGATATTCCGTTGATCGGGCGTTGCTGCCGGACCCGGCATCGCTGCTGGCGACGTCCCACGGGACAGGCTGACTCTGAGTGAATGGATATAGGAGAGTCAGTGCTTCGCGTTACCCTGGAAGCCGAACAGTCCTACGGATTCTGCACTGTTCACGTATGCACAGGAGGCTGAGGAGCACAGTGGAAACCAACAGACGCACGATCATGAAATCCGCCGGCATGGTCGGCTCCGCAGCTGTCGTCGGTTCGTCGGTGGCGTTGACCTCGGCGTGCGGGTCCGAGGACTCGTCCGAGGCACCGACAAGTGGTTCAGCAGAAGATGCCAGCGTCGCAGCGGGAGACGTTCCCGTCGGTTCTGGAACCGTCATTGACGAAACGTATGTGGTCACCCAGCCGAAGGAAGGTGAGTTCCATGCGTTCTCCTCTGTCTGCACTCATCAGGGCTGCCAGGTCCGTACGATCACCGAAGACAAGATCACCTGCCCCTGCCATTCTTCACAGTTCTCGACGTCCACCGGTGAGGTCCTCGCTGGCCCTGCGACCGATCCATTGCCGAAATTTTCTGTCACCGACTCTGACGGGACGTTGACGATCTCAGGATCCTCCTGACGTCTCATATCGGTCGCAGCAACCAGTCGTTTGGCTGCACGTGGAGGAAAATAGTCGACCGGCAGGCTGTACTTGAGCATGCCCTCGATTGACGGTTCTATTCGTTGCCGTTGCCGTCTCGGTTTGCGTTGTCCTCGCCTGTGAGCTTCATCGGTAAATGGCGGTCTTCTTTGAAAGCTCAATGGCGGCCCGATGCCTGCCTTCCACGAGGTTCACCCTCCGGGACTTCATGCGATCCTGCAAGCCATGTCTCCAATGGCGTGACGGCGGAGAAGGCAGGTAGGCCCTGCTGTATAATTCACGCATGACTATTGTAGTTCGCGATCCCGTTTTCGATGACGTCGACGGTATGGCCAAAGTCCACGTTGAATCCTGGCAGGAGACCTATCAGGGCATCATGCCAGACGCGGTCCTCTACGCCCCGGACTTCATAGAGCGCCGTAAACAGCTATGGAGCTCGTTCTTTACCCAAAGCAATCAGGAGAAGTACAGGGTGGCTGTCGCGGAGCTGGATGGACGAATCGTTGGAGTCGCCATGGTCGGCCCATCGAACGATACCGACCGGCAAGGCGAACGGGAACTCTTCGTGCTCTACACGTACAAGTCGATACACGGCAGTGGAGCTGGCGCGAGACTGCTGGAGACAGTCGGTGAACCAGATGAGCCCCTATCACTGTGGGTGGCGGACCCGAACCCTCGTGCACAGGCGTTCTATCGTAAACACGGCTTCACCCCTGATGGCTCTACTCAGACCGACGAGGAGGACGGGGTCACTGAGATACGCATGATCCGGTAGACGTAGAGCTACGCGCGTCTGCTGGGTTTGGGTCCAGGTCGGGCACCAAGCGTTTTGATTTGTTACTCGGGATCATATTCGAGGCCGATTAGAAGCGCGCAGAAAAGCCGCCATCGGCTTGTAGTAGCTGACCACTGATCCATCGTCCCTCAGCGGACAATAGAAACGACGTCACACCGGCTATGTCTTGTGGTGTGCCAAGCCGACCCAGTGGATGGTAGGGGCCCAGCTCAGTCTCTGTCTCCTCGTCCATCCACCCTGTGTCGATTGGGCCAGGATTGATGACGTTCGCAGAAATCTTTCGTGGACCAAGCTCGCGGGCTGCCGAGATGACGATTCGGTCTAGTGCCCCTTTTGAGGCTCCGTAGGGCAGATTGCCTGTCGTGTGATCGCTTGTGAAAGCGACTACTGCTCCTCCTGAGTTTACTGATTGTCGGGCAAACGCTGCGATCAGGAGTAGTGAGGCGCGGGCGTTGACAGCGAGGTGACGATCAAAGCTCTCAGCCGTGGTGTCGAGTATCCCGGCTTCTTCGCCATGCGCGTGACTAAGAACAAGCCCTTCAATCGGGCCGTGTTCGGCCGATACGCGGGTGATGAGCTCGTCTGGTGCCTCGGGATCAGAGAGGTCGCAGGGATAGTCGGCTGAAGTGAGGTCACTAGTACACACGTTCCACCCATTCAAACGGAGGCGCGAAGAGATTCCATCGGCGATACTGTTTGGTCTGGCAGCGCCAGTGATGAGGACGGTCGGCATGTTCAAACTCTATCGAATGACCATCACTTGATTGATGGTGTTAGTCACCGATGACGAGGATGCTCGCGGCTGCTTCGACGACATCGTCGGTGATGGTCTCGAGTTGATTGATCCTCATGACTCGCCGGATCTGGGGGAAGAGTCGTTCGAGCAAACGAAAGTTGCCTCGCGTGATTCTCTCGATAGCTGCGACCGCTTGAGCGTCGGTGAAGTCGTCCATGTCGAGTGTTGATCCCAGACGTTTCCATTGTCGTTCGAGGACGAAGAGGAGTTCGTCGCGGCCGAGTGAACGGTAGTTGTGGGAGAACCCGAGGCGTGAGTACAGCTGTGGGTAATGTCGGAAACGTTGATCGATTCCGGGCATGCCGATGAAGATGATTGCGAGCTCGTGCCGGTCGTGTTCGTCGCGCAGGAGCTCCAGTGCCGTTGGTGTTAGTCGTTCGGCCTCGTCGATGATGACCAACTCGACCAGTTTCGCCACGTTTCCGACGTGGACGCCAGTGACTTTCCCAATCGTGCGTAAATGCTCATCGATGCAGATCCCAACTCGAGTTTGAAGATGGCCGATATCATGCATGATCTGCTTATGACGAGGCAAGACTTCAGGGGTATAGAAGACGGTGCGGGACCGATGGGCGGTGGCCTGGACTTTCGTATCAGCTGTAGACCGCGGCCCCCATTCGTCGACGAAGGTGCCGACTTCATCCCAGTGGGCGTACCGGCGAGCCGAGAGTGTCTTGCCGACACCTGCCTCGCCGTGGCAGATCCCGATCGTTTTCTCCTTGCGTACTGCCGTGGCGAACTCCTTGAAGCGACGGTGTTCCTTGGTGATGATGAAGTCTCGTGGCATTACTCGTCCTCTTCATAGGTGCGCAGCTTCGACCGCCGGCGCGCGGTCTGGCTACTTTGTTGGGGTTCTTCCCGATTCGCAACTCTGGGGATGCGCTCGTTGATGTCTTTGCGTAACTGACGGCGGCGGGCTCGGCGGGCTGATTCGACTTCTCGGAGGCTGAGCCTCTGGTTCGGGTTCGTCTGATCGACGGCCACGCAGATGAGAGTGTCGCGCTCGTAGACGCGGATCTCTGAAATGTCGCGGGGATCGTAGCGGATCGTCACTGGTTTCCCCACGAGCGGGGCAAGCGTGGGTGAGAGATAGCGTTGACCTTGGAAATGGATACCATCGCGGCGGACGGTGCGGTGTTTGGGCACGGTCAGCAACAGTCCGTCGAGTTCGGCCAGTGTCTCGGGCATTCGCGGGAGCCACCCTTGACCGGTCCAGGCTGATTTGGGGCTGGTGTTGATTTCTCGGTGCGGGCGTTCGTTGTATGTCGAGATGAAGTCACCGATCGCCTGATCCAGGGCGGGCAGGTCCATTGAAGGCGTCGGCTTCTTCTCGGGGCCTCCGGTGTATCCGGGCAGGGTGGAGAGGAGTTCGGTGTTGAGGGTGCCGAAGAAGCGCTCGATCTTGCCGCGGCCTTGCGGACGGGCAATGGTTGAGTAGACGATCCGGATTTTCAACGCGATGGCAGTGTATTCGAGGTGGTGACTGGTGAAGTCGCTGCCGTGGTCGACGTGGAGGACGTCGGGGATGCCGCACATTGCCCAGGCGGGGTCATCTTTGCGCCAGATCGCTTGCCGGAGTGCTAACGCAGTATTCATTGCTGAGGGTGCTCCGGTGAAGACCATGTATCCACAGATTGCTCGGGAGCAGTCATCGATGATTGTCGTCAGCCACGGGCGCTCCGGGCGTCCACTGGCATCGGTGATGAGGATGTCGAGTTCCGTGTGATCTGCCTGCCAGGTGTCATTGGGGCGCTCGGCGGTGTGCCGGTAGATGAGTTCGTACTGGTCCCTGTACGCGACAGGACCATCGAGGGCGAGAGTCACCATCGCCGGATCCAAGCCTTCCAGGATGGAGCGGACCGTCCCATAGCTGGGTGCCGCCTCGCCTATCCGTTTCGACTCTTTAACCGTGAGACGGTGGAGAGTAGCAATGCTCGGGCGTGGCCGGGTGAGGCCAAGTCGCTCGACGAACGCTTTGAGTTCAGGATGGGTAAGCCTAGAACCAGAGTCGTGTCGGGTCTGTGATTCAAGAGCGGCGATCCCACCGGTCTTGTAGTGCTGGTGCCAGCGTTGCAAGGTGCGCAAGCCGAGACCGGTGTCTTGGGCCAGAGTTGTCAGAGCGATGTCGTCTTCAACGTGGAGCCGAAGGATGCGCCTCTTCTCCGGCCCGTCCATCTCACACCGGCTTCGCCAGTGTGTCGTGAGTGCCGGCGGCCTGACGGTGTCGATACAACGTGGCTCGCGACCAGCCCACCAAGCGTGCCGCGTCTTCAGCAGTGCGTCCTTTGGCGCGGGCGTCTTCAGCGATAGAGAGCTTCTGGGCGATCTCGTCCGGGTCTACCGGCGGCCGCCCGAACTTGGTGCCGTTCTGCTTAGCTGCGGCAATGCCTGCATTGACGCGTTCAGTGATGAGTTCACGCTCATACTCGGCCAGGGTAGCGAGCATTCCCAACATCATCCGACCCGATGAAGTCTCAGGGTCGATGTTGTCCGAAACGGAACGGACCTTCACTCCCTGGTCTCGGAGATGGTTCACGGTTGCCAGAACGTCCAGGAGTGATCGGCCGAGCCGGTCGATTCGCCACACGACGACAGTGTCGCCGTCTTCGGCATAGTCGAGCAGCCGCCTCATTCCAGGTCGCTGTTTCGCCGTCTTACTCCCAGAGGTCACATCTGAGAACACATCTCGTTTCTGGACTCCCTCACCGACGAGTGCATCAAGTTGGAGCTGCGCATCTTGGCCAGCAGTACTGACCCGCGTGTATCCCAGAAGCCTCATGTCTTAAGAATGCCTCATAAATCCCGAGAAGTCACGACTCTAAGACACTCTGCGTCAAGACGAGTTAGCAAGACAGATCGCACCCCGTGAGTACGCGACTGAGCTGAAGTTGTGAGTCGCAACGGCAAGTGGCGGGGTTTTCGCGCCGGTGAATGGCGGTGCGGCAATTGAGGCGGCTCGATGCAGAGTGGATCGCCCCGGGCCTGGCGGAGGGCTTGATCAGCGGTAGACCAAGCCACCGTCGATCAGCGGGGTCTGACCGGTCATGTAGTCGGAGTCCGGACCGGCCAAGAACGACACGAACTTCGCGACGTCCTCCGGGGTCGACGGGCGCCCGAGCGCGATTCCCTCAGCGTACGTCTTGTAGGTCGCACCAATCTCGGCACCGGTCAGCTCAGCGAACCGCCGGTCGATCTCCTCCCACATTGTCATTTTCAGAAGGCGACTGCACTACCTGCCGTATGAAATCGGGCTTTGTGCACCCGACTCTTGACATTCGGATGTCAGAAGCCCTGTGCGCAAAATGGCTGCCCCGGCGTGGTGTACGGCGATCGAGTTTGAACGAATTTCGTTGAGTTCGGCATTCATCTCGACGAGGTGTCACAATATCTCTTCTCGACACCGTCTGCGAGACGTAGAATAATGAACGGGTTAAGTGACAAAATGTGGTGAGCGGCGAAATGCCCGCCAGCATGTCACTTAAACGAACATTTAAGTGACGAGGTGTGCAGATGCTGGTTGGGTACGTTCGAGTCTCGAAGGCTGATGGTTCACAGACAACTGACCTCCAGCGGGACGCGTTGTCTGCTGCTGGCGTCGATGATGCGCAATTGTACGAAGACAGAGCTTCAGGCAAGAAGGATGACCGACCACAACTGATCGCATGTCTCAAGGCTCTACGTTCAGGAGACACCCTGGTGGTGTGGAAACTCGACCGGCTCGGTCGAGATCTTCGACATCTGGTCAACATCGTTCACGATCTCACTGACCGCGGCGTCGGGTTGAAAGTCCTCACCGGCCAAGGCGCGGCCATCGATACAACGACCGCGTCAGGGAAGCTGGTATTCGGGATCTTTGCTGCCCTGGCTGAGTTCGAGCGCGAACTCATCTCCGAACGCACGAAAGCCGGCCTGGAATCTGCCAGAGCGCGAGGACGCAACGGTGGCCGTCCCTACAAAATGACTCCGGCCAAAGTACGCCTCGCGATGGCTTCTATGGGCCAACCAGGAACCAATGTGGGTGCACTGTGCCAGGAACTCGGGATCAGTCGCCAAACCTTGTATCGACATGTGTCACCGACAGGCGAGCTGCGCGACGCTGGCCGCGACGTCATGTCGGCAGCCAAACGATAGTCAACCCATTTCAGGGTCGTCGTCGCTCGACGACAATCGTGTCGTGCCAACGGTCGGCAAGTGGCCCGTAGGTCATGTAAGCAATACGTTCTCGCCTTCCAACAGTTCGAAAGCCAGCGTGCTCGTGGAGACGAAGGCTGGCGGTGTTCTCGGGAAAGATCGACGACTGTATCGTCCAGACGCCGCGCTGGTCGGCGAGACTGATGAACTCAGACAAGAGCTGAGTGCCGACACCTTTGCCTGAAGCATCGGGGTGCACGTAGATCGAGTGTTCGACGACGCCTCTATAGACCTCGCGAGACGATACCGGCCCAGCGCCCACCCATCCTAGAATTTTCCCATCGGCATCCACGGCGACTCGACACAGATCCAGCCGCCTGGTTGCACCAAAGTCCTCCCAGGCGGCTGGTGGAGCAGACTCGAAGGTGGCGTGGCCGGTCTCGATTCCAGTGCGGTACACGTCCTTGACCTCGGACCAGTCAGAGCCGACCATCCCTCGAACATGAAGGTCACTCATGACATCAGGCGCGAATGAAGCTTCTCGACACGCCTGCGGATGTCGTCGCGCACGAGGCGCATGCGTTCGATGCCCTCGATTCCTCGCTCAGACGGCTCGTCGGTATCCCAGTTCTCCAATTCTGTGCCCGCAGGCACCTCCACGGTCGCTTCACGTCCCAAAGTGATGACGATATCGGCCGCTTCGAGCTCAGCGTCGTTGACAGGCTTTGGAGTGCCGTGACTGATATCGATGCCCAGCTCGTCCAACGACTGCACCGAGAGTTGGTTCAGTGATGTGCCGGGCTGTGTGCCAGCAGAGACCACATCGATCGTGTCACCGGCGAGATCGCTCATGAGCCCCGCGGCCATTTGGGACTTTCCGCCGTTTTTCACACAGACGAAGAGGACGCGTGGTGGAGTTGTCATCGTGTCTCCTGGTATGCACTGCGTCCGTGCTCCAAGCCGGTGGGGATGCCAATCGAGACCGGCTCAGCGGGCGCACCGCAGCACGAATCAGCCTCGACAGTATCGGCAACAGGTGCGTCACAGGAGGACCCGATGTCGGCTGAACATACGCCGGTTTCGGGTAGAACCAGCTCGACTCTGTCTGCGCTGGCCTGGTCGCCTGCCAGGGCTGCGACGATGGAGCGGATCTGCTCGTATCCGGTGAACATGAGGAATGTGGGCGCGCGACCGTAGGACTTCATGCCCGCGATATAGAAGTCCTTCTCCGGATGCGCCAGCAGGTTGGCTCCGTGGGGCGGGACGGTTCCACAGCTGTGATATTCGGGATCAATGAGCGGCCCCAGCTTTGTCGGTGCTTCAACGACCGGATCGAGTTCGAGGCGGATCTCGCGCAAGAAGTCGAGGTTTGGCCGGAATCCGGTGGTCGGGACGACGCGGTCGACGTTGAGTGAGACTGGCCCGTCGGGTGTGGTCCCTGAGACGGTGAGTCCATCCGTGGTGTTGAGCTCCGTAATGGTCACTGACGTGTGGACGTCAATGCGTCCGGTCTCGACGAGGTGGCGCAGACGGGTGCCCAGTGCCCCACGAGCCGGGAGCCCGTCCTGGTCGCCGCCACCGTAGACGCTGGCGGGGTCGGCTCCGCGAATTGCCCAGCTGATACGTGTGGTCGGTTCTGCTTCGTTGAGTTCGCCCAGGGCCAGCAGCGTATTTGCGGCCGAGTGCCCGGCACCGACGACGAGGACGTGGCGGCCAGCGAACTCGTCCCGGTCTCGTCCAAGGACGTCGGGCAGTGGCGAGGTGACCAGTCCGGCTTCCCTTGCCGCGGTCTCACCGATGGCGGGAAGGCCTGCTTGGCCGAGAGGGTTCGGGGTTGCCCATGTGCCGGAAGCATCGATGACGGCGCGGGCGTGATGATCTTCGATCACTCCGTCGGCGCTCTGGGTGCGGACGAGGAAAGCCGTGGCATCGCGATCTGGTGTGCGTGTCCGGTCCATACCAAGACGGCTCACCGCGATGACGCGGGTCTGTGTGCGGATTGCCTCGCGCAGCTGTGGAGTCGCGGCCAAGGGGGCGAGGTAGTCGTTGACGAGTTCAGTTCCGGTCGGCAGATAGTCACTGTCGGGTTCTTGCCAGTCAGTGCCTTCGAGGAGAGTGCGAGCGGCGTGATCAATGTTGTACTTCCATGGGGAGAACAGCCCGATATGGCCCCATTCGCTGACGGCTGCTGCCGGTGTAGCGCCGGCTTCGAAGACCAGTGGTTTCATCCCACGCGTGACCAGATTGGCGGCAGCAGCTAAGCCAACGGGGCCAGTGCCGATGACGACGACCGGAAGATCAGCGAGGGTCGAGTTCTCAGGCATAATGAATCTCCTTCTTAGCAGTGGCAAATTGATCGATGAAAACCGGGCGAGTAACCACTCTTCCGCGGAGACCGTATCCACGAAGTCTCAAACTCCCACCGTCAAACATCGATGTGTGTCGATATGTATTCAAGCACCACGTATCGACAAATGTCAATGTCTTGGCATAATGGAGATGTGATGATTGAACAGACTCTCCCGGCCGCAGTGTCGCGCTCGTGCTGCCCGTCGCTGACGATGAGACCTTTGGGCCAGGACGATGCGGTGGAATTTGCTCGGCTCCTCAAGGCTGTGGCAGATCCGACCCGACTACGGCTGGTGTCGCTGGTGGCGGCGAACGTGAGTAATGAGGCGTGCGTATGTGACCTCACCGAACCCGTCGGGTTGGGCCAGCCAACCGTGTCCCATCACTTGAAGATCCTTGTCGATGCCGGAGTACTCGACCGCGAGAAGCGCGGCGTTTGGTCGTACTATTCGATCAAGGCGAGTACTTTGGAAAAGCTGGCTGCTTTTCTCTCTCCCGCGTGACCAATCCGGTGACTGGGCGACCGCGAGGTGGTCTTGCCGCGCTGTCTGCCGCGCAGATCACCAGCTGGGGGTTACTGTACTATTCGCTTCCAGTCGCGGTAACGCCGATCTCCCAGGACACAGGGTGGAGCCCCACAGCGATCACTGCTGCTCTCTCGGCTGGTCTCATCGTCTCAGCTGTGGCAGGTATTCGAGTCGGGCGCATCCTCGATGCCAACGGCCCGCGAACAGTCATGACAGCGGGTTCAGTCATCGGTGTCGTGGCGTTGCTACTAGTGGCGTGGTCGCCGTCGCTTCCCGTGTTTTTCACCGCGTGGATCATTGCCGGATTTGCCCAGTCCGCGGTTCTCTATCCTCCAGCATTTGCTGTCATCACTCGGTGGTATGGGACCGATCGAGTCGGACCGTTGACGACGCTGACGCTGGTTGGAGGACTAGCATCGACGGTGTTCGCGCCCTTGGTGGTCGCCCTCATCGATGGTCTCGGTTGGCGCGGCGGCTACGTGGTGATGGCCGGTGTTCTGGCTGTGATCACTGTGCCATTGCATGCGCTTTTTCTTAATGGGCGCTGGTCTGATGATGCTGGATCGCAGTCTGCAGCGGTATCCAAGGCCGAGGTGAGGCAGGTGACTCGCACACCGAAGTTCATCATTTTGCAGATCGCCATGGCCATGGCCACGTTCACGTTGTTCGCGGTCACGATCAACATGTCAAGCACCGGGTTTCGTAGAGGCTCCTTTTCTTGGTTTCCTAAGCAGCCGCGGGTTCAATCGCGGACTGGTTGATCCATTCCGAATGGACCTCGAACGGCGGGCGGTAGTCAATCGCTGAATGCAACCGTGTCTGGTTGTACCAGGCCACCCACTTCGACGTCTCCGCCATCACCTCGATCAACCCCGACCACACCTTCCGGTCAATCAACTCTGCCTTGTAGACCGAGTTCAGAGCCTCGGCCATGGCATTGTCGTACGAGTCTCCACGTGACCCCACCGACGCCACGACCTCGGATTCCGCCAGGGTCTCGCCGTAGCGAATCGATCGGAATTGAACGCCGCGGTCGCTGTGGTGGACAAGCCCGGAGACATCTTCACCACCCCTATATTTCGCCGCCAGAGCCATCGTCAGAGCGTCCCTGGCCAGAGACTCCCGCATATGGTTCGTCACCTGCCAG